>CAWBAQ010000021.1:0-41203 GCA_963786795.1 uncultured Actinomycetota bacterium
ACGCGTACGCCGCCGTCGATCGGGCGTCAGTTGACTGAATGGGGGAAGACATTGCGAGCGAAAGAGAGAGAAGTGAAGATCATCAAGTCGACAAGAAGCCGACGGCGCGCGCACGATCTGCTCCGTGGGCGCGGCCAGTAGTCGCGGCTGTAACGGCCCTGCTGCTTCCCGTCGCGCTGGTCGTCCAGGTCGCCACAGTTCCTGCTACGCAGGCGGCGGTGGCGCCGGTCGGGACGGCTTCGCGGTCACCGCGGGTGACCTGTCGTTCATCCTGAAGCAGATCAAGATCGCCGAGCGGCACGCGACCACGCTCGACGCGCCCACCCCTGCAGCACGCTGCTCAACAAGCCCGGTGACGGCATCCCGACGCGGAGCAGGTGCCCGACATCCTGACGTCCTACGGCCTGCGCACGGTCGACGGCTCGTGCAACAACCTCAAGCCGGGCGACGAGAACTTTCGCCGCCGCCGACCAGCCGTTCCCGCGACTGACCACGCCCAGTTCCGCGCCGCCGAGCCGATCACGCCCGAGCTTCCCGGTCGGCCAGCCCGGCCGACGTCCTACAAGCAGAAGCACGGGCAACGTCGTCGACTCCCAGCCCCGCGTGATCAGCAACCTGATCGTCGACCAGACCTCGACCAACCCCGCGGCCATCGCCGCCGCCGGGTTCCCGGTCCGCACCAGGACAACCCGGCGCCGTGCCCGTGCACGACGGACCCCGACCCGCGACGGCACCACGCCCGTCGCCGGGCGTCCCGGCCGGCTGCGTGCCCGCGCACAAGACGCTGTTCATCCCGAACGTCACCACCGACGTCGGGCTGTCGCCGCCGTACAACTCGCTGTTCACCTTCTTCGGCCAGTTCTTCGACCACGGCGTCGACCAGACCGTCAAGAGCGGCAGCGCCGTCTTCGTCCCGCTGAAGGCCGACGACCCGCTGATCGCCGGCCCGGACCACGTCGCCGGACAACGCGCGACGAGGTCCCGCCGCAGCCAGCGGTTCATGGTGCTGACCCGGGCGCAGAACCAGCCCGGCCGGACGGCATCCTCGGCACGCCGGACGACGTCCAGAACGCCAACAACACCGACACCCCCTGGGTCGACCAGAGCCAGACCTACACCTCGCACGCCTCGCACCAGGTCTTCCTGCGCGAGTACGTCGCCGGCACCGGCACGCCCGGCCCGGACAACCCGGCCGCCGTCTCGACCGGCAAGCTGCTCGGCGGCCTGCCCGCCGGCCAGACCTACACCGGCTCGCCGGACGGGACGGGCGGCATGTCGACCTGGGCCTCGGTCAAGAAGCAGGCGGCCACGACCTGCTCGGCCTGCGGCTCAGGACACGGACGTCACCAACATCCCGATGCTGGCCACCGACCCCTACGGCAAGTACCTCCCGGGCCGCCGCGGCCTGCCGCAGTACGTCACCACGACCGGGACTGGTCGAGGGCGACCTCGCCAACCCCGTCCCGGTGCCGGCCAACGTGCTGCACTTCGACACGCCGTTCCTGACCGACATCGCGCACAACGCCGACCCGTCGCCGCAGGACACCGACAACAACCGGCGACCCCGCCGGTGGCACCCACGCCGGACGCCGACAACACCCCGTCGGCCGACTTCGCCAACCAGCCTGCCGGCACCTACGACGACGAGATGCTCAACGCGCACTTCGCCTGCGGTGACGGCCGCTGCAACGAGAACATCGCGCTGACCACGATCCACCAGGTCTTCCACTCCGAGCACAACCGGCTGGTGGACGACATCAAGAACACCTGACCCCGACACGCCACGCCGGTCCGGCAACCCTGGCCGACTGGCAGGCCGCGGCGTCACGGCCCAGGCACGGTAGCTACGGCTACGGCGAGCGGCTGTTCCAGGCGGCCCGCTTCGTCACCGAGATGGAGTACCAGCACCTGGTCTTCGAGGAGTTCGCCCGCAAGGTGCAGCCTGCGATCCGGCCGTTCCACGTCTACTCGCCCGGACATCAACCCGGCGATCGAGGCCGAGTTCGCCCACGCGGTCTACCGGTTCGGGCACTCCATGCTCGACGACGACGTCGCCCGCACGACCGCCGACGCCAACGGCGGCGAGTCGGACAACTCGCTGCCCCTGCTGACCGCGTTCCTCAACCCACCGGAGTTCTTCAACGGCGCACGGCCGGCGACCGCTCACGCCGCAGCAGGCGCCGGCAGCGTCGTCATGGGCTCCTCGGACCAGGCCGGCAACGAGCTCGACGAGTTCGTGACCGAGACCCTGCGCAACAACCTGCTCGGTCTGCCGCTCGACCTGCCCGACGATCAACATGGCCCGGGCTCGTGAGGCCGGCGTGCCGCCGCTGAACGACGTGCGTCGGCAGATCTTCGCCGAGACCAACGACGGCCAGCTGGCGCCGTACACCAGCTGGAGCGACTTCGGTCAGCACCTCAAGCACCCCGAGTCGCTGATCAACTTCGTGGCGGCCTACGGCAAGCACCCGATCGATCACCGGCGCGAACACCCTGGCCGGCAAGCGGGCGGCGGCGCGGGCCATCGTCGACCCGCCATCACCGACGACCGTTCCGGCGGACGCCGCCGACTTCATGTTCGGCACCGGCGCCTGGGCCGACGTGAATGGCGAGACCACCACCGGCCTCGACGACGTCGACCTGTGGGTCGGCGGCCTGGCCGAGGTGACCAACCTGTTCGGCGGCCTGCTGGGCAGCACCTTCAACTACGTCTTCCAGACGACAGCTGGAGAACCTGCAGGACGGTGACCGCTCTACTACCTGGCACGCACCCCCGGTATGAACCTCCGCACCCAGCTCGAGGGCAACTCGTTCTCCGAGATGATCCAGCGCAACACCGACGGAACGAACACGCTGAAGGCCGACGCGTTCGCCACCGCCGACTGCAAGTTCCAGCTCAGTCACCTCTCCGGCTCCCCGGCTGGGTTCACCTTGTCCGGGTCGACCGTTGCCGACGACCCGGCCACGGACTGCGACGAGTCGCTGCTGCTGCTTCGCAAGCCTGACGGCACGATCCAGTACCGCCAGACCAACACCGTCGACCCGCCCGGCATCAACGGCCAGTCCGTCTACAACGGCACCGCGGCTGCAGACCGGGTCTTCGGGGGCAACGACAACGACACCTTCTGGGGTGGCGACGGCAAGGACGTCATCGAGGGCAACGGCGGAGACGACGTCGCCCTCGGCGGCGACGGCAACGACATCATCACCGACCTGTCCGGTGCCGACGTGCCGAAGGGTGGTCCGGGCAACGACGCAGTCGACGGCGGAATCGGTGACGACATCGTGCACGGTGGCTCCGGTCAGGACTTCCTCAACGGCGGCGCCAACGACAACGAGACCTTCGCGGGTCCCGGTAACGACTTCATCATCGCCGGCCAGGGCGCCGACGCCGTCTTCGGTGACGGTGGCGACGACTGGATCCAGGGTGGCACTGGGCAGGACCTGCTCCAGGGCGACCACAGTGCACCGTTCTTCGACGACCCGGCCGAGACAGCACCCGGCAACGACGTCTTCGTCGGTCAGGCTGGCGAGAACGACTACGACGCCGAGGGCGGTGACGACCTGATGTCGCAGAACGCGGCCATCGACCGCAACGCCGGTGCCGGTGGGTTCGACTGGGCCTTCCACCAGTACGACACCGTGGGCGCCGACGACGACATGGAGATCAACAACAACCTGGTCGGAGTCCCGATCCAGGTGGTCGTCAACCGCGACCGCTGGCAGGAGACGGAGGCCGACTCGGGCTCCAAGTTCGACGACGTCATCAAGGGCACGTCCCTCGCGCCGGCCACCATCGGCGGAGCAGGGTTCACCGGCTGCGACGCGATCGACCAACGCGGCGTCGACCGGATCGCCGGCCTCGGCGTCCTGTTACCGCCCGCCTCGTTGACGACGGACCCGGCCACGGTGGTGGCCAACTCCGCCTCGGGCCACTGCCCCCTGGTGGGCAACGTCTGGGGCGACGGCGACATCCTGCTCGGCGGTGGTGGGAGCGACACGATCACCGGTCGTGGCGCTGACGACATCATCGACGGGGACCGGGCCCTCCAGGTCCGGATCAGCGTCCGCACCAACCCGGCCGACCCCGGCAGCGAGATCGGCAGCACCGACCTGATGGAGAACAAGGCGGTGACCGGAACCTTCGGCGCCGGCACCACCGGAATGACCCTGCAGCAGGCCGTCTTCGCCGGGCTCGTCGACCCGGGCAACCTGGTCACGGTGCGCGAGCTGCAGGTCGTCGCGGACCCGGCAACCGGGCCCGCCTCGGTGGACACCGCCGTGTTCGCCGGGCCGCGCAGCAACTACACCGTCACCACGGTTGGCGCAGTCACCACCGTGACGGACACCACGGGCACCGACGGGACGGACACCGTCCGCAACGTCGAGCAGCTCAAGTTCACCGACCAGACAGTCGACCTCAGGATCACCGCACCCGGCGCTCCGGTCATCGGCACCGCCACCGCCGGACCCGGCGCACTGGCCGCGACCGTGAACTGGTCCGCACCGAGCAGCAATGGAGGTTCACCCATCACCGGCTACCAGGTCCTCGTCTTCGATGCCCCGGTGGTCGCGGGCGCCACACCGACCCGCACCGTCGACGTTCCCGCCACCCCGACCTCGACGGTCGTCACGGGGCTTGCCCCGGGCAGCCACCAGTTCGAGGTGAGGGCAGTGAACGACATCGGGACCGGTCCGGTCTCCGGTGTGTCCAACACCGTCGTCGTCGCCGACCCGGCACCGATCCTGTCGGCACGGACTCCGACCACCGGACAGACGAACGTGATCACCAACACCAATGTCACCGCGACGTTCAGCGTCAACGTGACCGGTGTCGGGCCGGCGACCTTCGCGCTTCGACGCACGTCGAACAACGCGCTGGTCAACGCGGTGGTGACCTACAACGCCACCACGCGGACGGCGACGTTGAACCCGAACGCCAACCTGGCGCCCGGTGTTCAGTACACGGTCTCGCTCACCGGCGGTGCGACAGCCATCCGCAACGCCGCCACCGGAACGCCACTAACCAGCACGACGTGGTCGTTCACCACTGACGGGACCCGACCGACCGTCGTCACGACCGCACCAACGGCAACCAGTCCGCGCGCCGGAGCGGTGGGTGTGGCTCGTAACGCCAACGTGGTCACGGAGTTCAGTGAGGCGGTCAGCGGAGCCAACGGCAACACGGTAACCCTGCGACGCGGCACCGCCGCCGCGCCCGTCGGGCCCGTGCTGGGGTCGGTCGTCACCACCACGGTCGTGAACGGGCACACCGTGGCGACGCTCAACCCGAACGCCAGGCTGTTGGCCAACACCCGCTACACACTGCGGCTGACAGGAGGGATCGCCGACACCTCCGGGAACAACCTGGTCGCGGTGACCCGGACGTTCACCACCGGTCCGTAAGGACCAAGCAGGAGCAGGCGACCTCCCGGCGTGCCCCCCCCCGCCGGGAGGTCGTCCCCTGTCGCGCTTCCCGCTCCCTGTGCAGAGGGGTCATACACCGCGGTCGACCGCCATGGCAGTGAAGAGGACGTGGCTGAGCGCACCGCCTGGGTCGAGGGCGACCCCGGGAGCTGGACCCCGGCGTCGCGGCGCGGTCGGCACAGGTGTCGACGCGGTGATCCGCGCGGTTCGTCCCTAGCCGTCGGACTCGTTCAGCGCAGGATCTTGGCCAGCGACTCGGGGTCGCGGCCGACCACGGTCGTGCCGTCATCGGCGGTGATGATCGGTCGCTGGATCAGTCGCGGATGGTCGACCAGGGCCTGCAGCCACTCCCCCCGCGCCTCCTCGGTGCGGGGCAGGCTGCTGACCGCATCCGACTCGGGTTCCCCGGTGCGGGTGATGTGCCACGGCTCGAGGCCGAGCCGGGTCAGCACTTCCTCGAGCTCGGCACGGGTGGGCGGTTCGTCGAGGTAGCGCCGCACGGTGTAGGCGACGCCGGCCTCGTCAAGCGCCTCCGTGGCGGCCCGGCACTTCGAGCAGGCGGGGTTGACCCAGATCTCCATGTGCACACCTCACCAGACAACGGCGGAGTACGTCGATCCGCCTGTGGCAGCTCACTCGTTGATCGGCTCGATACCACCTTGACGAAATGGCGTTGCTCGACAATTGGCGTGCGTCTAGCGTGGGCGACCGCGTGCAGTTGAGGGCGTGCGATCGTTGCGCCCCGAGTCGGCAGATCGGAGATGTGTACCGAGATGACTTCTCACCTCGTCGCGCTCTGCTTCGACGCGAACGACCCGCTCGCGTCTCGCGCGCTTCTGGTCCGGCGTCCTGGGCTGGGAGATGACCGACGATCCCCACGACGGCGTCACGCTCCTGCCGAGCGATGACACCGGGTTCCGGATCCGATTCGTCCACACCACGGAGCAGAAGTCCGGCCCGAACCAGATGCACTTCGACCTGACGAGCACGTCCCTCGAGGACCAGCAGCAGACCGTGGCGAGGGCGCTCGGACTCGGCGCCCGGCACATCGACGTCGGTCAACGCCCGGAGGAGGGTCATGTGGTGCTCGCCGACCCCGAGGGCAACGAGTTCTGCGTCATCGAGCCGGGCAACAACTTCCTTGCCGACTGCGGATTCATCGGGGCGCTGTCGTGCGACGGCTCGCAGGAGGTCGGGTACTTCTGGAGCGAGGCGCTGGGCTGGCCGTTGGTCTGGGACCAGGACCAGGAGACCGCGATCCGCTCGCCGCACGGCGGTCCGAAGATCACCTGGGGCGGTCCGCCACTGATGCCGAAGACCGGGAAGTACCGGCTGCACTTCGACCTCGCTCCACCTGTCGACGGTGACCAGCAGGCGGAGGTCGACCGTCTCGTCTCCCTCGGAGCGACTCGCATCGACATCGGCCAGGGCGAGGTCAGCTGGGTGGTGATGGCCGATCCCGACGGCCATGAGTTCTGCGTGCTGACCCCCCGATAACGCTGCCAGCCCTCAGCAGGCAAAGCCCGGGCGACACTATGCAGTCGCTCAGGCTTCCGCGACGAGCCGATCCATCGCAGCGAGCAGGCAGCCGGGCGCCTCGTACCAGACGAAGTGGCCCGCTCCCGGCTCGACGTGCCACCAGGCGCCGGGGATGCGCTCGGCACTGTCAGTACCGGCGCTGGGCGGCATCGGGCTCAGCTCGCCGACGAGCACGCCGAACGGGACCGTGATCGACGCGAGCGACGCCTCGAGCTCGGGCAGCCGGGCCTTCAGATCGGCCCACAGCCCCTGGTTGGCAGGCTGGGCGAACTCCACGTGCGGCATCGACGGAGCGGCGGAAGGATCGGCGAAGTACGACGCCCAGAACAGGGAGAACGCCTCGAGCTCCTCCTCCGGCGTCGACTCGCCTGCGGTGTCCTTCTCGTCCAGCGCCCTGGCGCGCTCACGGTCGGCCTCCGGCACGCGCGCGAGCATCTCGGCCCCGAAGGCCTCAGCCCCGCCGTCGCCGACGGCGCCGAGCGGGTCGACCGACAACACGCCGGCGAGCCGCCCGGGGATGGCGGCCGCAGCGTGGAACACCAGGTGGCCTCCCCACGAGTGGCCCATCAGGTAGGCGGTGTCCCAACCCAGCCCGTCCAGCACGGCAGCGATGTCGGTCACCGCCTCAGCCACCGTGAACTCGCCCTGCTCGGTGGACGGCGCAAGCCCGCGCTGCTGGAACGTCGCCACCTGGTACCGGGCGGCGAGCTCCGCCACGGCATCGTCGAGATAGTCGTAGTTCATGCCCGGACCGCCATGAATCGCCAGCACGCGCGGCCCCTCGCCAGTGACCCAACCCGAGAGCTCGCCCGACTCCGTGGCGACCGTGAACGGGGTTCGCTCCATGACCGCAGCGTAGGACCATTCCGTCGTGCCCGTACCGGCTACATGCGCTTGATCCGCACCCGGTCATTTGACCGGGGCGAGCGTCCGCAGCCTCGGCCAGTGTGGGAGCAACGGAATCCCTCGCTTCGGAAGAAGACGCGCCATGCCCACCCAGACCGCATCCCCGCATCGCCCGGCCGGCCTGCCTGAACCCCACGGCAGGCCCGCCCGTCGAAGACACCGAACCCCGGCGAGTGCGCATCGGATGGATCGTCGCGGGGTCGCTGGCCGCAGGAGCCGCGGCCGCTGCGGCCCTCGCCTTCGCCCCGTTCGCCACCGCCGGACGCGAACGTCTTCACGGGCATGGTGCTGCTCGGCTTCGCCGTCGGGTGGGCGTTGTTGGCGGGTCTGTCCACATGGTTGAGCGACCAACCGCAACGCTGGGCTCTGGCGCCGGCGGTGTTCATGGGGTTGGCCGGAGGGATCGTGATTCTGGGGCCTGACTCCCTCGTGGACGGTGTGCTCAGCTGGGTCTGGCCGCCCTCCCTGCTCGCGCTGGTGGTCTGGATGTTCATCCGCGCCCGGCGAGAGCTGCGCAGCCGAACCCGGCCGTGGCTGCTCTACCCGGTGCTGGCCGTCCTGCTTCTCGTCTCGCTGGCCGGGGGTTACGAGACCGTCAATGCGTCGCTCGACGCACCTGCCTCCGCCATGCGCGGGCAGCTGATCGACGTGGGAGGGCACCGTCTGCATCTGGAGTGCACGGGCTCACGCGGACCGACCGTGGTGCTCGAGCCCGGCGGCGGCGCGATGTCATCGGAACTGGGTTGGATCACGCCTGCCGTGGCTCGCGACACCAGGGTCTGTGTGTACGACCGGGCCGGACGCGGCTGGAGTGACCCCGCTGCGAGTCCTACCCAGGACGGCGCGCAGATCGCGACCGACCTGCACACACTGTTGCACCGGGCGCACGTCCCGGGCCCCTACGTGCTGGCCGGACACTCCTTCGGCGGCCTCTACGTGATGAGCTTCGCTGCGCAGTACCCCCAGGACGTCGCCGGAATGGTGCTGGTGGACTCCACCGCGCCGACCTCCACGCCGGCGCCGCCGGAGCGAGCGGGCTCCTACGACGTGGTGGCGCGGGTCTCCGCCATGGTGTCGTCCTCGGCGCGCCTGGGTGTGGGCCGCCTGATCAGTCGGCTCAGCTACTCGACTCTGCCGCCGCAGTCCCGGGACGAGGCGCGCGCCAGCGCCGCCACTGCCAGCCACATGGGCAGCTTCATCGACGAGTTCGGCGTCGCGTCGAGGTCGACGAGCCAGGCCGGCGAACTGGTCGACCTCGGCGGTAAGCCGCTGGTCGTCCTGACGGCCGGCCGGGGCAGCTCCGAGGGTTGGATGCCGGCGCAGGACAAGATGGCGACCCTGTCGAAGAACAGCCTGCATCGGGTCGTACGAGGCGCCACCCACGAGTCGCTCCTCGCCGACGCGGACGACGCCGCCGCGGTCACCCGGGCGATCCAGGACGTCGTCGGGTCCGTGCGGAGCTCCTCGCCGCTCGCCGGCCGCTGACCGACTATAGGGGCTCAGACCGGGACGCGTTGATCCACGGTGTCGTCGGCCCGCAGCGCGAGCAGGGTGACGTCGTCGTACGTCGGCGGCTGGCCGGCCAGGAGCGCGAGGACCTGCTCGCAGAGCTGCTCGGGGTCCCGGTGGGGGCCACGGACGGTCTCGAGCAGGGCGAGGCCGTCGTCGATCGGGCGAGACGACCTCTCGACCAGCCCGTCGGTGTAGAGCAGCAGCGAGCCGCCTGGTCGGAGCCGGCAGGAGCGGTCGGTGTAGACGGCGGTCCGGCTGACACCGAGCGGAGGTCCGGGGTCGCCGTCCAGCAGCTCGGAGGCGCCGGTGTCCAGCACCATCAACGGATTGAGGTGTCCGGCACTCGCCCAGGTAACCACGCGGGTGCCCGGGTCGAACACGGCGTACAGGCAGGTGGTCAGCTCGGTGACGTCGTAGATGTCGGCGATGTCGTTGACCCGGGCGAGCACCGCCCCGGGCGACGACTCGAAGGCGGCGACCGACCGGAGCGCGGCCCGGATCTGCCCCATTGCGGCGGCAGCGGCGACATCGTGCCCGACGACGTCCCCGACGACCAGCCCAACCTTGCCCGAGGGCAGGTTGAGCACGTCGTACCAGTCTCCGCCGACCTGGTGGGAGGGGTCCCCCGGTCGGCTCCGGGCGGCTAGCCCAAGGCCTGGGACGCGTGGGAGACGATCGGGCAGGAGGCTCTGCTGCAGCTGGTCGGCGACCGCGCGCTGCTCCGCCTCGCGACCGAGCGCGTCGTCCAGGCTGTTGCGAGCCCGCCGATGCAGGGCGAGCAGCAGCGCCCAGCCGCCGAGAGCTATCGCCGAGGCCGCCACCAGCACCATGGCAATCACCCGCGCGTGCCGGGTCTGCGTGCGGACCAGCTGGCTCTGGGTCGCCGTCAGTGTCGCGGTCACCGTCTCCTGTGGCGCGATCAAACGCTCGAAGCGGCCCTGGAAGTCCTGAAGCTGCGCCTGTGGCGGATCGTGGCCCTGGCGCGCGTTGTCGACCAGTCGGACGGCCAGGTCGGCGTACGCCGTCTGGTCGTCCCGCAGGGAGGCCAGCGCGGTGGCCATCGGGTAGGAAAGGTCGAGCCCCTGGATCGTGTCGATGTCCCGCAGCAGCTGGTCAGCGTCCTGGGTGGTCGCCGTCCAGTCTCTGTCCGACGCGGCCGGCTCGCGACCGGGGCCGGGCTGACGGGCGCTCATCACGTCGGCCCGCAGGGCGTCGTGCATCATGTCGGCGTCCTGGTGAAGCCGCTGGGCGCGGGTCAGCTGGTCGAGCTGGTGGCCGGTCCGGACGATCCCGGCCACGGCGAAGACCGCCGTCGCCGCGACGACGACCGTCAGGAGGGCCCCCAGCACTCCCAGCCCCATGACCTGCCGGCGCCACTCTCGGTGCACCCCCACGACCTGCTGCCCCTTTCGCGCGGCCCGATCCGCGGCGCCGCGGCCCGCGACCCGTCGCTCGCGCGGCAGCCCCAGGCTAGGCCGGGCTCGAGCGATGCGCACGGGCCCCGGGTCGAAATGACCCGTTCGGGTGGGTCGGCACCGCCCGCAGGAGGCAGGGCGAGCGACGCGCGGCGAACGGCACACATCACCTCGCGTGGCTTGCGGGTGGTCCGGTTACCCGCAGACTGTGTTCATGACCAGCGCCTACCGCTCACCTGCTGGTGCGGAGCAGGTGCGGAACTGGTGTCGCGCCGCGCTGGCGAGATGGGTGGTCCCTCATCAGCCGCACTCGGTGAACACCTCCCTCGGAGCGACGCACGTCGTCTCCCTCGGCGCGGGCACCCACGTCTGCGTGTACCTGCCCGGCACGAACTTCAACGCCTCGAGCAGCACGGTGGTGCTCAGTGCTCTCGCCACCAAGTTCCGCGTGTATGCCGCGGACCTGCCTGGTCAACCGGGGCTGAGCGCAGCCAACCGGCCCGACAACGAGGTCTCCGGCTACGCCGGGTGGGTGACAGATCTGATCGACTGGGTCAGACGTCGGGACCGCGGTGCGCAGATCCTGCTCGCCGGCCACTCCCGTGGCGCCGCAGTCGCACTGTCGGCCAACCCGGACACCGTGAACGGCCTGGCCCTGTTCAGTCCTGCTGGACTGATCGGGGTGCGACCGACCCTCGAGATGCTGAGGTCCACCGTCCCGTGGCTGGTGAGGCGTGACAGCGTCGGTGCGAGGCGACTGCTGGACTACATGTCCGACCCCGGGCGCGCCCCATCGGCCGACTTGGTCGATTGGATGACGATTGTCGCTCGAGCGTGCCGGACCACCGGAGCGCCCGGCCCCCTCCCAGATGCCGACCTCGTCCGCTGGCAGGGACACAACGTGCGGGTCGCCGTCGGCGACCACGATGTGTTCTTCCCGTTCGCCAAGCTTCGTGAAGCTTGCCGGGCCAAGCTGGACCAGGAGCCGTTCGTCGTACCCAGCACGGGGCACCTGCTGGTCGACGAGGCACCCGAGCTGGCGGCAGAGGTGGTGGCGGCCGCGGTCCTGATCTGAGCGATCCGCATAGGCGGCAGCACGCTGACCACGCAGCCAGGGTCCGCTCAACCCATGACCAGCCCCTCGATGTCGTGCTTCTGCACGATCGGGCGGAGCTCGTCCACCACCGGGCAGGCCAGGTGCTTGCGCACGCGTTCGGGCAGGGACTCCCAGTAGTCGTGTGTCACGGCGAGGTCGTGGTGCTCGTCGTTGCCCGCGCCCGGAGCGTCGACGCCGAGCACCAGCACCGGCCGCGACGCGTCCGAGACGTTCGGCGTGCCGCGATGGATCGTGAGCGCCGATCGGGCCGAGATGTCGCCGCGGCGTGGGTACTTCTTGACGGCCGCGGCCTCGTAGGCGGCGTACTCCGACTCCGGCGGGAACATCTGGTGGTCGAAGTCCAGCCCGCTCTCCCACTGCGTGCCCGGAGCTATCTGGAACGGCCCCATCTCCTCGGTCGTGTCGACCGTGGTCAGGTTGAAGGCGAGGGACGTCAGCCGCCGACCCTCGTGGGTCTCCGGCGGACTGGCGAAGTCGCGGTGCCACGGCTGCACCTTCGCGCCCGGGAACGGGGTGTCGAACCCGACCTCCACGATCGTGTAGTCCGGCCCCAGCATCGTCTCGCAGACCGTGCGGACCCACGGGTGGTCGACGAGGTCGACGAATCCGCGCAGGGCCTGGGGATGCACCTCGACGTACCACCGTTGCGGACCACGACCGACGGCTCCGCGCTCACGGCTGCGGGCCTCCTCGAAGGCGGCGTCGACGTCCTCACGCAACCGATCGACCCAGTCCGGATCGAACGCGCCCTTGAGCGCGATGATCCCGTCGGTCTCCAAGCCGCGTCGGATCGCCCCGGTGTCGTAGTCCTGCTCGGTGCTAGGCTCGGTCATCGGTGCTTCCTCCTCGTTGCCGTCGACTACTCGCCTCGACAAGTCCTGGACCGAAGCGATCTGCCACGCCGTGCGGTGCGACATCGGTCGCCGAGCAGCCGCTCAGCCCCCCGGCGTGGCGTGCTCGAATCGGACCGGCTCGCCGCGCTGGAGCCGCTCCCGCTGCGGGACGACGGTGTACTTGGGGTCCTTCGCCGACGCCTGTCCGGCCTCGAAGACGCCGAACCGGGTGCACGCCGAACCGGCGAGCAGAGCCGTCCCGGACAAGGCGGCCGACGGCTCGGCTGCGACCCGCGAGCAGCGTTCCCGCTGCGCCCGCGATCGTCAGGACCTTGGCCGCCTTCATCAGGCGACCCGCCTTGCCCTGGTGCAACGGCTCGGCCGTGATGCCCATGGAGTGCTCCATCCGGTGCTCCATGAGCAGCTCGAGCACGGCGCCGCCGAGCGCCATCCGGCGTGCCGGGCCCGTCTCGCTGACCGGTGAGGTCACCAGGCCGAGTCCGGCCGAGGCCGCGGCCGCGGAACCGACGAAGACGAACGGGAGCTCCTTGTACGCCGCGTGCCACGAAGGAGTCGCGGTGTCGGCGAGCAGCACCGCGGTGTAGGCGGCCACGGGCGGCGCGAACAGCGCGGCCAGGACACCCGCGGGCCGATCGACGTACGGCGCCAGCTTGAGCGGTCCGACGCGGTAGCGGGCCGGCAGCATCCCGACGACCTCGGTGGCGGCGGCGGCGCCGGCGAACGGACCGTACAGCGAGAGGATCCAGGTGCCCACCGACATCGGCGAGGTCAGCTTCGCGACCCGGAGCATGTTCAGGAAGCGGGCCGGTCGGCCGAGGTCGTGCACGAGCGCGACCATCGAGAACGTCAGCGCAACGATCGCGCCCAGCCGCCCCGACCTGCGCAGCGTCGGGCGGTTGGTGAGGTCGGCGCCGGCGGCGATCAGCGACGAACCGGCGGCCAGCTCCACCCGCGAAGAGGTACGCCGGGATGTCGGCCTCCCACGGAGAGGGCTTCACGATCGGCCGGCCGTAGTAGGAGGTGAACGTCGCCTCCGGCACCATCAAGCGGTCGCCGCCCCTGCGCCGACCGCCGCGTCGCTTCCTCCGGTCGGGGCGTCCGCCCGCGGACCCGGGGGCGGCGTCGATGTCGGAACGCTCGTCCTGGACTCCTTCGCGTCCGACGGATCCGTTCATCGGCGTGCTCACCCCCGCTTCCCGAGGAACGAGAACGCCGCACCGGCCAGCAGCGTCACGGCGGCCAGTCCGGCCTTGCGGAACATGTCCGGCAGGTCCTTGGTGGTCACGACCGGGTCGGGAGGGAACCCGTAGACCTCGGGCTCGTCCATCAGCAGGAAGAACGCACCGGCACCGCCGACGCCGTCATCGGGGTCGTTGCCGTAGAGCCGGGCGTCCATGATCCCGGCCTCGTGCAGGGTCTCGACGCGCGCGTTGGCGCGTTCGCGCAGCTCCTCGACGTCACCGAACTGGATGGACTGGGTCGGGCAGGCCTGCGCGCACGCGGGCGTCTTGCCCGCGTCGAGCCGGTCGTAGCACAGCGTGCACTTCTGGGCGATGCCGACGTTCTTGGCACCCTCGGGTCCCTCGACGCCGTTCGATGACGCCATAGGGACACGCCGGCACGCAGTAGCCGCAGCCGTTGCAGATGTCGTCCTGGACGACCACCGTCCCGAACTCGGAGCGGAACAGCGACCCGGTGGGACAGACATCGAGGCAGGCGGCGTGCGTGCAGTGCTTGCAGACGTCGGAGGACATCAGCCAGCGGAAGTCCGGCCGGTCCACGGCGTCGTCCTGCCGGACTCCGGCAGCATGACCTCGGCCCTGCCGCGCCGGCCCGTATCGCCTCGGCCTTCAACGCGTCCGGGGGTGCGCCCATGGCGGGCATCCCCAGGGAGACGGCCTGCTCGACCGCCTGTCGGCGAAGGCCCGACTCCTGCTCCCCCATCCGCTTCGGCTGCTCGATGAACGCGACGTGGCGCCACTGGTTGGCGTTCAGCGAGAAGCTGTTGTCGTAGGAGGAGCCCAGCATCTCGAAGTGGTCGGCCGGGACGTCGTTCCACTCCTTGCACGCCACCTCGCAGGCCTTGCAGCCGATGCAGATGCTGGTGTCGGTGAAGAACCCCTTGCGCCTGGGGTGGTCGTCGTCGTACCCCGCGTCGGCGGCAGGGTCCACCGGCCCGAACAGGCTGTGCTTGCCGGCCATCAGGATCCTCCGGTGGGTGCTGGGGTCTCGTCGCCGTCGTCGTGCTCTGTCGGTGGCCGGCCCGGTGGTCACGATAGGCCGGACGTGGTCGTCGTACACCCCGGAGCGACGTTGGTAGCCCTCGACGAGCCGGAGCAGCTCGGCACCGGTCGGCCGCCGTCCGGCGCGTACGTCGCAGGTGCCCACCTTGCTCTCCTGGATCAGCACGTTGGGGTCGAGGGAGATGCCGAACAGGTCGTTCGCCGAGTCGCCGGTGACCATCCCGCCGGTGCCCCAGTGGTAGGGCAGCCACACCTGGTGGACCGTCCGTCCCTCGACGCGCAGGGGTGAGAGCCGGTCGGTCACCAGCACCCGGCCCTCGACCGCGGCGCGGGCGGTCACGACGTGGCACCAGCCACCGTTCTCCAGTCCCCGCTCCTGCGGCCAGCTCCGGCGAGACCTCCACGAACATCTCCGGCTGCAGCTCGGCGAGACGGGCGACGTAGCGGCTCATGCCCCCCGCCGTGTGGTGCTCGGTCAGCCGGCTGGTGGTGAACACGAACGGGAACACGTCGCCGTGCTCCTCCGGAGGGCTGGGGTTCAGCCGGTTGTCGGAGCGGTCGTACTGCCTTGCGCGTCGGGTTCGACTGCTGGCCGTACATCGGGTTGCGGAACGGCGACTCGACCGGCTCGTAGTGCGTGGGCAGCGGGCCCGTCGATGAGGCCCTTGGGCACGAAGAGGGAGCCCTTCCCGTCGCCCTGCATGATGAACGGGTCCATGCCCTCGATGCCGTCCACGCCGTCGGTGCCCTCGGGTGCGCGGTACGTCGGCGGCTTGGTCACCTGGAAGTCGGGGACGTCGTGCCCGGTCCACTCGCCGTTGTCACCGAGCTCGGGGTCCCACCACACGTAGGCCTTGCGCTCGCTCCACGGCTTGCCCTCGGGGTCGGCCGACGCACGGTTGTAGAGCGTGCGTCGGTTGGCCGGCCAGGCCCAGCCCCACTCCGGCGCCACGAAGCTCTGGTCGCTGCCGGGCTTGCGCCGCGCTGCCTGGTTCACGCCGTCCTTGTAGACACCGGTGTAGATCCAGCACCCGCCCAGGGTGGAGCCGTCGTCCTTCATCTCGGTGAACGCAGACAGCGGACGTCCGGATGCGATCTCGTAGCCGTTGATCTCCATCAGCACGGCCTCGGCGCTCGGGTCCTCGGTCTCGCCGGTCACCGGGTAGTCCCAGGCCAGGTCGAGCAGCGGGCCGGTCCCGCGCCTCCGTGGAGCCGGCCAGCCGCTCCCTGACCATGCGGCCCAGGTGGTAGAAGAACCACAGCTCGGAGCGGCAGTCGCCCGGCGGCTCGACGCGCCTTCTCGCGCCACTGGAGCATCCGCTGGGTCTGGGTGAAGGTGCCCTCCTTCTCCACGTGGGACGCGGCCGGCATCAGGAACACCTCGGTGCGGCACTCCTCGGGCACGATCTCGCCGGTCTCGATCTCGGGAGAGTCCTTCCAGAAGGTCGCGCTCTCGATCTCGAACAGGTCGCGCACCACCAGCCAGTCGAGGTTGGCCATGCCGAGACGCTGCGCCTTGCCGTGGGCCGAGCCGACGGCAGGGTTCTGGCCGAGCAGGAAGTAGCCCTTGACCTTGCCGTCGATCATGTCGAGCACCGTGCGGTAGGTGCCGTGGTCGCCGGTGATCTTCGGCAGGTAGTCGAAGCAGAAGTCGTTCTCCGCGGTCGCGGCCTCGCCCCAGTAGGCCTTGAGCAGGTTCACCCCGTAGGCGCGCGCGGTGGCCCAGAAGCCCTTGGACCCGGGATGGCTGATGCCGTCGATCCAGTCCTCGAAGCTGTCGTCCTGCCCGGCCGTCGGCATCGGGAGGTAGCCGGGCAGCAGGTTGAACAGCGTCGGGATGTCGGTGGAGCCCTGGATGCTGGCGTGCCCGCGCAGCGCCATGATGCCGCCGCCCGGGCGACCCATGTTGCCGAGCAGCAGCTGCAGGATCGCGCCGGTGCGGATGTACTGCACGCCCACGCTGTGCTGGGTCCAGCCGACGCTGTAGACGAGCGCGGTGGTGCGGTCGCGGCCGGAGTTCTCGGCGAAGGCACGCGCCACCTCGAGGAACGCCTCGGTGGAGACGCCGCAGGTGCGTGACACCGCCTCCGGGGTGTAGCGGGAGAAGTGCCGCTTGAGGATCTGGTAGACGCAGTTCGGGTGCTGGAGCGTCTCGTCGCGCTGGGGGTCGCTCTGCACACCGACGCCGTGCGACTCGTGCTGCAGCGCGCTCGCGGTCTCGCGCTGCGTGACGTGGTCCTGCTCCTCCCCCTCGTCGCCGGCCGCGCCCGAACCGGCGTACTGCCAGCTCTTCGGGTCGTAGGTGCGGGTCTCGGGGTCGAAGCCGGAGAACAGCCCGTCGAGGTCCTCGGTGTCCTGGTAGTCGTCGCTCACGATCACCGCGGCGTTGGTGTAGGCGACGACGTACTCGCGGAAGTCGAGCTCGTTCTCCAGGACGTAGTTGATGACCCCGCCGAGGAAGGCGATGTCGGTGCCGACGCGCAGCGGGACGAACGTGTCCGCGAGCGCGCTGGTGCGGGTGAACCGCGGGTCGACGTGGATGACCTTCGCGCCGCGCGCCTTGGCCTCCATCACCCACTGGAACCCGACCGGGTGGGCCTCGGCCATGTTGGAGCCCTGGATGACGATGCAGTCAGCGTTGGCCAGGTCCTGGAGGAACCCGGTGGCGCCGCCGCGCCCGAACGAGGTCCCCAGACCGGGGACCGTGGCGGAGTGTCAAATGCGCGCCTGGTTCTCGATCTGGATCGCGCCCATCGCCGTGAACAGCTTCTTGATGAGGTAGTTCTCCTCGTTGTCGAGGGTCGCTCCTCCGAGGCTGGCGATGCCCATGGTGCGACGTACCTTGCGGTCCTTCTCGTCGAAGTCCTGCCACGAGTCGTTGCGCGCCTTGAGCACCCGGTCCGCGATCATCTCCATCGCGGTGTCGAGCTCGAGGTCCTCCCACTCGGTGCCGTAGGGCCGGCGGTAGCGGACCTTGGTCTGGCGCAGCGGGCTGGTGACGAGGTTCTTGCTGGCGGATCCCTTGGGGCACAGCCGGCCGCGGGAGACCGGGCTGTCCGGGTCGCCCTCGATCTGGATGACCTTCTCGTCCTTGACGAAGACCTTCTGGCCGCAACCGACGGCGCAGTAGGGGCACACGCTCCGGGCGACGCGGTCGGCGGTCTCGGTGCGGGCGGTGATCTCCTCGGTGTGCGGCGACCTGGCCGCCTGGCCTCGGCCGAGGGGGTCGGGCCCGGTGAGCTGGCGCACGACAGGCCAGCGACAGGAAGGTCCTGCGCACCCGATCGCCCAGCTCGCTGCCCGTCATCGCGCCCCCTTCCATGGCCGTGCGTACCCCACCGTGCGCACTCATGCTTCGCAGATCGTTCACCTGACGACGAGAGGGAACTCGCCGGCGGGCACGAGCTCTCCGATGACCGGGTGGCCGGGCAGCTCGCCCGCGACCAGCAGCCCACCGGACGTCTGCGCGTCGGCCAGCAGGACCAGCTCGTCCTCGTCGACCCGCGCGTCGAGGTGGGGTCGGACCCAGTCGAGGTTGCGACGGCTGCCGCCCGGCACGAAGCCCGCCGCGAGGGACTCGCGGGTCTCCTCCAGGTAGGGCACGGCGGCGGCGTCGACGATCGCGGTGACCCCGCTCGCCCGCGCCATCTTGTAGAGGTGGCCGAGCAGGCCGAAGCCCGTGACGTCGGTTGCTGCCCGCAGCCCGGCGGCGACGGCTGCGCGCGAGGCCTCCCGGTTGAGGCTGGTCATGGTGGCGATCGCCTGCTCGAAGCGCTGGCCCGTGGCCTTGTGCCGGTTGTTGAGGATCCCGAGGCCGAGCGGCTTCGTCAGCGTCAGTGCGCTGCCCGGCGTTGCCCGCGTCGTTGCGCAGCAGACGTGTCGGCGCTGGCGAACCCGGTGACGGCGAGGCCGTACTTCGGCTCGGGGTCGTCGATGCTGTGTCCGCCGGCGAGGTGGGTGCCGGCCTCCAGGCAGATGTCGGCCCCGCCGCGCAGCACCTCGGCAGCGAGCTCGAAGGGGATCTTGTCGCGCGGCCAGGCCAGCAGGTTGATCGCGAGCAGCGGCTCGCCGCCCATGGCGTAGACGTCCGAGAGGGCGTTGGCCGCCGCGATCCGGCCCCAGTCGTAGGCGTCGTCGACGACCGGGGTGAAGAAGTCGGCGGTCGCGATCACGGCCCGACCCTCAGGCCCGGCGTCGATGCGTACGGCGGCACCGTCGTCGCCGTGCTCGAGACCCACGATGAGCTCACCGATCCCGGTGCCTCCCGCGCGGCCGCCGGGCAGGTCCGCCAGCACCCGCTCGAGCTCGCCCGGCGGCACCTTGCAGGCACAGCCACCGCCGGCGGCGTACTGGGTCAGACGGACTTCCGAGAGCTGGGTCGTCATGGGGCAAGGCTAGGCCGGGACCGCAAGACCGGGACGGCGCCGGCCCTGGGAGGCTGCCCTAGAGTGACCGCGGAGGCGTTCCTCGTCTGGTGACGGGCGCGGTCCTCAAAACCGTAGTGACCGAGCATCTCGGTCAGGCGGGTTCGATTCCCGTCCGCCTCCGCCAGACCCGCTTGCTGCCCGCGTCCACCGGCCGGGCTCACTGCTCGAGAGGTGCGATGTGCCGGACCCGCGACGGGCCACCCCCCGCACCGACGCCGTGCTGGCCGACCCGCGGCTGCTCGAGGCCGCCGCACGTCTGGGCCCTGCGCTGGTCAAGCGGGCCGTGACGGTCGCGCTGGACCTGTGCCGCGCGGGCGAGGTCTCCCCTGACGAGGTCGCCGACGTGGCCGTGGCGTCGTTGCCCTCGGTGGCGACCGCGCTCCGTCGGGTCCTCAACGCGACCGGCGTCGTGGTGCACACCAACCTGGGCCGGGCCCCGCTGTCCGCGGCCGCCGTCGAGGCGTTGAGCCTCGCGGCCGGCGCCACCGACATCGAGCTCGATCTGGCCACCGGCCGCCGGGGACGGCGCGGACGGTCGGCCATGGCGGCCCTGGAAGCGGCTGTCCCGGACGCCGGCGCCGTGCACGTGGTGAACAACGGCGCGGCGGCGCTCGCCCTGGTCACCTGTGCCCTCGCCCAGGGACGCGAGATCGTCGTGGCCCGGGGCGAGCTGGTCGAGATCGGGGACGGCTTCCGGCTCCCCGAGCTGCTGGAGTCGCTGGGCGCCCGGCTCCGCGAGGTCGGTACGACGAACCGGGTGCGGCGCTCCGACTACGCCGACGCGATCGGCGACCAGACGGCGTTCGTGCTGAAGGTGCATCCGTCGAACTTCGTGGTCTCCGGGTTCACCTCCTCAGTGCGGGATCCGCGAGCTCGCCTCGCTGCCCACGACCCTGGTCGCGGACATCGGCTCCGGTCTGCTCGCCCCGCACCCGCGGCTGCCCGACGAGCCGGATGCTGCCTCGGCCCTGCGCGCCGGCGCCGACCTCGTCACGGCGTCCGGCGACAAGCTCCTCGGTGGCCCCCAGTGCGGGCTGATGCTCGGCCGCTCCGATCTCGTCGAGTCGCTGCGGCGCCACCCGTTCGCCCGCGCGCTCCGGGTCGACAAGCTCACGCTGGCTGCTCTCGAGGCGACGCTGGTCGGACCGGTCCCCCCGGTGGCCGCGGCACTGGGGTCCGCACGCGCGCAGCTGCTGTCGCGCGCGGAGAAGCTCGTCGCCGAGCTGGCGTCGGACGTCGAGATCCAGGCCGTGGCATCGACGGCGGCGGTGGGCGGTGGAGGCGCGCCCGGGGTGCCGATGGAGAGCGCGGCGGTGGCCCTCCCCGCGCATCTGGCCGGACCGCTGCGGTTGGACGCGATGCACCCGGTCGTGGGTCACGTCGAGCGGGGCCGGCTGCTGCTCGACCTGATCGCCGTGGCGCCGGAGGACGACGCGTTGCTGGTCGGCGCCGTACGCCGGGCCGCGGCGGCCCGCCAGGCTGCGAGCGAGGGTTGATGCACGTCGTCGCCACCGCGGGGCACGTCGATCACGGCAAGTCGGCGCTGGTCAAGGCACTCACGGGCAGCGACCCCGACCGGCTCGAGGAGGAGCACCGCCGAGGGCTGTCGATCCAGCTCGGCTACGCCTGGACGCGCCTTGCCCGAGGTCGGGGACGTCGCCTTCGTCGACGTCCCGGGCCACGAACGCTTCATCTCCACGATGCTGGCCGGGGTCGGGCCGGTGCCGGCCGTGCTCCTGGTCGTCGCCGCCGACGACCCGTGGATGCCCCAGGCTGCCGAGCACCTCGCCGCGCTCGACGCTCTCGGGGTCGGGCACGGAGTCGTGGCGGTCACGCGCTGCGACCTCGCCGACCCCGGCGCCCGCGGCGGCTCGAGCAGCTGCGGAGGTGCGGCGTACGTCGCTGCGCGGCTCCCCCGTCGTGGCGGTCAGCAGCCGTACCGGCGCCGGCCTCGAGGAGCTGCGCGCCCGGCTGGTCGAGCTGGTGCTCGGCCTGCCGGAAGCCGATCCGGATGCCGACGTGCGGCTCTGGGTCGACCGACGGTTCACCGTCAGCGGGGCGGGCACCGTGGTCACGGGCACGCTGCCGGCCGGGACGGTTCGAGCGCGGCGACACGTTGAGCACCGGGACCGGGACGGTCCGGGTGCGGGGCGTCCAGTCGCTGGACCAACCGAGGACCTCGGTCTCGGGGGTGGCCCGGGTCGCCCTCAACGTCACCGGGGACGTCCAGGACGTGGAACGCGCCAGCACCCTCACCACACCTGGGGCCTACAGCTGGACCGAGACGCTGGACGCCCGGGTGGCGGGCGATGCGACGCGGCTTCCGACCCTGCCGATGCTGCACGTCGGCGCGCGTCTCGCTGGAGGCACGGTGCCGACCTCTTGCCGGAGACCTGGTGCGTCTCACCCTGTCGCGGCCGCTCCCGCTGCGCGTGGGTGACCGGGCGCTGCTGCGTGATCCGGGGAGCCGCGACGTCTGGGGAGTCGCACGTCCTCGACCCGCTGCCGGCGCCGCTTGCGCAGGCGGGGCGCGGCGGCGGACCGGGCGAACGCGCTGCGAGCCCTGACCGGGACGCCGGACCTCGTCTCCGAGGTGCAACGGCGGGAGGTGGTGGACCTCGAAACCCTGCGCAGGATCGGCGTTCCCGACTCGACGGGAGCGGCGTCAGTGGTCAGGGCCGGATCCTGGCTGATGAGCGCCGACCGTGCGCAGCGGGCGCGGGACCAGATCGCTGCAGGCCGTCACCGAGCACGACCGGGCGCGTCCCCTCGACCGCGGGCTACCGCTCGACCGTGCTGGCCGATCGCCTCGACCTGCCCTCCCCCGAGCTCGTGGCGGCGGTGGTGCGCGCACCCTTGCAGCTGGTCGGCGGCCGGGTGCTGGTGCCCGGTGACGGCGCCCTGCCCGCGGAGGTCGAGCAGGCACTGGTGGCCCTGGCCGACGAACTGGCTGACCGTCCCTTCTCCGCACCGACCGCAGACCGGCTCCGCGACCTCGGACTCGACGTGGCACGGATAGCCGCGGCGGCGAAGGCCGGTCGGCTGCTCCGGCTCGCGCCGGGAGTCGTGCTGCTGCCCGGCGCCGACGCGCGGGCGGTCGAAGTGCTGGGCGAGCTGCCCCAGCCCTTCACGACGAGCGAAGCACGTTCGCGGCTGGGGACCAGCCGGCGCGTCGTACTCCCACTCCTGGAGCACCTGGACCGTGCCCGGCTCACCCGCCGTCTCCCGGACGACCGGCGCCTGGTGCGCTAGGACTCCGGGCAGGGACGTTCGATGACATCGCCCCGCTCGCCTCCCGGCTGACCCGGGCTGATCCGCACGACGTCGGCCAGAAGCTGGCGCAGCGTTTGACGGTGTGGCTGACGGGCACCGGAAGTGTCGATCAGGAGAGGATCTACATGAACGTGCTCAAGCTGGCCAACCCCCTCACCGTGACGAAGTGCGCCTTCGGTCTCGCCGGTACGGCGGTCGGCCTGGCCGACACCGTGGCACGGGAGGCCGCGCATGTCGTGCTGTCCGGCCTGCACCACCTCGGGGAGGCAGGCGAACAAACCACCGGAACCGGGCCGACGACCGCCGCGCCGGCCGAACCTGCGGCCACCGATGTCGACAAGGCCCCGCCGGGGCCGACGGTCGCGCCCGTCGAACCGCACGCCCCGGAAGAGCCACCGATCGACGTGGTCGGCGAGGCGCTCGACGCTGAGGCGGCCCGCGAGGAGGGGATCGGCTCCGCCGGGGTCGACTTCGCTCACGAGCCCCGCGGCGCCTCGCGCGACGAGGAGCACGGCGACGCCGGGCTGCAACGGGTCGAGGTGGAGGAGATCGCCGAGGAGGCCGCGGCCGCACTCGACGGGGACGAGGAGCCGGAGGAGCACCTCACCGCGCCACTGCTCGATCCGGCCGACACCAAGGCACTGGCTGCCGAGCTTCAGACCATGAGCCGGGCGGCCGATCCGGACAAGGGCTGACCGACTCTCGGTGACGGCGGCGTTCCCTGCCTCCGATGCCCCGCGAACTGGCGGTCTCCACCCTGGGGAGCTTTTCGGGGTCGACGCCGAGGTGCCTCGAGCCTCGACCCCGAAGGGGCCGAGGCTCGAGGTCAGACGGCCGATCTCTGTGCGGTCAGAGAACCTTTGCCTTGCTGCCGCTGTTCCGCCCGGTGACCGTGGACGCAATGACGACGAGGACGGCCGCGACCACGATGGCCACGATCCAACGGACCCAGTCGACACCGGCGCTGCCGTTGCCGCCGAACGCGCTGTAGACGAACCAGCCGAGAATGACCCCGCCGATGCCGCACAGGATGGTCAGCCAGATCGGGATGTTGTCCTTGTCGCCCGGAGCGACGAACTTCCCGAGCAGTCCGATGATGATGCCAGCGATGATGACGCCAATGATTTCCATGAGGTGTCCCTCCCTCTGTTCGGGGCCGCGGTGGCACCCTACAAACCACTCGTACCCTCAAGGTGAAGTCTCAACCCAAACTTGAGGCTGGTCAATCATTATCCGTCCCGCGAGTCGTGCGGCGACCCGTCCGACCTGCCCAGCGGGATTTGCCCCGGAAGTCGAGACCACGGCACTTGTCGGCGCCCGGTGCCAGACTGGACGGCATGGGTGAACGACGCTACGAGGTGACCCCGCTCGACGAGGGGACGTGGCCCGCCTTCGCAGCCCTGGTGGAGGCCAACAACGGCATCTTCGGTGGCTGCTGGTGCCTCGGCTTCCATCCCGAGGGTTGTGGCGAGACGGCCGCTATGAACCGCGACCGGAAGCTCGAGCGTGTCCTCCAAGGTTCAGCGCACGCGGCCCTCGTCCTCGACGGCGACGAGTGCGTGGGCTGGTGCCAGTTCGGTGTCCCCGAAGAGCTGCCCCGGATCAAGAATCGGGTGGCCTACGAGAAGGAGCTGGCTGATCTCCCGGACTGGAGGATCGCGTGCTGCTACGTCGGGAAGGGACACCGTCGCCAGGGTGCAGCCGCGGCCGGCCTGTCGGGCGCGCTGTCGCTGATCTCCGGGCACGGTGGCGGCCGGGTCGAGGGCTATCCGGAGGACGCCGCGTCGGTGTCCGCCGGTTTCCTCTTCCATGGAGCGCTGTCCACCTACGAGCACGTGGGGTTCACGCGCGAGCGCAAGATCGGGAAGCATCGATGGGTCGTCTCGAAGTTCGTCGATCCCTCGTAGCCTCGACGCCTTCTGCTCGCCGAGTGAGATACTTGCCGCGAGGGGTGTGAGCAGCGATGGACAAACCGAACGGCCTTGGGCCGCCGAACGCCTTCCGGCACCTTCCAGCACCGATTCGGCTAGAAGACACCGTGGCTACTCACGACGCAGAGCCCGTGCCCGACCCACAAGCAGGCCAGGACTCAGAGCGGGACTTCATGCTTCGCTACTCGAACTGACGGTCAGTGCTTCCGCCCAGGTCGTGACCGTCCGCTCATAGCGGACATCGCCCGCTCGAGCGCCTCATGTCTCCTTCCGGCCCACCGGGTTGGTCACCTTCTTGGCGCTCTTGGTCGTCGTCTTCTTGGCGGCACCGGTCGTCTTCTTGGCGGCACCGGCCGACTTCTTGGTCGCCTTCTTGGTCGCCTTCTTGGTGGTCTTGTTGGCGGTCGAGGCAGCCTTCGTGCCGGTCTCCACGGGCTTGGGCGGGAACCACACCGCCTTGGTGGCCTTGGTCTTCGCCACGAACGACGCACCGCGTGCGGCCCACTTCTCTGTGTCCGTGACGCCCTTCAATCCGCTCTTGACGCTGATCATCACATGCTTCCTCTCGATCGTTGCTTGACCGGCAGTCAGTCGAGCGTATGGCGAAACATCCAGAACGACTCGATGCTCTGGGACGACCATACGGAACTAGCGGTGCGGATACGACGAAGGACTTGGCCATGCAAACCTGCGCGGATGCCGACCGACGTGGGGGCTCGACGCGGGAGGGCTTCGACCTCGCACGCGTCTGGGTAGCAGGCCGACATGAACCAACTTCCCCGCGGAAACGGGGCACCCTCGTGAGCCGGCCGTCCGGCGGTTCCAACGACGTCACCGCACCGAAGGGTTCCCGTGCGGAGCCCGAGCTGGAGGAGACCTACGAGCGCCTGGTCTCCGAAGGCCACGAGCGGCTGGACCGGCCCCTGCTTCCGCTGCTGTCGACCGGTCTCCTGGGCGGCGTCGACGTCGGGGTGGGGGTGCTGATCTACCTGGTGGTGGAGGCGGAGACCGACAACCCCTTGCTTGCGTCGATGGCGTTCACGATCGGCTTCGTGGCCCTGCTGCTGGCCAACAGCGAGCTGTTCACCGAGAACTTCCTGGTGCCGGTGATCTCCGTGGTCGCCAAGGTGGGGACGCTCGCGCAGCTGGTCAGGCTGTGGGTCGTCACGCTGGCGGCCAACCTGGTCGCGGGCTTCGCCATGGCGGCGATGATCGTGGTGGCGCTCCCGGACGTGCACGAGGTGGCGGTGAAGGCCGGCTCGCACTACGCCCACCTCGGTGTCTCGTGGCGCTCGTTCTTCCTCGCGGTGCTCGCCGGCGCGGTGATCACGCTGTTGACGCGGATGCAGCACGCGACCGAGAACCTCGGGGTCCGCCTGGTGCCCGCGGTGCTGATGTCGTTCGTGCTCGTCGGGCGCCCAGCTCTTCCACTCGGTGCTGGACTCGATCCTGATGTTCGCCGGGCTGCTTGACCGGCGAGGCCGACTACGGCTACCTCGACTGGGTGCGGGCGCTCGGCTGGTCCGCGTTCGGCAACCTGGTGGGTGGGCTCGTGCTCGTCACCGGCATCCGCCTGCTGCGGATCCCACACCGGGTCGCGGAGAGCCGCGAGCAGGGGCAGACAGGCTGAGCCGCCGAGCCTGGTTGCAGAAGGCGCGTCACTGGTCGGTACGGCGGGAACCCAAGCACGGAGAATCGTGCAGAGGAGTCGAGCTCCCAGGCGGTCCGGGAACGAGACCAGGGAACCGCTCAACGACCTCTTGTGCGGTGAGGAAGGAACCAGGACACTCCGGTCCAGGAGGCAGCGCGCCCGGGAAACGAGAGATGTCATGCCTGGTTGGGGAGTCTTCGCCATCGTGAGTGTCATCTGTTTGATCCTCTTCTGGCTCGCGTGGTGGAGCAGTGGCCGCGTGGGACCCCCTGCTAGGAGGGACTCGAGCCAGACCGAGAAGGACTACCTGGCCTACGGGAGTCAGCGGAGTACATCGATCTCTGGGTAGGGACTGAGCGCCATCGGCGGCGACGACGGCATCAACCGGAGGTGCCGTGATGACGGGAAGGACCGGCCATGGCTGCTTGCGCGGTTGCGCATCTGGACGAGATCGAGGAACTTGCCGACGCAGGCTGTCTGTATCGGCCGATCCGCCACCACCTGGGCATCACGGCGTTCGGAGTGGCTGCATGGACCGCCCGTGCCGAGGGAGACCTCGTCATCCACGAGCGCGACGAGGGTGACCCCACCGCGGACCAGGAGCTCTTTCTCGTGCTGCACGGCCACGCGGTGTTCGTGCTGGACGGTCACCCGGTCGATGCGCCGGCCGGAACTCTTGTCCTCGCCCCTCCCCGCACGAAGCGGACGGCCACCGCCAAGGAGGAAGGGACGACCATCATTGCGCTGGAAGGCACGCCGGGACGGGCCTACGAGCCCCGGGGCTGGGAACTCTGGGCCCCGCTCGCCCCCCTCTATGCGGCCGGCGAGTACGCCGAGGTTGCCCATCGCCTCGGCGCCTTGGTCGCAGCCGCTCCGCACTACCCGATGTTGCTCTTCAACCTCGCCTGCTGCGAGAGCCTCCTAGGCCGGACGAGTGACGCGCTGGATCACCTCCGGCAGGCCGTCGAGATGTCGGAGGAGTTTCGCCGTACCGCAAAGGTCGACTCTGACCTGGATCCGATCCGCGACGAACCCGCGTTCACACGACTGATCGGCGACTAGACGGTGACGGATTGTCTGCGTTGACGCTGCTCTGTTGACTGGGCCCATGGCGACACGGCTGCTACTCATGGCGGACACGCACGTACCCAAGCGCGCACGGGACTTGCCCAGCCAGCTGTGGGGCGAGATCGAGAGCGCGGACCTTGTCATCCACGCAGGCGACTGGGTCGATGAGGGCCTCCTCGACGAGTGCGAGTCGAGAGCCCGTCGCCTCATCGGAGTGTGGGGAAACAACGACCACGGCGCTTTGAGGGAGCGCCTCACCGAAGTGGCTCGGGTCGAGATCGAGGGGATTCGAATCGGCGTGATCCACGAGACGGGCGCAGCGAAAGGACGCGAGGAACGGTGCAGCGCGCGGTTCACCGACCTCGACGTGCTCGTGTTCGGGCACAGCCACATCCCGTGGGACACGACCACCGCTACCGGTCTCAGACTGCTCAACCCGGGCTCGCCCACGGACCGGCGCCGTCAGCCACAGTGCACCTACCTGACGGCGACGGCAGAGAAGGGACAACTGCAGGACGTCACTCTTCGCACGATCTCGAGATAGCCGACGGCGCAGGTCCGGCGGCGCACAGATGCGCCGCTCAGCGCACTCCAGGACGGAGCCTGCGGCGGAGAGGGCGAGGGTGCCGCTCAGTCCTTCTTCTCGAGTCGCGTGAAGGTCTCGGCCTCGGTCTCGACCATGCCCCGCGCCTTGCGCCCGATGAGCAGCTCGAGGACCGGAGCCAGGGGTCCGGACCACTCCAGCGACAGGTCCAGCCTCGATCCGCCGCCGTCGTCGTGCACGGTGTGCACGGCCTCGCTGCGTATCCCCGGGCTGACCGACACCCAGGTGAAGGACCGACCCTGATGCTGCCAGTCGGTCACCTCCCAGACCGCCTTGGGCAGCCCGGGCTGGCGGACCTCGAACTTCGACCCGACCCCGGTCGGGCCGCTGCCCAGGGGCCGCACCAGGTCGACGGTCGGCAGCCGGTCGCCCCAGCGCTCGACGTCGCTGACGATCGACCACAGCCGGTCAGGCGTCGCCGCGGACCGGGCCGTCGCACGGATCATGGGGCCATGATGCTCGTCCTGTGGGGGCAGGGCCAGCGTTCGCCGTAGCGTCGCTCCCCTCGGGACGCCGGAGGCCGATGTGAGTGAGCCTGCCTGGACGGGGTGGTGCGCAGCGCCCCGCCGTACCTAGCCTTGCGCCATGGGCCTCGTCACCGCCGATATCTCGGTCTCGCTGGACCTCGTCGCTGCCGGTCGCGACCAGTCGCTGGAGCACCCCTTCGGGCCGGTCGTGGGAGAGCGGCTGCACACCTGGATGTTCGAGCACGGGGACGACAACCCGGACGAGGTCGCCGGAATTCTCCGTGCGCGTGCCTACGTCATGGGTCGGCACATGTTCGGTCCGGACCGGGGTGAGTGGGAGCTGGAGTGGCAGGGCTGGTGGGGGCCGGAGCCGCCCTACCACGCGCCCGTCTTCGTGCTCTGCTCGCGGCCCCGGAAGTCGCTGGCCATGGCGGGCGGGACCACGTTCCACTTCGTGACCGAGGGGGTCGGGGCCGCACTCGAGCGCGCGCGCGACGCGGCTGGCGACGATGACGTCGCGATCGCCGGTGGCCCCAGCACGCTGAACAGCTACCTGGCTGCCGGTCTGGTTGACGAGCTGCGGCTCCACATCGTGCCGTTCACGGTCGGCGACGGGCTTCGGGTCTTCGACGGCGTGAAGGGGCTGGCGATGCTGCCGTCCCCGAGCCGGACGACCCCGCACGTCACCCATCTCACCTACCGGCGCACCTGACCGCGATGGTTGGGTCGCGCCTCTAGGGTGGACCGATGGCGTCGGTCAAGCAGATCCAAGTCACCTTCGACTGCGCAGAACCGGAGCGCGTCGCTCGCTTCTGGTGCGAGGTGCTGGGGTACGTCGTACCGCCGCCACCGGAGGGGTTTGCTGCATGGGACGACTTCAATCGCTCACTGCCTCCCGAGAACCAGGGTTCAGCGTTCGCATGCCTTGATCCCTCAGGTGTGGGCCCGCGACTGTTCTTCCAGCGCGTTCCCGAAGGCAAGGTCGTCAAGAATCGGCTGCATCTTGACGTGCGGGTCGGCACCGGTCTCGCGGGTGCAGAGCGTCTGGCCGTACTCGAGGCCGAATGCGCACGGCTGGTGGCGCTCGGCGCGATACGCGTGCGACTACTACCTGCCGATGGCGACAACGAGTCGTGCTTGGTCATGCAGGACATCGAGGGCAACGAGTTCTGTCTCGACTGAGTGGCCGCGAAGGCGAGTCTCCCTTCACGTTCGGGGCGGCTAGTCCAGTGGCTGCTGATGGGTCGTGTCGCTGGATTCGCGACGGGTGTCGTTCGAGCGGTGGTGCGCCTCACCACCGCCGTCGTCCGCCATCCGTCCTGTTTGCGGGGTCTGGTCATCGTCGTCAAGGCAAGTGTGACGCTGTCGCTGCTGTTGTCCTTGTCGACGGTTCACTCCGTGCTGATCCAGAGCAGCACAGTCATCGTTCTCATGCTGGCTGCGACCGCCGCCACGGTCGTCCTGTCGGCCACCGTGGGTCGTCAGGAAGGCCTCCTCCGGCCCGCAACCTGACCGCGCGCCGATGCGGCATCTAGGGCCGTTCGTCGGCTGGGATGACAGGCTTGATGTCGACCAGGGGGGTCCCGTTGATGGCTTCGAGGGGGTGGACCCGGAGCTTGCCGTCCTCGATCGCGACGATCGTGGCGCGATGCAGGCCGACCGGGTTGGGCCGTGCCGGCGACCGGGTGCTGAACACGCCGCGTTCGGGGCCGGTCGGGTCGTCCCCCGGCTGGGTCGCCAGCTCGTCACGTCGCGCCTGGTGCAGCCAGGTCATGACGAAGATGTGCGAGCCGACCCTGGAGATCACGGATCCCTTCGCGCACCTCGGGGGTGATCACCAACCAGGCATCGGGCGCGCCTTGATAGCCCTGATTCGGGGCGTCTGCGGGGTCGACCAGTGTGGATTCGACGAACCCGATCGGCTGCACCTGATACGTCTCGCCGCGGGCTCGGGTCTCGCCCGGGTCATGGAGCCGGGCCTCTGCTCGGGTGGGTTCGAACAGCTCGACCGGATTCCCGGACGGATCCTCGATCAGGATCTGCTTGCCGCCTACTCCGGTGACGATGTCGTTGCGGAAAGGCACACCGGCTGCGCGCAGCCGCGCCACGGTGCCTTCCAGGTCGTCGACCTCGATCGAGAACCGGTTCCAGCCACCCGGCTCGGGCAGCGTGCCATCCGCCATCGCCTGACCGCCGCCGGGGCCGCCTCCCGGCGCGCTCAGCACGAGACGCAGCGAACCCCGGGTCAGCATGGCGAACGCGGGCGCCGGATGCATCTCCTGCTCGAAGCCCAGATGCCCGCAGTAGAACCCGACTGCCGTGTCCACATCGTCCACGATGTATCGAACGCTCACCGCCGTCACGGTGCGGTCCTCCATTTCCACGCCAGCCCGGATCATGATGGCTGGAACCAACCACTCTCAGGCAGGCTCCCACGTCCAGACGATGGTGGAGCGGAGATCTCACCGGGGTGCAGCTCCGCGTCGGCCGTGGCCTCCACGCCTATGGACCGTTGGTGCTACGGCCGAGGGGTTGGACCCTTCCAGGAGCACGGTCGCGTGATCGGCGACCGACTGGCGAAACGATCGGGGCGCCGATCCGAGGATGTCGAACACCGTTGAGGTGATGAATGCCGGCCTTCCGATCGTTGCGGCCCACGCGGCGAGCAGCATGTCCACGACGGGGCGCGGCCAGCTTCCCTCCGTCTCGCTTCGGAAATCTTCCGGCGACAGCTCCTCAAACGTGATCCGACGCCCCAAGACGTCACCGATGATGCCCACCTGCTCCGCCTGACTCAATGACTCGGGGCCCGTGAGGACGTAGTCACCTCCAACATGTCCGTCCTGCCACAGGGTCCGCGCCGCGACGGCCGCCACGTCCCGGTCATCGACGGGTGCTGTCTCGGCAGCCCCGTAGGGCCATCGGACGACCCCGTCGGCACGAATCGCGCTCGCCCACCACAGCAACGCGTTCGACGCGAACATCCCCGGCCGGATGATCGTCGAATCGAGTCCGGCGCCCGCAATGAGCCGCTCGATATCGGCGTGGAGCACCGCCATCGGATTCGGCTGCTGGAAGAACGGGTGCGGGGTCTGGTGCGGTGACGAGAGGAAGACCACCCGCCGAGCGTGGGTTGCGATTCGCTCGACCACTGCTGGAGCTGTCTCCGGCGGGGCGGTCCAGACGAGGAAGACGGCACCCACACCTCGCAGTGCGGCGTCAAGTGATTCGGGCACCGTGAGGTCGCCGGTGACGACTTCGACGCTCGCTGGCATCGCCGCCGCCTCGGTGCGATGCGTGAGAGCGCGGACCGGCACGCCTGCGTCGCACGAGTAGGTCGACTACGCCGCGCCCAACCCGACCGGTCGATCCGGTAACGAGCACCGGAGGCACTCGCATCCGTGTCATGCGGACCTCGACCTCGTCCGTGTCCGGCACACGGAGTAAGTCGACATGGCCACCACTCTGCCTCAGACCGGACCAGATGACCCACTCCCACCGGTCATGGATGCGTGCCGTGGTGCGCCGATCCTCCGACGAGCGCTATTTCGGATTGATCCGCTCGAGCTTGGTCCAGCCGCGCCAGCCGCGCTCCTCGAGCAGCTCCATGAGCCGACGGGCGATCGGCATCGAGTCGAGGAAGACCGAGTCGAGGAGCTCCGCGAGCTCGTCGGTCATCTCCTCGTCGTGGCTCTCCCACCCCTCGGCATCGGCGGCGTCGAGCAGGCCGACGAGCCGGTCCCTCACGGCCACCAGTCGCGGGTCGTCCGCCTCCCAGGCGATCGCGTCGGCGAGGTCGCGGTAGAGCTCGACCGTCGCCGGGTCGTCGAGCTGCTGCTGCTTCATCCGTCATGTAGAACGGCATCTGCTCCGGCAGCTGTGCGGCCACCAGGATCCAGGCGTCCCGCTCGCCCTCGATCATCGGCTCCGGCAGTCCGAGCGCCGCGCAGCCGGTCGAGGTACGCCACCGCCTCCGGCGGCAGGGCCAGGCTGTCCCCGGCTGCCAGCTGCGCGATCCGCTCGCGGTGCCGCTGCCGCTCCCTGATCTCCGCGCGCAGGCGCCGGTCGATGTCGGCGACGGCCGCGTTGAACTCCTCCTCGCTCGGCGCCCAGCAGCTCGCGGACGCGCGCGAGCGGCACGCCGGCGTCGGCGAGGGTACGGATCTTGATGAGCTCGACGACCGCGTGGGCGTCGTAGCGCCGGTAACCGGAGTGGTCGCGCTCCGGCTCCGGCAGGAGACCCTTGGCGTGGTAGTGCCGCACCGCGCGCACGGTGACACCGGCGTACGACGCCAGCTGGCCGATCGTGAGCACCGCGCCAGTCTCCTACTTCGCGGGCACGCGGAGGAACAGCCGGCGCGACCAGAGGTAGCCGAGCAGCGAGATCAGCACGCACCAGCCGATCGCGAGCCACAGGTCGGAGCCCGTCGGAGCGCCCGTGAGGAGTGCGCGGAGGGTGTCGATGATCGGCGTGAACGGCTGGTGTTCCGCGAAGTAGCGCAGCCCGGCCGGCATCGCGTCGGTCGGCACGAAGGCGCTGCTGATGAACGGCAGGATCATCAGGAACATCGGGGTGTTGCTGGCCGTCTCGACGCTGTCCGCCGCCAGGCCCATGCCGACGGTCAGCCAGGTGAGCGAGAACGCGGTGAGGATCAGCAGCCCGATCGCGCCGAGCCAGCCGAGCGGTCCGGCGTCGGAGCGGAACCCGAGCAGGAACACGAACGCCGTCACGATCACCACGGCGAACCCGGTCTTGATGACAGCGCCCAGCACGTGGCCGGTGAGCACCGACACCCGCGCGATGTCCATGGTGCGGAACCGGGCGATGATCCCGGTGGTCATGTCGGTCGCGGTCGAGATCGCGGTGCCGAGCGCGACGCTGGCGACGGTCATGATCAGGATGCCCGGCGCGATGTACACCAGGTAGTCGCTGCGGTCTCCGGCGCCCTCGTGGCCCGGCAGGCCGGCGCCCATGGTCCCGCCGAAGACGTACACGAACAGCAGCAGGAACAGGATCGGCTGTGCGACCAGCATGATCGACAGCGAGGGGTAGCGGCGGATGTGCAGCAGGTTGCGCCGCAGCATCGTCGCCGAGTCCCTGACAGCGTAGGTGGTGCTCATGCGGGGATCTCCTCGGATGCGGGCGCCTCGGCCGCGTGGCCGGTGAGCGCGAGGAACACGTCGTCGAGGTCGGCGGACTCGACCGTCAGGCCGGCGACGCCGTCGTCGTCGAGGCCGTCGAGCACGCGGCGCAGCCCGGCGATGCTGCCGTCGTTGGGCACCTGCAGGGTGAGCGCCTCGGCGTCGGTGGTGGCGTCCGGGTGTGCGGCCGCTGCCGCGGCCAGCCGGGCGGCGTCGGTGAACTGCACCGACACGTGCCCGCCGGGAACCCGCCGCTTCAGCTCCGCAGCCGTGCCCTCGGCGACCAGCCGGCCACCGTCGAGGACCCCGATCCGGTCGGCGAGGTGGTCGGCCTCGTCGAGGTACTGCGTGGTCAGCAGCACCGTCACGCCGTCGGCGACCTGCTCGCGCACGATCGCCCACAGGTCGCGACGGCTGCGCGGGTCGAGGCCGGTCGTCGGCTCGTCGAGGAAGATCAGCCGGGGCCGGGCGATGAGCGTCATCGCCAGGTCCAGCCGCCGCTTCATGCCGCCCGAGTAGGTCTGCGCCCGCCGGTCGGCCGCGTCGACGAGGTCGAAGCGCTCCAGCATCACGGTCACGGTGGTGGTCGCGGTCGCCCGGTCCAGGTGCGCCAGGTCGGCCATCAGCCGCAGGTTCTCGCGGCCGGTGAGCAGCTCGTCGATGGCCGAGAACTGCCCGGTGACACCGATCGCGGCGCGCACCCCGGCGGGCTCGCGTCGTACGTCGAAGCCGGCGACGCGGATCTCGCCGTCACCGGGGGTCAGCAGGGTGGAGAGGATGTTGACGATGGTCGTCTTGCCGGCGCCGTTGGGTCCGAGGAGGGCGTAGACGGTGCCCTCCGGGACGGTCAGGTCGACGCCGTCCAGCACGGTGTGGTCGCCGTAGGACTTGGTGAGTCCGGCGACCTCGATCGCGGGGTTGGTAGCGGTCATGCCGCCATGCTGGGACCCTGACGCAGGGTCAAGGTCAAGCCGACGCGATGGCGGGCCCGGCGACACCAGGTCGCTGCGTACGCGCCGGTCCGGAGCTCGACTCGTGCTGGGCCGTACGATGCGACAGTCCCCAGCAGAGGAGTCTCGCGATGAACATGGAGAAGGTCGTCTTCGGTTTCTTCGTGCTGCTCGCCGCGACGCTCAACTTCGGGTTCTTCATCGGCGACCTCGGCGATCCAAAGATGCACAGCGTCTACGAGCTCTTCGCTGCAGTCGTCGTCAACCTGGTTGCAACGGTGCTCAAGTTCGGGGACCGCACGCAGATCGGGGCAGTACACCTCGCCACCAGCCTGGTCGCCAGCCTTCAGCTGATCACGGCCGCGGTCGTGTGGACCTACGCCGCCAACGTGCTCACCGACGGTGCGCTGACCGCGGAACAGACGGCCACCGTCGTGTCGCTCTCCGGCGGAGCGTTGTTCGCCAATGTGGTCTCCGTCGTCCTCCTGGTGGTCGAGACCGTGTCCTTCCACCGTCGCTGAGGAGGTCGCCGTGGCGAGCCCGCCCTTGCCGGACCTGAAGGCCGAGCTTTCGTCCGCGGCCGTCTTCCTGGTGCTGCGCCGAATGCGGATTCCGCTGATCGTCCTGATCGTCATCTTCGCGATCAGCGTGCTAGGACTGTCGCTGATCCCCGGACAGGACGGCCAGGGCCGTGCACACCGGATGGGCCTGTTCGAGTCGTTCTACTTCATGAGCTACACGGCCACGACGATCGGGTTCGGGGAGCTGCCGCACGCCCTCACCGCGTCCCAACGGATGTGGGTCACCCTGACGATCTTCCTGTCCGTGGTCGGCTGGGCCTACGCGATCGGGTCGCTGCTGGCGCTGATCCGCGATCGCGGGTTCCGCCAGGCGCTGGCCCGCCGAAGCTTCACCCGATCGGTGCGCCTCATCCGGGAACCCTTTCTGCTTCTCGTCGGATACGGCAACGCCGCAAAGATGCTGGCCCGCTCTCTCGATGACATGGGCCGTCGATTCGTCGTGATCGACAACCTGGACACCCGGGTCTCGTCGGTGGAGCTCGACTCCTACCGAGCCGACACCCCCGCTCTGCTCGGCGACGCCCGGGACACCGGTCTGCTGATCTTGGCCGGACTCGGCCACAGGACCTGTGAGGGGGTCGTCGCGCTGTCCGGCGACGACGACACGAACCTCGACGTAGTCATCACCACGTCACTGCTCCGACCGGACCTGCCGGTGATCGCTCGCTCCAGCTCGCGGGACATCGCCGACCGCATGCGCGCGTTCCACGTGCACCAGGTGGTCAACCCGCTGGACCGGTTCGGCGACCACCTGCGCATCATGCTCCGCTCCCCAGCGGCCTACCAGTTGATGATCTGGTTGACCAGCTCACCCGGCACCCCGCTGCCTGCGCGTCACGAGCGGCCCGCCCATGGTCGATGGGTGGTCTGCGGACACGACCGGTACGGGACGGAACTGAGCTCAGACCTGCGTGCGGAGGGACTGGACGTCACCGAGGTCCATGTCGCCGGCGGAAGGGTGCTGAGCGGCGAGAAGGACGGCGCGAGCGTAGTCGAGTCCGGCCACGTTGCGGACGCTGTCGCTTTCGTGGCGGCGACCACGAACGACACCACCAACCTGTGGTTGGTCGAGGCGGCGCGGCGAGTGAACCCCGATGCCTTCGTGGTGGCCTTGCAGAATCGACGGGCGAACGGGCCGCTGTACCAAGCGATCGGAGTTGATTTCGGGTTGGTGCCGGCCGAAGTCATCGCACACGAGACGCTGGCCCGACTGGCCAATCCGGTGCTCATGCGGTTCCTCCCCAAGGTTCCCCAGCAGGGCGACGAATGGGCGTCGCGGCTCCTCGACCGGCTCGTCAAGGCGTGTGATGAGAACGCGCCGGACATGTGGTCGGTCAAGCTGACGGTCGACGCGATCCCGGCGGTTCGGACACACCTCGAGCGAGGGACGTTGACGCTCGGCGACCTGCTTCGGGACCCCGGTGACCGTGACCAACCCCTCGACATCGTTCCGCTGATGTTGCTCAGGGACGAGGAGCGGCTGATGGCGCCTGATGAAGGAGTTGCCTTGCGCGCGAACGACGATCTGCTGCTCGCCGGTCGGCTACGCGCGCGGGGCGCACTCGAGCTCACTTTGTCCGACCCGACGACAGCGGTTTACGTGATCGACGGACGGCGCATGCCCTCGAGCTGGGTGTGGCGACGCCTTTCGGACGCCGACTCGTGGACCGGTGAACGACCATGAGGGCATTCCGCGTGCACGACACATGGTCAGGGACGGAAGGTCGCGCGGTACTGCGTCGGCGTACGACCGGTGAGGTCGCGGAACGCGGCGTTGAACGCCGACAGGGAGGTGTACCCGACCGTGTGCGCGATGGTCGTGACGGGGTCCTCGCCCGCAGCGAGTTCCTCGATCGCGCGCAACACCCGCATCCGGCGCAGCACCGCGCGCCAGGTCATCCCGGACTCGTCCTCGAACCGGCGGGCCAGCGAGCGCGGCGCCAGCCCGACGTCGCGGGCGACGTCCTCGAACCGGACGTCCTCGGCCAGCCGTTCGTCGGTCAGGGCCAGTGCCCGACGAAGCTCCGGCGACTGACCGGCCGGGACCGTGACCGTGCTGGGGTGCTGCGCCAGCCGCCACGCCACAGCCGCCAGCGCACCGAACACGCTGCGCGCGTACGGCGGGAGTGGCTCCGTCAGCGTCAGGCCAGGCGACGCACTCCGACACCAGGGCCCGGGCCAGCGGGCTGAGGTCGAACACGGTCAGCGGCGCGGGTGGCTCCGGAGCAAAGCCGGGGTCGAACAGCACGGAAGACGTCGTCACCGGCTGCGGGATGGCGACCTGGATCGGCTCACCGGCCGCGATCAGTGCGGCCCGTGCTGGAGGCAGCACCCACGACTTGCCGTGCGCCTCCAGCCGCAGGGCGCCCTGGGAGGCGCAGAGCAGGTAGTGCCGGTCGACGCAGAGCTCGGACGGTGGGGCCGCCGCGAAGTCCCGCGCGAACGCGAACGCCTCGCGCCTCACGGACTGCCTCGCACCCGCTCACCCTAGACCGGGCTGCGCGGGTCAGACCGTCTCGAGAAGAGCGGCGCGGAACCGGCGACTCACCGGGGGCGCGGTCACCAACGGGCGGAGCACCGCGCCCGAGCGGGCGAACGCATCAGAGGAGAGGTAGTCGGCGAACGACGGCTCGTCGGCCCATTCGTGGATGACAGCGACGGCCTCCTCGTCGTCGCGAGCGGCGTACACCCGGAAGTCGAGGTTGCCTGGCATGGCGCGGATCTCGTCGCGCTCGCTGTCGAGCTGGGCGAGTGCGACGGGCCGGTCAGCTGCGGTGGTGCGCAGGTCGAGTACGGCGATGAGCATGGGGATCTCCTGACGGTCGAGACGAAGTGGTAGTTCTGGACCCTCGATCCTGCAGCGCCGGACCGGAGTCCGGCTCGCGTCAGTCAGACAGGTTCGCGCTCCCAGCGGACAACTCCCCACACACTGACAACGTTGGACCCTGCCGGGCGGCCTCCTCGCTTGTCAGGCCCTGGCCGCCCTGAAATGCTGGCGCCATGCCGCCCAGCACGGTGGGCCCACCGTTCGACCAGTCCTGGCAACCGCAGAGGCCGTCGCCCAGGCACGGCCGGAGGTGGACCTCGAGATGGCTCGTGAGGTGTTCCAAGAGGCGGCGACCCTGCTCTACAACGGCCTCGCCCTTGACGGTCTGGACGAACACGACGCTAGCGCCGTTGTCGCCGGGCTTTGCGTCGATCTGGTGGCTGTGGATCCCGGCGCCGCGGTGCGCGCGCGTTCCCGGGCAACGTTGGAGGCTCCTGAGGACGTGCACGAGCCCGAGTGTGTGTCCGCTGCCTACCTGATCGCGGCCACGATCCTCCAGCTCTGAGGAACCGACCCAGGGCCACTCCCTCTTCGTCTCGTTCAGGGGTACCCGGCGCCGGGTGCAGGTGCGGAGAGCCTCACGATCTGACCGGTCGCGCCGCCGACTGCCTCGGGTCCGCCCCACTCCTGGCACACCACGAACAGCTCGGGCTCAGCGCCTCTGCTCAGCGCACATGCGAACGCGCCCCTGTCGAGGTCGACGATCTCGAGGGTCTCCCCACCCTCGCGGACCCGCACGCAGTGCCTGTTGCCGACATCGGCGTACCAGACCGCCCCGGTCGCATCGAGACAGATTCCGTCTGGATGGTCACCCGGGGTAGCGCGCCCACACCCGCGGTCGGTGAGCGTTCCATCGCCGGCGATCCGGTAGGCCGTGAGCTGCTCGGCGTAGGACTCCGCCACGATCAGCGTGGAGTTGTCGGCGGTGACAGCCATGCCGTTCGGGAAGGCAAGGCCTTCGGCCACCGGAGTCACCGTGCCGTCAGGCGTGACGAGCGCGACGAGCCCCGGTGCGAACTCACCGCCCGGGAAGTCGAACCCGATGCTGTTGACATAGGCGCTTCCCCGCCCGTCGACCACGATGTCGTTCCACGGTTCGTCGACACCGGTGACAGGTCGGCGTGCGGCACGAGGGATCCGTCGCGCCGGCGTCGCAGCACTCGGCGGTCGGCCGACGAGACGACCAGCAGTCGACCGTCGGGCAGGAAGTCGATGCACATCGGGAACGTGCTGACATCCGCCTCGACCCTGGCGGCCCTCGCGGCCACGACCGCGAGGACCCCGCCAGCGCCCCAGTCGGAGAACCAGAGCCGTCCGTCGTGCCAGCGCGGCGACTCGCCGAACACGATGCCTTCCATCAGTACGTCCATGTGAGGCAGACCGCCCTCGAGACGCAAACTCATCGACCTCCTCGGACGCGCCTCCGGGTACCGTCGAGCTCGTGACCAACAGCAGTGACCTCGTGGCCGTCATGGCCGAGCTGCACGCCGCCCTGACGCCGGGCGACCTGGCGCAGACGCTGCGCCGGGTGACCGATGCCGCCGTGGAGCTGCTGCCGGACGTCGACGGAGCAACCATCACCGTCGAGCACGCCGACGGCCGCTTCGAGACGGCCGCGGCGACCGGCTCCGTGGACGCCGGTCCGGAGCCGGCCGGAGGCGTGGGCGCGGCAGCACCCGAACTGGCCGCGGACACCGCGGCACGGCTGGACCGCCTGCAGCAGGCGCTCGACGAGGGACCGGCCGTCGACGTGACCGACTCTTCGGGATCGACCAGAGCGTTCCGTGCCGGCCCGAGGAGTCCGAGGCCCTCGGCGGGTGGACGCCGGACCCGACGGACGCGTGTTCGCGAGCCGATCGAGACGCTGCGCGACGACCTGGTGGCGCGCCGACCCCGGCGGCATCCTCGAGCCGGGCCAGGCGCCCGCGGTCACGACCTCCGACCTGTCCCGCGACGATCGCTACCCCGCCTACGGCGCAGTCGCGGTGAGGGCAGGAGTCCGCGCGCAAGTGGCCGTCGTGCTGTTCGACACCGCCCGGGCGCGTGGGGTGCTCAACCTGTACTCGCAGCGGTCCGGCGCCTTCGACGACACGGCCGTGCTGACCGACCTGTTCGCGCACCACTCCGCCACGGCGCTGGCGTACGCGGCCGAGTACCACGACCGCGAGACCACCGTGGCCGAGCGGCGCGCGGTCGGCCAGGCACTGGGGATCGTGATGGAGCGCTACAAGCTCTCCGAGGCCAAGGCGTTCGCGCTGCTGCAGCGGACCGCAGAGCACCGCGCGGTCAGCGTGCGGCTGGTCGCCCAAGAGCTCGTGGCCCGCGCGGAGGGAGCCAGCTCCCACGAGTGACCGAGGCGCCGTCGTTTATGAGGAGGCGGGCGGATCGTGGCGGCCGGAGGCAGCGCCATCGAATGCTGCAGCGCCGTGAGTGGCGTGGTCGGGATCTGGATGAAGCCGCGCGTGGAACGGTCAAGGTCCATCGACACGAAGATGAGCAAGGCCAGTGTGCCCGCTGTCAAGGAAAGCAGCGGCCTTACCGCGGGAGAGGACGGCCAAGTAGAGCGCCAAGAGAGCGAGCGCGACCGCGGTCCCCACGACCTCGAACACCACGATGGCGTAGGGAACACGGTTGTTCAGGGCAGCGACCCGTGTGGTCTGCATGTCGATCATCTCGTTCAGACTCTCCGTGTAGAGCCTGGGCGCGGAGTCCGGTGAGCCCCTGCCGTGAGGGCCTTCCCAGCGTTTGCTCCCGGTCTCTTGCGCTGGAGCTCCCACTGACCCGAGATCACCTGCTTCTGCGCGTCGCTGCCCGGGATGGGTGCTGGAGAGGGCCACCCCCCGGGGCGGTGTAGTCGCGCAGGAGCTGCAGGGAGGCGCTTCTCTTCGGACAGGGTCTGCGCACGGAGGTAGGCGGTGCCGATGGTGTTGGCGTCATCGATGACGGCCGCGCGCCGCGCATCGTGGCGACCGACGGCCATGGCGAGGACGAGCACCAGGACGAGCGCCACCAGGGTGAGCAGCGCACCCTGGACAACTCCCAAAGGGTCACGCAGGTGTGTCCCGATGTTCGCTCACGCGAGATCCCGCCCAGAGCCCGAGGAATCGTCGCCCCGAACAGGATGCCTGCGAGGACGAGCGCCAGCTGCCACGTGCTCAGCGCGAAGAACAAGCCGTCTCCTCGATGTCAGCCAACAGCGTCAGGCTGATCAGCGTGCACCCGACACGTCCAGCCGGCATCAGCCCGAGCGGATGAACGACCGGAGCCGC
>CAWBAQ010000022.1:0-73059 GCA_963786795.1 uncultured Actinomycetota bacterium
GGGTGACCTTCACGTCGACGGCCATCGAGGACGTGCTTGCCGCCGGAGAAGATGCCCGTCAGCGGGGGCACGTCGGAGTAGTCGCGGCCGCGTGCGACCACGACGTGCCGGTCGCCCGGGACGAGGTCGTTCGTCGGGTCGAAGCCGACCCACTCGCCGTCCCACCACTCGATCCACGCGTGCGACTCGCCCACGACGGTCTCGCCGACCTGCGGCTCCCGCTTGGGGTGCAGGTAGCCCGACACGTAGCGGGCCGGCACCCCGGACGCCCGCAGCACCCCGATCGCGACGTGCGCCATGTCCTGGCACACGCCCTTGCGGGCCTCCCAGGCGTCGGACGCGTGCCCGTGCACCTTGGTCGAGCCGGACTGGTAGGTCATCTCGCTCCCAGACCAGCAGGCAGACCTGGCGGGCGAAGTCGCTCGGCCCGGCGGACCCGGCGGCCAGCTTGTCGCCGAGCGTGGCGAGCTCGTCGTCGGGGCGCACCCGGTCGTCGACCACGCGCGTCTCGCAGAAGCGGTCGGCCACCTCCGGCGAACGCACCTCGTCCCAGCTCAGCCCGGCCGGCTCCTGCTCGGGCCGGCTGACCTGCACCGTCGAGGTCGCGGTGACGGTCAGCTCGCTGTGCTGGTCGAGCACCTCGAACGCGGTCACCTCCGTGCCCCAGTAGTCGCGGTAGGACTGGCTCCACGGCGTCGGGCTGACGTCGAGGCGGGTGTGCACGACGACCTGCTGCGCGCTGGTCAGCGGGGTCATCCGGGCCTCGTTGTACGACGCGGCCACTCCGCCGTCGTACGCGATGCGCGTGGTGTGCACGATGCGGAACTGCATGGTCATCGGGCCGCTCCTCCCTGCCAGCTCATCGCCACGGCGTGCGCGAAGTACCGGTGGGTGACGGCGTCGCTGGCGGCCGCGCAGGTGCGCTGCAGCCGCTCCATCTCCCCGGGCAGGTCGGTCACGATGTCGGCGATGGAGCGGTACTCCAGCTCGGCCCGCGCCCGGCCGAGGAGCCGTTGCGCCTCGTCCTGGAAGCCGACCCGCTGGCCGCTCGCCTCGAGGTTGGCCAGGCACTGCTCGGCGCGGGTGAGGGCGTGCACCACCGAACGCGGGAAGAGCCGGTCGAGCAGGAGGTACTCCGCCGCCTCCCGGTCCGTCTCCAGGCCCCGGTAGGTGCGCAGGAAGGACTGGTAGGCGCCGCAGGCCCGCAGCGTCGTCGCCCACGCGGAGTTCGGTCCGGGCGAGAGGGCCGAGGTGGCCACCAGCCGCGCGGTCATGTCCGCTCGCTCCAGCGACCGGCCCAGCACCAGGAACTGCCAGCCCTCGTCGCGGCTCATCGTCGCGTCGGCGGTGCCGTTGATGACCGCCGCCCGCTCCCGCATCCACCGGAACGCGTCCTGGCTGCGCATGGCCCGGAACCGGCCGGAGGCCGTGGTCCGGTAGGTCGAGTTGATGACCTCCCACAGGTCGGTCGAGAGCGTCTCGCGGGCCCGACGGGCACTCTCGCGCGCGCCGCCGATGGCCGAGGAGATCGAGGTGCCCTCGTCGGTGTCGAACGCCAGCCGGTAGAGCGACGCCTCGAGCGTCAGCCGTCCCTCCGGGATGACGGTGCCCATGACCCCGAGCAGCGTCCGGCACGCCGAGTCGATGTCGACCGTGGGGTCCTCGACCATCATCTGGGTCTGCACGTCGAGGATCCGCGCGGTGTCCTCCGCGCGCTCGACGTACCGGCCGATCCAGAACAGCGACTCCGCGATGCGGCTCAGCATGACGCCTCCTGCTGTTGCTGCTGCTCGGCCTGCATGGACCGGGTCTCGATCGCGGGGCCGGTGTCCAGCGGGGGCGCGTGCACCTCGGGCGCGGGCGCGGCCCGGACCGGGACGACCGCGCGACCGCCGGCGAGCACCCAGGTGTCCTTGGAGCCGCCGCCGCGCGACGAGTTCACGATCAGCTCGCCCTCGGGCAGCGCCACCCGGGTCAGCCCGCCGGGCAGGACCCAGACCTTGTGCCCGTCGTTGACCGCGAACGGCCGCAGGTCGACGTGCCGCGGCCGCATCCGGTCGTCGAACAGGGTGGGCACCGTCGAGAGCTGTACGACGGGTTGGGCGATCCAGGCCCGCGGGTCCGCGAGCACCTTGCGCGCGCAGCACCTCGAGCTCGGCCGGCGAGGCGGTCGGGCCGATCACGATGCCCTTGCCGCCGGAGCCGTCGACCGGTTTCAGCACCAGCTCGTCGAGACGGTCGAGCACCTCCTCGCGGTGCGCGTCCTCCCCGAGCCGCCAGGTGTCGACGTTGGCGAGCACCGGCTCCTCGCCGAGGTAGTAGCGGATCAGCTCCGGCAGGTAGGTGTAGACGAGCTTGTCGTCGGCGACGCCGTTGCCCACCGCGTTGGCGATCGTCACGTTGCCGGAGCGGGCGGCGTTCATCAGGCCGGGACAGCCGAGCATCGAGTCGGACCGGAAGTGCACCGGGTCGAGGAACTCGTCGTCGACGCGGCGGTAGATCACGTGCACCTGCTCGAGCCCGCTGGTGGTCCGCATCATCACCCGGCCCCGCTGGCAGACCAGGTCGCGGCCCTCGACGAGCTCGATGCCCATCGTCCGCGCGAGCAGCGCGTGCTCGAAGTAGGCGCCGTTGTAGACACCCGGGCGTCAGCACCACGACGGTCGGGTCGTCGACACCCGCCGGGGCGCTGGCCCGCAGGGCGTTGAGCAGCCGGCGGGGGTAGGTCCCGACCGGCCGGATCCGGTGGCCGGTGAACGCCTCGGACAGCGCCGCGGAGATCGCGCGCCGGTTGGTCATCACGTAGGACACCCCGGACGGCACCCGCACGTTGTCCTCGAGCACCCGGAAGCTGCCGTCGGCGTCGCGGATCAGGTCGATGCCGGCCACGTGGATCCGCACCCCGTTGGGCGTCTTGACCCCGGCCGCGACGCGGTGGAAGTGCGACGAGGTGGTGACGACCGACCGCGGGATCACGCCGTCGTCGAAGACCCGGCCGGTGTCGTAGACGTCGTCGAGGAACAGCTCGAGCACCTTGACCCGCTGCTGGACGCCCGTGGTCGATCACGGACCAGGCTTCCTGCTCGATGACGCGCGGCATGATGTCGAGGGGGAACGCCCGCTCCTCGCCGCCGATGTCGAACGTGACGCCCTGCTCGAGGTACGACGTCGTCAGCGACTCGGCCCGCGCCCGCACCTCTGGCGCGCTGACCTGGCCCAGCGACTCCGCGAGCGCGCGGTAGGGACCGCGCAGCTCGTCGCCGTCGAACATCTCGTCGTAGGCGTCACCCGCGCCGTCCAGGTAGTCCTCGAACAGCTCCATCACGTTCGAGACCCTAGCGGGCGGCGGTCACAGCGGATGTTTCCCGACCGCGCGAGGAGGGGCTCAGCCGTTGACGCGGGTGGTCAGGCCGGTCGGCCCGCCGGGTGCGCCGTGGCACTTCTTGTACTTCTTGCCCGAGCCGCACGGGCACTCGGCGTTGCGGCTCGCGCCGGCGTAGGGGTCGTCGGCGACCTGGCCCTGCGCACCGCGGACGTCGACCTCGCCGTCCTCCGACGGGGCGGAGTAGGACAGGTTCTGCGGCCGCTTCGGCGCCTCGAGCCCCTTGGCCCGGATGGCCGGGTGGTCGCCGCTGTGCGTGGACGCCGCGGCCTGCGCGAGCGCCGGACCCATCTCGATGCCGGGCTCCTCGAGCGGCGGGTGCCGGCTCGACCTCCTCCTCGAGCTGGACCTCGAGGTTGAAGAGGTAGCCGACGGCCTCCTCCTTGATCCCGTCCATCATGGCCCGGAACATGTCGAAGCCCTCGCGCTGGTACTCGACCAGCGGGTCGCGCTGGGAGTAGGCGCGCAGCCCGATGCCCTCGCGCAGGTAGTCCATCTCGTAGAGGTGCTCGCGCCACTTGCGGTCGAGCACGGAGAGCAGCACGCGCCGCTCGAGCTCGCGCATGACCTCGTCGCCGAACTCCTGCTCGCGCGCGTCGTACGACGCCTGGGCGTCCGCCTTGAGGTCCTCGACCAGCGACTCGCGGGTCAGCCCGTCACGACCGCCGGCCTCCTCCTCGACCTGCACCAGCGTCTTGGAGACCGGGTAGAGCTGCTTGAGGGCCTGCCAGAGCGCCTCGAGGTCCCACTCCTCCGGGAAGCCGTCGGTCGCGGCGGTGACGTAGCCGTCGACGACCTCGTCGATCATCTCGCGGATCTGGACGTGCAGGTCGGCGCCCTCGAGCACCGCCCGGCGCTCGCCGTAGATGACCTCGCGCTGCCGGTTCATCACGTCGTCGTACTTCAGCACGTTCTTGCGGGAGTCGAAGTTCTGCGACTCGACCTGGGCCTGGGCGGAGGCGATCGCCCCGGTGACCCGCTTGTTCTCGATCGGCTGGTCGTCGGGGACCTTGAGGGTGGTGAGCACCCAGTCGACCCAGTCGGACTTGAACAGCCGCATCAGCTCGTCCTGGAGCGACAGGTAGAACCGGGTCTCGCCCGGGTCGCCCTGACGGCCGGAGCGACCGCGCAGCTGGTTGTCGATGCGCCGCGACTCGTGGCGCTCGGTGCCGACGACGTAGAGGCCGCCGGCGGCCTTGACCTCGTCGTGCTCGGCCGCGACCTGCTCCTTGATCCGCTCGACCGCGGCGGGCCACGCCTGCTCGTAGGCGTCGCTGTCCTCGAGCGGGTCGAGGCCCTTGTCGCGCAGCTCCTGGTCGGCGAGGAACTCCACCGAGCCGCCGAGCATGATGTCGGTGCCGCGGCCGGCCATGTTGGTGGCGACGGTGACCGCGCCCTTGTGGCCGGCGAGGGCGACGATCTTCGCCTCGCTGTCGTGCTGCTTGGCGTTCAGGACGGTGTGCGGGATGCCCTTCTTCTTCAGCAGCCCCGCGAGCAGCTCGGACTTCTCGACCGAGACGGTGCCGACGAGGACCGGCTGGCCGGACTTGTTGCCGCTGGGCGATGTCCTCGACCACGGCGACGTACTTCGCCTCCTCGGTGCGGTAGACCAGGTCGGACTGGTCCTGACGGACGAGCGGCTTGTTCGTCGGGATCGGGACCACGCCGAGCCTGTAGATCTTGTCGAACTCCGACGCCTCGGTCATCGCCGTGCCGGTCATCCCGGAGAGCTTGTCGTAGAGGCGGAAGTAGTTCTGCAGGGTGACGGTGGCGAGGGTCTGGTACTCCTCGCGGATCTCCACGCCCTCCTTGGCCTCGATGGCCTGGTGCAGGCCCTCGTTGTAGCGGCGCCCGGCGAGCATGCGACCGGTGTGCTCGTCGACGATCAGCACCTCGCCGTCGAGGACGACGTACTCCTTGTCGTTGCGGAACAGCTCCTTGGCCTTGATCGCGTTGTTCATGAACGAGATCAGCGGCGTGTTCACCGAGTCGTAGAGGTTGTCGATGCCGAGGTAGTCCTCGACCTTGGTGATGCCGGGCTCGAGGACCGAGATGGTGCGCTTCTTCTCGTCGACCTCGTAGTCGACGTCCTTGACCATCGAGCGCGCGATGGTGGCGAACTCGCCGTACCAGCGGACCTCGTCCTGCGTGGGTCCGGAGATGATCAGCGGCGTGCGGGCCTCGTCGATGAGGATGGAGTCGACCTCGTCCACGATCGCGAAGCTGTGGCCGCGTTGCACGCACTCGTCGATCGAGTTGGCCATGTTGTCGCGCAGGTAGTCGAAGCCGAGCTCGTTGTTGGTGCCGTAGGTGATGTCGGCGGCGTAGGCGACACGGCGCTCGTCCGGGCGCATCTCCGGCAGGATGATGCCGACCGTGAGCCCGAGGAACTGGTGCACGCGGCCCATCCACTCGGCGTGGTACTTCGCGAGGTAGTCGTTGACGGTGACGACGTGCACGCCGTCCCCGGAGAGCGCGTTGAGGTACGCCGGGAGCGTCGAGACCAGGGTCTTGCCCTCACCGGTCTTCATCTCGGCGATGTTGCCGAGGTGCAGCGCGGCGCCGCCCTGGACCTGGACGTCGTAGTGCCGCTGGCCGAGGACCCGCTTGGCCGCCTCGCGCACCGTGGCGAACGCCTCGGGCATCAGGTCGTCGAGGGTCTCGCCCTCGGCGAGGCGCCGCTTGAACTCCGCGGTCTGTCCCTGGAGCTCCTCGTCCGTCATCGCGACGAAGTCGTCCTCGATCGCGTTGACGGCCTTGGAGATCGCCTCCAGCTGACGGAGGATCTTTCCCTCGCCGATGCGGAGGATCTTGTCGAGGATGGCAGGCACGTGCGTGAGCTCCTGTGGTCAGGTTGTGTTCCACCGGGGATCATCCCGCCGGAACCGGTCCGGCACTGCCCGGCGGGTTCTGGCGGGCACGCCGACGGGGTCGTGACCCCAACGGCCATCGTAACCGGACTCCCTAGCAGGTGTGAGTCGCCCGCCAGCGGCGGACGGCGCGTGGCAGGGGACCGCTCGCCCCCGCGCTGCCAGCTCCGCAGGAACGGGTACGGCGCGACGGTCCCCCGCCGCACCCGCCAGTCGCCGGTCCCTCGACAGACCGGGGAGAGGCCGAAGTGCAGGTGGCAGGCGATGCCGCGGGCGTCGCCGGTGTTGCCGACGCGGCCCAGGGGGTCGCCGGAGCGGACTCCGGAGCCGGCCCGCAGGCCGCCGGTCCAGGCGCCGGAGGTGGCTGCCGTAGTAGCGGACGCCGTCGGTCCCCCGGACGGCGAACGAGATGCCTCCGCGGTCCGCACCGCGGTCGCTCGAGGGGTCCCACCGGTCGGTCCTGGTCGCCTCCAGCACGGTGCCGTCGACGGGCGAGACGACGCGGGCGCCGCACCGGGCGAACACGTCGGTGGCCGGGTAGTCGTGGTGGAACGCCGCGAAGTCCACCCTGCCGACCACGGGGAAGGTCGGAGCGGCGCTCCGGCTCCGGCGCCGCGACCGGGAGGGCGGGCTGCACCGCCAGCAGCCAGCCGAGGACGAGGACCCAGAAGCCGTCAGGCACCAGCGTCGGCCTTCACGGCGACCGCGAGCTCAGCCGGCCAGGTCGCCGCGCGACCCGACCACGACGTCCGCCAGGTCCAGCCAGGTCGCGAGGTCGCGCAGCTCGGCCGCGAGCTCGTCGGCCGTCTCCTCGGGCGCGCCGGGCTCGGCGAACGCCCCGAGCACCAGCAGCGCGCCCGCCTTGCGGTCCGCCTTGAGGTCGACGCGGCCGACGATCCGGTCGCCGAGCAGGAAGGGCAGCACGTAGTAGCCGTGCACCCGCTTCGGCTCGGGCACGTAGATCTCGATGCGGTAGTGGAAGTCGAAGAGGCGCTCGGTGCGTGCGCGCTCCCAGACGAGCGGGTCGAACGGCGAGAGCAGGGCCCGGGCGTGCACCCGGCGCGGCAGGGCCGCGTCCCGGTGCAGGTAGGCCTGCCGGCCCCAGCCCTCGATCCGCACCGGCAGCAGCTCCCCGCACTCGACGAGCGTCGCGAGCGCCGGCTTGGTGAGCTCGGGACGCATCCGGAAGTAGTCGCGCAGGTCGAGCTCCGTGCCGACGCCGTGGGCCACCGCCGCCCGGCGGAGCAGCTCGACCGAGGCCTCCTCGACGGTGGGCTCGGGGGCGTTCAGGTGCTCGGGCGGGATCACCCGCTCGGGGAGGTCGTAGAGCCGCTCGAAGTGCTGGTTGCGGCCGGCCACGGCGAGCTGTCCCGAGGCGAAGAGGTACTCCATCACCTTCTTGGTGTCCGACCAGTTCCAGCCCCAGTGCTCCTTCTTGCGGGGCAGGCCGTCGTCGAGGTCGCGCGGCGTGGACGCACCCCGGTCGGCCACCTCGGCCAGCAGCGAGTCGACCAGCTCAGGCTTGTGCCGGACCGCCTCCCACTCGTGGCCGCGGGCCTCGATAGGCCCGCATCCGGTGCCGCATGTGCGGCCACAGCTCGACGGGCATGAACGCCGCGACGTGCGCCCAGTACTCCACGATCCGGCGCGGCCGCTGCTCCGAGGCGCGGCGCAGCAGGTCGGTGTCGTAGGGACCCATCCGCGAGAACAGCGGCATGTAGTGCGCGCGCTGGAGCACGTTGACCGAGTCGATCTGCAGGACCGCCGTGCGGGACAGGGTGCGGTTGAAGGTGCGCATCGTCGGCACCGTGTGCCGCGGGTCGCGGAAGCCCTGCGCCACCAGCGCGACACGACGCGCCTGCGCGCGCGAGAGGGTCGGCCCGTCCGTCGGTGTCACGCGGTCATTATGCCAACCGCCACCGACACGCGGAGCGGCCCGGGCATCCCTCAGGGGATGTCGAGGAGCTTCTCGCGCACGGCGTACATGACGGCCTCCATGCGGGAGTGCAGCTGGAGCTTCTCCAGGATGTTGCGGACGTGGTTCTTGACGGTGTTCTCGCTGATGAACAGCCGCTTGGCGATCTCGCGGTTGTTGAGGCCCTGGGCGACGAGCTTGAGCACCTCGAGCTCGCGGTCGGTGAGCCGGGGGCTGGGCACCTGCTGCCGGTCGGAGCGCGACATCTGCTTGAACTCGTCGAGCAGCTTGATCGCCATCGACGGGCTGATCAGCGACTGGCCGTCGGCGACGACCCGGATCGCCTGGGCGACCTCGTCGATCGAGGAGTCCTTGAGGAGGTAGCCCGACGCGCCGTTCTTCACGGCGTCGTAGAGGTCGGCCTCCTCGTCGCTGACCGTCAGCATGATGATCCGGGCCGTCGGTGCGACCTCCTTGATCGCCACGCACGCCTCGATGCCCGAGCGTTTCGGCATCCGGACGTCCATCAGGATGACGTCGGGGACGGTGGACGCGGCCAGCTCGGTCGCCGCCACGCCGTCGCCGGCCTCGCCGACGACCTCGATGTCGTCCTCGACGCCGAGCAGCATCGTCAGCCCGCGCCGGAAGAGCTCCTGGTCGTCCACGACGGCCACGCGGATGGGTTCTCCACCCGGCTTGGGGCCCTGCTCCTGATCTGCCACGAGATGATCATGGCATGGCGGGACCCTGTCCGGTCCGAACTTTTCCGATCCGGTGACGAGCCCGATTCCGGACCCCGCGGTCGCTCAGCGCACCTCGAGGGTGATCACGCCGTAGTCGTAGCCGCGGCGGCGGTAGACGACCGACGGGCGCTCGGTCTCCTTGTCGACGTACAGGAAGAAGTCGTGGCCGACCAGCTCCATCTCGTAGAGCGCCTGGTCGAGCGTCATCGGTTCGGCCGCGTGGATCTTCTCGCGGACGACCAGCGGGCCGTCGCCGAGCACGGTGATCGGGCCGACGTGGCGGGTCGTCTCCCCCGACTCGTCGGTCGGCGTGCGCCGTTCGGGGCGGGATCGAGGCCGGCGAGCGCCTTGGAGACCGACGTGGGGGTGTGCCGGCCGCGGTGCACGCGCTTGCGGTCGGCGGCGCGGCGCATCTGGCCGGCCATCTTGTCCAGGGCGAGGTCCAGCGCCGCCATCTTGTCGTCGGCGGCGGCCTCGGCCCGGACCACCGGGCCCTTCGAGAAGGCGGTGAGCTCCACCCGGACGGCCCGGTCGGCCTGGCGCGGGTTGCGCTCGGCCTCGACCTCGACCTCTACCCGGATGACGCGATGGTCGTGCTTCTCCAATCGGGCGAGCTTCTCCTCGACGTGCGCACGGAACCTGTCCGTCAGCTCGCAGTGCCGGCTGTTGAGCACGATGTCCATCGACAACCTCCAGATTGTTCGGTGACTGTTCGGACCGTTGCAGGCGACATCCCCGTCTGAGATGTCCTGGGCGGAGCCCGTCCGGCCGACCTGGTCTTCGACCCCACAATCGCCTGCTGAGGCTTCCGCAGCTTCTCCGCCACTACCGGCCTTCTCCCCCGGGCTCGCTGCATCTGACAGCGGGTGGGGGGCAGGACTTACTTCTAAGCCGCACCGTGATCGACGGTCCGGCTCCGCCCACGAACACGTCGTGTGCGGCGTCCGGGACGTCTTACGTGGACCGCTTCGCCTGCGACTGGCATCGGCTTGTCGGCAGCGGATCTCGCGGGCGCCGACCCCGGTCGTGAGACCGGTGCCCGTCCTCGCGCAGACCTCCGCCGACGCAACCACGGACCCGGACGGACTCCATACACAGACGTTAGTGCCCGGACTTCCATGAACGGTAGGGAACCCCCCGAATCCCGACCCGCCGTCAGACCACCGGCGGGGTGGCGGCGACGCGTCGCCGCGATCACGGCGACGCCGTCGACGTGCAGCCCGACCGCCTCCAGGGCCCGCTGCGCCTCCCGCGCGGTCGACCCCGTCGTGAGCACGTCGTCCACGACCACGACCGTGCGCCTGGAGGTCCCCGGCCCGCGGCCGGCCGCGCCGCCATCGACCCGGCGAGGTTGGCGGCCCGGGCAGCGGCGTCGAGCAGCGCCTGGTCGCGGACCCGGCCGGCCGGGCACCAGCAGCCGACCGGACCCGGGCCTCGCGTCCCGGTCCGGCGCAGGCGTACGGCGGCCCGCCGGCTGATGCGCAGCAGCGGGTCGTGCCCGCGCCGGCGGACCACGGCACGGCGCGACGGCACCGGGACGAGCAGCACCGGGCCCGTCCCCGGGACCGCGCAAGCGGCCACGCAGGTCCCGGACCACGTCGGCGAGCACGCGGCCCAGCGGGCCGGCGAGCGCGTGCACGGCGTGCTCCTTGTGCGCGTTGACCAGGGCCTTGAGCAGGCCGTCGTACGCACCGGCGGCGAACGGCGGCGCGAGCCCGGGCGGGGTGGGTGAGGGCCAGGCGACCGGACCGCGCCGCGGCAGGGACGCCTCGCAGGCGCGGGCACAGCACCCGACCGGGCAGGCCGCAGCCGACGCAGGCGCTGCCGAGCAGCAGGTCCCGGGCAGCGTCCGGGAGGAAGTCTCTGCGGCCGGGCACGGGGCAGTCTGGCGCGTCCCACCGGACCGCCGGGGCCTCCGGACGCCGGCCCAGGGGACGACGAGCGCGGGCGGCTCGCTGGGGACGAAAGATGGCCCCCGGCCGCGTAACTTGTCGCGCCCCGGGCGTTGGGACGGGTGGCGGTCACCCGTCCGCGTCCGGAGCGGAGGGAGCGGGGACCGGAGGATCACAGGAGCACCACATGCGTCACCACGTCACCCGAGCGATCGCTCTCGCCCTCGCCGCCGCACTCGGTGGGGCTGGCCGCCGCACCGGCCTCGGCCGCCACCACGGTCGCGCGGGCGAGCGCGACGGGCGCGGTGGTCACCGTCGGCGGGACGCCTGCCGCCTCGGGCACCTACGCGGTGACCAACGACGGCACGCGCGAGACCGCCACCGGCAGCAACCGCCCGGTCGCCTCGGCACTGCACCGGCCAGTCGCTCCTCTCGGCCGGCGTGCTCGCACAGGACGCGACCACCCGAGACCTCGGGAAGCTCCGCGGCCTGCGCCGGTCTCGCCGGCGCGGGCGCCAGGGTCGTCGCGGTCGGGGACGGCCAGTGCCTGACCCCCGGCGGCACCCTCGCGCTGAGCGCCGGGACGCTGGACCTGAGCCACCTGCAGATCGTGCGGTCGACGGTCCTGCAGGGACTCGACCAGCAGGTCCAGACCGCGCTCCAGCCGGTGCTCGACCCCGTGGTCGGCGGGCTCCAGAGCGGCCTGCAGACCGGGCTCCGCCAGCTCGGGGACCCGGGCCTGTTCGTGGGGCTCGGGGCGATCCAGAGCCGGTGCACGGCCGCGCCCGGTTCCGCCGACGGAAGCGCCACGCTGGCCGACGTGGGCGCCTACGCCCTCGTCGGCGGACGGCGCGTCGACCTGCTCTCCCTGCCGGTGGACCCGGCGCCGAACACCCGGGTCACCGGCGACCTGAGCGCCGTCGCCGCCGCCGTGAAGGACGCGCTGCGCAGCCAGCTCGCGACCGCCCTCGACGGATCCCTCGGCGCGCTCGGCGGCGCCGTCGACCAGGCCGCCGTCCTCGACAACGTGCTCGCCAACATCGGCAGCCAGCTCGGTCCGCTGGACCAGAACGTGCTCAGCGGCACCCTGAACAGGCAGGTGCGTCCCTCGTCCGGCTCGATCGAGGTCACCGCGCTGGACCTCGACGTGCTGCCCGCCGCCGCGGCCTCGGGCCTCCAGCCCCTCGCCCTGCAGGTCGGGCGCTCGACCTGCGGGCCCAACGACCGCGTCGCCCCCGTCGCCAGGCCCCGCCCGGTCGCCCAGCCGGTCGCCGCGGCCGCAGGCACCCGCCAAGCCGGCGGTCCCCCGCCGCGTCACGGCCGGGCTCGCGCACGGCGGGCCTCCGTCGGCCCCGCGGCCCAGGAGCCGTCCGACCGGACCCGCCTGGTGCTCACCCTGGGCGGGCTGCTCGTGCTGGCCGCCGGGGCCGGCGCCCTCGACTTCCGCCGGCACCTCGGCCGGGGCCGGCGTGGCTGAGGCGGGCAGCGTCGCGGACGCGAGGAACGCCGGGCTGCGTACGGCGCTCCTGGTGGTCGTCGTCGGCCTCGTCGCGGCGTGGTTCGTGCTGCCGCGCAGCGAGGTCGCGGCCGGTCCGTCGTACGGCGAGATGAGCGCGGGCGCCCGGTCCGGCTGAAGATCAGGGCGCTGCACCTGGACGCCGCGTCGTCCCGGTCGAGGGTCACCGGCGACGCGGTGCTCGACCCGCCGCGCGACTACCGCGAGGTCGGCTGGTGGACCGGCAGCGCCAAGCCGGGGGCCGGGACCGGCCAGACGGTCATCACCGGGCACACGGTGCACACGGGCGGCGGGTCCATGGACCACGTCGGCCGGCTCCGCCCGGGTCAGCACGTCGACGTGGTGACCCGGCGCGGCACGATGCGCTACGTGGTCCGGGAGGTGCGCGTGCTCGGCACCGAGACGGTGGCCCGCCGCGCCGCCCGGCTCTTCGGTCAGCAGGGGGGCGAGGGCCGCCTGGTGCTGGTCTCCTGCACGGGCTGGAACGGCAGCTCCTACGACAGCAACGTCGTCGTCCTCGGCGACCCGCTGGGGGTGCCGCAGAGGAAGCCGACCCAGAGAGCCTCAGCCGACGAAGGTGGGTGAGCCCAGCCCCGGCTCGATGCTGGTGCCCGTCCACCGGCCGTTCGCGGCCAGCGAGAACAGCTGGCCGGCACCGCGTGCGGATGTAGAGCGGCGATCCGGCCGACGGCGCGGTCACGAGGCGCACGGCCTGGTCGCGGAACAGCTCGGCGTCGGTGCTGAGGTCCTCCGGCGTCGAGGAGCCGTCGATCTTGACGATCAGCACCTGCGACGTGCCCACCGACGGCGCGGACAGCACGGCGAGGCTGCCCGGCGTACGCCAGCCGAGGTCCCGGATCTGGGCGTCGCCGGCCCCGGTCAGCGGCAGGGGCACGGCCGGCAGCAGGCCCTGCACCCGGCCCTTCGCGTCCCGCTCCACCCGGGAGACGACCAGCTGGTCGCGCCCGTCGCGGCGGATCTGCGAGACGAGCCGGGTGCCGTCGCGGCTGAGCACGAACCGGACCACCGGCTCGCCCGGTGAGCGCCGGGCGCCTCGACCGTGCGCGCGTCCCCGGCCCGCACGACCGACAGCCGGGCGCCGGCCGAGGTCCGGTCCACCACGAACAGCTGACCGTAGAGGTCGTAGGCGGGCCGGAGCAGGTCGGTGCCCCGCGGGTAGACCGTGCGTACGTCGGACGGGGTGGCGGGCTTGCCCGAGGTGCGGTCCTTGTCGGCCTCGAGCACGCGCGTGCCGTCGAGCGCTGACACCCGCGACGTGCTGCGCGGGCAGGTCCACGGCGATCGAGCGCAGCCCGAGGGGCAGCGTGCCGAACGGGCCGCTGACCCGGCTCTCGCGGTCGCCGGTCAGCGTCACCACCCGCCGGTCCCGGATGCCGAACAGCGACGTCGACGCCCAGGCCAGGGCAGGGTCGAACTCGGACCACTGGTTGACGCCGACGTCGACGCGCGCACCGGGGAGGTCGACCGGCGTGCCCGCGACGGTCACGCGCATCCGTTCGACGCCGGCGATCTGTCCGAGCGTCCAGGACAGCTGCGCGAAGAGCAGGTTGAGCTGGTTGTTGTCGAGGTCGAGCACCTCGTCGGACAGCGGCACCTCGGCGGTGTTGTCCCGCGAGACCGGCACCGAGATGCCGTCGAGGCGGGTGCCGTGCGGCACGAAGGTGGTCTCGACCCCCGCCAGCGACGGCAGCGGGCCCTTGAGCAGCGCGGCGACCAGCAGGGTGGGCGCCTGGAGGCCGCGGGGCGCGTAGACGGGCTCCGGCACCAGCACCTGGGCGGACTTGTCGAAGAAGTACAGGAAGTACTGCTGGTACTCGGTGTCGAAGTGCGAGCGCGGGATGATCAGCCGGTTCGGCGGGTCGCTGATCCGCCACTCGCCCTCCTCCTTGACCAGCTTGAGGGTGATGTCCCGCCCCGCGCCGCGGGTCGGGTCCCCCAGCCAGGTGCCGCGGTCGTCCAGCTCCACGACGTCGGAGAGGCGCAGCGCGACCTCGCCGCCCGGCAGCGTCTCGACGGTGTCGGTGCCGTAGACGATCGTGCCGCGCTCGGGCACCCAGGAGCCGCTGCTCTCGGAGGTCAGGAACTGGCGGGCCACGAACGTGTTCAGCGGCGTGGCGGTCATCGCGCGGAGGAAGTTGTTCACCAGCGGCACGGGTGCGCTGCCCGCCTTGGGGCCGCCCGGGGTGAAGTCGACGAGGGTGTCGCCGTCGGCGCTGGTCGGCCGCGGGCACCGTCCGGACCTGGCCGTCCCGGGGCAGGCCGACGCACCCGCTGAGCGCGAGGGACAGCACCACGAGCAGGCCGGCGAGTCCGGCGCGGGTCGGTCGGCGGCTCACGGGGTGCCCGCCTTCCGGCCGGCGGGCCGGCGGTCGAAGCGGGCGTAGTCCGAGCCCACGCGACCCAGCGCTGCGTCGTCGGGCACCAGCGGCAGCGGGCTCGCGCCGATGCGGTCGCCCGCGCGCCGGGGCAGCGTGAGCCGGAACTGCGCACCCGCCACCGGGCTCGCCCCAGGCCTGGAGCCAGCCGCCGTGCAGGTGCGCGTCCTCCAGCGAGATCGAGAGACCCAGCCCGGTGCCGCCCGTCGTGCGCGCTCGGGCCGGGTCGGCCCGCCAGAACCGGTTGAACACCATGGCCGCGTCGCCGGGCCGCAGCCCGACCCCGTGGTCGCGGACCGCGAGCGCGGTGGCCTCGTCGTTGGACTCCACCATCACCACGACGTCGCGGCTGTCGGCGTAGTCGATCGCGTTGGTGATCAGGTTGCGCACGATGCGCTCGACCCGCCGCGGGTCGACCTCGGCGATGCACGGCCGCTCACCGGCGCGTACGACGACCCTGGTGCCGCGCCGCTCGGCCAGCGCCCGGGTCGACTCGACCACGCGGTGCGCCAGGTCGACGAGGTTGACGTCCTCGAGGTCGAGCACCGCGGCGCCGGCGTCGAACCGGCTGATCTCGAGCAGGTCGGCCAGCAGCATCTCGAAACGGTCGAGCTCGTTCTGCAGCAGCTCGGCGGCCCGCGCGGTCGGGCGGGTCGAAGCGGTCCCGCGCGTCGTGCAGGACGTCGCCGGCCATCCGCACCGTGGTGAGCGGGGTGCGCAGCTCGTGGGAGACGTCGGAGACGAACCGACGCTGCACCCGGGACAGCTCCTCGAGCTGGCGGATCTGCTTCTGCAGGCTGGCCGCCATCTGGTTGAAGGAGGTGCCGAGCCGGGCGATGTCGTCGTCGCCCCGCACGTGCATCCGCTCCTCGAGGCGACCGGACGCGAGCCGCTCGGCGACCCGCCGGGCCAGCCGCACCGGGGTCACGACCTGCCGCGTGACCAGCCAGGTGAGGCCGCCGACGAGGACCAGCAGCAGGGCGCCGCCGGTGAGCAGGGCCCGGCCCACCAGGGTGAGGGTGTCCTGCTGCTCGGTCATCGGGAAGAGGAAGTAGAGCGTGTAGATGCCACCGTCTGCCGGCAGGGTGACCTGCGAGCCGGTCACGACGCCGGGGACCGACGGCGCGGTCGGTGTAGCGGATCGTCGTGTAGGAGTACGACGTCGTGCCGGGGCTGCCGAGCTCGACCGTGCCCCGCAGCCGTTGCGGGATGCTGTCAGGGAGCACGCCCGGGGTGTTGCTGGTGCCGGTGCCCGCCGCGACGCCCGAGCTCGACCCGGCGATCGGGCCGGTCAGCACGATCTCGTAGCCCTGCACGGAGCCGCGCGACGACGAGCGTGGCGACGAGCTGGGTCAGCTGGGTGCTCGCGTCGAAGTCGTTGCCGTTCGCGGCCGAGAGCCGGCGCTGCGCCTCGGCCGTCGCCCGGGTGGTCTCGTCGACCGCCGAGTCGGTCCTGCTGTGCACCAGCCCGTCGGTGATCTGCTGGAGGAGCACCCAGCCGACGAGCGAGACGACCACGGCCGACAGCAGCAGCGTGCTGATCACGACGCGGGCCTGGATCGAGCGACGCCACACGGTCGCGACCCGCCGCAACGGCGATCCGGTCTTCACATCTCAGCCCGTGCTTCCTGCCTTGTAGCCCACGCCCCGGACGGTCACCACGATCTCGGGGTTCTCCGGGTCGTGCTCGACCTTGGACCGCAGCCGCTGCACGTGCACGTTGACCAGTCGCGTGTCCGCGGCGTGCCGGTAGCCCCACACCTGCTCGAGCAGCACCTCGCGGGTGAACACCTGCCAGGGCTTGCGGGCGAGGCAGACCAGCAGGTCGAACTCCAGCGGGGTGAGCGCGATGGGCTGCCCGTCGCGGGCCACGACGTGCCCCGCGACGTCGATGGACAGGTCGCCGATCGTGAGGGCCTCGGGGGCCGGCTCGTCGAAGCGGCGCACGCGGGCCCGGATCCGCGCCACCAGCTCCTTGGGCTTGAACGGCTTGACGACGTAGTCGTCGGCCCCGGACTCGAGGCCGACGACCACGTCGATCGTGTCGCTCTTGGCGGTCAGCATGACGATCGGGACCCCGGACTCCGCCCGGATCTCCCGGCACACGTCGATGCCGTCCTTGCCGGGCAGCATCAGGTCGAGGAGCACGACGTCCGGACGGTAGTCACGGAAGTCCGCGAGGGCCCGGTCCCCCACCGGGCACACGCGCGAGTCGAACCCCTCGTTGCGGAGCACGATGGTGAGCATCTCGGCGAGGGCCGCGTCGTCGTCGACGACCAGCACGCGACCTCGTCCGCCCTGACTCGTCACGTCCGTGTTCGCCACCTCCGCCGCCTTCCGACCTTGCCTGCGTCTCCTCGTGTGCCGCCGTCAGCGGTGACGGATCAGTAGCGGTACTGGTCCGACTTGTACGGCCCGGCCACGTCGACGCCGAGGTACTTCGCCTGCGAGGCGGTGAGCTCGGTCAGCGAGACGCCGAGCGCTCCGAGGTGCAGGCGGGCGACCTCCTCGTCGAGGTGCTTGGGCAGCACGTAGACACCGACGGGGTACTCGTCGGTCTTGGTGAAGATCTCGATCTGCGCGAGCACCTGGTTGGTGAACGAGTTGGACATCACGAACGACGGGTGGCCGGTCGCGTTGCCGAGGTTCATCAGCCGACCCTCGGACAGCACGATGATCGTCGTACCGCCGTCGGGGAAGGACCAGACGTCGACCTGGGGCTTCACGTTCTTGCGGTGCACGCCCGGGAAGGACTCGAGTCCGGCCATGTCGATCTCGTTGTCGAAGTGACCGATGTTGGCGATGATCGCCTGGAACTTCATCCGCTGCATCTGGGCGACGGTGACGACGTCCTTGTTGCCGGTCGCGGTGATGATGATGTCGGCGCTCGAGATGACCTCGTCGAGCGTCGCGACCTGGTAGCCGTCCATCGCCGCCTGCAGCGCGCAGATCGGGTCGATCTCGGTGACGATGACCCGGGCGCCCTGGCCGCGCAGCGACTCCGCGCAGCCCTTGCCGACGTCGCCGTAGCCGCAGACGACCGCGACCTTGCCGCCGATGAGCACGTCGGTGGCGCGGTTGATGCCGTCGATCAGGGAGTGGCGGCAGCCGTACTTGTTGTCGAACTTGCTCTTGGTCACCGAGTCGTTGACGTTGATGCCCGGGAAGAGCAGCGAGCCCTCACGCATCATGTCGTAGAGGCGGAGCACACCGGTGGTGGTCTCCTCGGTGACGCCCTTGATCTCGTTGGCGACGGTCGTCCAGCGGGTGGGGTCCTCGACCAGCGTGTCGTTGAGGACCTGGAAGATGATCCGCTGCTCGGCGCTCTCGGCGGAGTCGACCGCCGGGGCCTTGCCGTCCTTCTCGGACTGCACGCCGAGGTGGACGAGGAGCGTGGCGTCGCCGCCGTCGTCGAGGATCATGTTGGCGCCGGCGTCACCGGGCCACGCGAGGATCTGCTGGGTGCACCACCAGTACTCCTCGAGGCTCTCGCCCTTCCACGCGAACACCGGCACGCCCTGCGGGTCGTCGACGGTGCCCTCGGGACCGACGACGACGGCGGCCGCCGCGTGGTCCTGGGTGGAGAAGATGTTGCAGGAGGCCCAGCGGACCTCGGCGCCCAGGGCGACCAGGGTCTCGATGAGGACCGCCGTCTGGATCGTCATGTGCAGGGAGCCGGCGATGCGGGCACCCGCGAGCGGCTTGGCGTCGCCGTAGCGCTCGCGCATGGCCATCAGGCCGGGCATCTCGTGCTCGGCGAGCGTGATCTCCGTGCGGCCGTAGTCGGCCAGGCTCAGATCGGCAACCTTGTAATCCATATGAATGTGGGTCCTCTGCGACGTGTCGTGGGTCAGTACGGCCCCGTCAGCCTACCTGTGGACGGGTCGCGGGCAGAAAACGCCGACCGGCTCAGTGCGCCGCAGCGGCGGGCGGTTCGGGCCGCGCCTCGGGCTCGTGGCCCTCCGTGTAGATGTCGGGTTCGACGTAGATGACCCGGGCGGCGGGCTCCGCCTCCCGCATCGCCCGTTCGGCGGCGTCGATGCTGGCCGCGACGTCGGCTGCCGCTCGCCGCGCCGGGCACGCCGATCTTCACCCCGACGAGCAGCTCCTCCGGGCCGAGGTGCAGCGTCCGCATGTGGATGACCCGGTCGATGCCGGGCGTCGCCTCGAGCCGCTCGCGCAGCCGGGCCTGGGCCTGCGGGCTGGCCGCCTCCCCGAGCAGCAGGCTCTTGGTCTCCACGCCGAGCACGAAGGCCACCGCGACGAGCAGCAGCCCGATGGCCGCCGTACCGGCGACGTCGAAGTAGCCGTTGCCGGTCGCCTTGGACAGCCCCACGCCGAGCAGGGCGAGGACGAGGCCGATCAGCGCCGCGAAGTCCTCGAGCAGGATCACCGGGAGCTCGGGGGACTTGGCCCGCCGGATGAACTCGACCCAGCTCGCCCCTTCGCGGGTCTTGTTGGACTCGCGGATCGCGGTGCGGAAGGAGAAGCCCTCCATGACGATCGCGCCGAGGAGCACGACGATCGCCACCCACCACCACCGGCCGTCGAGCAGCTCGTTGGGCTGACCCTCGTGGACCTCCTGCGCCTTGTGGTACGCCTCGTAGAGGGCGAACAGGCCGCCGACCGAGAACAGCACGATCGCGACCAGGAACGAGTAGATGTAGCGCTCGCGTCCGAAACCGAACGGGTGCTGCGGGGTCGCTTCCCGCTCGGAGCGCTTGCCGCCGAGCAGCAGCAGCACCTGGTTGCCCGAGTCGGCCACCGAGTGGATGCCCTCCGCGAGCATCGAGGACGCCCCGGTGAGCGCGAACGCCAGGAACTTCATGACGGCGATGCCCGTGTTGGCGAGCAGTGCCGCCAGCACCGCCTTGGTACCGCCCTCGGCTGACATCGGCCGGTGCTCCTCGCTGGTCAGGTGCTGCTCTCGGGTGAGGGAGCAGCCTAGCGAAGGTCGGTGGTTGGCGCCCGACCGCCCGTGGCTCGACCCACGCCTTGCGTTGGTTGCAGCCGGGTGGAGCGAAGCGGAGCCCGTGTCGAAACCACCCGCACCGGCGCGCGACCGGCTCCGCTCGTTGGTTGAGCCGGGCGGAGCGAAGCGGAGCCCGTGTCGAAACCACCCGCACCCGCACGCGCACCCGGTGCGTCCGGCTGGCCGCGCCACCCGTTGGTTGAGCCGGGCGGAGCGAAGCGGAGCCCGTGTCGAAACCACCCGCACCGCGCGCTCGACCGACCTCGCCGGTCCGGAGAAGTTTCGAGATTCCCCTTGTGGACAACACGATTCTCGCCGGTTTGGGGCCGAAAGTGTCGGTGGTCGGGCCTAGGTTGGGTTCATGACCAGCACCGTCCACGACCCGCTCGAGGTCGACTCCGGGCTGCGGGACCTGACTCCCGCGCAGGTGCTGGACGCGGTCGCCGAGCGGCGGCGGACGGCGGACCGGGCCGAGGCCGAGCTGTTGGCGTTGGCGGTGCACTGGGTCGACCTGCACCCCGTCACCGACGACCGGCCGGCCGCGTCGTTCACCGCGCCGCAGGGGGTCGCCGGGATCGTGCTGGGCGAGACCACCGTCGAGGCGGGGCTGGCCGGGCGAGGGCACGCCGGGGATCGCCGAGTACGCGGTCGAGACCCTCGCCGCCACCCTCGGTCTCTCCTACGCCGCGGGGCTGCGGCTGGTCTCCGAGGCGGTCGAGCTCTGCTACCGGCTGCCGCGGCTCTGGGACCTGGTCCAGGACGGTCGGTTGCAGGCGTGGAAGGCCCGCCGGGTCGCCGCCGAGACCACCGGCCTCTCGGCCGAGGCGGTCGGGTTCGTGGACCGGCACCTCGCCGTGACCGCCCGCCGGAACACCACCGCCTCGCCGGGGAAGCTGCGCGAGCTGGTGCACGAGGCGATGCTGCGCTGCGACCCCGACCGGGCCGCCGGGATCGAGCAGGCCGCCCTGGACGCCCGCGGCGTCTGGTTCGACCACCGGACCTCGACCGCCACCACCGATGTCACCGCCCGCCTCGACACCCTGGACGCCCTCGACCTGCAAGCCTCCGTCGGCGACCTCGCCGGGGTCCTGGGCCGGCTCGGAGACGACCGCCCGCTACGATATCCGGCAGGCCACCGCACTCGGCCTGCTCGCCCACCCCCAACGCGCCCTCGACCTCGCCGCCAGCACGGCCAGCACGCCAGCACCGAGCACCGCGCGGCACCCGGCGGCAGCAGCACCGCCGCGCTCCCGGTCGAGCCGGGGTTGAACGGGTCGACCGGCACGCTGTTCCTGCACGTCACCACCGACGACCTCGCCCACGACACCGGCGGCACCGGTGGAGAAGCTCGGACCCGCCACCCTCCAGCTGCTGGCCGACTGGATCGGCCGGTTCTCGACGGTCACCATCCGGCCGGTCCTCGACCTCGCCCGAGACGACGCGGTCGACGTGCACGACCCGCCCGGCTGGATGCGGGAGACCGTGATCCTGCGCGACCGGCACTGCGTGTTCCCCGGCTGCAGCATCGACGCCCGCTCCTGCGACCTCGACCACATCGAGCCCTACGTGCCACCCGACGACGGCGGACCACCCGGCCAAACCAGCCCGGCCAACCTCGCCTGCCTGTGCCGCCGGCACCACCGACTCAAGACCTTCACCGCCTGGACCTACCAGCGACTACCCGACGGCGACTACGAGTGGACCGACCCGCACGGCCACACCTACCGGACCACCCCCGGCCACTGACCCCTGCACGGACGCCTCCTAGGCGGGACGGGTTGCTCAGTCGGCGGCAGGCCGACGAGCGGGTCTCGAGGAGCGCGAGGTCGCGGACCGCGAACCGGTGGTGCTCGCACTCCTCCTCCATGACCACCCCGAGGCACTCGCCCACCGAACGCTCCTCGTCCGGGTACCCGGGTGCCGGCGCCCGAGAGCACAGCCGCGCCAGGTCGGCGTCCGTGAGGCCGTCGACGATGCGTCGCACCACGGCCATCCGGTCGGCGCGCGCCTCGCTCACCTCGGCGTACGACGGACGCGCGGCGAGGTCCATGCCGAGCGCGGCCGCATCGGCCGGCGCGTACGCGGTCTGGGGAAGGGCGAGCCGGTGGAACGGCATCGGCTCGTCGAGGACGGTGCGGCTCGCCCACGAGTCCGTGATGAACACGAGGTGGCGCAGGGTCTCGACGAAGGACCACTCGCCGTCCACACGCTCGTGCCGGGACGTCTCGGGAAGCCGCTCGGCCCGGGCGACCGTCTCCGACCAGATGCGCTCGACGGTGTCCCACATCGCGCGGAAGTCGTCGGCGGTCCGCAGCTGCCGGAGCTGGACACGTTCCGGGTGCCGCCGGTCGAGCTCGGCGGCCACGTAGCCGGTGACGTCAACGCCGTTGACCACGAGGTGCTCGACGTAGCCGGACAGGTCGACGTCGACGAGCAAGCCGTCGACGATCCGGACACCGCGCAGGTCGCAGTCGACGAACCTCGCACCGGCGAGGTCCTTGACGTCGAACGTGGCGCCGCGGAGCTCGTCGTTCCGGCCGTCGTCGCGGTCACCGGCGGACCATCGATGGGGACCGTACTGTGCTGGCATCGCGCCAGTCTGCCGGACTGCGGTCAGCTCCGGGACAGTCCCACACCGAGGTAGGCGGCGGCGTAGGTGCCGGTGCTGAGCAGGGCGGCGTACCTCGCAACGTCGTTGCCGGCGTCGCTGGCCAGCCGCTCCACGCGCACGTGCCGCGCCTGGGCCTCGGCGAGCAGGCGGCCGCGCTGCTCGCGGAGAGACGCTCCCTCCGACCCGTCGTCGAGGACCAGCAGCGCCGGCCGCCGCGAGCGGCCCTCGTCGTCGTCGAACGGGTCGGCGAACAGGTCGGCCGTGGGTGCCGCGGCGATCACGGGAAGCAGGTGCTCGGCGTCGCCGGCGAGCGCCGTACGTCCGCTGGACCGCCGGATGGACTCGGCGATGCGACGGGCGGCGCGGGCAGCGAGCACGGACCCGCCCCAGACGAGCGGGGTCACGTCGGCCAGCGCGATGGCGAGCATCTTGGCCGGGTTGACCGCCAGGTCGCGATGCGGCGAGCAGGCGATGGCCACGTCGTCGAGCGCCTGGGCGACCGCCTCCGGGTCGGAGTCGGGGCCGAGGTCCACCTGGTCGAGGAACTCGAGCATCACGACAGCGGCCGCGAGCTGGTCGCCCGACGAGCAGGGCAGCACGGTGCAGTCACGGCCGACGGCGTGGTCGGCGACGAGCGAGCGGGGCGGGCAGGCGACCACCACGCGGCAGCCACGGCGCACCGCCTCGGCCACCGCCGACGCGGTGCCGGAGTCGCTGCCCTCGGGGGCGAGTACGACGACCAGGTCCAGCCCGCCGGCCCACCCGGGCAGGGAGGGAGCGGGCCAGGCGACGAACGGCACCGGGCACCAGGGCTCGAGCACGGCCCGGAGCAGCCGGGAGTCCGGACCGGCCGCGACCACGGCGCGCGGCCGTGACTCGCCGAGCGCACCCGCCACCGCGGCGGCGATCGCCTCGGCGGCCGCGCCGGCCTCGCGCCGCACCCGGGCTCCGGCCTCGGCGAGCGAGCGCAGCACGGGGTCGGCCGACTCGAGGGCGCTCTCGTCGTCGAGCCGCGAGTCGTCGAACAGCTCGACCATGTCCGGCCCTAGCTCTGTCCCGGGCGGCGGGCCTCGTCGACGAGCAGCACCGGGATGTCGTCGCGCACCGGGTACGCCAGCCCGCAGGCCGTGCAGACGAGCTCGGAGGCCTCCTCGTCGACGGCCAGGGCGCCGCGACAGTCGGGGCAGACGATGATCTCCAGCAGGGCGGGGTCGAGGTTCATGAGTCTCTCCTGATCGTGGCGAGGACGTCGTCCCGCAGCCGGTCGAGCGTGGCCTGGTCCCCCGCCTCGGCGTTCAGCCTCAGCAACGGTTCGGTGTTGGACGCGCGGACATTGAACCACCAGTCCTCGTGGGCGACGGTGAGCCCGTCGAGGTGGTCGAGGGTGACGCCGTCGCGGGCGCCGTACTCCGCCTCGATGTCACCGACGACGGCAGCCTGGTCGTCCACGGTGGAGTTGATCTCGCCGGTCGCGACGTAGCGCGAGAACTCAGCCAGCAGGCCCGACAGCGGCCGGTCCTGCTCGGCCAGGGCGGCCAGCACGTGCAGCGCGGCCAGCATCCCGGAGTCGGCCCGCCAGAAGTCGCGGAAGTAGAAGTGCCCCGAGTGCTCGCCTCCGAAGACCGCGTCGGTCTCGGCCATCGTCGCCTTGATGAAGGAGTGCCCGACCCGGGTCCGCACCGGCGTCCCGCCGAGCTCGGACACCAGCTCCGGGACGGCGCGCGAGGTGATCAGGTTGTGGATCACCGTCGAGCCCGGCACCCGCGCCAGCTCCCGCGACGCGATGAGCGCGGTCAGCACCGACGGGCTGACGATCGCGCCACGCTCGTCGACGATGAAGCAGCGGTCGGCGTCGCCGTCGAAGGCCAGCCCGATGTCGGCGCCGGTCTCGAGGACCTTGGCCTGGAGGTCGGCCATGTTCGCCGGCTCGATGGGGTTGGCCTCGTGGTTGGGGAAGCTGCCGTCGAGCTCGTAGTACATCGGCACGAGGTCCAGGTCGAGGCGCTGCAGGACGGCGGGGGCGGTGTGCCCGGCCATGCCGTTGCCCGCGTCGACCGCGACCTTGAGCCGGCGGCCGGTGACGGGTGCCAGGCCCAGCAGGTGCTGCGCGTACTCCTCGAGCACGTCGCGCTCGACGATCTCGCCGGTCCGGTCGGCGGTGGGCGGGTCCCCGGCGGCGACGAGGTCGCGTACGGCGGACAGCCCGGTGTCCATGCCGAGCGGGTACGGCGTACGCGCGGCACATCTTGATGCCGTTGTACTGCGCCGGGTTGTGGCTCGCGGTGAACATCGCACCGGGCAGGCCGAGCGACCCGGAGGCGAAGTACAGCTGGTCGGTGGACGCGAGACCGATCATCGTCACGTCGGCGCCGGCGGCGGCGGCGCCCTCCGCGAACGCGCGGGCCATGCCGGGCGAGGACGGCCGCATGTCGTGACCGACCACGACCCCCGTCGACACGGCGTCGGTCACCTGGACGAAGGCGGACCCCACGGCACGCGCCAGGTCCTCGTCGATCTGGTCGGGAACGGTGCCACGCACGTCGTACGCCTTGAACACGGCGGAGAGGACGGCGGCCGAGGTCGCAGACATGGACCGAACCCTAGCGGCAGGCGTGCTCAGTCCTCCGGGGTGGGCAGCACCCGCAGGTGGCCGCGGCGGCCGACCTCGCGGGCACCGTCGGGGGCGACGCCGAGGGCACGGACGCCCTCCGTCACGACGGGCGGGGCGGGCCGCGCGGCCTCGCGCACCGCGTCGGCGAGCGCGAGCAGGTCGTCGCGTGGACGGGCCGAACGCGTCGGGGTCCGGGGCGAGCCGGAGCACCTCCCACCCGCGCGGGGCGCTCAGCCGCTCGCTGTGGGCCTCGCAGAGGTCGTAGGCGTGCGGCTCGGCGTAGGTCGCCAGCGGGCCCAGCACGGCGGTCTGGTCGGAGTAGACGTAGGTGAGCGTGGCGACCGCCGACCGCGCACAGGCGGTTCTCGAGCAGCGGCGGGCAGGACTCACGGAGCAGACGGTACCGGCTCGGTGGCACCGCCACGGCTAGGCTCGCGGGCGTGAGTCACCCCGCCCACCCGACCGACCGGCCGGCGCCCGCCCAGCCGGGTCGCCGCTCCGCGCGACGCCGGGACCGGCGCGGCCGCGGGATGCGCGGGACCGGCCCTGCTGCCGGGGCCGCTGGCGCCCGCCGGCGTGCCCGCCGCCAAGAGCCCCAAGGCCGCCTTCGACGCGATCGTGGTGGCCGTCCTCGAGGAGCTCGAGGAGCGCTGGCACGCCGAGCTCGGCCTGGTGGAGTTCGCCGTCGAGGAGACCCCGATGGTGCCCGACGACTGGGACGCGGACACCGTCCCGCTGGCGTCGCTGGTCCGCGGCACCGGCGGCGCACCCGACCCGGCTGGTGCTGTTCCGGCGGCCGATCGAGCTGCGCGCGGAGACCCGCAGCGACCTCTCCGCGATGGTGCTGACCGTGCTCGTCGAGCAGGTCTCCGAGCTCCTCGGGCGGCCGCCCGAGGAGGTCGACCCCCGCTACGACGCCGACGACGTGACCGCTCAGTGCAGGGCGGGCCGGACGTCCGGTCGCTCGACCGCGGATCGGCAGCGCGCGTCAGCGGCACCGTCGCGAGCCCGTCGCCCGGCGTAGGTCACCGCGCCGTGCACGGTGCCGGCGCCCGGGTCCGTCGACGGGGTGACCACCACGTAGGCCGCACCCTTGCTTCGGTGACCAGGTCGCGGTCGCCGTCGCGTCGATGTCCAGGGTGGTCGCCGTCGACCCGCGCGCCCTTCGCGTCGTACGCGGCCACGGTGACCCGGGTGGCGACGGCGCCGGCGGTCAGCTGGACGCGTGGACTCGGCCCCGCGTACGACGGGCGCGGCGGCCGGCCCGACGAGCGGCGTCACCGGCGTCGCGTAGGCGTGGTCGTCCCCGTCGGTGACCCGCACCGACGGCGACGACCGGGACGCGGGAGCGCAGCCGCAGCGCGACCGGCTCCCCCTTCGGGAGCACCCCGCGGAGGTCGACCGTCTCGATGGCTCCCGGCGCGACGGTGATCGGGTCGAGACCGGTCGGGCGCGAACGTGCCCGACTTGCCGGCGACGCGCACGTCGACCGTGGCCTCGAGGTCGGACGGGTTCGCGACCAGCAGCGTGCTCGACGAGGACGTTGCGGGCAGGCCGGCGAGGCGGAGGGTCCGGCTCGGGCAGGTCCGTGCCGGCCAGCCACTCCTGGCCGGGCCGGGCCGTGGCCGCGCGCGCGAAGGAGTCGGTCACGGACGCGACCACCCGGCCGCGGCGAGGTCTGGACCTCGACCGCCAGGTCGTCGGTCTGCGGGGCGATGTCGGCGAGGTCGATCCGGCGCACCGCGTGCGGCGCCAGCGTGATGCCGTCGGTGGCCACGGTCTCCACGGGTCCCGTCCGGGCCGAGCACGCGTGACGTCGAGGACGGCCGGACCGGGGTCGACGTTGGCGAGCAGCAGCGACGAGGAGTGGTCGAGACCCGCCCCGGCGCCGGTGAACCACCACCGCGAGCGCGGGGCCGGGCAACCGGTCACGCCGAGGCTGCGGGCCCGCGACGTCGGAGCGCGACCCGAACAGTCCCGCCGCGAGCCCGCCGGTGGCGTCGACCGCCGGGCCGCCGTCGGCGGGGACCTCGGTCAGGGCACCCCGGCGTACGTCGACCGGGCGCCCGGTCGAGTCCACCGGGCCCTGCCGGACCTCACCGCCGGACGGGGGCCTGACGTCGGACGGCAGCGGGGCCAGGCCCAGGGCGACCGACGTCCTGCACCCGACGGCCGGCCGGCTCGTCGGGGCAGGCGAACGTCGTGTGGTCCACGACCTCGCCGCTGACGGTGCCGGCGTCCGGCGTCGGGAGCCGGAGCGCTGAACGCACCGGTGAGCAGCACGGCCGCGGCGGCCAGCAGCACGAGCACCACGGGGGCGACCGCGGACAGCCCCGGCCGAGCGACCGGGACGCGGCCGCGCGACGGCGGGCGCCGTTGTCGGCGGCGTTCATCGGCGCCCCTTCCGGGTCGGCGCGGCGAGCACGGCGACGACGACGATCGCCAGTCCCTGCAGGGCGAGCAGCCAGGGACGCAGCGGGTCGGCGCCGGAGGGCCGGTCGGCGCCGGTGGGAGCGGCCTCGAGCTGCCAGGCCCGGTCGCCGGGACGCGACGCGCTGCCGGTCGTGACCCCGCTGACGCTGTCCAGGTTGCCGACCAGCCCGATGTCGGCCGGGCCTGGGGGCGTAGACGTAGGCCACGCCGAGCCGGGACAGTGCCGCGACGTCCGCCGGCTCCGGCGCGGTCGCGAGGTCCTCGACGATGCGGGTCAGCGGCGCCTGGTCCGTCGTCGACGGCATGACCGAGTCGTCGCCGAGCCGGACGCCCGGGGTGCGGGTCAGCACGTAGCTGAAGCCCAGGGCGCGGGTGCCGCGGACGACCAGGATGCCGTGGTCGGGGTCGGCGGCCGCGGCGTCGGTCATGTACGTCGGGATGTCGGTGGCGCGGTCCGCGGTCGAGCGGACCGGTCGCTCCCGGACGAGACCCACCACAGCGCGGAGACGACCGGGGCGAGCGCCGCGAGCACCACCACGAGCACGCCGACCGGCTGACGCCAGCCGAAGCTGGCACCGGCCAGCCGGCGGCGGATGCCGGTGCCCGGCGAGCGCCGCGGCGGTGATCGCCGCCGCCTGGGCGACGACCAGCGGGAAGCCGAGGAACAAGCGGCTGCGCGGTGGGCGAGCTCGCGATCGAGAAGGTGCCCGGCGGCCAGCACCGCGGTCAGCCCGAGGGCGGCGACCAGCACGACCCAGGCCTTGAGCACCGACCGGCGGGTGTCGGGACGGGCCAGCGCGGCGACCGCGGCGAGCACCACCCCGAGCGGCCATCCAGGCCGGGGCACCCGCGCCCGGGGCGGCCGAGCAGCGCGTCCCACGCGGTCAGCGCGCTCGGACGAGGCCGGGGGTCGGCAGCCCGGCCTCGAACAGCCAGGACGCCGCGCCCTGGTGGCTCCAGGTGGCCACCGACCAGGGCAGCAGCAGGACGAGGGTGGCGACGAGCGGCGTGACGACGCCGACGGCCAGGCCCAGGTCCGCCGGCCGCGGAGGCTTGCGGCGAGCGCGACCACGGCCACGACCAGCGCCAGCAGCCAGGCGGCCGGCACGAACGCCGTCGAGCAGCGCGAGCCAGAGCGAGGTGCGCCAGGCGGCGCGGCGTCGACGGTCGGCGTCGTAGCGGGGGGCCAGGAACAGCGCGGCGTGCGCGAGCCAGGGCAGCACCAGCGTGCCCGACGACCGTGCCGAGCCGGCCCTCCTGGACCGCCCCCGTGACGACCGGCAGCACGCCGTACGCCACGGCGCCCCACAGGCTCATCGGCAGCGAGGAGGTCACCCGCAGCAGGAAGCGGTAGGCGCCGAACGCGGCCAGCGGCACGGCGAGCAGGAACAGCACGTCGACGACCAGCCAGGCCTTGCCGAGCAGCACCGTGCCGACCACCGCGAGCGGCAGGACGTACGGCGCGGCGGGCGCGCGTCGACCCGATGCCGACGTCGTGCCGGGTCGACAGGTGCAGGTGCCACCAGTCCAGGGCGCTGCCGGGCGCGGGCAGCAGCGCGCCGCCCGACAGGACGCCGGCCCCGACCAGCCCGCGGGCGGCGACCACGGCGGCGACGACGAGGGCGGCGAACACCCAGGCCACCGGGCTGGTGAGCAGCCGGGCGAGCAGCCCGGTGTCCTCGGGAAGGTTCTGGGCCTCCTCCGACACCGGCCCGGTCTCGCTCGCGGCGGTCGGCACGTTGCGGGCGCGACGGGCGGCGGTGACGTCACCGGCCTGGAGCGCCACCGCGGAGGCGACGTCGCTGACGAAGTCGAGGCCGTGCCGGTAGGGCATCCACGGCGGGGCCAGCAGGTGCCGGACCTCGCGCGGGGGGACGGTCGAGGCGCGCCGACGCTCGCGGCGGCCGGCCAGCACCCGCCAGGGACGCAGGTAGGTCGCGACCAGGCCGGCCAGCTCGTCGAGCGCCTCGCCGGGAGCGCGGACCAGCAGCAGGCCGAGCGCGCGGAGCAGGCTGCCGAGGAACAGCCGGACCACCATGAACGGCAGCGCCGAGGGCCGAGCCGTTGACGAGCAGCGTGTAGAGCGCCGCGGCCCGCTCGCCCCGGCGGTAGCCCGCCGGCTTGATCTGGTGCGGGCGGACGCCGCGGTGGGCGGCCTCGACGTGGAAGACCACCGCCTCGGGGACGACGACGGTGCGGTGCCCGGCGCGGGCCGCGCGCCAGCCGAGGTCGATGTCGTTGCCGAACAGCGGCAGCCGCCGGTCGAAGCCGAGCGACTCGAGCACGGAGCGGCGGACCAGCATCCCGGCGGTGTTCACCGCGAGCACGTCGCGCGATCCGGTCGTGCTGGCCCTGGTCGTACTCACCCCGCTCGAGGCCGGTCTCGCGGCGGCCGGTGCCGCTGATCGGTGACGCCGACCTCGAGCAGCCGGCGCAGCGAGGGCCACTCGCGGAGCTTGGGGCCGAGGATGTCCGCGGACGGGCGTGGACTCCGCGACGGCGAGCAGCTGCTCGAGCGCGTCGGGGGCCGGGGCGCTGTCGTCGTGGAGCAGCCAGACCCATTCGTCGGGTCCGGTGGCGGCGGGCAGGGAGCCGAGCCCGGCGGCGACGGCTGCGCCGTACGAGCTGCGTGGCCGGCGCGTCGAGCAGCGTGGCACCCGGGAGCGCGTCGCGGAGCAGCCGGGGACTCTCGTCGGTGCTGCCGGTGTCGACCGCGACCACGTGGTCCGGCGCCGGGTCTGGCCGGCCAGCCCGTCCAGGACGGCCGGCAACCAGCGGGAACCCTCATGGCTGACCAGCAGCGCGGTCACGCTGATGCCGCGTGCAGCCGGGGGAAGGGTCGTCACGGCGGACCACCCTAGCCACCGGAGCAGGCGTGCGAAGAATCGTCACGCCGTCGCGTCCGCCACACCCCGGGTGGGGTCAGACGGCGCGCTTCTTGAGCTTGCGACGCTCGCGCTCGGACAGCCCGCCCCAGATGCCGAAGCGCTCGTCGTGGCCGAGTGCGTACTCCAGGCACTCGTCACGGACGTCACAGGTGAGGCACACCCGCTTCGCCTCTCTGGTCGAGCCGCCTTTTTCCGGAAAGAACGCCTCGGGATCGGTCTGCGCGCACAGGGCGCGCTCCTGCCAACCGAGCTCCTCGGCGTCTCCGTCGAGTAGATAAAGCTCTCGCACGGCTTTCGCCCTTTCGACCCGTGAGACCCTTACGGGTCCCGTTTGGTGCCCTCCCAGGAGGGCCTGTGACTCACGCTAGTGCTGCTCCAAGCCGCCCGTCAGGGAAACGACCAACTCGAACAACACTGTGGGAATTACACGTCTGTCGTACCCGGTAAGTCAAGCCTTGGTCTGCTAAAGGGGCCGACACGCCAGACATTTGACCCAGCGGTGTGCCAGCGACTAAGGAACGCCCATGACCTCTGTCCCCGGCCCGACGGCTCCCGAAGCCCTGTGACCTCGGTCACCGTGCTGTCCGGCGGGGTCGGCGGAGCCCGCTTCCTGCAGGGCCTGCTGCACCTGCTCGGCCGGCACCGGGCAGGGCACCGGCAGGCACCGAGGTCACCGTGGTGGCCAACACCGCCGACGACATCTGGCTGCACGGGCTGAAGGTCTGTCCCGACCTGGACACCGTGATGTACACCCTCGGCGGCGGCATCGACACCGAGCGCGGCTGGGGCCGCACGGACGAGACCTGGCACGCCAAGGAGGAGCTGGCGGCGTACGGCGTGGAGCCGACCTGGTTCGGCCTCGGCGACCGGGACCTCGCCACCCACCTGGTCCGCACCCAGATGCTCGAGGCCGGCTACCCGCTGTCCGCGGTGACCGAGGCGCTCTGCCGTCGCTGGCAGCCCGGGGTCCGGCTGCTGCCGATGACCGACGACCGGGTCGAGACGCACATCGTCGTCGACGACGCCGCCGAGCCGTCGGGGCGTCGCGCCATCCACTTCCAGGAGTACTGGGTCCGGCTGCACGCCGAGGTGCCGGCCCGCGCGGTCGTCCCGGTCGGCATCGAGACGTCGACCCCCGGTCCCGGTGTGATCGACGCCATCACGGATGCTGACTGTGGTGCTCGTTCCTCCCTCGAACCCCGTCGTCTCGGTCGGCACGATCCTCGGCGTCCCCGGGGTGCGCGACGCCCTCCGTGCGACGTCCGCTCCGGTCGTCGGGCTCTCCCCCGTCGTCGCCGGCGACCACGTGCGCGGCATGGCGGCGCAGCTGCTCACCGCCATCGGCGTCGAGGTCAGCGCCGCGGGTGTGGCCGAGCACTACGGCTCGCGCGGCGCGCGGCGGCGTGCTCGACGGCTGGCTGGTGGACACGGCCGACGCCGGTGACGTCGAGCGCGTCCGGGCCGCGGGGATCGCCTGCTCCGCCGTACCCCTGATGATGACCGACCACGACGCCACCGCCGCGATGGCCGCGGCCGCGCTGGCCCTGGCCGACGAGGTCCGGGCATGAGCGCGGGTACGCCGGGTCGCGCGCCCGACCAGCTGCTGTGCCTGCCCGTCGACGGCATCGGCGAGGTCACCGAGGGCGCCGACCTCGCCGCGCTCCTCGCCGCAGCCACGACGCTGGAGGACGGCGACATCCTCGTGGTCACCAGCAAGGTGGTCAGCAAGGCCGAGGGGCGGGTGCGCACCGGCAAGCGCGAGGAGGTGCTCGCCGACGAGACCGACCGGACCGTCGCCTGGCGGGGCCGCACCGCGATCGTCCGCACGCCGCACGGCCTGGTGATGGCCGCCGCCGGCATCGACGCCTCCAACACCGACGCCGACACCGTGGTGCTGCTGCCCCGCGACCCCGACGCGTCCGCCCGGCGGCTGCGCGAGGCACTCGCCCGCGGCATCGGCCGCAACGTCGCGCGTGCTGGTCACCGACACCGCCGGCCGCGCCTGGCGCACCGGCCAGACCGACATCGCCATCGGCGCCGCCGGCCTCGACGTGCTCCAGGACTACGCGGGGCGCACGGACCCGCACGGCAACGCGCTCGCCGTGACCGCTCCCGCCGTGGCCGACGAGCTGGCCGCCGCCGCCGACCTGGTCAAGCGCAAGCTCGACCGGCGTCCCGGCCGCCGTCGTCCGGGGCATGTCCGGTCTGGTGCTGCCGCCCGGCCGGCACGGCCCCGGCGCGGCCGCGCTGGTCCGTCCGGAGGCCGAGGACATGTTCGGGCTCGGTGCCCGCGAGGCGGTGCTCAGCGCGCTGCACGCCGACGACCCGCGCGGCTTCGGCTCCCCCTGCTCGGCCGTCGAGCTCGTCGTCCAGCTCTCGGCCCTCGCCGAGGCCGCCGCGCGGGTGCGCCACGAGGACGGGGCCGTCGTCGCCCGTCTCGCGGGCACGGACCGCGAGCAGGGCGCGGCCGACGCGGTGCTGCGTGCCGCCGCGTTCGCCCTGGGCTGGCGCGCCGGATCCGGGATCGGACGGGCAGCCGCTGCTCCGGTTCCGCCCGGTGACTCCGTAGACTTCGCCCGACCGACCACACCGCACGGGGCCGCACCGCACACGAGCCGGAGACCGCTGGAACATGGCCAAATCCAACAAGGACCGCGACCGTCGCGCCGTCGTCGAGCAGCTGCGACGCGACCAGCAGCGCGGCGAGCGCCGCCGCACGATCGTCGTCATCTCGGTCGTGCGTCGTGGTGGGCCTGGTCATCATCGGGCTCGCGGCGTACCCGCTGCATCAAGCAGTCGCGGCTCAACGCCGCGCCCGCTGGCCTCCATCGGCGCCTCCGAGAAGGCCGCCGGGTGCCAGCCGGTCGTCAAGAAGAAGGCGACCGGCAACCAGGAGCACAAGCCCGAGGGCACCCCGATCACCTACGCCGACGCGCCGCCGGCGTTCGGTCCGCACTACCCGGTCACCGCGCCGTTCGAGCGCAAGTTCTACACCGCCAAGGACCGGCCGCGAGGTCGAGTACGTCGTGCACAACCTCGAGCACGGCTACAGCCTGCTCTGGTACGACGACACGATCGCCAAGGACTCCAAGCAGCTCGACGCGGTCAAGGCGATCGCGAACGAAGTACGAGGGCACCAAGCTCACCGACAAGTTCATCGCGCTGCCGTGGACGTCCAAGGACGGCAAGGCCTTCCCGTCGGGCACCCACGTCGCGCTGACCCACTGGTCCGCCGGCGGCGACCCCTCCGACGTGTCGAAGCAGCAGGGCATCTGGCAGTACTGCGCCACGCCGAGCGGGGCGGTGACGGAGCAGTTCACCAAGGACTACCCCTACAGCGACTCGCCCGAGCCGCAGGCGACGTAGTTGCCCGGATCCGTCGAGGACCTTCTCGGCGTGCTCGGCGTCGGCCTTCGCCTCCGCCCTGGTGCCGCTGATCAACATCGAGGCGTACCTCGGCGTGCGCGGGTCCGTCGGTGGCATCGAGAGCGTCTGGCTGCTCGGCTTCGCCGCCGCCTTCGGGCAGATGGTCGGCAAGGTCGTCTGGTACTACCTCGGCGCGAGCTCGCTCAGCTGGGCCTGGGTGCGCAAGCGGATCGAGACCCCCAAGGCCCAGGAGCGGCTGGAGCGCTGGCGCACCCGGACCCAGGAGCGACCGGTGCTGACCGGAGCCCTGGTGTTCGTCTCGGCGTTCAGCGGCTTCCCGCCGTTCGCGATCCTGGCCGTGCTCGCCGGCCAGCTGCGGATGCGCCTCGCGCTGTTCTTCGTGCTCGGCCTGGCCGGCCGGTGGCTGCGGTTCGCGGCGGTCCTCGGCGGCGCCGAGTGGCTCGGCGGGCTGCTCAGGTAGCCCCGCCGGCTCAGGCCTCGAGGTCGGCCTGGATCCGGGTGCTCGAGTCCGCCTTGTGCTCGCCGCCGACGCCGTAGACGAGCTCGATCCGGTTGCGGTCCGCGGCCTCGCGCTCGGCGGGCGGCAGGCTCGCCGCCAGCGACCGGTCTCCCCCGTTGCAGAACTCCAGCTCCGTCTCCGGGTAGCGCGCACGGATCAGGTCGAAGGTCTCGTCGATCCCCGGGCCGGACTCGACCGCCAGGACGGCGTCGTCGACGACGCGCAGCGCCGCCACGATGCGCGTGCGCACGTCCTCGGCCTGGATGATCCGGCCCTTCTTGAGCAGCTGCTGGGCGTCGTTGTTGACCACGACGACCAGGTAGCCGGTGCGCGCGCGGGCCTGCTCGAACAGGTCGAGGTGCCCGTGGTGGAAGGGGTTGAAGTAGCCGCTGACGATGCTCGCCCGGCGTGGGTGTTCGGACATGGCCCGCACCGTACAGTGCCGCCCATGACCGCCACCACCTTCCCCGCGGCCCTGGCCACCCTGCTGCGTGCCGACGCCGGGCGGCCCCTCGTCACGTTCTACGACGACGCCACCGGCGAGCGGATCGAGCTGTCCGTCGCGACGTACGCGAACTGGGTCGCCAAGACCGCGGGGCTGGCGCAGGACGAGCTGGACGCGGAGCGCGGCGGCCTGGTGCTGGTCGACCTGCCCACGCACTGGCTCGGCGCGGTCTGGCTGGGCGCGGCCTGGAGCCTGGGCCTGGCGGTGACCGACGACCCGGCGCTGGCCGACGACGCCGACCTGGTGGTCTGCGGCCCCGACGGCGTGCCGACGTACGCCGCACACGCCGACCGGGTGCCGGTGGTGGCGCTGTCGCTGCGACCGCTCGGCGGCCGCTTCACCGAGGAGCTGCCGCCGGGAGTCACGGACTACGGCGCGGTCGTGCTGGCCCAGCCGGACGCGTTCGTCGCCTACGACCCGCCGGAGGCCGGTCCGACGCCGCGTGGCGGTCGACGCAGTCGGGTACGTCGTCCCAGGCCGACCTGCTCGCGGAGGCGGCGGCGGCCGGCGCCGTGGAGCCGGGCGGCCGGCTCGCTGACGGACGTCAACCCGTCGCACGCGGGCCGGGCTGCGGACCCTGCTCGCACCGCTGCTCGCGGGCGCCGGCGTCGTCTGGGTCCGGCACCCCGACGAGAGCGGCTGGGACCGGCGCGCCGACCAGGAGCGCGCCACCGACCGCCTCCGTCGGCCGTAGCTCAGCCCGCGAGGTCGAAGCGCGACATCCCGTTCGAGAACAGCGTGCGCGTGCCGAAGCCCGTCGCGGTGCCGGGCAGCAGCCACAGGGTCCCGGTGGAGGCGGCCCGCACGAGCAGGTCCTGTCGGCGGTCGCCGTTGACGTCGCCGACCGACAGCATCCAGTCGTAGCCGCTCGCCAGCGAGCCGATCGTGGTGCCGCCGGTGAGCCCGCCCGGGCCGTTGCCGGGGTAGAGCACCAGCTTCCCGTCGCTGCGGCGTACGACGGAGTCCGGTGAGCCGTCGGCGTTCCAGAGCCCGACGCCGACCTGCTGGGTGGCGGTCAGGGCCGCGTGCGCGACGTAGCTGGCGCGGAAGCCGGTCGACCCGTTGCTCGGGTAGATCCGCATCGACCCTCCGGACGGCTGGCCCAGCAGGTCCGGGTAGCCGTCGCCGGTGATGTCGCCGACCGCGCTGAGCAGCCGCACGGACCCGAAGCCCGAGCCGGCCTGCACCGGCGCCGCGAAGGTGCCGTCGCCCTTGCCGCGCAGCAGGTACATCACGCCGGACGCGGAGCGGCTGACCACGTCGCCCCTGCCGTCGCCGTTCCAGTCGCCGACGTTGAGCAGCAGGTTCGCTGCGGGGAAGGCGCGGCCCATCGGGACGAGGGTCTTGCCGTTCGTGGCGCCGGTCCCGGCGAACACCATCAGGCGGCCCGTGGCGTCGCGGCCCACCAGGTCGCCGGCGGCCGAACCGGTCACCTGACCGACCGACAGCAGCAGGTCGACGCCTCCCAGGGTGGTGTAGGGGCCGAGCCGCCTGCCCAGGCCGCCGCGGCCGTTGCCGGGGTAGACCCAGACGATCTTGCTCGCCGTCTCGCGGGCCACCAGGTCGGGGTTGCCGTCTCCCGTGACGTCACCCTTGCTCGCGGTCAGGTCGAAGCCGGACCAGTCGGAGGACAGCAGCTGCGCCGGTGCCGAGCGCGCCGCCCGTGCCCGGCACCAGCCACAGCCGGCCGTCGGCGCTCCGGGCGATCAGGTCGGGGTGCTTGTCCCCGTTCAGGTCGCCGGCGCCGACGGTCATGTCGTAGCCGCCCCAGCGGTAGGACAGCAGCCGGTGGGTGGCGCCGAACGTGCCGCCGGCGCCCCCGTAGTAGACGTAGAGGCGTTTGGTGGCGGTGTTGCGGCCCACCACGTCGGCGCGGCCGTCGCCGTTCCAGTCGCCGACGCCGGTGAGCACGTCGACCTTGGCGAAGCGTGCGGTCGGCCGCGTCGCGGCTCCGAAGTGCCCGGCGCCGTCGCCCGGGTGGACCGCGGTGCTGCCGGTGGACCGGGTGCGGGCGAGGAGGTCGGCCTTGCCGTCGCCCGTGACGTCCCCGACCGAGGTGACCAGGTCCGTCCCGGCGAACCCCGGGGCGGCGAGCCTTGCCGGCGGCGTAGCCGGAGGTGCCACCCGGTGCGCAGCACGTAGCCCTGCTTGGTGGTGCGGTCGCGCAGCACCAGGTCCGGCCGGGCCGTCCCGGCGATGTTCGCGACGCGGTTCCGGCTGGCGAAGGACTTCTGGTACTGCGCGGCGAGCGTCCGGATCGCCGGGATCTGGGCGTAGAGGTACCTGCCCGGGCAGGCGGTCTGGCCGGCGTCGCGGTGCCCGTTGATGGCCTGGAAGTACTTCTTGGTCACCCACTGCCGCGTCGAGGTCGGCGCTCACCCCGTGCAGGCTGAGCTTCCAGGCGAACAGCCGCCCGTAGGCGTCGAGCATCGCGGCCGAGGGCTGGGCGGTCTCGAAGTTGCCGATCGCCGACATCGCGAAGGCGTCGTCGTTGTAGCCGAGGGTGTGCGCGCCGACGACGGGACGGTCCACGCCGCCGTAGCGGCCCTCCCAGATGCGGCCGAAGCGGTCGACGAGGAAGTTGTAGCCGACGTCGGACCAGCCCTTCGACTGCGTGTGGTAGGCGTAGATGCCGCGGATGATCGCCGGCACCTGGGCGCGCGGTGTAGCTGTTGGCGTTCACGGTGTGGTGGACGAAGCCGGCGTGCACCTCGCCGTAGCTGCAGCGAGGACGTGTCCCGCATCCGCTCGTCGGCACCCCACTGGGCCCGCGAGTAGATCTTCGGCTTGGCCGTCACCGCGCCGGCCGCGAGGGACGCGCCGTCGGTCGCAGGGTCGGTGCGGGTCGGTCGCGGGTCCGGTCGGGTCCGTCGCGGGTCGGCGGAGTCGCGTCGGCGGCCGGTCGGTCGGCGTCGGCGTGCCGGCGGTGGTCGTGTCGGCCGAGGACAGGTCGAGCGTGCCGGTGTCGATGGCCGGCTGCTCCACCTCGGGGGCGGTCTGGTCGCCCGGGTCGACGAGGGACAGCTGCATGCCCGTCGGGGGCGTCGCCGGTCGCGGTGACGGCCTTGATCTGCACGTCGTCGACGTGGCCGACGTAGACCGGGTCGGTGCCGGGGCGGCTGCGCCGCGCCTCGGCGCTGCCGGCGTCGGGGCCGTGCTCGTCGTGGTAGGGCATCGTCTGCCAGCCCGACCAGGCGCCGTCCTTCTCGGTGCGCACGGAGACGGTGATGGCGTCCTCGTCGAGATCTCGTCGCCGTGCCCCCAGGTCACGCCCGACGGTGGCGAGGCTGTCCACGGACTGCGGCGTGGAGAGCACCGCCAGGTCGTCGGTCTCGGGGTCGCCCGTCGGCCGAGACCAGCCGGGCGCTCGCGGCGGCGCCGCCGCGCGTCGCGGACTGCCCCTCGCGCAGCGCGCGGAGACCGGCCTTGGTGACGCCGGCCAGGGGCACGTCGGTCACCCGCGGGCTCGACCGGGGTCGAGGCCACCAGCGACGGGGCGTCGCCTCCGCCGACGGCCGCACCGCTCGCGGGGACCGCGGGACGGGCCGCTGCGGGGTCTCGGGCGGCGTCGGCGCGACGATGTCCAGGGTCACCATGTTCGCGGCCGGGGCCGCGACGGCGGCCACCAGCGCGAACGCCAGACTCTGCTGGCACAGGAGCACGAAGCGGCTTCTGTTCTCGGGCATCGGGCTGGTACTCCTGTGGCAGACGGAATTCACATGAGTACCAAATGTCACAGCAGTAACAGGGGCCCGCAAGGGCTTCCCGCTAACTACAAAGTTGTAATTCGTCAACCCTGCAAGGGGATTCTCGCCGGTTGCTCGACCGGGCTGGCGTCGCGAGAAGGTCAGACGTCGGCGCCGAGCTCCTCGTCGGAGTCGTCCTCGGACTCCTCGGAGTTCACGTCGTCCTCGTCGTCGTCGTACTTGCAGGTAGTTGATGCCCTCGTCGACCGGTCCGTCGAAGCCCGAGGACGCCCTTCTCGAGGACCAGCACCCGGTCGCACATCTTGCGGACCGAGCCGGCGGCGTGGCTGACGTAGAGCATCGTGCTGGCCGGCCGTCGCGGATCTCCTGCATGCGCGCCATGCACTTCTTCTTGAACGGGCGGTCGCCCACGGCGAGCACCTCGTCGACCAGGAAGATGTCGGAGTCGGTGTGCACCGCGACCGCGAAGCCGAGCCGGGAGAACATGCCGGACGAGTAGTGCCCGACCGGGCGTGTCGAGGAACTTGCCGATGTCGGCGAAGTCGACGATCTGGTCGAACTTCCGCTTGGTCTCCGCCTCGGTCATGCCGAGGATCGCGGCGTTCAGGAAGACGTTGTCGCGGCCGGTCAGCTGCGGGTGGAAGCCGGCGCCGGTGGCGATCAGGCCGGCGATCCGGCCGCGGGTGAGCACCTGGCCGGCGTCGGGCTTCATCACCCCGCTGATCAGCTTGAGCAGCGTGCTCTTGCCGGAGCCGTTGAGGCCCATCAGGCCGACCGACTCGCCCTGCTCGATCGTCGAAGGAGACGTCGTTGACCGCGCAGGAAGGTGTCGCTGATCTTCTGGCGCCGCATCGCCGCGATGGTGATCTGCTTGATGGTGCGGTGGTACCGCATGGTGAACTCTTTGCTCGCGTTGCGAGCCACGATCGACCGGGCCATGTCAGAGACGCTCCGCGAACTTGCCCTCGAGGCGGAGAAGGCCATCTGGCACAGCACCAGGATGACCAGCGAGACGGCCAGCATCAGCCAGCCGAGCAGGAACAGGTGGTCGGGCAGGTCGGGGTAGCCGAGCGGCGTCGGGTCGCCCCCGGGCAGGCAGCGTGGACGTCCGGGCGGCCGCAGGCCGGGAGCGTCGGCACCCAGAACGCCCGCTGGAGCAGCAGCACCCCGATCGTCAGCGGGTTGGAGAGGTACAGGTAGTAGAGCCAGGTCCCCGCGAGGCTGCTCGTGGCGAGCTTCTCGAACGGGTAGATCATCGGCACGATCCAGTGCGTGAACAGCTGGAACGTCGAGACGATGTTCTGGAAGTCCTGGAAGAACACGTTCATCGCCGAGAACAGCAGCGCCAGGGCGGTGCCGAGCACGGTGATGATCGCGAAGCCGAGCAGGCCGGCGCCGATGCCCCCGCAGGTCGGGGTGCCAGCCCACCGCGACCGCGCCGACGAAGAGGATCAGCAGCTGCGGGAACGAGTTGATCGCCGAGACGATCACCGACGGCCACCGGGAACATCTCCCGCGGCATCGCCATCTTGCGGACGATCGCCTTGTTGCGCACGATCGACCGGGTGCCGGAGGAGAACGTCTCGGTGAAGAAGTGCACGCCGATCAGCGCGGCGAACATGTGGATCGCGAAGTTCGGCACCGTCTTGTGCAGCCCGAGGACCAGGCCGATCACGAAGAAGTACATGCAGAACCGCACCAGCGGCTGCACGTAGGACCACAGCAGCCCGAGCAGCGAGCCCTGGTAGCGCGCCTGGATCTCCTTCTGCACGAGCAGCTTGAGCAGGTAGCGGCGCCGGAAGACGTCGATCAGGCCGGCGCTCGGCGAACGGCGAGGCCAGCGCGGGCGTCGAGCGCGCGCGTCGCTGAGGTCCGGGCCGCCTGGCGGGCGCGCTCGGACTGGGCGGTCACGACTCCTCCTCGACGGCCGAGCGTCTCGAAGGTCTTGGCCCACTGGTCGGGCGAGACGATGTCCGGGCAGCGCCTGGCGGTAGCGGCGGGCCAGCGCCGGCCACTCGCGGTAGCAGCCGCTGGTGGATCTCGACGGTGCGCCGCAGCAGGTCGCGGAACTCCTCCGTGTCGCGCTGGTACCACGACGCGCTGGTGCCGTCGGGCATCGAGACGACGACGGAGTCGAACTGCGCGATCATCCACCACTTGGCGTCCATCGCGGCGAGCCGCGCCTCGGGGTGCCGCTCGGCGAGCTCGCGGATCGGCAGGGCCTGCCGGACCGCGCTGGTGGCCGCCGCGACGAGCTGGCCGACCCTGCCCTTGGGCTGGGTCGGGTCCTGGCCCGCTTCGGCGGCTTCTCGCGCCGCACCGGCGGGAACGCGTCCGGGTCGGGCGAGGTCTGCGCGTCGGCGTACTGCTTGCGCTTGGCCTGGAGCTCGGGGAGCTTCGTGAGCAGGTCGCCGTGCAGCTGCTCCGGGCCGGCGAGCACGTCCTCGAGCGCGAGGTGGCGCAGCTCGGCGGTGGAGTACTGCATCGAGAACAGGTGCTTGACCTGGTGGTTGAAGCTCTCCCGGACCACCCGGCCGCCGTGCTCGTAGGGCGAGTGCAGCAGCGCCGCGATCGTCCGGTTGCGCTGGTGGAAGTAGGACTGCCAGTCCAGCGCGTCGTTCTTGTCGGTCCACGGCACGTGCCAGACCGCGGCGCCGGGCAGGGTCACCGTCGGGAAGCCGGCGTCGGCGGCGCGGACGCCGAACTCCGAGTCGTCCCACTTGATGAACAGCGGCAGGCTCAGCCCGATCGTCGCGCAGCACCTCGGTCGGGATCAGGCACATGAACCAGCCGTTGAAGTCCACGTCGATGCGGCGGTGCAGCCAGCGCGCGCTGCGCAGGTTGCGGCCGGCGAAGTCCCAGTCGGTCTCGACGGTCGGCGGCGACATCCACCAGAAGCGGTACTGGTTGATGATCTCGCCGAAGCTGTGCAGCCGGGACTTGGAGTAGAGGCTGAACATGTGGCCGCCGACGATCGTCGGGCGTGCGGCACAGGTCGCCGAAGGTGACGGCGCGGACGATGCTCTCCGGCTCGCAGACCACGTCGTCGTCCATGCACATCATGTACGTCGACCGGCCGGCCTCGAGCGTCTCGAACTGCGAGCGGGCGTAGCCGCCGGAGCCGCCCATGTTGCCCTGCTCGATGACCCGCAGCTTGCCGCCGCAGGGACTCCTGGGCCGCGCGCGAAGTGCTGCGTCGTCGGCGACCTTCTTGGTGCCCTGCTCGACGACGATGACCTCGTCGAGGACGGCGTGCACGTCCTCGTCGCCGCCGATCTGGGCGAGCAGCTTGGCGCAGAAGTCCGGGCGGTTCATCGTGGTGATGCCGATGGTCACCGTGCCGGACGTCGGCCCGGTCCGCGGGCACGTCGGCGACCCAGGTGGCCTCCTCGAGCACCGCGCCGGCCGGCGCCGGCGACGATGTCGAACCAGTACCAGCCGCCGTCGCCGAACGGGCGCCAGCGGCAGGTCGAAGCGGAAGTCCTCGCGCGTCCGCGCCTCGGTGGTGTCGCGGAGTCGACGCGCTGCGAGCGGCCGTTGGGCATCGAGCGGTAGACGATCACCGTCGCGTCCGGCACCGGTGACGCGTGACGTGCAGCGCGACCTCGTCGACGACGGTCCAGCGGCGCCAGTAGCTGGCCGCGAAGCCGTTGAAGTAGGTGCCGAAGGAGATCCGCTGGTTCGTCGCGGACCCGGTAGCGGTGCCGGCCCAGCACGGCGTGCGGGTCGGGCTCGACCTGCGGCGTTGGGCTCGGTCGGCGGGAGCTTGCCGCGCTGGGCCGGCGTGAGCGCCGGACTTGTCGACGTCGAGCTGCGGCCGGTCGGGGTCGACGTACAGCGGCAGCACGTCCATGTCGCGGTCGACGGGCAGCACGACGCGCTGCAGGACGCGGCGCACCGTGCCGACCGTCGGGCGGCCTGCGTGGGTGGCTGGTCATTCGTCGACTCCTCCGCTCTGCAGCGCGGCACCGGTCTCGAAGTGCGGCTTGAGCTTGTTCTCGAACATGGACAGCGCCGACCCGATGGCCATGTGCATGTCGAGGTACTTGTAGGTGCCGAGCCGGCCGCCGAACAGCACCATCGGCTCCTGCTTGGCCAGCTCGCGGTACTTCAGCAGCTTCGCGCGGTCCTCGGCGGTGTTGATCGGGTAGTACGGCTCGTCGCCCTCCTCGGCGAAGCGGGAGTACTCGTGCACGATGACGGTCTTGCCGGGGAGGTAGGTGCGCTCGGGGTGGAAGTGCTTGAACTCGATGGATCCGGGTGTAGGGCACGTCCTCGTCGTTGTAGTTCATCACCGACGTGCCCTGGAAGTCGTCGACGTCCTCGACCTCGGCCTCGAGGTCGACGGTGCGCCAGGACAGCCGGCCCTCGGAGTTGCCGAAGTACTCGTCGACCGGGCCGGTGTAGACGATCGGGACCTTGCCCTTGAACTCGTCGGCGACGTCGAAGAAGTCGGTCTCGAGCCGGACCTCGATGTTGGGGTGGTCGGCCATCCGCGTCAGCCAGGCGGTGTAGCCGTCGATCGGGCAGGCCCTCGTAGGTGTCGTTGAAGTAGCGGTTGTCGAAGTTGTAGCGGACCGGGAGCCGGGTGATGATGTCCGGCGCTCAGCTCCTTCGGGTCGGTCTGCCACTGCTTGGCGGTGTAGCCCTTGACGAACGCCTCGTAGAGCGGGCGGCCGATCAGCGAGATCGCCTTCTCCTCGAGGTTCGTCGCGTCGGCGGTGTCGATCTCGCTGGCCTGCTCGGCGATCAGCGCGCGGGCCTCGTCGGGGGTGTGGCTCTTGCCGAAGAACTGGTTGATCAGCGCCGAGGTTCATCGGGAACGAGTAGACCTGGCCCTGGTAGCTGGCGAAGACCCGGTGCTGGTAGTCGGTGAACGTCGGTGAACCGGTTGACGTACTCCCACACCCGCTCGTTGGAGGTGTGGAACAGGTGCGCGCCGTACTGGTGCACCTCGATGCCGGTCTCGGGCTCGCGCCTCGCTGTAGGCGTTGCCGCCGAGGTGGTGGCGGCGCTCGAGCACGAGGACCTTCAGGCCCAGCTCGTTGGCACAGCGTTCGGCGATCGTCAGTCCGAAGAACCCGGATCCGACGATGACGAGGTCAGCGTTCAACACACACTCCTGGTAGGGGAAGCAACGGGCGAGTCTATCGGCCGGCCGCCCGGGGCCCGGCATCCGCGCGGCGTCACGCCGGTCACGTCCGACCTTTGCGAGTCCGCACCTCACCGGTTGGCGATCAGGCGCGCGGTAGGCGAGCTTGCGCAGGCACTCCGGCACGAGACGGTACCCCCCGCGGACCGCGACGTTGCGGAGGTACTGCCCGCGGGTGGTGATGCCCGAGCTCGCCGGAACCGGCGCTGCAGCGGCCAGCTCCGAGCGCAGCAGCTCGCCGCCCGCCGCGGCGGGCGTAGGCGCCGGCGCCGACCCGGTAGCAGACCAGCGGCTCGGCCAGGTTGGCCGGCCGCGCGCCGCGCGTCGACCATCCGCGCGAACAGCAGGTAGTCCTCCATCAGCGCCATGTCGGTGTAGCCGCCGGCGGCCTGCACGGCGCTGCGCCGGTAGACGACCGTCGGGTGGTTGAACGGGTCGCGGAACGCGGATCACGCGGCGGATCTCGTCGGGGTCGGTCGGCGGCGTACGGCGGCCGACGACGTCGTCGCACGGAGGCGCCGAACTCGAGCAGCCCGCTGCCGACGATGTCCGCGCCCGCCTCGACGACCGGCAGCTGCTTCTCGAACCGGTCGGGCAGGCTGACGTCGTCGGCGTCCATCCGGGCGACGATCTCGTGGTCGCAGGCGGCCAGCCCGCGGTCCAGGGCCGGGCCCGAGGCCGAGGTTGTCCTCGATCACGACGTGGTCGACGCGGCACCGGGCTGTCCGCGACCAGGCCGGCGATCGTCGGCGGCCAGCTCGTCGGGGACCGGGCCGTCCTGGACGAGCACCACCTGGTCGGGGCGCCGGGTCTGGTCGTGCACGCTGGACGTGAACGCGTCGCGCAGGAAGTCCGGGTCGTCGCCGCCGTACACCGCGAGCAGCAGGGAGAACGGCTGGCCCGGGTCCGACGACCCGCTCCGCCGCGTGCGGCGACCAGCCGGCCTCGGCGAGCACCGCGCCGTTGGGCCGCGGGCGGCTGCGCAGGCCGGCGACCAGCCCGCGGCCGCAGGCCGCGGGCGCAGCGTGCGGCGGTCGCTGCGAGCGCGCGAACGTGCGCACCCAGCGGCGGACGGTCGAGCCGCCGTACAGCGCCTTCTCGGCCGGGGTCAGGCCCGGTGCTGCGGGTGAACAGCCAGACCTTGTTGCGGACCTCGTAGAAGAACCGCTCCCCCGGGTCGGCGTCGGTGGAGCCGAACGACCTTGGTCTTGTGCACCACCACGCTGGCCGGGCACGGAGAGGCCGACGCCGCCGCGGATCAGCCGGGTGGAGTACTCGAAGTCGTCGTTCCACAGGAAGTAGTCGGCGACCGGCAGGCCGCGCTCGCGGACCGCCGCGACGTCGCACATGATCGAGACGAACGACGCCGAGCGGATCGGCACGCAGCCCACCGCGCCGGCGGCCGCCCGCTCGCCGGCCGAGGCGCCCGGGCTTGGGGCGCGGGGTGTTCATCGGGTGGTCGCGCCCGTCGGTCCAGACCACCCGGCTGGCGAGCACCGCGGGCCGCGCGGCCCCGGGTCGCGTACGCCTGCCAGGCGCGCGACCAGCCGCTCGGCGGCGGTCGGCGGTGGGCACGGTGTCGTCGTCGAGCAGCCAGACCAGGTCGGGCTCGAGGGTCAGCGCCCGCTCGATGCCGGCCGCGAACCCGCCGGCGCCGCCGGTGTTGCGCGGTCAGGTGCACGACGTCGAGGTCGGCGTGCTCGTCGCGCGAGCAGCTCGGTCGGTGCCGTCGGTGCGACGCGTTGTCGACGACCACGACCTCGCGCCGGCGGCGTGGGTCTGCGCGCGCAGCGCGGCCAGCGACTCCACCAGCAGGTCCCGCCGGTTCCAGGTGACGACGACGGCGACGACCCGGGCACTCACAGGGCGCACCCTACCGACGCGCGTACGGCGCGACCGGCCGGTCGGCTCAGCAGGCGCTCGACAGGTCGGTCGGCCGCGTTGGCCGCGTAGCCGTCGTGCAGGTTGCCGATCGAGCCGCCGACGGTGGACTGCTGGCCGTGCGAGTAGCCCTTCTTGGCCTTGGCCGAGCTGCTCGCCGGACCGCCGTGGCGCCGTCGCTGCTCGTGCCGACGCCGCCTTGCCGCTCTCGGAGCGGTCGATCGCCGCCGTCACCATCGACTGGATCTTGGCGATGTCCGGGTGGCCGGTGTTGATCGCCGGCGGCACGAACGAGACGGTGCGCGACCGGCTGCGAGCGGGCCTTCATCGCGAGCTCGGCGAACGTGCCGAGCTCGCGAGGCGGGCAGGTCGGTGGTGATCAGCTGCTCGCTGGCCTTGGCGATCTTCTCGAAGTTCGTGACCACGGTCTGCGGGCGAGAGCTGCTGCAGCATCGCGTTCATCACGCACTTCTGCCGGGCCATCCGCGAGTAGTCGTCGGCGCTCTCGCGCGAGCGGGCGAACCACAGCGTCTCGAAGCCGTTGAGCCGCTGCACGCCCGGCTCGATGTAGCCGGTGACCGGGCCGCCGACGCCGCCGATCGGGATCCGGTCGCGGACGTTGAGCTTGAGCCCGCCGACGGCCTGGACCATGCTCCGGAAGCCCTGGAGGTTGACCATCGCGTAGTAGTTGATCTTCAGGCCGGTGATGCCCTCGACGCCCTCGACGGTGGCCTCGACGCCGGGGTTGGCGTAGCCCTTGAACAGCGCCTTGTGGTCCTGGGCCCAGGTCGAGAGGCTGTTCAGCTCGCAGGTCGTCGCAGTCGTAGCCGTCGGGGAACTGCTCGTCCATGACCGAGCCCTCGGCGAACGGGAAGTTCATCATGTTGCGCGGCAGGCCGAAGAGGATCGTCTTGCCGGTGTCGGCGTCGATGCTGGCGACCGTCAGGCTGTCCGGGCGCAGGCCCCAGCGGTCCGCGCCCGAGTCGCCGCCGAGCAGCAGCACGTTGTAGCGGCCGTGGTGGGCGGCGGTCGCCGTGCCGTCGCCGAACATCGCGCTGATGAAGCCCCGCTGGACGGCGACCACGTGCGAGGCGAACAGCAGCGAGCCGGCGACCGAGAAGCAGAGCACGCCGTTGAGGCCGACCATCGCGAGCCGCTGCTTCTGCAGCAGCTCGAGCGGCTGGCCGAGCCGCCAGGCGTCGATGAACAGCAGCGCCCAGCCGACCGCGAGCGCGCAGAGCAGCAGCCGGATGAAGCCGAGCACGACGGTGTTGCTGGCGAACCAGTAGATGAAGCCGTGCCAGACCAGGCCGAGCAGCACGACCGCGACCAGGCGCGCCGAGCACGCCGAGCCAGACCCGCAGCGCGATCCGGCCGACCTCGCGGCGGCCGGCGACCAGCTGGGCGGAGCCGGGCAGGAACAGGGTCATCAGCAGCAGGGTGACGGCGCGGCGGAAGCGGACACGGGACAGCGCGGACTGCTGCGCGCGAGCCGGCGGGCAGCCGGTCCGCGCGGTGCGGGAGTGCCCAACCCGGGGGAAGAGACGGGTGGCATGTCTGGGCCTTTCGGACGTCTGGCTGCGACGGTCCAGTATCACCAGTCACATCCGTCACAGCGGTCGCGGCGCGCCGGGCACCGGTCATGCCACCGCGGCGCCCGGATCGGCCGCGGCTCGCGCGGGTACCGTCTGCGGCATGGCAGACCGTCCCGGACGCGACCCCGAGGGCGCAGACGAGCCCGGACTACGACTGGCTCTACGGCACCCGGCGCAAGGGCGTCGGCGGGCACCCCGGTGCCCCGGCGGGCGCCGACGACGCCACCCGGGTGCAGCCGACCCGCTCCGGAGCGCGGCAGGTCCGGGTCCCCGCGACCCCGAGCCGACCCAGATGCTGCCGACGGTCGACCGGCCCGGCAGCTCGCGCTCGGCGGCTCCGCACCCCTCGGGCGGCCCTACGAGACCCCGCCGCCGGCCCGTCCGCGCGCGACGGCCGCGGGTCGGGCGGCGGCGGTCCGGTCGCCGCCCGGTCGCGCCCCCGCCGCCGTCGCGACCGTCCCGCGGCCGGCGCCGGTTCCGGCTCGGCTGGCTCAAGGTGCGTGCTGGCGCTCTGGCTGGTCTTCCTGGTCGCCGTGCCCCTGCTCGCCTGGTCGCAAGATCGACAAGGTCGACGCGACGCCGAGCGGCGACCGGCCCGACGTCGCAGCCCGGGACGACGTACCTCCTGGTCGGCAGCGACAGCCGCGAGGGGCTGACCCGCAAGCAGCAGCTGGCGTACGGCGTCGGCAAGGGCCGAGGGCCGGCGCACCGACACGATCATGCTGCTGCACACCGGCTCCGGCCCCAACATGCTGATGTCGATCCCGCGCGACTCGATCGTCGACGTGCCCGGGCCACGGCACCACGAAGATCAACGCGGCGTTCGCGTACGGCGGCCCGAAGCTGCTGGTCAAGACCATCGAGCAGAACACCGGCATCCGGGTCGACGACTACGTCGAGATCGGGTTCGCCGGCTTCGTCGGACGTGGTCGACGCCGTCGGCGGCGTCGAGATCTGCCCCAAGCAGCGCGATGAAGGACAAGCTGGCCAACCTCGACATCGAGAAGGGCTGCCAGGAGGTCGACGGCACCGAGGCGCTCGGCTACGCCCGGTCGCGGCACACCTCCGGTCTCGGCGACATCGCCCGCGCGCAGCACCAGCGCGAGGTGGTCAGCGCCGTCGGCTCGAAGGCGGCGTCGCCGTGGACGGTCCTCAACCCGGTCCGCTACTACCGGCTCGGCGATGGCCGGGTCGCAGTCGCTGCGGGTCGGCGAGGACACCGGGATGATCGCCACCATGCGGTTCGCCTGGGCGATGACCCGGGTCAACGGCAAGAACGGCCTCACCTGCGGCGTCCCGATCTCCGACCTCGCCGTGCACTGGGACCCGGAGCGCTCCAAGCGGATGTTCAAGCTGATCGCCGAGGACCGCACCGACGACGTCTCCAGACGCCTGTGCAGGCAGAGCGGGCTGCGCAACCAGTGAGCACCGCGTGACGGAGGCGTCGGGGCGTTCGTCAGCGGTGGATGTGCTCCATCCAGTCGGCGGGCACCCGCCCGCTCGGTCCGGGCACCGGCTGGTCCGCAGGGTGCGAGGCGGGCGGCGCGAGGTCAGGCCCCTCGAGCAGGTCCTCGGTCTCGAAGTCGAAGAACCACTCTTCGTCCGGCTCGAAGCTCTGGATGTAGCGATGCCCGGACGCCCGCGCGTGGGCGCTCGCGTGCTGGCCGGGTGAGCTGTCACAGCAGCCGATGTGTCCGCAGCCGGCACACCGACGGAGGTGCACCCACCACCCGGGCGGGGACGCCGCGTCGCAGTCTGCGCAGCCGGGGCCGCTCGGCGGGACCTGACGGTCGATGCCCTCGGTCATGGGGCCCCGCGCGTGTGCGCGACGACGTGGATCGCGAGGAGCATCTCGTTGCCTCGTTCCGGAGTTGCGCCGGCCGGTCGGGAGTCAACGTACCCCTCGGAGAAGTACTCGGAGATGGTCTGCACATTGCGGTCTCGACCGCGCGCGATTCACACCGGCACCCCGCCTCGTTGCGGGAGCCGACTGCTACCGCCAGGAGTCCTCGGTACGACGGGCCAGGTCCTCGACCACGGCGGCGCAGGGAGCCGGCCGCCTCGAACGCGCGGCGCTGCCGGGTCGCTCCCGTCCCGCGCGCGACGAGCCGCTCGAAGCACTCACGCACCAGGTCGAGGTCGCCGTGCTCGTCCAGCGCGTCGCGGCAGTGCTCCACCGCCGCGTCGAACACCTCCCGGGCCGGGACCAGGGACGCGTCGACCGGGTGCACCAGGTCGCCGGCCAGGCCGTGCCGGGCGGCCCGCCAGCCGGCGACCCGGAGCAGGTCGCCGCGCCAGGTCGGCGCGCCGACCGGTCGGCGGCGACCGTGGCGACGAGGGCCCGGGTCAGCAGCGCGACGAGCAGCGCGTCCTCGACGTCGGTGCAGACGTCGGCGACCCGGATCTCGACGGTCGGGTAGTCGCTGGGCGAGCCGGACGTCGAAGTAGAGCATCCCGGCGTCCAGGCCGGCGCCCCACTCGAGCATCCGCTCCGACACCGCGCGGTAGGTCGCCACGTCGCCGAACGGCTGGGCCGGCTCCGGCCGTCGGCCAGCGGCTCCACACCTGCGAGCGCCAGCTGGCGTGGCCGGTGTCGCGGCCCTGCCAGTAGGGCGAGTTCGCGCCCATCGCGACGAGCAGCGGCAGCCACGGCCGGATCCCGTCGACGACCCGGACCGCCTCCTCGTCGGAGGTCGACGTCGACGTGCATGTGCATCGCGCACACCAGGGCCTGCCGTGCCATCTCGCCGTACTCGTCCTGGATGCGGCGGTAGCGCGACTTCGGGGTGAAGTCCTCGTCGTCCTCGGCGAGCACCGGGGTCGCCATCGCCACCGCGCGCGCGCCGGCGGCGGCCGCTGCCTCGCCCACGGCACGACGGCCGGCACGGAGCCCGTCGACCAGGTCGTCGGCCTTCTCGCAGGGCGGGGTCGAGGTCTCGATCTGCTGGAGGAACAGCTCCTGCTCGACCTCCTCGTCCGTCTCGTTGGCGAGCACGGCGGACTGGGACACGGCGGTCAGCTGACCGGTGGTCGGGTCGACGAGCATCAGCTCTTCCTCGACACCGATCTTGCGCAACGACATGCCCCCCTGTGCCCGGGTCGACGTGTGCATAACCGCCGTCGAGCGAGGGCGGCCGTCGGCCCGGAGGTCAGGTCAGATGTCGGACTGGATCCCGGCGAGGAGCTGGCGGGCCATCACGATGCGCTGCACCTGGTTGGTGCCCTCGTAGATCTGGGTGATCTTGGCGTCGCGCATCATCCGCTCGACCGGGTAGTCCTTGGTGAAGCCGTAGCCGCCGAGCACCTGTACGGCGTCCACGGTGACCTGCATGGCGGTGTCGGAGGCGAAGCACTTCGCGGCGGCACCGAAGAACGTGAGGTCCTTGTCGTTGCGCTGCGAGCGGCCCGCGGCGGCGTACGTCAGCTGCCGCGCCGCCTCCACCTTCATGCCCATGTCGGCGAGCATGAACTGGAGGCCCTGGAAGTCGGCGATCGGCCTGCCGAACTGCTGACGCTCCTTGGCGTAGTCGAGCGCGTAGTCGAGCGCGCCCTGGGCGATGCCGACGGCCTGGGCCGCGATCGTCACGCGGGTGTGGTCGAGGGTGCGCATCGCGGTCAGGAAGCCGGTGCCCTCCTCGCCGATCATCCGGTCGGCCGGGATGCGGACGTTGTCGAGGTAGACCTCCCGGGTCGGCGAGCCCTTGATGCCGAGCTTCTTCTCCGGCGCCCCGAACGAGACGCCCGCGTCGGACTTCTCCACGACGAACGCGGAGATGCCGTTCGACCGCTTCGTCGGGGTCGGTGACGGCGAAGACCGTGTAGTACTCCGAGACGCCGGCGTTGGTGATCCAGCGCTTGACGCCGTCGAGCACCCAGTGTCGCCGTCGCGGACCGCCCGGGTCTTCATCGCGGCCGCGTCCGAGCCGGCGTCGGGCTCGGAGAGGCAGTAGGAGAACATCCCGGTGCCCGGCCGCGACCGGCGAGCAGGTACTTCTTCTTCAGCTCCTCCGACCCGGCCAGGATGATCGGCATCGTGCCGAGCTTGTTGACGCTCGGGATCAGGGAGGACGAGGCGCACGCGCGGGCGACCTCCTCGATGACGATGCAGGTGGCGAGCGCGTCGGCGCCGGCGCCGCCGTACTCCTCGCCGATGTGCGGGGCCGCGAAGTCCGAGGCGGCCAGGGCGTCGTACGCCGCCTGCGGGAACTCGCCGAGCTCGTCGACCTCGGCCGCGTGCGGGGCGACCTTGGCGTCGCACACCGCGCGGACGGCCTCGCGGATGGCCTGGTGCTCCTCGGACAGGGCGTACATCGGGTACTCGCTCATGCCCGGATCCTACTGCTCAGTAGCACGGTGCGAACGGGTCGCGACTGTCGGATGCGCCACTCCGGTACGCCCGGGACGGTCGCACGCGGACACCTTGGGTACCGTCTGGGCCATGGCACCGACACCCTGGCTGGACCGGGACACCATCCGCTTCCTCCTCGAGGACACCCACACCTGGGCCGTCGTCGGCCTGTCCGGCAACCCGGACCGGACGGCCTACCGGATCGCCCGGTTCCTGCAGGGCCACGGCAAGCGGATCGTCCCGGTGCACCCCGACGCGCCGACCGTGCTCGGCGAGCAGGGCTACGCGACGCTCGCGGACGTGCCGTTCGCCGATCGACGTCGTCGACGTCTTCCGCCGATCCGAGCCTCGGCCGGCGAGTTCGCCGACGAGGCGGTGGCCGTCGGCGCCCGCGGCGTCTGGTTCCAGCTCGGCGTCGTCGACCACGACGCGTTCGCGCGGGCCACCGAGGCCGGCGTGCCCATGGTGATGGACACCTGCCCCGCCATCGAGTGGCCGCGTCTGGCGGTCGGGGCGTGACGGCCTACCCGCACACCCGTCGCGACGACACCACCGACACCCTGCACGGCCACGAGGTCGCCGACCCGTACCGCTGGCTCGAGGACCCCGACTCCGAGGAGACCCGCGCCTGGGTCGCGGAGCAGAACAGGCTCAGCCGGGCGCACCTCGACGGGCTGGAGTCGCGTCCGTGGTTCCACCGCACCATGACCGCGATCGTCGGCCGGCCCTACGCCGGTACGCCGGACAAGGTCGGCGGGCGCTACGTCGTGAGCCGCAACGACGGCGCGCAGCAGCAGAACCTGTGGTTCGTCGCCGACACGCTCGACGAGCTGCGCCAGGGCGGCCGGCTGCTGCTCGACCCGAACACGTTCTCGGAGGACGGCACGTCGTCGCTGGCCGGCTACAACGCCAGCAAGGACGGCCGCTGGCTCGCCTACCTGGTCAGCGACGGCGGCAGCGACTGGAGCACGATCCGGCTGCTCGACCTCGACGGCGGCCACGAGGTCGACGACGTGGTCTCCAAGGTGAAGTTCAGCGAGGCGACCTGGCTGCCGGACCACTCCTCCTACCTCTACCTGCACTTCCCCACCGAGGGCGCCGGCGTCGGCACCGAGGCGGCGGCGCTGCCCGCCGGTCGGCTGATGCGGCACCGCGTCGGCGAGGCCCAGGACGGCGACGAGCTGGTCCTGGAGTTCCCCGACGAACCCGCGGCTGAGCATCTCGCCCGAGCTCTCGCACGACGGGCGTGTGCTCGTCGTGCACATGCACGAGGGCACGTCGGAGAAGAACCGGCTGTGGGTGCTGCCCGTCGAGACCGCGGACGGCGCCGCCAGGATCGGCGAGCCGGTCAAGGTCGTCGACGAGCCCGACGCGGGGTACGCCTTCGTCCGGGTGGACGGCGACGACCTGATCCTCTGGACCGACCTCGACGCCCCGCTGGGCCGGGTCGTGCGACTGGACCTGCCGGCCTTCCGGAAGACCGGACGGCTCGACTGGTCGACGTCGTGCCCGAGGGCGAGTGGGCCCTGACCTCCGTCCGCGCCGTGGGCGGCGAGCTGCTCACGGTGCACCTGGTCGACGCGCAGCCCCGGGTGTCGCCGGTTCGCCCTCGACGGCACGCAGGCTCGGCACCGTGGACGTGACCGGCGGTTCGGTGACCGCGCTGCACGGTGACGTGGACGATGACGAGGTGTTCCTCGGCCTGTCGACCGTGACCGAGCGGGTCGCCTCGCACCGGCTCGACCTCACGACCGGCGAGACGGCTCCCGTCACCGGCATGGAGCCGGTCGGCGGGGTCGCCTGGACCGCACCGGAGATCAGCAGCGAACGGCGGCGCGCGACCAGCCTCGACGACACGGCGGTCCCGTACTTCCTGCTGCACCGCGCCGACGTCCCGCTCGACGGCCCGCGACCGACGTTGCTGTGGGGGTACGGCGGGTTCGGCATACCGGAGCTCGCGACCTACCGCCCCGCGTTCGCCGGCTGGCTCGCGGCCGGTGGCGTGGTGGCGATCGCCAACCTGCGCGGCGGCGGCGAGTACGGCTCGACCTGGCACGACGCCGGCCGCCTCGAGCGCAAGCAGAACGTCTTCGACGACTTCGCCGCCGTGGCCGACCACCTCGTCGCCGAGGGTGTGACGACGCACGGCCGGCTGGCGGTGTACGGCGGCAGCAACGGCGGGCTGCTGGTCGGCGCGACGATCACCCAGCGACCCGACCTCGCGGCCGTGGCCCTGGCCTCGGTGGGCGTCATGGACATGCTGCGCTTCCACCTGTTCACGATCGGCGCCGCGTGGATCTCCGACTTCGGCTCGCCCGACGACCCGGAGATGTTCGAGACGCTGCGGGCCTACTCGCCGCTCCACAACGTGCAGGACGGCACGGCGTACCCCGCGACCCTGGTGCTGACCGGCGACCACGACGACCGCGTGGTGCCGGCGCACAGCTTCAAGTTCACCGCGGCGATGCAGCGCGCCCAGGCCGGGGACGCGCCGGTCCTGGCCCGGATCGAGACGTCCACCGGGCACAGCCTGGGCAAGCCGCTGTCGGTGATCGCCGCCGAGACCGCCGACCTGCTCGCGTTCGCCGCCGAGCACACCGGCCTGGTCCCCGACCCGGCCTGAGGGCTAGAAGCCGATCGACCGGTTCGGCGCGGTCGCGGACGACCTTGCCCTTGGCCTGGGCGGACTCGCGCAGGGACTGCTGGAACTCCACCATCTTGGCGCGCAGCCCCTCGTCGGAGGCGGCCAGGATGCGCACGGCGAGCAGGCCCGGCGTTGCGTGCGTTGCCGACGGCGACGGTGGCCACCGGGACACCGGCCGGCATCTGCACGATGGACAGCAGGGAGTCCATGCCGTCGAGGTACTTCAGCGCGACGGGCACACCGATCACCGGCAGCGGGGTGACGGACGCGAGCATGCCGGGCAGGTGGGCCGCGCCACCGGCGCCGGCGATGATCACCGACAGCCCGCGACCCGCGGCGTCCTTGCCGTAGGCGAGCATCTCCTCGGGCATCCGGTGCGCGGAGACCACGTCGGCCTCGTAGCCGACACCGAACTCGTCCAGCGCCTCGGCGGCCGCCTGCATCGTCGGCCAGTCGGAGTCCGACCCCATGACGATCCCGACCTGAGTGAGTCATTCGCTCTCCATCCCTAGGTCTCCGCGGAACCACGCGGCGGCGTGCCGGGCCCGCTCGCGTACGTCGTCCAGGTCGTCGCCGTAGGCCGTGACGTGGCCGACCTTGCGACCCGGCTTCACGTCCTTGCCGTACAGGTGGACCTTCAGCCGGGGGTCCCGCGCGAACACGTGCGGGTAGCGCGCCGTACAGGTTCTCCGAGAGCGTTCCGTGCTCGCCGCCGAGGATGTTCACCATCACCGTCCACGGGGCCCGGGCGTCGGGCGCACCGAGGGGCAGGTCGAGCACGGCGCGGAGGTGGTTCTCGAACTGGCCGGTGACCGCGCCGTCCATGCTCCAGTGCCCGGTGTTGTGCGGCCGCATCGCGAGCTCGTTGACGAGCACGCGGCCGTCGGTGGTCTCGAACATCTCGACCGCGAGGATCCCGGTGACGTCGAGCTCGCCGGCGACCTTCATGGCGATCCGTTGGGCCTCGACCGCCAGCCCGGGGTCGAGACCGGGCGCGGGCGCGGTGACCTCCCAGCAGATCCCGTCGCGCTGCACGGACTCCACGACGGGGTAGGCCGCGACCTGACCCGAGGGCGAGCGGGCGACCAGCGCGGAGAGCTCCCGGCGGAAGTCGACCTTCTCCTCGGCCAGGATCTGGACACCGGTGGAGGCGGCGACGTCGAACGCGTCGGCACAGCCGGCCTCGTCGGTGACGACCCAGACGCCCTTGCCGTCGTACCCGCCGCGGGTGGTCTTCAGCACGACCGGGAAGCCGCCCACCGAGGCGGCGAAGGAGACGGCCGCGGCCGCGTCGGGCACCACCGCGGTGCCGTGGGCTGGGCACGTCGAGCCGGTCGAGACGCGCCCGCATCACGGCCTTGTCCTGCGCGTGCACGAGGGCGTCGGGGCCCGGACGGCAGGCGTGTCCCTCGGCGGTGAGGGTGTGCAGGTGGTCGGTCGGGACGTGCTCGTGGTCGAAGGTCACCACGGAGCAGCCCTCGGCGACCTCGCGCAGGGTGGCGAGGTCGCGGTAGTCGCCGACGAGCGGGTCGCGCACGACCTGGGCCGCGGACACCCAGGGCCCTCGGCGAGCAGCCGCAGCGGGACCCCGAGACCGACCGCGGCCTGGGCCATCATGCGGGCGAGCTGGCCACCGCCGATGACCGCGAGCACGGGCGTGGCAGAGGGAGGCGCGGTCACGCGACGAGCGTAACCACCGCGGTCAGGCCTGAGGTCAGGAGGCCGTCTTGGTGATCGGCACGACCTGCGCGACACCCGCACCGAGACCCGGGGTGACCACGTCGGCGTAGACCGGCGGGGTGACCTCGAAGCGCAGCCCACGGCCGCGGATCGTGGTGATCAGCGTGGGACGACGGGTGTCGTCGCCGAGCTTCTTGCGCACCCAGCCGAGGTGCACGTCGATCGTCTTGGCGGACGTCCAGAAGTTCGTCTGCCACACGTCGCGCATCAGCTCCTCGCGGGTGACGATCTCACCCGGCCTGCTGATCAGGGCATGCAACAGGTCGAACTCCTTGTTGGACATGCGGATCTCGACCCCGTCACGCCACACTCGACGCGCGTTGGCGTCGAGGTCCACACCCTGCACACTCATCATGCTGATGAGCGTAAAGAGACAAAACGGACACCGTTCGGGGAATTCTCAGATTGACCGAAAATGACTATGCCGAGGTCTAGTCATTTCTAGTCACCTTGTTCCGAATGAGACGCATGGGACGTGCCGCGGAGGCGGTCTCAGTGCCGTCGTACGGCGACGGGCTCGACCACGCCGAAGCCTCGCAGCGGCCTCGGCGGAAGAGGCCGGGTCTCGAACTGGTCCGGAGGCAGCAGCTCCGCCGTCGTCCGGTCGGTGATCACCCGGTTGCGCCGCGCCACGCCGGTCAGCCGCGCCGCCATGTTGACCGGCGGCCCGAAGACGTCGCCGAGCTGCATGATGACCGAGCCGGACGCCAGCCCGATGCGGACGTCGGGCAGCCGGCTGTCCTTGCCGATCACGTCGACGATGCTGAGCCCGATCTCCATCGCCCGGGCCGGGTCCTCGGACACGAACAGCACCGAGTCGCCCAAGGTCTTGATGATCCGGCCGTGCCGAGCAGCCACCACGTCCGCGCAACGGGACTCGAAGATCTCCACGAGGTCGCCGATCCGGTCCTCGTCGAGCTCGTTGGACAGGGCCGTGAACCGGACCAGGTCCGCGAAGCCGACCGTGACCTGCGTGGTGTGCAGGTCGGCGTCGTTGGCGCCGAGCGCCTCGACCCGGGCCACGGCGGCCGCCAGGTGCCGGCGCCACGAGTACACCAGCAGCTGCTCGAACGGGACGCCCACCTCCTCGATGAGCCGGAGGGCGCTGCCCACGCGGCTGCCGGTCGCCTCGTCGCCGGCCTCCAGCTGCTCGACGCGGGCGGACAGGGTCGCCACCTCCCAGTCCGCCAGCCGGGCCATCGTCTGACCGACGGCGCGGGTCATCCGCACCGCCGTGTCGAAGTCGATGGCTCCCTTCGTCCACCGCTCCGACCATGGTGTTGAGCGCGGCCCGGTCGGCGTCGGTGAAGGCGGCCGCGTCGCCGGCGTTCGGGAAGCCCAGCGCGCGCCACAGCCGGCGGGCCTCCTCGAGGGTCACACCGGCCGCCTCCGCGACCTCGTCGCTGGTCAGGGAGGGGTTCTCGCCGAGGATCGCGCTCTCGAGCTGCTGGCGCGTGAAGCCGTGCTCAGGTTCCGTCATCGAGGCGGCGTTCCCGGCGGTCCTGGTCGTCGTCGGTGCGGTCGAAGAGCAGGTCGCTGATCGCGAGGTGCACCTGCTCGACGTGCGGGATGTCCGACAGCCGCACCCGGCCCTGCTCGCTGGCGTCGGAGATCACGAGCGTGCCGCAGCCGAGCATCCGGTCGACGAGGCCGTGCTCGTAGGCGACGTCGCTGATCCGCGGCACCGGGATGTCGTGGCCGCGGCGGCTGAAGACGCCGGTGCGGGTGATCAGCCGGCGGTCGGTGACGGTGTAGGTCGTGGTGAGCCACCTCAGGAACGGCCGCACCACCAGCCAGACCGCGACCGCGAGGGCGAGGACCCAGACGACCGCGACCAGGAGCGGCTGGGCCTTGCCGGCGCCACCCGTGAACGAGGACGCGTAGCCGGCCACCGCCGCGATCACGATGAGCCACACGGCGGGCACCAGCAGCGCCTTGACGTGCGTGCGCGTCGACACGACGACGCGCTCGCCCTCGTTGAGGAGCCTGCGGGAGATCGCCACCTGCGCATCATGACACGCAGGGCGTGGGCTCACTCCGGTCGCACGTGCACGACGTCGCCCGCCCTCAGCGCATGCACGCGGGCCCCGTCGTCGACCAGCAGCCGCCCCTCCTCGTCGACGTCCACCGCCCGGCCCAGCAGGGGCTCGCCCGTGGGCAGGTCCACTCGCACCTCCCGCCCGAGGGTCGAGCACGCCCGTGCGTACGACGGACGCAGCCCGGCCCCTCCGGCGCCGACCCACCCGTCGTACCGGGTGGAGAAGGAGGTGAGCAGCGCGGCCAGCAAGCGCGGACCGGTCGACGTGGCCCGCGCCGGCCAGCTCGAGCGACGTCGCGGTCGCGACGGGGAGCTCCTCGCGGGTCGAGGAGACGTTGAGCCCGACGCCGACGACCGCCGCAGCGCCTCCGCCGACACCGGGCGTGCCCTCGACGCGCTCGACGAGGATGCCGGCGACCTTGAGCCCGGAGACGAGGACGTCGTTGGGCCACTTGAGGGAGGCCTCGACGCCGGTGGCGCTGCGCACGCCGTCCACCACGGCCAGACCGGTCAGCAGCGGCAGCCACGGCCAGCGGGCGACGGGCACGGAGCCGGGCCGCACGAGCAGCGAGAACGTCAGCGCCGCGCGCGGCGGGGTGACCCACACCCGGTCGAGCCGGCCGCGGCCCGCCGTCTGGTGCTCGGTCGCCACCACCAGTCCGGCCGGCTCGCCCGCCCGGGCGCGCCGGGCGACGTCGGCGTTCGTGGACGGTGACGCCGGCGTCACCTCGACCCGCCAGCCGGGGGCCGCCAGCGCCCGGGTGTCGAGCGGCGGGCGGCTGGTCGGGGGGTCGGGCAGGGGGTTCGGCACAGGCACTAGATTGCACCCCGTGAGCGAAGCAGCGGCGAAGCCCGCCAGCGAGAAGCCCGGCGAAGGCACCGAGGTCCCGGACGACATCGACATCCACACGACGGCCGGCAAGGTCGCGGATCTCGGCCGTCGTCTCGAGGAGGCGGTGCACGCGGCGTCCGCGAAGGCCGTCGAGAAGCAGCACAAGAAGGGCAAGAAGACGGCCCGCGAGCGGGTCCTCGAGCTGCTCGACGAGGACTCCTTCGTGGAGCTCGACGAGCTGGCCCGGCACCGCTCGACCGCGTTCGGCCTGGAGAAGAACCGGCCCTACGGCGACGGCGTGGTCACCGGCTACGGCACCATCGACGGCCGCCAGGTGTGCGTGTTCGCGCAGGACTTCACGGTCTTCGGCGGCTCGCTGGGCCAGGTGTTCGGCGAGAAGATCGTCAAGGTCATGGACCTCGCGATGAAGACCGGCTGCCCGATCATCGGCATCAACGACTCCGGCGGCGCGCGCATCCAGGAGGGCGTGGTCTCGCTCGGGCTGTACGGCGAGATCTTCCGCCGCAACGTGCACGCGTCCGGGGTGATCCCGCAGATCTCGCTGATCATGGGCCCGTGCGCCGGCGGCGCGGTGTACTCCCCCGCCGTCACCGACTTCACCGTGATGGTCGACCAGACCTCGCACATGTTCATCACCGGTCCCGACGTGATCAAGACCGTCACCGGCGAGGACGTCTCCATGGAGGACCTCGGCGGCGCCCGCTCGCACAACACCAAGTCCGGCAACGCGCACTACATGGGCACCGACGAGTCCGACGCCATCGACTACGTCAAGGCGCTGATCGCGTACCTGCCGCAGAACAACCTCGACGAGCCGTTCCCGTCGTACGACGAGGTGGCCGACCTCGAGCTCACCGACGAGGACCGCGCCCTCGACACGCTGATCCCGGACTCGCCCAACCAGCCCTACGACATGCACACCGTGATCGAGTCGGTCGTCGACGACGGCGAGTTCCTCGAGGTGCAGCCGCTGTTCGCGCCGAACCTGCTGATCGGCTTCGGCCGGGTCGAGGGCCGCCCCGTCGGCGTCGTCGCCAACCAGCCGATGCAGTTCGCCGGCACCCTCGACATCGACGCCTCCGAGAAGGCCGCCCGCTTCGTGCGCACCTGCGACGCGTTCAACGTGCCGGTGCTGACCTTCGTCGACGTACCCGGCTTCCTCCCCGGCACCGACCAGGAGTGGAACGGCATCATCCGCCGCGGCGCCAAGCTGATCTACGCGTACGCCGAGGCGACCGTCCCGCTGATCACCGTGATCACCCGCAAGGCCTACGGCGGCGCGTACGACGTGATGGGGTCCAAGCACCTCGGCGCCGACATGAACCTCGCCTGGCCGACCGCGCAGATCGCCGTGATGGGCGCGCAGGGCGCGGTCAACATCCTCTACCGCTCCGAGCTCAAGGACGCCGAGGACCCGGAGAGCCGGCGCGCCGAGCTGGTGCAGGAGTACGAGGACCACCTCGCCAACCCCTACCTCGCCGCCGAGCGTGGCTACATCGACGCGGTGATCCACCCGCACGAGACCCGGGTGGAGATCGTCCGGGCGCTGCGGCTGCTGCGCTCCAAGCGGGAGACCCTGCCGCCGAAGAAGCACGGGAACATCCCCCTCTGATGGCCGCTGTGAACGACGCCCAGGAGCCCCAGCGGCCGCTGCTGCACGTCGTCAAGGGCGACCCCACCGACGAGGAGCTCGCCGCCCTGGTCGCCGTGGTCTCCGCGCTCGGCGCCGCGCAGGTGGCCGACGAGCGGATGCCGCGCTCGGAGTGGTCCTCGCCCCCACCGCAAGGTGCGGGCCCCGCTCGCCCCCTCCTGGCGCTCCGAGCACCCTCCCCCGCTGAGGCACCTCAACCAGCGGAGGTCGTCCTGCGGCCCGGCGCGAAGAAGCGCGGCGACGACCGCGACCAGCACGCCGCCGCACCGACGAGCAGGGCCGGGCCGATCGCGCCGGTGTAGCCGGTCGGCGTCAGCTCGCCGCCGTTGCCGAGGAACACCGCGGTCAGGCCGGCCACCCCGAGAGCGACGCCGAACTCGCGGATCGTGGAGTTCGCCGAGCTCGCGGTGCCGAAGTCGTCGTCGCCCATCCCGTCGAGCACCGCGGTGGCGCTCGGCGCGAAGGTCAGCCCCATCCCGATGCCGGCCATCACCAGGCCGGGGACGAAGGACGCGTACGACGAGCCGGCCTCGGTGACCACGCGCCAGCCACACCAGCGACACCGGCCTGGAGCACCAGGCCGGTCACGAGCAGCGCCCGCAGCCCGGTCCGGGACGCGAGGGCGCCGGCGATCGGCGCGACGACCATCGGCGCCGCGGTCCACGGCAGCGTCCGCAGGCCCGGCCTCGAGCGGGCTGTAGCCCATCACGATCTGGAGGTTCTGGGCGAGCAGGAACACCGCGCCGAACATGCCGATCGTGAAGCTCAGGCCGATCACGTTCGCGACCGAGAAGCCGCGCGAGGCGAACAGCCGCAGCGGCAGCACCGCGAAGTCGCGACGCGTCGCGGAGCGGGCGTGGGCGACGTACGCCGGGACGAGCAGGGCGGCCACCACCAGCGGGCACCAGGACGCGCGGCCGAGGCCCAGCCGTCGTCGTTGCCGTGCACGATGCCCCAGATGCCGAGGAAGACCGCGCCGCCGAGCATCAGGGTGCCGCGCACGTCGAGGCGCTGACGGCGGCCGAAGGACTCGCGACACGGCGAACCACAGCAGCGGGCCGGCGACCACGGCGACGGGCACGTTGAGCCAGAAGATCGCCTGCCAGCTGACGCCCTCGACGACGGCGCCGCCGATCACCGGCCCGAGCGCGACGCCGAGGCCGGACACGCCGCCCCAGATGCCGATGGCGACCGGGCGCATCGCCACGGGCACGGCCGCGGCCAGCAGGGTCAGCGACAGCGGCATGACCGCCGCGGCGCCGAGGCCCTGGACCGCCCGGGCCGCGATCAGTGCCCCGGAGGAGAGGCTCAGCGCCGAGGCGATCGACGCGAGCGTGAAGAGCGGTCAGCCCGCCGAGCATCACCCGGCGGCGGCCCCAGCGGTCGCCGAGCGTCGCGGCCGGGAGCATGAACGTCGCGAAGGCCAGCGTGTAGGCGTTCACGAACCAGGCCAGGTCGTCGACCGACGCCGCCAGGTCGGTGCGGATCACCGGCAGCGCGCTGGTCATCACCAGGTTGTCGAGGGTGGCCATGAACATCGGCAGCGAGGTGGCCAGCACGGCCAGCCAGATCGGCACCCGGCGGGCGGGCCGGCGCCGGCGCCGGACCGGCGGGCTGCGGGGCGACGGCGACCGGCGCGGGGGTGGTGAGGGAGCCATGGCAGCTCCAAGAAGGCATCGAATGATTACTTAGCTCGCGACTCTAAGTAATCGACTGATAACATGTCAACCATGGCCGCCGAGAAGTCCGCACCGATCCCCCGGATGAGCGCCGACGAGCGCCGCGAGCAGGTGCTCGACGCCGCCACCCGCGCGTTCGCCCGCACCGGGTACGCCGGCACCAGCACCGACGTCGTGGCCCGCGAGGCCGGCGTCTCGCAGCCCTACGTCGTCCGGATGTTCGGCACCAAGCGCGACCTGTTCCTCGCCGTGTTCGAGCGGGCCACCGACCGCATCCAGGACGCCTTCCGGCGCAGGTGCTCGACGAGCAGCCGTTCGACCCCGAGGACGAGGACGACTGGGCGCGGCTGGGGCGGCCTACACCGAGCTGCTCGCCGACCGGGACTTGCTGCTGGTGATGATGCACGGCTTCGCGGCCGGCGACGACGCGGCGATCGGCGCCAAGGCCCGCGGCTGCATGGGCGAGATCTACGAGCTGATCCGCGGCACCGGCTGCACCGCCGGAGCAGGCCACCGGGTTCGTGGCCCACGGGATGCTGCTCAACGTGATGCTCGCGATGCGGGCGCCCGAGCACCGCCGACGAGACCGGCGGCGCTGGCCGACATGACCGCGTGCGCCTTCGGCGACGAGGGGCTCAGCGCCGTCGACCGCGCCGCGGCTGAGCGCGGCGGCTCCGCACCAGGCCGACGCGCACCGAGCGACCGCCAGCCACCAGGTCACCGACCTCGACGGTGCCACCCCGGCGGGGAGTACCGCACCGTGACGGTCCTCCCGGCTGCGTCGGCGGGCAGGTCCACGGTCAGCAGGTAGCCGTCGACCGACGGGCCGCCCTCGGCCCCACGTCGCGTGGTGAACCCGGGCCAGGCCAGCGCGGCAGATCACGACCCGACCACCGCCGGCGGGAACCCGGGCACCGTGAAGCCGCACCGATCGCTGGTCGGAGCGCGACCCGGGCACCGGATCGTCCCCGGCGACGACCAGACCGGGCGCGCCGGCGCCCGGCACCGGCCGTGCCTGCGCACCCAGGTGACCGTGCGCGGGCGTCGACGCCGCGACCCGCCACCCCGATGGCGGCGGCCGTCAGGTCCCGGCCGGGGAAGTCCGCCCGGACCAGCAGCAGCGTGCTGACCGCGAGCAGGTCCACCCGACGCCGCCCGGTCGCGGGCTCGGTGGAGAACAGCTGCGTCGAGCAGCGCCGGGCAGGTGGAGCCGTCGTACTCGATGCAGTAGCGGTCGCGGTACGCCGGAAGCTGATCGTCGTGTAGCTGTTCTGGACACGGTGCGGGCCGAGGTACCACGCCGAGCCGGACAGCGACTCGCGCGCCCACGTCGGGTCCGCCTGCAGAGCGCGGCTCCGGTGTCACCCACGACGAGCACGTCGCCCTCGGGCGGCCGGAAGCGGTCGCCGGTAGTCGCGCGCCAGGGCCGGCATGTTCCGCTCGGGTGACGGCAGCACCGGGGAAGAACCACGTGCTGCAGCAGCGCCGAGGACGACGGTGAGCCCGGCGGCGACCGATCGGCCCCGGCGCCGCAGGGCCGCCGCGGTCCGGCGGCGCCACACCAGGCCACCACCAGACCGCGACGAACCGGCGGCCGCACCGACCAGCGCGAGCAGGTGCCGGCCACAGATCAGGCGCGCGCAGCAGCCGCCACGACGCCCGGCCAGCACCACCCAGACCAGGCCGAGCGCAGGCGCCGCCGCGACGGACGGCGGACGGCGTAGCCGAGACAGCAGCACGGCGGTCAGCACCACGACGGCCTGCACCAGGAACGGCTGCGAGCCGCAGCGGCCAGCGCAACGGACCCGACCTGCTCCGGCAGCGGCGACCACCACCAGCACCATCACCGCGGTGAACAGCAGCAGCCCCGCGAGCGGGCGCCACCGCCGGCGCAGCCGCTCCAGTCGACCAGGACCAGCGACCGGCAGGAACCAGGCGACGAAGGCGTACGGGCAGCAGGTGCAGGGTCGTGCCCGGCACCGCCGTCGTCGGCAGCAGCGAGGCGAGCAGGGCCAGCGGGTCCGCGCGAACTTGCCGCGCGAGCCCGCGGAAGGCGCCTCGCCGCGCATCGTCACCGGCGCGGTGAGCACGCCCGGGCAGGTAGACCGTGCAGGCCACCAGGCCGCACGACCACGCCGACGCCGAGCGACGCGGCAGGCCGGCCGCCCGGTCGCGGCGCAGCCGCGCGCTCGACGAGGCTGCCGACCGAGCACGAGGATCAGCATGATCGTGCCGTAGACGTAGCCGACGGTGACCAGCAGGTAGCCGAGCACCAGCACCGCCAGCCGGGTTCGCGCCCCGCGAACATCGTCCGGCGCAGCGCCCACCACACCCACGGCAGCGAGCGCCCAGATCATCAGGCCGGCCGTCCAGGACGCCAGGTCGAGGTACTGCGTCATGCCGCCGAACGGCGCGGCGACGGCCGCCACGAAGGCCAGCGGCGCGGCGGCGCCGTACGAGCGGGCCAGCGCGAAGGTGCCCGAGCGCGCCGACGCAGGCAGGGCCAGCTTCACGGCGGTGGCGAACACCAGCACGTTCGACGACGCCGCGTGGCGAGCAGGCCGATGCCCGATCGACCAGCGGGCTGAACAGCCCCCACTGGCCCTCGGCCACAGCGTTGCCGCTGGCCCACGCGTGCGGGTCGAGAGCGGCCAGTGGCCCGCGCGCAGCTGCTCACCCAGGCGGTACTCCCAGCCGAGGTACGCCGACTGGGTGTCGCCGTGGAAGAAGTAGCGCGGGTCCTGACGAGCAGCAGCAGGGCCGCCGCGAGCAGCACGACCAGGACCGCGGAGGCGGCCCACGTCCAGGGCCCGTCCCCCGTCGACACCTCGCCCGTTGCCCGATCCGCACACCGACGGTTCTAACACGCCGAACCTGAACGGGAACGTGACACGAGCGTGTCGGCAGGATGTCCGTTGCCGCCACGTCCGCCCGGCGGCCCTACAGTGCTCGGGTGACCCACGACGCCTCCTCCTCCCGCCCCGTCGACGCCGTCGCCGAACGCTTCGTCGACGACTACGCCGCCCTCGACCCGATCGCCGCGACCTACCTCGGGCTGCCCGGCTACGACGACGTCCTGACCGACCTCTCCCCCGACGGGTTCGCCGCCCGGGCTGAGCTGACCCGGCGGGCGCTGGCCGACGCGAGCCGCTGCCACGCCGGTCGACGAGCGCGAGCAGGTCGCCAAGGACGCCTTCCTGGAGCGGCTCGGGCTCGAGGTCGAGATGGACGAGGCGCGGCGTGCCCCAGTCCCAGGTGTCGGTGATCTCCAGCGGCCTGCACGAGGTCCGCTCGGTCTTCGACCTGATGCCGACCGAGGGCGAGGAGGCCTGGTCCAACATCGGCGCGCGGCTGGCCGCGATCCCCGCCGCGCTCGACGGCTACCGCGCGACGCTCGCCCGGGCCGCCGACGCGGGACACGTCGCGGCCAAGCGGCAGCTCGCCGAGGTCGCCGAGCAGGTGCGCAGCTGGACCGGGCCAGGACGGCGGCGACAACTTCTTCCTCGGCCTGGTCGGCGCAGACCGACGTCGAGGGCCTCGCGCCGGCGACCTCGAGCGGCACGGCCACGCGCGGCGAGCGACGCCTTCGCCGACGTTCGGCCGCTGGCTCGACGACGACCTCGCCCCGCGCGGCCGCGACCGGGACGCGGTCGGCCGCGAGCGGTACTCCCTCGGCTCGCGCTACTTCCTCGGCGCCACCGTCGACCTCGAGGAGACCTACGCCTGGGGCTTCGAGGAGCTCAAGCGCATCGAGGACGAGATGGCCCAGGTCGCCGACAAGATCGTCCCCGGCGGTTCCCTCGACGAGGCCGTCGCCGCGCTCGACGCCGACCCGTCGCGCCGCATCGAGGGCAAGGAGGCGTTCCGCGAGTGGATGCAGGACCTGGCCACCCGCACCCTCGAGGACATGGCCGGCACCCACTTCGACATCCCGGAGCCGATCCGGCGGATCGAGTGCTGCATCGCGCCGACCAACGACGGCGGCATCTACTACACCGGCCCGAGCGAGGACTTCACCCGCCCCGGCCGGATGTGGTGGGCCGTGCCGGCGGGCATCGACACCTTCGCCACCTGGCGCGAGGTCACCACGGTCTTCCACGAGGGCGTGCCGGGCCACCACCTCCAGGTCGCCCAGACGGCCTACCGCAAGGAGGTGCTCAACCGCTGGCAGCGGCTGATGTGCTGGGTCTCCGGCCACGGCGAGGGCTGGGCGCTGTACGCCGAGCGGCTGATGGACGAGCTCGGCTACCTCGACGACCCGGGCGACAAGCTCGGCATGCTCGACGGGCAGGGCTTCCGGGCCGCGCGGGTGATCGTCGACATCGGCATGCACCTCGAGCTGGAGATCCCCCGCGACAACCCGTTCGGGTTCCACCCCGGCGAGACGTGGACCCCGGAGCTCGGCCTGGAGTTCATGCGCGCAGCACTGCCGGATGGAGGACGCGTTCATCCAGTTCGAGGTGAACCGCTACCTCGGCTGGCCGGGCCAGGCTCCGTCGTACAAGGTCGGCGAGCGGATCTGGCTGCAGGCCCGCGAGGACGCCCGGGCCCGGCTCGGCAGCGACTTCGACCTCAAGTCGTTCCACCGCTCCGCGCTCGACCTCGGGCTCGATCGGGCTCGACCCGCTGCAGGCCGCGCTGGCCCGCATCTCGTGACCCGGCTGGTCCTGGCCAGCGCGTCGCCCGCGCGGCTGGCGACGCTGCGGTCCGCCGGGCTCGACCCCGAGGTGGTGGTCTCCGGGGTCGACGAGTCGGAGGTGACGCACCCCCGACCCGGCGGCGCTGGCGTCCGAGCTCGCGCCGCTCAAGGCCCGGGCGGTCGCCGCGCGACCGTGCCCGACGCCGTCGTGGTCGGCTGCGACTCGGTGCTCGCGCCTCGACGGCGCCGTGCACGGCAAGCCGGCGCGACGCCGCCGAGGCCGTGGCGCGCTGGCGGTCGATGCGCGGCCGCTCCGGCGTGCTGCACACCGGCCACTGCGTCATCGCCCCCGCGGCACGCCGAGGTGCGTGCGGGCCGCGGCCACCACGGTGCACTTCGCCGACGTCACCGACGCGGAGATCGACGCGTACGTCGCGACCGGCGAGCCGTTGCAGGTGGCCGGCGCGTTCACCGATCGACGGGCTGGGCGGCGCGTTCGTGCGCGGCATCGAGGGCGACCACCACACCGTCGTCGGGATCAGCCTGCCGCTGCTGCGCGAGATGCTCGCCGAGGTCGACGTGGCGTGGGTGAGTCCTCTGGTCTGGACCGTGCCTGACCTAGGATGCCGGTCATGCCCGCAGACGCCTCGCCCGTACCCACGCGTGCTGGCGGTCGTTCCTGCCTTCAACGAGGAGGAGTCGGTCGGTCGCACGATCGAGGAGCTGACCGGAGCGTCAACCCCGGCATCGACGTCCTCGTCGTCGACGACGGGTCCGGTGACCACACGGCCCGGGTCGCCCGGCGGGCCGGTGCCTCGTCTGCCAGCTGCCCTACAACCTCGGCGTCGGCGGCGCCATGCGCGCCGGCTACCGCTACGCGCTGCGCCACGACTACGACGTGGCCGTCCAGGTGGACGCGGACGGCCAGCACGACCCGACGTACCTGAAGGCACTGGTCGACGAGCTCGACACCGCCGACATCGTCGTCGGCGCCCGGTTCGCCGGCGAGGGCGACTACCGCGCCCGCGGTCCCCGGCGCTGGGCGATGCGGCTGCTGGCCGTTCACGCTGACCCGGCTGGCCCACCACAAGCTGACCGACGTGACCAGCGGCTTCCGCGCCGCCAACCGCCGCGCGATCCGGGTCTTCGCCGACCACTACCCGGCCGAGTACCTCGGTGACACCGTCGAGTCGCTGGTGATCGCGATCCGCGCCGGGTGCACGGTCACCCAGGTCCCGGTGTCGATGCGGATCCGCGCCGGCGGGCCGGGCCAGCCAGACCCCGCTCAAGGCCAGCGCTCTACCTGCTGCGGGCCGTCGTCGCGCTGGGCCTGGCGCTGGTGCGCAAGTGGCCGACCACCCTCGAGAACCTCAGCGAGGAGGACCTGTGAGAGCCAACTACGTCCTGGGGCTGATCGGGTCGCTGATCACGCTCACCCTGCTCTTCGAGCTCCTGCGCCGGCGCCGGCTGCGCGAGAAGTACGCCGTGTTCTGGGTCGTCGTCGCCACTGGTCACGCTGGTCATCGCGGTGTTCCCGCGCGACGCTCACCGCGGCCGCCGACCTCGTCGGCGTCGCAGGTGCCGGCCAACCTGCTGTTCTTCGGCGCGAGCATGCTGCTGCTCGGCGTCAGCATCCACCAGAGCTACGAGATGGGCCGGCTCGAGGAGCGCACGCGCACGCTGGCCGAGGAGGTCGGCCTGCTGCGGCTGGAGATCGAGTCGCACCACCGAGGTCGAGCGCCACCCGGCCGCGTCCGACGAGGACTGAGCCCTCGACTCAGGCGGTGCGCCGCGACCTTGCGCGCCCGGGCGTTGACCTGACGCGCGGCGACCCGGGTCGCGACGCGCACCGGCACGTCCCACAGCGGCGAGAGCGGCCGGACCCGGCGCGGGAGGTAGCGCCGCTTCACCTTCTCCGACTCGGCCAGCGACAGCCCACGGTTCGCCACCGTGAGCGAGTCGGCGTGCCAGCGGAAGGCGGCGGTCTCCTCCTTGGTGGAGAGGAACGCGCCCCGGCGCTTGAGCCGGAGGAACATGTCGAGGTCCATGGCGAAGCGCAGCGTCTCGTCGTACTCCCCGGCCGCCACGAGGGCGTCGAGCCGGGTCAGCGACGCGGGCTGCGGCACCAGGTCCGGGCCCCACGCCAGGATCTTGCTGGCCAGGTCGCCGGCCCGGCTGACGGTCACCGTGCGGCCCTGGTCGTCGATGTAGGTGCAGGCGCCGTAGGCCACGACCGCGGAGGGGTCGTCGTCGAGCATGCGGGCGAGCCGCAGCAGACCGCCGGGCGAGAGCAGGTCGTCGTCACCGAGCCAGGCGTAGAGCTCCTCGCCGTCGCGCGCGGCGATACCGGCGTTCACGGCGGCGGAGAGCCCGCGCCTCGGGTCGTCCACGAGGGTCGCGCCGTGCTCGGTCGGCGATCGCCCGGGACTCGGCCGCGTCGGCCGGCACCACCACGACGAGGTGGGCGTCGACGCCCTCCTGCGCCCGCACGCTGGCCAGCGACTCCGCAGGGTGTCGGGTCGTTCGCCGAGCGTGGGGACGACCACGAGCACGGACGGTCGATCCTCAAACATAACCCCTCGAACCTGTGTGTCGAAATGTCGCCTGGGCGCCAGGCGCGCTGATCTACCGACCTTCCACCGGTTCTTTGACGTCGGTCCTCGATCGCTTGAACCGCACCAGCTCCCCCACTCAACGACAGTGCAGGGTGGCATGCTCAGAGAGCAAAGCCTTCGAAAGGATCCTGGTTCCCGCCTAGCGCACGGTTCCCGCCCCACGCGAATGGCTGGATCGATGACCCGTCATGAAGGGTTCACAACTCCCGTTATAGTTCCGAACTGCAACCAACCGGAATACGGGGACGACGTGCTGACTGACGCACTGCCAGACGCCATGACCAAGAAACGTGCACGACTCGACCCACCCGTTCGGGAAAGAGCACGGGTCACTCCCCTCCTGCCGGCAGTGTTGTCGTGCACACTCACCTTGATGCTGGCCCTCATGTCGGAAGCGGGTCTGGTCCCCGCCAGCGTCTCCGCCGGGCTGACGGCGGTCGGTGTGCTGATCGCCAGCGTCGTGTTCCTGGCCCGAGCCCCAGCAGACTCGCCGCATCGATATTGGGGCTCGTCCTGGCTGCTGCCCCTTCGCTCATGCTGGCGACGGCGCTGATGATGGCGGCCGGCAAGGTGGGCGTCCCGTTCGGCATCACCACAACCCGTCTCGCTGCCATTGGCGGATGGTGGATCACGCACTGGGTGTCCTGCGTCCCGTCGTCGCCGTTCTCGGGTCGAAGCGGTTGCCGGTGTGGCGCGCAGGACTTGTCGCGGTGCCCGCGATCATCGTGCTGGGCATGTGCGCAGTTGCGTGGCGGGCAGGCCCGTCCGGGCTCAGAACCGCCCAGCGGTTCGCCTTCCTCTACAAGAGCGAGGACAACGCGACGTGGGTCAGTCATGCGTTCGCTCTGCTGACGCATGGCCACCTACCGCACACAATCGGAGAATCCGAGTACTTCTCCTACTCGGCGTTCTCGTCACTACCGGGTGTGTTGTGCGAGGTCGCTCTCCATGGGCGACCGTCCACCCGTGCGGACAGCGGTCTACGGGGCGGTCAATGTCACGATCGCCAACGAGTTGCTAGCGATCGCTGTGGCTGCGGGGCTCATCGCGACGGTCCTCGTCTCCGCTCTGCGGTGGTTGGATGGCCGGAGACCCTCCGCCTGCGATCGGCGTCCTGCTTCTGTCAGCCGCGGTGACCGGGAGTGGAGCCTCGATCCTGGCCGGCACCCCTCTGCTATTGGCGGGGCATCTCTCTCTGGCGTGGGCCGACGTCGCTGTCGTCCTGATGGGATACCAGGCCGCGGCGGCTGGTTGGTCAGGAACTTACGCGAATCGTAACGCGATCCGCGCGATCAAGATATTATTGATGGCCGTAATCATTCAGTCTTTTTCCCATCTATTTCTCAAGCGTTTCAGCGTCTAAATTTTAGGGAATCTTGGTTTTTCTAGCGGTTTCTTCATGCAAAGAGTATCGAGCGATCAAGTCAACCGCGGCCACTAAACTGGATAACTGCCTGGCGCCTTGGCGATGGATGGCCAGATCAGTGCGGCGAAGCGGACGGCGGCACTATCAAGCGCACCAGAGATAGATCAGAAGAATAACAAGAAGCGTGGTCAAAACTAGCCACGGGATCATGACGACCTCCATCCTCAACTTGCGAACGGCGGGAATGTCATTGTCCACATTTGAATCCTGGTCAAAGAATCGGTGGCGATTGCGAAAGATGTAGGTCCCTCCCAGCAAATTGATGAAGAGGAAGAAAGTTGCAGCTGTTCGAAGAGCGGGAAGAGCTACGGGATTAATTATGCGAGCATATTATATATACAGTCGGTCATTTTCGGACGGCAGCCATTCGGGTTTGCTTGACCCGCGCGGAACCAACGGTCGAAGGCTCCGGGTGTGCGCGACAAAACGATTTGGTCCGTCATCCCCTGATAAGTGCCAAGCGGTGTTTCCGCGGTAAACAGATCCGGAGCGATGTACTTGTGCTCGTCGGTCGAACCGGCGGTCGCTTTCGCGTAGGCCTTGTCGAAAATACCTAACGAGAGCAACCACAGCACGGTCCGCGTCAGCGAGACCACAACGCGATAGCTGCCGCCTTCGATTGCCCCCGCGCAACGCAGCGAGAATCCCAGTTGTCCCTAACCAGCCAACGACATTGTCGGCAATCGGGACGATTGGCGGCTGTTTCGGCCGGGTTGGAGAACCTTCGATCGTAAAAAGTCCGGAGACTGCGGCGCCAATCTCATCGAAACCGGGTCGATTCGACCACGGTCCCTTCTCGCCGTGCATAGCGACGATTGCATGAATCAATCCGGGCTTCTGCTCGCAAAGCGATTCGGCATCGAGGCCGTGCTTCTTAGAAATCCAGGACGTTTATTGGCAAAGAATACATCAGCATCTTTTAGAAGCTGATTGAATTTTTCTCGATCTTCCTTCGCATCGTCGAGGATCGTTGAACGCATGCCCACCTGGACATCCCATACGAACGCTTCGACCTCCGAATCGCGTGGTCTCCAGATGTTGAGGACGTCCGCGACGTATAGGGCCATGTCTCGGCCCATTCCGGCTCCGGCGATCACGTGACCCATTCCCAATGCGCGAACACCCGAGAGAGGAAGATTGCCATTCGCCTTGAGCGGAACGGGATCGCTTTCGCCAATCTTCTCCACCGTGATCAGAGGCATTTTCGAAAGGACCTCGGTGTATTGGGGTTCCCGGCGAAATTCTTCGTTCGTCCGCACCATGGCCAGAACTGTCCTTCCGCTGCCGCAGCCTCTTCTAGCTCCACTGCGTCCCATTTGCGTATGGCGTCGTTAATGGATTCGTTACTCTGGCTGGACTGGAGCAAATCGAGGGTGCGTGCGAGGAGTTGAGGATAAAAGTCTAGCGCCAGCACGTGCCGTCCATCCCGTGTCTCGCGGAAGAAAAAATGCATCCAAATCTTCAGGAACGGGTAACAGCATAGCCATCTGGGGAGGGCGGCCGGCCATTAATGGTTTCCCATTTTCCTTCAAAGAATCCCGCGAAACGCCGCAATGCCTTGCGCACGTCGACCGAGATATCCTGTCCTTCGCCGTGGTTTGCCTCCAAAGTGCCGTCAGCGCGACGCTTCTAGCGGCCAAACCGATCGCGGCCATTGTCCCGAAACGCATCGGGCTTGGGAGAATCGGATCGCTTCCGTAGAACGTGAGCTTGCCTCCGGCATCCGCGGTTATTAGCCCAATATCCTTTAACACGGCGTTTGTTTCGGCATGTAGATCAAACTCCGGCGATGACGCGGGAGCGTTAAGCTTTGATTCGAGTGATTTGGTCAATCCGTCGCTTACGGAGCTTGTTTGATAATCACCCACCTGTTCAGGGTGGCGACTGATATTAGGTGGGGTAGCTATGGATTGTGTTTGGTTCATGACTTTCTTCTCCTTGCTTAAGCCGCTTGTTGTTTCTGTTGTCGTGTAGGTGCGCTGTTGCTCGCCTGTGCGCGCAAGCGAAGGAGTCCGATTAGCAACTCGTTCTCTTCTTGCGCGAGTTCATCGACCGGACGATTCCCGGCTTCCCGAGACTCCTTCGACAATCGTTTGTTTGAGCTCCGGCGTGATGTCCGGAGTACCGAGAATTTTGATCATCGCGTCAATGGATCCATCAGATGATCCATGAAGTGTTTGATGCCGCCGGCGCCTCCACCCAGATGCCATTGCAAACTAGGCCCCATCACTCCCCAGCGCGGTCCCGGCCCATAACTCACCGCTACGTCTGCGTCTTCAACGCTCGGCGCATCATGCTGAATCAGATACATGATCTCTTTGTAAAGCGCCGCTTGCAGTCGGTTTCCGACATAACCAGGAAGTTCCTTCTTCAAATGGATCGGTTTCTTCCCAATCGACGCATAAAATGCGATCGCTTGTTGAATCGCTTCCGGCGCTGTCTTCGTTCCTCCAACAACTTCCACTAACGGA
>CAWBAQ010000023.1:0-17725 GCA_963786795.1 uncultured Actinomycetota bacterium
CGTCCCGTCCGCAAGCGGCTGCCGAAGTCGCGGCCGTCGCGGACCACGTCGTTCACCGTCGGTGGCGCCAGGGCTACATGACGGCCGGCTCGTACCCCGACGACGGCCTGGGCGAGGTCTTCCTCAAGCTCGGCAAGCAGGGCTCGACCCTGGCCGGGGTGATGGACGCCTTCTCGATGGCGATCAGCATCAGCCTGCAGTACGGCGTCCCGCTGGAGACCTACGTCTCGAAGTTCACCAACATGAAGTTCGAGCCGGCCGGCCTCACCGACGACCCGGACATGCGGATGGCCAGTCGATCATGGACTACATCTTCCGTCGCCTGGCGCTGGACTACCTGCCGTTCGAGAAGCGCTCCGCGATGGGCATCTACACCGCCGAGAGCGTCAGCGCAGCTCGAGACGGGCTCCTACGAGGCCGCCGTCGAGGAGGTCCCCGAGGCCGATCCTGACAGCGCCGCCTCGAGCGTCGACGCCGGCCGAGGACGCCGCCGAGCTGGTCGAGCCTGTCGAGACCACGACCGAGTCCGTCGAGGACGGCCCGGTCAAGGAGGCGCCAAGGGCGTGCACACCTCCGCCGAGCTGATGGAGGCCATCACCGGCACGGCGGTCGACAGCCCGCTCTGCTTCACCTGCGGCACCAAGATGCGCCCGGCCGGCAGCTGCTACGTCTGCGAAGGCTGCGGCAGCACCAGCGGCTGCAGCTGATTCGTCGACGCGCGAGACACGACGGGCGGGGCGGGAGTGCAACTCCCGCCACGCCCGTCGTCGCAGTAGCACACCGGGACGTCGGATTGGCAACGCGACCCTGAGCAAACGCGGATCCGTTCAGCATCGCTGCCTCGGCACGCCCGGCTCCGACCACTGGAGCGGCTCAGGCGGTGGTATGACTCGGGTCTCGACGTAGGTCCGCGGCGTCAACTCATTTGCCGGCCCAGACGTCACGGCTCGTGGGCTCCATAACATGGTCCTCGTGTACCGCCGAGGAGTAGCGTGCGTCTGGTGGCTGGACCTTCCGTGGCCGCGACCCTCGCAGTGAAGGAGTCCGTCCATGCTGACCAAAGCCCTCCTAGTACGACTCGAGGCCTTGCCAGGTAAAGACGGAGCTCGCTGAGTTCCTCAAAGGTGCGCGCTCGATCGTGATGGACGAGCCAGGCACCATCGCCTGGTTCGCCATCCAGTTCGGCCCCTCGACCTTCGGCGTGTACGACGTGTTCCCCGATGACGAGGCCCGGGATGCCCACCTCGCCGGCGGCGTCGGCCAAGCGCTCGGACCGAACACCGGCGTCCTCTTCTCCGAACCGCAGATCGAGAAGATCGACATTCTCGCCGAGAAGATCCCGGGGTAGCCCCCGCTGCAACCCAGACTCTCACCGCAGCCCTGCCGCCAGGGGGCTCGAACCCGGAGAGGTTGCCGTGCCGTTCGTAGGTCGCCGTCGACGTCGTCATTCCGGAGCGTCTAATGGTCCGCAATGTCGCGTCCCGGAAGCGATCTCGGCCGCGAAAGCGCAAGACCTCGGTATCGAGGTTCGTGATCTCCTTGGCCGGCCTAATCGGCAGTGATCGGGCCCACTTTGGCTACGTCTGGGCGGACTCGTCGCCGGTGTCGTCACCCATAACCTCGTCCCCAACACCGCATGCGTGACTGAACCGAAATCTTCGCCAACACCGACGACGCGGCAATCGGGAGGCACAGCAGCGATGCGCCCACGTCACAACGCCACAAGAAGAAGGCCAGGACGGGCGCGCCCAAGCACGGAAAGGTGGCCAAGGCCCGAACGGCCCAGAAGCCGACCTCGGTGGTGAGCCCGAACGCCAGTTGCTAGTGGTTCGGAGCACTGGGCATGAGGAAGTGCGCCCGACCTCACGCGCTGTGGAGGCCAGAACCGGCCGGCCGGTAGTACGCTCCGAACCACGGACACCATGTCTCCGTCAGCTCGTGTGACCGAGCGTGGTGCCCACGTCGGCTTCGTCTTACGGAGGTCCACGATGGTTCCGAGCTCTCGCTCCCGCTGCGGCTCACGCAGCCTCCTCCTCGCCGTCACAGCGGCGGTGCTCGCCCTGTTCCTGGCCGCCTGCGGGGGTACGACGGGCAACGAGCAGCCGTCCGCCGGCGGCTCGGGCTCCGGGGGAGGCGACAAGCCGCTGATCTACGGCGTCTTCGCCACCCCGCTCGAGGAGCCCTGGGACGGCGCCATCCACGCCGCGCTGACCCAGGCCGCGGACAACGGCGACATCGAGTACAAGCACGTCGACAACCTCGCCACCGCCGACGCGATGGAGCGGGGACTGCGCGACATCGCCACCAACGAGAAGCCCGACGCGATCATCGGCGACGCGTTCGCCGCGGAGGAGGCGGTCCGCAAGGTCGCCGCCGAGTTCCCGGACATCCCGTTCGCCTTCGGGTCGGGCGAGAAGCCGCAGCCGCCCAACCTCAGCGTCTTCGACAACTGGCTGCAGGACCCGGCCTACCTCGCGGGCATGCTCGCCGGCGGGCTGACCAAGTCGGACACGATCGGCGTGGTCGGCGCGATGCCGATCCCGGAGGTCAACCGGATCGTCAACGCCTTCGTGATGGGCGACCAAGGAGACCAACCCGAACGCGACGGTCAAGGTCTCGTTCATCAACAGCTTCTTCGACCCGGCGACCGCCAAGCAGGCCGCCCAGGCCCAGCTCTCCGCGAATGCCGACGTGCTGTTCGCCGAGCGCGACGGCGTGATCGCCGCCGCCGAAGGACGCCGACGTGCCGGTGATCGGGATGATGGTCGACCAGAAGGACGAGGCGCCGCAGAACGTCGCCACCTCCCTGGTCTGGCACATGCTGCCGACCGTCGAGGCGGTCATCGAGCAGGCGAAGATCGCGCCCGAGGCCGTGGACCTCGGCAAGTACTCCTTCATGAAGGAGAAGGGCAGCGAGCTCGCGGAGATCAACACCGACATCGTCGGGCGGCGTGCCCGACGACCTGGTCCAGAAGGTCGAGGACAAGAAGGCGGCGATGATGGACGGCTCGTTCACGACCCCCGTCGACGAGTCGGCGCCCGCCGGGTCCATCGACGTCTCCAAGAAGTGACGACCGCCGCGAGCCGCTGCTCGAGCTCGCCGGGATCACCAAGCGGTACGGCGACCTGCTCGCCAACGACACGGTCGGCCTCACCGTCGCGCCCGGCGAGGTCGTGGCGATGCTCGGCGAGAACGGCGCCGGCAAGTCCACGCTGATGAAGGTCGTCTACGGCCTGGTCCGCGCGGACGCCGGCACGATCGCCGTGGACGGGCGGACGGTCGACATCGCCTCGCCGCGGGACGCCATGGCTGCCGGGATCGGCATGGTCACCCAGGAGTTCTCGCTGGTGGAGACCATGACGGTCGCCGAGAACGTCGCGCTGTCCTCGGTGGGCCTCGGCCGGGTCGACGTACGACGGCAACCGGCAGCGCGTCATGGACGCGATGGATCGGCTCGGCGTGCACCTCGAGCCCGACCGGCTCGTGTCCACGCTGTCGATCGGGGAGCGGCAGCGGGTCGAGATCGTCAAGGCGCTGTTCCACGAGTGCCGGGTGCTGATCCTCGACGAGCCGACCGCGGTGCTCACCCCGCAGGACGTGCGCGCGCTCTTCGCCACCGTCGAGCGGCTCCGCACCGCCGGGCTGGGAGTGCTGTTCGTCTCCCACAAGCTGCGCGAGGTCGCCGAGATCTCCGACCGGGTCGTGGTGCTGCGCCGCGGTCGGCTGGTGGGGGAGCGGGTCACCTCCGACGTCCGGGCCGAGGAGCTGGCCGGGCTGATGATGGGGTCGGTGACCGCTCGGCCGGCCGACGAGGAGACGGCCGCCGCGGTGGGTCTGGCGCCCGAAGCCACCGTGGCGGACCCGACACCTGACCGCGTCGACCGGCGACGGACCCGCCGGTGCTGGCAGCTGGACAGGCGTCACGCGTGCGGGACGGCGACAGGGCGGTGCTCGACGACCTGAGCCTGACGGTGCGGGCCGGGGAGATCGTCGGGATCGCCGGGATCAGCGGCAACGGGCAGACCGAGCTGATGGACGTGCTCGCCGGCACCCGGCCGGTCACCTCCGGGCGGATCCGGGTCGGCGGCACCGACATCACCGACGCCCCGGTGGCCGCACGACTCGCGGCCGGCCTGGGCCGGCTCACCGAGGACCGCCGAGGCAGCGTGGTGGCGTCGCTCAGCGTCGAGCAGAACCTCGTGCTCGAGGACCTCGACTCGTTCAGCCGTCGCGGCCGGCTGGACCGGGCGGCGATCCGGGCGCACGCCGAGCAGCTGATCGAGCGGTTCGCGATCCGCGCCCGGCCGACCGACCCGGTCTCGTCGCTGTCGGGCGGCAACATGCAGAAGGTGCTGCTGGCGCGGGCGCTGGCGCGGCAGCCGCGTGCGCTCGTGGTGGCACACCCGACCCGGGGGCTGGACATCGGCGCCTACCAGTACGTCCACGCGCAGCTCGCCGAGCTCCGCGACGCCGGGACCGGGGTGCTGGTGATCTCCGAGGACCTCGACGAGCTGCACGCGCTCTGCGACCGGATCGGCGTGCTGTTCCGCGGCTCACTGGTCGACGTACTCGACGCCGGCGACGCCACCAGCGACCGGCTCGGCGCGATGATGACCGGCGAGGCGGTGCCGGCATGAGGCTCGTGCTGCGCGGACACGAGCCGCGATGGGTCGCTCCGCTGGCGGTGCTGGTCGCCGCACTCGTCACCCTGGCGCTGACCGCGATCCCGATCCGGCTCGCGGGCGCCAACCCGCCCGCGGCCTTCCAGCGCTACCTGGTCACTCCGCTGCACCACGACCGCGGGCATCTACGAGGTGCTGCTGACCGCGACGCCGTTGCTGTTCACCGGCATCGCGGTGGCGATCGCGTTCCGGGCCGGCTACTGGAACATCGGCGCCGAGGGCCAGTTCCTCGTCGGCGCCGTCGGCACCACCGCGCTCGGCGCTCGCGTCTGCCGGACCTGCCCGCCGTCCGTGGCGCTGCCGCTCGGGTTCGCGGCGGGTGCCGTCGGCGGGCTGCTGTGGGCCACGCTGCCGGCCTGGCTCAAGCGGCACGCCGAGATCGACGAGGTGGTCACCACCCTGCTGCTCAACCCGGTGGCGCTGCTGGTCGTCCAGGGCCTGCTCAACGGACCGTGGCGCAACTCCAGCAGCGGGTTCACCGACTCCGACCGGTTCGGCACCGGCTACGACCTCCCGGCGCTGGTGCCCGGACACCCGCGTGCACTGGGGCTTCGGCGTCGCGCTGCTGCTCATCGTGGTGACCGGGCTACGTGATGGCCCGCACCCCGACCGGGCTGCGGATCCGGGCGGCGGGGCAGGCGCCCGAAGGCGGCGGCGTTCAGCGGCATCGAGGTGGGCCGGCTGCGGTTCCGGTGCGCGCTGGTCTCCGGTGCCATCGCGGGGCTGGGCGGCGCGTCGCAGGTGATGGGCGTCCAGCACCAGCTGACCCAGGGGATCTAGCAACAACTACGGCTACACCGGGATCATCGTCGCCACGCTGGGCGGGCTGAGCGCGATCGGGGTCTTCCTCGTCGCGGTGCTGCTCGGCGACATCGCGGTCGGCGCCGACAGCGTCTCGCTGGTCCTGCAGGTGCCGCCGCAGCTCGGTGGGATCTTCAGTGCGCTGCTGCTGCTCGACCGTGCTGTCGGCGATGAGCCTGCGGCGCTACAGGGTGCAGTGGGGCCGACGATGAGCATCAACCTGCTGGCGCTGATCTCGGCCACCCTGACGATCGCGACGCCGCTGGTGTGGGCGGCGATCGGCGAGGTGATCATCGAGAAGACCGGGGTGCTCAACCTCGGCATCGAGGGCACGATGTACGTCGGCGCGTTCGTCGGGTTCCTCGTCGCGCTCCGCAGCGGCTCGCCGTGGCTGGGCCTGCTGACCGCCGTACTCGCCGGCGTGCTGGCCGGGCGCTGATGGGGCTGCTGACCGTCACCTGGGGCTGAACCAGCACGTCTCCGGGCTCGGCCTCACGCTGCTGCTGATCGCGTCGTGCGAGTTCAGCTTCCGGGTGATGTTCACCGGGGAGCGGCCGGCGCTGGACAACAAGTTCCACGTGTGGTTCCGCGGCGTGCAGGTGCTCGACCAGCACTGGCTGACGTACGTCGGCTTCCTGGTGCTCGCGCCCACCGCCTGGTGGGTGCTGCGCTCGACCGGGCATGGGCTACCGGCTGCACGCCGTCGGCGAGAACTTCGAGGCCGCCGACGTGGCGGGGATCTCGGTGACGGCGACGCGCTACGCGGCGTTGATGGTCGGCAGTGCGCTGATGGCGATCGGCGGGGCGTTCCTGACCCTCGCCGTGCTCGGCAACTTCACCCTCGACATCGTCAGCGGACGCGGCTGGGTCTGCATCGCGCTGGTGATCTTCGCCCGGTGGCGGGTCTGGAAGGCGGTGCTCGGCGCGCTGGTCTTCGCCGCCACCGACGCGCTGCAGCTGCAGCTGGCGATCACCGACGACGTTCGCGTCGGTGCCGCGTGAGCTGATGCTGGCGCTGCCCTACCTCGCCGTCATCGCTGCGCTGGCGATCGCGCGGTCGCAAGGTGCAGTACCCCTCGTCGTACCTCAAGGCCTACCGACGTGCCTGACCACCGAACGGGAGCACCCATGAACGACCACGAGATGCTCGCCCTCGCCGTGGCGGAGGCCCGCGCAGGGCTGGCGGAGGGCGGGATCCCGATCGGCGCCGCCCTCGTGCACGACGGGAAGGTGCTCGGCGTCGGGCACAACCGGCGCGTCCAGCTGGGCAGCGCGATCCGGCACGGCGAGACCGACTGCCTCGAGAACGTCGGGCGGCTGCCGGCGACGGTGTACGCCGCGTCCACGATGGTCACCACGCTCTCGCCGTGCGACATGTGCACCGGCGCGATCCTGCTGTACGGCATCCCGCGGGTGGTGGTCGGTGAGAACCGCACGTTCTACGGGGGCGAGGACTACCTGCGGTCGCGCGGGGTCGAGGTCGTCGTGCTCGACGACGCCGAGTGCGTCGCGATGATGGAGGACTTCATCGCCGCGAACCCCGAGCTGTGGAACGAGGACATCGGCGAGCCGACGTAGAAACAGCCTTGCCGGAAACGCTCAGGGCGGCGAAGGTAGGCATCGGGATCGTCGGGAGGGGGAGCGATGGGCTACGGATGGACGGCAGTCCCGGGGGTCGTGCCGACAGGCGCCCGGGACGAAGGCGACGAGCGACTCCAGCTGTCCGACGTCGGCAAGCTGGGCCGGCTCGCCCAGCGAGTCATCGTCCGTACGGCGCGGCTCGACGACCGGCCCACCTTCCCGAAGCTGCTCGCCGCGCACCTGCAGACCGGCCTCGACGACGTCGAGGTGGTGGAGGAGTCCTGGCCGCCGTACGACCTGGTCAACGTGCAGGTCGGGCTCGACGCGTTCCTGGCCGCGGACGGCGTCCGGCACGAGCTGGTCGGGATGCGCAACCACCGGCACCGGGAGTTCGGGCTCACCGACCTGCTGCGGCCCTCCGAGCACGAGGCGTACGGTCCCCATCCGGGCAACGTGGCCTGGACCCAGCTCGCCGTCCGGGCCCGACGGCCAGGTGGCGCGGGCGGCGCTCGCGGCGATGTACCTCGTCACCGTCGACGAGCACGCTGCCGTGGATGCTCCGACGCGTCTGGTGCTGATGCTCCGGGCTGCCGATCCCGAGTCCGGGAGGGGGCTGGTGCAGCTGCATCTCGCCGCCGACAAGCCGGGCGCGGCCGTCGCCGTCGCCACCGAGATCCGGCGGCTCGCGATCGAGCACAACGTGTTCCGCGGCCAGGTGATCTCGTTCGCGCACGACATGTTCGGCGAACGGGCCTCGCCGCTGCAGTTCCACCGCCGACCCAGCGGTGTCGGCCGACGACGTGATCCTGCCGGCCGAGACCCTGGCGGCGATCCGTCGACAGGTGGTGGGGGTCGCCGAGCACCGCGAGCGTCTGCTCGCCGCGGGCCAGCACCTCAAGCGCGGGCTGCTGCTCTACGGTCCGCCGGGCGTGGGCAAGACCCACTCGGTGCGGTTCCTGATCGGGCAGATGACCGACACGACGATCGTCGAGCTCTCCGGCGACTCGCTGCGCGCGATCGGCACCGCCTGCTCGGTCGCCAGGACCCTGCAGCCGGCGATGATCGTGGTCGAGGACGTCGACCTGATCGCCGAGGAGCGGGAGATGTACGGCGGCGCCAACCCGCTGCTGTTCCAGCTGCTCAACGAGATGGACGGCCTGGCCGAGGACACCGACGTGGTGTTCCTGCTGACCACCAACCGCCCCGACATGTTGGAGCCGGCGCTCGCTGCCCGGCCCGGCCGGGTCGACCAGGCGGTGGCGCTGGAGCTGCCGGACGCGGACGCGCGGCGACGGCTGTTCGCGCTCTACCGCGGCGACCTGGAGGTCGACGAGTCCAACCTCGACGCCGTCATCGAACGCACCGAGGGGGTCACCGCGTCGTTCCTCAAGGAGCTGCTGCGCCGGGCCGCGCTGCTCGCTGCCGACGGCTGCGGACGGTGGCGGTGCGCGGCTCGCGGTCAGCGCCGCCCAGCTGGACGAGGCGCTGGACGAGCTGATGGACACCCGCAACGCGATGACCCGCACGTTGCTGGGCGGACGGGGCGAGGAAGGCTAGGGGACACTTGTCGTCCCTCGGGACCACGAGGACCATGTGGATGAAGAGGGGGTCACGGGGACCACCGTCGCACCGGCCTAGGGGTAGCCATGCGTCGCACGGTGTCACGGCAATCAGCCGCCGCAATCGTCTCGGCGTGCGTCGCGCTTCTGCTCGCCACGAGCCTGTCCCAGAACGAGGACGGCGACGGTACGTCATGGCGTCTGGTCGCCGAGGAGACCTTCGATGATCCGCTCGACGTGGACACCGCCGGCTGGACCCGCGACCCACAAGGCGACGGCAGCCCGTGGCACGTCGACGATCTCGACGACGACGGTGCGGTGTGGCGAACGATCAGTGGGCCGGCGTTCGAGTGAGGCGCTCCGGACGTTCGACGTCTACCGCAAGCGCGTCACCTTCGGCGAGGACGGTTGGTTGACTGCGGAGGTCGCGGCTCAGGACAAGGACCTCGACGGGACCCCGGACTCGCAGCCGGGCATCCGCCGTACGACGGTCGACGGCGATCCGGCCGGCCTCATCAACGAGCCCAGCTGGGACGCCGGGGTGCTGATCCGCCCTACCAAGCCCTTGCCCGAGCGGTACCGCGTGGAGGTCACGCTGCGGCGCATCGACTTCGGTGGCGAACGGCGCGGTCGGCTCCGGTACGACGGCAAGGTGAACGGCTACCGGCCGGGGCCCTGCGTCACCGGGTATCCGTGGACGTTCCAGGGCGCCACCCCGAAGCAGGGTCGCTGTGACTATCCCGGATGTGACCAACCAGAACGGCTTCTACTACCTGGGCATCCTCGACTACCCGACACCGGCGCCGCACGGCAATCCCGGGATCCACATCCACCGCAAGGTCGTCATCGACGGGTACAACAGCGTGGCCCCGTGGTCCCACAGGTACGGCGTGTGCAACCCGGCCACGAGGAGGGTCGAGAGCGTGAAACGCGGCAACCTCAACGACGTGAACGCCGTGTTCATCCGCGGGGACCAGTTCCGCCCGGGCAACAACAACGTCAGCAACGAGTACTACTTCAAGACGGCCTGCGGTTCCTTCTCCGGCGACTCGACGTGGGGACCGCGGGGGCGTCTGCACGACCTCCTCTCGGCCGCGGAGCTGCAGCCGGAGAAGCTGCCATCAGCGACGTACACGTTCGCAATCGAGCGCGACGACGGCTACACCGTGGAGATCTCCGGCCCCTTCCGGCACGCCGGCGACGTGACCTTGCGCTACCACCACGACTTCGTGGAGGACGGCCGGCCGATCTGGCACTACAACCAGAGCAGCGCCGAGTACGACGGCGGCTTCGACAGGTCCCTGACCTACAAGGGGCCGACAGGGAAGTACGTCGACGAGCACATCTGGCCCGAGGGGTCGGCGTACCCCGACTCCTTCATCGTCGGCGACCCACACCTCAACTTCTACGAAGGGTCGGCGGTCGTCGACGACATCCGGCTGTTCGTGCCTGAGAGCTGACGGCCTGGTCCTCTAGTTCGTCCGGGTGTACCGTTTGGTACATGACCAGACTCTTCGAGACCAGCAGGCACATCGACGCACCGACGCCCCGGTGTGGGAGGTGTTGTACGACGTCGCCAGGTGGCCCGAGTGGCTGCCGACGGTCAACAGTGTCGAGCGGCTCGACGACGGCCCTCTCGGCGTCGGCTCGCGGGCCAAGGTCCGGCAACCCGAAGCTGCCGCAGGCGATGTGGGAGGTCACCGAGGTCGTCGACGGCCAGAACTTCACGTGGGAGGCCGGCGGTCCGGGGATGAGGACCATCGGCCGTCATGAGGTGGTCCCGGACGGCGCCGGGTCGAAGGTGACGCTCAGCATCGAGCAGACCGGACCGATGGGTGCGGTGGCAGCCCTGGTCTGGCGCAAGCTGACCCAGCGCTACATCGAGCTCGAGGCCCAGAGCCTGGACGCCGCGTCACCGGCAAGTCCCCCGCGTGACCCCGCCTTCGAGCCGGTGATCCCGGCTCCGCGGGAGCGACTGCTGGACGCGGCGATCGACCACTTCGGCACGCACGGGATCGGGGACACCAGCCTGCGCGGCATCGCCGAGGCGATCGGCACCAGCCACCGGATGCTGATCTACCACTTCGGCTCCCGGGAGGGCCTGCTGGCGGAGGTGACCCGATCGGTCGAGGCGCGACAGCGTGCGGTGATGGCGACGACGTACGACGCGGACCTCCCGCCACTTGAGGCGGCCGCGAAGTACTGGGACGAGACGGTGGAGGCCACGCTGCGGTTCGGACCGCTGTTCTTCGAGCTCGCCGCCCATGCCATGCAGGGCAAGGAACATGCCGCGTCGTTGCGGGAGGAGCTGATCGCGTCCTGGCTGCCGCCGGTCGCCGAGCTGTGCCGGGCCATCGGCATCCCGGACGACCAGGCGGACACCCACGCACGCCTCGCGCTCGGGGCGGCCCGGGGGCTGCTCCTCGACCTGCTCGTCAGCGGCGACCGTGAGGAGGTGGCGCGCGCGGCCGACCTGCTCAACCGACTGCTCCTGATGTCGGCCGATGTCGGGGGCGTGGGCCGGAACTGATCGCTGTCGGTGCGCGCGATGAACCAGCGCGCCCAGCTGCGCCCGGCGGGATGCCAGCCAGGTTTCGTCCACAGCAGCCGGTCGGTGCGCCTCTTCCACCGTTCGAAAGTCTGTTCTGCGCACTGGGGCTGGGGTTCATAGCCTGGGTCCATGACCTCAGCGATCGCTCCACCGCCGGCCGGCCCGCCCGCCGGGCACCCGGTGCTGCGGTTCGTCGAGTCGCTGGCCGGCGCGCTGGACCGGCTCGCGCAGGTGCCGGTGTGGTCGATGACCGCGAGCGGAGCAGCGGCAGGCGCTGGTGGAGCTCGCCACGCAGCAGAGCCGGCTCAAGGAGCTCGAGCTGCAGCTGCTGCTGCAAGGAGAGCGCGACGACATCGGCGCCGACTCGGGCGCCGTCAGCGCACCGGCCTGGCTGGCGCACGCGACCAGGACGACCACCGCGAGCCGGCATCGCGACCTGCACCTCGCGACCAAGCTCGACGGTCGGTTCTCGGCGACGCGGGAGGCGCTCGCGGCCGGGGTGATCGACGTCGAGAAGGCGGGCATCATCACCGCCGCGGTCGAGTCACTCACCGAGGAGCACGACGACCTGCCGCCAGGGATCGAGGAACGGGCAGAGGCGACATCTGCATCGAGCAGGCGCAGGCCTTCGACGCCCCGACGCTTCGGCGGCTGGCGAAGCGGCTGTTCGAGGTGGTCTGTCCGGAGGCAGCCGATGCGGCCGAGGGCAGCACGCTGGAGCGGGAGGAGGCCCGGGCGCGGGCGCTTGCTCACTTCTCGGTCCACGACAACGGCGACGGCACCAGCGACGGGCCGGTTCCGACTGCCGACCTTGCACGCGCAGCTGCTGAAGAAGGCCCTCGAGGCGCTCACCAGTCCTCGGCGCATCGGCGAGGGCCGCCTGGACCCGAAGACGGGCCGGAAGCTGCCGCACAGCACGCTGCTCGGGCAGGGTCTGATGGATCTGGTCGAGAACCACCTCTCCGATCTGCCGAGCGTCAACGGGTCACCGTTCACCTTGGTGGTCACCATCGGCATCGACGCGCTGATGTCCGGCCTCGGCGCCGCCGCTCTCGACACCGGACACCGCATCTCCGCCGGGGAGGCCAGGACGGCTGGCCTGCAAGGCCGGGATCATCCCGATGGTCCTCGACGGCGACTCGGTGCCGTTGGACCTCGGCCGGCAGCAACGACTGTTCGACCGCTACCAGAAGATCGCGATCAACCACCGCTACCACGGCTGCGCCGCCGACAACTGCGACAGACCACCCGCCTGGATGGAGTTCCATCACGAGGAGCCGTGGCACCTGGGAGGCAGCACCGACGCGAAGAACGGGATCTCCCTCTGCCCGGCGCACCACCAGATGGCCGACCACCCACGCAGCTACGACATGCGACGGCTGCCCAGCGGGAAGGTCCGGTTCTCCCGGCGCACGTGAGGCGATCGTGGCGACCGGGGAGTAGCAACGCCCGTGTCCGTTTCCCGCCAGCGACCGTGCATCCGCGGCGGCCAGGATGTCAGGCATGACCACCGAACTGACCCCGACCGCCACCACCTCCTACCTCATCCATGCACTGCCGTCCGACGTGCTCGCGGTCGCCCGAGCCCGGGCCGCGACCGGCACCGCGAACGCGTCGGGTGACGCACACCGGCTGGTGGCGAGCGGTGGCGAGCCGCTGCGCTGCTGCCTGCGGGACGCCGTAGCGGGGGAGCGCTGCCTGCTGTTCAACTACCGGCCGCCGCTGCCCGCGTCGAGCCCCTACCAGGAGACCGGGCGCGGTGTTCGCGCACGCAGACGCCGAGGACTGCCCCGGCGCACCCGAACCGTCCAGCGGCTACCCGGCGGAGTGGCGTGGTCGGCCGCAGGTGCTCCGGGCGTACGACGGACGAGGGTTCATCCATCCGGCGACGCGTCTCCACGACGGCACGGACCCCGAGGCCGCGATCGCCGAGGTTCTCGCCGACCCCGACGTGGTGCTCGTGCACAGCCGGAACGTCGCCTACGGCTGCTACATGTTCGCGATCAGCGCGTGTGTGAGGAAGTCCCGGGCGGTCCGGAACCGGGCTCAGGTGAGGTCGGGCACGCAGAGGTACACCTGCGCCCGCATCACCTTCTGCACCGGGTCGATCGCGCCCTCGGTCATGCAGACGGTGTCGTTGAGCCACCGGTAGGCGTCGTGGTCGGACTCGAAGAGCGTCATCAGCAGCTGCCGGCCGACTGTCTCGCCGTCCCGCTCGACGAACAGGGTCCGACCGGTGAAGTCGAACATCACTCCGGCGCCGTCGGCGGTGCTGATCACGCCCCGGGTGGCCGGCTGCATTGCGCCGTCCCCGCGGCCGTTCGGGTGGTTTGACCACCGCACGGTGCCGCTGAGCCGGTCACCGGTCGCGGTCCCCTCGCCGAGTCCCCAGCCCTTGCCGGACTCGCCCACGTAGGGGCTGACGTAGTGGAAGTCGCTGGTGTAGTGCAGCTCCAGCACGCAGAGCTCCTCAAGTCGCATGGCCGTCACCCCGTTTCGTACGACGTCCCCCGCTGCAGAGGCTACGCGTGTCAGCGCCCTGCGCACCCTTCAACGAGCGCGGATGTTCTTGAGCGCGGTCCCGTCAGGCGTGACGCAGCACGTGGTCCGCGACGGCTCGCTCGATGATGTCGGCGTCGCGCGCGTCGGGCAGGTGGACCACTCCCTCCAGCGGCACCAACCTGGCGTGGGGGAGCCCTGACGCGACGTCCAGCCCGCCGCCGAACGGGATCAGCCGGTCTCCGCGGTAGTGCAGCACCAGCGTCGGCGTCTCGATCTCAGGCAGGAGGGCGGTAACGTCCTGCGGGTACATGTGCTCCAGGTACGACGCCGCCACCTCGGCGGATGCGGAGTCGCGGAACACCTCGGCGAGGTGCCAGGCGGCCTCGTCACTGATGCCGGGACGGTAGAGGTCGGCGAGCATCTTCGAGCCGATGCGCCAGTGCGAGCGAGTGATGTCGACGACTTGGTTGCGCAGGGACACCGCGGTGAACGTGCCGGGCCCGTCCGCGAAGGTGCCCCACAACACCATCGACGTCACCCAATCGGGTCGTCGGTGCGCCATGCTGAGCGCGATGGGCCCGGCGGACGACATCGCCATCAGCGAGACGGGCGGACCCACCGCCCTGACCACCTCCTCTAGCTCGGCGACGTTCGCGGCCAACGAGTAATCGCGCACCGGCCCCGGTGAGAGACCGGTGCCGGCGCGGTCGAAGAGCGTCAGCGTCAGCCGGTCGGTGAGCCGCTCCAGCACCGCGGAGCGAGGATCGCGGCCGGAGGCGATCACGTCGAGTCCTGAGACCCAGCCGAGCAGTACCACGAGCGGCGGCCCGGTGCCGGAGCTCCCGTAGGCGATGACCTGACCCGCGTCCGTCCGCAGGTAGCGCACCTGCATCCCGGGCAGCCCGCGTCGTACGGCGACCGGGGTGTCTGCGGACACCTGGCGTTCGGGAGGCTGGAGCACGAGTCGCTGCGCCTCTTGGAGCGCTTTGGACGGCTCGAGGCCGAGCTCGTCGGCGAGCTCACGCCGGTGTTCCTGGAACTGGTCGAGCGCCTCCGCGGTCCGACCTTGCGCGTGCAGCGCCTGCATCAGCGTGATGCGGGCGCCCTCCCGGAGCCGGTGCTCGGCCACGAACGGCTGGAGCAGCGCGACCGCGTCATCGTGCCGTGCCGCCGCCTGCAAGGCGGCGCCGTACCGTTCGACCGCGACCTGCCTCAGCTCCTCGAGCCGGACTGCCTCCAGCCTGGCGAGATCACTGTCGGTGAAGCCGTCGTACGCGTGTCCGTACCAAAGATTCAGCGCCGCAAGGAGAGTGTCTGCCGCTTCCGCGGGCGGCTGGTCCCTGGCGTCCTGGACCAGCGAGACGAAGATCCCGGCGTCCACGTCTCCGGGTCGCAGGTCCAGCACGTACCCGCGCTCCCGCGTCTGCAGCACCTCCCGGCCGCTCGCCTCGGCAAGTTGCGCACGCAGCTTGAACACGGCGCTGTGCAGCGCGGCGGCAGGGTTCTCGGGCGGGTGGTCCTGCCACAACAGGTCGACCAGCCGGTCGACGCTGACCACCTCCCCAGCACGGGACGTCAGCGCGGCCAGCAGGGCCGGCTGCCGCGTCCCGCGTACGGGGAGCGGTGTGCCATCGACCATCAGCGACACTGCGCCGAGCACCCGCACCAGCATGTCGGCCCTCCTGGCCCCAGTGTGCCGAGGGCAACGGTCGCTGCGCCAGACGAGGGTGGGCACGCGCGATGATCTCGACTGTGGGCGGTTCGCCCGAGCGAGCGTCAGGCGCAGGACGTGTTCGCCAACGGCGGATAGATCTCCCGGCGCGCCCGTGCGACAAGGGCGCTGCGACGGACCCGGGCCGGTTCGGGCAGTCGCAACCGCCCCGTGCCCTCGAGCAGCCCGTCGTCGAGGTGGGGAGTGAGCCCAAGGGCTCGCAGGACGCGGAGCGAGGGGGTGTTGTCGGGTGCGACGGTCGCCGAGACCCGGGTGGCTCCGTTCGAGCAGGCCAGCGTCGCGATGACGTCGGCCAGCACCCAGCCGAGGCCTCGGCCCTGATGGGCGTCGACCACCTCGAACGCGATCTCGACGGTGTCCGGATCGGTGCGCGTGTAGCGTCCGATGCCGACCGGGCAGCCGTCGACCGATGCCACCCAGGCGACGCGGTCGCAGCCGTCGACGTCGGTGAGCGCGGCCAGCATCATGGCGGGCAACCGGGCCATGCCGGTGAGGAACCGGCGCGATCGCGAGAGTTCCGACATTCCGGCGAACACCTCGAGCACCGGCGCCACCTCACCGTGCCGCAGCGGACGGAGCGTCGCCGTGCCGCCGTCGGGCAGGTGAGCCTGTACGTGCTCGAGGGCCGCTCGCGTCGATGCCGACCCGGTCACACCACACCTCCAAGAACCGTCAGGTGGCTGCTGCCGCTGAGTCACCGCGTCGAACGCCGGCGGTGCCGGCGCTTGCGTTGCTGGTGCAGCTCCTCGGCATTCCGGCGCTCGGGGCTGCGGCTCTCGCGGTCGATCTGCCGGTCGCGGCTGCGGGCCAGGTCGTCGGCCAAGTTGTCGTACATGGGGTAGCTCCTCGATTCGTGCGGCGGACAGCTTGCGCCGCGGGTGACATCGAGAGTCGACGTACGGCCTTCCCGCGGGCTGCCTCGTGCGCGGAGCAGCCGAGGCCTGCGGGAAGGTCGCCGGAAGGCTCCTGGCCGATGCTGCCGGCATGTCATCCGCACCGATCAAGCCCGGCGACGTCGCTCGCCGTGACCGCCGCATCACCCGTCGCGACATCGAGCTGTTCACCGAGATCACCGGTGACCGCAACCCGATCCACTACGACGACGAGCTGGCCGCGCGGTCGCGGTTCGGCGGGGTCGTCGTCCAGGGCGGGGTTACCTCGGGGCTGCTCAACGCGCTGGTCGCCGAGCAGCTGCCCGGGCCGGGCAGCGTCTTCCTCGAGGTGACCTGGCGGTTCCGCGCGCCGGTCGGGTCCCGGCGACGAGATCACCGCCGAGGTGACCGTCACAGCGTGCGCGAGGACAAGCCGATCACCACGCTCGACACGACGATCACCAACCAGGACGGCGTCGTCGTCCTGGACGGCACGGCCGTCGTCTGGCGCGACCCGGTCGTGGCCGACGCCGAGGAATCGCAGGGAAGGCCGCGGGAAGGCCGCCTTCCTAGCGTCCAGCACATCAACCAGGGCCGGATACCGACCGGCCCACACCAACAGGAGGAACCACCATGAGCGTCACCACCGAGAACCCGCGCCGCAACGGCGTCGACGTCGCGACCCTGTTCGCCACCCTCGACGCCGTCAAGGGCAGAACGAGATCGCCAAGTTCCAGTTCCGGGCCACCAACACGTGGGTCAGCGGCACCCACAGCCGGTCGACGCTACTCCGGCTTCTACGGCGCGATGCAGGAGATGCGAGCACGCGCACGAGACCGAGGTCGAGTCCGACCACCCGGCCGTGCTCGTCGGCACGGACAACGCGCCCGACGCCGGTCGAGTACCTGCTGCACGCCATCGCCGCCTGCCTCACCTCGGGCATCGCCAACATCGCCTCGGCCCGCGGCGTCGAGCTGAACAGCGTCTCCTCGACCGTCGAGGGCGACATCGACCTGCTCGGCATCCTCGGGCTCTCCGACGGCTCGGTGCGCAACGGCTACGAGCAGATCAAGGTCACCTTCCACATCGAGGGCGACGCCGACGACGAGACCCTGCGCGGTATGGTCGAGCAGTCCCGCCGGCGTTCGGCCGTGTACGACGCGCTGACCAACCCCACGCCCGTCGTCATCGACGTCGTCACCTGCTGAGCCAGGCGCCAGCGCGGCCGGCCGACCCATCGGGCCGGCCGCGACCCGAGAGGGCACCTGACATGACACCACCGATGCACCGTCGACACCGTCGTCATCGGCGCCGGCCACGCCGGCCTGGCCGTCAGCCGGCTGCTCACCGACGCCGGCCGCGACCACGTCGTCCTCGACCGCGGCCGGGTCGGCCGAGCGCTGGCGCACCGAGCGCTGGGACTCCCTCCACCTGCTCAGCCCGA
>CAWBAQ010000024.1:0-18633 GCA_963786795.1 uncultured Actinomycetota bacterium
AAGCGGGCGACGTTCGTGATCGACCGCGACCGGACCGTGCGGAAGGTGATCTCCAGCGAGATGAACATGACCGTGCACGCGGACCGGGCGCTCGCTGCGTTGCAGGCCCTGTAGCAGACTGGGCCCGTGCAGTTCCTCAGTCATCATCTGGCACCAGCGCCGGCTACGACCTGACCTACGACGACGTCTTCATGGTGCCGCGGCGCTCCGCCGTCGGCAGCACGCTACGACGTCGACCTCGCGACCTCCGACGGGACCGGCACGACGATCCCGCTGGTCGTCGCCAACATGACCGCCATCGCCGGCAAGCGGATGGCCGAGACGGTGGCCCGGCGGGGCGGGATCACCGTCATCCCGCAGGACATCCCGATCCCGGTGGTCGCCGACGTCGTCTCCTGGGTGAAGACGCGGCACCTCGTCTTCGACACCCCCATCGAGCTGGACCCGCACCAGACGGTCGCCGAGGCGCTGTCGCTGATCCCGAAGCGCTCGCACCGGGCGGCGGTCGTGGTCGAGGACGGGCGCCCGGTCGGCGTGCGTCACCGAGGCCGACTGCGCCGAGGTCGACCGGTTCGCCCAGGTCGCACCAGGTGATGAACCGGCCAACCCGGTGACCCTTCCCGCAGACGTCGAGCCCGCGGGACGCCTTCGACGCGCTCGACGCCGCCACGGCGCCGCTGGCGCCGGTCGTCGACGCCGACGGCCGCCTGGTCGGCGTGCTGACCCGGACCGGCGCGCTGCGCGCCACCCTCTACGCCCCGGCCGTCGACGCCGCCGGACGGCCTGCGCGTCGCCGCCGCGCGTCGGCGTCAACGGTGACGTCGACGCGCGAAGGCCGCCGACCTGCTCGAGGCCGGCGTCGACTGCCTCGTCGTGGACACCGCCCACGGCCACCAGGACCGGATGCTCGAGGCGCTGCAGGCGGTCCGGGCGCCTCGACCCGCAGGTGCCCGTCGCGGCGGGCAACGTGGTCTCCGCCGAGGGCGCCCGCGAGCTCGTCGAGGCCGGCGCCGACATCGTCAAGGTCGGCGTCGGGCCCGGGCGCCATGTGCACCACCCGGATGATGACCGGCGTCGGCCGGCCGCAGTTCTCCGCGGTGCTCGAGTGCTCGGCCGCGGCCCGCGAGCTGGGCAGGCACGTGTGGGCCGACGGGGGAGTGCGGCACCCGCGCGACGTGGCGCTCGCGCTCGCCGCGGGCGCCTCCTCGGTGATGATCGGGTCCTGGTTCGCCGGCACCCACGAGTCGCCCGGCGACCTGCACGCACGACGCCGACGGCCGCGCCTACAAGGTGTCCTTCGGCATGGCCTCGGCGCGCGCGGTGGCGAACCGGACGTCGACCGAGTCGGCGTTCGACCGGGCCCGCAAGGGGCTCTACGAGGAGGGCATCTCCTCGTCGCGGATGTACCTCGACCCGACCGGCCCGGCGTCGAGGACCTCATCGACCAGATCTGCGCCGGGGTCCGCTCGCCGTGCACGTACGCCGGGGCCCGCTCGCTCGCGGAGTTCCACGAGCGCGCCGTCGTCGGCGTCCAGTCGGCGGCCGGGCTTCCACGAGGGACGGCCGCTCGCCACCAGCTGGTAGGACCCCGCGCGTCACTTGCTCGGCTGGCTGTCACCGGTCGGCATGACCGGCTGGTCGCGGCCTCGACGGTCAGCACGAAGTCGTCACCGTGCTCGGTGACACCGGCGACGACGGCGTTCTCGACGGCCTCGGTCGGCGTACCTGCTGGCGCACCATCAGCGGGTCGCTGGCGCAGGTCCTTGACCAGCGCCACGGCGAGCCCGACCATCACCAGCACGAACGGCAGCGCGGCGACGATCGTGATCGTCTGCAGGCCGGTCAGCGCGTCGGTCGCCGCCGACGAGCAGCATCACCGCGGCGACGGCGCCGGTCGCGACGCCCCAGAAGATCACGGTCGGCCTTGCTGGGCTCGAGCGTGCCGCGCTCGGAGAGGGTGCCCATCACGATGGAGGCCGCGTCGGCGCCGGAGACGAAGAAGATCGCCACCAGCACCATCACCAGGACGCTGGTGACGGTCGCCGCAGGGTATGTGGTCGAGCATGCCGAAGAGCTGTCCCTCGGGCGTCGCCGGCGCCGGCGATGTCGGTGCCGTTCTGCTGCAGCCGATCGCGGCGCCACCGAAGATGGCGAACCAGACCAGGCTGACCAGGCTCGGGCACCAGCAGCACGCCGGTGACGAACTGGCGGATGGTGCGGCCGCGGGAGATCCGGGCGATGAACATGCCGACGAACGGCGTCCAGGAGAGCCACCAGGCCCAGTAGAAGACGGTCCAGCCGGACAGCCACTCGGCCATCCCGTCGCCGCCCTCGGCGCCGGTGCGCGCCGACATCATCGCGAGGTCCTGGAAGTAGGAGCCGAGCGAGGTCGGGACCAGGTTCAGGATGAACACGGTCGGGCCGACGACGAACACGAACAGCGCCAGCGCGATCGCCAGCACCATGTTGATGTTGGAGAGCCACTGGATGCCCTTGGCGACGCCGGAGACGGCCGAGAGCACGAAGCCGACGGTGAGCACGGCGATGATCGCCGACGAGCACGCCGTTGCCGACCTTGCCGATGCCGGCGACGATCTCCAGGCCGCTGCGGATCTGCAGGGCGCCGAGGCCGAGCGAGGCGGCGGAGCCGAACAGCGTCGCGAAGATCGCGAGCATGTCGATGACCTTGCCCGGCGGCGCCGGTGCGCGTCGCTCGCCGATGAGCGGCTCGAAGGCGGCGCTGATCAGCTGCAGGCGGCCCTTGCGGTAGACGCCGTACGCGATCGGCGAGGCCGACCACGGCGTAGATCGCCCACGGGTGCAGCGTCCAGTGGAAGAGCGTGGTGGCCATGGCGTTCTGGGCGGCCTCCGGGTTGCCGGCCGCGCCGGTGCCCGGCGGGGGCGTGGCGAAGTGGGTGAGCGGCTCGCTGACGCCGTAGAACATCAGGCCGATGCCCATGCCGGCGCTGAACATCATCGCGACCCAGGAGACGGTCTTGAACTCCGGCTCCTCGTCGTCGCGGCCGAGCGGGATGTTGCCGAACCGGCTCAGCGCCAGCCAGAGCACGAACACCACGAAGCGCCGAGGTGAGACCACGAAGAGCCAGCCGATGTTGGTCATCGTCCAGGCGAGGGCGCCGTCGGAGACCGCGGCCAGGAGCCGTGCTGACGAAGCCCCAGACGAGGAAGCGCGACGGCGATCGCGGCGGTGACGCCGAAGACGACCTTGTCGAGGGTGACGCCCTCGCGGCCGGTGGCCTCCTCGACGGGCGCGTCGAGGGCGGGGTGCGGGGAATCGTCCCGGTCGGGGATGGACGGCTGGTGGGGACTCAGGTCTGTGGCCATAACTACCTTTACCACCAGAAGGTCCGGCTCACACCCTCAGCGGCCGCGGGTGCTGTTCGCGCTGCGGCCCCGCACGACGCCGATGAACGTCTGGACCCGGTCGTCCTCGTTGTCGACCAGCCAGGCGAGCCCGACCTTGGTGGTCGGCAGACCGGTCACCGGACGGCGACGACGTCCTTGCGGTGGTGCAGCCGGGCCACCGACATCGGCAGGATCACGACCCCGGCGTCGCGCCGCCACGCTCTCGACCGCCTGCCCGCAGGCTCATCTGCGGGCACGGGGAAGCGCGTGCCGTCGGCGACCTCCGTCGCCAGGTCTCGCCAGGCGGGGACGTCGTCGGGGTCCTGGAGCAGGTGCTCGTCGGCCAGGTCGGCCACGTCGATCTCGGCGTACGCCGCACGGGGTGCTCACGTGACGACCACGACGACCGGCTGCTCGTCGTACAACGGGATCAGGTGCAGGCCCTCCCGGTCGACGGGCAGCCGCACGAAGCACATGTCCAGCTCGCCGGAGCGGACCAGGGCGATCCCGTCGCGGCCCTGCAGCGGCTGCAGGTCGAGCGGGCGGCGCGGCATCCGCTCGGCCCAGACGCGGGCCCACTTGTCGGGGGTCACGCCGGTCTCGAAGCCGACGCGGAACGCAGTCACCGCGCCAGCGTAGGGAACGATGTGCCCATGAGCGCACTCGACACCTGGACGCCGGGCAGCCACGCGACAACTTCGTCGCGGTCGAGTTCGACGGCAAGGGCCACTCGGTGGTGACGGAGCACCGGCAGCAGGAGGCCGTGGACCGGATCCTGGCGTTCCTCGCCGAGCGGCTGTCCGCGCAGCCCGTCACCTAGACCCGGACGTCCTCGGTCAGTTCAGGATCCGCATGTCAGACGGCACGCCCTCGCCCTTCTGCACGCCCTCGACGAGCTTGGCCAGCGCGGTGAGCGCGACGTTCTGCGAGAGCGGGCCGAAGGAGATGCGGGCGACGCCGAGCTCCTGCTGGCGCGCCAGCGACGGGGTGCCGGGGATCGCGATGGTGCTCAGCCGCTGCGGGCCGAACGCGTCGACCAGCGCGGAGATCTGCTCCTCGTCGAGCCGGGCGGGCACGAAGACCACCGGAGCGCCGGCGTCCAGGAACGCCTTGCCGCGCTCGATCGGCCTCGGCCAGCACCTCCTGGCGGGTCCCGGTCGCGGCCCAGGTGGAAGGCGTCGGTGCGTGCGTTGAGCACGAAGTCCGGGACACCCTCCTCGGCGGCGGCCTTCATGATCGCCTCGACCTGGGCGACCGCCTCGGCGAGCGGCTTCATCTGGTCCTCGATGTTCGCGCCCACGATGCCGACGCCGATCGCCTTGCGGACCGTCTCCGCGGCGTTGCCGTAGCCGCCCTCGAGGTCCGCGGACACCGGCAGGTGGGTGGCGGCGGCGATCCGGCCGACCTCGGCGATCATCTCGTCGACCGGGATGTTCTCGCCGTCCTCGTAGCCGCGGGAGGCCGCGATGGAGTGGCTGGCGGTCGCCAGGGCCTTCGTGCCCTCGACGTCGGTGACGACCTGGGCGGTGATCACGTCCCAGACGTTGACGACGGTGAGCAGCTCGGGGGCCCGGTGCAGGGCGAGCAGGTCGCTGGCGCGGGTGGCGGTGTCGGGCTTGTCGGTCACGGGGATGCCTTTCGTCGTTGGTTCCGCTGCAACCTTCCTACCCGCGCCGGGACATTCCCGCACCTGTCCGAAGGGGTCAGGGCAGCATCGGCGGCCAGGTCGAGCAGGTCCTCCGGCCTGGACAGGTCCGGCAGCGCCACGAAGACCGTGCTGACGCCCTGGTCGGCCAGCGTCCGCGTACCGCTCCCGGTGCTGCGCGGGCGTTCCTGCGTGGTGCCGGCGGGCGTACGTCGCGGCGGCGGTCCGCCCGCGCAGCCGTTCGACCCGCTCCCACACGTCGTCCCGGTCGCGGCCCACGACCGGCAGGTCGAGGACGGTGACGGCCACCTCGTCCGGGTCGCGTCCGACGTCCTCGCAGTGCCGGCGCAGCACCGCGGTCTTCTGCTGCGACGACGTCGACGGGCACGTTGCAGCCGTCCCCGAGACGCGCGGCGATCCGGAGCGTACGACGTTCGCCGCCGCCACCCGACGATGACCGGCACGTCGTGCACGGGTCGCGGGTAGGACGTGGTCTCGGGCAGCACGACGCCGTGCCCGTCGTACGGCTTGGTGCCGGCGGCCCAGAGCGCCCGCATCGTCACGATCGCCGTCTCCAGCAGGTCGAGCCGCTCGGCGGGGGGAGGGAACGGCAGCCCGAACGCGAGGTGCTCGCGCTCCCACCAGCCGGCGCCGACGCCGCAGAACGCACGGCCGCCGCTGATCGTGTCGAGGGTCGCGACCGTCTTCGCGGTGATGCCCGGGCGGGCGGAACGTCACCGGCGTGACCAGCGTGCCGAGACGGAGCCTGGTGTCGAGCCCAGCGAGCATGCCGAGGGTGACCCAGGGCTCGGGGATCGGCTCCCAGGCGGTGCCGACCTGCGGGATCTGGATCAGGTGGTCCATCAGGGCGATGCCGGCGAACCCGGCCTCGTCCGCCGCCAGCGCGACGCCCTTCAGCCACGCGGCCGGGTCCTCGCCCCAGGGGAACCGGGACACCTGGAGCACGACGTCGAGCCCCTGGGGTTCCGGCCGGGGAGCCGGCGCCTCGGGCGCGGCGACCGGAGCCGACCCTGCCGTGACGGTCGTGACGTGGTCCCAGCCCTCGTCCTGCAGGTTCGCCCAGGACCGACGCGAAGCTGCGCAGCTGGTCGGTGAGCACCTTGGCCGGCACCGGTCGGTCACGTCCGGCGTTCCTGGTCCGGCAGAGCTCGGGGGCCGTGTCGAACGCGACCGCCACGGTGGGGAGACCGTGCTCCCGTGCGTGGTGGATCCACCCGGCACGCCGTACGGGATCCAGACCCAGGGTGTCCACGACCGTGGTGAGGCCACGGCGCACGCGGCCCGCGACGACCAGCTCCAGCAGCGCGAACGCGTCCTTCGAGGCGTCCAGGTCGTGGCGGCCGCTGCCGACCACGCCGCGCAGGTCGTCCGACGAGACGATCTCCGCGGAGCGGTACCGCTCCTGCGCCCAGGTCGACTTGCCGGAGCCGGACGCGCCCACGAGGACGACGAGAGCGGGGTCCGGCAGCCGGGGCTCGACGCTCATGGCCGCAGTCTGGCAGGGACCAGCCAGCGTGTGTCGCCCGCTGGATGCATGGGCCGGATGGACCTTCCGCGCGATGACGGCGTCGTGTAGACAGTGAGCATGCGCGGGGGCGCCACTGAATCCGAGTCGGGAGGGGCCCAGGTGCAGCGCTACATCGACGAGCTGAGCCTGCTGCACGCCCTGCGGCTCGCGGTCGTGGCCACCGACTCCGGCGGTGTGATCACCTTCGTCAACGAGGCGGCCACCCAGGCCTATGCCGCGGACGCCGAGACCCTGATCGGGCGCGACGTCCTCGAGCTGCTGACGTCCGATGCGGACGACGACCTCGTCCTTCGACCTGGGCGCGGTCCTCGCGGGGGCGACCTGGCGCGGCGACCTGACCGTGCGACGTGCGGGCGGGGGCACCTTCCTGGCCGCCGTCTCGGCCACCCCGATCCGGGGCGGGGACGGGACCGTGGTCGGCGCCGTCGTGGTCGCCGAGGACATGACCGAGATCCGCGACGCCGAGGCCGAGGCGGCCGCCAGCGAGCAACGCCTCCGGCTGGCCCACGAGGCCGCCGAGCTCGGCAGCTGGCACTGGGACATGGCCGCGGGCGTCACCGTGTGGGACGAGCAGCTCGAGGCCATCTACGGCATGCCGCCCGGCGGGTTCGACGGCACCTTCGAGGCCTGGGAGGCCACGGTGCACCCCGACGACCACGACCAGGTGATGGCGGTCGTCCAGGAGGCGATCGCCGCCCGTTCGTCGTACGTCCTGCGCAACCGCATGTTCTGGCCCGACGGCACGGTCCGCTGGATCGAGGCGCACGGCAAGGTCACCACCGACGAGCAGGGCAACCCCACCGGCACGATCGGCTGCGTGCGCGACATCACCGACCGGGTGATGGTCCAGGAGCGCGAGGCGGACGCAGCCGCGCGGGCCCTGCTGCTGCAGGAGGTGACCGCCGACTTCTTCCACGCCTGGACGCTCGACCAGGTCGAGGCGGTCCTCGCCGCGAGTCTCGGGCGACTCGGGGAGATCCTCCGCGAGGGCGTCGAGCTCCGTGTCCCCGACGACCTCTCGACGGTCACCGACGGCGCCGCCTTCGTGGCGAGCACGCAGCGCCCCCTGTCCCACGAGGACACGCAGCTGCTCGACACCCTGGCCTCACAGTGCGCGATCGCCGCCGAACGAGCCAAGCTCCAGGCGCGGACCGCCGACATCGCCGAGCAGCTGCAGTCCAGCCTGGCGGCCAGCCCGCTGCCCGAGCTCGAGCGGTTCGAGCTCGACGTGCACTACGCGCCGGGAGGCGACGAGCTCGAGCACGTCGGGGGCGACTGGTACGACGCGGTGCGCACTCCGACCGGCACGCTGGCGCTCGTCGTGGGCGACGTGATGGGCCGCGGCGTGCGCGCGGCGACCACGATGATCCGGGTCCGCGCCGGGATCCGTGGCCTGCTGACCGTCGACCCGGCTCCCGGCGCCGTCCTGACCGCCGCCGACGAGATGATGACCCGCGACGCGCCCGACCAGTTCGTGACCGCCGCCGCGGTGCTCGTGGACCCGACACAGGGACGCTCACGCTCTGCAACGCCGGTCACGTGCCCGTCGTCGTGGTGCACCCGGACGGCAGCACCGAGACGCTCGGGGACGGTTCGGGCGTCCCGCTCGGCCTGGCCAGCGACCTCGACCGGACCGTGGTCACGGCGCACCTCGAGCCCGGGGCGCTGCTGGTGCTCGTGACCGACGGCGTCGTGGAGTCGCGCACCCAGGACCTCGACCAGGGCATCACCCGGCTGCGCGAGCGCGCCGCCGAGCTGCGGGAGCAGACCGCTCCCGAGGTGGTCGACGGCCTCGCCGCGCTTGCCGACACGTCGCTGCGCGACGACGTCACCGTCGTGGCGGCGCGGCTCGACGCGCGGCTGAACGGCGGGTCCCCCGTCGCAGTCAGGAGACCCTTCTGAGCCGCCAACCCGTGCACTCGGCACACTTCTCGGCCAGGAAGAACAGGCCGTCACGGGACTTCGAGTGCGCGATCGCCTTCGCGTCCATGTCGCTGGCGTAGAACGTGTGCACCCTGGGTGAGCACGTCGCCTGGATCTGGAGGGTCACCGTCGGTCTCCTGTCGGAAGGGCCTGTGCCGGCGGGATGTCGCACCCGCACCCCCCTGACCCAAGCGTTGCCGTGTGGCACCAACCGAAACCACCCATACCGGTGTACCTCCACCGGACTGGACCAGTAGCCCGCAGAAGAAATTGTCGTCCGGATGATAGGGAGGCCATGTGCTCGAGACCTTCCAGGATCACGACGTCGTCATGGACGGGACGCGCATCCACGCCGTCGTGGGCGGTACGGGGTCACCGGTCCTGCTCCTGCACGGCTACCCCCAGACCCACGTCATGTGGCACCGGGTGGCGCCGGAGATGGCCGAACGACACACGGTGGTGATCGCCGACCTGCGCGGGTACGGCGACTCGTCGCGGCCGCCGTCGGACGCCGACCACGCGTCGTACTCCAAACGCGTGATGGCCGCCGACCAGGCCGGGCTCATGCGCGGACCTCGGCTTCGAGACCTTCGCGGTCGTCGGCCACGACCGTGGTGCCCGGGTCGCTCACCGTCTGAGCCTCGACCAGTCCGACCGGGTGTCCCGGGTGGCTCTGCTCGACATCGTCCCGACGCGTCATGTGTTCACCCACGTCGACCGTGCCCTGGCACAGGCGTACTACCACTGGTTCTTCCTGGCCCAGGAGCCAGACCTTCCGGAGCGCCTGATCGGTGCCGACCCGGGGTACTGGCTGCGACGCAAGCTGGCCCAATGGTCCGGAGGGGACGGGATCGCGGCCTTCGCGCCCGAGGCGGTCGAGGAGTACGCGCGCTGCTTCAGCGACCCCGAGGTGATCCGGGCCAGCTGTGAGGACTACCGCGCCGGCGCCTCGATCGATCTCGAGCACGACGAGGTCGACGCAGCGGCGGGCCGACGCGTGGAGTGCCCGGCTCTCGTGCTCTGGGGCAGTTCGGGATTCGTCGGCCGGAACTACGACGTGCTCGACGTGTGGGGGGAGTACGCCGCCGACGTGCGTGGCCAAGCGCTCGAGGGCGGACACTTTGTCGCCGAGGAGCAGCCCGCTGCCACCCTTACCGCCCTCCGCGACTTCCTGGCGCCCGCCGGCTCAGCTTCAGTCGAGGACACCGGCCGGGTGCTGACGCAGTTCCAGTGTCTCGAGAGCGGGTGAGGCCGTTCGCAGACCGCGGCGGTCGCTGTCTCGTAGGAGTCGTAGAGGCAGAGAACGCCATCGAGCCCGCACAGACGGAGAACGGGCAGCTCTCGGTCGGGTGGGGTGATGAGCCGCAGGCACCCGCCGGCTGCCCCGATCTCGAGGTACGTCGCCATGAGCGCGGCGACGGTGGATCCGTCCATGAACCGGACCCGGCGGAGGTCGACGGCGAGGTCCGGTCGAGTCGCCCCCGTCGACGGGACGAACCCGGCGCGAAGCTCAGGCTCAACCGCGACGTCCAGCTCGCCTGCGAGTGTGATGAGGGTCAGTCCGTCGACCAACCTGGTGTCCATCAGTCACGTCGCCCATGCAAACTCCCTGGTTGGTGCCACGCTCGGGTGTCCGCCACTTCTTGATGGGCACTGCAAGCATCTGCGCTGCAACATGCATCGGTCCATGGCGCGTTCGGGCCATCCCGACCTCACCGTGTGGGCGGTGGCGGGCAGGGCGCACCGGCCGTTGCGGACCCACCGCTTAGACGTACGGTGGCGCTGACGACGAACCAGGAGGCGACACGTGGCCGAGGCGCTGGGGGGTGCCGGATACGACCCGGACTTCCTTGGCGAGACGGTGCGGCAGCCCGACCCGGGCGTGTGGGCGTCCGACCTGGTCGAGGTCGACGACAGTCACTCATCGGGTTGGAGACGGTCTCTCCGCTTGACGCGTTCCGGACCTACGAGATCCCGCTCACCGATCTGGAGGCACGCATCGGCCTCGACCTCGACGACCCAGTCAAGGACGCCCTCACCGCGCACGCGGCAGCCACGAACCTCCAGCCGCGGTCGCTGGCCGGCCTCGGCGACGTCGCCTGGTAGTCGCGGACTCCGTTCATGGTGGAGGTGCACACTGCTTGCATGGCGAAACTCGGGAAGTTCGCAGGTCCGGTTCTGGTCGGCGCCACCGTGCTCGCGATGACCGTCGGTGCCGCGGGACCCGCCGCCGCGAGGACTGTGCGGCCGACGGACGCGCGTGACAGTCCGGCGCAGGTGGACATCACAGGAGCGACGTACCGCGACGGGGAGGCACGAGCGAGCCTGAGCGCCCGTGTCCTGGACCTGCAGCGGACGGGCACCCTGGTTGCGTTCATCGGCCAACCAGACTCGGACTTCATCTATCACGCGACCGTGTCCAGCCGGGTCGACGGGACGCTGGCGACACGACTCGAGCAGGTCACTGATGTGTCCCGTTCGCCGGTGCCGTGTGAGGGGATGACAGCCAATTGGTCGGTAGGCGCGAGCACGGCGAGCGTGTCCGTGCCACACGCGTGCCTGAGGTTCGGCCGGTTCCTGGATCGGCACTGGATGAGGGTTCAGGTGTCCGACGCGGGTAGCCGGGACTCGGTCCGTGGCCTGGACGTCGGCCGCGGCAGCAGCCCGGGCTGCGCGACCGCCGGCGAGGTGCGGCGTCTGGAACGCGGCGAGAAGAAGGTCAGGGTGCATGAGCTGCTCGACACGGATGGCCGGTTCGGGGATGGCGCGGCAGGTGGCTACTCCCGGGTGTACCGGTCGTGCTCTGGCGGCAGGGCGTGGTTCGTGGACTACGACGGCAGGACGAACCGGCTCCTCGACACGGGACGGGTGCGGGCGCCGGCTCCGGTCGGCGCGGCCTGACCACGCTGCGTCGGACCTCCGCACAAGCGCGGGCGGCCGGCGCCCGGGGGCACGGGCGCCGGCCACCCTTTTCACCTTGCCCCGGTCCGGCGCTGGGGGGACACCAGACGGACCAAGACGCTGGTTGGATAAGGGTCGAAGGGGTCGACCGGGATCGGTCGGCGGCGGTGAAGGTGTGGGTGACCTCGTGCCTCAACGGTCCTCCCGCCGCAGCTCCGGCGCCACTAACCAATGGTCCTAGTACCTCCCTCCGGAGAGATGAGCCCACGCCAGGAGGAAGCAAGCGGCGGGCACACCCCGGGGGTGGGTGCGCCCGCCTGCTCAGGTGTCGCGGCGGATGCGGTGCAGTCGGCTCCGCTCAGCGGGCGCGCACCTTGTTGGAGCGCGCGGACCACGCGCTGACGCCCGATCTGGTGATCGCTCGCACCTGGAAGCGGTATGCGCCGCTGCGCAGCGCCATCGTGTGGGACCGTGCGGAGGAGCCGAGGCGAGACGAGGTCCTCGTGCCGAGCACCTTGCCGCGTGCGTCGAGCCGTAGGGCGCGGACCTGGTAGCGGACCGCCCCGGTGCGTGCGGCGCCGGCCGGGACCCGCCACCGTGCGGTGGCCGTGACGGAGCCACCAGGCCGTCCGGAGACGGCAGCCCGCACGACCGGCGCGACAGCAGCACGGCGGCGGAGGTCAGCGGAGGTAGCGGCGCGGAGGAGGTCGGCGGCGTCAGCCGGCTGCCCGCGGGCACCGGGAACGGGAAGCCGAGCACGGCCAGCCGGCCGCGACCTGGTTCTGTGCCTGGCAGTCCTGCACACAGTCCGTCGGCGAGTTGGCCAGCTCCACCGCGTCCTCGCCGGTGACGAACCCCATCCGGCCTCCGCTCGCGACGTCCCAGATCGACACCCTGCCGCAGTGCTCGACGCTCGGGGTCACCGGCCTAGCGGTGTTGCAGGCGGGCTGGTCGACGCGCTCGGCGACCTGGGCGCTGTCGCGGGCGACGAAGTTCGGTGAGAAGTCGTTGGCGATGTTGACCCGTTCGCGGCCCTCGACGCAGAACCGGCTCGGCGGCCCGGTGACGACGCTCGTGCAGTCGTCCCCGAGGAACTGACCGACAACGGCGCGGAAGTTGGGGTTGTCGAAGAAGAACGGCGTCAGCGCCGGGTCGGCGGCCTGGGCGAGCGTGTGCACGATGCGCGTCATCTGCCCGGCGCCGCGCTGCGGCTCCATCTGGAACACGCCGCCCTGCGCGCAGTCCTTCGCCTGGATCTTCATGGACACGCCGGAGCCACTGCGCCCGATGACCAGCGGTCCTCGGCCAGGATCTCCACCGACACGTCGCCGGCGAGCGTGGCGCCCCGCAGGTCGGGGACCTTGCTGGCCCAGACCGGGGTGAAGCGGCCACCGGTCATGTCCAGCTCGTTGGGGGCACCGGTGAACGCGTAGTCGAACACCGCAAAGTCAGACGCGCGTACGTCGAACTGGTTGTAGAGGCCCCGCACGCCGAACCGGGCACCGAGCGCAGCCGCCGAGACCGTGCCATCGACGGCGCCGGAGGCCACCACGGCGCCGGTCGACAGGTTGACCAGCCGGAACCCGCCTCCTTCGCAGCCGTCGGACTGGGCGGCGGCAACAGGACCGGTGAGGACACCCGCCGTGACCGTAGCGGCGCCGAGCGAAAGGACCAGCGGCCCGGCGAGTCGGCGGAGTCGTCTCCTTGGGTTCCTTGGGTGATGCATGACTTCTACGCTCACGTCAACGCTCCATTCACCAGGCTCTGCGGTCACCCCCTTTCGGCCGAGCCTGCCCGGACCGCTGCCCTCCACCACTAGCCGATGGTCCTAGTACCAGGGGAGGTAGGCAGAAGAGGGCCCGGGATCGAAGCCGCGTTTGTGGGCGTACCGTGATTGCTCACGGCCGGTCGTTGCCCAGACCCCGCATTGACGGTGGCCGTGGTCGTCGTGCGGTTCACCGAAGGATCCGGGGGACGAATGGGCGCCTACACTGCCTGGTCTTGCGCCGTAGAACTGAGTGTCCAACCCGTCAGCGCCTCCATGGCGCGCGACTTCGTCCGTCACCGCCTCGCCGAGCAGGGGCTGACGCACCTGAGCGACGACGTCACGCTGGTCGTGAGCGAGCTCGCCACCAACGCCATGGTGCACGCTCAGACGCCCTTCAAGGTGTCGCTCCAAGCGTTCGAGCAGACACTGCTGCTGGAGGTCGAGGACGGCTCCCGGACCGGACCCGTCCACGTCGCCGCACGATCGCTCGACCTCACTGGCCGTGGCCTCACCATCGTGAACCTGCTCAGCCGTGACTGGGGCGTCGACGCGCGCCAGAACGGCGGCAAGTCCGTTTGGGCCGAGTTCGACCTGAAATAGCCCTGCGTTCCGGCGCGTGCGTCGATCATCGGCGACGAGGGCCGCAGGGCCGGGTCAGGGTTGGGGTCGCGGGGAACGGGGTAGGAGCGACGCGGATCAACGGCGCTCCCGTCGTGCAGAGGGTCGCACATCATGCCGTACGACCTCGTGAACGCTCGAGCGCAGCGAGGACCGTGGGAATGAGGGAATTGATGACCAACTCCGCTCCCAGGGCGGAGGCGCAGACGTGTCGCCTCCGATGAGCACCTCCGAGCGCGCTCCCGTCGACGCGACATTCGCCTCCGCCCCCGTTCGTTCAGGTCGCGACGAGGGTCAACGGCATGAGCGGACGCGACGGCTACTGCTTCGTGCGGCAAACACCGAGAGCGACGTCCTTCGCAGTCAGCTCCACGACGAGGTGGTGCGACTGAACATGCCGGTGGCCCGGTCCGTCGCCGCGCGCTACAAGGGACGAGGCGTCGCCCTGGACGACTTGCAGCAGGTGGCGTTCGTCGGACTGATCTACGCGGTCCAGCACTTCGAGCTTGCTCACGGCAAGGACTTCCTCGCCTATGCGGTTCCCACCATGCGGGGCACCGTGAAGCGGTACTTCCGCGACCACGGGTGGGTGATTCGTCCGCCGAGGCGTGTGCAGGAGCTGCAGGCGGCCATCACCAGGACGCGCGAGGCTCTGACGGTCGAGCTGGGTCGCTCGCCGCGACCCCGGGAGGTCGCCGAGCATCTGGGCGTGGACGAGGAGGCGGTGCTCGAGGTCCTCGCCATGGGCGGGTGCTTCGCGCCCACGTCCCTCGACAAGCCGCTGGGCGGTGATCCTGGTCGCGACCCGGGCTCGACGCTCGGAGACCTTCTGGCCGACAACGGCAGGTGCGACGGGCGTGAAGCAGCCGAGGCACGCGTCATGCTCGCGAACGCCGTCCGACACCTGGGGGAACGCGACCGGGTCATTGTTCGCATGCGGTTCTTCGAGCAGTGCACCCAGGTCGAGATCGCCCGGGCGATCGGGGTCACCCAGATGCAGGTGTCGAGGCTGCTCACCCGCATCATGCGCGACCTGCGAGCCGACATCCTCGGCTCGGAGACGGAGGAGCCGAGTCGCTAGCTGGGTGGCTGGTCAGGCGGCGTACGAAGGACGAGCTCGAACCACACGGTCTTTCCAGGGCCTTCGCCGTTGAACTCGCTGCCCCAGGCTCGGGCCAGGCTCTGCACGATCCACATCCCGCGCCCGCCAGGGCTCGCAGCACCGGTGTCACGCACGACCGGTGTGTCCCGGTCGTCGTCGTGCACCCCGACGCGGAGGAGACCGTCGTTCACCTCGATCTCCAGATCCACGACACCGGACCCATGCTTCACCGCGTTGGACATCAGCTCGCTGGTCAGGAGAATCGCGTCGTCGATGACCTCGTCCGCGACGCCCCACCCATCGAGCAGTCGAGCCAGGAACGCCCGTGCTGCAGGCACCGAGTCAGCCCGGTGAGGCACCTGTACGTCGGCACCGAGATCCGAGGTGTCGACGTCAGCCTCCGGGTCCTCCATCACCCAAGTATCGCGGGTGGGATGTGGCCAAAGGCAGCGGGGTCTCCGGCGATCTGGCATCCTGCCGCTCATGACCGGGCGTGGGACAGTGACCCCATGGGCGCGACGGGGGGCCTGCGTGCGGAGCGAGAGGGCTGAGGATGTGAAGACTGTGGCGCGAGTGCTGACCGCTGCGGAGGACGCCTCACCAGTGGAGGCGGTGGAGGCGGTCACCTATGAGCTGGGGCTGGCACTCGACGCCACGTTGGTGTCGTTCCTGATCGTCGATCTGTCGGGGCGAGCCCTGGTGCGGCTGGCGCACGTGGACGTCCGGAACGCCGGGAGCACGGAGGACCCCGGGGGCGGGCGCAGGGAACGCCGGGAGGCAGGGCGGTCGGGGGAGGCTGGGGAGTCGGCCACGGTGGTGCCGTTCGACGGTGGGCCGACGGAGCAGGTCATCCGGGCCCAGCAGGTGATGGTCCTGGCCCCTGGACGCTCGGGCGCTACCCCGGGCAGCGAGGACTCGTGGCAGGTGCTGGCGCCGGTGACGGAGCGAGGGGAGGCCATCGGTCTGCTGGAGTTCACCCTGCCCGATGAGCCTGCACGCGAGACGGTGGACGAGATCAGCCGGTTGGCGCATCTGCTGGCCTTCGTGGTCATCGCGAACCGGCGACACACCGATCTGTACGAGTGGGGTCAACGGACCCGCCCGCTGAGCTTGTCCGCGGAGATCCAGCATCGGCTCCTTCCCGGGCCGCAGACCTGTGAGGCCGGGGCCTTCACGCTGGCTGGGTGGCTCGAGCCTGCTGCGGACATTGCGGGAGACACCTTCGACTTCAACCTCGCGCGAGACGTGCTGCACCTGTCGATCACCGACGCGATGGGCCACGGGGTCGCTGCCGCGCTGAACGCCACCCTGTGCGTGGGCGGGCTCCGCAACGCTCGCAGCGAAGGAGCGACGTTGCTCGAACAGGTGACCTCGGTCAACCAAGCCCTGGTCGAGCACGCTGTCGGGCTCGGCATCGAGGACTTCGTGACCGGGCTGATCGGACGCCTCGACCTGAGCACTGCCTCCCTCGAGCTGGTCAACGCGGGACATGTGGCCCCGTATGTGGCCCGAGGGTCCGATGTCACCCCACTGGAGCTGCCGGTCGACCTCCCCCTCGGGCTGTTCTCCGAGGGCGAGTACCGCAGCACCAGACACTCCCTGCAACCAGGCGACCGGCTCGTCTTCGTCACGGACGGGATGCTCGAGCGCAACGCTGCGAAGCTCGACCTGTCGACGGCGATCCAGGACACCCGCTCGCTGCACCCGCGGGAAGCGGTCCGGGCCCTGGCCGACCGCACTCTCGAGGCAGCTGGTCACAGCCTCGACGACGACGCCACCATCCTGTGTCTCGACTGGTACGGGCACCATGGCCACCCCCGCAAAACTGCGCACGGCGCGGACTCCTCCCGGGCCAGCGCTCCCAAGACCTGAGTGGGCGCTGGTCAGACGGCTCGGGCCACCAGCAACCGGCCCTCGACGAGACCATCGCCGAGCAGGCGACCGATGGTGCGCTGCTGATCCTGCGCGGCCGCGAGTCGCTGGTCGCCGCGGTGCGCGCGTTCGATGGCGCGGTCGACGGTCTGGACCTGCTGCTGCCAGGCCGGCGGCGGGTCAGGAAAGTCGGACAGGGCGGCTCGCTCGACGATCCGGAGCGAAGCATTCTCCACCAGCGTCTCGACGTCGTCGTGGTGAGGGAAGTCGTTGCCCTCGGGTTGCTCCGGGAGCGCGTCGACGGTGCGGACGAACACCAGCAGGCCAACGGGACTGTCGAGGCGCACGACGCGACGCAGCTCGTCGAGAACTCGGGCCTTGTCAGGCACGGTGCACAGCACGCCGATCGACCAGGCGGCCTCGAAGGTGCCGTCCCTGAACGGTAGCTGCTGTCCTCCGGCCACCGCGGTGGGCCGACGGAACATGCGTCGGGCCGCCGCGCAGGCGCCGGGCATCGGATCGACGAGCACCGGCGCGACCCCGAACTCTCGGGCCGCCAGCTCGGCGGGACCGCCCTCGCCCGCTCCTGAGTCGACCAGCCGCATCCCCTCCCGCAGCCGCATCGTGCGGCACAGCCACCGCAGCGCCTCGGGGGTGCCGCTGCCACGGCATCCCGCAGGGACGGCGTACGCGGGGCCGAGTGTCGCCACAGCCTCGGCGGTCCAGAGGGGAAGCGTGGAGAACTCGTCCTCCATGGGTCCGTCCGGTGACATCGTCTCCATACCCTCAACTGCCCACGAGGCCAAACGGTCATGCCGGTCGGTCATACGAGCGCCCGCACCCTGCGCCCTACTTCGGCCTTGATCTCGGCCGCTCGTCGCAGACCGCGGCTCGAGGCGAGGCCGGACACGTTCACTCCCGCCACCTCCCGGGTCTCCAACAGCCGACGTGCCTCGTCGACGGCCATGGCGATTCCCGCTTCCTCAGGGTCAGGGGACCGGAGCACCTCCGAGATCTGGTCCTCGTCGAGCTCCAGCCCGGGCAGACCCGTCAGCGCCCGCGCGGACAGCTCGTCGGTGTACACCGCCACTGCACCGATCACCGGGATGGTCAGCCCGAGCTCGCGTGCCCGCCGCACGAACACCCGGACCTCGTCTGCTGTGCGGACGTGGTTGAGCACCGCGACATCGGCACCGGCTCGTTGCTTCTCGACCAGCCGCGCGGGCCGGAGACCTACCGGTGCGGTCGCCGGCGCCTCCGGAACGCCGACCGCCAAGCTGTGCGTGGAGGCGAGGGCAGCGAGCCGCGTCCCATCCAGGTCGAAGACCTGGGTCACCTCCGGTCGTACGCCGGGTGCTCGCGCGTCCCCGGTGACACAGAGGACGCCGTCGACACCGACGTGTCGGAGGCTTACCAGCTCCTGCTCGAGGACCACCCTGTTGCGATCGCGGCACGTGAGCGTGATCCACGCGGCGACGCCGACGGCGCCCAGGAGCCCGGCCATGAGTGCTGGGGTGAAGTCCGGCTGATCCTGGTGCTCACCGACGAGCAGAGCGTCGCACGAGCCGCTCAGGACGCCGGCGAGCTCGGTCAGGGCCGCTGCGTCGTACGGCGGGAGGGTCAGGTCTTTCAGGACCGCCGGTCGCCCCGCCCGGATCGCACTGAGCAGCGCGCTGCCCGGTCGAGGCGCAAGTGTCGCTCAGAGCTCCAGACCGGCGGCGGGGCGCCGAGGGTGAACGGGCATCGCCGCGCATCCACCTCGCAGGTGAGGTCGGGAAGAACCCCACCACAGGGACCGAACACCATGCGCTTGGGACAGTCGTTCTCCACCGTGTCGCCCATCCAACGATTCTGCCTGCCGGACGAATGCCGCCGCATGTCGGTTGCCA
>CAWBAQ010000025.1:0-71650 GCA_963786795.1 uncultured Actinomycetota bacterium
TCTCGGTCGACGGGCCGGACGTGCTGAGTCGGGTGGTCGTGCCCGGTCCGATCAGTGACAACAAGGGCATCAACCTGCCCGGCGTCGCGGTGTCCGTGCCGGCCATGTCGAAGAAGGACATCGAGGACCTGCGCTGGGCCCTGCACATGACCGTCGACTTCATCGCGCTCTCCTTCGTGCGCTCGGCGGCCGACGTCGAGGACGTCCGCGCGATCATGCGCGAGGAGGGCGTCTTCCTCCCGGTGATCGCCAAGATCGAGAAGCCGCAGGCGATCGACAACATCGAGGAGATCGTCGACGCCTTCGACGGGTTCATGGTCGCCCGAGGAGACCTCGGCGTGGAGTGCCCGCTCGAGGACGTGCCGTTCCTGCAGAAGCAGGTCATCGAGGTGGCCCGCCGACACGCGAAGCCGGTCATCGTGGCCACGCAGATGCTGGAGTCGATGATCTCCGCACCGCGGCCCACGAGGGCTGAGGCCTCGGACGTCGCCAACGCGGTGCTCGACGGCGCCGATGCCGTGATGCTGTCGGGGGAGACCAGCGTCGGCCAGTTCCCCATCGAGACGGTGAGGACCATGGCCCGGATCATCGAGTCCACCGAGGACCACGGTCTGGCCCGGATGGCGGCCATCGACTGGCAGCCCCGGACCCGCGGGGGCGTGATCGCGAAGGCCGCCGCCGAGGTCGCCGAGCGCGTCGGCGCGAAGTACCTCGTGGCCTTCACCCAGAGCGGCGACTCCGCCCGGCGGCTGTCCCGCTACCGCGGCCCGATCCAGACCCTCGCGTTCACGCCGGTCCCGGTGGTGCGGTCGCAGCTCGCGCTGTCGTGGGGCGTGGAGACGTTCCTCGGGGAGCCCGTGCAGCACACCGACGAGATGGTCCGACAGGTCGACGAGCACCTGCTGCGGGTCGGACGCGTGGTGGAGGGCGACCTGGTGGTGATCATCGCGGGCAGCCCGCCCGGCATCCCGGGCTCCACGAACGCGCTGCGCATCCACCGGATGGGCGATGCGATCCACGGTCTCGCGCCCGCCTACCGCCGGCCCGAGTGACCCTCACGACTTGAGGCCGACCAGCTGGTCGAGCCGGGCGACGCCCGCGCGCGTCGAGACCGAGATGGTCTTCCAGCTCGACTGCCGCCATGCCACGTCGACGAGGTCGAGCGCGCGGCAGCACCACTCGCGGATCTCCGCGGAGTTGTTCACGAACTGCCAGCGCGGGTAGTCGTAGCGCTTCGGCGCGCCAGCCACCGTCCGGCGGGCCCAGTTGTTCACCCGGCAGCCGTCGGAGTGGAACAGGCCGCGGAGGAAGTCCGCGGGGTGCCGCTCCACGACCGTCCACTGCCACGCGGCCATGCCCAGCTCGCGCTCGTGCTTGCGACCGGGGCCGTGCTGGGGGAACAGGCACGGCCAGTGCTTCCAGTAGCTCTGCACCACGAGGGTTCCTGGCGCACGGACGTGCATCACCCGGGCACCGGCTCGGACCGACGCGATGGCCCGGCCCACGTCCTCGATGATGTCGGGGTACACCTGGTCGCAGGCGACTCTGAGCGCGTAGACCGAGCCCATCGTCGTGATGCACCCGTCGCCGAGGTAGTAGCCCAGCAGGCGCGCGTAGCCGGCCGGCTGGGGAGGGCCCGAGCCCGTGCAGACCCAGCACGGGGCCGCGGTCCTGGTCCCCGGACCGTGGTCACGCCAGGTGCGCAGCGCGGAGCGGCTGATGCCTGTCGCCGCGCTGACCGCGCTGAGCGATGCGCCGCCGGCCAGTGATCCCAGCGCCGTCCGTCGCTGCTCATCGGTGTACATGACCCGACTCTGCCGCCGACCTCCGACACAAACGTGGAGTGCCCCGGGTGGGACTCGAACCCACACTGGATGGTGTTTGAGACCATGGCCTCTGCCGTTGGGCTACCGGGGCGTGCGCACCGAGATTATCCGAGGTGGTCTCGGTGGCCCCGGCGGACCCGCAGAGTCGGTCTGGACAGGGGTTCCCTTGCCCAACGCGCTGAGTAGTGTTCGGCAGATGGAATGGCTGGTGCGGATGTTGGTGAGCCAGAAGCGCGCACTCGCGAACGCCCGTGCGGCGAGCACCGAGCTCTCCCGCCAGCGGGTGCAGCGCGAGGAGGTCGAGCTCTTCCTCGAGAGGCATCGTCACCGCTTCGGGCGCACTGCCTGACACGACAGGGCGCGTCGCCTCCCGTCGTACTAGCCTTACCGCCGTGAGCGCTGAGCAGGTCGCCCCCGTACGCCGTGTCGTCATCGCCGAGGACGAGGCGCTGATCCGGCTGGACCTCGCCGAGATGCTGGCGGAGGAGGGGTACGACGTCGTCGGGCAGGCCGGTGACGGGGAGACCGCCGTCGAGCTCGCCGAGCAGCACCGGCCGGACCTGGTCGTCCTCGACGTGAAGATGCCCAAGCTCGACGGCATCGCCGCGGCCCAGCGCATCGCCGAGCAGCGGATCGCCCCGGTGGTGATCCTGACCGCCTTCAGCCAGCGCGACCTCGTCGACCGGGCCAGGGACGCCGGTGCGATGGCCTACCTCGTGAAACCGTTCAACAAGGACGACCTGGTGCCCGCGATCGAGATGGCGGTCAGCCGCTTCGCCGAGCTCCAGATGCTCGAGGCGGAGGTCGCGGACCTCACCGACCGCCTCGAGACCCGCAAGGCCGTCGACCGGGCCAAGGGAGTGCTGCAGCGCCAGCTCGAGCTGAGCGAGCCGGATGCGTTCCGCTGGATCCAGAAGACGGCCATGGATCTGCGCCTGTCGATGCGTCAGGTGGCCGACGGGGTGCTCACCCACGGGCCCGCGCTGGCGACCCGTCCGACGGGTGAGGCGACGCCAGAGTAAAGGGAAAAAAGGGGCAGTGCACGACCACCGCGCGGCACGAGATCACGAAATGGCAACGACCCTGTACCCAATTGTCCTCAGATCCCCAGGAAACAAGGCGTATCGCGCTAGGTTCGCAGCATCAGAAAGCGCGACAGGTACCCGGTGGGGGGACTCCGCGCCAACTCCTCATGACGGAGGCTCAATGATTCGCCCAAACCGCGCTTGGCGCACAGCGGTGGTGCTTGCGGCTGCGTCGCTCGCCCTCACGGCCTGCGGCGGCAACGACAGCGACAGCGGCAACAGTGCTGGCTCGAGTGCCTCGCCCAGCGAGAGCGCCAGCGCTCCCGCCAAGGGTGACGGGACCCTGACGGTCGGCACGCTGCTCCCGCAGACCGGCGACCTCGCGTTCCTCGGCCCGCCGGAGTTCGCCGGCGTCCAGACGGCCGTCGACGACATCAACGCCGCCGGGGGAGTCCTCGGCAAGGACGTCGTCCAGGTCAAGGCCGACTCGGGTGACGGTACGCCGGACATCGCCGGCGCCCAGACCGACAAGCTGCTCGACGCCAACGCCGACATCGTGCTCGGTGCCGCGTCGTCCTCGGTGTCGCTGAGCGTCATCGACAAGATCACCGGCGCGGGTGTCGTCCAGTTCTCGCCGGCCAACACGTCGACGATCCTCGACGACCCCAAGACCGACCCGAAGAACCTGTACTTCCGCACCGCCCCGTCCGACGTCCTTCAGGGCGCCGTGCTGTCGAACACCATCATCGAGGACGGCAAGAACAACGTCGCGATCCTGGCCCGTCAGGACTCCTACGGCGAGGCGCTGGCCAACCAGGTCGAGAAGGGCATCAAGGCCGGTGGCGGCAACGTCGCGATCAAGAAGCTCTACTCGGCCGACGCGACCAACTTCACCGCCGAGGTGAACGCGGTGGCGGCGACCAAGCCGGACGCCGTCGTGCTGATCGCGTTCAACGAGACCACCAAGATCATCCCGACGATGATCGCCAAGGGCATCGGCCCCAAGGACCAGCAGGTCTACTTCGTGGACGGCAACACCGCCGACTACTCGAAGGACTTCGCGAAGGGCACGCTGGACGGCGTCAAGGCGAGCTACCCCGGCGCCGAGCTGACGGGCGACTTCAAGCAGCGGATGCTCAAGACGGACCCGAAGCTCACGAGCTTCACCTACGGTCCCGAGTCCTACGACGCCACGGTGCTGTCGGCCCTCGCGGCCACCGCAGGCCAAGTCCGACGACCCGACGACGTTCGCTCCGGACATCATCAAGGTCTCGGCGGAAGGCACGGAGTGCTCCTCGTTCAAGGAGTGCGCCGACCTGCTGAACAAGGGCGAGGACATCGACTACCAGGGTGTCTCGGGGCCGGTCGACCTCGGCGACACGGGTAGCCCGACGAAGGCCACCATCGGCATCTTCCAGTACGACGCCGCCAACAACGTTCAAGAACCTCAAGTACGTCACCGGCGTCATCTGATCCACCCAGCACAGCGAAGGGGCCCGACCACCAGGTCGGGCCCCTTCGTGCTGTGCGGGGAGTGGGAGCGCGAGCTCAGTCCTTCTTGGCCAGCGTCCCGAGGTAGAGCTCGATGACCTTCGGGTCGTTGATCAGGTCCTTGCCGCTGGCGGTGTAGGCGTTGCGGCCCTGGTCGAGGACGTAGCCGCGGTCGCAGATCTGCAGGCAGCGTTTGGCGTTCTGCTCGACCATGATCACCGAGACACCGGCGCGGTTGATCCGGCGCGTCTGCACGAACACCTCGTCCTGCATCACCGGCGAGAGGCCGGCGGACGGCTCGTCGAGCAGCAGCACGGAGGGCTCCATCATCAGGGCGCGCCCCATCGCGACCATCTGCCGCTCCCCACCGGACAGGGAGCCGGTGCGCTGGGCCCTGCGGTCGATCAGGGCCGGGAACAGGTCGCCGACGAACTCGAAGCGTTTCTTGAACGACTTCGGCCGCTGGTAGACGCCCATCTCCAGGTTCTCCTGGATGGTCAAGGACGGGAACACGTTGTTGGTCTGCGGGACGAACCCGATGCCCATGGTGACCAGGTGGTCCGCCCGACGGTTGGTGATGTCCTCGCCCTTGAGCGTGACCGTGCCGGTCTTGATCTTGACCAGCCCGAACAGCGCCTTCAGGAGCGTCGACTTGCCGGCGCCGTTGGGCCCGATGATGCCGACGAGCTCGTTCTCCTGGCAGTAGAGGTCCGCGCCGTTGAGGATGTTCACCCCCGGCAGGTAGCCGGCGATGAGGTCGTCCGCCCGGAGCACGGCGCCCTCGGCCGCCTTGAGGTGCTCGGTCCGGTCCGCGGTCTCGGTCTGCGCCTCAGACACGCTGGTCTCCTTGGTCGTCGGTGGCGGTCGCCGCCGGGGCCGTGCCTGGCCGGCGGCCGCTGCGCCGCGCCCTGCTTTCCTCCTGGTCGATCTCCGCCTGGGCCTCGGCGAGGATCGCCTCCTCCATGTCCTCGCTGAGGTCCTGGTCGTGGTGGGACCCCAGGTACGCGTCGATCACCCGTTGGTCACCCATCACCGAGTCCGGGGGTCCTTCCGCGATCACCTTGCCCTGGGCCATCACGATGACCCAGTCGGAGATGTCGCGCACCATGTCCATGTCGTGCTCGACGAACAGCACGGTGCGCCCGTCGTCGCGCAGCGACTTCACGTGGCCCAGGAGCGACTGCTTGAGGGCAGGGTTCACGCCCGCCATCGGCTCGTCGAGCATGACCAGCTCGGGGTCGGCCATCAGCGCGCGAGCCATCTCGAGCAGCTTGCGCTGGCCACCGGAGAGCGAGCCCGCGAAGTCCTCGCGCTTCTTGATCAGCAGGAAGCGTTCGAGCAGACCGTCGGCCCGGTCGGTGTTGTCGTTCTCCTGGCGGCGCCAGAACGGCGCGAACATGGCCTTGAGCAGGCTCTCGCCGTGCTGGCCGGTGGCACCCACGCGCATGTTCTCCAGCACCGTGAGCCTGGACAGCACCTTGGTGAGCTGGAAGGTGCGCACCATGCCCAGCCGCGAGACGCGGTAGGCCGGCACCCCCTTGAGGCTCCTGCCGTTGAACGACCAGTCCCCGTCGTCGGGTCGGTCGAAACCGGTGAGCAGGTTGAAGAACGTCGTCTTGCCGGCTCCGTTGGGGCCGATCAGGCCGGTGATCACGCCACGCTGGATCTCGACGTGGTCCACGTCCACGGCGGTCAGCCCACCGAAGGTACGACGGATGTTGTCGGCCACCACGATCGGGTCCGGCTTCTTCGCTCCGGGCTCGTGCGCGACGTCCTTCAGGGCCGCACGGGCCGCGTCGACGTCGACCTTCGCGGTGGCGCCAGGCTCGTCGCGGGGGGCAGGTGTGGGCTCGTTGGTCACGGTGTCAGCGGGCATCGAGGGCCAGCTCCCTTCGGTCTCCGAAGATCCCTTGCGGGCGGTAGATCATGAGCAGCATCAGCGCCAGGCCCATGAAGATGAAGCGCATCAGGCTGGCCTGGTTGTTGTTCATGATCGCGTCCGGGATCAAGGGGTTCGCCCCGGACGTGGCCTGCCCGAAGAACAGGTCCAGGAAGCTGATCAGGAACCAGAAGATGATCGTTCCGGCAACCGGACCGAACACCCGGGCCGCGCCACCGACGAGCAGCACCGTGTAGGCGAAGAACGTGGTGTCGGTCGCGAAGAACGACGGGTTGATCGCCGAGTGCTGCAGGGCCGACATGATGCCTGCCACGCCACCGATCACGCCGCCGATGACCAGCGACTGCATCTTGTACGCGTAGACGTTCTTGCCGAGGCTGCGGACCGCGTCCTCGTCCTCGCGGATGCTCTTGAGCACCCGGCCCCACGGGCTGCGCATGAGGGCCCACACGATGAGGCAGCAGACCGCGACGAGCGCCCAGCACACCAGCAGGGTCCAGAAGTCGTAGGGACGCCAGGTCACCACCCCCGGGATGCCCACGCGCCCGGAGAACGGGTTGAGGTCGGCGAAGCTGCGGTTGAACCCCTGCAGGCCGTCCTGGCCGCCGAAGTACTCCAGCAGGGTCACCGAGCCGATGGTCTGCCGGATGATCTCGGCTGCGGCGATGGTCACGATCGCGAGGTAGTCGGCCCGCAGCCGCAGCGTCGGGACACCGAGCAGGAGCGCGAGGACGGCCGCGGACAGCAGCCCGACGAGGGTGCCGAGCCAGAAGGAGAGGCCCCACGTGGCGACGAAGGATGCGACGGCGTATCCCGCGACGGCCATGAAGCCGGCCTGGCCGAAGTTGAGCAGTCCGGTGTAGCCGAAGTGCACGTTCAGGCCGATGGCGGCCAGGCAGTACACCCCGGCGACCGGTCCGAGACCCTGTTGCAGGGCCTGGCTGAAGATGGCGTGCCAGTCCATGAGCTAGCTCCTAACCGACCCGCTGGGCCTTGCCGAGCAGGCCTTGCGGCCGGATCAGCAGAACGATGATGAGGACGACGAGTGCGCCGACGAACTTCAGCTCGGCCGGGATGATCAGGGTGGAGACCTCGACGAAGAGGCCGATGACCATGGCTCCGACGATCGCGCCCCACGCCGTACCGAGGCCGCCGAGGACCGTGGCGGCGAAGACCAGCAGCAGGAGCTTGAAACCGAGCTGGTAGTCGAACCCCTGGGTCATGCCCAGCAGGACGCCCGACAGGCCGGCCAGCATGGCCCCGACGATCCACACGACGGAGATGACCCGGTCGACGTTGATGCCGGTCGCCGCGGCCAGCGCGGTGTTGTCGGCGACGGCGCGGGTGGCCTTGCCGAGCTTGGTGCGCTGGAGGGCGATCACGACCGCTACCAGCACGATCGCCGAGAACACGACGACGAACACGTCCTTCGGCGTCACCAGGACCGGTCCCCAGTGCCAGGGGTTCGGGCTGGAGAACTGGGAGTACTGGTGGGTGCCCGCGCCGGCGAAGTACTGGAAGATGTTGCGAAGGAAGATGGACAGCCCGATGCTCACGACCATCATCGCGATCAGGCCGGTGCCGCGGTGTCGCAGCGGCCGCCACAGGGCTCGGTCGTTGAGCCAGCCGAAGCCGGCCGATGCGATCGCCGCCGCCAGGACGGCGACCGCGATCGTGACGTTGGTGCCGCCGATGCTGATCGTCCCCGGCAGCGCGTCGACCCCGTAGGCGACCAGGGCGCCGAAGGTGATGAGCTCACCGTGCGCGAAGTTCGTCAGCCCCGTCGTACCGAAGATCATCGACAACCCGAGCGCGCCCATCGCGAGGAGCAGGGAGAACACGAGCCCTCCGACCGCGAGCTGGAGCGCCTGGGTGGCCTTGCCGGCACCCGCTGCGGTCGCGTCGCCGATCGGGAACGTGACGTAGACGTCGGAGCTCAGCTTGGGCGTGACCTTGAGCGCGAGCTGCTTGGGGTTCCTGAGTGCAGCCCCCTCGGGGAGCGACTTCTTGTCCAGCTTGACCGTGTAGGTGTTGCCGAGCACGTCGATCGACTTCGCCGAGGGAGATGTCGAAGACACCGCTGTCGTTGCTGGTGCCCTCACCGACCGCCTTGCCCTCGTCGTCGACGACGGTGAACTTCACCCCCGGGACGGCCGCGGGCGGTTTCTCGCGGGTGTCGGTGAGGCAGCCCTGGATGTGGATCGTGTCGTCGTCGCGCGGCGGCGGCTTGGTGCAGGCGGAGGCCGCGGAGCCGTGCGGCACAGGTGCCGCCGACGCGGATCCACTGCCGCTCATCACGAGCACGGCGGTCACGAGCGTGACCAGCAGTGTGGCGATGCTTCTGGGGCGGGCGTGCATGGGACTCCTGTCGCAGTTCTGTCACCGGTCTGACTCGGTGACGCGGGACTATAGCGACAGCGCTATTCCGCGGTGTAAACGCACGAGACGCTCCCGCCATCCCCCGTCACACGCACCCTAGGACCATCCGCGATGCGGTGGCGACACTTGCGGGGACAAATCCGGGGCGAGTCTCGGCCCGGCGGTCAGCGGAGCGCGGCGACCAGGGCGGTCAGCAGCGGTGCGACCAGCAGACCCGGCAGCAGGTCGCCCACCGGCAGCTGCTTGATACGCAACAGCCGCAGGGCGACACCGACCAGCATCAGGCCTCCCGTGGCGGTCAGGGCAGCCACCTCGGCGGCGGGCATGACGTCACCGAGCAGCGCCCCGAGCACGGTCAGGGAGCCCTGGACCGCGACCAGCGCCACGACGCTGGCCGCGACGCCCCAGCCGAGGGAGGCGGCGAACGCGATCGACGCGAACCCGTCCAGCGCGGACTTGAGGAAGAGCTGGTCCGCGCCGTTGCCGAGCCCGTCGCTGATCGACCCCAGCACGGTGAGCGGGCCGACGCAGAACACCAGCGAGGCCGTCACGAACCCCTCGATGAAACGCTGCCGGTCCGTACCGGTCGCTCCCCGCCGATGGGCGCGCCGGAGCAGCCGGGCCTGGAGCCAGCCGCCGAAACCCTCGAGCCGGTCCTCGATGCCCAGCACCGACCCGATGATGCCGCCGAGGACGAGCGACGCGAGCACGATCAGCATGGGTGCGCTGTCGCCGACGGCCCGGGACCAGGCGGGGTCGGAGACGCTCATGGCCGCCGACCCGGCGATCAGCAGGGTGACCAGACCGAGACCGTCGGTGACGACGTCGCGGGTCCGCTGGCTCAGGCGGTGTCCGACCAGGACGCCGATGACCGAGCCCACGAGGACGGCGGCCACGTTCACGACCGTGCCGATGCCGGGGAACATGACACCTCCTCGCGGCTCGCGCACAGGCTGCGCACAGGGGGAGTCCCCGGCTACCCATTTCGCTCGTACTAGGCGTAATCTCTCACCTCGGTCCGGTTCGTGAGGTCTCGGGGCACCCGAAGGACCGTCCGACCGCGGCCTGGCCGTGGTCCCGTCCGTCGTTGCCGACCGGCTGGAAAGGTGTCCCATGTTCCGCACCGCGGTGAGCATTCATGACGCGGCACCCGCCGACGCGGGTTCTCTCGTCGACGTCTGGGGGACGCCCGCCGATCGGGGGCACGCTGCCGACGCCGTCGCCCACGCGGCGCAGGAGGCGGCCGCCGCGGTGGCCCGGATCGCGGCCGACCCGGACGAGCGGCTGCTCGTGGCCCGGTTCGAGGACCAGGTCGTCGGCGCCGTGCACCTCAAGCGCGCGCCGCTGTCACCGGTGCACAGCGACATGGCGATCTACGTCATGCACCTGCAGGTGATGGACTCGTTCCGGCGCCGCGGGGTCGGTCGGGCGCTCATCGAGGCGTCCGTGTGCTGGGCCGAGGAGAAGGACACCGAGCACGTCCTCGCGGCGGCGGCGGTGGCCTCCCGCGACGCCAACCGCTTCATGGCCCGGCTCGGGCTGCAGCAGATCGCGGTCGTGCGCGGGGCCACCGTTCCCGCGCTCCGGGCCAAGATGCCGCTCGAGCCTCCGGCAGCCGCACGGGTGGGCACCCGCAGCCACCGCAGCGTCGGCCAGGTCCTCGCGATGCGGCGCTCGCAGCGGCGCTCGCAGGCCCGCCCCTCCTGAGAGAGCACTGAGCGACTCAGTGGGGGAGCCCCCGACTAGGGTGGCTTCGTGTCCGACCAGCCTGACGTCCCTGCACCCGACTCCGCCCGGCCCCGACTGCTCCTGCTCGACGGCCATTCGCTCGCCTACCGCGCGTTCTTCGCGCTGCCCGTGGAGAACTTCTCGACCACGACCGGCCAGCACACCAACGCCGTCTACGGGTTCACGTCGATGCTCATCAACGTGCTGCGCGACGAACAGCCGACGCACATCGGCGTCGCCTTCGACGTGTCACGCCAGACGTTCCGGACCGAGGAGTACGTCGAGTACAAGGCCAACCGCTCCAAGTCGCCCGACGAGTTCTCCGGCCAGGTCTCGCTGGTCAAGGAGGTGCTCGCCGCGCTGCGGATCGTGACGATCGAGAAGGACGGCTTCGAGGCCGACGACGTGATCGGCACGCTGACCACCCAGGCCGTCGAGCAGGGCTTCGAGGTGCTCATCTGCACCGGTGACCGGGACTCGTTCCAGCTGGTCTCCGACAGCGCGACCGTGCTCTACCCGAGCCGCGGGGTCTCGGAGATGGCCCGGATGACCCCGGCCGCCGTCGAGGAGAAGTACGCCCTGCCTCCGCACCGCTACCCCGAGCTCGCGGCCCTGGTCGGGGAGACCTCCGACAACCTGCCCGGGCGTCCCCGGGGTCGGCCCGAAGACCGCCGCGAAGTGGATCAACCAGTACGACGGCCTCGACAACGTCATCGCCAACGCCGACCAGATCAAGGGCAAGGCCGGCGACTCGTTCCGCGAGCACCTCGGCGACGTGATCCGCAACCGCCGGCTCAACGCGCTCGTCTGCGACCTCGACCTGACCGCGACGCCGACCGACCTGGCCGCCCAGCCGTGGGACCGCCAGGAGGTGCACCAGCTCTTCGACAGCCTGGAGTTCCGGGTGCTGCGCGAGCGGCTGTTCGCGACCCTGGAGTCCGAGGAGGAGATCGACGACTCGGGCTTCGAGCTCGACGCGACCCGCCTCGAGCAGGGTGCGCTCGCCGGCTGGCTGGCCGCCCACACCGACGCCGGCGCCCGGGTAGGGCTGCAGCGTGCAGGGCACCTGGCGCGCAGGCAGCGGAGACGTGTTCGCGGTGGCGCTCGCGACCGGTGACGGTGCGGCCGCCTGGCTCGACGTCGAGCAGATCACCCCCGAGGACGACGCCGCGCTGGCCGGATGGCTCGCCGACGCCGCGGTGCCCAAGGTGCTGCACGACGCGAAGGGCCCGATGCTGGCGCTGGCGGCACGGGGCTGGACGCTCGCCGGCCTCGAGCGCGACACCGCCCTCTCGGCGTATCTCGCCCGTCCCGACCAGCGCTCCTACGACCTGGCCGACCTCACGTTGCGCTACCTCAAGCGCGAGCTGAAGGTGGGGGAGCCCGCTGACCAGGGCCAGCTCACCTTCGACAGCGTCGGCGAGGACTCGGCCGGTGAGGCCGCGATGCTCCAGGCGCGGGCCGTCCTCGACCTGGCGGAGGCGCTCGACGACGAGCTCGAGCAGCGAGGTGGCACCCGCCTGCTGGCCGACGTCGAGCTGCCGCTGGTGCACCTGCTCGCGGACATGGAGCGCACCGGGGTGGCGGTCGACGTCGAGCACCTCGAGTCGCTCGAGTCGCACTTCGCGGGCGAGGTGAAGCTCGCGGCCGACGCGGCGTACGCGTCCATCGGCAAGGAGATCAACCTCGGCTCGCCCAAGCAGCTGCAGGTGGTGCTGTTCGACGAGCTCCACATGCCGAAGACCAAGCGCACCAAGACCGGCTACACCACCGACGCCGATGCGCTGACCGCGCTCAACGTCAAGGCGCCGCACCCGTTCCTCGACGCGCTGCTGCGGCACCGCGACGTGGCGCGGCTGCGACAGACCGTCGAGGGCCTGCTCAAGACGGTGGCCTCGGACGGGCGGATCCACACCACGTTCAACCAGCTGATCGCGGCCACCGGCCGGCTGTCGTCGACGGACCCCAACCTGCAGAACATCCCGATTCGCACCGAGGAGGGGCGGCGCATCCGCGAGGCGTTCGTGGTCGGTCCCGGCCACGAGACGCTGATGACGGCCGACTACAGCCAGATCGAGATGCGCATCATGGCGCACCTCTCCGAGGACAAGCTGCTGATCGAGGCGTTCCGGTCCGGCCGCGACTTCCACTCGGTGACCGCGGCGCGGGTGTTCGAGGTGGACGCCGAGGACGTCACGTCGGCGATGCGCGCCAAGATCAAGGCGATGAACTACGGCCTGGCCTACGGGCTGTCGGCCTTCGGACTGGGCAACCAGCTCGGCATCGACCCGGCCGAGGCGCGCGGGCTGATGGACGAGTACTTCGAGACGTTCGGCGGCGTTCGCGACTACCTGGCCGGGATCGTCGACGAGGCGCGGCGCACGGGCTACACCGAGACGATCATGGGCCGCCGCCGCTATCTCCCCGACCTGACCAGCGACAACCGGCAGCGTCGGGAGATGGCCGAGCGGATGGCCCTCAACGCGCCCATCCAGGGGTCGGCCGCGGACATCATCAAGGTGGCGATGCTCAACGTGGAGAAGGCGCTGGCAGCCTCGTCGCTGCGCTCGCGGATGCTGCTCCAGGTCCACGACGAGCTCGTGTTCGAGGTGGCCACCGGCGAGGCCGAGGCCCTGGAGTCGCTGGTCCGCGAGCAGATGGCGGCCGCGGCGGAGCTGACCGTGCCGCTGGACGTGTCGGTCGGCACGGGGGCGAGCTGGCACGAGGCCGCGCACTGACGGTCCCGGCATCGTTCAGCGCAGTGAGGCGGCGTCCTGCGGTTCGGTCGCGGGTTCGCTGCGGGACGTCCGCAGCGAGACCAGCAGCACCAGGAGGGCGCTGGCGTCGGCGATCGTGACGGCGGTCAGCCACTGGGTGACCGTGCTGACGAACGGGATCGCGCAGAGCACGGCGACGAACGCCGCCCACACCACGTAGACCGCGCTGCGGTTCTGCCGGGCGACCGCGTCGTAGATCATCACCTGGAGCATCGCGAGCAGGGTCCCGAGGGCCGCGAACGCCCAGAGCATCGACCCGATCTCGGCGTACGCCTGGCCGCCGACGAACTCGACCGCGATGGGGTGCAGCAGCGCCACGCCGGCCACGGTGACGAGGCCGAGACCCAGCACGAGCAGCAGGCTCTTGCGCCGGGCCGAGTCGCGCGAGGCGCCGGAGGCCATGGACGGGAACGCGAGGACGACGATGAACTGCGGCAGGAACAGCACCGCCTTGGCCAGGATCAGGCCGCCGGCGTAGAGACCGGCCTGGTGCTCGGCCAGGGTGATCCGGGCCGTCACGACGTCGACGTTCGACAGCGCGAAGAACGCGAGCAGCGCGTGGGAGTTGTGCCCCACCTCGCGCAGCACGCCGCCCTCGGCCCACCGGTCGGCGTGCCGCGGCGTGCCGCGGTGCAGACGGTCGCGGCCGGGACGGCGGAGGGCGGTCGCACCGATCACGACCGGCACCAGCGAGCCGACCGCCACGCCGGCCATCGCTCCGAGGGTGTTCGGCTCCACCGCGAGCCCCAGGGCGCCGAACCCGAGCCGACCCAGCCCCACGGCCAGGTAGATCCCCGCCAGCGGCCCCCAGCGGCGCTCACCCTGCAGGACGCCCGCCTGCGCGCCCATCACGGTCAGCGGAACGCTGGTCGCCGCGACCAGGGCCGGGATCAACCACGAGTCGAGGTGCAGCAGGATCGCGATGACCGGGGAGGCGAGCAGCAGGACCACACCGAGGGCGGACGCGGACCGGTAGCCGGCCGACAGCACGTCGTGCTCGATCTCCAGCCGGTCCTGGGGTGCGGCGCTGACGCGGCGCGCACCGGTCGCCTGCAGACCGAGGGAGAGGACGTTGACGATCAGCAGCAGCCCCATGACGGCGGCGAGCGCGCCGTACTCCGCGGGGCCGAGCCGGCGGGCGGCGAGGATCGTGAAGGCGTACGTCGTGACGTTCATGACCGCCATGGCCGCGGCAATGGCCGCGCCGTCGCGCAGGGCCTTCGTCGTCGACGTGCGCATGTTCACGCACCGAGCCTAGGCGGTGAAGGTGACGGCAGGCTGACCGCCACGTCGGCAGGAGGACGGGCTCGGGCGGTCGGTGAGACCGGCGTCACTCGTGTCCGACGCCCCGCCGGAAGGCGCGAACCAGCCTGCGTACCCAGGTCGGTGAGCACCGACACACGCCCGGAACGTGATTCTCCTCGCACGGGCCGATTAGTTACTGAAAAGTAGCGTATATTCCTGCGAGGTCTTGCGCCCCATGGGAGGGAGCAGGCACGCCGAGCCCCACCCCGGGCCCGGCTTTTGCATCTTCTGTGGAGGGAGAGCGCTCGCATGCGCAAAACACTTTTGGCCGGCGTGGTCCTGGCCGTCGCGGCCGTCCTGGTCGTGATCGTCAGTTCCGCCCTTGATCTGGAGCTCGAGTCGGTCGCGCTGCTGGGCGGCGCGCTCGGCGCGGTCGTCGCCCTGGTCCCGGACCGGACCCCGCTGGTCCGACTGGGTGGCTTCGTCGCCGGCTTCGTCGCGGCCTGGATCGGCTACGTCGTGCGCGCAGCGCTCCTGCCGGACACCGCCGGAGGCCGCGCCGTCGCGGTCGGCCTCGTCGTGCTCCTCTGTGTCGGCATCACGGCCGCGAGCATGGACCGGCTGCCGCTGTGGACGACCCTGCTCGGCACCGCAGCCCTCACCGGCGCGTACGAGTTCACCTACGCCGCTGCTCCGCCCGAGCTGGCGTCGACCTCCGTGAGCACCGCCACCACCCTCCTGTTCAACGTCGCGGTCGGTTTCCTCGCCGCCGCGCTCGTCGCACCTGCCGAGCACCGCGGTCTGCACAAGGACGAGGGCAGCGTTGCCTCGCCCTCGGACGACGGCACCACGGTCGACGACGGCACCACCGACACCCGCACGGGCGACTCGAAGCTCGACGACTTCATGATGGAGAAGACCAAGTGATCGCCCGTTTCAACGCCCCCCTCCGCGTCGCTGCGGTCGCCGGGGTGGCCAGCGTCATCGCTGCAGCCATGGTGAGCCCGGCCTACGCCGCGGACGGCAACGTCGACGTGGTCAACACCGAGACCGTGCAGGTGTACACGTCCCCGACCGGGCAGGTGCAGACGCGCCGTGTCTACGAGCAGCTCGCCCTCACGGGCAAGGGTGCCGTGGACCTGCAGAACCCGATCTCCACCGACAACCTGCGCAACCTCGACGGCTTCGGCGGCTTCGACGTCAAGGACGGCGAGCAGATCACCCGGACCACCGTCGACGGCGAGAAGAAGCTCCGGTCGGTCAGCGACTACAACGGCAAGCTCCCGCTGAACGTCTCGGTGCAGTACCTCCTCGACGGCAAGAACGTGAAGCCGGGCGACGTCGTCGGGGAGAGCGGCAAGCTCGAAGGTGCAGTACACCGTCGAGAACGTCACCGGTTCGCCGCAGGAGGTGTCGTTCCCGGACGGCAAGGGCGGCACGGTCACCAAGACCGTCGACGTGCCCGTTCCCATGGTCGGTTCGCTGACCACGGTGGCACCCCCGAACTTCACCAACGTGTCGTCGGACCAGGCGAACCTCGCCGGTGACGGCAAGGGCGGCACCAAGATGTCGTTCACGATGACGCTGTTCCCGCCGATCGGGTCGACCACCGCCGTGTTCGGCTACACCGCCGACATCACCGACGGCGTGGTCCCGCGCGCCGAGATCTCCGCGCTCCCGGTCAACCCGCTGAAGAGCCCCACCTTCGCCACCGCGGCCACCTCCTACAAGGGCGGCGCCGACACGGGAGCCAAGCTCGCCGACGGCGCGGGCGAGATCGACGCGAACCTGCTGAAGCTCCGCGACGGCGCGGGCGACCTGCTCGCCGGCCTCATCAAGCTCCGTGACGGCGCCGGTGAGCTCAACGCGGGTCTCGCCGGCAAGGCGGCGCCCGGGTCCAAGAAGCTGGCCCAGGGCGCCTCGGACCTGAACGACGGCCTCGGCCAGCTCAACTCCGGTTCCAAGCGCCTCGCCGCCGGAACGGGCGAGCTGCTCGCCGGCACCGACACACTCTCGGCCGGCACGAAGAAGCTCAAGGCCGGTGCGAACAAGCTGTCCGCCGGTGCAGGCAAGCTGTCGGACGGCGCGTGGCCACCGCGGCGGCGGGCAGCAAGAAGCTGTACGCCGGCACCCAGGACCTCAGCGCGGGCGCCACCAAGGTGTCGGCCGGTGCCACCAAGGTCGACGGCTTCATGAAGCAGATCGCCACGGGCCAGGGCGACCTGCTCTCCGGCCTCAAGCTGCTCGAGTCGGGTGTGCAGGTCTCTGCCGGACTCGGTCAAGACGCAGCTCGCCAAGGACGCGCAGTACCAGGCCCTGCTCGGCGGCATGCAGAGCGTCGTCGACGGCATCGGCGCCGCCGGGACGTCGCGCACCTGCTCGACGGGCTGTACAGGCGACGGCTTCGGCGGCTGAACGCAACTCGACGGGCTGCGACCCTGCTCGGCACGACTGCGCCGCCAAGGTCGCGCGGACCGCCAAGGTGCGGCGCCCGACGCGTGGATTTCGTCAGCCGGCCAGCTCAGCGTGCGCCTGAACGGCCCTGCCGACCGTCGACGGCACCGTGGCCGAGCTCGTCGCTACGGTCAATCGCTGGCTGCTCTGCACGACGAGTGACGCCTGGCGCCCTTCCCGGTGCGAACGGCACCCGGACGCGTCAACGCCGCTGGCGTCGTGGCTGAACTGACCGCTCAAGGACGGCGTCGATCACGGTCTACCGGTCGGAGGCATCAAGTCGCAGAGCGAGATCGCAGCCGCCGGGCTGACGGACATCACGAGCCAGAGTGACGCCGGGATCGTGAACCTGGCACTCCGAAGCTCCGGGCCGCTATGAACAACCCGGGCGCCAACCCGAACTGCGCGGTGGGCGCGGCGAGCCTCCACCAACTGACGACTGTGGCGTCGCAGCAGGCGGTCGCCTTCTTCAAGGCGAGCATCCCAGTCCTGGTGGACGGCATCACCGCGTCGATCCGTGACCAGCCTGCTGACCGGGATCTCGGCTCCGGCGGGTGGCTGCCTCGACACGAGCAAGACACTGATCTGCGGTGCGAGCAAGCTCGCGCTCGGCGGGTCTGGGCTCGCGGTCGGCACGGGTGACCTCGCCGCGGGTGCGGGTGACCTCTCGGCCGGTGCGTCGCTGCTGTCCAGCAAGACCGGCGAGCTCTCGGCCGGCCTCGGCAAGATCGACGACGGTGCGGGTCAGCTCTCGGACGGCGCGGGTCAGCTCGCGGCGGGCACCGACGAGCTGAACGCCGGCGCGGGCAAGCTGAACGCCGGCGCGGGCAAGCTCGACGACGGCGCCGGTCAGCTCGCCGACGGCACGGGCAAGGCCTCGGCCGGGTCCCAGCAGCTGGCCGACGGTGCGGACGAGCTCGCCACGGGTCTGCAGGACGCGGCGGACGGCTCCGGCCGGCTCGTGGGTGGACTGGGTCAGGCCGCCGATGGTGCGCCGAAGATCGTCGACGGCGCCCAGAAGCTGTCGGACCAGGGCACCAAGAAGCTCATCGAGGCCGGCACGACCACGGCCCAGAGCTACGGCGAGATGTACGCCACCATGACGGCCGGCGCCGAGCGCGCGCAGACCGAGGACATGGCGTTCGGTGCGCCCGAGGACGCGATCGGCCTCACGGCGTACAGCTACGTGATCAAGGGGAACGACGGCGAGGGCGGGCGCAACCTGGCTCGCGGCGTCGGCGGTCTCGCCATCCTGGGTGCCGGCGGCGCGGTGTTCGCGCTGCGCAGGCGCCTGATCTGATCCAAGGCTCGGAGGGGCGTCGACGCAGGTCGGCGCCCCTTCGTGCTACCCGGACGTCCGGGTGGCGCAGATGATCGCGGTCCCCGGGACCAGGGCGCCGCGCTCCGGGCCCCAGCCGCCCCAGATCCGGTCGTGACCCGCGGGCCACTCCGGCTCGAGGAGCCGCTCGATCCGGAAGCCCTCGCCCGCGAGCAGGCCGACCCAGTCGCCGAGCGTGCGGTGGTGCTCCACATAGGTCACGCGACCGGCGTCGTCCTGCTCGACGTACGGCGTGCGGTCCCAGTAGGAGCTGGTCACCACGAGGCCCGCGCGGGTCGGGTCGTCCGGCATCGTCCAGCGGACCGGGTGGGTCACCGAGAACGCGAACCGCCCGCCCGGGCGCAGCACCCGCGCCGCCTCCGCGACCGCGAGGCCCGCGTCGGCCACGAACTGCAGCGCGCCGAAGGCCGAGAAGACCACGTCGAACGACGCGGCGGGGAAGGGCAGTGCCGTCGCGGTGCCCGCCACCGTCGGAACCGCGACGCCGGTCTCGTCGTCGATGCGCCGCGCGTGCTGGAGCTGGCGCTCGGCGATGTCCAGACCCACGGCCCGTGCACCGCGGACGGTCAGCCAGCGGGCGCACTGGGCGGCACCGCAGCCGACCTCGAGCACGTCCCGTCCGGCCACGTCCCCGAGGACCTGCACGTCCGCCTCGTCGACGCCCTCGGGGCACCAGACGAAGCCGATGTCGCGCAGGAACTCGCCGTGGGTGGCCTGGTAGTCGTCGGCGTAGGCGTCCCAGTCCCGCCGGTTCGCCCGCTGGGTCTCGACGTCGGAGACGGTACGACGGGCGGGGTGCACGTGGCCTGACGCCATGCGCCGACGATAGTCGAGCGGTCGGGTGGCAGGCTCGGGCCGTGCAGGAGTTCGGACTCGAGCCGCTGGCGGGCGGCCACAGCGGCGAGACGTTCCTCGCGGACGCGGCGGGGGAGCGGACCGTCGTCCGGGTCTACGGCGAGCGCAGCGCCGCCCGGGGGCCCGAGGCGCCCCGGGTCGACGCCGCCGTCCTCGGTCTCGTGCGCGGCCTGCTGCCGGTGCCCGAGGTGCTCGACGTCCGCCGGGCCGACCCGCAGGCGGGCGCCCCGGGACTGCTCGTCACGTCCTACCTGCCCGGCACCCGCCTCGACCTGCTGCTGCCCGAGCTCGACGCGGCCGCGCGGGCCACGGTCGGTCACCACCTCGGGGTGGTCCTGTCCCGGCTCGCGATGATGCCGATGCCGCGAGCGGGGCTGTTCGTCGACGGCGACCTGCGGGTCGAGCCGCTGCCCGGCGGCGACCTGCCGGACTTCGTCGCGTCGTACCGCACCGGGAGCGCCCTCGAGGCCTGGACGGCGGACGAGTACGACGGCCTGCTCGGCGTCGCGGACCGCGCCGCCGAGATCCTCGACGGCGTGGGCCGGACGTGCCTCGTGCACAGCGACCTGAACCCCAAGAACCTGCTCGTCGACCCGGCGACCCTCGAGGTCACCGGGCGTCCTGGACTGGGAGTTCGCGCACGCCGGGTGGCCGGTCACCGACCTGGGCAACCTGCTGCGGTTCGACCGTGACCCGGCCTTCGCCGGCGCCGTGCTCGGCACCTACCGGGACCGGGTCGTGGACGCCTCCGACGACGTGCTCGACCAGGCCCGGGCGGCCGACCTCTACGCCCTGGTCGACCTGGCCGCGAGACGCGGCGAGAACCCGGTGACCGAGCGGGCGCACGACCTGCTGTCCGCGATCGTGTCGAGCGGGGACCTGCACGCCGTACCCTGAGCGCCCGGCGGTTGGACTCGGGCGTCCCACCTTGCGTATCCTTGTGGGATGCGCAGGGGTCTGCTGGAGTCTCAGACGTAGCAGGTTCTCGCTCGCTATCAGCCGATGGTCGGATTCGATCGACGGCACATGCAGTCACGTGCACCCACTGGTAGTGAAACCGGACTTCTCGCGCGTCCGCACAACTCCATCCATCCCAAGGAATCCGCTCCCCTATGACGATCACCCCCACTCTCTCGGACGCACCGCAGGTCGCAGTCAACGACATCGGGTCCGAAGAGGACTTCCTCGCCGCCATCGACGCGACCATCAAGTACTTCAACGACGGCGACATCGTCGAAGGAACCATCGTCAAGGTCGACCGCGACGAGGTCCTGCTCGACATCGGCTACAAGACCGAGGGCGTCATCCCCTCGCGTGAGCTGTCGATCAAGCACGACGTCGACCCGTCCGAGGTCGTCTCCGTCGGCGACAAGGTCGAGGCCCTGGTCCTCCAGAAGGAGGACAAGGAAGGCCGCCTGATCCTGTCCAAGAAGCGCGCCCAGTACGAGCGCGCCTGGGGCACCATCGAGCAGGTCAAGGAAGAGGACGGCGTCGTCACCGGCACCGTCATCGAGGTCGTCAAGGGTGGTCTCATCCTGGACATCGGCCTGCGCGGCTTCCTCCCCGCCTCCCTCGTCGAGATGCGTCGCGTCCGCGACCTCCAGCCGTACGTCGGCAAGGAGCTCGAGGCGAAGATCATCGAGCTCGACAAGAACCGCAACAACGTCGTGCTCTCGCGTCGTGCGTGGCTCGAGCAGACCCAGTCCGAGGTGCGCCAGGGCTTCCTGACCCAGCTCCAGAAGGGTCAGATCCGCAAGGGCGTCGTCTCCTCGATCGTCAACTTCGGTGCGTTCGTGGACCTCGGTGGCGTCGACGGCCTGGTGCACGTCTCCGAGCTCTCGTGGAAGCACATCGACCACCCGAGCGAGGTCGTCACCGTCGGTGACGAGGTCACCGTCGAGGTGCTCGACGTGGACATGGACCGCGAGCGTGTCTCCCTGTCGCTGAAGGCGACGCAGGAGGACCCGTGGCAGCACTTCGCCCGCACCCACCAGATCGGCCAGATCGTCCCGGGCAAGGTCACCAAGCTGGTGCCGTTCGGTTCGTTCGTCCGCGTCGAGGAGGGCATCGAGGGCCTGGTGCACATCTCCGAGCTCGCCGAGCGTCACGTCGAGATCCCCGAGCAGGTCGTCCAGGTCAACGACGACGTCATGGTCAAGATCATCGACATCGACCTCGAGCGTCGCCGGATCTCGCTGTCGCTGAAGCAGGCCAACGAGACCGCCACGGCCGCCGAGGGCGAGGAGTTCGACCCGACGCTCTACGGCATGACCGCGTCGTACGACGACCAGGGCAACTACATCTACCCGGAGGGCTTCGACTCCGACACGGGTGAGTGGCTCGAGGGCTTCGACGACCAGCGCGCCGTCTGGGAGGAGCAGTACGCCAAGGCGCACGCTCGCTGGGAGGCGCACCTCAAGCAGCAGGTCGAGGCCGCCAAGGCGGAGGTCGAGGCCGGCGAGGCCACGTCCTACTCGTCCGAGCAGCCGGCGCCGCCACCGGCGACGGCGACACCGACGCCGGCAGCACCGAGGTCGCGGGCTCGCTCGCGTCCGACGAGGCGCTGCAGGCGCTGCGCGAGAAGCTCACCGGCGGCCAGGCCTGATCGGCTGAACCCCGCTAGCAGAACGACGGAAGGGCCCGGTCACCAGTGATGGTGACCGGGCCCTTCTGCGTGCCCGGGGCACGGGCTCAGGCGAGGCGGGAGCGTGGGTCGAACGAGTCGGCAGTGGTGGCTGCGCGGCGGGGTGCGCCGGGCGCCGTGGGCGCCGTCGTCCTTGACCACGCGGGTCAGGTAGGTGGCGACGTAGGCGATCACGACGGCAGCCGCGACGGCGACGAGGACGAGTTCGAACAGGTTCATGAGGGTTCCTCTCTCGGGCGGTGCTTGGTCGGTGCGGTCACCGGCTCATGGCAGTAATACTGCTCCAGTCCAGATCCTGCCACGAGTGGCAGGAAAGACAGTCTCCATCGATTTCCTGCCAACTTTGTGGCATGCTGGCCTCATGCTGACCAACGTGGCCGTGCTGGCCTTCGACGGCGTCGCTCCCTTCGAGCTCGGGGTGCTCCACGAGGCCTGGGGCTACGACCGCTCCGACGAGGGCCTGCCCGTCTTCGACTTCGCCATCTGCGCGCCGGAGGGCCGTCCGGTGCGCACGCAGGCGGGGTTCGGCATGACCGTCGAGCACGACCTCGGGCGCGCCGAGGAGGCCGACCTGATCGCCGTACCGGCCCGCGCCGAGGGGCAGCCCGTCCCGGACTGCGTGCTGGACACGCTGCGGGCGGGCTACGCGCGCGGAGCCCGGATCATGTCCCTGTGCACCGGGGCGTTCGTGCTGGGCGAGGCCGGGCTGCTCGACGGCCGCTCCTGCACCACGCACTGGCGGCACAGCGACGCCCTGGCCGCGCAGTTCCCGCTCGCCCACGTGGTGCCCGAGGTGCTGTACGTCGACGACGACCGGGTGCTCACCAGCGCCGGGACCGCCGCGGGCATCGACGCGTGCCTGTACCTGTGGCGCCAGGAGTTCGGCGCCGCAGCGGCCAGCGCCGTCGCACGGCGGATGGTCGTGCCGCCGCAGCGCGAGGGCGGCCAGGCGCAGTTCATCCGCACCCCGGTCCCCGACTGCGACGTCGAGACCCTCGGTCCGCTGCTGGTCTGGATGACCACGCACCTCGGCGAGCAGCACACCGTCGAGTCGCTGGCCCGGTCGGCCAGCATGTCCCCGCGCACGTTCGCCCGCCGGTTCCGCGCCGAGACGGGCACCACGCCGCACGCCTGGATCACCAGCCAGCGGGTGCTGCGGGCCGAGGAGCTGCTGGAGACCACCGACCGGTCGGTCGACTGGATCGCCGACGAGGTCGGGTTCGGCACGGCGGCGATGCTGCGCCACCACTTCACCAAGGCCCGGGCCGTGAGCCCGCAGCAGTACCGCCGGACGTTCAGCTCGGCTCGAGACCCAGCGGGCCGGCTAGGCCCGATGCTCCGGCGCCTCGGCGTCTCCGCCGCGCTCGTCGACGGCGTCCTGCTGCCCGGGGACGTCGAGGTCGACGAGGACCTCGTCACCCGGGTCGGCCTGCCCCCGGCGGCGGGTGGGCGGCTCGCGGTGCCCGGGTACGTCGACCTGCAGGTCAACGGGTTCGCCGGCGTGGACGTGATGGACGCCGACGTCGACGGCATCGCCGAGATCTCGTCGCGCCCTTCCGTCGTACGGCGTGACGAGCTGGCTGCCGACGCTGGTGACGGCCGACCCGGCGCGCACCGGGAAGGGCGCTCGGCGTTCTCGCGGAGGCGGTCGACCGTCCGGCCCCGGGTGGGGCCCGCCTGCTCGGTGTCCACCTCGAAGGGCCGTTCCTCAGCCCGGAGCGGCTCGGCACGCATCCCGGCGAGCACCGACGCGAACCCGATGCGCTGCTGATGCGCCGGTGGCGCGAGCTGGGGCCCGTCGTGGCGGTGACCCTCGCCCCGGAGCGCCCCGGAGCGCTCGCCCTGGTCGCGGCGCTGGCCGCGCGACGGCGTGCTGGTGTCGCTCGGGCACTCCGACGCCACCGCGGCCGCAGGCGCACGCCGCGTTCGACGCTGGGCGCCCGGTCCGTGACGCACCTCTTCAACGCCATGAGCCCGCTGCGGCAGCGGGCGCCCGGCCTGCCCGGGGCCGCGCTGGGCCGCCGGGACGTCACGGTCCAGGTGGTCGTCGACGGCCACCACCTCGCCGACGACGTCGTCCGGCTGGTGTTCGCGGCGGCCACCGGGCGCGTCGTGCTGGTCACCGACGCGACGTGCGCAGCCGGCCGGGGTGACGGTCCCGCCACGCTCGCCGGCATGCCGGTGCGAGGTGCGTCGACGGGGCGGTGCGCAACGCCCGCGGCGACCTGGCCGGCAGCGCGCTGACGCTGGACGCCGCCGTGCGCAACGCCGTCGCCCTGGGGATCGACCCCGCCGAGGCCCTGGTCGCCGCCGGCGCGACACCGGCGCGGCTCCTCGGCCGCGACGACCTCGGTCGTCTGCACCCGGGATCGCGGGCGGACCTGCTCGTCCTCGACGACGAGCTCGTCGTGCGGGAGACCTGGGTCGCGGGCCGGCCGACCGGGTGAGGGCTGGTTTACTGCGCGCATGCGCGTGGGACTGACCGGGGGAGTGGCGTCGGGCAAGAGCGCCGTCGCATGCATGCTGAGCGAGCTCGGCGCGGTGGTGGTCGACGCCGACCTGCTGGCCCGGGAGGTCGTCGAGCCCGGTACGCCGGGCCTGGCGGCCGTCGTGGCGGAGTTCGGGGACGGCGTGCTCGCCGACGACGGGACGCTGGACCGGCCCGCGCTGGGCGCCGTCGTCTTCGGCGACCAGGCGGCGCGCCGGCGGCTCGAGGCGATCCTGCACCCGCTGATCCGCGCCCGTGGTGCCGCCATCGAGGCGGAGGCCGGTGCCGACGCGCTCGTCGTGCACGACATCCCGCTGCTGGTCGAGACGGGTCAGGCCGGCTCGTTCGACGCCGTGGTGGTGGTCGACGTACCCGTCGAGACCCAGGTGGAGCGGATGGTGGGCGACCGAGGGATGAGCGAGGCGGACGCGCGGGCCACGGGTCGCGGCGCAGGCGAGCCGCGAGGACGCGGCTGGCGGCGGCGACCCACGTGGTGGACAACACCGGGACGCGCGAAGACCTCCGTGACCGGGTCACGGAGGTCTTCGAGGAGCTGGTCTCGACGGGCTCGACCGGAGACTGAACGGGCCCACCTGCAACGGTCGACCTGCCCGGCTCGGGCGGTCGAGCCCGTCGAGCGGTCTAGGCGGCGAGGTCCGGGTCGGCCAGGGTGCGGAGCTTCTGCAGGGCCTCGCGCTCGAGCTGGCGCACCCGCTCGGCCGAGATGCCGTGCTTGGCGCCGATGTCGGCGAGCTTGTGCTGACGCCCGTCGACGAGCCCGTAGCGCGACCGGATGATGTCGGCGGCCCGCTCGTCGAGCAGCTCGACGAGGTGGCCCAGACGGTCCCGCGACTCCACGTCGAGGAACGTGCTGTCCGGACCCGGTGCCGTCTCCTGGGCGATCAGGTCGCCCAGCGAGGTGTCGCCGTCCTCGTCGACCGGGGTGTCGAGGCTGACGTGCTCACGGCCCCACGACATCAGGTCGAGGACCCGCTCGAAGTCCATGCCGAGCTCGGCTGCGATCTCCTCGGGCTCGGGGTCCCGGCCGAGCTGGCGCTCCAGGGTGCGCCGGGCGGCGCCGACCTGGTTGAGCTCCTCGACCACGTGCACGGGCAGCCGGACCACGCGGGCCTGCTGGGCGATGCCGCGGGTGATCGCCTGGCGCACCCACCAGGTGGCGTAGGTGGAGAACTTGTAGCCCTTGGCGTAGTCGAACTTCTCGACGGCACGGATCAGCCCGGTGTTGCCCTCCTGGACCAGGTCGAGCATCGGCATCTGGGAACGGCCGTACTTGCGGGCGATGGAGACGACGAGCCGGAGGTTGGCCTCGATGAACCGCTGGATGGCGCGCTGGCCCTCGTCGGCGAGCCAGACCAGCTCGTCCTCGGTGGCGTACTTGGGGGCGCCGCCCTTCTTGCGGCCGACGCGTCCTTCGGCGAGCAGGTGCTCGGCCAGCAGGCCGGCCTCGATGGTCTTGCTGAGCTCGACCTCGGTGATCGCGTCGAGCAGAGGTGTGCGGGCGATCTCGTCGAGGTACATGCCGACGCTGTCGCGTCCCTCGATCTCACGCGAGGCGGTGCGAGTTGCCATGTGTGCGTGCCGTCCCTTCCTATGGGGCCAAGGACATACCCATCGGTAGGCCCTTGTAATCACCACAACGACGAACGGGTGTTCGAGATTCCCGAGTTCACCTGTCGTTCACCGTTGCCGGGATCCTTCGCTTGTTCCGACGTACGACGGGGCGGCGAAGTTGCCCGGCAAGCGAAGAACTCAGGGACTTCTCAGGGTGTGGACGCCGTCGTGAGCCGGTCGACCAGCCACGCGCGGGAGAACGCCATCTCGCGCCAGGCGTTGTGCCGGCCGCTCACGCCGCCGTGCCCGGCCGACATCTTGGTCTTGAGCAGGATGTCCTGGCTGCCGCCGAGCCGTCGCCGAGCACGGCCCGCAGCCGCGCGACCCACTTCGCCGGCTCGACGTAGAGCACCCGGGTGTCGTTGATCGAGGTCTCGGCCAGGATCGCGGGGTAGGGGTGGTCGGCGACGTTCTCGTAGGGCGCGTAGCCCTTGATGTAGGCGTAGACCTCGGGGTCCTCGAGCGGGTTGCCCCACTCCTCCCACTCCACGACGGTCAGCGGCAGGGACGGGTCGAGGATCGAGGTGAGCGGGTCCACGAACGGCACCTGCGGCCAGGATCGCGGCGAACGCGTCCGGGTCGGTGTTGGCGATCACGCCCATCAGCAGGCCGCCGGCGCTGCCGCCCTCGGCCGCGAGCCGGTCGGCCGAGGTCCAGCCCTCGTCCACGAGGTGCCGGGCACAGGCGACGAAGTCGGTGAACGTGTTCGTCTTGGGAGCAGCTTGCCGTCGTCGTACCACTTGCGGCCCATCTCGCCACCGCCGCGGACGTGCGCGACCGCGAAGCCGATGCCCCGGTCCAGCAGGGACAGCCGGGCGATCGAGAACCACGGGTCCATCGACGCCTCGTAGGAGCCGTAGCCGTAGAGCACCATCGGCACGGAGCCGTCGCGCGGGGCGCCGGCGGGGGTGACGATCGAGATCGGCACCCGCGTCCCGTCGGGGGCCGTCGCCCACGCGCGGGCCTGCTCGTAGCGCGCCGGGTCGAAGTCGCCGAGCACCTCGGACTTCTTGAGCAGGGTGAGCTCACGGGTGCCCAGGTCGAAGTCGTAGACCGAGGCCGGGTCGGTCATGGTGGTGTAGCCCAGCCGGACCGTGGGCTGCTCGAACTCGGGGTTGCCGCCCGCGCCGACGGTGTGCACCTCCTCGTCGAAGGCGATCAGGAAGTCCTCGCCGAGCCCGTTCGCCGGAGGCGTCGTCGAGCAGGATCACCCGGACCTGGGTCACCCCGTCGCCGCGCTGGCTGATGCACCAGGTGGGTCGCGAACGCGTCGACGTCCTCGAGCCGCACCGCCGGGTCGTAGGGGAGCGAGGGGCCGCCAGTCCTCGTGCGAGGTCGCGTCCACGGGGGTCACCGCGAGCGTGTAGTTCTCCGCGCCGTCGTTGTGCACGACCAGCAGGACGTCCTCGCCCTTGAGCACGGCGTGCTCCACGGAGTACTCCACGCCCTGGCGGCGCGGCGCGACGACCCGGAACTCGCCCGCGGGGTCGTCGGCGTCGAGGACGGCGTACTCCGTGGTGGTCTTGGAGCCCGAGGCGCGGACCAGGAAGCGGTCGCTGCGCGTGCGCCCGATGCCCGTCCAGAACTTCTCGTCGGTCTCGTGGTGGACGAGCACGTCGTCCGCGACGGGGGTGCCGAGGACGTGCCGCCAGATCTTGTCGGGGCGCCAGGCGGCGTCGACGGTCGAGTAGAACAGCGTGGTGCCGTTGCGGTCCCAGGTCGCGCCACCCAGCGTGTTCGGCACCTCGTCGGGGAGCATCTCGCCGGTGCGCAGGTCCTTGACCCGGAGCAGGTACCGCTCGTCGCCCTCGGTGTCGGTGCTGAACGCGAGCAGGTGCCCGTCGGGGGTGACCGAGACACCGCCCAGCGAGAAGAACTCGTGGCCCTCGCGCCAGCTCGTCCGCGTCGACGAGGACCTGCTCGCCGGGGATCTCGACGTCGGCCTCGAGCTTGGGCGGGCGTCCAGTCGTCCGGCCCGGCGACGGGGCAGCGGCAGCTCGCGCCGTACTGCTTGTCCTCGTGCGACCGGCCGTAGTACCACCACTCGCCCATCCGGTAGGGGACCGAGAGGTCGGTCTCCTTGGTGCGCGAGCGGATCTCGTCGAAGATCTCCTCGCGCAGGTCGGCCAGGTGCTCGGTGCGCTGGTCGGTCCAGGCGTTCTCCGCCTCGAGGTAGGCCGTCGTCTCGGGGGCTTCCTTGTCGCGCAGCCATTCGAACTCGTCGACGACCGTGTCGCCGTGGTGGGTGCGCTCGGTCGGGACTCGCCGGGCCTTCGGGGGGTGCTGTTCGGGCATGCGCGGAGCCTACGTTGGAGGGGCGCGGCTGCGGCCCGGGGAGCGGGTCCGTTTCACGCGTCGCTGACGGCAGCGTCCTCGAGCCCGGACTCGCCGACGTCCACCAGGCGAGGTGCCGGCTCCAGCGCCGGGTCGTCCATCCGGAACGTCCGCACCGGCCCCGGGACGGTCTCCGCGGTCTCGAAGCGCACGGTCACCCGGCCGACACCGGACCCCCACACCCAGCCCCGGCCGTGCTCGGTGTGCACGACGTCCATGCCCGGGGCCCACGGCCGCGACCGGGTCACGGCCGCGACCGCCTCCGCCGGAAGGGGCTCCACCCGGTCCGCCTCCGGTGTCCTCGTAGTCGGCGAACAGGTCCTCCTGGATCCAGTCCGCCAGCCCGCTGACGCCCACGCCCAGCAGCCGGACGCCGCCGGAGGTGTCCACCTCGCCGAGCAGCGCGCGGGCCAGCCGCGCGACGACGCGGGTGTCGTCGGTCGGTGCGGGCAGCGTCGAGGACCGGGTGTGCGTCGTGAAGTCGTGCAACCGGATCTTGACGGTCACCGTGCGGCCGGAGATACGAGCCGCCCGGAGCCGCTCGGCGACCTGCGCGGCCTGCCGTTCCACGAGTCCCTCCATCAGGCGCTTGTCGACCAGGTCCGTGTCGTAGGTGCCCTCGACGCTGACCGACTTGGTCTCGCGCTCGGCCACCACCGGTCGGTCGTCGTCGGCCCGGCACATCCGGTACAGCGACGTCCCGTGCGCCTGCCCCACGATGCGGACCAGCTCGTCCTCGGAGACCTTCTCCAGCTCGAGGACGGTGTGCACGCCGACCCGTCGCAGCCGCTCGGCGGTGGCCGGCCCGACCCCCGGGATCACGCCGACGCTCATCGGCCGGAGCAGGTCCTGCTCCGTGCCGGGAGGGACCACGACCAGGCCGTCGGGCTTGTCGAGGTCGCTGGCGATCTTCGCCACGAGCTTGGACGACGCGATCCCGACCGATCCACACAGGCCACCCGTCACCTCGGCGACGTCGGCCTTGAGCTGCCGGGCCACGGCGGTGACGCCTTCGACCGAGACGTCGTCGACGTCCGCGGCGGCGAGGTCCACGAAGGCCTCGTCGAGCGAGAGCGGCTCGACCAGCGGCGACAGCTCGCGGAGCAGCGCCATGACCGCCCGGCTGGTGGCGCGGTAGGCGTCGAAACGGCCGGTGAGGTACGCCGCGTGGGGGCAGCGCGCCCGGGCCTCGCGGGTGGACATCGCCGAGCGCACCCCGAAGGCGCGGGCCTCGTAGGACGCCGTCGCCACGACGCCGCGGCCGCCGACGCCGCCGACGACCACCGGTTTGCCGCGCAGAGACGGCTTGTCCCGCTGCTCGACGGCGGCGAAGAACGCGTCCAGGTCGACGTGGAGGATCGTCGGGTCGGCGCGCACAGGGCCATGATGCCTCCCGGTCACCTCCGGAGCGGGCGCCGGCCAGGTTCCGTCCCCAGACGCCGCCGTCCCCGCGTCGTCCACCAGCCGAGGATCGAGCCCCCCGGCCGCGCCGCGGCACGGCGAGGGTCGGTGCCATGACCGACCTGCCCACGGTCCGTGCCACCGGCCCGGCCGACCTCCTCGCCCTCGTCCCCGGCTTCCTCGGCTTCCACCCCGAGGACTCCGTCGTGCTCGTCACCGTCGGGGACGCCCGCCAGCCGTTCCACGCGCGGGTGGACCTCCCGACCGACCCCGTCAGCGTCGAGGAGCTCACCTCCTACCTCAGCCGGGTCGCCGTCCGCAGCGGCGTCCGGACCGTCGCGGTCGCTCGTCTACTCCGACGACGACGCCCTGGCCGAGGACCTCGTCGACGACCTGGCCGAGCGGCTGTGGGAGGAGGACGTCGAGGTCGCCTGCGCGGTGCGGGCGGACGGCGAGCGGTGGTGGGCGCTCGGTGCCAACGGTGGCGGACCCGGGACGCCGTACGACGTCTCCTGCCACCCGTTGATGGCGCAGGCCGTGGCCGACGGGACGGTCGTGCACGCGAGCCGGCGCGAGCTCGCCGACACCCTGGTCGGGGATCCGGCGGCGGTCGAGGACGTCGGCGCCCGGGTCGACGGAGTGGTGGCCCACGTCGGGCCGGTGCTCGTGGAAGGCCGTTGGGTCCGGCAGCGGGTGCGCCGTCACCTCGAGGACGGTCGGCCGCTCGACGCCTCCGACGTGGCTCGCCTGGTGGTGCTCCTCCGGCTCTCGGTCGAGCTCCGCGACGTCGCCTGGGCCGAGATGACCCATGCCAACGCGGCTCGGCACGTGGACCTCTGGCGCGACGTGGTGCGTCGCACGCCGGCCGCGCTCCAGGCCGCGCCCGCCGCCCTCCTGGCCTTCGCGGCCTGGCTGACCGGCAACGGCGCCCTCGCCTGGTGCGCGCGTCGACCGGGCCCAGCAGGCCGAGCCGGACTACGGGCTGGCGAGCCTGGTCTGCCAGGCGCTGGCGGGGGCGGTGCCGCCGTCGGCGTGGCGGCCGCTCTCACCCGACGACGTCCCGCTGTTCCGCGGGTAGGTGGGCCTCATGGGCAGGTGGGAAGCGGTGCGGAGGCCGACCGGAGGGTGCTCCATGGCTTAGATGGCCTATGGCCCTCGGCGACGGGGTCAGGCGAGAATCTACGAGCGGGCCTCAGCCGAGAACGCTGGAGCCCGTATGAGCCGTGGGGTGCGGCTCGGGCATGGGGAGGCCACATGGGGATCGTCGACGGACTCGGGAAGGCGAAGCAGGAGCGGGAACGGCAGCGGGTGCTGATCGTGGACGACCAGCGCACGTTCGCGGAGCTGCTGGAGGTGGCGATCTCCTCCTATGAGGAGTTCGAGTGCCTGGGGGTGGCGAGCTCGCCGGACGAGGGTCTGGCGGTGGTGGCGCGGGAGCGGCCGGACCTGGTGATCATGGACGTGCACTTCGCGGGTCAGCCGGTGGACGGGGTGACGGCCGCGGCCGAGGTGCGGCGGTTGAGTCCCGCGACGCGGGTGGTGCTGTTGACCGGGCACGCGGACCGTTCGGTGCTGCGGCGGGCCGCGGAGGCCGGGGCGTGTTCGTTGATGGCGAAGAATGGTTCGTTGCCGGATCTCCTGCAGGCGTTGCGCACGGCCGGTGACCAGGGGCTGGTCGTGCATCCGGTGTTGTTGCGCAGCCTGATGAGGGAGGGCTCGCCGGTTCCGGACCAGCAGGTGCGGTTGAGCGGGCGTGAGGTCGACGTGCTGCGGCTGCTCGCCGCGGGTATGGATGCCCGGGTGATCGCCGGCCAGCTCGGGATCTCGCTGAACACCTGTCGTGGCTACGTGAAGAGCCTGCTGAGCAAGCTGCACGCCCATTCCCAGCTGGAGGCCGTGGCCGCAGCCCGCCGGCACGGACTGCTCGATGTCGAAGAGCTCGCGCGCGGCTGACCGGTCGGCGGGCGACCCGCGCCAGCCGTCCGTAGCCGGCCACGCCGTACGCCGCTACGCGCTGGGGAGCCTGCTGGCACTCGTGGTGCTCGCGGTGGGCGCGGTGCACATGAGCCAGCGCATCGCACAGGACGAGGCGATCCGCGACGCCCGCGTCACCGCCGGCGCGATCGCGCGAGGGCTCGTGGGCCCCCAGCTGGACCTGTCGGACCCGGGCTCGACCGCCCCGGACAGCGCGCTGGAACGGCTGATGCGACACCGGCTCCTGGGCGGCTCGCTGACGCACATGAAGATCTGGGAGCCGTCCGGCCGTCTGGTGTGGTCGGACGAGCCCGGTCTGGCCGGGCATGTCTACACGCTGCCGGCGCCGGTGCGGGCGCTGTTCGGGACGCGCGGGTCCGTCGCGGACCTTCCGGACGAGGACAAGCCCGCCGAGGGAGGGGAGGCGGACGAGGGTGACCTCCTCGAGGTGTACGTCGGCGCGCAGGACGTCTCCGGAGCGCCGTTCGTGTTCGAGACCTACACGCCCCGCCAGCGGCTCGCCGCCAACACCCACGTGATCTTCGTCGAGCTCGTTCCCATCGGGCTCCTGGCCCTGCTGCTGTTCTCGGCGATCACGCTTCCGCTCGCCATGTCCCTCGCGCGCAACGTCGACCGGGGACAGCGCCGGCGCGCCGAGATCCTGCGGCACTCCCTCGATGCGTGGAGCCGCGAGCGTCGCCGTCTGGCCCAGGGACTCCACGACGGAGTGGTCCAGGACCTGGCGGCCGTCGGCTACGCGGTGCACTTCCTGCTCGAAGGGCTGCCACCCTCGGCCGACCGGGCCCGTGCCACCGGGGTGCGGGCCACCGAGCTGCTCACGCGGGCGACCACCTCCCTGCGCGACGTCGTCGGCGACCTGCTGCCGTCCGAGTCCGCCGACGAGGACCTCGCGACGGCCCTGACGGGACTCGCCCTGGGGGCGAAGGAGGACGGTGTCGAGGTCGTGGTCGACGTGGACCCGCACGCTGCGTGGGACCGGGACGTCGCGCGCTTCGTGTACTGGGTCGTGCGTGAGGGCCTGGTCAACGTGGTCAAGCACGCGCACGCGAGCGCGGCGACGGTGACCGTCCGGTCGAGCGGCGACCAGGTGGAGGTGCAGGTGGCCGACAACGGTCGGGGCCCGGCCGGTGGACCCGGGGACGGGGACCAGCACGTGGGGCTCCGGCTGCTCGAGCAGTCCTTGGACGAGGTGGGCGGACGGGTCGCGGCAGGGGCGGGCGACGGGGGCGGGTTCGTGCTGACCGCGTCGCTTCCGACGTTGCTCCTCGACCGGACGTTCGAGGGTGCCGACGGACGTTAGGCTGCCGACATGGGCGAAGAGGTGGCACAGCAGGAGTTCACCCGCGAGGACCGGACGCGATACCGCGAGAAGGTGCACCGCTGCCTCGACGTGTTCGCGCGCATGCTCCGCGAGTCGCGGTTCGACGCCGACTTCCCGATGACCGGGCTCGAGATCGAGCTCAACCTCGTCGACGAGTACGGCGACCCCGCCCTGAAGAACACCGAGGCGCTCGAGGCGATCGCCGACCCGGACTTCCAGACCGAGCTCGGCCAGTTCAACCTGGAGATCAACGTTCCGCCCAAGCAGCTCAAGGACCGGGGGTTCACCCACTTCGAGGACGGCGTCCGCGCCAGCCTCAACCACGCCGAGACCCAGGCCGCCAAGGTCGGGGCGCACATGGTGATGATCGGGATCCTGCCGACGCTCTCTGCCGGGCACATGAGTCCGGAGTCGCTGACCGCCAACCCGCGCTACCGGCTGTTGAGCGACCAGATCCTCGCGGCACGAGGCGAGGACATCGTGATCGACATCGGCGGTCCGGAGCGGCTGCGGACCACGACGGACTCGATCGTCCCCGAGGCTGCCTGCACGAGCACCCAGCTGCACATCCAGGTGAGCCCGGAGAACTTCCCGGCGTACTGGAACGCCTCCCAGGCCATCGCCGGCGTCCAGCTGGCGCTCGGCGCCAACTCGCCCTTCCTGCTCGGCCGCGAGCTGTGGCGCGAGACGCGGGTGCCACTGTTCGAGCAGGCCACCGACACCCGCAGCGAGGAGCTCAAGGCGCAGGGCGTCCGGCCGCGCGTGTGGTTCGGCGAACGGTGGATCAACTCGATCTTCGACCTGTTCGAGGAGAACGTCCGGTACTTCCCGGCGCTGCTTCCCGTGATCAACGACGAGGACCCGCTCGACGAGCTCGAGGCGGGACGCACGCCGTTGCTGGCCGAGCTGCGTCTGCACAACGGCACCATCTACCGCTGGAACCGGCCCGTGTACGACGTCGTCGACGGCATGCCGCATCTCCGGGTCGAGAACCGGGTGCTCCCCGCAGGTCCGACCGTCGCGGACACGATGGCCAACGCGGCGTTCTACTTCGGCCTCGTGCGGGCCCTGGCCGAGCACGAGCGGCCACTGTGGTCCCAGATGTCGTTCAGCGCCGCGGAGGAGAACTTCCACGTCGCCGCCGAGCACGGCATCGACGCGAAGGTGTACTGGCCCGGTCTCGGCCAGGTGCCCGCCACCGAGCTCGTGGTGCGACGGCTGCTGCCGATGGCGCGCGCCGGGCTCGACTCCTGGGGCGTGGCCGCCGAGGAGAGTGACCGGCTGCTCGGGATCATCGAGCAACGGTGCATCGTCGGGCAGAACGGCGCATCGTGGTTCGCCGGCCGTTTTGCGACGCGGGCGGTCGAGAACGGCGGCGACCGGCTCGGCGCCCTCAGGAGCACCCTCAACGAGTACCGCGAGCACATGCACACCAACGACCCGGTGCACACCTGGGAGTAGCACCTCAGAGCCGCAGGCGCTTCCAGACCCGCGCCTCGTCGGTCAGCACGTCGCGCCATCCGTGGCGGGTCAGCACGAAGAACCCGTCGAGCGTCCGGTCGTGCATGCCGAAGGCTCTGGACGCCGCCGCGAGCCACTGGAGGTCCAGGTCGTGCGGCTCGGGCGTCCCGGGCCGGATCAACCAGCCGGTGCGCCAGGTGTCCGGGGCGGCCTCGAGCAGGGCTGCGACGACGTCCGTGCGCAGAGCAACGTCGACCGCCGGCAGGTCCTGGGCCCGGACGACGAACGAGTCCCTCGCACCACCGAGCACTCCGACGTGCACCGACACGTCGAACACCCGTCGGCTCTCGCGGGCGCGGAAGCGGCCGACCTCCTGGCGCAGCAGCATCCGCCGGTCGGTGCCGGGGGAGCGGGTCGGAGGCATGGCCCTCAGCATGCCCGCGTGGCGCGGCACGTGTCCGTACTCGTCCACAGGCTCGCCGCTGCGATAGCGTCACCGTGACCGGCGTCTGCGGGTCGTGTTTCGCCGAGAACAGGAGGACGGTCAATGGGGACCATCGTCGTGGGCTACGTGCCCAAGCCCGAGGGCCGTGCCGCCCTGCGCCGCGCCGCCGAGGAGGCCCGCCTGCGCGGCTCCAAGCTGGTCGTCGTGAACTCCCACCGGGGAGGACGCGAGTTCGACCGCGAGGACGCGATGGACTCGGAGGAGCAGCTCGAGGAGGTCCAGCGCGAGCTCCGCGATGCCGGTGTCGACCACGAGGTGCGCCAGCTCGTCCGCGGGATGGACCCTGCCGACGACCTGGTCAACGTGGCCACCGAGGTCTCGGCGGAGTTCATCGTGATCGGGCTCCGCCGCCGCTCGCCCGTGGGCAAGCTCATCCTCGGCAGCAACGCGCAGCGGGTCCTCCTCGACGCCCCCTGCCCGGTGCTCGCCGTCAAGGCCGACGAGGACTGACGTGCTGCGCATCGCCCAGGACCCGGCCGCCGACCGGGTGCTGACCGAGGACCCGTTCGCGCTCCTCATGGGCATGCTGCTCGACCAGCAGTTCCCGATGGAGCGTGCGTTCGCCGGGCCGGCGAAGGTGCTCGAGCGCTTCGGCACGCTCGACCCTGCCGCGATCGCGGCCGCCGATCCCGAGGAGTTCGCGGCGATGTGCGCCGTGCCGCCGGCCGTCCACCGCTTCCCCGGCTCCATGGCCGCCCGCATCCAGACCCTCGCGGGCATCGTCTCCGACGAGTACGACGGGCACGCCGACCGGCTCTGGACCGAGGCCGAGTCGGGACGCGAGGTGCTCCGCAGGCTCCAGGCACTTCCAGGGTTCGGGAAGCAGAAGGCGCAGATCTTCACGGCCCTGCTGGGCAAGCAGCTCGGCGTACGCCCCGACGGCTGGGCCGAGGCGGCCGGTGACTACGCCGAGGAAGGGGCCCACCGCTCCGTCGCCGACGTCGTCGACCAGGCCTCGTTGGCCAAGGTGCGGGCCTTCAAGCAGGAGCGAAAGGCGGCGAAGGCCGCACCAGCGTCCTGACCTGGTGTCGAGCGTTTCTGTAGCGGTCTCGCTCCGCCGGCACGTAGTCGATGACCTCGAGGTCGCTCATCGGGAACCAGTCCTTGTGGTGCGAGGAGAACCCGTTCTCGGTGGGATAGGAGTAGTCGACCCAGGCCTCCCAGACGTCGTCGCGCTGCCGCCTGGCGTCGATGACGCCGGTGGCGACGTGCCCGTTGGCGGTGAGCCGGACCATGACTTCGGGGTCCCCGGACCGGCGTCGGGAGAAGTTCGTGATCTCCATGCCGAGAGGCTAGGCCGACGAGCCTGAACGCAGCCTGAACAGGACGACAAGAGACAGAGAATCTCCTCGGGATGCTTCCCTGCCCGGGCCACACGTGACGGCACCCCGGTCGTGGACCGGGGTGCCGTCGTCAGCCGTGCTTCCTTCCTAGGGTCGCGTCCTGAAGGTCCACTGGGCGCCCGCGAACGGCTTGTTGGCCATGTCACGGATCGCGGTGGTCCCGCCGAGCAGGGTCACCCGGTAGACGGTGTTCCTCGCGAGGTTCGCCTTCGGGTTGAGCGTGACCAGCCGTCCGTTGGCGGAGGTGCTGACCGTGGCCGGGACACGAGCTCCCGTGGCCTTCTTCACCAGGATGACCTTCCTCGCGGAGGCTCCCTTGACCGACTCGGTGAACCGTGCCGTCACGTTGGCCCCGAGCCGGACCCGGCGGGCGCCGGCTGCAGGAGCCCAGCTCCGCAGCCCCGGTGCCAGGTTGACGGTCGGGTGACCACCCGTGGACGGCGGCGGGGTGCCCGTGGACGGCGGGGCGGGTTGCCCGTGGACGGCGGCGGCGCGTCGACCGCGGTCTGGAACGTCCAGCTCTGGTCCGCGATCGGCGTCCCGTCGAGCGCGGTGATGCCGGTGTCGCCGCCGACCAGCTCGGTGCGGAACACCCTGCCGGAGGCCAGGCTGGCCGTCGGGTCGAGTGTCGCCACGAGACCGTCAGCACTGAGGCTCACGTCCGCCGGGACCGCGGCACCCGAGACGGTGTCCACCAGCCGGAACGTGGTCGTGGAGACTCCGGTGACCGCCGTGTCGAAGGTCACCGTCACGTTGGCCGTCCTGGCTGCCGACAGACCCGCCGGTGCGGGTGCCTGCGCCGTGACGACCGGCGAGTTGCCGATTGCCTGGATCTGGTTGGACAGTCCGGACATCGGTCCGGTGCCCGCCGCGTTGGTCGCGGCGACCTGGAACCGGTAGAGGTTCGGGGCCGAGAGACCCGACACCCGCAGCGTCCTGGCTGTCCCCGGGGCCGACTGGAGGACACCCACCTGGGCGCCGTTCACGTCGACGATCCGGACCTGGTAGCCGGTGATGGTCGCCCCGCCGTTGTCCGCGGGTGCCGTCCAGCTCACGTCCGCCCGTCCCTGGTTGACCCGGACCGCCGTGACACCGGTGGGTGCGCCGGGCGTGGTGGCGGACGGCGTGACGGCGTTGGAGAGGGCGGAGAAAGCGCTCACTCCCGCGTCGTTGTCCGCCCGCACCTTGAAGCGGTAGGACACACCGTTGGTCAGCCCCGTGATCACCGTGCTCGTGGCCGTCCCGTCGATGATGGTCGCGGGACCGATCTCGGCGTTGGGGGCCGCAGCGGCCACCGGCTGGACGACGAACTGGGTGATCGGCGCGTTCGTGGGTCGCACGAAGCTCACCGTGGCCGACCCGTTCCCGGCGACTGCGGTGACCGCCGTCGGTGCGTTGGCGACGACCGAGTCGGAGAACCTCAGCGCCTCGACGTTGCGCAGCGTGTCGATGCCGTCGGCGCCGCCACCGTCGTGGGTGACCGTCGTGACCGACCCGGGCGAACCGAGCTGCCCGTTGCCGCCCGTGGTGGTCACCGTGTACTCGACCTCCGCGCCGCTGAACACTGCGGTGTCGATGTCCGTCCCGGCCGGGGCCGAGACGACCTCCCGGACCGCCTTGATGTTGCCCGGCTTCACGGTGCCCGCGAAGACGGCCTCCATCAGGGTCGGGCTGTTCGGGACGATCACGCCGTTGTTGCGCTGGTACTGGCTGGTCATCGCGTTCTGGCCGGGCTTGTTCACGTCCGCCCACCCGAGCAGTGCACCCGTGGGGCTACGGACCTCCAGGCGCAGGTTGAGGTACCTGTCGCCGTCGATGATGTCGTCGGCACCACGTCCCTCGAGCACGTCACTGCCGGCGCCCCCGAGGAGGATGTTGCCGTCGCCCCAGACCGGACCGGACAGGATCGGGCAGTCCTTGGACGCGGACTGCGCGACCACTCCGGCCAGCGGCGTGCTGAGCGGCGGGACGATGTCGTCGAGACCGGGGATCCGGTTCAGACCGTTCTGGTCCAGGACGTCGCAGCCGATGAAGCCGACGCCGCCGACCGCGCTCGGGACCAGGTCGTCGCCACGGAGCGTGTCGTCCAGGTCTGCACCGGACAGGGCCTCGACCTCGTTGAACTTGTCGCGGACGCCCACCTGGAGGATGTCCAGCGGTGCGAGCGGGATCGCGAGGTCCATGTCCTGGGCCTGCGGGTCTCCGAGCCCGATCTCCCAGTCGTAGCCCGAGGCGCCGGCGACCTTCTCGATGCCGGGACCGCCGACACCGATGTCGTCGCCGCCCTCCATGTCGTAGTCGTCGTCGCCACCCTGGCCGACCAGGATGTCGGAGCCCGGGGCCTGGGAGTCGTCCAGGAAGAACAGGTTGCCGCTGTCTCCCTGCATGAGGTCGGGCTGGTTGCCGCCCTCCTCGTAGTCGTCGCCGCTGTCACCGAAGGCTGCGTCGAGGCTGTCGCCCAGCATGATGAAGTCGTCGCCGTCGCCGCCGAAGGTCTCGTTGGCGTTGGCGCCGCCGTTGGTGAAGTCCTTGCCCTCACCGCCCATCACGATGTCGAGTCCGGGACCGGCGTCGATGGCGTCGTCACCGGGGCCGCCCTTCGGCACGTCGTCGCCGGCCAGGTCGGTGATGATGTCGCTTCCCTCGCCGCCGAGGGCGACGTCCGCGCCGTCACCGCCCTCGATGACGTCGTCACCGAGGCCACCCCAGAAGGTGTCGTTGTCGTCGCCGCCGTGGACGCGGTCGACGCCGTCCGTGCCGTTGTAGACGGCCTGGCCGTTGATGCCGGGCGGGTCGACCTCGTTCCGCAGGCGGTACTTGATCGTGCCGTCGGCCATCCGGATCAGCACCTTCGACTCGTCACAGTCCGAGGCGGGGTCGTCCGCGACGGTGTTGCCGAGCGAGTTGAAGCCCGCGACCGTGCCGGCCAGCTTGTCCAGCTCGAACTTGCAGTCGGCGGTCGCGAAGGCGTCCGCCTTCAGCGAGTGCGCGTCGGTGTTGCGCATGATCATCTCGGCGAACGAGTTGCCCTCGAGCTGCGTCCGGAGGTTCATGCCCGGTGTGCGAGCCAGGTAGTACAGGCGGTCACCGTTCTGCAGGTCGGTGAGCTGGTTCTCGAACACGTAGTTGAACGTGCTGCCCAGCAGCCCGCCGAACAGGTTGGTGGTCTCGGCCAGGCCGCCGACCCAGAGGTCGATGCTGTCGAGGCCGGTCGGCGTGGTGGACCAGTTGGTGCCACCGGCGAACGGTGTGGCGTTCATGAAGGCGGACGCGTCCGCAGGCACGCCGGCAGCCAGGTCGGCCGCAGTGGGGTTGACGATCTTTCGCGCTGCCGTCCGCTTGGCTTCGACCGTGCTGGCTCCCGTGATCGACGGGTGCCGGCCGTAGGCGGCGACGAAGTTGATCAGGGACTCGGGGTGCTTGAGGTGCTCACCGAAGTCGACCCAGCTGGTGTAGGGCTTCATCTGACCGTCGTTCGTCGCGTTGAACACCTGGCGCCGGAAGACGTTCAGCGGCGGGATGCCCTCGGAGCGGGCCCGCGCCATGTTGATCGTCGCGAGGTCCAGGGGCAGGCCGAGCAGGTTGTTGCGGAGCGTCTCGGTCACGAACTCGTCGAGCTCGTTCCCGGTCTGGTCCGACATGCCCATGACGATGCTGCCGGCCGCCTGCTTCGGGGTCAGCGTTCCTGCCGCACCTCCGTCGAAGTACTCCGGGGGGTTCAGGAACCCGTCCAGGAGGGTGATGTCGTTCGCGGTGCCGTTCGCGTTCGTCCTCGAGATGGTGTCGGTCAGCATCGAGTGGCCGAACCGGTAGACGGCGTGCGCGAACTCAGCCTTGATGGCCGGGTTGATCTCGGTCTGCGTGAAGGCGAACGGCTCGAACGGGTTGATCGCGGGCTGCACCTTGCGGGCGAACTCCTCGAACACGAGGTGCTGGTACTCCATCTCGGTGACGAAGCGTGCCGCCTGGAACAGGCGACCACCGAAGCCGAAGCTGATGTTCTCGTTGGTGGCGCCGAACGGGTGGGCCGCCTCGTACGCGGTCTTGAGTGCCGGGTTGGCGTTCAGCGTGGTCGTGATGTCGTCGATGAGGCGGTCGTGCTCGGAGTGGAAGACCTGGTGGATCGTGGACAGGCCGATGTTCTCGTTGCAGCGGCCGTCACCACACGTGAAGTGGGCGTCCAGCATCTCGTCGTCGTACGTCCCTGCCGGCTGCTTGGCGAAGTCGGCTGAGGGCGTGTTGTCGGCGTCCTTCGTCGGGAAGGTGTCCGGCCGGCCGTCGCGGTCGGTGTCGACCATGCTGGGGTCGGCGTTGTGCGCGATGTCGGTGAGGAACGGAGTGTCGAAGTACCTGACGTTCGCGGGGACGGCGACCGGGTTGGCGAGGTTGCCCTCGACGAGTCCGGTGGCGGTCACGTACTGCGGCAGGCCGCGCGCGGGACCCGGGATGAAGTTGCCGTACGGGTCCGCTGCGATCATCGGGATGTTGAGCACGTCGCGGTCGACGAGCAGCAGCCCGAGCTTCTGGGCCGCCTGCCTCTTGGTCGAGGCCCAGGTGGACATGCCGTCCGTCCCGTCGGGCGAGTTGAGGTACGTCTGGCCGGCAGGCAGACCGCCGAGCAGCTTGCCGGTCGAGACGGGCCGGTTGTTGACCATCGTGTAGTCACGCAGGAAGACCTGGTGTGACGAGTGCGAGGTGTAGGTCTGGCTCTGGTCGACCCAGGGCGAGTCCGTGTTGGTGGCGTCCTGGACGTCGTCGGCGCTCTCGTCGACGCCGGGTGTCGCCGGGTTGTCCCCGAGGATCTTGTCGGGACCGGGCTGGTTCTGCGCGCGGGTCAGCACCATGAAGCGCTGGCTGGCCGGCAGGTCGTCGGTGTTGCCGAGGATGTGGTCCGGCCCGGCGATCAGCGGGTCGTCGTTCTTCAGCGGGACGAAGACGGTGCCGCCGCTCTTGACCGTCTGGTCGACGCCGTGGTCGAAGAACTGGCCGAACAGCGTGAACATCGAGTTGTACGGGGGCGAGAGGCCCACGTCGGTGGTGACGTTCGGGATGAACAGGGTGTCGTGGGCAGGGACGCAGTCGGCGCACGGGCGGGGTCGCGCACGGGACGACCCCGTCGGTGCTCTGCGACCGGACCGGGAGGCCGGCGGCCGCGATCGCGGCGGGGTTCGTGGAGGTCTGGTCCACGATCAGGTTGCTGATGACGCGGGGCTCGGAGTCGTAGACCAGGCCCTTCTTCTGGGTGTAGCTGCTCGACGCCTGTGCCGGGAAGCCAGGCGGAGCGGCCTCGGCGTCACGGAAGGACTTGCCCGCGATGCGGGGGAACACCTGGTCGGCCGAGCCGAAGGTCTCCTGGCCCGGCTGGAGGTTGTTGCACGACCCGTCGACCGTCCGGAGTCCCTTGGACACCAGCGGGCTCGGGATCTGGTCGGTGTCGGTGCCGACCAGCGTGCCGCAGGGGTTGGCCGCCGTGAGCGTCTTCGCGTGCCGCTCGGCGATCTCGATCTGCTTCAGGATGAACTTCAGGTCGGTCGGCGTGACCGTGAACCCCTGACCGGGGCCGGTCACCGCCGCCTGCGCAGCCGGCATCGCCAGCGGTGTCAGTGCGAGTGCTACGAGTGCCCCTGCGGTGACGGCGGCGGTGCGCGATCGCAACGTCCGGCGTGCAGGGCTCAGGTGGAACGGGTGATAACGCATGGTGCCCCCCATGTGTTAGGCGAGAGTAGGTGAGGGGATCACCGTGGCCCAAAGACCTTACGGAAACCTTGAGTCCCTTTGCCCGACCTGTCCGAGTTGCCGGGGTCCGGTCCGAGTGGGTCAGGCGACCGTCCCCCTCGGCGCACTTCACGGGCCGGTCGGTAGCCCGTATGGGCGTGCAGGGCACCCGTCGTCACTACTCAATTCCGGGGGCCGCTCGACACCCTCGATGGGTCTGCAGCTCGCCGCCGGTCCCGGACAGCATGTGTGCAGACGGATATGGGGAATTGGGGAATCACATGATCGACATCAGGCTGTTCGGCGCCACGACGGTCCTCACCGGACCGGACCAGACGCGGGGGATCGACCTGGCGGGGGTGAAGCCGCGCCGGATCCTGCAGATGCTGGCGGCCAGCCTCGGGAGCCCGGTCACCAAGGACATGCTCGCCGAGGGGCTGTGGGACGGCCGACCGCCGGCGTCGTACGTCGCGTCGGTCGAGAGCTACGTGTGCGTGCTGAGGCGCAGCCTGGCGGGCTCTGGGGGACGCTCGCCGCTGGTGACCGCCAACGGCGGCTACCTGCTCGACCCGGAGCTCGTCCGCGTCGACCTGGTGGAGGTTCGCGGGCTGCTGGCTTCCCTGCAGCAGTGCTCCGGAGCCGAGCTCGTGGACGGGGCCGAGCAGGCCCTCGACCTGATGCCGGGGGACCTCCTTGCCGATGAGCCCTTCGCCGCCTGGGCCGGGGACATCCGCCGACGCTTCGACCACCTGCTCGAGATGGCCGTCACCCGGGCCGCCGAGACCGCGGTCGCGGCCGGGGACCCCGTGCGGGCGATGCGGCTGGCCAGCGCGGTCCTCGAGCGCAGCCGGCTCTCGGAGCCTGCGTGCCGCGCACTGATGACCGCGCACCGAGCGGTCGGTGGCCGTGCCCAGGCGCTCCACGCGTACGCCGAGCTGCGCAGCGTCATGCTCGACGAGCTCGGTGTCGAGCCCTCCGGCGCGACCCGTGAGCTCTATCTCTCCATCCTGGACGACGCCGGGGTGTCCCAGGTGCACGAGCGTGACCGGCTGGAGATGGGCACCCTGGTGCGCCTGCTCCGCCAGGCGCTGGAGGCGGGTGTCAGGCCGGACCCGGACACCCGGTCGTGGCTCGCCGAGGTGGGTCGCGCGGCGATGCAGCAGACCGCCTGACCCGCGGGGGGCGGACTTGGAATGCAGCGGGGGCGTGTCACAATAGGAGCGCGGCTCTTGACGTGAACGGGCCTTGCCGCGCCCGCCAACCGCTGTACGAGAGGTAGTTCGTGTCGCCGAGCACGTCCCGCAAGGTTCCCGCTGATGTCCTGGCCCATCCTGACATCGTCGCCCTGGTCGATCAGGGCAGGCTGACCGGAAACGTCACTGCCGACGCGCTACGCACCGCCACCGCGACTGCCGCCACCTCTCCCCAGCACCTCAAGGCCGTGCTCAGGTACCTGAGCGAGGAAGGGGTTTCCGTCGTGGTCTCAGCCGAGGACGCCAAGTCCCCAAGAGGGTCGCCGCCGCCGCGTCGAGCGCGCGTACGACGGTCAAGGCGACCGCCAAGAAGGCACCCGCGAAGAAGGCCCCGGCGAAGAAGGCCGACGCCCCGGAGCCCGAGGCCGCCGCCGATGCTCCGGCGAAGAAGGCTCCCGCCCGCAAGACCGCCGCCAAGAAGACGGCCGCCGCGAAGGGTGACACGGCCGCCAACGGCGCTGCGCCCGTCGTCGGTCGCCGACGGCAAGAAGGTCCTGCCGGACGTGCCCGACGAGCAGTTCGAGAAGGACGTCGCGACCGACCCGACGCTGAAGGAGGAGGAGGACGAGTCGAAGGGCTTCGTCGTCTCCCAGGCCGACGAGTCGGACGAGCCCGTGCAGCAGGTCATGGTCGCCGGCGCGACCGCCGACCCGGTCAAGGACTACCTCAAGCAGATCGGCAAGGTCCCGCTGCTCAACGCGGAGATGGAGGTCGAGCTCGCCAAGCGCATCGAGGCCGGCCTGTTCTCCGACGAGAAGCTGGCCAAGGGCGGCAAGATCGCGGCCAAGCCCATGGAGGAGCTCGAGTGGATCGCCGAGGACGGTCGCCGCGCCAAGAACCACCTGCTGGAGGCCAACCTCCGCCTCGTCGTCTCCCTCGCCAAGCGCTACACCGGTCGCGGCATGCTGTTCCTGGACCTGATCCAGGAGGGCAACCTCGGCCTGATCCGTGCGGTCGAGAAGTTCGACTACACCAAGGGCTACAAGTTCTCGACGTACGCCACCTGGTGGATCCGTCAGGCGATCACCCGTGCCATGGCCGACCAGGCGCGCACCATCCGCATCCCGGTGCACATGGTCGAGGTCATCAACAAGCTGGCCCGCGTGCAGCGCCAGATGCTCCAGGACCTGGGCCGCGAGCCCACCCCGGAGGAGCTCGCCAAGGAGCTCGACATGACCCCCGAGAAGGTCATCGAGGTCCAGAAGTACGGTCGCGAGCCGATCTCCCTGCACACGCCTCTCGGCGAGGACGGCGACTCCGAGTTCGGTGACCTCATCGAGGACTCCGAGGCCATCGTGCCGGCCGACGCCGTCTCGTTCACGCTGCTCCAGGAGCAGCTGCACGCCGTGCTCGACACGCTCTCCGAGCGCGAGGCCGGCGTGGTCTCGATGCGCTTCGGGCTGACCGACGGCCAGCCCAAGACGCTCGACGAGATCGGCAAGGTGTACGGCGTGACGCGCGAGCGGATCCGTCAGATCGAGTCGAAGACCATGTCGAAGCTGCGGCACCCGTCGCGCTCGCAGGTGCTGCGCGACTACCTGGACTGAGAGTCATTCGCGACCGGACCTGGCATCCTGGTGGCACAGGGCAGATCTCGGCTGAGGGGGGACCATGTCGTCCAGCGAGCACCGGAGCGCGGCGCCGGTCACCTTCCTGGTGTTCGACGCCTTCGGGGGCGGCGGGGTGTCCCGTGCCACCGTCAACCTTGCCAACCGGCTGGCCGCGACCCAGCAGGTCCGCGTCATCAGCCTGTACCGGAGAGTTCACGTCGCGCGGTTCCCGCTGGATGCGGCCGTCGAGCTCCAGGTCCTCCTCGACGTTCGTCAGCGTCGACGCAGCCGGACCGGGCTCGACCGGCTGCCGAGCAGACTCCGACCTGCTCCGTCCGAGCGGAACATGTCCGCTCCTCACCGACGTGCTCCTGCGACGAGCGGTCCGTAGTGTCCGCTCCGGCGTGGTGGTCTCGACGCGGCCGTCCCTGCACCTGGCGCTGACCGCCTTCGCCCGCCCGGAGGTGACCACCATCGGCTGGGACCACCTGAACTTCCCCGCACGCATGGCCAACCTCCACCAGGCCGCGGTCCTCCGCGCGGCGGTGCCTCGGCTCGACGGGTACGTGGTCCTGACCGAGGCCGACGCAGCCGACTACCACGCGGACATGCCAGGGATACCGACGACGATCGAGGTCATCCGCAACGCCGTGTCCTGGCCGCTCGCCGTGGGCCGAACCCTGGAGGACAAGGTGGTGGTCGCCGCCGGACGACTGGTGCGGCGCAAGGGGTTCCGGCGGTTGGTCCAGGCGTTCGCCCCGGTGGCCGCGGCCCACCCGAACTGGCACCTCCACATCTACGGCCGCGGGGAGCAGAAGGAGGAGCTCGAGTCCCTGGTCCGGCAGCTGGGGCTGCAGCGGCAGGTCCGGCTCCAGGGCTACACCGACGACCTCCCAGGGGTGCTCCGGCGCGCCTCGGTCTACGCCATGGCGTCGCACTCCGAGGGCTTCCCGATGGTGCTGATCGAGGCGATGAGCATGGGGCTGCCCCTCATTGCCTTCGACTGTCCTCGCGGTCCAGCAGAGATCATCCGGCACGGGGAGAACGGCCTGCTCATCGAGAACGGCCGGCAGCGGTCCTTCACCCGCGGCCTGCTGCAGCTGGTCCGGGACGCGGAGCTCCGTCACCGCATGGGCAGGCAGGCGCTCCAGGACGCCGAGGGCTACACCATCGACCAGGCCGTGGCCCAGTGGCAGCGGGTGTTCGCCCGGCTGGAGGACGAGGGGATCCGCCGTGTCGGCCGACGAGCTTGACGTCCGCCGGTTCTACGACGCGAACACGTGGAAGTTCCTGATCGGGACCAGCCAGCGGGCCATCCACCGCGAGCTGTGGGGGCCCGGGGTCAGCAACCGGGCCGAGGCGGTGCACCACGCCCATGCGCTGGTGCTCGACGAGCTCGGCGGGGAGCGACCGGCGCGTGCTCGACCTCGGCTGCGGGGTCGGCGCCGCTGCGATGTACCTCGCGCAGCGGCGGCCGGTCGAGGTGGTCGGGGTCTCGATCAGCCCGACGCAGGTCGCCTTGGCGCAGCGGTTCGCGACCGGGTCCGGGCCGCTGCGGGGGAGCGTACGGTTCGTCGAGGCCGACTTCACCGCGCTGCCCCCGGACCTGCGCGGCTTCGACGTCGCGTTCGCCATCGAGTCGTTCGTGCACGCCGACCCCGCGGCGGCGTTCTTCCGGGAGGCGGCCCGGGCCCTGCGTCCGGGCGGCTCCCTCGTCGTCATCGACGACGTGCTGGCGGACCAGGCGGCCGACCTCGGCTGATCCCCGGCTGCGAGGACTTCCGCGCCGGATGGCACATCGGGTCGCTGCTGACGGTCGCCGAAGCCACAACCTGGCGGCCGGCGCAGGCCTGGAGCTCGTGCAGTCCGTCGACCTGTCGGCCTTCCAGCGTCTCGCACGTCCGCGGGACCGGCTGATCCGCGCCTGTCAGCCGGTGCTGCGACGGGCCCGGACGCCGCTCGGCCTGGGCGCAGTCGCTGGTCGGCGGGGACGCGTTGCAGCGGTGCCACCAGCGAGGGCCTGTTGCAGTACCGCTTGCTGCACTTCGTCCGCCGACCCCACCCGTGACCGGCGTCCTCGCGATCAGCGGCGCAGCCGCGTGGTCACCACCAGCGCGTCGTGGTCGGTGAAGCGCATCGGGTCCATGCGTACGACGGGAGCGGCGAACCGTGCCGTTCCGTAGACGTGCTGCAGGCCCGCTGCCTGCGCGGCGCCGGTGTCCGAACGCGTCCACATCCTCGGCGGCGCGCAGGGGTCTCTGCGGTTCATGTCGCCGGCCGCAAGGACCGGACCGCCGCGCTGGCGATGCGCGAGGATGCGGGTGAGCTGGCGGCACTGTGCCTCGTTGTCCCGCTTCGACCGGCCAGACGCACGGTCAGGTGGGTGCCGCAGACGGTCAGCTTCTGCCGGGTGGTGACGCAGAGTGCCTGCCGGTCCTCGACACCGTCCTGGGCGTCGTACTGCGTGGTGCGGGAGGCGGTGACGGGGGACCGGGTGAGCACCGCGATCCCGAAGATGCCGCGACCCCCGGGGTCGCGGCACTCGATCGGGGCGCCCGAGCCGTAGTCGACGGCGGCGAAGCGGGCGGTGTACCCGACCGCGTGGGCGATGTGCCGTACGTCGCCGCTGCACGCTTCCGCGAGGGTGACCGCGGCGGCGTGGTTGCGCCGGATCTCTCGGACGGCCTCGGTGACGACGGAGGGGTACCGGGTCCTCGGGAAGCAGCCCGACTGTCCGGACAGGCACAGGTTCATCTGGACCACGGTGAACGGCGTCGCGTCGACCGGCCCGGCGGGGCGGGGCGAACCACCCCCGGGTTGGGAAAGCATCGAGACCACGAGGGCGACGAGCGCCGCGAACACCCCACGGACGACCTTGCCCAGCATGGCGTCCTGTCTACGCCTTCTCGGCCACGATGGCGAACTTGCGCGCGCGTCCCTGCTGCAGCCAGCTGCTCCAGAGCCGGTGCCCAGCGAGCAGGTCGTCGACCACTGCGGGACCCATCTCCCCGGCGATCGCCGAGCGGTCCGCGGTGAACGCGTCGATCAGCGAGTCCACGACGTACCGGTGGGAGTCGCTGCACTCCTCGAGCCAGGTGACCCGCAGGCCGGCCCGTTCCAGCTCGGACAGCATCTCGGGCAGAGGCGTCAGCCACACCGTGTCGGCCTCCGGCATCCGCGCCCGCTCCGCCGGCGTGAGCGGGCGTCCCTCCTCCAGCGTGAAGGCGAACCGACCGTCCGGCCCCAGGGCCACCGAGATCTCGCGGAGCAGGGTTGCCTTGTCCCGGAACGCCAGCAGCGTCTCGAGCAGCATCACCACGTCGAAACGGCCGACCGGCAGAGGCGGGACGTGGGACACCTCGAAGCGGCAGGGCAGCCCGGCGGCGCGCTCACGGGCCAGCGTGATGGCGGCGGCGCTGCTGTCGACGCCGAGGTAGGAGCACCCGAGCTCCCGGGTGACCAGCCGCCCCGGCCCGGCGACCCCGCAGCAGAGGTCCAGCACGGAGACACCGGGGCCGACACCGGCCCGAACGGCCAGCGACAGCACCTCGCTCGCACGCACGAAGCTCTCCTGGCCGACGAACTCCCCGGGCGGGTACGCCAGGACGCGGGCCCGGGTCAGGGCCTGGTCGTAGCGGTCGCGCTCGTCGTGCCTCACGGGCGGCTCGCCGCGGCCAGGTCCGGCGCGGACTCCGTCGCCCGGCCGAAGGCCTCGAAGAACCGGTCGCGGAACGAGTCCATCCGCCACACCGGTGCCTGGGGGCCGGGCCGCAGGCCGCTCTGCCAGCCCCAGCTCGAGATCCGGTCGATCACCGCCGGGTCGCGGGCGACCACCGTGACCGGGACGTCGCGGCTCGCATGGTGGCCGGTGACGACCGTGCCGGGCTGATGGTCGCCGAGGACCAGCGTCACCAGGTCCTTGTCGCCGTACCTCTCCACGAACGAGAGCAGCGACTGCAGCGAGTAGCGGATGGACCGGGCGTAGGCCGCCTTCACGTCGTCGGTGTCGGCCCAGAGCTCGCGCACGGGGATCTCGACCTGCTCGGCCATGTGCTCGAACCGTGAGCCGTCGCCCAGGGTGCCCCACGGCACCAGGCGCGGGATCTTGGCCCACGGCTCGTGGCTGGAGGCGAGGTCGACCTGGGCCATGACGGGCGGGCCGTCCGGTCGTGAGAGCTCCAGGCGGTGGACGGCTTCGAGGGCGTACTGGTCGGGCATCTTCGAGAAGCCGAACCGTGGGCCGTGGTAGCCGACGTTCCACCGGCCGTACACCCTGTCGAGCTGGTAGAACCGCTTCCCCTCGGGCCAGGCGTCGCCGCCCGACGGCATGAACGCGACCGTTCGCCAACCGGCCTGTCCGAACGCGCCGCTCAGCGTCAGCCGGTTGCCGGACATGAGCTGGTCGTAGCGACGCTGGTTGTCGACCCACAGCCCGGACTGCAGGGTGCCGTGGGCCAGCCAGCTCAGGCCACCGAACGTCGACGAGGTGAGGAAGGCGCTCGCGGAGGAGTACCCGTCGGCGCCCAGGCGCCTCGTCTCGGCGTCCAGCATGGACCGGAGCCTGCTCGCCTCACGGGATCCCTCGAGGGCGATCCGGCCGTAGCTCTCGACGAAGACGACCAGCACGTTCTTGCCGCGCAGGCCCGCCAGGAGGTCGCTGCCGGTCCGCGTGCGGAAGCGGTCGGTCCGGACCGCGGCGTCGAACTGCCGCTGGTCCTCGGCGTCCTGGGCCAGCGCTCGCACGTGGCCGACGGCCAGCCGGCCGGCGCTGAGCGACGCGACCGGCGCTCCCTGCGTGCCCCGCAGACCGAGCACTGCGGCCACGACGCAGACGGCCGTCACCACGGCGAGGGTGCGCAGCGACACGCGGCGATGGCGCGCCACCAGCGCGGTGAGGCGTCCGACCGCGAGCGGCATGCCCACCGCCAGGACGACCACCAGCACCGCCACCAGGACCACGACCACGACCGCGCCGGTCCGCCCGACCGAGTCGCTGAGGATCGCGATGCCCGGCCCGAGGTAGCCACGGTCGCTCGCGAGGTCGAAGGGCCGGTCGAACACACCGAAGAACCCCATGTCGAGGAGCTTGACGACGGTGAGCAGGAAGAGGACCACCCCGACCACTGCCGCCATCACCCGTCGGGCCCGGGGTGGGAGCACGAGAGCGAGCCCGGCCAGGACCAGACCCTCGACCGGGATGCGCAGGAACGCCGCGGGACTCAGCCGGTACGCCTGGTTGGGTGCGACCAGGGCGAACCAGACCAGCAGCAGCGCAAGCGTGGTCGCCACCGCCGAAGCGACACGTCGGGGTGTTCTCCGAGCCGCCGGCTCGAGCGACTCCGGGTCCGGCGCATCCGCCACGACGGCGGCGGCGGCCCGGTGCCGCCACAGCCACCACACGTCACGGCCGAACGCTTCGGCGAGCAGCACGAAGCCGACGAGGAGGCCGAGGACGCTCACGAACCGCGGCAGCACGTCGGCGGCCGCGACGACCAGCACGATCCCAGCCGTCGCGGTGACCACCTTGCGCCAGTACCGGAAGGGCAGCAGCTCGCCGCGCATCCACGGGAGCCACCAGCCGGCCGCACCGAAGACGTAGCGGACGACGCCCATCGTCAGGACCCACCAGCCGAAGACCGGCGCGACGTACACGCTGAGCACCGCGATCAGGAAGGCGTCGACCTCGCCGTCGAACCGGCCCCCGAACGGCGAGGTCGTGCGCGTGAACCTCGCCACCCGGCCGTCCACGGCGTCGAGCGCGAGCGCGGCCGAGGCGAGGCCGACCATCAGGGCGACCGCCGGCTCCCGGACGAACGAGTCGGCGACCAGCGCGGCCACGCCACACCCCAGCATGGCCCGGGCGAGGGTCACGACATCGGCCGGTCCCAGACGCTCCCTGCCGTACCGGGACATGCCCACGGCCAGCGACACGTTCGTGACCAGCCCGCAGCCGAGACCGACCGCCCAGGCGGGCACGCCGAGACCGACGGTGACCTGGAGAAGGGCGAGAAGAGCGCATAACCCGACAAGGCCGACGAATGGGCCTCTCCGTGACGTCCGCACCGCGCCTCCTGGATGGGGTACACCTCTTCTACGGGCTTCGCTACGGTTCGGTTCACGCCGGAATGTGACGGGAGGCCGGATGACCACGACCGAGGCGCGCGCCAGCTCCGACTGGCTGGCCCTGCGTGAGCCCGCCGACGCGGCCGCCCGGGCGACCGAGCTCGTCGCAGAGGTACGCCGCCACCTGCCCCGCGGGGCTCCGCTCGCGGTGCACGACCTCGGCTGTGGCACCGGCTCCATGGCTCGCTGGCTGTCCGCACGTCTGGAGGGGCCGCAGCACTGGGTGCTCTACGACCGAGACGTCGACCTGCTGCCCATCGCGGCTGCCCACGCGCCGCGGCTGGCGCTGGACGGAGCAGCGGTCAGTGTGGAGACCCGGCGCCGGGACATCACCCACCTGGACCCGGAGGAGCTGAGGGGCGCCGACCTCGTCACCGCCTCTGCCCTGCTCGACATGATGACCGGGCCACAGCTCGAACGGTTCGTCGCGACCTGTGCCGGCGCAGGCTGCCCGGTGCTGGTCGCCCTCAGCGTCACCGGCCAGGTCGAGCTCGCACCGGCGGACCCTCTGGACCGGGAGATCCGCGACGCGTTCAACGACCATCAGCGCCGTGGCGCCGGCGCCGATCGCCTCCTCGGCCCGGACGCCGTGGCCGCCGCGACGGACGCCTTCCGGCGGCACGGCCTGGACGTGCGGACGCGGCCCAGCCCCTGGCGTCTCGGGGCCGACCGGCTCGGCCCTGGCCGCGGAGTGGTTGGTCGGATGGCTGGGCGCGGCCTGCGAGCAACGTCCCGAGCTGCGCGCCGCGGTCGGCGGCGTACAAGGAGCGTCGGCTGGCGGAAGCGGTCGCGGGGGAGCTCTCCGTGACCGTCGACCACCAGGACCTGCTCGCGCTGCCCCGCCGTTAGCCCGCCGCGACGAACGCGATGGCGGCGCCGCACAACGCCAGGCCGACCCCCTGGGCCCGGTGCACCCTCTCGTGCAGCACGAGGGCGGCCAGCAGGACCGTGCTGGCGGGGTACAGCGAGGTCAGCACCCCTGCCACGGTGAGGTAGCCGGACTGCGTGGCGAGCAGGAACGCCGCGGTCGCCAGGGCCCCCAGCGGACCGCAGAGCACCGCGAGCCGCACAGCGCGCCCGCGGGGCACCCAGTCCGCTCGCAGGGCGATCGCGACGAGCACCACCGTCGGGATGCTCACCGCCTGGCAGACCGCCAGCGGCCACCAGCCCGCTGTGTCCGGGACCTGCCCCAGGGCCGCGAAGAGCAGGCCGAAGCCGACCCCGGCCAGGGCCCCGTCGAACACCCCGGCGGCGACGGACTCCCGCGGGGCGCCGGACGCGAGCGGGTCCTCCGGAGTCCTCGAGACCAGCCAGACGCCCGGCAGTGCCGCCACGATGCCGACCCAGACGAGCAGCGAGAGCCGCTCGCCCCCGACGGTGCCGGCCAGCACCGGGACGATCGCCGCCCCGACCGCGGAGATCGGGGCGACCACGCCCATCCGGCCCGAGGAGAAGCCGCGGTAGAGGAACCCGGCGCCCGCTCCGCTGCCGACCCCGGCCAGGAGCCCCCAGAGCAGGTCGGTCCGGGTCGGGTCGCCGTGGATGAACAGCGCCGCGGTCACGACGCACGCAGCCGACGAGGCCTGGCCGACCACCGCGACCGACCAGGCCGACGTACGACGGGCCACCAGGCCGCCCACGAAGTCGGACAGCCCGTAGGAGACGGCGGAGAGGAGGGCGAGGACGACGGCCATGTCAGACCGTGATCGCCCCGGCGAGCCACGTGAACGCGGCGAGAAGCCCGGCGGCCAGCTCGATCAGCATCGAGAAGCCGGCCGCCTTGAGCGCTGCGCGTGTCGAGGGCCAGGCGCGGTCGACGCCCACCCGCTGGAGCTCGGAGAGGTAGACGCCGAGCACGAACCCGAGGACCAGACCGACGACGGGCACGACGAAGAACCCGACGATCCCGAGCAGGCCGCCCAGGATCAGCGAGCGGCCGGGGACGCCGGCCGCCTTGAGACCACGACCGGGGACGGCGTACTTCACGATGCCGCCGAGCACCAGGAACGTCGTGGCGACCGCGAAGACGACCCAGCCCACCGGACTGGCGGCCACGACCGCCCAGACCAGGATCGCTCCCAGGATCAGGAGCGTGCCGGGCAGCACCGGTACGACGATGCCGACGAGGCCCACCAGCACGGCCAGGCCCACGAGAAGGTCGGTCTGTGCCATGGGGTCAGCGTGTCACGCCAGCGTGACCCGGGCGACACGCGCCCGACACACGGTCCCCGAGACGCCGCAAGCCCCGGGCGGGGCCCGGGGCTTGCGGAACGTCTAGGGGGTGTCGCGTCAGCGTTCGCTCTCCGCCGTCGGCGCGTCGACCAGCTTGCCGGTCTCGTCGTGGACGGTCACTGCGATCTCGCGGAGACGGTCACCGTGCTCGCGCGCGTGGTGCGCGCAGAACAACAGCTCGCCGCCGCCGGAGAGCTCGACACGGAGGTAGGCCTGGGCACCGCAACGGTCGCAACGGTCCACAGCTGTCAGTGGCGAACTAGGGGCAACTGCAGTAGTCATCTGAGGCCTCTTTTCCTTCCTTGGTGTCCTGCTCAACGTACCGAGGGGGTCAAACTGTTCCCCGGTGCGCTTTCACCAGGAACAACATCCAATCACGCCTGACGCTTCCCGCTGGCGGTCGGTGTCCACCCGTGAGACCGGGTGACCTCTCCCACACTGTTGTTCGCTCTCCAGTCTGCCTCGGCTTGCTCCCCAGTCGTTGCCAATCCACAACACTTGAAACAAGTCGTTGCTGCTTCGTGACGTTGCTCCATCGTTCACACCACCGAGCCTGGGAAAACCTCGCAAGCGTGGCGCGTGAGTCCGTGACGGCGTGTCGCGAGTAGATTCGGGGACGCAGCCGACCGACCCTTTCGAGGAGCCCCGTGCCAGCCCGCAGCACCGTGCGAGACCAAGGAACGACCATCGACAACACGTACAACGCCCGTCACCTCCTGGTCCTGGAGGGCCTCGAAGCGGTCCGCAAGCGACCGGGCATGTACATCGGCTCCACGGACACCCGCGGTCTCATGCACTGCGTCTGGGAGATCATCGACAACGGGGTCGACGAGGCGCTCGCCGGGGCGGCCCACCGCATCGAGGTCACCTTGCACGCCGACGGCTCGGTCGAGGTCCACGACGACGGCCGTGGCATCCCGGTCGACAAGGAGCCCAAGACCGGCCTCCCGGGTGTCGAGGTGATCTTCACCAAGCTGCACGCCGGTGGGAAGTTCGGCGGCGGCTCGTACGTCGCGACGGGCGGCCTGCACGGCGTCGGCGCCTCGGTCGTCAACGCGCTCTCCGCGCGCCTCGACGTGGACGTCGAGCGCGCCCCGTCGATCCAGGGCATGTCCTTCCAGCGGGGCAACCCGGGCGTGTTCGACGGCGACGGCCCGTCCGCGAAGTTCACGCCGCAGTCGGGGCTGACCCGCAAGGGCGCGCGGGTGAGGAAGGGCGTCACCGGCACCCGCATCCGGTTCTGGCCGGACAAGCAGATCTTCACCAAGGACGCGGTCTTCAACTACGACGAGCTGGTCACCCGGGCGCGGCAGACGTCGTTCATCGTCCCGGGGCTCGAGCTGGTGATCCGCGACCTGCGCGGCGCGGAGCCGCGCGAGGAGACGTTCCGGCACGACGGGGGCATCGCCGAGTTCTGCGACTTCCTCGCCTCGGACGAGCCGGTCAGCGAGATCCTGCGGCTCGAGGGCGAGGACCAGTTCACCGAGACCGTCCCGATGCTCGACGACGCCGGCCACATGACCCCGCAGGACGTCGAGCGCGACCTCGGCGTCGACGTCGCGCTGCGCTGGGGCACCGGCTACGAGACCGAGCTGCGTTCCTTCGTCAACGTGATCGCCACCCCCAAGGGCGGCACCCACGTCTCCGGCTTCGAGCAGGCCGTCACCAAGACCTTCAACGAGGTGCTGAAGTCCTCGCGCACCCTCAAGGCCACCGAGCCCGACGTGATCAAGGACGACGTGCTCGAGGGTCTCACCGCGGTCGTCACCGTCCGGCTGGCCGAGCCGCAGTTCGAGGGGCAGACCAAGGAGGTGCTCGGCACCCCGGCGGTGAAGAAGATCGTCACCAAGATCGTCGGCGCCGAGCTGAAGAAGTTCCTGACCTCGACCAAGCGCACGGACAAGGCGCAGGCCAAGCTGGTGCTGGAGAAGGTCGCCAACGCCTCGCGCACCCGCATCGCGGCCCGCACGCACCGGGAGACGCAGCGCCGCAAGAACGCGCTCGAGTCGAGTGCGCTGCCCTCGAAGCTCGCGGACTGCCGCTCCAACGACATGGAGCGCAGCGAGCTCTTCATCGTCGAGGGCGACTCGGCCCTCGGCACGGCCAAGCTGGCCCGCAACTCGGAGTTCCAGGCGCTGCTGCCCATCCGCGGCAAGATCCTCAACGTCCAGAAGGCGTCCGTCGGCGACATGCTGAAGAACGCCGAGTGCGCCTCGATCATCCAGGTGGTCGGCGCCGGCTCGGGGCGCACCTTCGACATCGACGCCCGGCGCTACGGCCGGATCATCTTCATGGCCGACGCGGACTCCGACGGCGCGCACATCCGCTGCCTGCTCGCGACGCTGTTCTTCAAGTACATGCCCGACCTGATCACCGAGGGCCGCGTCTACAGCGCCGTACCCCCGCTGCACCGCATCGAGCTGTCCAACCCCAAGAAGGGGATGGACAAGTACGTCTACACCTACAGCGACGTCGAGCTGCAGCGGAAGCTGGCCGAGCTGACCAAGAAGGGCGTGCGCTGGAAGGACCCGATCCAGCGCTACAAGGGCCTCGGTGAGATGGACGCCAACCAGCTCGCGGAGACCACGATGGACCCGCGGCACCGCACGCTGCGCCGGATCAGCGTGGACGACGCGGACGCGGCCACCCAGGTGTTCGAGCTGCTGATGGGCTCCGACGTCGCGCCCCGCAAGGACTTCATCGTCGCCAACGGCGGCCACCTGTCCGACGAGGAGCTGGACTTCTACCCGGTCGAGCGTCAGACCCGCTGCGCCAGCAGCCCGGTGTCGACGTCGTAGACGAAGCCGCCGACCTGCACCGTCGTCGGGGATCAGCGGGTGGGCGCTGGACGGCGGCGACGTCCTCGGCCAGGGCGGCCTCCTGGTCGTCGACCACGCCGAAGGTCTGCCAGGACGCGTCCTGGCCCGGCCGATGCGCCCGACCTGCTCGCGGATCTCCTCGAGCGAGGAGGTGGCCATCGCGCAGCGGGTGTGCGGGACGATCAGGATCCGGTTCACGTTGAGCAGGTGCACGCCGAGCACCAGCGCCTCGAGCGCCTGGGGGGTGACGCGGCCGCCCGGGTTGCGGAAGATCTTGGCGTCACCCGGCTGGAGGCCCAGCATCCGGAGCGGGTCGATCCGGGAGTCCATGCAGGTGACGACGGCGACGCCGGCGTGCGCGATGCCGTCGAACCCGCTGAGCTCGTGGGTGGAGGCGTACTCCCGGTTGGCGGCGAGCAGGTCTTCGAAAGCGTCGGTCACGACGGCAAACTAGCGGATCGACGCTGCGGCCGGGTGACGGTCTCGGCACGGGAGACCAACAGAAGGAGCGCGAGCACCGCGGCGACGACCGCGCAGACCGCGGCGCCGACGAACACGGTCTGGAGCTGGGCTCGAGCCCGGCCTCCTTGAGGAGCGCGCGTGTACGCCGAGCACTGGGTGCCCGAGGCGCAGACGTCCGTCGGGGCGGGCAGGTCGACCTGGACGGCGTAGTAGCGCCGCAGCCCGATCGTGGTCAGCGCCGAGATGCCGACCAGCATCCCGACCATCCGGGCCACCACGAGCAGCGCGCTGGTGATGCCGTGCACCGCGTCGGCGGTGGCCGCCAGCAGCGCCGCGTTGACCGGCGCGAGGGCGAGGCCGAAGCCCGAGCCCGGCCATGCACCAGCGGGACGGTCGCGACCGGGTGAGGAGAGGCTGGTCAGCCCCCAGGTCGACATCCAGGCGAACCCGGCCGCGGACGAGCAGCCATCCCGGCCGCGGTGACGACACCCGGGGGCAGCCGCCGGACGAGGAAGCCGCCCGCGAGCGCGCCGACCGGCAGCGCGACGAGCAGCCGGACGAGGACGAGCGCGGCGTCGAGCTGGGAGGTGGGGTAGACCGTGACCCGCGCGAAGATCGGGATGTCCACCAGGGCCGCGATCAGGGCCGCGCCGACGAAGAAGCTCACCAGCAGGGAGCCCCAGGCCGGCGTCTCGGCGAACGCTCCGTGCGGGACGAGCGGCTCCGCGGTGCGCCGCGCGTGCACCCAGAACGCCACGGCCGCGAGCAGCGAGCCGGTCAGCAGCCAGGGCCCGGCCGGGGAGAAGACCGCGACCTCGGGGTCGGCCGTGGCGAAGGCGAGGATGATGCCGGCCAGCGCCAGCCGCGAGCAGCGCGGCGCCGAGCAGGTCCGCGCGGCGTGGCCACGTCCGCCCAGCGGCGTACGTCGACCAGCGGCCGTCGCGCGGTGAGGCACCGGCCGAGGAACGCGAGCCCCAGGACGCACCGTGGCGATGCCCGACCGGCGCGAGCCAGCGGGACGCGCCGACCAGCGGCACGAACCCGAGGCCGAGGGTGACCTGCGAGGTCAGGAACGGCGGCTGCAGCATGGTCAGCACCAGGGCGACGAGCGTGAGCAGGAGCAGCAGGCCGCCGATCCAGTCGGGGCGACCCGTCATCTCTGCGCCGACACGCCGATCTTCCTGCTGTATTGGTGACGGGTCGGCGAGGGAACGGATGGCGACGGCGAGGACGAGGCCGACGGCGAGGTTGATCGCGAAGATCGCCTGCCACTCCGCGACGGCGAGCACCACGGCGCCGTACAACGGGCCGACGACGCTGCCGAGCTCCTGGACGGCGCCCACCACGCCGAGGGGCACGCCGCGCCGGGACGGCGGGTACAGGTCGGCGACCAGGGCGAGCGTCGCGGGGACCAGTCCGCCGCCGCCGACGCCCTGGAGGAACCGGCCGACCACCATGCTCGGCAGGTCGAACGCGGCCGCGGTGACCAGCGAGCCGAGGGCGAACACGACCAGCGAGCCGACCAGCACCGGCAGCCGGCCGCGCAGGTCCGCGATCCGGCCGACCAGCGGCAGCATCGCGACGTACCCGAGCAGGAAGCCGGACACGATCGGCGCGGCCCGCTGCAGCTCGTCGACGGCGAGGCCGACGGTGGCCATCATGTCCGGCAGGGCCAGCACGACGACGTAGGTGTCGGCCGCGGCGAACGCGACCGCCACGGCGGCCAGGGCCAGCAGCAGGCGGTCGTTCACCCCACGGGTCACCGTCCGGTCACGGCTTGGTGATGCTCGGCTTCGCGCCGTAGCCGGCGAACGTGATCGTGTAGGTGACGTCGCCGCCCTTGGCGTAGAACGGGCCCGGTGAGCACGGCCTTCGCGAGCTCGTCCTGGTCGGTGACGGTGAAGGTCGCGTCGAAGGTGGCGGACTCCTTCGCGCTCGGGATGACGGCCGCGACGTCCTTGCCGGGCACCGTGCCGGTGAAGCTGCTCAGCACCACCTTGCCGTCGCGCACCTGCTTGCCCGCCTCCACGTCCTGCGCGGCGGTCAGCAGCGAGGACAGCCCGCCGTCGGGGTTCATCAGGTCCGCCGGGTCCGGCGCGCCGTAGTCGCCCGGGTCGATCGGCACGAACCTCGAGGTGAACGGCAGCTTGGCGTAGACGACCCCGTCGACGCGCGACCACGTCGGCGTCGGCGGTGATCCCGCTGGCCGCGACCTTGATCGTGCCCTTGAAGGCCGGGTCGTGGGTGGCGACGCCGTTGGCCGTGAGCAACCCGTTGACGCTCGGTGGGCAGCTTGGGCGTGGACAGGCCGATGCGCAGCCCGCTCGTCGCGTCGAGGTTCTTCTTCGCCGCGGCGAGGGTGTCCTCCGGGCTCGCGGACGACTCCTCCTTCCCCGAGCAGCCGCTGAGCACCGCCACGAGGGCGAGCAGCACGGCGCAGGCCGCGCAGGGTGGTCCGGGTGCGGTCGGTGCTCATGCGCACAGCCTGTCACGCCCCCGTCGAGGCGGGAGACCGGCCCGGACACGGCCGCCACCGGCTGCGAGCCGGGCACGCCGGAGCCGTCGCGACGACCGGTCGCCTCGGGGAGGTCGACGGCGGCGCCGCTCGAGGCGGCGGCCCGCGCCGGACCGGGACCCGCCCACGCGAGGACGAGGGTGTCCTCGCCCTTGAGGAAGCGGTGGCAGCGCACGCCGCCCGTGCCGCGGCCCTTGGCGGGGTACTCCGCGAACGGCGTGACCTTCAGGGCGCCCGGCTCGGTGCCGGGCAGTGCCGTGCCCGAGCCCGAGGCGGTGACCACCACCGTCGTGTCGTCGGGACGGAACGCGCCGAAGAAGACGACCGACTGCTTGGCCGCGAGGCGTACGCCGGCGATGCCACCGCCGGACCGGCCCTGGGGCCGCACCGCGTTCGCGGCGAAGTGCAGCAGCTGGGCGTCCGAGGTGACGAAGCAGAGCTCCTCGTCGCCGTGCGCGAGCTCGACCGCGCCCACGACCTCGTCGCCGTCGGCGAGCCGGATGACCTCCCAGGCGTCGCGGTTCCCGAGCACCTCGGCGTTGACCCGCTTGACGATGCCCTGGCGGGTGCCGAGCGCCTGCCCGGGGGAGTCCGCGTCGAGGGTGGTCAGCGCGAGCACGCGCTCGCCCGCCTCCAGCGCGAGGAACTCGCTGACGGGAGCGCCGCCCTGCAGGTGCGGGTGGCTGGCGGTCCCGGGCAGCGTCGGCAGGTCGAGCACGTCGACCTTGACGAGCCGGCCCTGCGTGGTGAGGGCGCCGACCTGCCCGCGAGCGGTGGCCCGCACCGCGGAGACGATCACGTCGTGCTTCGCGCGGCCCTCGCCGTCCCCCGGCGTGCCGGTGTCGGAGGTGCGCGCGAGGAGGCCGCTGCTGGAGAGGTAGACGAAGCACGGGTCGTCGGCCACCTCCAGCGGAGACGGCCGCGGTCACGGTCTGGCCGGCCGACTCGAGCAGCACCGTGCGGCGCGGCGTGCCGTAGGTCTTGGCGACGTCGTTGAGCTCGTCGGAGACGACCTTGCGGAGCAGCTTGTCGTCCTCGAGGATCGCGTCGAGCTCGTCGATGGTCGCCTGCAGCTCGGCCCGCTCCTTGTCCAGCTCGAGCTTGGAGAACCTCGTGAGCCGGCGCAGCGGCATGTCGAGGATGTACGTCGCCTGCACCTCGCTCAGGTCGAACACGTCGATCAGCCGGCCCTGCGCCTGCTCGGCGTTGTCGCTCGACCGGATCAGCTGGATCACCTCGTCGATGTCGAGGATCGCGACGAGCAGGCCCTCCACGAGGTGCAGCCGGTCGGCGGTCCTGGTCCGGCGGAAGGCCGAGCGGCGGCGTACGACGTCGAAGCGGTGCCCGAGGAAGACCTCGAGCATCTCCTTGAGGCCCGAGGGTGCGCGGCTGGCCCTCGACGAGGGCGACCGCGTTGATGCCGAAGGAGTCCTCCATCGGCGTGAGCTTGTAGAGCTGCTCGAGGATCGCCTCCGGCACGAAGCCGTTCTTGACCTCGATGACCAGCTGGAGGCCCTTCTCGCGGTCGGTGAGGTCCTTGACGTCGCTGATGCCCGAGCAGCTTCTTGCCCTGCACGAGGCTCTTGATCCGCTCGATGACGCGCTCGGGGCCGACGCCGTACGGCAGCTCGGTGACCACGATGCCCTTGCGCCGCGGGGTGACGCTCTCGACGCGGGCGGTGGCGCGCATCTTGAACGAGCCGCGGCCGGTCTCGTAGGCGTCCCGGATGCCGTCGAGGCCGACGATCTTGCCGCCGGTCGGCAGGTCGGGGCCCGGGATGAACCGCATCAGCGCGTCGAGGTCGGCCTGCGGGTGGGTGACCAGGTGCCGCAGCGCCTGGACGACCTCGATCAGGTTGTGCGGCGCGATGTTGGTGGCCATGCCGACCGCGATGCCCGACGCGCCGTTGACGACCAGGTTGGGGATCGCCGACGGGAGGACCACCGGCTCGGTCTCACGGCTGTCGTAGTTGGGCTTGAAGTCGACGGTGTCCTCGTCGATCGAGGCGGTCATCGCCACCGCGGCCGGCGCCATCCGGCACTCGGTGTAGCGCATCGCGGCGGGCGGGTCGTCCGGGGAGCCGAAGTTCCCGTGCCCGTCGATCATCGGCAGCCGCAGCGACCACGGCTGCACCATCCGCACCAGGGCGTCGTAGATCGCGCCGTCGCCGTGCGGGTGCAGCCGGCCCATCACCTCGCCGACCACGCGGGCGCTCTTCACGTGGCCCCGGTCGGGGCGCAGGCTCATGTCGGCCATCGTGTAGAGGATCCGGCGCTGGACCGGCTTGAGGCCGTCCTTGGCGTCGGGGAGCGCGCGGCTGTAGATGACCGAGTAGGCGTACTCGAGGAAGCTGGTGCGCATCTCGTCGCCGACGTCGATGTCGAGGATGTGCTCCTCGAAGTCGTCGGGCAGGGGAGGTTGCTTGGTGGAGCGGGCCATGCCGCCATTCTGGTACGCCGTGTCCGGCCGCCACGCGGGGGCACGCCGCGGCGCGCCGTGGAACGGTAGATTTCGCGCGTGAGCGCAACGCAGATGGCCTACCCGCGGCACTGGGAGGCCGACGTCCTGCTCCGGGACGGCCGGGTCGCCCACCTGCGGCCGATCGGCCCCGAGGACCACGACCTGCTCGTCGAGTTCTACGAGCAGGTCTCGGCCGAGTCGAAGTACCTCCGGTTCTTCGCCCCGATGCCCAACCTGTCCGAGCGCGACGTCTCCCGCTTCACCAACGTCGACCACCTCGACCGGGTCGCGTTCGTGCTCACCGTCGCGAACCGGATGATCGCGGTCGGCCGCTTCGACCGGATCCCGCCGGAGGAGGCCACCGACAAGACCGGCCGGGTCGTCGAGGCCGAGGTCGCGTTCCTCGTCCAGGACGCCCACCAGGGCCGCGGGATCGCCCAGCTGCTGCTCGAGCACCTCGCGCAGGCCGGCCGCGAGCGCGGCATCGACCGGTTCGTCGCCGACGTGCTCCCGGAGAACCGCAAGATGGTCCAGGTCTTCCGCGACGCCGGCTACCACGTCGACGGCGGCTACGAGGACGGCGTGATGCGGCTGGTCTTCCCGATCGACACCACCGACACCTCGGTCTCGGTGATGCAGGCCCGCGAGCACCGCGCCGAGTCCGCGTCGATCGAGCGGTTCTTCCACGCGCGCAGCGTCGCGGTCATCGGCGCGTCGCGACGGCACGACACGATCGGCCAGACCCTGGTGCGCAACCTCGTGCTCGGCGACTACCAGGGCCGGGTCTACGCCGTGAACCCGGCGGCCCAGTCGGTGGCCGGGCTGCCGGCGTACGCCACGGTCGGCGACATCCCCGACACGGTCGACGTCGCCATCGTCGCGGTGCCCGCCGAGGCCGTCCAGGACGTCGTGCTCGACTGCGCCGCCAAGGGCGTGCACGGGCTGGTCGTGATCTCCGTCGGGGTTCGCCGAGACGGGCGAGGAGGGCCGGCTCCGGCAGCGCAAGCTGGTCGGCCTGGCCCGCAGCTACGGCCTGCGGCTGGTCGGCCCGAACTGCCTCGGCATCATCAACACCGACCCCGACTACTCGCTGAACGCCTCGCTCGTCGCCGGTGATGCCGCCGCGCGGCCGGGCCGGGTTCTTCTGCCAGTCCGGCGCGCTCGGCGTCGCGATCCTGGAGAAGGTCGCGCGGCGCGGGCTCGGGCTCTCGACGTTCGTCAGCGCCGGCAACCGCGCCGACGTCTCCGGCAACGACCTGCTGCAGTACTGGGAGGAGGACGACGACACCGAGGTCGTGCTGCTCTACCTGGAGTCGATCGGCAACCCGCGCAAGTTCAGCCGCCTCGCCCGCCGGGTCTCGCAGCGCAAGCCGGTGATCGCGGTGAAGTCCGGCCGCTCGACCCAGGGCGTGCCGATGGGCCACGCGGTCCGCTCGATGCTGGCGCCGCAGGCCGCCGTCGACGCGATGTTCCGGCAGGCCGGCGTGATCCAGGTCGACACCCTCGACGAGATGTTCGACGTCGCCCAGCTCGTCGCCCACCAGCCGCTGCCGCGCGGCAGCCGGGTCGCCGTGGTCGGCAACTCCGACGCGCTCGGCCTGCTCGCCGCGGACGCCGCCGTCGCGGTCGGGCTCCAGGTCACGCAGCTGGTCGCGCTCGGCGCCGACGCCACCGCCGAGGACTTCGAGGAGGCCCTCGACGCCGCGATCGACGACGACGAGGTCGACTCGGTGGTCGCGGTGTTCATCCCGCCGCTGAACACCACCGGCGAGGAGGTCGCCGACGTGCTGGCCGCGGTCGGGGAGCAGTCCGACAAGCCGCTGGTCTCGACGTTCCTCGCCTCCGAGGGCATCCCGGAGCTGCTCCGCGTCCCCGACGTCGCCGGCAGCACGGCGGGACGCGGGTCCGTGCCGTCGTACCCCGCGGTGGAGGCCGCCGTCCGCGCGCTGGCCCGGGTGGTGGAGTACGCCGCGTGGCGGGCCAAGCCGCTCGGCGAGCTGGTCGCCCCGGAGAGCGTCGACACGATGGCCGCGCGTCGGCTGGTCTCGCGGATCCTCAGCGACCGACGAGGCCGGGCGCGACCTGACCTTCGACGAGCTGCACACGCTGCTCGCGGCCTACGGCATCGACCTGTGGGAGCGGATCGAGGTGGCCACCGCCGACGAGGCGGTCGCCGCGGCGGAGCGGCTCGGGTGGGGACGACGGGGTGGTCCTCAAGGCCACCGCCGAGCACCTGCGGCAGCGCCCCGACCTGGCGCACGTGTGGCGCAACATCGACAACGAGGCCGAGATGCGCGACGCGTGGGAGACGATGCAGGCGCTCATCGACGGCCCCGCCGCGGCCGGCTTCATCGTGCAGCGGGTCGCCGCGCCCGGCGTGCCCGTGACCCTGGGCGGCATGGAGGACCCGCTGTTCGGGCCGGTGGTGTCGTTCGGCGTGTCCGGCCACGCCACCGAGCTGCTCGGCGACCGGTCCTACCGGATCCCGCCGATGCACAGCGGCGACGCCAGCGACATGGTCCGCGAGATCCGGGCGGCCCCGCTGCTGTTCGGCTACCGGGGCAGCGAGGAGGTCGACGTCGCCGCGGTCGAGCACCTGCTGCTGCGGCTCGCCCAGCTCAAGAACGACCTGCCCCAGGTGCGCTCGCTCGAGCTGAACCTGGTGCTCGTCGGGGCCGACGGTGCGACCGTGCTGAACGCGGTCGGCCGGGTCGAGCCGGTGACCGACGCGCGCTCGGACTGGTTCGTGCGCCGGCTGTCGACGCAGGCCGGAGACACGCTCCACCCGTGACGTCACGTGCGTGACATGCTGTTGCGCATGAGCGACCGGCACCGGTGACCTGCGCACCGCGATCGAGAAGTCCGGCTACTACCCCGACGTGGTGTCGGCCGCCGTGGACTCCGCCGTGGCCGGCGAGACGGTCGAGTCGTTCCTGGTGCACCACGAGCCGACGATCGACGAGCGCGACGAGGTGCGTCGCCACGTCACGGTGCTGGTGCTCACGCCGAGCCGGCTGATCCTGGCGCACACCGACGAGCACGCCCCCGACGACCTGCTGCCGGCGCCGTACACCTCCAGCTCCACCGAGGCGGTCACCCTCTCCGCGATCCGCTCGGTGGTGGTGAACCGGATGGTCGCCAACCCCGAGTCGTACGCCGGGCAGGCGGTCCCGTCCCCCGGCGCCAACGAGGCCGTGCTCACCATCGGCTGGGGCGCGGTCGGCCGGATCGACCTCGAGCCCGCCGGCTGCGCCGACCCGGACTGCGAGGCCGACCACGGCTACACCGGGCTGCTCACCGCCGACGACTTCTCGCTGCGGGTGAGCGCTGCCGCCGAGGGCCCCGAGGCCGTCGCCGGCCTGCTCGGCTTCGCCGACGCGCTCTCCGCGCGCACCGCGGGATGACGTTCGTAGAGCCCGCGTACGGCGGGCGCTCGCTCGGCGACGTCCTGCCCGCGGTCTCCCGGGCCCTCGGCGTCGATGCCGGCCTGCCGGCCACGTCGCTCGAGCTGCCGGAAGCCACGGCCTACGTCGTGTTCCTCGTCGACGGGCTCGGCTACGAGCTGCTGCGCGACCACCCCGACCAGGCGCCGTTCCTGCACGGGCTCCTCGACGGCCACGAGCCGGCCACCGTCGGCGTGCCCTCGACGACCGCCACCAGCCTCACCTCGCTCGGCACCGCGCTGTCCCCGGGCACCCACGGGGTCGTCGGGTTCACCTCGCGCATCCCCGGCACCGACGACCTGCTCAACGCCCTGACCTGGAGCAAGTCCGTCGACCCCCGCGAGTGGCAGCCGCATCCCACCGCGCTGGGTCGGATGGCCGCCGCCGGGGTGCACACGACGCGTCGTCAACAAGCGCGAGTTCCAGGGGTCCGGGCTGACCCTGGCCGGCATGCGCGGTGCCGAGTTCGTGGGCGCCGACAAGGTCGGCGAGCGGTTGGCCGCGGTGGTCGCCGCGTCGGCGCACAGTCCCTCGGTGACCTACGTGTACGACGGGGACCTCGACTGGACCGGCCACCGGTACGGCGTCGCGTCGACGTCGTGGCAGCTGCAGCTCTCGATGGTCGACGCCGCCGCGGAGCAGCTGAGGGAGGCGCTGCCCGGACGACGTGCGCCTCGTCGTCGTCGCCGACCACGGCATGGTCGACTCGCCCGACGAGCACCGCCTCGACGTCGACGAGCACCAGGAGCTGCTCGACGGGGTGGTGGTGCTCGGGGGCGAGGCGAGGTTCCGGCACGTCTACTGCCGCGGCGGGGCCGTCGGCGACGTGCTCGCCGCGTGGCGGGCGACCGTCGGCGAGCGGGCGGAGGTGCTCACCCGCGACGACGCGGTCGCCCGGGGCTGGTTCGGCCCGGTCACGCCCGGCGTACGCCCTCGGCTCGGGGACGTGATGGTCGCCGCCCGGGGGGACTTCTCGGTGATGAGCACGTCGGCGTTCCCCTACGAGGCGCGGCTGGTCGGTCTGCACGGCTCGCTCACGTCCGCGGAGATGCTGATCCCGGTGCTGGTCACCTGAGCCGAACCACCTCGCGTTCAGCCGGAGCCGAGCACCCGGCGGGTCAAGGGCCCGAGCGTCCTCGGTGGGTCGTGGAGTCGGAGCGTGAGGCGCGAAGTGTCTCGAGACCACTCCGCACGCGCTCGCCAAGAGCTCTCGAGACCGCCGCCGCTAAGGCTCCGGCCTACCGGGGGGCGGGGTCGGGCAGGTCTCAGTGGTCGGGGTCGACGCGGAAGGTCTGCCCGTGCGGGTTGATCCAGTGATAGTCGCCATCAGGCAACCGCCGGTAGCTCCAGGCGGTGAAGGTCTTGAGCCGGTGGTGCCGGCGGCAGAGGCAGGCGAGGTTCGCTGGGCTGGTTTGGCCGGGTGGTCCGCCGTCGTCGGGTGGCTGGTAGGGCTCGATGTGGTCGAGGTCGCAGCAGCGGGCGTCGATGCTGCAGCCGGGGAACACGCAGTGCCGGTCGCGCAGGATCACGGTCTCCCGCATCCAGCCGGGCGGGTCGTGCACGTCGACGGCGTCGGTGCGGGCGAGGTCGAGGACCGGCCGGATGGTGACCGTCGAGAACCGGCCGATCCAGTCGGCCAGCAGCTGGAGGGTGGCGGGTCCGAGCTTCTCCACGGTGCCGCCGGTGCCGCCGGTGTCGTGGGCGAGGTCGGCGGTGGTGACGTGCAGGTAGAGGGTGCCGGTCGACCCGTTCAACCCCGGCTCGACTGGGATGTCGCGGCGGTGCGTCGGTGCTGCGGTGTGCCTGCGGTCTGGTGACCGGTGCTGGTCGGCGCTGCGCGGTGCCGTGGCTGGCCGCGAGGTCGAGGGCGCGTTGGGGGTGGGCGAGCAGGCCGAGTGCGGTGGCCTGCCGGATATCGTAGCGGGCGGTCGTCGCCGAGCCGACCCAGGAGGCCTGCGAGGTCGCCGACGGAGGCTTGCAGGTCGAGGGCGTCGAGGGTGTCGAGGCGGGCGGTGACATCCGTGGTGGCGGTCGAGGTCCGGTGGTCGAACCAGACGCCGCGGGCGTCCAGGGCGGCCTGTTCGATCCCGGCGGCCCGGTCGGGGTCGCAGCGCAGCATCGCCTCGTGCACCAGCTCCCGCAGCTTCCCCGGCGAGGCGGTGGTGTTCCGGCGGGCGGTGACGGCGAGGTGCCGGTCCACGAACCCGACCGCCTCGACCGAGAGGGTGGTGGTCTCGGCGGCGACCCGGCGGGCCTTCCACGCCTGCAACCGACCGTCCTGGACCAGGTCCCAGAGCCGGGGCAGCCGGTAGCAGAGCTCGACCGCCTCGGAGACCAGCCGCAGCCCCGCGGTATAGGAGAGACCCAGGGTGGCGGCGAGGGTCTCGACCGCGTACTCGGCGATCCCCGGCGTCCCTCACCCGCGAGCGCCGGCCACGACCGGTCTCGCCCAGGACCACGCCGGCGATCCCGTGGGCGCGGTGAACGACGCGGCCGGCCGGTCGTCGGTGACCGGGTGCAGGTCGACCCAGTGCACCGCCAACGCCAACAGCTCGGCCTCGGCCCGGTCCGCGATCCGCCGCCGGTCGGCGACCGCGTCCAGCACCTGCGCGGGGGTCAGGTCCCGCAGCCCGGAGTCGACCTCGAGCGGGTCGTGGACGGTGCTGGTCATGAACCAAACCTAGGCCCGACCACCGACACTTTCGGCCCAGAAACCGGCGAGAATCGTGTTGTCCACAAGGGGAATCTCGAAAGATTTCTCAGGCGCCCGAGTCGGTGGAGTGCTCGTGCGAGGGTTCTTGGTGCAAGCCGCCATGGGCAGCACGTTCCGACGCCGATTGCAGTCAGAGAGGCCGAACGTTGCCAGGAACCAAGGGGGTACAGAGGCGTGGGCAACTCGCCTGGATGTGCCGACGAGACCACCGGCTCAAGACCTTCGCCCGCCGCGACCACCGCTGCCGCCTCCCCGACAGCGGGAGCGCCGGCACCACCTCCGAGCGGACGAGCCTGCTGCAGCGGACCGATCGCGTCACCCCGCCTCCCGACTGACCCGATCGGCACGATTCGCGGACCTCGCACGCGAACGTCCACGAGTCCCGTCTCTCGAGTGCGGGCACGGGCGTGCAGGTGCCCGCGATCGACCTGAACGACATGGCTCGGATCGTCTCGACCTGGTGGCCGGTCGATCCCGGAAGCGCGGCTGCCGACGACGCGGCGCAGGGCGCCCTGCTGGCCTCGGACGCCGACCGCGACCTCGTGGTGCGGCAGCTGGCGGACGCCTTCGCCGAGGGCAGGCTCTCGTCCACCGAGCTGGAGCAGCGGACCGGCAGCGCGCTTGCGGCTCGGAGCTACGGCGAGCTCGACGACGTGCTGCAGGGCCTCGGAGGTCTGCAGCGACAGGTGAAGAGCCATCCCGTGCGCAGGGCGGTCTTCGGGGTGGTGGCCTTCCTGTCCTCCCCGTTCGTGATGGTGGGAGCGCTGTTCCTCGCGTTCGGTAACGACGTGGACGACCACGTGTTCGGACTCGTCCTCCTGGTCCTGCTGCTCCCCGGCCTGGTGGCGCTCTGGCGCTGGGCCTGGCCGCGCCGTTGAGTCAGCTGTCGAAGGGGTTGGTCCACCAGCCGAGGCTGATGGCGTTCTCCTCCGGACGGCTCGCGTCCCAGCACGTCCAGTGCGGGTAGACGCCGACGTTCCAGGCCAGCCGGAAGCTGCGCCAGTTGCCCTCGGCGTGGTCGTTGCACTGGGCGATGGCCTCCGTGCGCATGGCGGGGCTGGCGGCCGGACCGTAGAGGTACGCGAGGACGACGAAGATGGCGATCACGGCGACAGCGAGTCGCCGGACCATCTGAAACGTCAAGCTCTGCCCGCTCAGGGAGACTTGCATCCTGCTGCTCCGTACCTACCGGTGGACCCCTCACAGGTCCGCACGGGTTCAGGGTAGGGACAGCCGTCCCCCGGTGCGGCGAAATGCCGCAATCTTCACGCCGTGGCGTCGAACGCGGCCGACACCACGTCGAACGCCTCGGTGAGCAGCGCGTCGCTCGTGACCAACGGCGGCAGGAACCGCAGCACGTTCCCGTAGGTGCCGCAGGTGAGCGTGACCACCCCCTGGGAGTGGCAGTACGCCGACACGAGCCGGCACGGGCAGCATCAGGGATGTTGCCGCCCGTGCCGACGATCTCGACGGCCACCATCGCCCCGCGACCGCGCACGTCGCCCACACTGGGGTGCTTCTCCGCGATGGCGGTGAGCCGGTCGCTCATCAGCGACCCGATCGCGCGGGCCCGCCCGGCGAGGTCCTGCTCCCGCATCGTCTCGACCGCGCCGAGGGCCGCGGCGCACGCGACGGGGTTGCCGCCGTAGGTCCCGCCGAGACCGCCGACGTGCACCGAGTCCATCATCTCGGCCCGGCCGGTAACCGCCGCCAGCGGGAAGCCGCCGGCGATGCCCTTGGCCGTGGTCACCAGGTCCGGGACGACGCCCTCGTGGTCGCAGGCGAACCAGTCACCGGTGCGGCAGAAGCCGGTCTGGATCTCGTCGGCGACGAACACGATCCCGTTCGCCTCGGTCCACTCCTTCAGGCGGGGCAGGAAACCGGGGGCGGGGACGACGAAGCCGCCCTCGCCGAGGATCGGCTCGATCACCAGGCAGGCGAGGTTGGTTGCGCCGACCTGCTTCTCCAGTACGTCGATCGTGCGATCGGCGGCCGCCGCACCGCTGATCGGGACGGGCTCGCGGAAGGGGTAGCTCATCGGGGCGCGGTAGACCTCGCCGGCGAACGGTCCGAACCCGTGCTTGTAGGGCATCGACTTCGAGGTCATCGCCATCGTCAGGTTCGTGCGCCCGTGGTAGGCGTGGTCGACGACGGCCACCGCGGACCGGCGGGTGTGCGCGCGGGCGATCTTGACCGCGTTCTCGACGGCCTCGGCGCCGCTGTTCAGCAGGGCCGACTTCTTCTCGTGGTCGCCGGGGGTCAGCTCCGCGAGCAGCTCGCACACGTCGACGTAGCCGTCGTACGGGGTGACCATGAAGCAGGTGTGGGTGAAGGCCCGGACCTGGTCGACGACGCGGTCGACCACGTGCGGGGCGGCGTTGCCGACGCTGGCGACCGCGATCCCCGAGGCCAGGTCGATCAGCGAGTTGCCGTCGGCGTCGACGATCACCCCGCCGCCGGCCGCCTCGACGAACACCGGCAGCGTGGTGCCGATGCCCCGGGCGACGTGGCGGTTGCGGCGGGCCATCTTCTCGACGGAGCGGGGCCCGGGGACGGCGGTCACGAGGCGGCGCTCCTGGGGGAGGCCGGGGCCGCCGACGGGGCTGGGGGAGTCGGTCATCGACTCAGCGTAGTCAGTCGAACCGCTCCGGGGCCACGAAAAACGTCGGGAACTTGTGGAACAGTGACCGGATCGATGGTCGGAACGCGTCGGGCGCGGGGATTCCGTCGTGATGCCCGCTCGTCCGGCAGGATGGTCAGGTGACCTCCCGCCGCGACGTCGTCCTGCTCGGCTCCACCGGGTCCATCGGCACCCAGGCCCTCGACGTCGTCCGGGCCAACCCCGACCGCTTCCGGGTGCTCGCCCTGACGGCGGGCGGCTCGAACCGCGACCTCTTCCGCGAGCAGGTCGAGGAGTTCTCGCCCGAGTTCGCGGACCTGGGCGAGGAGGCCTCGTCGCAGGCGGCCGCCATGGAGTGCGACGTCGTGCTCAACGGCATCACCGGCGCGGTCGGGCTCCGTCCGACGCTCGCGGCCCTCGACGCCGGCAACACCCTGGCGCTGGCCAACAAGGAGTCGCTGATCATCGGCGGGCCGGTGGTGACCGCACGCGCCGAGCCGGGCCAGATCGTGCCCGGTCGACTCCGAGCACAGCGCCCTGGCGCAGTGCCTGCGCGGCGGGCGCGCCGACGAGGTGCGCCGGCTGGTGCTGACCGCCAGCGGCGGACCGTTCCGGGGGCGCAGCCGCGAGGACCTGCACGGCGTGACGCCCGAGCAGGCGCTGGCCCACCCGACCTGGTCGATGGGGCCGGTCGTCACCATCAACTCCGCGACCCTGGTCAACAAGGGCCTCGAGGTCATCGAGGCGCACCTGCTGTTCGGCATCCCGTTCGACCGGATCGACGTCGTCGTCCACCCGACCTCGGTCGTGCACTCGATGGTCGAGTTCTACGACGGCTCGACGCTGGCGCAGGCGTCGCCGCCGTCGATGCTGATCCCGATCGCACTGGGCCTGGGCTGGCCGGACCGGGTCCCCGACGCGGCCCCGGCCGTGGACTGGACGCGGCCCGAGACCGTGGGAGTTCTTCCCGCTCGACGACGAGGCGTTCCCCGCCGTCGCCTCGCCCGCGAGGCCGGCGCGCGCGGCGGCGACGGCGCCGGCGGTCTACAACGCCGCCAACGAGGTGTGCGTCGAGGCGTTCCTGGCCGGTGAGATGAGGTTCACCGACATCGTGCCCACCGTGGAGCGGGTGCTGGCCGCTCACGACGTACCCTCGGACAGACGGACCTCACCGTCGACGACGTGCTGGCGGCCGACGCCTGGGCACGCGAGCAGGCGGGACAGGACACCGTGAAGGGCAACACTGCATGACCGCGTTGACGTACGCGCTGGGCGTGCTGCTGTTCGTCGTCGGCGTGGCCGCCTCGATCGGGCTGCACGAGCTCGGCCACCTCATCCCCGGCAAGCTCTTCGACGTCAAGGTGACCCAGTACTTCGTCGGCTTCGGCGCACGCTGTGGTCGCGGCGCAAGGGGCGAGACCGAGTACGGCCTCAAGGCGATCCCGCTGGGCGGCTACGTCAAGCTCGTCGGGATGCTGCCGCCCGGGCCGGACCAGAACCCGAGCCTGGCCCGAGGGTCGAACACCGGGATGTTCGCGCAGCTGATGAGCGACGCGCGATCGGCAGAGTACGAGCTGGTCGAGCCCGGCGACGAGAACCGG
>CAWBAQ010000026.1:0-129649 GCA_963786795.1 uncultured Actinomycetota bacterium
TCGACCTGCCCGACCGCACCTGGCCGACCAGCGAGATCACCCAGGCCCCGCGCTGGCTGTCCACCGACCTGCGCGACGGCAACCAGGCGCTGATCGACCCGATGACCCCGGCCCGCAAGCGCGATGTTCGACCTGCTGGTGCGGATGGGCTACAAGGAGATCGAGGTCGGCTTCCCGTCGGCCGGCGAGACCGACTTCGACTTCGTCCGCCAGCTCATCGAGGGCGACCGGGTCCCCGACGACGTGACGATCTCGGTGCTGACCCAGGCCCGCGAGGACCTGATCGAGCGGACCGTGCAGTCGCTGGTCGGCGTACCCGCGCGCCAACGTCCACCTCTACAACGCGCCCGCGCCGCTGTTCCGCCGGGTCGTGTTCCACGCCGGCAAGGACGAGATCCAGCGCCATCGCCGTGCGCGGCACCGAGCTGGTGATGAAGTACGCCGAGAGCCTACCTCGACAAGACCGATCTCGGCTACGAGTACTCGCCCGGAGATCTTCACCGGCACCGAGCTGGCGTTCTCCGTCGAGGTGTGCGAGGCCGTCATGGACGTCTGGCAGCCCGAGGACGGCCGCGAGATCATCCTCAACCTGCCGGCGACCGTCGAGATGGCCACGCCGAACGTCTACGCCGACCAGATCGAGTGGTTCTCCCGCCACCTGACCCGGCGCGAGCACACCACGATCTCGCCTGCACCCGCACAACGACCGCGGCACCGCGGTCGCGGCGACCGAGCTGGCGCTGATGGCCGGCGCCGACCGGGTCGAGGGCTGCCTGTTCGGGCACGGCGAGCGCACCGGCAACGTCTGCCTGGTGACGCTGGGGATGAACCTGTTCAGCCAGGGCATCGACCCGCAGATCGACTTCTCCGACATCGACGAGATCCGTCGCACGGTGGAGTACTGCACCCAGCTGCCGGTCCACCCGCGCCACCCCTACGCGGGCGACCTGGTCTACACGGCGTTCTCCGGCTCGCACCAGGACGCGATCAAGAAGGGCCTCGAGGCGCTCGAGCAGACGGCCGCCGAGGCCGGGCGTCCCGGTCGCGCGAGCATCCCGTGGGAGGCGCCGTACCTGCCGATCGACCCGCAAGGACGTCGGCCGCACCTACGAGGCCGTGATCCGGGTCAACAGCCAGTCCGGCAAGGGCGGCGTCGCCTACATCATGAAGGCCGAGCACAAGCTGGACCTGCCGCGCCGGCTGCAGATCGAGTTCAGCCGCGTCGTGCAGCGAGCACACCGACGACGAGGGCGGCGAGATGTCGCCGGCCGACGATCTGGGAGGCGTTCCGCGCCGAGTACCTCGACCGCGAGACGCCCGCTGCAAGCTCAACTCGGTGCACACGTCGTCGGCGGCGGGCGAGAAGGACGCCGCTCACCGTCAAGGTGTACGTCGACGGCGAGCTGCGCGACGCTCGAGCGGCACCGGCAACGGCCCGATCGCGGCGTTCGTCGACGCGATCAACGAGCTGCCGACGACGAGGTGCGAAGGGCAGCGGCTGTTCGAGACCGCAACGACGTCCGGGTGCTCGACTACCCCGAGCACGCGCTGTCCTCGGGCGGCGACGCCATCGCCGCGGCGTACGTCGAGTGCGCGGTCGGCGACCAGATCCTGTGGGGCGTCGGCGTCGACGCCAACATCGTGACCGCCTCCCTCAAGGCCGTCATCTCCGCCGTCAACCGCGCCTGACCGCCGACCCGTCACCTGGAGAGCCGACCCGTCACTCGTGGTGGGCTTTTCGCGGCGTGTCGTTGCAGGAGTGACGGGTCGGCGCCCACTGGCCGTCGCGCCGGTCAGGACCAGAGCGTGTGACCTGTGAAAGGGGGCATCTTACTAAGTTGAAGCACAAGTGAGGAGGGGGGTAGTAGCGAGAAGGGTGGAGGGAAAGTTCTAGTGTTAGACATGTGATTAGGAAGGATATTGCTGGCGGGGGTGGGAAGCAGCGGCGCTCGTAGTGCTAGTATAGGGGGCGGAGTGAGCGGAACTGGGCAACGTAGTCGGGTGGACGGTGGGCCCGGTCACACCGCCGCCGCTGCCGGTGGCCCCGACTCCACCGCCGGTGGTGACGACCACGGTGAAACCGGTCGTGACCGCGGTGGTGACGCCGGTGACCAAGCGCGGTCACCCCGGTCGTGAAGCCGGTGGTGAAGCCGGTGGTGAAGCCAGGTCGTCGCACCGGTGGTGAAGCCAGTCGCGCAGACGGTCGTGAAGCCGGTGGTGAAGGCGGCCGTGGTGCAGCCCGTCGCGCAGACGGTCGTGAAGCCGGTGGTGAAGGCGGCCACGCCGGTGGTGCAGCCGGCGCAGACAGTCGTGAAGCCGGTGGTGAAGGCGGCCGCGCCGGTGGTGCAGCCGGTCGTGAAGGCGGCGGCGGCGGTGACCTGGTCGCGTCCGCAGCACAGGGGCGCCGAAGCGCGGGCGCCGCCGGCGCCGGGACGGCGAGCGCGTCCGGGAGCCGTGCCGTGACGTGGCAGGCGCCGACCGCGGGAGCGGCACGCGCCGGCGCCACGTCGACGGGTGTCGCCGCGGCCGGGCGGTCCTCGGACGCTCCCGCTGCGGCCGGGCTCGCCTCGCGCAGCACCGGGACCGCGGCGGCGGCCGGCGTCCTCGGCTCCGCGCGGTCGAGCGCCGAGGTCGACACCCGCGCAGGCCGGTCGGTCCCGCCGTGGTCCGGGCAGGAGCTGCGCAGCCTCGCCGGCGTGCTCGTCGGTGCCGCCGCGCAGGCAGTGCCGTCCGCGGGCACACCCCTGGGTGACGACCTGCAGCTCCCGACCGGGTGCCTGACCGCCAGCCTCGACCTCGACGACCTGCGGCAGTGCGCGCTCGCGGAGCAGCTGGGTGGCACCGGCGGCTTCCTGGTGGGCCTGCTGCCGACGGGGATGGCGCTGGTGGCCTCGGGCGTCGCGGTGGTCGCGTGGAACCGCCGCCGGCGGTGGCCCGGATCCCCGGTCCCGGCGTGACGGAGCCCGACCCGTCCGACGTCCTGGCCGCGGTAGCGGCGGCGACGGCCGCAGCCGCGGCGGCTGCGGAGGCTGCCGATGCAGCGGATGCGGCTGCGGAGGCCGCCGACGCCGCGGCGGAGGACGCTGACGTCGCGGCCGATGCCGCCGATGTGGTGGCGCAGGCGGCGGGCACCGCTGCGGACGCCGCTGCCGCTGCCGCGGACGAGGCCGAGCGGCCGCCGACGCTGCGGAGGCTGCTGCCGCGGTGGCCACGGCCGCTGCCGAGGCATCCGGCTCGCGGGGCGCGGCAGTCGGGAGGGACCCGTAAAAAAAAAAAAAAAAAAAAAAAAAAAGCGGTCGCACGCCGTCGAGGAGAGCCCGGCCGCTGCCCCGCGGGCGCCGCGGCGACGGGTGTCGGGACTGGGAGCGGTCGCGGCCGTCGAGGTGCTGCTGCTGGCCCTGGGGGTGCTGGCGATATCGGTCCTCGGCGCGGGTGGGCCCGCCGACCGGCCGTCCGACGTCGCCCACGGTCACCGTGCCCGTCACCCACGGTGGCCGGCACCGAGGCCACGCGCCCGGAGGCGAGCGGGTCCGCGAGCCCGGGCGCCGGCGGCACCCTGGCCGCGTGCCGGCGGATGGCCGAGCAGCAGGACGTCGCCCTCGGCGCGGCGGCCGTCACCCTCGACGACTGGCAGATCCACCTGGGGGCGATGAACAAATTCGCGGCCGGGGTCGTCACCGTCGACGAGCTCGAGGGGTTCTGGGAGCAGACCGAGGTGCAGGCAGCGGGCGGGATCCGCGCCTTCCGCGCCGCAGCCCGGGAGCTGGACGGTGCGACCGGCGACTGCCCACCGCCGGGGAAGCGGATGCGCACCGCGGCCCTGCGGGACTGCGCCGAGGACGTGTCGTCGCGCGGGCGAGCTCTGCGTGCCGCCAGGACCGCGGCGGACGAGCGGTTCGGGCAGCAGCAGCAGATGCGGGGCGTGCGCGCCTGGGAGACCTCCGAGGCCGCGGCCCGGGCCGGCTGGCTGCGGATCCGCGGGACGAGCATCGGCGAGCTGGAGGACTACCAGCGGGCCGCCCGGGCGCGTCCCCGACCGCACGGCCTGCACGAGCTGAGCCGGACCGGTCAGGGTCGCCACCGCCGGTGCCGGGTCGCCGGCCGCATCCTGCAACGACACGCCGCCGGAATCCCACCATCACTGACGGGTCGGCGTCAGGGGGTCCAGCGGCGGTGGCGGGTCGCGGAGGCGCCCGGTTCGCGGATCAGCTGGAGGCGCGGCTTGGGCCCGTCGCTCCTGCCGGTCTGCGGCTTGCGGCGTCCGGCCCGCCAGGACGGCGGCCACGGCGCACCCGGTCCGTCGTAGTCCTGCTCGACGGCGGCGTGCAGCGTCCAGCTCGGGTCGTAGAGGTGGGCCCGGCCGAGGGCGCACAGGTCGGCGCGACCGGCGAGCAGGATCGAGTTGACGTCGTCGTACGACGAGATCACGCCGACCGCGATGGTGGGGACGCCCGAGCCTGTTGCGGATCGCGTCGGCGAACGGCGTCTGGTAGGACCGCCCGAACGCCGGCTGCTCGGCCGAGGTGACCTGGCCGGTCGACACGTCGATGGCGGCGGCACCGGCCTCGACGAAGGCCCGGGCCACGGCGAGCGAGTCCTCGAGGGTCTGGCCGCCCTCGACCCAGTCGGTCGCGGAGATGCGGACCGTCATCGGCCGGTCGGCGGGCCAGACCTCGCGCATCGCGGCGAACACCTCGAGCGGGAACCGCAGCCGGCCGTGCACGTCGCCGCCGTACTCGTCGGTGCGCCGGTTGGTGACGGGGGAGAGGAACGCCGGACAGCAGGTAGCCGTGCGCGCAGTGCAGCTCCAGCAGGTCGAACCCGGCCTCGGCGCCACGTCGCGCGGCGTCGACGAACTCCTGCGTGATGCCGGCGAGGTCGGCGGCCGGTCAGCTCACGCGGCACCTGGTTGACGCCCGCGCGGTAGGGGACCGGCGAGGCCGCGACGACCGGCCAGTTGCCGTCGTCGAGGGGCTCGTCGATGCCCTCCCACATCAGCTTCGTCGAGCCCTTGCCGCCGGAGTGGCCGAGCTGCAGGCCGATCTTCGCCTCCGAACGGGCGTGCACGAAGTCGGTGACCCGGCGCCACGCGTCGCGCTGCTCGTCGTCCCAGATCCCTGCGCAGCCAGGGGTGATCCGGCCCTCGGGCGAGACGCAGACCATCTCGGTCATCACCAGGCCCGGCGCCGCCGAGCGCCTTGCCGCCGAGGTGCACGAGGTGGAAGTCGTCGGGCATCCCGTCGGTGGCGACGTACATGTCCATCGGGGAGACGACGATCCGGTTGTGCAGCTCGAGCGAGCCGAGCCGGAACGGCTGGAACATCGGCGGGCCGCACCGTGCCACGCCGTCCGCGTCGGCGAACCAGGCGTCGAGCCGGGCCACGAACTCCGGGTCGCGCACGCGCAGGTTGTCGTAGGTGACCCGCCGGCTGCGGGTCATGATGTTGAACCCGAACTGCAGCGGGTCCTGGTCGACGTACTGGCCGAGGTTCTCGAACCACTCGAGGCTGGCCTGCGCCGCGCGCTGCGTGGAGAGCACCACCGCCTTGCGCTCGGTCTCGTACGCCTTGAGCGCGCCGTCCAGCGAGGGCTCCTCGTGCAGGCAGGCCGCCAGCGACAGCGCGTCCTCCATGGCCAGCTTGGTGCCGGACCCGATCGAGAAGTGCGCGGTGTGCGCGGCGTCGCCGAGGAGCACCACGTTGCCGTGACGCCAGTGCTCGTTGCGGACGGTGGTGAAGCTGACCCAGCGCGAGTTGTTGGCGAGCACCTCGTGGCCGTCGAGGACGTCGCGCGAACAGCGACCGGACCTGCGCGATCGACGCCTCGTCGGACTCGCCCGGCTGCCAGCTCGCGCGCGTGCGCACCGAAGCCGGCCGCCTCCCAGACGGCGGAGTTCATCTCGACGATGAACGTGCTGCCGTGCCGGTCGAACGGGTAGCCGTGGATCTGCATCACGCCGTACGGCGTCTGCTCGACGTAGAACTTGAACGCGTCGAAGACCTTGTCGGTGCCGAGCCACATGTACTTGCAGTCCCGCACGTCGAGCGTGGGCCGGAAGGTGTCGGCGTACGTCGTCCGCACGGCCGAGTTGAGCCCGTCGCACGCGACCACGAGGTCGTAGTCGCGGGACAGCTCCGCGACGTCCGGGGCGGCGGTGGAGAACCGCACGTCGACGCCGAGGTCGGCGCAGCGTTCCTGCAGGATCTGCGAGCAGCCGCTTGCGGGACATCGCCGCGAAGCCGTGCCCGCCGCTGGTGACCACCTCGCCCTTGAAGTGCACGTCGATGTCGTCCCAGCGCGCGAACTCCGCCTCCATCGCGGCGTGCACGACCGGGTCGGCGTGCTCGATGCCGCCGAGCGTCTCGTCGCTGAACACCACGCCGAACCCGAACGTGTCGTCGGCGGCGTTGCGCTCCCAGACGGTGATCTCGTGCGAGGTGCCGAGCTGGCGCGAGAGCTGCTGGGCGAGCGCGCTGAAGTACAGCCCGCCGGGCCCGCCCCCGATCACCGCGATCCGCATGGAGACCAACATATTGCGTTCTTGACGGAAGTTGTCAAGGCGCAATACGGTCGAGCCCATGACGCAGTACGCCCTGAGCGAGCGCCAGCAGGAGTACGTCGACCACGTCCGGCAGGTCGCGCAGGGGCTGCGACGCGTCGAGCGGCCAGCGAGGGCCGCGTCGACCGGCCGCTGCTGCGGGAGCTCGGCCGCCTCGGGCTGCTGCGCGGGCTGTTCGGCGGCGACCCGGCCTCGCCGGTGACGTCGGCCAGCACCGCGGCCGCGATGCAGCTGTGCCTGCTCCGCGAGACGCTCGCCAGCGTGCACACCGGGGCGGAGACCGCGCTCGCGCTGCAGGGCCTCGGCAGCTACCCGATCCTGCAGTCCGGCTCGCCCGCGACCGTCGAGCGGTGGCTGCCGGGCGTGGTGACCGGGGACGTGGTGGCGGCCTTCGCGCTGTCCGAGCCGGGGGCCGGCTCCGACGCTGCGGCGCTGGCGCTGCGGGCCGACCGCGACGGTGACGGCTGGCGGCTGACCGGCGAGAAGATGTGGATCTCCAACGCGCCCGAGGCCGACGTCTACACCGTCTTCGCGCGCACCACGCCGGACAGCCGCGCCCAGGGCGTGACCGCCTTCGTGGTGCCCGGTGACGCCGAGGGGCTCAACGGCGAGCGCCTGGACCTGCTCGCCCCGCACGCGATCGGCCGCCTCGTCTTCGACGGGGTGCGCGTGTCGCCGCGACGACGTGCTCGGCGAGGTCGACGCGGGCTTCGCCGTGGCGATGCGCACGCTCGACCTGTTCCGCCCCAGCGTCGGCGCCTTCGCGGTCGGCATGGCGCAGGCCGCCCTCGACGCGGCCGTCGCTCTGGTCGACCGAGCGCGAGGTGCACGGCGGCCCGCTCAGCGACCAGCAGTCCGTCGAGCACACCCTCGGCGAGATGGCCACGCGCGTGCAGGCCTCCCGCCTGCTGGTCCGGGCGGCGGCCTCGTCGTACGACGCGGGAGCGGACGCCCGCGAGGTGACCACGCTCGGCCGCGATGGCCAAGCTGTTCGCCACCGAGACCGCGCAGTGGGTGGTCGACCAGGCGCTCCAGCTGCACGGCGCGCGGGGCCTCCAGCGCGGGCACCTGCTGGAGCACCTCTATCGTGAGGTGCGGGCGCCGCGCATCTACGAGGGCGCCTCCGAGGTGCAGCGCACGATCATCGGGCGCGCACTGGTCAGGTCGGCCCAGACGTCGGACCGGAAGGGGGAGCGGTGAGCAGGTACGTCGGGTCCGCGTCGTTCACCGCCGACTGGCAGCACTTCCGCTTCGAGGTCGCCGACGGCGTCGCCACCGTCACGCTGGACCGTCCCGAGAAGCTCAACGCGCTCACCTTCGAGTCCTACGCCGACCTCCGCGACCTGCTGCACGAGCTCCCGCACCGCGGCGACGCGTCCGTGCTGGTGATCCGCGGCGAGGGCAAGGGGTTCTGCGGCGGCGGCGACGTCAACGAGATCATCGGCGAGCTCGATCACGATGGACGCCCACGACCTGATGGGCTTCACGAAGATGACCGGCGACGTCATCAAGGCGATGCGCGAGTGCCCGCTCCCGATCATCAGCGGCATCCAGGGCATCGCCGCCGGCGCCGGCTCGGTCATCGCGCTCGCGTCCGACTTCCGCGTCGTCGCCCGGTCGGGCCGTTTCGCGTTCCTGTTCACGAAGGTCGGGCTCTCCGGTGGTGACATGGGCGCGGCGTACCTCCTGCCGCGCATCGTCGGCGCCGGCCGCGCCACCCAGCTGCTGATGCTCGGCGACACCATCGACGCCGAGACCGCCGACCGCTACGGCCTGGTCTCCGAGCTGGTCGACGACGACGGGCTCGACGAGGCGGTACGCCGGCTGGCGCGGCGTCTCGCGGACGGGCCGACGCTGGGGTACTCCCAGACGAAGTCCCTGATCACCCGTGAGCTCGACATGTCCCTGGGCGCCAGCGTCGAGCTCGACGCGATGACCCAGGCGCTGCTGATGACCACCGAGGACCACGCGGAGTTCCACGCCGCGTTCAACGAGAAGCGACCACCCCACTGGAAGGGACGCTGACGGCATGCCGATCGACCCGCACGACTTCCTCGACGCCGACGCGCTGCTGAGCACCGAGGACCGCGACATCCGCGACACCGTCCGCGCGTTCGCTGACGCCGAGCTCGCGCCGTACGTCGCCGACTGGTACGACCAGGGCACGCTGCCCGACGACCTCGGCCCCCGGCTCGGCAAGCTCGGCCTCCTCGGCATGCACCTGGAGGGCTACGGCTGCGCGGGGATGTCCGCCACGGCCTACGGCGTCGCCTGCCGCGAGCTCGAGGCCGTCGACTCCGGGCTGCGCAGCTTCGTGTCCGTGCAGGGCTCGCTGGCGATGTACGCCCTCCACCGCTGGGGCAGCGACGCGCACAAGGACGAGTGGCTGCCGCGCATGGCCACCGGTGAGGCGATCGGCTGCTTCGGGCTCACCGAGCCCGACGCCGGCAGCGACCCCGGCGTCGATGCGGACCCGCGCGAAGCGCGACGGGGACGACTGGGTGCTCAACGGCGGCAAGATGTGGATCACCAACGGCACGCTGGCGGCCGTCGCGGTGGTGTGGGCCCGGGTCGATGAGGGTGGGCCGGACGACGGGATCCGCGGCTTCGTGGTCCCGACGGACACGAAGGGCTTCACCGCCACCAAGATCCAGCGCAAGCTGTCGCTGCGGGCCTCCGTCACGGCCGAGCTGTCGTTCGACGACCTGCGGCTCCCCGCCGACGCGGTGTTCCCCGAGGTGCGCGGGCTCAAGGGGCCGCTGAGCTGCCTCAACGAGGCGCGCTACGGCATCCTCTGGGGCGCGGTCGGCGCGGCCCGTGCGTGCTACGAGGAGGCGCTGGCCTACTCCCTGCAGCGGTCGCAGTTCGGCAAGCCGCTCGCGTCCTTCCAGCTCTCGCAGAAGAAGCTCGCCGAGATGGTCATCGCGATCAACAACGCGTCGCTCGCGGCCATCCAGATCGGTCGCCTCAAGGACGCCGGCACGCTCGACCCGGCACAGGTGTCCTACGGCAAGCTCGCGAACGTCCGGGCGGCCCTCGAGGTCTCCCGTTCGGCGCGCACGATGCTCGGTGGGGCCGGCATCACCCTGGACCACTCCGTGATGCGGCACATGAACAACCTCGAGACCGTGATGACCTACGAAGGCACCGAGGAGATGCACACGCTGAGCATCGGCGCCGCGATCACCGGCATCCCGGCGTTCCGGTGACCGACCCGGTGACCGACCCCGGCGAGGGCTCGCTGGTCTGCCTCGTGACCGGGGCGGGCAAGGGCATCGGCCGGTCGACGGCCCGGACCCTGTCCGAGAGGGGGCATCGCGTGGCGCTGGCCTCCCGCAACGCCGACGAGCTCCGGCGGGTGGCCTCCTGGTTGCCGGGTCCCGCGCTCGTCGTACCCACGGACGTCACCGACCCGGTCCAGGTCGAGGCGATGTTCGCCACCGTCGAGGCCGCCTGGGGTCCCGTCGACGTGCTCGTGGCCAACGCCGGTGCGGCCGCGGCCGCGTCGGTCGTGGACACCTCCGACGAGACCTGGCAGCGGCTGATCGACCTCAACCTGACCGCGCCGTTCCGGTGCATCCGCCGCGCGCTGCCGTCGATGACCGAGCGCGGCTTCGGGCGCATCGTCGTGGTCGCCTCGGTCGTGGCCAAGCGCGGCGAGCCGATGATCGGTGCCTACACGGCCAGCAAGCACGGCGTCCTCGGCCTGGTCCGCTCGGCGTCCCGGGAGGTGGCGGCCCGGGGCGTGACGGTCAACGCGGTGTGCCCCGGCTACGTGAACACCCCGATGACCGACGAGTCGATCGAGAACATCTCCGCTCGCACGGGGAAGTCGCTCGACGAGGCCCGCGACCTGCTCGCGCGACGGCAGCCCAACCACCGGCTCGTCGACCCGGGCGAGGTGGCGGAGACGATCCTGCTCTGCGTCGAGAACGGCGCGATCAACGGCCAGGGCATCAACATCGACGGCGGGGCGGTCCAGTCATGAGCCACCTGCGACGGGTCAACCCCTCCTCCTTGGCCAAGCCGTCGGGCTTCAGCCACGCGGTCGTCGCCACCGGTACGACGGTCCACCTGGCCGGACAGACCGCGCTCGACGCCGACGGGGTCGTCGTGGGCGACGGGGTGGTCGAGCAGTTCGAGCGGGCGCTCGCCAACCTGCTCACGGCGCTGGCGGAGGCCGGGGGAGCACCGACCGACCTGGTGACGCTGACGGTCTTCGTCGTGGACATGGACGACTACCGCTCCCAGGCCCGCGAGATCGGCCGCGTCTGGAGACGGCTGGTCGGGACGACGTACCCCGCGATGGCCGGCATCGGTGTGGCTCGGCTCTGGGACGTCGAGGCCCTGGTCGAGGTGCAGGGCACCGCCGTCCTCGCGTAGCTGCCTCGTGTCCGGGCCCGTCCGGGCCAGTAGAACCGCCCCTGAGGGCTATGGCCGGGTGCGTCCGGGCCGGAGTAGGCCGGAGGAGGTGCGTCCCGCCGGGACCGGCAAGGAGCTCACATCATGGGCATCAAGTACATAAGGGGGATCATCGCGGCGGTCGCCGCGCTCGCCGCGGTCGTGGGTCCGCTCACGGCCCTCAGCGCTGCGCGGGCCAGCGCGCCACCGCAGACCTGGACGGTCCAGGTGGGTTCGCAGAACTCCAGCAAGGCCATCCAGGGCATGCGGTTCCTGCCCGGCGACGTGACGATCGACGCCGGCGACACGGTCCGCTGGGTGGCCAGGTCGGGCGAGATCCACACGGTGACGTTCCTGGTCGGAGGGGGACCCCAGGCCACGCTGCCCGAGTTCAACCCGACGGACATGACCCAGCTGACCCGGCAGGGCGGGTCGGTCTACGACCCGACGAAGTACTACAACTCCGGGCTGATGACGACCGTCCCGACCGGAGGAGACGCCGGGCCGCTGCCGCCGGTGCCGCACGTCCAGAGCTACAGCCTGACCTTCCCGACGGCCGGGACGTACACCTACTACTGCCTGGTCCACGGCGTGATGATGGTCGGCGTCGTGCACGTGCAGGCCGCCGGTTCGCCGTACCCGTACTCCCAGGCGCAGTACGACGACCAGGCCCGCATCGCACGGGCGGGGCTCGGCGCCCTCGGCGTCAACATGCGTCGTGACCTGGTCCGGCTCAGCAAGCCGCACCTGGTCTTCATGGGCGACGACAACGGCCAGGTGATGTTGATGCGCTTCATCCAGCAGCGGGTGGTCATCAAGAAGGGCCAGAGCATCAGCTTCCGCAACCGCGGGATGGGTGCGCCGCACACGGTCACCTTCGGCGCGGAGCCGCCACCTCCGGGGCTGTTCGGCCCGTCGGGCAACCCGAAGACCTACCGGGGCGGGAACCTGAACTCGGGGATCATGGGTCCGCACTCGACCTACCGGGTGACCTTCCTGAAGAAGGGCACGTTCCGCTACGTCTGCGCGCTGCACGACTTCATGGGCATGCGCGGGACGGTGGTGGTCCGCTGACCCGCGGCGCGTGACCCCGGCGTCACGTCCAGTCGTGCAGCACCGGCTGGGCGTGACGCGCGGTCGAGACCTGAGCCGCGCGACGAAAGTCGTCGCACGTTGTCAACCGCGGAGGGGGTGCGACGCCCTAGAAGAGTGAAGGTGCGACAACGGCGGGAGCGGGACGGTGCGAGAAGCGCAGCGGGTCGAGTTCGAGTGGGTGTTCCGCTCGACGTACCCGTCCGTGCTCAGGACCACCTACCTGATCCTGCACGACCGAGGTCGCGCCGAGGAGGTGACGCAGGACGCGTTCCTGCGTCTGTGTGAGAGGTGGCGAGGCATCATCCGCGTCGACCATCCGGCGGCCTGGGTGCGCAGGTGGCCGTCCGGTCGGCGATCCGTCAGGCGAAGCTCAGCCGGCTGCGGTTCTCGGCCACCGAGCCGGACGAGCCCACCGTCTCACGACGACCTCCCGGACATCGACCTGGCACGAGCGGTCGCCACCCTGGCGCCGCAGCAGCGCGCGGCCGTCGCGCTCTACTACCTGGAGGACCTCCCGGTCGACGAGGTCGCCCTGCTGCTGGCGTCTCCACGTCCACCGTCAAGCAGCACCTGCACCGAGCCCGGGCCCGGCTCGCGACGCTGCTGTCCGAGACGACCGAGGAGGTGTCCGGCGATGTCGATTGACGAGCGACTCCGGACCGGTCTGGCCGCCAACACGAGCAGCCTGACCCCGAACGTGGACCGGCGAGCTGTCGCGTGTGCTCCGGCGGTCGGCGCGTCGTCGGCGCGGACGTCGGGCAGTGGTCGCGCTGGTTGTCGCGGCGGTGCTGGCCGCCGTCGCCTGGCTCGGTGACGTCTCCGGCGCGATCCGCGGGTCCGGGTGCACGACCCGGCCAAGAAGCCACGCGTGATCCGGGCCGAGCCCAGGTCGATGGAGGGTGTCAACGGGGCGTTGGAGCCCGGGCCGTGGGCTGTGCCGATGTTCGCGGCGGAACCGCATCGGCTGCCGCGGGCGGTGGTGGACGTCCCGCGCAGGACCGACTGGGCGTGCACGCCCGCCGGTCCTCGGAGCGTCGCGTCGAGGTCGGCGAACAGGTCCTCCGCACCCAGCCCGGCCCAGTCGTCGGGCAGGTGCTCCAGGGGCAGACCGGGGTCGAGGTAGGGCAGTCGCCGCCAGGCGGTCAGCATCGGCACGTAGGAGCGGAAGGCGTCGCCCGGTGCGAGGTCGGCGCCCCGCAGCTCCGCGAAGTCGTGCAACGAACCTCACGTAGCGGCGGGTCATCTCGTCGAGGTCCCACCACTGGGCCATCCGCGACGCGACGTCGCCGGCGCCGAGGTAGTCACCGCGGAAGAACTCGGTGTACGCCGTGAGGCCCAGTCGGTCGAGGGCGTGCACCACCTCCTCGTACGACGTACCGGGCGCGACCCAGACCCCAGGGGCGGCGCTGCCGAAGCCGAGCCGGGAGAGCTGCGAGCGCAGGGCGTGCCGCTTCTCGCGCTCCGACTCGGGGACCGAGAACACCACGACGAGCCAGCCGTCCTCGACCGTCGCACGGGGCCGCGACCAGATCCGGTCGTCGCCCTCACGCAGCATCTCGACGGTGGTGGGGGAGAGGGCGTAGCCCGCGCGGCCGTCGTGCTTCACGGACCGGAGCACGTCGCGCTTCTTCAGCCGCGACACCGAGGACCGCACGGCGGCTGCGTCGACGTCGAGGTCCTCCATCAGCCGCACCAGCGACGCGACCGAGAGCCAGTCCTGCTGGGCGCGCGCGTAGAGGCCGTAGAGCGTGGTGATCAGGTGGCGCGGCGCGGCCTCGCTCACGGGGCCGCCCGCAGCTTGAACCGCTGCAGCTTCCCGGTCGCGGTGCGCGGCAGGGCGTCGACGAACTCGACTGCGCGGGGGTACTTGTACGGCGCGATCTGCTGCTTGACGAAGTCCTGGAGGCCGGCGGTGTCAGCGACGGCACCGGGGCGGAGCACGACGAACGCCTTGACCAGCATGCCGCGGTCCTCGTCGGGGACACCGACCACGCCGCACTCCTCGACGTCGCGGTGCCGTAGGACCGCCTCCTCGACCTCGGGGGCGGCGATGTTGTAGCCCGACGAGACGATCATGTCGTCGCTGCGGGCCTCGTAGAAGAAGTAGCCGTCCGCGTCCCGCCGGAACGTGTCGCCGGTGATGTTCCAGCCGTCCTGCACGTAGTCCGCCTGTCGGGCGTCGTCGAGGTAGCGGCAGCCGGTGGGCCCCTTCACGGCCAGCCGTCCCGGTGTGTCGGGGGGCACCTCGTGCCCCTCCGCGTCGAGCACCGTCGCGACGTAGCCGGGCACCGCGACCCCCGTCGAGCCCGGCCGGATCTTCTCGCCCGCGGCCGAGACGAAGATGTGCAGCATCTCGGTCGAGCCGATGCCGTCGATGATGGCGACGCCGGTCGCCTCGAGGAACGCCTCCCACGTGGCCCGCGGCAGGTGCTCCCCGGCGGACACCGCGGCCCGCAGGCTGGTCAGGGCCGTCGTGCTGCCGGAGGCGAGCATCGCCTTGTAGGCGGTCGGTGCCGTCGAGCAGACGGTCACCCCGAAGGACCCGATCAGCCCGGCGAGCTCGGCCGGCGTGGCCTTCTCGACGAGCAGCGTCGAGGCGCCGGCCCGCAGCGGGAACAGCAGCAGCGCCCCGAGCCCGAAGGTGAAAGCCAGCGGCGGGGTGCCCGTGAACACGTCGTCGGGACTGGGTGCGAGCAGGTGCGCGGAGAAGGTGTCCGCGACGGCGAGCAGGTCCCGGTGAAAGTGCATCGTCGCCTTGGCGCGGCCGGTCGTCCCGCTCGTGAACGCCAGCATCGCCACGTCGTCGGCCGAGGTGTCGCAGGCGTCGAACGTGGGCGCGTGCGCCGCCGCGCGGCGTACCAGGTCGTCGGGGGTGTCGCCCCCGAACGCCACCACCGGTACGTCGATCGCGGCGCTGTCGAGGTCGGCGAGGAACCGGTGGTCGCACAGCGCGACGGTCACGGACGCGATGTCGTGGATGGTGGCCAGCTCGCGGCCCCGGAGCAGGGGCATCGTGGCCACCGCCACCGCACCGGCCTTGAGCACCCCGAGGAAGCAGGCCGCGAGCCAGGGGTTGTTCGGCCCGCGCAGCAGCACCCGGTTGCCGGGCACCACGCCGAGGTCCTCGACGAGCACATGGGCGACCCGGTTCGCCGCCGCCAGCAGGTCGGCGTAGGTCCACGTGGCCGAGCCGGGCGCCCGCAGGCAGGGCCGGTCGGCGCCGTGCGTCGCGATCACGTCGTCGAGCAACGCCGTCGCGGCGTTCAGCCGCTCCGGGTAGTCGAGCCCCGGCAGGTCGAAGAGCAGGTCGGGCCACTGCTCAGGGGGCGGCAGGTGGTCGCGGCAGAAGGTGTCGACGTGCCCGGACCGCCTGAGCTCCATCCCGCCACGCTATGTCCCCTCCGTCACGACCGTCAACAACTCGCCATGTCGCTGACCCGTCACTCATGCAGTTGTTTGTGCGGCGTGTCGTCGCAGAGGTGACGGGTCGGCGACGCCCGCGAGGTCAGACGGTGACGTTGCCGATCCGCAGGTGGTTGCCGAACGGGTCGCGCAGCCCGAGGTCGCGACCGTAGGACTGGTCGGTCGGCGGCTGGGTGATCTCCACGCCCTTCTCGACCAGCTCGGCGTGCACGGCGTCGACGTCGTCGACCTGGAAGGCGATCCAGCCGCCGGCCGCTCCCTTGGTGAGCAGCTCGCGGACCTGCTCGGCGGTCTGCGGGTCGTGGGCGGGCGGGCCGGGCCGCTCGAGCAGGATCTCCCGGTCGTCGCCGGGAGCCCGCACGGTGAGCCAGCGCATGAAGCCGAGGTCGGCGTCGGTGCCGACCTCGAGACCGAGCACGCCGACGTAGAAGTCGAGGGCCTGGTCCTGGTCGAGGACGTAGATGGACGAGAGTCGCGGATAGCTGAGCTTCATGCCTCGAACGCTAGTGCGGTGACGGCGGGAGGGGCTTCTCCGAAACCGACGCATCGACGGGGTGCGTGAAGGTGCTGGGCCGCGTCCACGCCATCATGAAGCAGCCGGGTACGGCGGGCAGGGCCGCGCCGCGGGAGTACTCCGAGGGCGACTGGCCCACCACCGACGAGAACAGCCGGCTGAACGTGCCGAGGCTGGTGAACCCGACGGACATGCACACGTCGGTGACGTCGGCGTCCGTGGTGCGCAGCAGGAACATCGCCCGCTCGATGCGCCGCCGCTGGAGGTAGCGGTGCGGCGTCTCGCCGAACACCGAGCGGAAGGTGCGGATCAGGTGGTCCGGTGAGACGTGCGCCTGCCGGGCCAGCGCCTCGATGTCGAGGTCGGTGTCGTAGGCGCGGTCGATCGTGTCCCGCACCCGGAGCATGGCGCGGTTCGAGCGCTCGCGTGCCTCGCTCACCGGCTCAGTCCATGTAGTGGGTGCGCACGGCGTTCACGGACTCCTCGATGACCTCGTCCAGCGGCACGGAGACGTCGACGACCACCCCGGCCTCGTCGTCCGCCAGAGGCTCGAGGGTGTCGAACTGCGACTGGAGGAGCGCGGTCGGCATGAAGTGCTTGGTGCGCTGCGACATGCGCTTCTCGAGCACCGCGAACGGCGCCTCGAGGTGCACGAAGAGGGTCGGCGCCGCGTCACGGAGCACGTCGCGGTAGGCCCGCTTCAGCGCCGAGCAGGTGACCACGGTGGACTTCCCCTCGTGGTTCCTGACCGCCACCATCTCCGCGATGGCCTGGAGCCAGGGCCAGCGGTCCTCGTCGGTGAGCGGGATGCCCTGCGACATCTTCTTGATGTTGGCGCTGGGGTGCAGCTCGTCACCCTCGATGAAGTCGCAGCCGAGCTCCTCGGCGATGCCCCGGCCCACCGTCGTCTTGCCGGTGGCCGAGACCCCCATCACGACGATGTGCATGGGCTTGCGACGCGATCCGGGCATGCCCCCACCCAACCACGTCCTCGTCCGCGGGCGGCTATTGTCGGCGCAACGCAGCGTTAGGAGTCCGTGTGGCCACCCTCGTGTCGGAGCGTGTCGGGCAGTTCTTCCTCGACGGTGACCGCCTGGAGTACACCGAGTACGGCGCCGGCGACCGCTGGGTGGTGCTCATCCACGGCCAGCTGATGCCGCGTCGGATGCACCAGCCGCTGGCCCGCGCGATCGCCGGCGAGGGCTTCCACGTCGTGACGGTCGACCTGCTCGGGCACGGCCGGTCCGACCGGCCGCTGGACCCCAAGGGGTACTCCATGACCGCGTTCGGGGAGCAGGTGGTGGCCCTCCTCGACCACCTCGGCGCCGACGAGGCGGTGATCGGGGGTACGTCGCTCGGCTCCAACGTCTCGCTCGAGGTGGCCGACGTCGCGCCGCAACGGGTGCGGGGGCTGCTCCTGGAGATGCCGGTGCTCGACAACGCCCTCGAGGCCGGGCTGATCGCCTTCGGGCCGCTGATGTTCCTGGCCCGTTTCGTGCCGTTGTCCGTGACGCTGACCCGCCGGCTGTCCCGGCTGGTGCCGCGGGGCGTCGTGCCCTTCTGGACCGGCATCGCCCTGGACACCCTCAACCAGCAGCCCGCGCCGATGGCCGCCACCATCCACGGCATCTTCTTCGGCCGGATCGCGCCGTCCAGCAAGCGTCGCCGCCAGATCCAGGCGCCCGCCCTGGTCGTCGGCCACCCGCGCGACCCGATCCACCCGGCCGCGGACGCGGCGATGCTCGCCGACGAGATGCCGAACGCCCGGTTCGTCGCCGCCCGCAGCATCATCGAGTGGCGCGCCCACCCCGACCGTCTCGACGCCGAGGCCGTCTCCTTCGTCACCCAGTGCTGGTCCGCCCGCGACATCGAGCCGGGCCTCAGTCACCGTTGACCCGCGCCGTGCGGCTCAGCGGTCGACGTACGACATCGACTTGAGCCCGCGCTCGAGGTGCCACTGGAGGTAGGCCGCGACCATCCCGGTCGCCTCCCTGCGGTGCCGCGGCTCGCTTCCCTCGACGAGGACCCAGTCCCCGGCGAGCAGCGCCCCGAGGAGTACGACGGTCTCCGGTGACGGGTTCATCGCCCCGGGCACCCGGCACGTCGAGCAGAGCATGCCGCCGGCGGCCGGGCTGAACGAGCGGTGCGGACCCATCACGCCGCACCGCGCGCAGGCCTCGAACGTGGGGGCGTACCCCGCGACGGCGAGCGAGCGCAGCAGGAACGAGTCGAGGACCTGGTGCGGCGGACGGCCGGTGTCGCACATCGCGCGCAATGCTCCGACGAGCAGCAGGAACTGCTGCAGGGCCGGCTCCTTGTCCTCGATGACCAGCCGCTCGGCGGTCTCCAGCATCACCGTGCCGGCGGTGTACTGCTCGTAGCTCGACCCGAGCCTCCCCGCGAACGGCTCGAGCGTCTCGGCCTGGGTGACCACGTCGAGCGAGCGACCCTCGGCGAGCTGGAGGTCGACGTGGGTGAACGGCTCGAGCCGGGACCCGAAGCGCGAGGTGGTCCGTCGTACGCCCTTGGCGACCGCGCGGACCCGGCCGGACTCGCGGGTGAGCAGCGTGATGATGCGGTCCGCCTCACCCAGCTTCTGGGTGCGCAGCACGATTGCCTCGTCACGGTAGAGCCCCACGCGGTCATTCTCCCTCGTGGACCCAGCGAGCACCGAGCAGGCGGGGCCGTGCGCGGAGGGGCGGGTCAGCGCGCGGAGGGCGCTTCCTCCAGGAGCCGGTCGAGCGAGGCGTTGAACTGGCCGAGCAGCCGGCCGAACTCGGCCCGGTCCGCCTCGGGCCAGTCGGCCAGGGCCTCCTGCAGGCGGCCGCGACGCCGGGCCCGGGTGCTGTCGAGGATCTCGCGGCCGTTCGGCGTGAGGTCGAGGATCGACGCGCGCCGGTCGGAGGGGTCCGTCTTGCGCGACGCGAGGCCGATCTCCTCGAGCGCCTGGACCTGGCGGGTGATCGTCGAGGGGTCCAGGCCGAACGCGGTCGCCAGCGCGCCGAGCCGTTGCGGGCCCTCGTCGGCGAGCTTGCACATGATGCCGTAGGCGGACCGCTCGAGGTTCACGTCGCCGGTGGTGGTGGACAGGTGGATCCGCTGCACCCTGCGGAGGAGCACGGTGATCTGTTGCTCGATCTGCTTGTTGGCCGTGTCCATGTCGCCTGCCCTTCGGGCGCCGTATCCGGTCGTGTTGGATGTGAGTGTAGGGGTCTTGAGCGACCCGTGCTGCGTAGAACGATCACCGATACCGGGTGGTTCCGGACGGAGGAGAGAAGTGATGGCGAGAAGGTCGACGCGTCGCGATGTGCGTCCTCCGACGCCGCATCCGTCCGGCGCCCGCCCGCCCGCGGTGCCGCCCGCCCTCGTGCCGAAGCACGTCGCGATCGTCATGGACGGCAACGGGCGCTGGGCCAAGCAGCGCGGCCTGCCCCGGACGGCCGGTCACGAGCGCGGTGAGCACTCGCTCTTCGACGTCGTCGAGGGAGCCATCGAGATCGGCGTCAAGGCGGTCTCGGCCTACGCGTTCTCGACCGAGAACTGGACGCGCTCGCCCGACGAGGTGCGCTTCCTGATGGGCTTCAACCGCGACGTGATCCGTCGCCGGCGCGACGAGATGCACGAGCTGGGTGTCCGGGTCCGCTGGGCCGGCCGCGCTCCGCGGCTGTGGCGCTCGGTGATCAAGGAGCTGCAGGTCGCCGAGGAGCTGACCCGCGACAACGACGTCCTGACGCTGACGATGTGCGTCAACTACGGCGGCCGCGCCGAGCTCGCCGACGCCGCTCGCTCGATCGCCCGCGAGGTCGCCGCCGGGCGGCTGAACCCCGACAAGGTGGACGAGCGGACGTTCGCGCGCCACCTCTACGTGCCCGAGCTCGCGGACGCCGACATGGTCTGGCGCACGTCGGGCGAGCAGCGGCTGTCCAACTTCATGCTCTGGCAGGCGGCGTACTCCGAGATGGTGTTCACCGACGTGCTCTGGCCCGACGTCGACCGGCTCGCGCTGTGGCGGGCGATCGAGATCTACGCCGAACGCGACCGGCAGGTACGGCGGCGCGCGGCCGCAACGCGTGAGTCGCGTCCAGCGCTTGCCTGTGCCTCGGTCCGTGTCAGCAGTCGGGGCAGGTGCCGAAGATCTCGAGCGTGTGGCTCACGTCGGTGAAGCCGTGCTCGCCGGCCACGCCGTCGGCCCAGCGCTCGACGGTCGGGTCCCTCGACCTCGACGGTCCGTCCGCAGGTGCGGCAGACCAGGTGGTGGTGGTGCCTCGCCGAGCAGCGCCGGTAGACCGCCTCGCCGTCCTCGGTGCGCAGCATGTCGACCTCGCCGCCGTCGGCCAGCGCCTGCAGGGTGCGGTAGACCGTGGACAGTCCGACGTTCTCGCCGCCGCGCCGCAGCAGCTCGTGGATGTCCTGCGCGCTGCGGAAGTCGTCGAAGCTCTGCAGCGCGGCCGCCACCGCGCGGCGCTGCCGGGTCGGGCGCGAGTCCCCTGGGGCAGGGGACCGGGCGGCGTCAGTGCTCGTCATAGTGACCTCCGTGTACGGCGTGCCGATGACCGTCGTGGACGTAGTCGACGTGGTCGCCGTGCCGCACCGCGAGTGGCCGCAGTCCGGACCGTGCGTGTGCCCGTGGTCCTCCGGCACGGCGGTGTGGTCCTCGCCGAGGGGGAAGTCGTCCCCGGCCTCGGCGAACGGACTGGCCAGGCGTTGTCGTCGGCGCAGCCAGACGCCGACCGGGTAGGCCGCCGCGAACCCGGCGAGCGCGAGCAGCACGATGGTGGCGCCGGGCGCGACCCCCGGTGCGACGGTCCGAACGCGATGAGCGCCGACAGCACGACGCCGCCCAGCGACGCGAGCAGGCCGAGCCCCATCGCGGCGAACAGCGTGCTGCGGAAGGCCCGGGTGACCTGCTGGGACGTGGCGACCGGCACCACCATCAGCGCGCTGACCAGCAGCAGGCCCACGGTGCGCATCGCGACCGTGACGGTGACGGCGGCCATCACGGAGACCAGCAGGTTGTAGACGCGGACGTTGAGCCCCGCGACCTGCGCGAACTCCTGGTCCTGCGCGACGGCGAACAGCTGGGGCGACAGGCCGACCGCGATGACGACGACGACCGCCGCCAGCGCGATCGTGACCCACACGTCGGTCCACGAGATCGTGGTGATCGAGCCGAACAGGTAGGTGTTCAGCGTCGCGGCGCTCTGCCCCGGCGAGCCCGGTGAGCAGCACGCCGCCGGCGATGCCGCCGTAGAACAGCAGCGCGAGCGCGACGTCGCCGCTGGTGCGCCCGCTCTCGCGGATCACCTCGATGACGACGGCGCCGATCACCGCGACGATGACCGCGGTGATCGTCGGCGAGGCGCCGGTGAGCAGGCCGAGCGCGACGCCGGTCACCGCGATGTGCCCGATGCCGTCGCCCATCAGGGCCAGCCGGCGCTGCACGAGGTAGGTGCCGACGGCCGGTGCGGCCAGCCCGGTGAACACCGCGCCGAGCAGGGCCCGGACCATGAACTCGTAGGTCAGCAGGCTCATCGGGGGCCCTCCAGGTCCAGCGGCGAGCCGACGGTCGGGGCGTGGTCGGTCGCGGAGCGTCCCAGGTCGACGTGGTGGTGGTCGTGCGTCAGGTCGGCGTCCGTGAACGCGGCGATCGGCGGTCCGTCGTACGCGACCCGGCCGTCCCGCATCACCAGCGCCCGGTCGACGAGCGGACCGAGCGGACCGAGCTCGTGGGCGACCAGCACGATCGTGGACCCGCGCGCGACGGCCGGCTCGCAGGGCGTCGGCGAACGCCTGCTGGCTCTGTACGTCGACCCCGGCGGTCGGCTCGTCGAGCACGAGCAGCTCGGGGTCGCCGGCGAGGGCGCGGGCGATCAGCACGCGCTGCTGCTGGCCGCCGGACAGCGTGGAGACGCCGTCCCGGGCCTTGTCCGCGAGACCGACCGCCGCGAGCGCGGACTCGACGGCCTGCCGGTCCGCGCGCCGCTGGGGCACGAACGGTCGCCGGCGCGAGAGCCGGCCGGAGGCGACCACCTCGCGCACCGAGGCGGGCACGCCCGAGGCGGCGCTCGATCCGCTGCGGGACGAACCCGACGCGGTGCCACTGCCCGAACGAGGCGAGGGGCGTGCCGAACAGGCGGACCTCGCCGCGGCAGGTCGGCACCAGGCCCATCATCGTGCGGACCAGCGTGGACTTGCCGGAGCCGTTGGCCCCGAGGACGGCGAGCACCTCGCCCGGCGGCACGGCCACGTCGATGCCCCGCAGGATCGGTCGGCCGCCGAGCTCGACGGCGCCGTCGGTGATCGCGACGGCCGGAGCAGGTGAGGCGGGGGTCGTGGTCATGAGCAGCCGTTCGCCTTCCGGAGGGCGGCGAGGTTGGCCCGCATCAGGGACAGGTAGTCCTCGTCGGCGGTCGCGTCACCCAGCCCCTCGATCGGGTCGAGCACGGTCGAGTCGATGCCCAGGTCGGTGGCGAGGCTGTCGGCGAACTCGGGGCTGGCCAGCTCCTCGGAGAACACCGTGGTGATGCCCTCCGCCCGGATCAGGTCCTGCAGCTCGCGGAGGTGGGCGGGCGACGGCTCGGCATCGGGGGAGAGGCCGTTGATGCCGACCACGTCGAGCCCGTAGCGCCGGCCGAGGTAGCCGAACGCGTCGTGGCTGACCACGATCGTGTCCACCCGACAGGTCGCCAGGCCCGTCCGGAAGTCCGCGTCGAGGTCGGCGAGGTCGCTCTGGAGGCGCTCGAGGTTGCGGGCGTAGTCCGCGGCGTGGTCCGGGTCGGCGTCGGCGAGCGACCTCTCGACGGCGGCCGCTACCGGGGACAGCCTGGTCGGGTCGAGCCAGAAGTGCGGGTCGTCGCCGGACAGGTCGGCGGACTCGGCGGCGTCCACGACGTGCTCCGGCCCGTTCTGGTCGACGGCGTCGTCGACCGCGGCCTGGAAGCCCTTCTCGTAGACCACACGTCGGCGTCGGCCACCTGGGCCGTCTGCTGCACGGTCAGCTCGAGGTCGTGCGGCTCCTTGCCGGGCTGGGTCAGGTTCGTGACGTCGGCGTGGTCGCCGGCCACCCGCTGGGCGACGTACTGCAGCGGGTAGAACGACGTGACCACCCTGGTCCCCGTCCGGCCGCGCCGTTGGCGCCGCCGCAGGCAGCGAGCAGGGGCGCCGCGAGCGCGAGCATCCCGGCGAGCACGAGCGCCCGGGCCGGGGACCGACTGTTCATGACAATCATTCTCAATGCGAATGACAACCATTGTCAAATAGCGACATGGGCATAGGGTTCCGGCGTGGTCGAGCTGGTGGTGGTGAACAGGTTCCGCGTCGACGAGAACGATGCCGAGGCGTTCCGCCGCGACGTGCACGCCGCCCTGGGGGCGCTGGCCTAGCGGCCCGGGTACGTCGACGGTCGGGTCGGTCGCAACGTCGACGACCCCGACCTGTGGGTGCTCACGACCACCTGGGCGAACGTCGGCAGCTACCGCCGGGCCCTCTCGGCGTACGACGTGAAGATGACCGCCGTACCCCTGCTGTCCCGGGCCGTCGACGAGCCCTCGGCCTACGAGACCGTCGGCGACGACGGTGACGACAACGGGCCGGCATGAACGTGCAGGTGCCGCGCGAACTGCGTTGACGTCGGCCGATAGTCTGAGCGTTCGCCGTCAGCCAGTCGGCGCACCCGACCGCAAGGACCTGATCCCCTCATGCCCAAGCCGCCCGCATCCGTCGTCGACAAGGTCGTCTCCCTCGCCAAGCGGAGGGGTTTCGTCTACCCCTGCGGCGAGATCTACGGCGGCACCAAGTCGGCCTGGGACTACGGCCCGCTCGGCGTCGAGCTCAAGGAGAACATCAAGCGCCAGTGGTGGCGCTCGATGGTGCAGGCCCGCGAGGACATGGTCGGCCTCGACTCCTCGGTGATCCTGCCGCGCCAGACCTGGGAGGCCTCGGGCCACGTCGCCACGTTCAGCGACCCGCTGACCGAGTGCCAGTCCTGTCACAAGCGGTTCCGCGCGGACCACCTGCAGGAGGAGTTCGCCGAGAAGAAGGGCATCGACGACCCCGACACCGTCGACCTGGTCGTGATCGCCTGCCCGAACTGCGGCACCCGGGGCGCCTGGACCGAGCCGCGTCAGTTCTCCGGCCTGCTGAAGACCTACCTCGGCGTCACCGAGGACGAGTCCGGCCTGCACTACCTGCGCCCCGAGACCGCGCAGGGCATCTTCCTGAACTTCGCCAACGTGGTGACCAGCACCCGCATGAAGCCCCCGTTCGGCATCGCGCAGACCGGCAAGAGCTTCCGCAACGAGATCACCCCCGGCAACTTCATCTTCCGCACCCGCGAGTTCGAGCAGATGGAGATGGAGTTCTTCGTCAAGCCCGGCGAGGACGAGGAGTGGCACCAGTACTGGATCGACGAGCGCACCCGCTGGTACGTCGACCTGGGCATCCACCCCGAGAACCTGCGGCACTTCGAGCACCCCCAGGACAAGCTCAGCCACTACGCGAAGCGCACCGTCGACATCGAGTACCGCTTCCGGTTCGCCGGCTCCGAGTGGGGCGAGCTCGAGGGCATCGCCAACCGGACCGACTTCGACCTGTCCACGCACGCCAAGCACTCCGGCAAGGACCTCAGCTACTACGACCAGGCCGCCAACGAGCGCTACGTCCCCTACGTCATCGAGCCCGCGGCCGGCCTGTCGCGCAGCCTGATGACCTTCCTCGTGGACGCCTACGAGGAGGACGAGGCGCCGAACACCAAGGGTGGTGTCGACACCCGCACGGTGCTGCGGCTCGACCCGCGCCTGGCGCCCACCAAGGTCGCCGTGCTGCCGCTGTCGCGCAACGCCGACCTCTCGCCCAAGGCGAAGGGGCTCGCCGCCGAGCTGCGGCAGTCCTGGAACGTCGACTTCGACGACTCCGGTGCGATCGGCAAGCGCTACCGGCGACAGGACGAGGTGGGCACGCCGTACTGCGTCACCGTGGACTTCGACACCCTCGAGGACGACGCCGTGACCGTGCGCGAGCGCGACTCGATGAAGCAGGAGCGGGTCGGCCTGACCCAGGTCCGGTCCTACTTCGCCGAGCGGCTGATCGGCTGCTGACGGCCGGGTCGGCCCGGAACCTCAGGCCCTGACGTGCAGAATGTGGGGGTGCTCCCCGCCCCGCGTGTGCGTCGCCCCGCCCTGTCCCTGGCCGTCCTGACGACGGCGTCCGCCCTGGTGCTGGCCGGCTGCAGCTCGGGATCCGGCGCGAAGGCGCGACCAGAGCACGAGCAGCTCCCCGTCGACGGAGGTCTCGTCGCCCGGCGCGACGGTCTCGCCCACCGCGGCCTCGACGGTGGCCGTGCCGGACGGTGCCGAGCTGACCGCACAGGGCAGCAAGCTGTCGTTCGGTGACACCGCGACCGTGATCTACGAGCCCTCCGAGGGCAAGGGCACGGCCCTCCAGCTGACCGTGAAGAGCGTGCGCAAGGGCGCCCTGGCCGACTTCAAGGGCTTCATCCTCGACGACGCCTACAAGCAGAAGGCGTCCTACTACTACGCCGCGGTGCAGGCGAAGAACGTGGGCGAGGGCGACGTGGGCGGCGTCGGGGTGCCGCTGTGGGGCGTGAACGCCGCCAACACGCTGCTCCCGGCCGTCAACTTCACCACCAGCTTCAAGCCGTGCCCGTCCAAGCCGCTGCCGAAGAAGTTCCCCAAGGGCGCGACGCTGAGCACCTGCCTGGTCTACCTCTCGCCGGACCGCGGCTCCCTCGAGGCGGTCAGCTACCGCCCGAGCCAGGAGTTCAACCCGATCACCTGGACCGGCGACTTCACCAAGCCGAAGCCGACGCCGAAGAAGAAGGCCAACAAGGGCTGACCGCCCGGATTTTGAGGGCTCCGGCCGACGCCTTCACAATGGGACGCATGACCTTTCCCGTGCCCCGTGAGCTGCGCCTCGGCTCGCTGCGCGTGGACACCCCCGTGGTGCTCGCGCCGATGGCCGGGATCACCAACGCGGCGTACCGCCGGCTGTGCGCCGAGCAGGGGGCCGGGCTCTACGTCTGCGAGATGATCACCTCGCGCGGCATCGTCGAGCGCGACGAGACCACGCTGCGGATGCTGACGTTCGACGAGACGGAGACCGTCCGGTCCGTCCAGCTCTACGGCACCGACCCGGTCTACGTCGGCAAGGCCGCGGAGATCCTCGCCGCCGAGCACGGCGTCGCGCACATCGACCTCAACTTCGGCTGCCCGGTCCCCAAGGTGACCCGCAAGGGCGGCGGGGGAGCGCTGCCCTGGAAGCGCCGGCTGCTCGGGGACATCCTCGACGCCGCGGTGCGGGCCGCCGAGCCGTACGACGTCCCGGTGACCATGAAGACCCGCAAGGGCATCGACGACGACCACCTGACCTACCTCGACGCCGGCCGGATCGCCCAGGAGGCCGGCTGTGCCGCGATCGCCCTGCACGGCCGCACCGTCGACCAGGCGTACTCCGGCCAGGCCGACTGGTCGGCGATCGGGGAGCTGGCGGCGCACGTCGACATCCCGGTGCTCGGGAACGGTGACATCTGGGAGGCCGCGGACGCGGTCCGGATGGTGCAGGAGACCGGCGCGGCGGGTGTGGTCGTGGGCCGCGGCTGCCTGGGCCGGCCCTGGCTGTTCCGCGACCTGGCCGCCGCCTTCGCGGGGGAGCAGGTCGCCACCCTCCCGCGACTGGGCGAGGTCTCCGCGATGATGCGTCGGCACGCCGAGCTGCTCTGCCGGCACATGGGCGAGGTGCAGGGCTGCAAGGAGTTCCGCAAGCACGTCTCGTGGTACCTCAAGGGCTTTGCCGCCGGCGGCGAGCTCCGCAACAACCTCGCGCTGGTCTCGTCGCTCGACGCGCTCGACGACCTGCTCTCACGCCTCGACCCGGACGAGCCGTTCCCGGTGGCCACGCTGGGTACGCCGCGGGGACGGCAGGGCAGCCCGCGGCGGGTCGTGCTGCCGCAGGGCTGGCTCGACGACACCGACGGGACCGACTGCGCGGTGGCCGAGGACATGCACTCCGGGGGCTGAATCCCCAACGGGGGCATGAGTTTGGGGTCGAGGGGCAGTGTGGAGACATGCGCCCCACGGTGATCGCCTTCGACGTGAACGAGACCCTCTCGGACCTCTCGCCGCTGGGTGCGCGCTTCGTCGAGGTCGGTGCCTCGGCGAGCGCTGCGCCCCTCTGGTTCGCGTCCGTCCTGCGGGACGGGTTCGCGCTCACCGCGGCCGGGGAGAACCCGCCCTTCGCCGGCGTGGCCCGCGAGCTGCTGCTGAGCCAGCTCGCGGAGGCGCCGCAGCTCAACCGTCCCGTCGAGGAGGCGGCCCGGCACGTCATGGACGGGTTCGCGATGCTCGAGCTGCACCCCGACGTGGCCAGCGGGGTCGACCGGTTGCACGAGGACGGCTTCCGGCTGGTCACCCTGAGCAACGGCGCCGCGTTGGTGGCGGAACGGCTGCTGACCTCGGGCGAACATCCGGGACCGCTTCGAGCAGCTCCTGTCGGTCGAGGACGCCGGCGCCTGGAAGCCGTCGGCGCGGCCCTACGAGTACGCCGCGCAGGTGTGCGACGCCAAGCCCGACGAGCTGATGCTGGTCGCGGTGCACCCCTGGGACGTCGACGGCGCCCGCCGGGCGGGGCTCCAGTCGTGCTGGGTGAACCGGTCCGGCGGCCCGTTCCCCGCGACGTTCCTCGAGCCGACGTACACGGTGAGCAGCATCGAGGAGATTCCCGAGCTCTGGGGCTGAGCCGTCCGGAACGGGGCCTGTGAACCCGATCACGGCATCAGCGTGGGATGTCCGGAACTGCTGCAAAATGTCTGGTCCGGATGTGACGATGGTTGAAACGTTGTGCTTCACTCGATGCTTTGTGTCCAGAATGCCCCCGATTCTTGTCTGGTGATTCCTCCGTGTCCTCGGCTCGCCACAAGCAGGTCGTGCCCCACGCGCTCCGCCGACGCCTCGTGCGCCTCACCCTCCCCGCCGTTGCGGCCACCGTCGTCACCGCCGGGATCGTGGGCGTCGCGGTCGGCACCGACAGCGGCCCCGACCCGGTCAGCGCGGCGGCCGACGCCCGTGCGGCCGCGTCGCCCCTGACCGTCGACCTCGACAGCGCCGAGCCGTCCGCCGAGCCGTCCGTCTCGCCGTACCTCGCCGCACGGGCCGGAGCGATCTCCCGCTCGGCCAAGCGGGTGACCCTGCAGCCGAAGCCGGAGGTCAAGGACCGCGAGTACATGACGACCGACCTGAACCTCTGGGAGGCGCCGGCGGAGAAGGGCAAGCCCCTCGACGTGCTCCCCGAGGGCAAGACCGTGGCGATCACCGGCGTCGTGAAGAGCGGCTTCGCGCAGATCCTGCACGACGGCCAGGTCCGTTGGGTCAACGACGAGTACCTCACCGACGACAAGCCGGTCGAGCCGTCCGCGGACGAGGGTGCTGCCGGAGCGGCCGGAGCTGCTGCCGGCGTCACCGCCCCCGGCGGGGTCTCGTCGGCCCCCTGTGCGGACGGCTCGGGCACCGAGTCCGGCCTGACCAGCTCCGCGGTCCGGCTGTTCCGCGCGGTCTGCAACGCCTTCCCGGCGCTGAGCACCTACGGCGGCTACGACGGCCACGGCGAGCACAGCTCCGGACGCGCGATCGACTTCATGACCAGCGACCCGTCCCTGGGACAGGCCGTCGCGGACTGGGCGCGCGAGCACGCCTCGGAGCTCGGCCTCTACGACATCCTCTGGGCCCAGAGGATCTGGACGCCGGTGCGGGCGTCGGAGGGCTGGCGCTCGATGCCGGACCGCGGCTCGTCCACCGCCAACCACTTCGACCACGTGCACATCTCGGTCAACTGACACCGAGCTGTCAGGCGCCGTGGGTGCCCTGGCACCGTCACCGACTGACAGCTCGGCGGCAGACGTGACAGGTGTCACCCTCAGGTCGTGACCGAGCGGCCGGGTACGACGGCCCGGGTGGCGCCAGGCTGGTCGCATGACCACCACATCTCTCGAGCACGGCGCTCCCGCCGGCCCCGGACCGGACCGCCCGGTCCCGGCGATCAGCCTCGGCGGCGTCACGAAGTCCTTCGGCACGGTGCAGGCCGTGCGGGGTATCGACCTTCAGGTGGAGCAGGGCGAGATCGTCGCCTTCCTCGGCCCGAACGGCGCCGGCAAGACCACCACCATCGACATGGTGCTCGGCCTGTCGAAGCCGACCAGCGGCACGGTCGACGTGCTCGGCTACCAGCCGCGCCAGGCGATCGCCCGCGGGCTGGTGGCCGCGGTGATGCAGACCGGCGGGCTGCTCAAGGACCTCACCGTCCGCGAGACCGTGCGCTACACCGCCAGCCTGTTCGCGGACACCCGGCCGGTCGACGAGGTGCTCGCCCATGCGGGGATCGCCGGGCTCGCGGGCCGCACGGTGGGCAAGTGCTCGGGCGGTGAGCAGCAGCGGCTGCGCTTCGCGATGGCACTTCTCTCCGACCCGGCGCTGCTGCTGCTCGACGAGCCGACCACCGGCATGGACGTCGAGGGCCGGCGGGCCTTCTGGTCGGCGATCCGCGAGGACGCGGAGAGGGGGCGGACCGTGCTGTTCGCGACCCACTACCTCGAGGAGGCCGACCAGTACGCCGACCGCATCGTGCTGATGCGCAAGGGCCGGATCGTCGCCGACGGCACCGGCTCGCAGATCAAGGCGCTGGCCGCCGGTCGGACGGTCCGCGCGACGCTCGACGACCCGGACCACCGGACGCTCGCCGCGCTCGCGGGCGTCGAGTCGGTGGAGGTGCGCGGCGAGACCGTGCTGCTCCACGCCACGGACACCGACGCCGTCGCGCGCTACCTGCTCACGCAGACCGACGCCCGCGACCTCGAGATCACCTCCCGCGGCATCGAGGACGCGTTCCTGTCGCTGACCGGCGACGACGCCGAGGACCAGGCAGCAGACACCCACGACCCCGAGGGAAGGCAGCGATGAGCACCGCACGCCAGGGCACGATCGACCCGACCGGCCGCCGGGTGCCGCCGCTGGGCGGCTTCAACCTCACCGTCCTCGGCATCGAGCTCCGCCGGATGTTGCGCAACCGCCGCACGATCATCTTCACGCTGGTGTTCCCGGCCGCGCTCTTCTTCGCGATCGGCTCGGGAACGGGCTGGCAGAGGCAGGCCGGGAACGGCAACGTCGCGGCGTACGTCATGGTGTCGATGGCGTTGTACGGCGCCGCGCTGACCGCGGCCTCCGCCGGCGCGATGGTGGGCACGGAGCGCGCGCTCGGCTGGTCCCGCCAGCTGCGGCTCACCCCGCTGCACCCGGCGGTCTACATCGGCATGAAGGCACTGATCGCGCTCGCGCTCGGCGCCGTGGCGATCTCCGTCGTCAACGTCGTCGCGGTCGTCCAGGGCCGGGCCGCGATGCCGAGCCACCTCTGGGTCGCCTGTGCCGTCCTCACGCTGGTCTGCACGATGGTGTTCGCGGCCCTCGGTGTCTTCGTCGGCTACCTGGTCCCGGGTGAGAACGCCATGCAGATCCTCGGCCCCGGACTGGCCCTGCTGTCCTTCCTGGGCAACGTGTTCATCCCCATCGACCAGGGCAGCACCCTGTGGAACGTGGCCGCCTGGACCCCGATGTTCGGGGTGGCCGAGGTCAGCCGGGCACCGCTCACCGGTGAGCTGCCGTGGTACGCCGTGCTCAACGCGGTCGTCTGGCTCGTCCTGTTCGTGGCCGGCGCCGCCTGGCGGATGAGCAAGGACACGGCCCGGGTCTGACCCGCGCGAGAAGTAGGTTGACCCCCGTGAGCTCGCTGACCCCGACGGGTGCCTGGACCGGTCGCGACGGACGGCCCGGGCGTCTCGGCGTGCTGTTCGCCGCGGTGTGGCTGGTCTTCCTGGCCGACGCGTTCCGTGCCGCGTGGGACCTCGCCTGGCAGGACGAGGATCGGCTCCGCGGCTGGGTCGGGATGCTCGCCGTCCTCGCCTTCGCGGCCTTCTACGTCGCCGCGTTCACGTGGGTGCGGCGCCGTCGCCAGCGGATGGTGCTCACCGTCGAGCCGGTGGCAGCCGCCACGATCATCGGCGTCGCTGCTCGGCGCTCACCGTGGTCATGTGCGTCTGCGTGGGCGAGGCGGGAGCCGCCGGCCTGGTCTACGTCGCGGTGATCGGCGTGATCTGCCTGCAAGGCCCGCTGGGCCGCGCTGCTGACGGTGGTGCTCGCCGTGGCGTCGGAGGTGCTCGGCCACACGCTCGACGGCTGGTCGGGTCCGGCCGGGCTCACCTTCGCCATCTGCACGGCGGCGTTCGCGATGTGGGGCGTCAGCCAGCTGATGCAGCGCAACGTCGACCTGCTCCAGGCCGAGGCGGAGAACGCCCGCCTCGCGGTGGCCGACGAGCGCAACCGGTTCGCCAGGGACCTGCACGACATCCTGGGCCACTCGCTGACCGTGATCACCGTCAAGGCCGAGCTCGCCAACCGGCTCCTCGACGTCGACCCTGCCCGGGCCCGGGCCGAGCTCGTCGACCTCGAGCGGCTGAGCCGCGACGCCCTGGCCGACGTACGCCGGGCCGTGGAGGGCTACCGCGACCTGACCCTGCCGGGGGAGCTGGCCCGGGCCCGGGAGGCGCTCCGGGCGGCCGAGATCGACGCGGACCTGCCGAAGAGCACCGACGAGGTGCCGTCCGAGCTGCGCGAGCTGTTCGCCTGGACGGTCCGTGAGGGCGTCACCAACGTGATCCGGCACAGCGGGGCGTCTCGCTGCACGGTGCGGCTCGGGTCGACGGCGCGTCGAGGTCAGCGACGACGGGACCGGCCCGCAGGGCGAGACCCGGGCCGGCACCGGGCTCGACGGTCTGCGCGAGCGGGCCGCGGCGGCCGGCGCCGTGCTGGCCACCCGCACCCTCGACCCGCGCGGCTTCGCCCTGTCGGTGACGGCCCGATGACGATCCGTCTGCTCCTCGCCGACGACCAGGCCCTGGTGCGCGGGGCGCTCGCGGCCCTCCTCGACCTGGAGCCGGACCTGGAGGTGGTGGCCGAGGTCGGCAGCGGAGACGCGGTCGTGGACGCGGCCAGGGAGCACCGGCCCGACGTGGCGTTGCTCGACGTGGAGATGCCTGGTCTGGACGGCATCGAGGCGACCCGGGCGCTGCGCGAGGCCCTGCCGCAGACCCGGGTGCTGATCGTGACCACGTTCGGGCGGCCCGGCTTCCTGCGGCGCGCGCTGCAGGCGGGCGCGGACGGGTTCGTCGTCAAGGACACTCCCGCCCGGCAGCTCGCGGACGCCGTACGCCGGGTGCACGCGGGTCTCCGGGTCGTGGACCCGGTGCTCGCCGCGGACAGCCTGGTGGCGGGCGACTCGCCGCTGACCACGCGCGAGACCGACGTCCTGCGCGCGGCCCGCGAGGGGGCCTCGGTCGCGGTGGTGGCGGCGCGGCTGTTCCTGTCCGAGGGCACCGTGCGCAACCACCTGTCGGCCGCGATCGGCAAGACCGGGGCCACCAACCGGGCCGAGGCCGCCCGGATCGCCGACCAGAACGGTTGGCTCTAGCTTTCTCAGGCCAGGGCGAGGGAGAGCGCGAAGTCACCGGGCTCGTCGGTCCACCACTGCGCCAGGTGCAGCCCGGCGGCGGCGAGCTCGGCGGCGACCGTGTCGCGGCGGAACTTGGCGGAGATCTCGGTGCGCATCTCCTCGCCGGCCGCGAAGTCGACGCTGAGGCCGAGACCGCGTACGTCGACCCGCTGCTCCTCCAGCGAGCGCAGCCGCATCTCGATCCACTCGTTCCCGGCGTCCCACACGGCGACGTGCTCGAACCGCTCGACGTCGAAGTCGGCGTCCAGCTCGCGGTTGATGACGTGCAGCACGTTGAGGTTGAAGGCGGCGGTCACGCCGGCCGCGTCGTCGTACGCACGGACCAGCCGCTCGGGGTCCTTGACCAGGTCGGTGCCGAGGAGGAGCGCCTCGCCGGGCTCGAGCGTGGCGCCGAGCGCCGCGAGGAACCTCGCCCGCTGCTCCGGCGCGAAGTTGCCGATGGTGCCGCCCAGGAACGCGACCAGCCGGGGGCCGTCGGTCGGCAGCTGCTCGAGATGCCGCTCGAAGTCGGCGACCACCCCGTGCACCTCGAGGGCGGGGTACTCCGCGACGAGGCCGGGCATCGCCCGCTCGATCGCGTCGGCACTGACGTCGACGGGGACGTAGGACTCCAGCGAGCCGACGTCGCGCAGGGCGCGGAGCAGCAGGTGGGTCTTCTCCGACGAGCCCGAGCCCAGCTCGACGAGGGAGCGCGCCTTGGTCAGGTCGGCGATCTCGTGCGCCCGGGCCGTGAGGATGCTCGCCTCGGCCCGGGTCTGGTAGTACTCCGGAAGCCGGGTGATGTCCTCGAACAGCTCGCTGCCGCGGCCGTCGTAGAAGTACTTCGGCGGCAGCACCTTCGGGCTCGAGGTCAGCCCCGCCCGCACGTCGGCGCGCAGGGAGGCGGCCAGGTCCTCGGGGGTCAGGTGGACGTCGATGTTCACGGGGTCTCCTTCTCCAGCGGCGTCTCGGTCAGGCCCTCCGGCCCCAGGTGTACGACGGACAGGTCGGCCAGCTCACGCCAGCCGGGGTCGTCGGTGTCGGGCTCGGAGGCGATGAGGGTCCCGTCGGGGGTGGTCAGGACGTGCATCGGCTCGCCCACGACCACCCCTGCGACCGCCACGCCGTCCGAGGCGAGCATGGTCAGGCGCCCCCCGCCGTGGGCCAGCACGTCGCGGGCGGCGTCGGCCAGTCCCCGGGTGAGCGAGGCGCCGGTCTGCCACCGCGAGAGCGCGAGGCCGAACAGGAGGGCCGAGTCGACGCCGACCCGGGTGTCGGGCACGTCGGCCGCCCGCGACCCCAGCGCCTTGCGCGCGGTGTCCCAGTCGTGCAGGCGGCCGTTGTGGCTGAAGAGCCACCGGTCGTGGGTGAACGGGGCGGCCGCGGACTCGTCGGCGGACGTGCCGGCCGACGCGGAGCGGACCGCGGCCACCACGCAGGACGACGAGATCGTCGGCGCCAGGGACGCGAACGACGCGTCGGTCCAGATCGGCTGGGCCCGCCGGTAGCGGACCGGGGCCGCCCGGTCGGCGTACCAGCCGACGCCGAAGCCGTCGACGTTGACCGTGCCGTGCCGTTGGCGTCGTGGGGCCCAGGACTGCTCGTAGAGCGAGTGCTCCGGGTCCATGACCAGGGAGTCGAGGCTCCTCGGCGCGCCGAGATAGGCCAGGTGCCTACACATCGCGGGCCGTCCGGAAGCCCGCGAAGATCTGCCGGCGGATCGGGTGGTCCCAGTTGCGGAAGGTGGTGCTGCAGGCCAGCGGGTCGGTGGCCCAGCAGCCGCCGCGGAGCACCTTGTAGCCCTGGTCGAAGAACACCTCGGAGTACTCCTTGTAGGGGAACGACCGGAAGCCGGGGTAGCCGGTGAACTCGGTGGACGTCCACTCCCAGACGTCGCCGACCATCTGCAGCGCTCCGCTCGGCGACGCCCCTGCGGGGAACGACCCGGCCGGGCTCGGGTGGTAGCGGGTCTGGCCGAGGTTGGCGTGCCGCTCCGTCGGGGCGTCGTCGCCCCAGGGGAAGCGCGTCTTGGTCCGCGTCGCGGCGTCCCAGGAGGCGGCCTTCTCCCACTCGGCCTCCGTGGGCAGCCGGCGGCCGGCCCAGCGGGCGTAGGCGTCGGCCTCGAACCAGCAGACGTGCTGCACCGGCTCGTCGTCGGGCAGCGGCTCGACCCGGGCGAAGCGGCGACGCAGCCAGCTGCCCGAGTCGCGGAACCAGAACGCGGGGGAGCGCTTGCCGGACTCGCAGCGCCAGCGCCACCCGTCCGGGGTCCACAGCCGCTCGTCGTCGTAGCCGCCGGCCTCCACGAAGGCGCGGTAGGCGGCGTTGGAGACGGGCACGGTGTCGATGGCGTACGACGCGACGTCCACCTGGTGCGCGGGCCGCTCGTTGTCGAGGGCCCACGCGTCACTCGACGTACCCATCGTGAACGGGCCCGCGGGGACGACCACCTCGGCGCCGGCGATCAGCGCCGCGGGGGCGGGCAGCGCGTCGGTCGCAGGGAAGACCGGGTCTCCGCGGCGCAGCTGGTGGGTGGCCAGCATCGTCTCGTCGTGCTGGTGCTCGTGCTGGAGGACCATGCCGAACACGAAGCCCGCGTCGAGCAGCTCCCCCCGAGATCCGGCGCCGGGGTCGAGCCGGACCGAGTCCAGGGAGTCGAGCACCTTGCGGCGGACCAGCCCGATGTAGTCGCCGGCCTCGTCGGGCCGGAGCAGCGGCAGCGACGGCCGGGTCGCCCGCGGGTGCTCGAACGCGTCGTAGATGTCGTCGAGCTCGGGCCGCATCGCCTCGACGCCGGCCGCCTCACGGAGCAGCCACAGCTCCTCGTAGTTGCCGACGTGGGCGAGGTCCCAGACCAGCGGGGACATCAGCCGGGAGTGCTGCGCGAGCAGCTCGCTCTCGTCGAGCGTCCGGGTGGTGAGGCCCAGGCTGCGGTCGCGGCTGCGCTCGAGCTCGTCGGCGACGTACTGCTTGAGCGCCGTCTCGGTCAGCGACTCGGGGCGGGTGCCGGGCAGGGTGCTCACGAGGCCTCCGGTGCGTCGTCGAGGGGGTCGTCGGCCGGGCTGCGGCCGTGTGCGACGTAGCGGTCGCGGAACTCGCGGACCCGCGCGACCAGGTCGGGGTGCTCACCCATCCGGACGAGGGCGGCCAGCGGCGGCGTCGAAGCACGCGAGCGCGGCGGTCTGCAGACCCGGCGCGCCGAGGCCGTCGCGGGCGGCGGCCTCCCAGTCGTCCAACCCGGCGCACGCCGCCTCGGCAGCGGCCAGGGCGACGGGGTCGTCGAGCAGGGCGGTGAGCACCGCCATCGGCACCGGCCACCACCGCCACGGCTGCGCGTCGAGGTAGCGCACCTCGAACCAGCCGCGCGGCCGGACCGGCGGGAACAGCGTGGTCATGTGCACGGCCAGGTCGTCGTGGCTCGGGGCGTCGTCCTCGTCCAGCCAGTCGCGGAACGTGGGTCCGGGCTCGACGGTCCAGTCGTCGCCGCCGCGCTGCCGGAGCATCACCCGGGCGTCGAGGACGTACTGCGCCCACGCCGTCGCGGGGTCGGGGCCGGCCGGCATCGACGTGCGGGCGCGGTCCAGGCGCTGCCACACGTGTTGGCGCGCGGACTTCCAGCCGGTGTCCCGGCCGGCGTGCACGGGGGAGTTGGCGAAGGCCGCGACCATCGTCGGGCCGACCGTGTGCAGCAGCGTCCAGCGGCGCCACGCCTCGTCGAGGTCGCTGCCGATGTCGAGGTTGACCTGGAGGGCGGCGGTGCTGGTCATCATCACCGGCCCCACCTCGGCGCTGTCCGCTCCGGTGGCGGCGAAGTAGGCCTCCATCGCGTCGTACCGGGGATGCACGCAGCTGGCGTCGCGGCGCCCGGTGCGGGTCGATCGCGGTGGGGAGGAGCCGGAGGCCGGCGGCGGCGAGAGCCTGGCGGACGTGCTCGACGTCCGCGTGCAGGGCCTGCCAGCAGCTGGTGGGGCCACGGAAGGCCGGCGAGCTGAGCTCGAGCTGGCCTCCGGGCTCGAAGGTGATGCGGCTCCCGCGCGGCGGCGGGCCGGCGGCGTCGAGCAGCTCACGGAGCAACGGGATCGGCACGGCGTCGGTGGGGTCGTCCTCGAAGGCGACCAGCCACTCCAGCTCGGTGCCGACGAGTCCGGGTGGTCCGGTCTTGAAGCACACCCGCTCGACGAACCCCTGGACGGCCGCGCAGTCGCGCAGCCGCTCGGAGGTGTCGCGTCCCAGGACGGTCATGGGATCGAGCCTAACCACATCCACCGACAGCCCGCTCGCCGTCGCGAGGCGACATCGCGGCATACGTCCGGTTCGAGCGCCGTCGCGGACGGTCGGCCGCCGGCAGTAGGGTCGGCCTCGATGGGGTCGACACCGGAGTACGACGAGCACGCGCGCGCCCGCTGGGTGGACGAGCAGCCCAAACGCGTCGCGCCGCACACCCGCACGCCGTTCGAGCGCGACCGGGCCCGGCTCGTGCACTCGGCGGCCCTGCGCCGGCTGGCGGCCAAGACGCAGGTCGTGGGGCCGCAGACCGACGACTTCGTGCGCAACCGGCTGACCCACACGCTCGAGGTCGCGCAGGTGGCCCGCGACCTCGGCCGCACGCTCGGCTGCGACCCGGACATCGTCGAGACCGCCGCGCTGGCCCACGACCTGGGCCACCCGCCCTTCGGCCACAACGGCGAACGCGCGCTCGACGAGGTCAGCGAGGCCTGCGGTGGCTTCGAGGGCAACGCCCAGACGCTGCGCATCCTGACCCGCCTCGAGGCCAAGACCTTCGACGAGCGGGACCGCTCCGTCGGGCTGAACCTGACCCGCGCCACCCTCGACGCCAGCACGAAGTACCCCTGGTCGCGCGACGGACGCCGAAGCGCCGCACGGCTCGCACGCCGACGGCACCCGTCGTGCGGTGCGCAAGTTCGGGGTCTACGACGACGACCTCGAGGTCTTCGGCTGGTTGCGCGAGGGCGTCCAGGGTCGCCGCCGCTGCATCGAGGCGCAGGTCATGGACCTCGCCGACGACGTGGCCTACTCCGTGCACGACCTCGAGGACGGCATCGTCTCGGGCAAGATCGACCTCGCCTGGCTGACCGACCCGGGCGAGCGCGCCGACGTGTGGACGACCGTCCGCGACTGGTACCTCCCCGACGTCGTCGACGACGAGATGGACGCCGCGCTGCGCCTGCTCCAGGGCATGGTCAGCTGGCCGAGCGCGCCGTACGACGGCAGCCGCCGCGCGCTCGCGTCGCTGAAGGACCTCACCAGCGACCTGATCGGTCTGTTCTGCACCCAGGTGCGGGACGCGACGATCGAGAAGTACGGCGACCTGCCGCTGGTGCGTTACGCCGCCGACGTGGTCGTGCCCCGCGAGACGGAGACGGCCGTCGCCGCGCTCAAGGGCGTGGCCGCGCACTACGTGATGCGGGCCGACGACCGGGTCGCCGTGCTGCACCGGCAGCGCGAGGTGGTCACCGAGCTCGTGTCCCTGCTGCGGCTGCGCGGTCCGGGGGCGCTGATGCCGGTGTTCCGGGCCGACTTCGAGGCGGCGGACTCCGACGCAGCGGCGCTGCGGGTCATCGTCGACCAGGTCGCCTCCCTGACCGACGCCTCCGCCGTCGACTGGCACGCGCGCCTCCGCTGAGGCGGCCCGGCGCGATTGTGGCGACTCCCTGCATCGACACGCCGCAGGGCGATGCAGCCATCGGCCACCTGCAGGCCAGCGGTCGGGTTCCGCCGGTACCCGCGACGTAGACTCTCGCGCGTGGCAGGACTGATCCGGGACGAGGACATCGCCCTCGTGCGTGAGCGGGCCCGGATCGACGAGGTGGTCTCCGGCTACGTCACCCTCAAGCACGCCGGCGGCGGCTCCCAGAAGGGCCTGTGCCCCTTCCACGACGAGAAGTCCCCGTCCTTCAACGTCAACCCGTCCAGAGGCTTCTTCCACTGCTTCGGTTGCGCGGAGGGCGGCGACGTCATCGCCTTCCTGATGAAGATCGACGGGCTGTCGTTCGCCGAGGCGGTGGAGCGGCTGGCCGACAAGTACGGCGTGCAGCTGCGCTACCAGGAGGGCTCCGACGGGCGGCCCGTGAAGCGTGAGGCCAACCTGCGGCCGCGGATGCTCGAGGCGCACAAGGTCGCGCAGGCCTACTACGCCGAGCAGCTGGCCACCCCCGACGCCAAGGAGGCGCGGGAGTTCCTGACGGCCGCGGGTTCGACAAGGACGCCGCCGACAAGTTCGGGCTGGGGTTCGCGCCCCGCGGCGGCGAGGAGCTGTTCAAGCACCTGCGCCAGAAGGGCTTCGCGGACGCCGAGCTCGTCACCGGCGGTCTCGTCGGCCAGGGGCAGCGCGGTCACTACGACCGGTTCCGGGGCCGGCTGCTCTGGCCGATCCGGGAGACCAACGGCGACACGATCGGCTTCGGGGCGCGGCGGATCTTCGAGGACGACCGCATCGAGGCGAAGTACCTCAACACCTCCGAGACCCCGATCTACAAGAAGAGCCACGTGCTCTACGGCATCGACCTGGCCCGGCGCGACATCGCCCGGGCGTCGCAGGCGGTCGTCGTGGAGGGCTACACCGACGTGATGGCCTGCCACCTGTCCGGCGTACCCACCGCCGTCGCCACCTGCGGCACCGCGTTCGGCGACGACCACGGCCGGGTGCTCCGGCGGCTGCTCCAGGACCACGACGAGTTCCGCGGCGAGGTGATCTTCACCTTCGACGGCGACTCGGCCGGCCAGAAGGCGGCGCTGCGGGCGTTCGAGGGTGACCAGAACTTCGCGGGCCAGACCTACGTCGCCGTGGAGCCCGGCGGCCTCGACCCGTGCGACCTGCGCCTCCAGCAGGGCGACGCCGCGGTGCGCGAGCTCGTGGCCCGCCGGATCCCGCTCTACCGCTTCGTGCTCAGCAACGTCGTGCAGCGCTACGACCTCGACCGGGCCGACGGGCGGGTCGACGCGCTGCGCGAGGCCGCCAAGCTGGTCTCGGCGATCCGGGACCGGTCCAAGGTCGAGGGCTTCTCCCGCGAGCTCGCCGGCATGGTGGGCGTCGACGTCGAGCAGGCCCGCTCCGAGGTGAAGCGGGCCGCGAGCCGGGGTCCCGAGCAGCAGCGCACCCGTCCCGAGGACCGCCGCGCCGCCGAGCAGGTCCAGGTGCAGGAGCAGCGTCCCGCCGCGCCCCCGCTGCCCGGACCTGCGCGACCCGAGGTTCTCGCTGGAGCGCGAGACGCTCAAGCTCGTCGTCCAGCACCCCGAGGCCGTCGGGCGGATGGCCAAGGACGTCGACGGCGACGACTTCACCCATCCGACCTACCGCGCCGTCTGGGACGCCGTGACCGCCCACGGCGGCCCGTCGAACGCGCCCGGCGGCGAGGTCTGGGTCTCCAAGCTCCGCGACAGCGTCTCCGACCCGGCCGTCGTCCAGGCACTGTCCGCGTTGGCCGTCGAGCCGCTGCTGTCCAGCAAGGAGCCGACCACGGCGTACGTCGCGGCGCACGTCTACCGGCTCCAGGAGATCACCGCGATGCGCCGGATCGCCGACCTCAAGTCCAGGCTGCAGCGGACCAACCCGGTCGAGCACGCGGCCGAGTACAACCGCATGTTCGGCGAGCTCGTCGCCCTCGAGCAGCACCGCCGCACGCTCCGCGAGAAGGCCATCGGCGGCGAGCTGTGAGAGCGCCCTTCCCACGGGCCGAGCGGGTGCCCGGCGACGTGCTGGCGCGTGCCGGCTCTGGGCCGCGGCGACAAGGTTCTCGCGCACGCGGGCACCGCCGACGGGACGTGGCTGCTCGGCACCCGCTCGGGCCTGGTGGTCGTCCCGCCGTCCTCGTCGGTCGAGCCGTCCTCGTCGGAGCCTGTCGAGACCCTCCGCTGGGAGCAGATCGAGACCGCCGACTGGGACCGGGACGCGGAGCGCCTCCGCGTGGTCGAGGTCGGCGAGTTCGGGCGGCCCAAGCCCGTGCACGAGTTCACGCTGGCGGACCCGCGCCGGCTGCTCCAGCTGATCCGCGAACGGGTCACCGCGAGCGTGCTGCTGCAGCGCCGGGTGACCCTTCCCGGGTCCCGCTCCGGCTTCACCGTGGTCGCCCGACGGTCTCCGCACAGCGACGGTGAGATCGGCTGGGCGGTGGAGTACGACGTCGCCGTGGACCCCGCGGATCCGGTCGTCGCGGAGGCCGCGGAGGCCGCCCTGCGCGCCGCCCGCGAAGAGGTCGGGTCGATTTAGCGTCATCGCGCCGTCCTTGCTAACCTTGTCGACGCGCGATCCCCTGTAGCTCAATTGGCAGAGCATTCGGCTGTTAACCGGAGGGTTATTGGTTCGAGTCCAATCGGGGGAGCCAGCAAGCGGCCTGACCAGCGAGAACCTCGCTCGTCGGGCCGCTTTGTCGTCGGCGCCGCGAGGGCGACCGGGGTCAGGGGTCAGCAGGCGCCGGAACGGCCTGCTGCAGCGCGGCGATCCCGGAGACGACACCGCCCACAGCCGTCGCCACGGGACCGAGCGTCGCCGCCGTGGGGTCTGACTGGGCCGCCTTCAGGCTGGTCTGCAGATCGTCCACGGACGAGGTCACGGCGGTGATCTCGGGCTTGAACTGCTCCTTGGCGTCGCTCATGACCTGTTGGAGGTCCTCCTTCACCGCGGCCAGCGAGCTCCCGAGCTGGGAGAGCCCGTCGTCTCCCACCTTGACGTCCTCGAGGTCGGCGACGGAGGACTTCAGGTCGTCGAGCGAGGAGCACACCGCCGGGCTGCGGAGGGTTGTGCGGCCGATGAGGTCGCCGGCGCCGGTGAGGCCGTCGGGTCGTCCGAGCTGCACGAGCTCACGGCCGAGAGGGTCAGCAGGGTTACGGCGGCCAGGGCCGCACGGCGGACTAGCGACGTCATGCGGATCCATGATCGTCCGCAGCTGCTCGACGTTGCCTCACCCGTGCCGGATGACCGCGGGCGGCGTTGGCAGCGGCGGCGATGGCCGATCCCGTCGGTGGCGGGCCGCGCTACTCGCCCCAGCCCATCGGGAAGACCTCGAAGCTGACCGCGTGCGCGACGCCGAGCCGCTGGCCGGTGGCCCGCGACATGCCCTCGAGGAACTCCGCGGGGTCGAAGTCCTTCCAGCCGAGACCGTCGATGTAGGCCTGGTGGGCGCGCAGCGACTGCGACGCCCTTGTCGAAGGTGTCGGTGATGTCCACGGCCGACGTGGCCTGCGGGGAGCCCGCGGCCCAGACCTGCTTCACGCCACCCCAGGGATCGCGGCCGCCGACGAGCTGTTCGTTGAAGACCCAGCGGTTGCCCGCGTCGCGTACGGCGTCCATCACGGCCTTCCCGGTGGCGATGTGGTCGGCCTGGTTGAGGTTCCGGCCGCCCCAGGTGTCCCGGAAGTTGTTGGTGATCACGATCTCGGGCCGGTGCAGCCGCACCTCCTCGCAGATCACCCGGCGCAGGTCGACGCCGTACTCCAGGATCCCGTCGGGCAGGCCGAGGAAGTCGACCTCGTCGACGCCGACGATCCGCGCGGACTCGACCTGCTCGGCCTCCCGGACCCGGCGGGCCTCGTCGGGCACCATCCCGTCGATGCCGGCCTCGCCGCTGGTGACCATGCAGTAGACGACCTGCTTGCCCTGCTCGGTCCAGCGGGCGACGGCCGCGGCGCCGCCGAACTCCATGTCGTCGGGGTGCGCGACGACGCAGAGCGCGCGCTCCCAGTCCTCGGTGAGCGGCTCCAGCGGGGCGGGCGCGGGTTCGGTCATGACTCGAAGCATGCACCCGCAGCCGCCGCCGGGGAAGCACCCGCACGTCGGCCGGCGCGTCAGCGCGGCAGCCAGCCCACGTGGCCGGCCAGGAGTGCGTACCCGACGAACGCGAAGACGTCGAGCACCGTGTGCGCCACGACCAGCGGCGTCACCCGGCCCCATCGGGTGTAGAGCCACGCGAACAGCACGCCCATCACCGCGTTGCCGACGAAGCCGCCGAGCCCCTGGTAGAGGTGGTAGCTGCCGCGGACGACGGCGCTCGTCCCGATCGCCCAACCGTCGCGCACGCCCGATCTGCCGCAGCCGCAGCATCAGGTAGCCGACCACGACGAACTCCTCGAGGAGGGCGTTCTGCAGGGCGGAGAGCAGCAGCACCGGATAGCGCCACCAGACCGCCGGCAGGTCCTCGGCGACCACCGTGAGGTTCACGCCCAGCGCGTAGGTCACCAGGTAGAACGCGAGGCCGGTCCCACCGACGACGGCCGCGAGCGCGAGCCCGCGCAGGGCGTCGCGCCGGTACTCCGCAGCCCCGCGTGACCACAGGCTCCGCGGGTCGTCGTCGGAGCGGGTCAGCAGGTAGCCGACCAGCAGGACCGGCACGACGCCGAAGGTGAGCGCCAGCAGCTGGTAGACCAGGTCGAGCCAGGGCCGACCGGGCGCCAGGCTGCCGTTGAGCACCGCCTTCTGGCTGGAGAGACTGCCCGGTGCCGTGGCGGAGGCGATCAGGTTGACCAGCGCGTAGACACCCGAACGCCCCAGCGACAGCGCCAGCACGAGCACGACCTCGACCACGAGCAGCCGTCGCGCGAGGCTCGGGTGGTGCACGGCGCGGGGCGGGCTCTGCGTCATGCCCCGAGCATCCCAGGTGGGCCTAGCCCCCGTTGGAGGAGAAGTGCTGGTAGTCCGGGTGGCTCCACCGGGCGCCCCACGGCCAGCCCAGCCGCCGCATCGAGGTGGCGATGACGCTGCCGCTGGTGATCATCCCGGCGCGCACGTGCGACCGGCGCAGGTAGGTGCGGGCGAACCCGGGATACACCCGGCCGCCGACGACGTACGGGTTGCGGACCGTGTTGATGTCGATGGCGTTGCCGTAGGAGTGCTGGGAGACGCGGTAGGGGTTCCCGGTGACCGACCGGCAGTTGAACGCCGAGGTGTTGTCGGCGCGCATCGCGGCGAGGTCGGACCCGGTGGGCGTACGGCGTCCGCCGGCGTAGAACGCGTCGGACGGCTTCATCGACCGCAGCGGGAACCGGGTGCTCAGGGCGTGGTGAAGACCTTCACGAGGTCCGGCACGGCACCCGCGCTCACGACGAGGGAGCCGCGCGCCACGACGCGGCCGTAGGTGAACCGGTTGATCGTGATGCGACGCAGGCCGCTCGGGGCCACCGGGACAGCCGGGCCGGTAGGACCAGCGCACGTCGGAGGCGCTCAGCGGTCCGGACACGGACACGTCCGCGCGGGCGACGACGGTGCGGGCGAGCTGCTTGCTGGTCGCCCGCTTGCCGTCACGCCAGGTCGCCACCGCGCGGAACACGAAGCGCTTCGGGTTGTTCGTCGAGAACGGCACCGACCACGCGCCGCGCGCGTCGGCGCGGTCCTTGCCGTGGGTCAGCCAGCGGTGCCCGGACTGTCGCTGGACCACGACGTCGACGGGACCGGGGGTGGTGCGGTTGACCGACCCCGAGATCGCGTAGGACCGCAGGGCGACCACCTGGCCGGGCAGCGACAGGGAGACCGTGCGGGTGGTGGGCTGCGGGGTCGGCGTGGGGGTCGGCGTCGGAGCGGGGCGGGGGAGTCGGCGTGGGAGTCGGGGCGGGCGGGATCGTCACGCTGACCGGCGCCCGTCGCGGAGCTGCCCCGACCGTCGGCGATCGAGTAGCCGAACGTCGCCGTACCGCTGTCGGTCGTCGCGGTGCGGAAGCTGACGGTGGCTCCGCCGGGCACGACGGCGGCCCGACCACTCGGGTCGTCGACCGCGGTGACGACCAGCGGGTCGGCCTCGGGGTCGGTGTCGTTGGCGAGCACGTCGATCACCACCGTCTGACCGGCCTGCGACGGACGCACTGTCAGGGTTGGCGACCGGCGGCTGGTTCTCGGCCGCGAGCGCGACCCCGGCAGGGCCGAGCGCGGCGCAGGTCAGCGCGACGCCGGCGGCGGTCAGACGGGCGCGGGTCGGGTTCATCGGCGGAACGCCTCCACGAGTCGGCGGTTCTGGGCGGGGGAGAGCGCGGCCCCCTGCACGGCGACCAGGACGACGGTGTCCCGGTCGCGCACGGCGAGCTCGCTCCACGGGTCGGACCTCGGGGTGCGGTCGGAGACGACGGCGTCCCGGGCCGGCCGGGACAGGGTGGTGACCAGCGGACCGATGGCCGGGCTCCCGGTCCGCCCGATGCAGTCACGGAGGTTGTCGGCCCGGCCGTCGAAGAAGGTCTGTGCCGTGGCCGCGTCGGCGAACTTGCTGCGCACGGCGATCGCCGACCTGCGCTGGAACGTGTAGTCGGCCTCGAGGGCGTGCTCGGGCAGCGGCATCCGCGAGCCGCGGTCGCACCCGAACGGCACCGCCGTCTGGAGCACCTCTCGCGGGTCGCGGGCCAGGGTGGGCGTGCCGTTGCCGGCGTACCCCTCCTCGGCGTCGCCGGGGTCGACGGCGAAGCGCCAGCCGTCGCCGAGCCGCTTCGGGGTGGGGAACGAGCGCCTCGACAGCGGCCCCGAGGCCCGGGCCGGCTTGTCGAGCGATCCCGGCGACGGGGCGCTCGTCGTCGGGGTGGCGCCGGCGTCGGTGGTCGGTGCGGAGCCGCTCGTGACGGGGGTCGGCGGGCCCGCGGGCTCCGGGGCCGAGGTGCAGGCGGAGCTGCCCAGCAGCACGGCGACGGTGGCCGTCCGCCAGAGCGCTCCCGAGATCACGCGGAAAGAGTAAAGGAGTCGCGGACCCCCGCGTTCGCGCTATCGCCGTCGCCCGGAGCGCCGTCGCCATCTGGCGGACGGTCTGCTCGAGCACCGGCCGCGGGCGTCGCGAAGTTGAGGCGGGCGAACCCGGCCCCCGCCGCACCGCAGGCCGGTCCGTCGGTCAGCGCGACCGCCGGCGTGCTCGAGGAAGAACTCCGCGGGGTGGTCGCCGAGCCCGAGCGCACGGCAGTCCAGCCAGGCGAGGTAGGTGCCCTCCGGCGGCGTGTAGCCGATCTCCGGGACAGGTGCTCCGCGAGCAGGTCGCCGAGCAGCCGCCGGTTGCCGTCGAGGTAGGCCAGCACGTCGGCCAGCCACGGACCGCCCTCGCGCGTAGGCCGCGGTGTTGGCGACGACGCCGAGGTTCGAGGCGCCGTGCTCGGCCATGAACCCGACCTCGGACCAGCGCTCGGCGTCCGCGTCGTTCGACAGCACCAGCTGCGCGCACTTGAGCCCGGGCAGGTTCCACGCCTTCGACGCCGACACCGCGGTGACGGTGTGCGCGGCGGTCGCCTCCGAGAGGCTCGCGTAGGGCACGTGTGCCGTGTCCGTCGTACACGAGCGGAGCGTGGATCTCGTCGGAGAACACCCGGCCGCCGTGCCGCTCGACCACCTCGGCGACGGCGAGCATCTCCTCGGCGCTCGAGCACCCGGCCGATCGGGTTGTGCGGGTTGCAGAGCACCAGCAGGCTGCCGCCCGCGTCGTACGCCGCGTCGAGCGCGTCGAGGTCGTAGCCGTAGCGGTCCCCGTCGCGCGCCATCGGCACCTCGATCACCTCACGGCCCATCCACGGAGGCACGACGAGGAACGGCATGTACGCCGGCGTCGGCAGGATCACCGGCGCGCCGGGCGCCGGAGAAGAACTGGATCGCGGCGGTGAGCCCGGCGACCACGTCGGCCAGCGGGCGCACCCGCTCCGGGCGCGACCTCCCAGCCGTACGTCGACCGCGCGAAACCGCTGAACGCCTCGGCCAGCCGCACGCCGAGCGCCTCAGTGAGGTAGCCGAGCTGGCCGAGGTCGAGCGAGCGGTGCATCGCCTCCAGGACCGCCGGTGCCGTGCCGAAGTCCATCTCCGCGACGAACGACGCCGATCGCGTCGGGGTGCTGCGACCACTTGAGGCCGCCGGTCGCGCGCAGCTGCTCGAGGGTGATGTCGTCGAAGCGGTGACCCATGCGGCTCCTCGTCGTGGCTGGGCCAACACCGTACGACGACCACCCCTAGGAGCCTCGCCGGCCGCCGGTCGTGCGACGGTAGGCTTCGCGTCGCGCACGGCCCGGGTACCCCGGCCGTCGTACGCGGGGCGGTAGCTCAGCCGGTTAGAGCAGAGGACTCATAATCCTTGGGTCGTGGGTTCGAGCCCCACCCGCCCTACCAAGAAAAAATCGCAGGAGGATCGCCGCATGGCACTGCGACTTGTTCAGGTGAACATCAAGGCTCGGGATGACTCGGCGCTCGGCCGGTTCTGGGCGGAGGCGCTCGGCTGGGAGTGTCCAGCGAGGGACCCGGCGTGACCAACGTCGAACCCGTCGGGGCTTCGTCTGGCCGGACCCCGTCGCCGTCTGCATCGACGTCGTCGCCGTCCCGGAACCCAAGAGACGGTGAAGAACCGCGTGCACCTCGACCTCGCCACCACCTCGGCGGCCCATCAGGCGGAGCTGGTCGCGCGCCTGCAGGATCTCGGCGCGACGCCCGCCGACGTGGGCCAGGGCGACGTGCCGTGGACGGTCCTGGCCGACCCGGAGGGCAACGAGTTCTGCGTGCTGGAGCCTCGGGAGATCTACCGGGACACCGGGCCGATCGCCGCGGTGGTGGTCGACTGCGCGGATCCGCGGGCCATGGCCCGGTTCTGGGGCGAGGCGATGGACTGGACCCTGCACGAGGTGACCGACGACCACGCGGTGCTGCGCTCCGCCAAGGGCGTCGGCCCGTATCTGGAGTTCCTCCGCACGCCCGACGTGAAGACCGTGCCGAACCGCGTCCATCTCGACCTGCTGCCGTACCCCGGTGACGACCAGGCGGCGGAGGTGGCCCGGCTGCGGGCTCTCGGCGCCACCGACCTCGACCTCGGCCAGGGCGACGTCCCGTGGACGTGCCTGGCCGACCCGGAGGGCAACGAGTTCTGCGTCCTCGCCCCGTCCTGACGCCCCCCTGCCGAAGCGAAGCGGCTACGTACCTTGACGGGTACGTAACCGAGCCGGTACAAAGGTTGCCATGGAAGCCACTCTGAGGGCGCTGGCGGACGACAGCCGACGGACGATGCTGGAGACATTGGCTGTAGGCCCGGCCACCGCCGGTGAGCTGGCAGCGCTCCTACCGATTGCCCGCCCGGGCGTCTCACGGCACCTGCGCGTGCTGCGGGAAGCGGGTCTGGTCGAGGTTCGCCAGGAAGCGCAACGGCGGGTCTACTCCCTCCGCCCGCAGCCGCTGACCGAGATCAACGACTGGCTGAGTCGGTACCTGACGCTGTGGGACCAGCGACTGGACGCCCTGCACACCGAGATAGCGCGCGGCAAGCGTGAGCGAAGGAGCACCCGATGACCACCAACACCACCCGGAAGCGTGCGCACTCTGGGCACACTGCGAGCAGCGGACGGCAAGGGCGTCGTACGTCTTGAAGACCGGTTCCAGACCGATGTGGACGACCTGTGGCAAGCCCTCACCGATCCCCGCCGTCTCGCCCGCTGGCTCGGCGAAGTGGAAGGCGATCTGCGCCAGGGCGGTGAGTTCCGCGCACGCTACTTTGCCAGCGGATGGGAAGGCACCGGTCGCGTGGAGGTGTGCGAGCCCCCCCAGCGGCTACTGATCCTGACCACATCGCCGGACGAACCGGACGGCGTCATCGAGGCGACGCTCACCGCCGACGGCGACTACACCATCCTGGTCATCGAGGATCGCGGCGTGCCCCTGGAGCACATCGCCGCCTACGGGGCAGGAGACCAGGTCCACGTCGAAGATCTCGCCGCCTACCTCGCCGGCCATGAACGCTGCGACGCGCGGGCGCGGTGGCAAGAGCTCCACCCCGCCTATCAACTGCTCGCCGCCGATATCGACTAGCACGAAGGCCCGGTCGGCCCACGCAGTCCTACCTCGCCGAAAGCATCACGATGAGCTGGTCGTCATAGCCGGTCGCCCAGAGATCGTCCGCGAGGCCGACGACACCGCCGCCGCTGCGGAACTGTGGCGCCTTGACGGTTTCGACGACCTCCCGCCGAGCTGGGTCGATGTGTGTGAGGAACGGTTGCCCTGCACTCCGCATCCACACATCGGTGTCGGACGCCCACAGGGCCCCTTCGATACCCGGTGTGACGTCGTCGTACACCGCGACGATCTCGACGGTCTGCGGGTCGATCTGGGCAGTGCCTGCGCCGTACCCGACCCACACCGAGTCAGCGACGGCGGCACGGCGCGGGTCGTCGAGGGGGACCTCGCCGACGACACTCGCACGCTCGGGATCGACGATCACAACCTTGGCGTCGCTCGGGCAGACTGCCACGAGCACCGTCTTGGACCCGGCTAGGTCGGTGCAGAACGCATCGAGGTCGACTGTCGTCGCGACGGAGCCGTCGGGTGAACGTCCGTTGAGTGTCTGGCCGTCGCCCCGGATCGTCCATAGCTCCCCGGCAGACCACGGCAGGGATATCTGGTCGCTGAGGATGGAGGCCCGCACCGGCTTCTCCGCGGTGTTGCTACGAGGGTCGATCGGAAGCAACCGGTTCGGACCGGCGCACGTCCAGATCAGGTGGTCGTCGGCCCCGAGCAAGTCGCAGGAGGGCAGCGCGGAGTAGCCGGTCTCTATGGACGCGATCACCTTGCCGTTGGCTGGGTTGATCCGCTGCACTTCGCCGTCGTCGAACTTCACCCATATCGAGCCGAACGCCGAGACAAGGGTGTCCGGGTCGCCGCCGGTCCGCCATACGGTTGCGTCGCGGTCGGCGAAGGTGACGGTCTTGGCCCCGTTCGAGTCGACCGTGGGCGGAGCGGACGTCGTACCGGTGGCGCTGCCCGGAGTGCGTGCGGTCGAGGGCCTGCCGTCGCTGCCGTCTGACGAGCAGCCTGCGCAATACAGTGCCGCCAACGTGGCAGCAGCAAGAGTCCGCCGCATCTGTCCTCCGATGCTTGTCGGACACCCCGGACCTGCCTCCACGGTAGACGCGGCAAGACGCAGCGTCGTGACCCGAACGGGTCATGACACGACCGGCCAAGGCGTGGCCCTCGTGCGCAGGAGCTTGGCCGGCAGCGTCGTCGCCCGTCACCGCACCCATGCGCATCAAGTGCGTACCGGAGACCTGTCGGGGCCCGGCGTGACACAGTGCGCAGACGGACGAGGGAGACGGCCATGGAGTGGATGATCGGCGCGTTGCTGGCAACGGGTGCCGGAACGGGCATGCTGCTCGGCCTCCGGCAGCACCTGGTACGGCGCCGGGGCCGGCACGAGGACCTTGAGGAGCTGCTGGCCGCTCAGGCGATGGCCGACGAGGACACCACCCTGCTCGGGGAGCAGCTCCAACGCGTCGAGGCACCCGCCGGGTCAATGGATGCCGCGACCCGGCTGGACTACCAGAGCGCACTGGACGCCTACGAGTCCGCCAAGCGCGCCGTGCCGCGGCTGCGCAGGGCGGACCAGGTCAGCACGGTCGTAGACACCCTCTCGACCGGGCGCTACGCCCTGGCCTGCGTCCATGCACGGCTCGAGGGCCGACCGGTGCCCGAGCTGCGGGTCCCGTGCTTCTTCAACCCGCAGCACGGGCCGTCGGTCGGCGACGTCGTGTGGACCTCACGGGTCCGTGGCACCCGCTCCGTCCCGGCCTGCGCCCAGGACGCCGCCCGCGTGGCGCGTGGCGATTCGCCGCCGATCCGCCAGATCCGGGTCGGGTCGACGATGGCGCCGTACTGGGAGGCCGGTGCCGCGTACCTGCCCTACGGGGAGAACTACTTCAGCACGGCTGTCCTCGAGTCCGGCCGTCTCCAGCACGGCATCGACAACGGCGGGATCGGCTACGGCGGGCTCTGAGCGCTCAGGCGTGCTGACGCTCCTCCCGCTGTCGGACCAGTTCCTCGACCGCGCTCGGCAGGGTCGACTCGAAGTCGATCAGCTTCGCCCAGGACGGGGTCACGACGATCCGCACCATTCCGTCGTGGTAGAGCGAACGCACCTCCGCCTCCCACTCGACCCGCTGCTCGGGCGTCATCTGGTAGGTGCTGGTCGCCTGGAGATACTCGTCCGGTATGCCGTCGACGAAGTCCAGGTCGGCCCGACCCCGGATGAGCAAGATCTTGGGCGGGTGCACTTCGGTGTCGATCGTGAGGGCAACCATCGGGTTCTCGCTCAAGGACTGAAGCTTCGGAGCGTTCTTCGAAGTGCACATCACGATCCGCGAGCCGTTCCAGGTGAAGATGATCGGGACATTGCGGGGTGTGCCGTCCTTGGCGACGTACGCCAAGCGGGTCACGTCGCGGGCCAACAGTTCCTGACTGATCGGTCGGTTCAGAACCTCGGTGATCTCGTTCGGTTGCACGGTTGCTCCTCCCGTTGTCGTCTCGGTACGTCCACGCGGGTCGTTCCCGCTGATCGCGGGCCGGTGGCCGCTGGTGCACCTAGGACGGAGCCGGCGTCACGTTCTCGACACCCGGACGTGCTGAGCTCTAGGTCAGGCCAGCTCGGCCTCCTCCTCGGCGAACCGTCGCGACAGCGGTTCGGCCGTGAGGCCGTGCGCCACGATGCTGAACACCACGGTGAGGCCGATGGTGGCGACGAGCGTGTCGGCCCCGCTGGACAGCTCCTCGAGCGCCAGCAGTGCAAAGATCACCGATGCCAGTCCACGCGGGCCGAACCAGCCGACGAAGGCCATCTCCGCCGGCGTGGAGCCGCTCCCGAGGAGACAGATCGCCACGGGCAGCATGCGGATCACCGTCAGGCTCAACAGTGCGTACACCGCCGGACGCCAGTCCGTCCCCCCGATCAGGCCGGGGAGGGCGACCGCTCCGAAGATCAACCACGCTATCTCTGACGCGAGTCCGCCGGTCTCCTCGACGAAGGCGACCTCCCGCTCCCCTCGTGGCCCGGCGGTCCTGCCGAAGGTCAGGCCACCGATGAACGCCGCGACGAAGCCGTTGCCGTCGACGGCAACGGCGGCGGTGTAGGCGAGCAGGGCGAGGGCCAGGACCGCCGGTCCGGCCATCGAGTCCGACATCCAGCCGCTGCGACGAGCGGTTCGCGTGAACCGACCGCCGACACCGCCGACCACCGCACCGACAAGGATCCCGACCACCAGACTGACGACGACGTGTCCCGGACCGTGCACCCCCTCGATCCCGAGGTCTTCAGCGACACCGGCGATGGCGAGCACCACCACCGGGGTCGCGATCCCGTCGTTGAGCCCGCTCTCCACGTTGAGGATCCTGCGGATCCTGGCCGGCACGAGGGGGTTGTTCATGACGGCGGCGCCCAGCGCCGCGTCGGTAGGTGCGAGTGCCGCTCCCACGAGCAGAGCGGCCCAGAGGTCGACGTCGAGCACACCGACGGCTACCAGGGTCCCGAGCGCGATGGTGAGCGGCAGCCCGATGCCGAGCAGCCGCACGTACCAGCCCAGGTCGGAGCGGACCGCCTGCGGATCGACCTTGGCGGCGTCCGAGAACAGGACCCAGACCAGAGTGATCTCGGCGACGACCTTGACCACCTCGTGCTCGGTGTCGAGCTGGAGCAGACCGAGGACCTCGGAGAACACGTACCCGGCGGTGACGAACACGATCGGGCCCGAGAGCAGCAGTCGCTCCGCCCGCGCGGAGAGCACCCCCCACAGGAAGATCGTGGCCAGGACGATGCTGGCCGACGTTGCGTCCATCTGGCCCGGCCCTTCGGCGGCTCGGCCGTCACACCCAGCTCGAGGAGATCGGCGTCAAGCAGTCACACAACCCGAAGCCACCCGTCCCGGCATCACCCCCAGCGGGTGACGCACGCGCGCTCGCGAGCCCCAAGGATGAGGGCGTGAACGGCGTCGTCCGTCGATGGGGCTGGCGGGTCGTCGGCCTGGTCATCACGGGCGTCGGGCTGTACGTCGTCGCACCCGGCGTCGCGGCCCTCCTGGACGCATGGCCGCAGCTGGACACGGTCCGCCCGATCTGGTTCGCGGTGCTGGTGCTGCTCGAGACCGGCAGCATGGCCGCGCTGTGGGTGCTGGTCCGGATGACCCTGCCGACCACCCACTGGGCCGACGCCGCCAGCTCGCAGCTCGCCGGCAACGCGGCCAGCAGGGTGCTGCCGGGAGGATCGGCGGCCGGGAGCGTCGTGCAGGCCTCGATGCTCGTGCAGGCGGGCCAGCAGAAGGCCGCCGTCGCGGCGTCCCTCGGCAGCATCGGCCTGCTCACCACCGGGATGCTGCTGGCGCTGCCGATCCTCACGGTCCCGGCCGTCATCATCCGACCACCGCCGGCGCGCCAGCTCCAGCTCGGCCTGGTCGTGTCGCTCGTCGTCGCCACGATCCTCGTGCTGCTCGGGCTCGCCCTGCTGCACTGGGACGGGTTCGTCCGGGGGGTGGGCGAGGTCGCCGGCGGCGTCGTACACCTCCTCCGTCGCCGGGTGCCGGCCGCCCGGGTCGCCGAGCGAGTGGTCGACCAGCGCGACGCGGTGGCCGCCGCGTTCGCCGGACGGTGGGGTCTCGCGCTGGCGATGGCAGCCGCCAACCGGATGCTCGACTACGCCGCGCTCGTCGCGGCGGTGTACGCGGTCGGAGGGCGCGCCCGACCCTCCATGGTGCTGTTGGCCTACGTCCTGTCCCTGGCGCTCGCCCTTGTCCCGGTCACCCCTGGTGGACTCGGATTCGTCGAGGCCGGCCTGACCACCATCCTGGTGCTCGCCGGTGTGGACCGCGAGACCGCGGTCCTGGGCACGCTGCTCTACCGGCTCGTCTCGTTCTGGCTGCCCATCCCGGTGGGCGCCCTGGCCTGGGCCGGATGGCGGCTGCACGGCCGACCGGTCGCGCGAACCGGGTGACCGACCCGGCACCGCAAGGGTCGCAGCAGGCCCGGATGTGGACGTCACGGCGATGTGACTGGCTCGTAACCGGGTTCTCGTGACAGGTTCTCCGTGGACCCCCAGGGAAGTTCCCGACGGCGGTCCGACGGAGGTCTTGGTGTCGTTCACGCGTATCGCGATCGTGAACCGCGGCGAGGCCGCGATGCGGCTGATCCACGCGGTGAGGGAGATCAACGCGTCGGGCTCCGGCCCGATCCAGACGGTGGCGCTGCACACCGAGGGCGAGAGCCGCGCGACGTTCGTGCGCGAGGCCGACCTCTCCTACAACCTGGGCCCGGCCTCGGCGCGTCCCTACATCGACCTGGCGGTCCTCGAGCGGGCCCTGGTCGAGACCGGCGCGGACGCGGTGTGGCCGGGCTGGGGCTTCGTGGCCGAGGACCCGCCGTTCGTCGACCTGTGCGACCGGCTCGGGGTCACCTTCATCGGCCCCAGCGCCGAGGCGATGCGCAAGCTCGGCGACAAGATCGGCTCGAAGCTGATCGCCGAGGAGGTGGGCGTGCCCGTGGCTCCGTGGAGCCGCGGCGCCGTCGAGACCCTCGAGGGCGCGCTGGCGGCCGCCGAGGAGATCGGCTACCCGCTGATGCTCAAGGCGACCGCCGGCGGCGGCGGCCGCGGGATCCGGATGGTGGCGTCGCGCCGCCGAGCTCGAGGACGCCTACCAGCGCACCAGCGACGAGGCGCTGCGCGCGTTCGGCAACGGCACGGTCTTCCTCGAGCGCCTGGTGACGGGCGCCCGGCACGTCGAGGTGCAGCTGATCGCCGACAGCCACGGCACCGCCTGGGCCATCGGCGTCCGCGACTGCTCGATCCAGCGCCGCAACCAGAAGGTGATCGAGGAGTCGTCGTCGCCGCTGCTGTCCCGCGAGCAGACCGACGAGCTGAAGGCCGCGGCGGAGCGCCTGGCGCTCGCCGTCGGGTACGTCGGCGCGGGCACGGTGGAGTTCCTCTACCACCCCGGGGACAAGACCTTCGCGTTCCTCGAGGTCAACACCCGGCTGCAGGTCGAGCACTCGATCACCGAGGCCACCACCGACGTCGACCTCGTCAAGGCGCAGATCCACGTCGCCGGCGGCGGCCGGCTCGAGGGCGAGCGGCCGACCGAGAAGGGGCACGCCGTCGAGGCGCGCCTGAACGCCGAGGACCCCGACCGCGACTTCGCGCCGGCCCCGGGGCGCATCGTCCGGCTCGAGCTGCCGACGGGACCGGGGGTCCGGGTCGACACCGGCGTCACCGAGGGCGACACGATCCCGCCCGACTTCGACTCGATGATCGCGAAGATCATCGCCTACGCGCCCACCCGCGAGGAGGCCCTCGCCCGGCTGCGCCGGGCGATGACCGAGACGACCGTCGTGATCGAGGGCGGCGCCTCCAACAAGAGCTTCGTGCTCGACCTGCTCGACCAGCCCGAGGTCGTCGACGGCACCGGAGGCTGGGCCGACACCAGCTGGATCGACCGGGTGCGCGGCGAGGGCAGGCTCGTCGCCCAGAAGCACGCCGGGGTCGCGGTCGTCGCGGCCGCGATCGAGGCCTACGTCGACGAGCTCCAGATCGAGGTCGCCCGGCTGCTCGAGACCGCGCACGGCGGTCGTCCGCAGGCCCAGCACCAGGCCGGCCGTCCGGTCGAGCTCAAGCTCCGGGGGACGACGTACCAGGTGTCGACGGTCAACACCGGGCCGTCCCGCTACCGCGTCACGGTCGCCTCCGGGCGGCACCGAGCAGACCGTCGACGTCGGGATGGACCGGATCGACGAGTTCCACCGGCGGCTCGTCGTCGGCGGGCGCCGCTACCACGTCGTCACGGCCACCCACGGCCCGAGCACCCTGGTCGAGGTCGACGGGGTGGCCCACCGGGTCAGCCGGGACGAGGGCGGCGTGCTCCGCTCGCCGGCGCCGGCCCTGGTCGTCGCCACGCCCGTGCGCGTCGGCGAGGAGGTCGAGGCGGGCGCACCGGTCCTCGTGCTCGAGTCGATGAAGATGGAGACGGTGCTCTACGCGCCGTTCCCGGCCCGGGTCAAGGAGCTGGCGGTGATCACCGGCAGCCAGGTCGAGACCGGCGCCGCGCTGGTCAAGCTGGAGCCGATCGGGGACGGCGCCGAGGAGGCCGCCGCGGCGCGCCGAGTCCGGCCCCGCGCTCGACCTGCCCGCACCGGAGGCCGGGCAGCCGGCCGCGGTCCGCGCGGCCCGCGCCCGCGCGGCCCTCGCGGCCGTCGTGCTCGGGTACGACGTGCCGCCGCAGGACCACGACGCCGCGCTGACGGACTACCTCGCCGTCCGCGAGGAGCTCCGGGCCGAGGGCGTCTCGGTCCTGGCCGACGAGATGGCCCTGCTCGGCACCTTCGCCGACCTCGCCGAGCTGAGCCGCAACCAGCCCGCCGACGAGGAGCGGCACACCGAGCTGCGGGTGCACAGCTCCCGCGAGCACTTCCACACCTTCCTGCAGAGCCTCGACGTGGAGCGCGGTGGCCTGCCCGAGCAGTTCCGCGACCGGCTCCTGCGGGTGCTGCACCACTACGGCGTCGAGGACCTCGACCGCACGCCCGCCCTGGAGGAGAGCGTCTTCCGGATCTTCCTGGCCCAGCAGCGCTCGGCGCCCGAGGTCGCGCTGGCGTCCGCGGTGCTCGGGCCGCTGGATCGACGAGCCGCCGCCGACCGGCGAGCTCGCCGGCCAGGCCCGGCAGCTGCTCGAACGGCTCGGCCGGGCCACCCAGCTGCGGTTCCCGGTGGTCGGCGACCTGGCCCGCAGCGTCCGGTTCCGCTGGTTCGACCAGCCGGCCGTGGACGCGGAGCGCGCCGACGTCCTCGCGGGGGTGCGCGACGAGCTCGACCGCGCTGGCCGCGAACGGCGGCCTGCCGGACCGGGCGGACCGGATCGAGGCGCTGGCGGCGATCCCGGAGCAGATCGTCCGGTTCCTGGCCGAGCGGCTCGAGGACGGCGTACCGGCCCGGGAGCCGATGCTGGAGGTGCTGGCGCGGCGCCACTACCGCGAGTACGACCTCCACGACCTGGAGGCGATCGAGTCCGGCGACCGGCCCGTTCGTGGTCGCCGACTACACCCTCGACGCCCGGCCCACCCGCCTGGTGTCGACCGTCGGCACCGTGGCCGAGCTGGCCGACGCCGTCGGGTGGGCTGGCCGCCTCGGTCGGCGCCCACGTCGCGGGACGTCGCGAGGGCGAGGAGGCCGTCGTCGACCTCTACCTGCACTGGCCCGACGCGCCGGAGTCGGCGGACGAGGCGAGCGAGCGGCTCCGCCCGCTGGTCGAGGCGCTGCCGTTCGCCCGCGACGTACGCCGGGTCTCCGTCGCCGTCTGCGCCGGTGCCAGCCGGCCGGTCGGCTACTACGCCTTCCGGCCCGCCGACGACGGCGGCGTGGCCGAGGACGACCTCACCCGGGGGGTCCACCCGATGGTCGGCCGACGCCTGAACCTGTGGCGGCTCCGCAACTTCGACGTGACCCGGATCGAGGCGCCCGAGGACGTGCTGCTCTACGAGTGCGTCGCCCGGGAGAACCCCGCGGACCGGCGGCTGGTGGCGCTGGCCCAGGTGCGCCAGCTCGCCGTGGTCCGCGACGAGGACGGGCGGGTCACCGCGCTTGCCGCACGCCGAGCGGGCCGTGGAGAGCTGCCTCGAGGCGATCCGACGGGCCCGGGTGGCCCGCGGCGCCGCGGGCGCGAAGCTCGACATGAACCACGTGTGGGTGCACGTCTGGCCGGTGGTCGAGATCGACGAGGGCGGCCTGGCCGCCCTCGGCAACAAGATCCGGCCGCTCACCGACGGCGCCGGCATCGAGGAGGTGCTCGCCCAGGGCCGGGTGGCGGTCCCGGGCGGTGACCCGGTCCCGGTGGCCGTGCGCTTCGGCGCCCAGCCCGGAGCCGGCGTCGTGTCGACGGTCGAGGAGCCGCCGACCGAGCTGCTCAGCCCCCTCGACGACTACGCGGCCAAGGTCGCTCCGGTCCCGCCGCCGCGGCCTGGTCTACCCCTACGAGCTGGCGTCGGTGCTGGCCGGCCCCGGCGGGACCCTGGTCGAGCACGACCTCGACGACACCGGCGCCCTGGTGCCGGTCGACCGCCCCCGCGGCCTCAACAAGGCCGGCATCATCGCCGCCGTCGTCACCACCCCGACGCCGCTGCACCCCGAGGGCGTCACCCGCGTCGTGCTCTGCGGCGACCCGACGAAGTCGCTGGGCTCGGTCTCCGAGCCGGAGTGCCTGCGCATCATCGCCGCCCTCGACCTCGCCGAGCGCATGCAGGTCCCGGTCGAGTGGTTCGCCCTCTCGGCGGGTGCCCGGATCTCGATGGACTCCGGCACCGAGAACATGGACTGGGTCGCCGCGGCGCTGCGACGGATCGTGGAGTTCACCCAGCAGGGCGGCGAGATCAACGTGGTCGTCGCCGGCATCAACGTCGGCGCCCAGCCGTACTGGAACGCCGAGGCGACGATGCTCATGCACACCAAGGGCATCCTCGTGATGACGCCGGACAGCGCCATGGTGCTCACCGGCAAGCAGTCGCTGGACTTCTCCGGCGGCGTCTCGGCCGAGGACAACTTCGGGATCGGCGGCTACGACCGGGTGATGGGGCCCAACGGCCAGGCGCAGTACTGGGCGCCGAACCTCGCCGGCGCCTTCGAGGTCCTGATGGCCCACTACGAGCACACGTACGTCGTACCCGGCGAGGCCGGGCCGCGTCGCGTGACGCACCACCGACCCGGCGGACCGCGACATCTCGTCGTACCCGCACGACGTCGCGGACAGCGACTTCCGCACGGTCGGCGAGATCTTCTCGTCCGAGACCAACCCGGACCGGAAGAAGGCGTTCGACATCCGCACGGTCATGCGGGCCGTCGCCGACCAGGACCACCCGACGCTCGAGCGCTGGGCCGGCATGGCCGACGCGGACACCGCGGTCGTCCAGGACGCCCACCTCGGCGGCTACCCGGTCTGCCTGCTCGGCATCGAGTCGCGGCCGGTCCGCCGGCGGGGCTTCCCGCCCACCGACGGCCCCGACACGTACACCGCCGGGACGCTGTTCCCGCGGTCGTCGAAGAAGGCGGCCCGCGCGATCAACGCCGCCAGCGGGAACCGGCCGCTCGTCGTGCTGGCGAACCTCTCCGGCTTCGACGGGTCGCCGGACTCGATGCGCAACCTGCAGCTGGAGTACGGCGCGGAGATCGGCCGCGCCATCGTCAACTTCCGCGGGCCGATCGTCTTCTGCGTCATCTCGCGCTACCACGGCGGCGCGTTCGTGGTGTTCTCCAAGGCGCTCAACCCGAACATGACCGTGCTGGCGCTCGAAGGCTCGTTCGCCTCGGTCATCGGTGGGGCGCCGGCGGCCGCCGTCGTGTTCACCGGCGAGGTCGAGAAGCGCACCGCGGCGAGCCCGGCCGTGCGCGAGCTCGAGGCGCGGATCGGCGAGGCCTCCGGCTCCGAGCGGAGCGGGCTCGTCGTCGAGCAGGCCGAGCTGCGGGCGGCGACCAGGGCGGAGAAGATCAGCGAGGTGGCGGCCGAGTTCGACGCGATCCACAACATCCACCGCGCCGTCGAGGTCGGGTCGGTCGACGCGGTCATCCCGGCCTCGCGGCTGCGTCCGGAGATCATCGGTGTCATCGAGCGGTTCGCGGGCAAGCAGGCCGGAACCTCCTGACGAGCCTGCATCGCGCGTGTCATGACGTGCGATGCAGGCCCGGAGGGTGCGGATCCGGTCAGGCCATGGCCTTCGCCTTGAGGGCGTTGAACTCCGACTCGTCGATGGCGCCGGAGTCGAGCAGTGACTTGGCGTCGGCGATCTGGGTGGCCGGGGTGGCCGGGGCCCTCTGGCCCGCGACCTGCTGGATGTACTCCTCCTGCTCGGACCGCTGCTTGGCCACGGCCGCCATCTGCCGGTCGGTCATGCTCCTGCCGCGGACGATCAGGTAGATCAGGGCGCCGAGCCAGGGCAGGAAGATGAGCACGAGCGCCCATCCGGCCTTGGCCCACCCGCTCAGCGTGGAGTCCGAGAACATGTCGAAGACACACCGGAACCACACCATGATCGCGGCGATCCAGATGAAGAACCAGAAGCTCCACAGGATCACGTCCCAGAAGTTGTTGATGTGCGAGTCCATTGCCACTCCTTCACTCGTGTCCGCCGGCGGCTGATCCATCGCTTCGCGTGGGCTCCGGGATGGGCGCAGTTCGGAGGTCTGGGCGCCAGACCTGTAGGGCAGCCTGCCCGGCCTCGGACCGGACTGCATCGCCCGCAAAGGATGAGGTTTGCGGCCCGATCGCGTTCGAAACCGGCCCCCCTGATCCAGGTCGTCAATCGCCACCCCGTGCGCCTGGTACGACCGGGGGACCGGAGCCGTCTCCTGATCTAGCCTCGGGGACCATGACGTTCCCCGGACCGCCCGAGACCTGTCCGTGCGGCAGCGGCGAGAGCTACGCCGCGTGCTGCGGCCCGCTGCACGACGGGCGTCCCGCGAGCACGGCCGAGGCACTGATGCGGTCGCGCTACACGGCGTACGCCCTCGACCTGACCGACTACGTCTTCCGCACCTGGCACCCGCGCACCCGTCCGGAGTCGGTCGACCCGGTGCCGGGCCTGGCGTGGACGGGCCTCGAGGTGCTCGACGTGGTCGACGGCGGGCCGGACGACGACACCGGCGTCGTGGAGTTCCGGGCCCGGTTCCGCGAGGGAGGCGGCGCAGCGTGCGATGCACGAGACCAGCCGGTTCGAGCGACGCGGAGGACGCTGGGTGTACGTCGACGGCGTGGTCGGCTGAGGTCCGGATTCCGCTCCGCGAGGCGTCGGCGAGAGTTAAAGTGACCTTCCGCGCACGCCGTGCGGCTGCGGACCGAACGAGGGACCACGATGACAGCACGCCGCGACGCGTCCGGCCGCCGTCGCCGTCGTGCGGACCTCTCGCGGCGCACGCGCGGCCTCGCGGGCACCCTCGGGGTCACCGCGCTGAGCACCGTGCTGCCGGGCACCGGTTTCCTGTACGCCGGCCGCCGGGTGCTCGGTCTGCTGGTCCTGCTGCCGTTCCTCGTGGCGGTGGGCGTCGTCGGCTGGTACGTCGTCCGCGACCCGGAGGCGGCCGTCGACCTCGCGTTCGACCCCAGGAGGCTGACCGTCGTGACGGCCGTCGCGCTCGTCGTGCTGGTCGTCTGGGTCGCCACCATCGTCGCGACGTACCTCCTGGTCCGACCCCGTGAGCGCCGACGCGGGCAGGGCCTGGTCGGTTCGGTGTTCGTGCTGCTGATGTGTCTGGCGGTCGCCGCGCCGCTGGGTCTGGTGGCGCGCTACTCGACCGTCCAGAAGCAGGTCGTGCACAAGGTCTTCGAGGGCAACCGCACCGCGACGGTCCCGGTCGAGGTGACCGAGGAGGACCCGTGGGGCGGCCGGGACCGGGTCAACGTGCTGCTGCTCGGGGGCGACGGCAACGTGCACCGCGAGGGCGTCCGCACCGACTCCGTGGTGCTCGCGAGCATGAACGTGCACACCGGCGGACCGTCCTGTTCAGCCTGCCGCGCAACCTGATGGACGTGCCGTTCCCGCGGCGCTCGCCGCTGGCCGCGGTCTATCCCGACGGGTTCCGCGGCGACGGCGACCCCGCGGAGTACCTGCTCAACGCGGTCTACCGCAACGTCCCCGCGCTGCACCCCGGCATCCTCGGGAAGAGTGACAACGAGGGCGCCGACGCGGTCAAGCTCGCCGTGCAGGGCGCCCTCGGCGTCCCCGTCGACTACTACCTGCTGGTCAACCTGGCGGGCTTCCGCAGCATCGTGCAGGCCATCGGCGGCGTCACCGTCAACATCAACCAGCCCATCCCGATCGGCGGCAACACCGACCTGGGGATCCCGCCGGACTCCTACCTCCAGCCCGGGCCGGACCAGCGGCTCGACGGGTTCCAGGCGCTGTGGTTCGCGCGCGGCCGGTACGGCTCGGACGACTACCAGCGCATGGAGCGGCAGCGCTGCATGATCGACGCGATCATCGACGAGGCGAAGCCCCTGAACCTGCTGCGCCGCTACGAGTCGCTGGCGGCGGTCGGGCAGGAGATCGTCCGCACCGACATCCCGCAGGACCTGCTGCCCGCGTTCGTGGACCTGGCCGGCACGGTGAAGGACAGCCGGGTCCGGTCCGTGGTGTTCCGGGCTCGGACCGGTTCGCGCCGGGCAACCCCGACTACGCCTGGGTGCACCAGAAGGTCCGGCGCGCCCTGCACCCCAAAGCCGGCGGTGGCCCGAGCCGGCCGCCGCACCACCGGCCCGACCCCGGGTGACAAGCCGACCGCCGACCCCGCCGACGCGGTGGACGCCGCCGACAGCTGCGCCTACCGACCCCGCTCCTGACCCGTCCGCGTGCCGGTCACGACCGTCGCGCCGAGGTCGTCCGACCGGACCACCCGCGGCTCCAGGCCGTCGGCCCGCATGCACCCCGCACATCGCGTCGGCCTGCCGCTCGCTCGACTCGAAGAGCACCGTGCCGCCCGGAGCCAGCCAGGTGCGACGCCTCCGACGCTGACCCGGCGCATCACCTCGAGCCCGTCGGCGCCGCCGTCGAGCGTCGCGCGGGTCTCGTGGTCGCGGGCCTCGGGCGGCATCAGCGCGATCGCGTCCGTCGGCACGTAGGGGACGTTGGCCAGCAGCACCCGCACGCGTCCGCGCAGCCCGGCCGGCAGGGGGTCGAACAGGTCGCCCTCGAACGCCTGCCCTCCGGCGTCGGCGACGTTGACGCGCGCGCAGCGTACGGCGGCCGGGTCGACGTCCGCGGCGTACAGCTCGATGTCGCGACGGGCGGCCAGTGCGGCGCCGAGCGCACCCGAGCCGCAGCAGAGGTCGACGACGACCGGGCGGCCCGCGCGGCAGCAGCCGCTCGGCCTCGTCGACGAGCAGCTCGGTGCGGTGCCGGGGCACGAAGACGCCCCGCTCGACGACCATCCGGATGCCGCAGAACTCCGCCCACCCGACGACGTACTCCAGGGGCTCGCCCGCCACCCTTCGGAGCACCATCGCCTCGAGCTCGGCGGCGTCGGCCGCGGCGTCGACCAGCAGCTCGGCCTCCTCGCTCGGCGAAGACGCAGCCGGCGGCCCGCAGCCGGGCCACGATCCCGTCGCTCACGCGCCCTCCCCGGGCTGGACGGCCCCGAGCAGCCGCTCGGCCTTCCAGCGGGTCTCGGCGTACTCCTCGTGCACGTCGGAGTGGACGGTGATCCCTCCGCCGGTCCCGAGCTCGTAGCGCCAGGCGTCCTCGCCGGCGTCGACCGACCGGGTCGCGACCAGGGAGCGGATCACGACGCCGAGGTCGGCTCGTCCGTCGGCCCCGACCCAGCCGAACGCGCCGGCGTACACCCCGCGGGGGCCGGCCTCGACGGACTCGATGATCGACATCGTGCGCAGCTTGGGCGCGCCGGTCATCGAGCCCGCGGGGAACAGGGCGCGCAGCGCCTCGACCGTGCCGATCCCGTCGCGCAGCCGGCCGCGGACGGTGGACACCAGCTGGTGCACGGACGCGTAGGACTCGACCTCCATCAGGGTCGGCACCGTGACGGTCCCGGGCGCGCAGACCATCGACAGGTCGTTGCGGAGCAGGTCGACGATCATCAGGTTCTCGGCGCGGTACTTGCGGTCCGTCGCCAGCGAGGTCCGGAGCGCCTCGTCCTCGGCCGGGGTGGCGCCGCGCGGGGTGGTGCCCTTGATCGGCTTGGTCTCCAGCCACCCGTCGCGGTCGACCAGGGCGAACCGCTCCGGGCTGGAGCTGAGCAGGTGCACGCTGGTGTCGCGGTGCGGGTGCTGGAGGTAGCCGGCGTACGGCGCCGGGCTGGACGCCCGCAGCCGGAGGTAGGCGGTCACCGGGTCGACGGGGGAGGGCACGGCCTCGCGGTAGGTCAGGTTGACCTCGTAGCTGTTGCCGAGCCGGAGCTGCCGCTGCACCTCGTCGAACGCGGCGGCGTAGTGCGCCGGGGTCGTCCGGTTGAGCGTGCGCTGGGACGCCCCCGCAACCGGACGACCCGGGTCGTCGTGGTCGACGAACAGCGGGTCGCGCACGCGCATCCACACCGCATCGGGCACACCGCTGCCCGTGTGCGCGGGCAGGTCCGCGCGACAGGCGTAGCCGAAGTAGCCGACCCAGCTCACTGCCGGGTCGCCGCCGTCGCGGGCGATCTCGGCGGCCAGCACCGCGAACGGGTCGACGCCCACCACGTCGACCTCGCCGTGCTGGTGGCGCGAGACCTCGCGGCCGCGTCGCGTCGTACGTCAGGGACACGTCCTCGTCGCGCAGGAAACCCAGGATCGACCGGCGGCCGGACCAGGCGCGCGAGCCGCCGCCGTCGAGCCAGAACATCCGGGCGTGCGACCCGGCCATCGCGACGAACCGGTCCACGAGGTCGCTGGTCACGCCGGCACCAGGAAGTTCCGGACCAGCCGCTCGCCGTGCTCGGTCAGGATGGACTCGGGGTGGAACTGCACGCCCTCGAGCGGCAGCGACACGTGCCGCACGCCCATCAGCGCCCGCGGGCCGCCCTCCAGCGCGCCGGGGCAGGAGGCCGTCGGGACCAGGCAGTCGGGCAGCGTGGTCGCCTGCAGCGAGTGGTAGCGGACCGCGTGGAACGCCCTGCGGCAGCGCGCGGAACACGCCTTGGCCGTCGTGGTGGACCGGTGACACCTCGCCGTGCGCGGGGACGTCGACCTCCGACCGTGCCGCCGAGAGCGGTGACCATCGCCTGCATCCCGAGGCACACGCCGAGGACCGGCAGCCCCAGCTCGAAGACCTGCCGGCCGAGCGAGAAGTCCCGCGGGTCGTCCGGGTCGGCCGGGCCCGGGGGAGAGCACGATGTGGCTGAATCCCTTGTCCCGCAGGGCCTCTGCGGTCACCTCGTCGTGCTCGACGACCACCGGGAGCTCGCCGGTGACGGCGGCGACGAGGTGCACGAGGTTCCACGTGTACGAGTCGTGGTGGTCGACCACGACGACCTGCGGACCCGGCATGCCGGTGACGCTACCGCTCCGCACTCTCGCGCCGCGGCCCACGCCGGCCTCAGCCCAGCAGCTCGATCAGCTTCATCGCGTCGTGCGGTGCGTAGCCCTTGATGTCGTTGTCGAAGTAGACGAACACGTCGAGGCCGTCCGCGTCCCAGGCGCGGCACTTGTCGGCCCAGGCCCGGAGGGACTCGTCGCTGTAGCCACTCGCGTAGAGCTCCTTGTCCCCGTGCAGCCGGACGTAGGCGAAGTCGGCGGTGACCTCGTCGACCTTGGGCCACCTGCCGGCCGTGTCGGCGAGCACGCAGGCCACCCCGTGCCGGCGGAGCATGGCGTACGCCGCCTCGTCGGCGAACGTCGTGCTCCGGAACTCCAGCGCGTGCCGCAGCGGGTACGTCGGCCTCCGTCACCGTGAGCGAGCGGCCCTCCTTGACCTTGTCGTCGTGCCGCTCGGCGAGGGCGGCCGCCGCGCCGGTCGTGCGCGGCAGCGCCGACAGGAACGCGTCGAGCACGTCGGCGTCGAAGCGCAGGTTCTCCGGCAGCTGCCAGAGGATCGGGCCGAGCTTGGGGCCGAGGCCGAGCACGCCGGAGGCGAAGAAGTTCGCGAGTGCCACGTCGACGTCGACGAGCCGCTTGAGGTGGGTGACGTATCGGGGACCCTTGACCGCGAACACGAAGTCGTCCGGGCTCTCGGCCCGCCAGGCGGCGTACGAGGACGGTCGCTGCAGCGAGTAGAACGAGCCGTTCACCTCGATCGACGTGAGGTGCTCCGCGGCGTACTCGAGCTCGCGGCGCTGTGGCAGCCCGGCGGGGTAGAAGTCGCCGCGCCAGCCCGGGTAGCGCCAGCCGGCGATGCCGACCCGGACGACCACGTCAGCCCTTGGCGAGGTCCTGGAGCGACGTCGACTCGTCGCGGAGCCGCGCCACGTCCACCTGGGTGCCGACGATGGCGCGCAGGTGGTCGGAGGCGTCCCAGTCGTTGGCGTGCATGCCGGCGACGACCCGGTCGCCCTCCAGCCAGAACGCGGTGAACGTGCGGCCACCGGCCTTGCTGGTGTCGCCGCGCACGACCACCTCGTCGTAGCCGTCGGGGCCGACGCTGCCGACGTACTCCATGCCGAGGTCGTACTGGTCGGTGAAGAAGTACGGCAGCCGGTCGTAGCTCACGTCGTGGCCGAGCATCGCGTGGGCGGCCGTCTTGCCCTGCTCGATCGCGGTGTCCCAGTGCTCGACCCGGATCCGTCGGCCCAGCACCGGGTGCTCGGCGTTGGCGACGTCGCCGACGGCGAAGACGTCGGGGTCGGAGGTGGCGAGGTGCTCGTCGACGAGGATCCCGTTGTCGGTCGCGAGGCCGGCCTCCTCGGCCAGGGCCACGTTGGGGGTGACGCCGATGCCGACCAGGACCAGGTCCGCCTCGACCGAGTCGCCGTCGGCCAGGCGTACGACGGCCGCGTGCCCCGAGCCGTCGAAGGCTGCTTCTCGATGCCGGTGACCTGCACCCCGAGGCGCAGGTCGACCCCGTGCTCGCGGTGCAGGTCGGCGAAGACCGCGGCGACCTCGGGTCCGAGCACCCGCAGCAGCGGCAGGTCGAGCGACTCGAGCACCGTGACGGTGGCGCCGGCCTCCGCGGGCGGCCGCGGCCGTCTCGAGACCGATCCAGCCGGCGCCGACCACCACGACCCGCGGGCTGGCGGCGAACGCCTCCTTGAGCCGCTGGCTGTCCTCGATGGTGCGGAGGTAGGCCACGGGAGCGCCCGAGTCGTCGGCCATCGCGAGGTGCCGCGGTGTCGAGCCGGTGGCGAGCAGCAGCCTGTCGTAGGACTGCTGGCCGTCACGGGTGCGCACGACGTGGGCCGCCGTGTCGATCGCGGTGACCTGCTGCCCGAGCCGCAGGTCGACGTCGTTCTCGTCGTACCAGTCGGGGTCGTGCACGAACACGGTCTCGAGCTCGTCGTTGCCGAGGAGGTAGCCCTTCGACAGCGGCGGTCGCTCGTAGGGCAGGTGGTGCTCGTCGCCGTACACCACCACGTCGCCCTCGAACCCCGCTGACGCGGAGCTCCTCGACGGCCTTGGCCGCGGCCAGGCCCGCTCCTACGACGACGAAGGTCTGGGTCATGCTGGTCTCCCGGCTAGGTCAGGGGGTACGGCGCGTTCGGCATGCAGTCTTGCGCAAGCGGCAGGACTCGTCGAGGTCACGCAGCGCGCGATCCGCCCCCGGCGACCCGTCGACCGCTCGCTGCGGGTGACCCGGCGAGCCGCGCCAGCGCCAGGGCGGCGACGAGCAGGCCGAAGTCCCGCAGCGCGACGTCGTAGTAGTCGCCCAGCGTCACCAGGTTCACGATGATGCCGGCCAGCCAGAGGGCGACCAGGTAGCCCGCCGAACTGGGGCCGGACGGCGACGGCGAGCCCGGCCACGATCTCCACGACGCCGACCAGCGAGCATCGCCGTGTGGGCGCTGCCGGGGACCAGGTCGTTGATCCACGGCGCCAGGTAGACCTGCCAGTCGGTCAGCAGGTCGAAGAACTTGTCCAGCCCGAAGGCGATCGGCGCGATGGTGAACACCGTGCGCAGCAGCAGGAAGGCCTGGTGCTCGGCGGTGCTCGGCGCGCCCACCTCGGCGATCGTGCGGCGGAAGGGGAGGTGTGGGTCATGACGACCTCCAGGAACGGTCCGAGTCTAAAAGATAGTATGATTGACTTTAGACCCTGAGGGTTTCTTTCGTCAATAATTTTGTCCTTTAGAAGGTGGTGTCCGTGGCGACGACTCTCCGAGCAGGCCGCGAGCATCGGGGCGCTGGCCGAGCCGCTCCGGCGCGCCCTCTACGAGTACGTCGTGGCCAGCCGGAGCCGGTCGAGCCGCGAGCAGGCGGCCGACGGGCGTCGGACGTGCCCGCTGCACACCGCGAAGTTCCACCTGGACCGGCTGGTCGAGGAGGGTCTGCTCGACGTGGAGTTCCGCCGGCCTGACCGGACGCACCGGGCCGGGGGCCGGACGGCCGGCGAAGCTCTACCGCCGGTCTGCGCGGGAGCTGGTCGGTCTCGTTGCCCGAGCGTCGCTACGACGTGGTCGGGCGAGATCCTGGCCGACGGTGTCGACCGGGCCCGCAGTGGTGGCGCGAGCATCGAGGCGGCGGTCCGGGAGGTCGCGACCGAGCACGGGCGCCGCGCCGCTGCTGACGCGACGGTCGACGCGCCCGCCCTCGACCGGGTGGGGGAGGTGCTCGCGCGGTGCGGGTACGAACCGGTGGAGCGCGGTGAAGGCATGGTGCTCGGTGAACTGCCCCTTCGACGCCCTGGCCCGCAGCCACACCGACCTGGTCTGCGGGCTCAACGCCTCCTTCGTGTCCGGCGTCCTCGAGGGCCTCGACGTGCTCGGAGCTCGGGGCCGCGCTCGACCCCGAGGTCGGGGCTGTGCTGCGTGAAGGTCCATCCGGCGGCCGGCAGGGACTGACCCGCAGGTCGCCCTCAGGCGGGACGCTGCAGGTCGTGCGGCCGGGCGGGCAGCGGGACCAGCACCTCGAGGAACCCGTCGACCAGCGCGGGCTCGCCGTCGAGGCCGGCTCGTCGCACGGTGGGCAGCACCGACTCGTTGTCGGCCTCCGCCAGGCAGACCAGCCGGTCGAAGCCGCGGGCGCTGGCCGCCTCGGGCGAGGTCGCGCAGCATCCGGGAGCCGACGCCGGTGCCTTGGGACAGGTCCTCCACGAGGAGGCCGACCTCGACGGTGCTGCGCGACACCGGCGCGGCGCAGCCGAGACCGATCACCTCGCCACACTGCTCGGCGAGCACGCTCCAGCCGTCGCGGGGGGCGATCAGCTGGCGAGCCAGCCGCGGCGGCACGTGGGTGACGGGCGCGTGGAACCGGCTGCGCAGCGTCTCGGCGGAGCAGCGGGCGTGCAGGTCGACGATGGCGTCGAGGTCGTCCAGGGTGGCGGGTCGCGTGCGGACCAGCGCGGTGGTCATGGCGTCTCCAGGGTGCTGTGCGCTCGTGGGTGCGCTCCCAGGGTGCGCGAGGCAGGTTTCCGGTCGGCCACGGGCGTGTTTCGCGGGGACGAAGTCTTGTTTGACGGCGCTGAGAGACTGGGCGGGTGAGCACGTTCGAGGCCGTCCACGAGCCACTGGTCGCGCGGGACGTGCTGCTGGGCAGGACCACCCACGTGCGGCGCCTGGTGCCCAACAAGACCCGTCGGATGATCGGCGCCTGGTGCTTCCTGGACCACTACGGCCCCGACGACATCAAGACGAGCGGCGGCATGTGGGTGCCGCCGCACCCGCACACCGGGCTGCAGACCGTGACCTGGCTCTTCGAGGGACTCGGCCTGCACACCGACAGCCTCGGGTCGCACCAGCTGATCCGGCCGGGCCAGCTCAACGTGATGACGGCCGGCGCCGGGATCTGCCACGCCGAGGTCTCGCCGGAGGAGGCGCCGAGCGACCCTGCACGGCGTACAGCTGTGGGTGTGCCTGCCCGACGCCGTCCGCAACACCACGCCGCCGGACTTCACGCACCTGGCCGACCTGCCGACGTACACCGAGCACGGCGCCACCCTCCGCGTGCTCGTCGGCTCGCTGGCGGGGGAGACCTCCGCCGCGCCCGACGTACACGCCGCTGGTCGGCGTCGAGATCACCCTCGAGCCCGGGGCCGAGGCCACGCTGCCGCTGGACCAGACCTTCGAGTACGGCGTCCTGGTGGCCCAGGGCTCGGCCGCGGTCGACGGGGTCGGCGTGGAGCGCAACGCGATGAGCTACCTCGGCGGCGGCCGCAGCGAGCTGACCTTCCGGGCGACCGGGGACGAGCCGACGATCCTGATGCTGCTCGGCGGCGAGCCGTTCGAGGAGGAGATCGTGATGTGGTGGAACTTCATCGGCCGCAGCCACGAGGAGATCGTCGAGCAGCGCGAGGCCTGGAACGGCGACGGCATCGCCTTCGAGCCGCCCGCGGTTCGGCGTGGTCCGGGACTTCGACGGCGACCGCCTGCTGGCGCCGCCGATGCCGAACACCCGCCTCAAGGCCCGCGGCCGCTCCGCCTGAGGCCGCGTCCGCCGCCGGTGCAGCTGGTGCGGTAGGTAAAATTGAGGCAAATGTGGCGCATGAGCCCCGATCTGGGGCACAATGGGAGCACAACTGCACAGGTTCGTGAGGCATCAGACCTCGTGATCCACGGAGACCGCTGGGGAAGGCGTATCTCGCGCCGGATCTAGGAGGCCACGGTGACCACACGAACCGCGACACGGGGCGTTCTCTACGTCCACTCAGCGCCGTCTGCGCTGTGCCCTCACATCGAGTGGGCAGCCGGCGGTGTGCTCGGCAACGCCGTCAGCCTGGACTGGACGCCGCAGCCTGCCCAGGCCGGCACCTACCGCGCCGAGTTCTCCTGGGCCGGCGACGCCGGCACCGCCGCCGCGCTGGCGTCCGGCCTGCGCGGCTGGAACCACCTCCGCTTCGAGGTCACCGAGGAGCCGACCCACGGCACCGAGGGCTCCCGCTTCTCCTACACGCCCGACCTCGGCGTCTTCCACGCCGTCACCGGCGTGCACGGCGACATCCTGATCCCCGAGGACCGGCTCAAGGCCGCGGTCGTCAAGTCGGCGCTGGGCGACACCACGATCAACAACGAGATCGACAAGCTCCTGGGCAAGCCCTGGGACGACGAGCTCGAGACCTTCCGGTACGCCGGTGACGGCGCCCCGGTCAGGTGGCTGCACCAGGTGGTCTGAGCCTCCTCCTCGGATCCCGGTAACAGCCGGGCGGCAGTTCGCGCATTCCCCTGCGCGGGCTGCCGCTCCTTGCGCACACTCCGTTCGTGTCACCTCGGATCACCCGGCTGCTCGTCGTACTCGCCCTCGCCGGCCTCGTCGCCGCCTGTGCCCCCGCCTCCTCCTCGACGCTCGGCGTCGCCGGCACCGCGCCGGTCCTGCTCGGCGCCCACAACGACACCTCCACGCCCTTCAACCTGGTCTCCGTCCCGGCACTGACCGCGCACCGGTACGACGGACGCGGCCTGCGGATCACGGACACGCTGGCGAGGGGGCTCGCGTTCACGCGCTACGCGGTCGCCTACCGCAGCGGCCGGCTCACCGTCACCGGTGTCATGAACGTCCCGAACCGGCCCGGCCGCCACCCCGTCGTCGTGATCGCGCACGGCTACGGCGACCCGGCCCGCTACACCACCGGGTCGATGCTCGAACGGGAGCAGGCCGCGCTGGCGCAGAACGGCTTCGTCGCGTTCCAGGTCGACTACCGCAACTACGCCCGCTCGACCCGGGAGAGCACCGAGCCCGTCGCCCGGCCGCTGGGCTACCCGGCCGACCTCGTCAACGCGGTCGCCGCGCTGAAGCGGGCGCACCTGCCGTTCGCCGACACCGCCAGGATCGGGCTGTTCGGCCGGTCGATGGGCGGCGGCGTCGTGCTCGACGCGCTGGTCGCCCGACCGCACCTCGCCCGGGCCGCGGTGCTCTACTCGCCCGTCAGCTCGCTGGCGTCCGACAACTACCGGCGCTGGGTCGTCCCGGACGCCGCCCTGCGGCAGCGGGTCGAAGGCGCCTACGGGACGCCGGCGTCGAACCCGCGGTTCTGGCGGCAGGCGGGCTCGCGCGCCTACCTCGACCGGGTCGAGGTGCCGATCCAGATCAACCACGGCACCGCCGACCCCATCTGCCCGGTCCGCTGGAGCGAGGCCACGGCGCGGCGCGCTGCGCGCCCAGGGCAAGGACGTCACGCTCTACGAGTACCCCGGCGAGGACCACCGCTTCGGCCGGTCCTGGGCCCGGTTCATGCACCGCGCGGTCACCTTCCTGCGCGCCGAGCTCACCGGACTGCACACGCCAGCCGCCTCTGAGGCCTACCCGGTCTGGTCCGGTGCGGTCAGAATGGTCGGATGGTGCGGCAAGGGCGCCTCGGCGCGGTGGTCCTGGCAACGGTGATGACGGTCCTGGCGGGCTGCACGAGCGACACGTCGGCGCCCCGGCCGTCGGCGCCGACGACCTCGCCGGGCACCGGCGGCACCACGCCCGGCACCGCGAGCGCGACCCCGAGCCCGACCCCGGCCGAGGCGCCGTCCGCGACCCCGGTCGCCCGACCCCCGAACCGGGTCTCGCTGCCGGCCCTGTTCACCCAGCGGTACGACGGACGCGCGCTCGCCCTGCGCCGGACGATCGCGGTGACGGACGCCTACACGTCGTACTCCGTGACCTACCGCAGCAACGGGCTCCGCATCTCCGGGAAGCTCGACGTCCCCCGCGGCAAGGGGCCGTTCCCCGCGCTGGTGCTCGCGCACGGCTACATCGACCCCGCGATCTACGACAACGGCCAGGGCATGCGGCGCGAGCAGGACTGGCTCGCCCGGGCCGGCTACGTCGTGCTGCACACCGACTACCGCAACCACGCCTTCTCGGCCGCCGACCCGAAGGCCGAGCGGCGCCTGCGGCTCGGCTACACCACCGACGTGGTGAACGCCGTGCACGCCCTGCGCCGCACGAAGAAGGTGCCGGTCGACGACGACCGGGTCGGGCTCGTCGGCAGGTCGATGGGCGGGGGAGTCGTCTACAACGTGCTCGCGGCCCAGCCGGGGCTCGTCGACGCCGCGGTCGTCTTCGCCCCGGTCAGCTCACGCACCGCCGACAACTTCAACCGGTGGACCCGCGACGACCCCGGGCGCAGCGGCCTGTCGCGCTACATCCTGCGGCGGTACGGCGAGCCGTCGGAGAACCCGCGCTTCTGGCGCGAGGTGAGCCCGCGACCGTACTTCGACCGCATCACCGAGCCGGTGCTGATCCACCACGGCTCCGTCGACGCGACCTGCCCGATCCGGTGGAGCCGGGCGACCCTGCGGGCGATGCAGCGCGCCGGTGTCGACGTACGGATGCGCGTCTACCCCGGCGAGGACCACGCGTTCATCAACCTGTGGCCGCTGTCCATGCGCCGCACCACGGCCTTCCTGCGCGCCAACCTCGCCTGACCCGCCGGGCTGCCGCGGTCTAGAGCGGGATGTTGCCGTGCGCCCCGCGCTGCACGATCCCGGCCCCGGCGATGGCCTTGGCCAGCGCCGTGCGGGTCGCGGACGGCTCGACGACCTCGTCGACCACGCCGATCTCCACGGCCTTGTCGACGCCGCCGGCGATCCGCTCGTGCTCGGCGGCCAGCTCGGCCTCGACCTGCGGGCGGATGTCCGGCGCGACCTCGAGCAGCTTGCGGCGGTGCAGGATCCGGATCGCGGCGACCGCGCCCATCACCGCGACCTCGGCGCCCGGCCAGGCGAACACCTTGGTCGCCCCGAGCGAGCGCGAGTTCATCGCGATGTAGGCGCCGCCGTAGGTCTTGCGGGTCACCAGCGTGACCCGCGGCACGACGGCCTCGCCGAACGCGTGCAGCAGCTTCGCGCCGCGTCGTACGACGCCGTCCCACTCCTGGCCGACGCCGGGCAGGTAGCCGGGCACGTCGACGACGACGATCAGCGGCACGCCGAACGCGTCGCACATCCGCACGAACCGCGACGCCTTCTCGGCCGAGAGCGAGTCGAGGCAGCCGCCGAGGCGCAGCGGGTTGTTGGCGATGACGCCGACGCGTGCGGCCGCCGAAGCGGCCCGAGGGCGGTGACGATGTTGGGCGCCCACTTGGCGTGCACCTCCTGCGCGGTGCCCTCGTCGAGGATCGCCTCGACGAGCGGGTGCACGTCGTACGCCCGCTTCTTGGACTCCGGCAGCATCTGCGAGAGGTCGATGTCCTCGACCGCGGCCGACGTCGAGCGTGCCCTGGGCGCCGAGCAGGGACGCGACGCCGCGGGCCCGCTGCGAGGGCCTCCTCCTCGGAGTCGGTGAGGATGTGCACGACGCCGGAGCGGCGGCCGTGCGGCTCGGGGCCGCCGAGCCGCAGCATGTCGACGTCCTCGCCGGTGACCGAGCGGACCACGTCGGGACCGGTCACGAAGATCCGGCCCTCGGGGCCGAGGATCACGATGTCGGTCAGCGCCGGACCGTACGCCGCGCCGCCGGCCGCCGGGCCGAGCACGACCGAGATCTGCGGGACCTTGCCGGAGGCCTGCGTCATCGCGTGGAAGATCTCGCCGACGGCGTGCAGCGACAGCACGCCCTCGGCCAGCCGGGCGCCGCCGGAGTGCCACAGGCCGACGATCGGGGCCTGGTCGGCCAGCGCGCGCTCGTAGGCGTGCACGACGACCTTGCAGCCGACCTCGCCCATCGCGCCGCCCATCACGGTGGCGTCGGAGCAGAACGCCACGACGTGCGTGCCGTCGACCTTGCCGACGGCGGCGAGCATGCCGCTGCCGTCGTCCTCGGTGATCAGCTCGAGGGTGCCCTCGTCGAAGAACGCCGCGAGCCGGAGGTTCGGGTTGCGGGGGTCCTGCTCGCGGGGGAGCTTGGCGGGCTTGGCTGGCGCGGGTGCGGCGCGGTGCCTGGGTCATGGTGCTCCTCGAGTACGGTCAGGCGCGCGGAAGGCGATGGCGACGTTGTGGCCGCCGAAGCCGAAGGAGTTGTTCAGCGCCGCGATGTCGCCCTGCGGGCAGGTCGCGCGGCTTGGTGGCGATGTCGAGCTCGACCGTCGGGTCGGGGTCGTCGAGGTTGATCGTCGGCGGGACGACCCGGTGGTGCAGCGCGAGCACGGTGGCGATCGACTCGAGCGCGCCGGCGCCACCGAGCAGGTGGCCGGTCATCGACTTGGTGGTGGTGACCACGACCTGGTCGGCGGCGCGCGCCGAGCGTCGCGTGGATCATCAGGCCCTCGGCGATGTCGCCCTGCGGGGTCGAGGTGGCGTGCGCGTTGATGTGCACGATGTCGGACGGCGTCGAGGTCGCGCCTCGCGCAGCGCGATCGCCATCGCCCGGGCGCCGCCGCGGCCGGCCGGGTCGGGCTGGGCGATGTCGTGGGAGTCGGCGGTGATGCCGGCGCCCGCGACCTCGGCGTAGATCTTCGCGCCGCGGGCCTTGGCGTGCTCCTCGGACTCGAGGACCAGGACGCCGGCGCCCTCGCCGAGCACGAAGCCGTCGCGGCCCATGTCCCACGGGCGGGAGACGCGTGGTCGGGTCGTCGTTGCGCTTGGACAGCGCCATCATCTGGCCGAACGCGGCCATCGGCAGCGGGTGGATCGCGGCCTCGGTGCCGCCGACGACGACGACGTCGGCGCGGCCGAGCCGGATCATGGTCGATGCCGAGCGCGATCGCCCTCGTTGCCGGAGGCGCAGGCCGAGACCGGGCGTGTGCACGCCGGCCTTGGCGCCGACGTCCAGGCCGACGTTCGCGGCGGGCGCGTTCGGCATCAGCATCGGGATCGCGAGCGGGGAGACCCGGCGCGGGCCCTTCTCCTTGAGCACGTCGTAGTTGGTCAGCAGCGTCTGCACGCCGCCGATGCCGGACGCCATCGCGACGCCGAGCCGCTCGGGGTCGACGTCGGCGTCGGTCCAGGCCGGAGTCGGCCCAGGCCTCCAGCGCGGCGACCAGCGCGAACTGGGCGGAGCGGTCGAGGCGGCGGGCCTTGACCCGCTCGAGCACCTCGGTGGGCTCGACCGCGACCCGGCCGCGATCTTGACCGGGAGCTGCTCGGCCCAGTCGTCGGTGAGGGCGTCGGACGCCGGACTGGCCGGCGAGCAGGGCGGCCCAGGTCGTGGGCACGTCCCCGCCGACGGGGGAGGTCGTGCCGAGTCCGGTCACGACGACGCGTGTGGCGCTCATGGTCTGTTCACCTCAGGGGGTCGTGCGGGCTGCGGTGCTGCGGCCGCGGTGTGCGTCTGTGGTCGCTGCGGACGCTCCTCCGACACCGGTGACGGCGAGTGACCGGTAGGTCACTGACGCGTCCGATGTCGGAGGAACGGCGTACGACGGGTCGGTCAGCCGTTCTGGGCGCGCTCGATGAAGGCGACGGCGTCGCCGACGGTCTTGAGGTTCTTGACCTCGTCGTCGGGGATCTTGACGTCGAACTTCTCCTCGGCGGCCACGACGACCTCGACCATGGACAGCGAGTCGACGTCGAGGTCGTCGACGAACGACTTGTCGAGCTGGACGTCGTCGGCGGGAATGCCGGCGACCTCGTTGACGATGTCGGCGAGGTCGGCGCGGATCTCCTCGGTGGTGGCCATTGCGGGGATCTCCTTCAGGTTGCGGATGGTGGTGGTCGTGCGGTGCTGCTGGTGCTCCGGCCGCGTGGACGGCCGGGAACTCGGGGCGGCTAGGGGACGCGGACGACCTGGGCGGCGTACGCCAGGCCGGCGCCGAAGGCGATCAGCAGCGCGGTGTCGCCGCTCTTGGCGGTGCCCTCGTCGATCATCCGGCCGAGGGCGAGCGGGATGGACGCCGCCGAGGTGTTGCCCTGCTCGGCGATGTCGCGGGCGATCTGCACGTGCGCGGGCAGCTTCATGGAGCGGGCCATCGCGTCGATGATCCGCATGTTGGCCTGGTGCGGGCACGAACACGTCGAGGTCGTCGACGGTGATGCCGGTCCTGTCCAGGGTCGCCTGCGGCGATCTTGGCCATCTCGAACGACGCCCAGCGGAACACCGCGGCGCCCTGCATGATCAGGTGCGGCATCGTCGGGGTCTCCTGGACCAGCACGTCGCGCCAGTCCTCGTCCTGCCGGATCAGGTCGAACTGCTCGCCGTCGGAGCCCCAGACGACCGGGCCGATGCCGACCTCCTCGGACGGACCGATCACGGCCGCGCCCGCGCCGTCGGCGAAGATGAACGCCGTGCCGCGGTCGTTGAGGCTGGTGATGTCGGTGAGCCGCTCGACGCCGATCACCAGCACGTGCTTGGCGCTGCCGCCGCGGACCATGTCGGAGCCGAGCGCGAGCGCCGTGGCAGAAGCCGGCGCAGGCCGCGGAGATGTCGAAGGCCGGCGCCTTGTCGGTGCCGAGCTCGTGGGCGATCGCGGTGGCGACGGCCGGGGTCTGCAGCATGTGCGAGACGGTCGCGACGATCGACGCAGTCGATCTGCGCCGGCCTCGATGCCGGCGCGCTCGAGGGCCTGGCGCGACGCGGCGACCGACATCATCTGGACGGTCTCGTCGGGCCCGGCGAAGCGGCGCTCCTTGATGCCGGAGCGCTGCTGGATCCACTCGTCGCTGGAGTCGATGGCCTCGACGAGCTCGGAGTTCGGCACGATCCGCGACGGGCCGGTAGGTGCCGATGCCCGAGGATCGCGGCCTGCGTGCGCGCCGGCGGACGGGTTCAGAGTGGCGGTCATGCGTTGACTCCTTCGGGGTGCAGGCGGATCAGCGGCTGGCCGGGGGAGACGAGGTCGCCGTCCTCGACGAGCCACTCGACGATCGTGCCGCCGTACGGCGCGGTCACGGCCGTCTCGTCCTGGCGGCTCTGCACGGCGCCGATCCGGGCGTCGCGGGGCGATGCGAGCTGCCCTCGGGCAGGTCGGCGGCCTGGTGGAAGGTGCCCTTGGTCGGGCGCGACCAGCATCCGCCAGGTCGGGTTGGTGTCGAGCTGGGTCGAGCCGCCGTGCTTGTCGATGAAGGCCCGGGCGTCGTCGAGCTGGTCGGGGGTCTTGAGGGCGAACGTCTCGACGCCCTTCATGGCCCGCCGGGCGATCCCGGTCAGGGTGCCGGCCGGCGGCATCTCGAGCATCCCGGTGACGCCGAGGTCGAGCATCGTCTCCATGCAGAGGTCCCAGCGGACCGGGCGAGCTGATCTGGGTGACGATCCGCTTGAGCACCTCGCGGCCGTCGTGCACGACCTGGCCGTCGCGGTTGGAGATCAGCGGGATGCGCGCGTCGTGGGTGGAGACCGAGCGGGCGAGGCCGGCCGAGCACGTCGACAGCGGGCTGCATGTGCTCGGTGTGGAACGCGCCGGCGACGGACAGCGGGACCAGCCGCGCCTTGGCCGGCGGGTCCTCGGCGAACGCGGCGAGCTGCTCGACGGTGCCGGCCGCGACGATCTGGCCGGGGCCGTTGTCGTTGGCGGCGGTCAGGCCGTGCTGCTCGAGCTTGGCGAGCACCTCGTCGCGGTCGCCGCCGAGGACCGCGGTCATGCTGGTCGGCGGTGGTCCGCGGCGGCCGCGGCCATCGCGTTGCCGCGCTCGCGGACCAGCACCATCGCCTGCTCGGCGGTGATCGCCCGGGCGCCGGCGGCGGCGGCGAGCTCGCCGACGCTGTGCCCGGCGACGGCGCCGACGCTGTCGAACGCGTCGGCCGGGTGCGGGAACAGCTCGAGGGCGGCCAGCAGGCTCGGAGGCGACCAGCAGCGGCTGGGCGACGGCGGTGTCGCGGATCGTGTCCGCGTCCGCCTCGGTGCCGTAGTGGACGAGGTCGAGGCCGGCGACCGCGGACAGCCAGCTCAGCCGTTCGCGGAACGTGGGGTTCTCGACCCAGGGGGTCAGGAAGCCGGGGGTCTGGGCCCCCTGGCCGGGAGCGACGATGGCGAGCACACGTCAACTCTGTCGCGCCGGGGCCTCGGTCGCGCGCTCGGCGCGACACGAAGATTCGCGGGAGTGTTTTTGTAGGAACCCTACAAAGACCGCTTTACAGGGCGGGCGGTGTCGTCGAGTCCGGCGCGGTGAGCCGTCCCAGGGTGAGCGCGACCCGGTAGGTGTAGGCGTGCCGGGGGTCGTTGGGGGTGAGCCCGGTGGTCTCGGCCGCCCGGCGCAGCCGGTAGCGGACGGTGTTGGCGTGCACGAACATCGCCCGGGCGGTGCCCTCGATCGAGCCGCCGTGGTCGAGGAACGACGCCACCGTCTCGAGGGTGGCCGCGCCGGCCCCGGCGAGCGGCAGGTAGACCTCCTGGACCAGCTGCCGGCGGGCGTGGCCGTCGCCGGACAGGGCCCGCTCGGGAAGCAGGTCGTCGCTGGTGACCGGGCGCGGGGCGTCCGGCCACCCCGGCGCGGCGCGCAGCCCGGCGGTCGCGGCGCGGGCCGAGATGCTGGCGTGCACCAGGTCGGGGACGACCGGTCCCGACGACCACCGGGCCCTCCCCGAAGTGGTCCGCCACCGCGGCGCCCGCCTTGTCCGGGTCCTCGACGCCGCCGAGCACGACCACCATCCGGTCGCCCTGCACGGCGCACAGGGCGTCGAGCCCGACGTGCCGGGCCGAGCGGCGTACCTCGTCGATGATCGACTCGCGGGCCCGGCCGGCCGCCTCGCCGTACGGGCACCCGGCCGAGCACGACGACGACCGCGCCCTTGGACTCCCAGCCCAGCGCGCTCGCCCGGGACCGGACCGTCTCGTCGGCCTCGGCGCGCAGCACGCTGTCCACGACCAGGGCCTCGAGCCGTGCGTCCCAGGCGCCGCGCATCTCCGCGGCCCGGGCGTAGACCTCCGCGGTGGCGAAAGCGACCTCGCGGGCATAGCGGACGATCGAGTCCCGCACCGAGGGCGCGTCCTCCTCGCCGACGGCCTCCACGATGTTCTCCTCGACCACCTCGATGGTCAGCCGGACCATCTCGACGGTTTGGTGGAGACTCACAACACCCGTCAACGCGCGGGGTGCGACGCCGAACACCTCGGCGGTGACCGGGGCGGACCCGTCCGGCTCGCGGTACCACGCCACGAAGGCGTTGATGCCGGCCTGCACGATGACCCCGATCCAGGACCGGTCCTCGGCCGACATGCCCCGGAACCAGGGCATGTCGCGCTCCATGCGGGTGACCGTGGAGGTGGTGAGCGCGCCCACCGACTGCTGCAGCCGCCGGGCGATGCTCTCCCGGTCCTGCACCGGGTCCCGACCCGTGACGCCGCTCATACGTCGAGCGTAGTGGGCCGCCGCCGGCGAACGGCCGGGAAGCCTGGCCGAACGGCGGGTTTCCCCAGGTCCGCAGCGAGTTCATGGTTTCGACATGAGTCGTTCTGGCTAGAGTCACGCAGACGCATCCCGTGAGGAGCACGCATGCCGAAGCCGATCGAGGTCCAGTACCTCACCATCCACGGGCACGAGCGAGCCTTCGTCAAGGCCGGCCACGGGCCGGCCTTGCTGCTGCTGCACGGCCTGGGCTGCGACCACACCACCTGGCTGCCGGTCATCGCCGCCCTGTCCCGCCGCTACACGGTGATCGCCCCCGACCTGCTGGGCCACGGGCAGGTCCGCCAAGCCGCGGGCCGACTACAGCGTCGGCGGCTACGCCAACGGCATGCGCGACCTGCTGACCGTCCTCGGCATCGACAAGGTGACCGTCGTCGGGCACAGCTTCGGCGGCGGCGTCGCGATGCAGTTCGCCTACCAGTTCCCCGAGCGCACCGAGCGGATGGTCCTCGTCGCGCCCGGCGGCCTCGGCCCCGAGGTGACGCCGGCGATCCGGGCGATCACGCTGCCCGGCTTCCACCAGGCGATGGGGCTCGTCACGCTGCCCGGCGTACGCCACCTGACGACCGCCGGCCTGCGGGCGCTCGCCGCGACCGGGGTCGCCGCAGGTCCGCGACCTCGACGAGGTGGCCGCGATCGTCGACTCGTTCAAGGACCCGCGCGCCCGCCGCGCGATCCGGCACGTGGTCTCGGCCGTCGTGGACTGGCGCGGCCAGATCGTCACGATGGTCGACCGGGCCTACCTGACCCAGGCGATGCCGATGTGCGTGATCTGGGGGACCGAGGACGCGGTCATCCCGGTCAAGCACGCCGGGATCGCCGCGGAGTTCGCGCCCGGGGCGACCGTCGAGGTGATCGCCAACGCCGGCCACTTCCCGCACAAGGACCACCCGCAGCGGTTCGTGAAGATCCTCGACGAGTTCATCCGGACACACCCGGCCGCGACGTACCACCGCGGCCGCTGGCGCGCGCTGCTCAAGAACGGTCGGCAGGCCCCGGTCCCGGCCTCCGTCACGCCGGTCCGCCAGGCCGAGATCGCCTGAGCGCCCGAGCCGGGGCGTCGGCACGGCTCCGCTCAGGCGTCGCCGCCCTCCTGCTTGACCCCGCGCACCGCGGTCGGGTCGTCGATGCGGTACTTGTCGAAGGCCTCCTGGACGACCTCGGGCTTGACCTCGCCGCGGTCGGCGAGGGCCTGGAGGGCCTGGACGACGACCGACTGGGCGTCGATGTGGAAGAACCGCCGGGCCGCGGGACGGGTGTCCGCGAAGCCGAAGCCGTCGGCGCCGAGGGCGTGGTAGTCGCCCGGGACCCACTTGGCGATCTGGTTCTGCACGGCGCGCATGTAGTCGCTCACCGCCACGAACGGCCCCTCGGCCTCCTTGAGCTTGTCGGTCACGTAGGGCACCCGCGACCGGCTCGGAGGGGTGCAGGAGGTTCCACTCCTCGCACGCCACCGCGTCGCGCGCCGAGCTCGTTCCACGACGTGACCGACCAGGTGTCGGCCGCGACGCCCCAGTCCTCGGCGAGCATCCTGGCCGCGTCGGTGATCCACGGGAAGCCGACGCCGGAGGCGAGCAGCTGCACGCGGGGTGCGCCCTCGGGAGCCGCGGCCGGGGGTACGGCGACGTGGTAGATGCCCTTGAGCAGCCCCTCGACGTCGAGGTTCTCCGGCTCCTTGGGCTGCACCGTCGGCTCGTTGTAGACCGTCAGGTAGTAGATGACGCTCTCGCCGTCCGGGTGCTCCTCGCTCTCGCCGTACATCCGGCGGAGCCCGTCCTGGACGATGTAGCTGATCTCGTAGGCCATCGCCGGGTCGTAGTGCACGACCGCGGGGTTGGTCGCCGCGAGCAGCGGGGAGTGGCCGTCGGCGTGCTGGAGGCCCTCGCCGGTCAGCGTCGTGCGGCCGGCGGTGGCGCCGATCAGGAAGCCACGGGCGAGCTGGTCGGCCATCGCCCAGATCGAGTCACCGGTCCGCTGGAAGCCGAACATCGAGTAGAAGAGGTAGAACGGGATCATCGGCTCGCCGTGCGTGGAGTACGCCGACCCGGCCGCCGTCGCGGACGCCATCGCGCCCGCCTCGGAGATGCCCTCGTGCAGCATCTGGCCCTTCTCCGACTCCTTGTAGGCCAGCAGCATGTTGCGGTCGACCGACTCGTAGCGCTGGCCCATCGGGTTGTAGACCTTGGCCGTCGGGAACATGCCGTCCATGCCGAAGGTGCGGTACTCGTCGGGCGCGATCGGCACGATCCGCTGGCCGATCTCCTTGTCCTTCATCAGGTCGCGGAGCAGCCGCACGAGCGCCATCGTGGTGGCGATCGCCTGCTTGCCGGAGCCCTGCTTGAGCTCGGCGTAGACCTCGTCGCCGGGCAGCTTGAGGTGCTTGTTCTTGAACTCGCGCTTGGGCAGCGACCCGCCGAGGGCCCGACGACGCTCGAGCATGTACTCGATCTCGGGGGAGTCCTGGCCGGGGTGGTAGAACGGCGCGATCTCCGACTCGTCGATCTCCTTGTCGCTGATCGGCAGGTAGAGCCGGTCGCGGAACTTCTTGAGGTCGCCCTTGGTCAGCTTCTTCATCTGGTGCGTGGCGTTCTTGCCCTCGAGGGCGTCGATCGTCCAGCCCTTGATGGTGTGCGCCAGGATCACGGTCGGCTGGCCGACGTGCTTGGTGGCGGCGTCGAACGCGGAGTAGACCTTGCGGTAGTCGTGGCCGCCGCGGGGCAGCTTCACGATCTGCTCGTCGCTCATGTGCTCGACCATCTTGCGCAGCCGCGGGTCGCCGCCGAAGAAGTTCTCGCGGATGTAGTCGCCGGACTCGACCGAGTAGGTCTGGAACTGCCCGTCGGGGGTGCTGTTCATCTTGTTGACCAGCACGCCGTCGACGTCGCGGGCGAGCAGCTCGTCCCACTCGCGGCCCCAGACGACCTTGATGACGTTCCAGCCCGCGCCCCGGAACGTGGACTCGAGCTCCTGGATGATCTTGCCGTTGCCGCGCACCGGTCCGTCGAGCTGCTGCAGGTTGCAGTTGATGACGAAGGTGAGGTTGTCGAGCTCCTCGCGGGCGGCGACGCCGATGGCGCCGAGCGACTCGGGCTCGCCCATCTCGCCGTCGCCGAGGAACGCCCACACGTGCTGCTGGCTGGTGTCCTTGATGCCGCGGTTCTGCATGTAGCGGTTGAACCGGGCCTGGTAGATCGCGTTGAGCGCGGTCAGGCCCATCGACACGGTCGGGAACTCCCAGAAGTCCGGCATCAGCCGCGGGTGCGGGTAGGACGAGAGGCCCTGGCCGACACCGTGCTGCACCTCCTGGCGGAAGCGCGACAGCTGCGTCTCGTTGAGCCGGCCCTCGAGGAAGGCGCGGGCGTAGATGCCGGGGGAGGCGTGGCCCTGGATGTAGATCTGGTCGCCGCCGCCCTCGTGGTCCTTGCCGCGGAAGAAGTGGTTGAAGCCGACCTCGTAGAGCGAGGCCGAGGACTGGTACGTCGCGATGTGCCCGCCGACCTCGAGGCCCTTGCGGTTGGCCGTCGAGACGGTGACGGCGGCGTTCCAGCGCAGGAAGGCGCGGATCCGGCGCTCGATGTCCTCGTCGCCCGGGAACCACGGCTCGCGCTCCGGGCGGGATCGTGTTGATGTAGTCGGTGCTGCGCAGCGCCGGGACGCCGACGTTCTGCTCGCGGGCCCGCTCGAGCAGGCGCAGCATCACGTAGCGCGCGCGGCTGCGGCCCCGGTCGTCGACCATGGCGTCGAACGACTCGAGCCACTCCTTGGTCTCGTCGGGGTCGATGTCGGGGAGCTGCGTGGGCAGGCCCTCGTGGATGACCTGGGGGCGCCCGACGGCGCGGGTCGAGGGGTGCCCGGGCTGTGCCTCGGCTGCCTTCTCGGCGGACTTCTCCGCGGCCAGCTCGGACGACTGCTGCTCAGAACCTGTTGCCACGATTCCTCTGCTCTCGTGCTCGGTGTGCACTGCGGTGGTGGGAGCCGGCCCGGGTCGCGGGGCGCTCCCCGCTCATCGTGTCACGCTCGCGGCGAGCAGGAAATTTACCCATCAGTAGCGGGGGTGGCCGTGCTTAGGCTGGTCGGCATGGCGCTCACCCAGTACGTCACCGCGACCACGCTCGACGGCTGCATCGCCGACGCCGACAACTCGCTCGACTGGCTCTTCGCCGTCGAGCGGGTGGACGAGGGCGCCGGGTTCGCCGCGTTCCTCGACGACGTCGGCGCGATGGCGATGGGCGCCACGACGTACCAGTGGGTGCTCGACCACGAGCAGCTGCTCGAGCATCCCGAGCGCTGGCAGGCGACGTACGCCGACCGGCCGTGCTGGGTCTTCGGGCACCGCGAGCTCGAGCCGATTCCCGGGGTCGACCTCCGGTTCGTGCAGGGAGACGTCGCCCCCGTGCACGCGGAGATGGTCGAGGCCGCCGGCGGACCGCAACGTCTGGCTCGTCGGCGGTGGCGAGCTGGTCGGCCAGTTCCACGACGCCGGCCTGCTCGACCGGGTGCAGGTCAGCATCGCGCCGGTGACGCTCGGTGCGGGCGCGCCCGCTGCTCCCGCGCCGCATCGAGGGGCTGCGGCTGACCTCGGTCGAGCGCAACGGCCAGATGGTCGACCTGACCTACGACGTGCCCCGCACGTAGCTGCCGCTGGGCTAGACCTGGTCGAGCGGGCGGTGCGGCTGCTCCGGGAGCACGACGGTCACCGGGTCGCCGGGCCGGACCTCGCCCCCGCGTCGTACGACGGCCATCACTCCTGCCTTGCGGACCAGCGAGCCTCCGGCATCGCGGTGCACCACCTGCTCGAGCAGACCGGGCCGGAACCTCTCGATCTGCACGCACGGGTTCCGCAGCCCGGTCAGCTGCACCTCGGCGACGTCCCCGAGCAGCAGCACCGTGCCGACGGGCATGCCGAGCAGGTCGAGGCCGCAGGTCGTGACGTTCTCGCCGAGATCGCCGGCGAGCACCCGGTAGCCCTCCTCGTGCAGGTCGTCGAACAGCTCGGCGTGGATCAGGTGCACCTGGCGGAGGTTGGGCTCGTCGGGGTGGCGCCGCTTCCGCGAGAGGTGCTGCACCGTCTTCCCGAGGTGCGCGTCGCCCTCCACGCCCAGCCCCTCGACCAGCCGGATCAGGGGCGCCGTCTGCTTGCTGAAGCCGTGCGTCCCGCTGGCCGCCACCGCCACCACCTGGGGGACCCGCGCAGACGAAGTCGACGGATCGGGCGAGGGGTCGGTCGACATGGCAGTAGCCTGACACCCGTCCCGGTGCCTTGCGCGCCGGGGCGACTTCCGATGAACTACGCGCAACAAGGTGCGGCACCGGACGCCCAGGCAGCCGGTCCGTCCCCGATCGAATGATCCTGATGTGGAGGAGTGACGTGAGCGCGACCTCGGGTGGCCCCGAAGGCACCGCCACCCAGAACGCCGCCGAGCGACTGGGGCTGAAGACCGGGACGGTCGTCCAGGAGCTCGGCTGGGACGAGGACGTCGACGACGACCTCCGTGTCCAGATCGAGGACACCATCGACGCCGACATGGTCGACGGGGACTACGGCAACGTCGTGGACACCGTGCTGCTGTGGTGGCGCGAGAACGACGGCGACCTGGTCGACGCGCTGGTGGACTCCCTGACCGACCTGGTCGCGGGAGGCGAGATCTGGCTGCTGACCCCGAAGATCGGCCGGCCCGGGTCGGTGGACCCGGCCGACGTGGCCGAGGCCGCTCCGGTCGCGGGCCTCTCGACGACGACGTCGGCCCCGGTGAGCCGGGACTGGTCCGCGACCCGGCTCGTGGCGCCCAAGCACTACGGCTGCGGGTCGGCGTGGCCGCCGGGTGGACCCGGCCTCGACGGTCCTGTAACGCGTAGTTACATTCTGGGCACCCGTCTCGGACCAGGAGGTCCCGTTGAGCAAGCCGACCGGTTCGTCACCGTCCACCAGGCTCACCCAGGCGATCGGTCGCGCGGGGCAGGCGCCGACGATGCTCCGGGTGCTCGGCTCGGCCGGCGTCATCCGGCTCTACCCGCCGCACAAGCTCGCGCGGCTCGGCGTCACGCTGGCCCGCTGGGGGATGGGCCCGGCCGGCGGGTTCGCGGCGATGGCGGTCCTGCACCCCGACCGGCTCGCCGTGGTCGACGAGCTCGGTGAGCTGACCTTCGGTGAGGTGCACGAGCGCAGCAACCGGCTCGCCGACGCCCTGCGGGCCAAGGGGGTGGGCCCCGGCGACGGGATCGCGGTGATGTGCCGCAACCACCGCGGCTTCGTCGACGTCAGCATCGCCGCCGCCAAGCTCGGCGCCGACATCCTCTACCTCAACACCGCGTTCGCGGGCCCCCAGCTCGTCGACGTCCTCGAGCGCGAGAGCCCCCGGATCGTCGTGCACGACGAGGAGTTCGGCGGGCTCCTCGACAAGGCGGACACCCGCGAGCGGGTGCTCGGCTGGGTGGACAGCCCCTCCGACGACGACGTGACCCTCGAGTCGCTGATCGAGCAGGGGGCCCCGGAGGAGCCTCCCGCTCCCGAGAAGCAGAGCCGGATCATCATCCTGACCTCCGGCACGACCGGCACCCCGAAGGGAGCGCCCCGCAGCGAGGCCGGCATCGAGGCGGCCACGGCCCTGCTGTCGCGGCTACCCCTGAAGTCGGGCTGGCGCACGCACATCGCCGCGCCGCTCTTCCACACCTGGGGCTGGGCGCACCTCGCCCTCGCCATGCTGCTGGGCTCGACCGTCGTGCTCCGGCGAAAGTTCGAGCCCGAGGCCGCGCTGAGGACGCTCGTCGAGGAGGACTGCGACTCGCTCGTGGTGATCCCGGTGATGCTCCAGCGGATCATGCAGCTCCCCCGGGAGACCCGCGACTCCTACGACCTGTCCCGGGTCAAGGTCGTGGCCGCGTCCGGCTCCGCCCTCCCGGGTGACCTCGGGACCGACTGGATGGACCAGTTCGGCGACAACCTGTTCAACATCTACGGCTCGACCGAGGTCGCCTACGCGACGATCGCCAGCCCGGCCGACCTCCGGGAGGCGCCGGGTACGGCGGGCAAGCCACCGTTCGCCACCATCGTGAAGATCCTCGACGACGAGGGCCGCGAGCTGCCACGCGGCGAGGCCGGCCGGATCTTCGTCGGCAACAGCATCCTGTTCGAGGGCTACACCGGCGGCGGCAGCAAGGACATGGTCGACGGGCTGATGGCCACCGGCGACGTGGGCCGGTTCGACGAGGGCGGCCGGCTGATCGTCGAGGGCCGCGACGACGAGATGATCGTCTCCGGTGGCGAGAACGTCTTCCCGCAGGAGGTCGAGGACTGCCTCTCCCGGCACGAGTCGGTCACCGAGGCGGCCGCGATCGGCGTCGACGACGAGGACTACGGCAAGCGGCTGCGTGCGTTCGTCGTGCTGGCCGACGGGGCGGACCTGTCCGAGGACGACCTCAAGGACTACGTGAAGCAGAACCTCGCGCGCTACAAGGTGCCGCGCGAGTTCGTGTTCCTCGACGAGCTGCCGCGCAACGCGACCGGCAAGGTCGTCAAGCGGGAGCTCCAGGACAGCGAGAGCGAGGAGGAGTCGTGACGCTGCGAGAACGGAGAGCAGGTCCCCGACTTCACCCTGCGCGACCAGCACGGGCAGCACGTGACGTTGTCGTCGTTCCGGGGGCGCAAGGCGGTGGTCGTGATGTTCTACCCGTTCGCGTTCTCCTCGGTGTGCACCGGTGAGCTCTGCGCGGTCCGGGACGACCTGCCGACCTTCGAGTCCGACGACGTCCAGCTGCTGGCGGTCTCGTGCGACCCGATGTTCGCGCTGCGGGCCTTCGCGGACGCAGGACGACCTGACCTTCCCGCTGCTCTCCGACTTCTGGCCGCACGGTGCGACGGCGAGGGCGTACGGCGTCTTCAACGACGCCCGCGGCTGCGCGGACCGGTCGACGTTCATCGTCGACCGTGAGGGCGTGCTGCGCTGGTCGGTCCACAACGAGATGCCGGCGGCCCGGGACCTGCAGGAGCAGGCGCGGGTGCTGACCGAAGTGGCGTGAGCGACTCGTGGGACTGGTTGGGTAAAGGTTTTCAGAAAAACCGCGAGAAAATCTGACGCCGCTTGGCCCGGGGTTGTTGAATAGTCACTGCAACGACCGCTGGTGACCCGAGACGCCAGCGGTCGTTGTTCTTTGTCGGCCGGCCCGCTCGCGTAGGCTGGCCCGCGCTTCGCCCGGGCGGCTCCGTCCAGGCAGGCCGGGGCGTATAGCTCAGCGGTAGAGCACCTCCCTTACAAGGAGGTGGTCGCAGGTTCGATCCCTGCTGCGCCCACCCGGTCCCTCCCCGCTGCGTTGCCGTCTGTGCGCTCAGATCTGACCCGTCTGTGCCTGCCGCCGACCTTCGCCCTTCCGTACCCTCGTAGTGGCTGCGGAGCCTGGGGTAGGTGCCCGCAGCAGCTAGGCACAAGGGGAGCCTTCGTCATGGGAACGGGAACCGAGCTCATCACAAGCGCTGGCCGGGAACGACCGGACGCGCCCGCCGACCTGATCGAGTTCGTGCATCGGTCGGGCAGCTACATCGGCACCGGGAGGGGCTCCCGTGCGTGGCGGATCACGCACAAGTCCTCGGGATGGTGCCTCGAGTTCCGTGACCCGGGAGACGCCGAGTCGACGTACGCCGGCACGCACGCCAGCATCGAGGCGGCCCAGCGGGAAGCCAACTGCGTCTACAAGGGGCTCGGCGGCCAGCGGCCACCGCGCCAGCGGAGGGCGTGACCAGACACTTCGCCGTCGCGGGCGAACACTAGGCTCGCGCCCATGACCCTGCGCCTCTCGGACGTCACCGCCCTGCTCGACGGGTGGTACGACCCGTCCTGGGCCGCGAGCTGGGACGCGGTCGGTCTGGTCTGCGGCGACCCCGCCCAGCCCGTGAGCCGGGTGCTGTTCGCGGTCGACCCGGCTCCGGCCGTGGTGGCGGAGGCCGCCGAGTGGGGCGCCGACCTCGTGGTCTGCCACCACCCGCTGCTGCTCACGCCGGTGCACGGTGTCGCCGCGACCACGCCCAAGGGCCGCGTCGTGCACGCGCTGGTCCGGGCCGGCACCGCGCTGTTCACGGCGCACACCAACGCCGACGTACCGGCCGACGGTGTCAACGAGTCGCTGGCCCGCGCCGTCGGGATCGTCGATCCGCAGGTCGTGGTCGACGAGGACGACGCGCGCGTCGAGAAGCTCGTCGTCTTCGTGCCCGCCCGACCACGCGGACGCCCTTCGCGCGGCCCTCGCGGAGGCCGGGACGGGGGCGATCGGGAACTACGACCACGCGTCGTTCACGTCGGCCGGTGAGGGGCGCTTCCGCCCGCTCGAGGGAGCCCGGCCCGCCGTCGGGCGGGTCGGGAGCGTCGAGGTGGTCGCCGAGTCGCGTGTCGAGGTGGTCTTCCTCCCCGCCCTGCGCCGGCGGGTGCTCGAGGTCGTGCGGTCCGTGCACCCCTACGAGGAGCCTGCGTACGACGTCCTGGAGCTCGCCGCGACGGCGGGGCAGTCCGGGTCGTCGCGCGGCCACGGGCGGATCGGCCGGCTCGCCGAGCCGACGACCCTGCGCGAGTTCGCGGCTCGGGTGGATGCCGCGCTGCCCAGCACCGCCCACGGGGTGCGCGTGGCCGGCGACCCCGACCGCCGCGTCGAGACCGTCGTCGTCGGCAGCGGCGCCGGTGACTTCATGCTGGACACCGTGCTCGGCACCGACGCGGACGCCTACGTCACCTCCGACCTGCGGCACCACCGGGCCTCGGAGTTCCTCGAGCACGGCGGGACCGGCGCTGGTCGACGTCGCGCACTGGGCAGCCGAGTGGACCTGGCTCCCCGTCGTGGAGCGCAAACTGGCCGACGCCGTCGCGGCCCGGGGCGATACGGTGGAGACCCGGGTGAGCGACGTCGTCACCGACCCGTGGACCTTCCGGGCCGACACCAGGGCCGACCGATGAGCCTCCCACCCACCGAGCACCACCCGCACACGAGGAGAACACCCTGAAGGCCGACGCTTTCTCGCAGCTGAAGCTCCTGGACGTCCAGGAGCTCGACTCGCGGCTCGACCAGCTGCGCCACCGGCTCGCGAACCTTCCGGAGACCAAGGAGCTCGACGCGCTCTCCGCCGAGCGGGCCGAGGTCGGCGGCCAGGCCCGCGACGCGAAGATCCTCGTCGACGACCTCACCCGCGAGCAGAAGAAGGCGGATGCGGACGTCGAGCAGGTCAAGACCCGGCGGACCCGCGACCAGGACCGGATGGACAAGGGGCTGGTCACCAGCCCCAAGGACCTCGCGCGGATGCAGCAGGAGCTGGTCTCGCTCAGCCGGCGGATCTCCGAGCTCGAGGACACCGAGCTCGAGGTGATGGAACAGCTGGAGACCGCACAGGCCGAGCACGCGCGGCTCAGCGACCGGCTGGCCGCCATCGACGCCCGGGCCGCCGAGCTGGTCGAGAGCCGCGACGCCGGCGCCGGCGACGTCGCCCGGCAGGCCGAGGCGTTGACCGCGGAGCGGAAGGTCACCGCCACCGGCGTGCCCGCCGACCTGCTCGCGCTCTACGAGAGGATCCGCGCGCAGAAGGGCGGCGTCGGAGCCGCGATCCTGCGCGCCCGCCAGTGCACGGGCTGCAGCCTGCAGCTCAACGCCGCCGACCTCGGGGTGATCGCCAAGGCGCCGCTCGACGAGGTGCTCCGCTGCGAGGAGTGCGACCGCATCCTGGTCCGCACCTCGGAGTCCGGCGTCTGATGCCCGAGCACCGCTCCGTCCAGATCGAGGCCGACGGCGGTTCACGAGGCAACCCGGGACCCGCGGCGTACGGCGCGGTGCTGTTCGACGCGGAGACCCGCGAGGTCATCGCGGAGCGGGCCGCCTACATCGGCGTCGCCACCAACAACGTCGCGGAGTACAACGGACTGATCGCCGGACTCGAGCTCTACGACGAGCACACGCCCGGTGCCGAGCTCGAGGTCCGGATGGACTCCAAGCTCGTCGTCGAGCAGATGTCCGGGCGCTGGAAGATCAAGCACCCGCTCATGGTTCCGCTGGCCCAGCAGGCCCAGCGGACTGGCGCCGGCCGGGACGACGTACACCTGGATCCCGCGCGAGCAGAACACGTACGCCGACCGGATCCTCAACGGGCTCTCGACGCGCAGGCGAGAAGGCCCGCCGAACGGCCGCCGACGGCGTCGACCACACGGGAGGCCGACCGCGGCTGGTCCGGTGGTGGCACCCCGACCACGCTGGTGCTGGTGCGCCACGGCGTCACCGGCCACACCCTCGACAAACGCTTCTCCAGCGGTCTCGGCGGCAGCAACCCCGGCCTCACCGACGAGGGCCGTGCGCAGGTCCGGGCCACCGCCGACTGGCTGGCGCCGCTGGCCGAGGAGATCGATGCCGTCGTCGCCTCACCCGTGCGCCGCACGCACGAGTCCGCCGAGATCCTGGCCGAGCGGCTCGACCGGGCCCTGGTCACCGAGGAGGGCCTGGCCGAGATGGAGTTCGGCAGCTGGGACGGGATGACCTACGCGGAGGTCCGCGAGCACTACCCCGACGACATGGGGGCCTGGCTGGGGTCGCTCGACCACACGCCCGGGGGCGGCGAGTCCTTCCGGGTCGTCGAGAAGCGGGTGCTCGCCAGCCTCGACCGGCTGCTGGCGGAGTTCGCCGGCAAGACCGTGCTCGCGGTCAGCCACGTCACCCCGATCAAGGTGCTCGTCGCCCACGCGCTGGGCGCGCCGCTCGACTCGGTCTACCGCATGGAGCTGGCGCCGGCGTCCGTGACGGTGCTGTCCTACTTCCCCGACGGGAACGCCTCGATGCGGATGTTCAACGCCCGTCCGACGGATGCCGCGTTCATAGGTCGCTGACGACCACGTCGACCTGGGTGCCGTGCCGGCCGGCCGGTCCCAGCTCGGCCTTCCAGCCGAGACCGCCGAGGTGGTCGGCGAACCGGGCCGGGCTGCCCGGCGCCGTGCCGTCCTCCAGCAGCGCGCGGACGATCCGGCCCTTCGTCGCCTTGTTGAAGTGCGAGACCACCTTCCGCTCGCCGCCGACCTCGTGCAGCACCCGCATGGTCACGACCTTGCGGGCCAGGTCGGGGGCCGGTCGCCAGAAGGCGGCGTACGTCGAGGAGCGCAGGTCGACGACGAGGCCACGTCCCGCCGCCGCGCGCACCGAGTCGTCGAGCCGCTTGCTCCAGTAGGTCGACACGGTGCCCGTCCCGGGCAGCGACACGTCGCCGGAGAGCCGGTAGGCCGGGACCCGGTCGCTCGGACGCAGCAGGCCGAAGAGGCCGGAGGTGACCGCGAGCCAGGAGGTCGCCCGGCGCTTGGCCGCCCCGGGCAGCGACGCAAGGTCGAGCGCCTCGTAGAGCACACCGCTGTAGACCTGGTCGGCCCGTGCCGTGGGTGCCTGGCCGAGTCGGGAGTTGGCGGCGACGTCCGCGATCTGGGTCTTGCCCAGTCCCAGCACCTGGGCCGCGGCGGCCGGGTCGTCCGTCGTGCACAGGGAGACCAACGCGTCGAGCACCTCGGCGCGGTGCGGCTCGAGCTCGGGGAAGGACAGGCCGGCGAGGTCCAGGGACCTGCCCCGACGGGGAGCGGTCTTGCCCTCGGACGGGGGCAGCAGGATCAGCACGGGCGTCACCCTATGCTGGCCCGGACCGATCGATGCGAGGGGTGAGCGGCTGTGCCGAGACGAGTCGTGCGGGTGCTGCGCGCGGACGGTGACACGCTGCGTGCGGGCATCGCCGCCATCCAGAAGGACCTCGGCGTCGTCCCGGAGTTCCCGGACGAGGTCGAGCGGGCCGCGGAGCAGGCTGCGCGCAACCCCCGGCTGCCCGAGCTGGACCGCACCGACATCCCGTTCGTGACGATCGACCCGGCGACGTCGATGGACCTCGACCAGGCGCTGCACATCGAGCGGGACTCTCGGCGGGCTCCGGACGAGCGGCGGGGTACGTCGTGCACTACGCGATCGCCGACGTCGCGGCCTTCGTCTCCCCGGGCGACCCGGTCGACGAGGAGGCGAACCTCCGCGGCGAGACGCTCTACGCCGCCGACTCCAAGATCCCGCTGCACCCCAAGGTGCTCTCGGAGGGCGCCGCCTCACTGCTGCCGGACGTCGACCGGCCGGCGCTGCTCTGGACGATCAAGGTCGACGCCGACGGTGAGGGCACCGACGTCGACGTGGTGCGTGCCCGGGTTCGCAGCCGCGCCAAGCGCGACTACGAGGGCGTCCAGAAGGAGCTCGACGCCGGCACGGCCGACGAGATGTTCACGCTGCTGGGCGAGGTCGGCGAGCTCCGCAAGAAGCGCGAGGCGGCCCGCGGCGGTGTGTCCCTGCCGCTGCCCGAGCAGGAGATCGACATCGACGGCGACGCGTGGACGCTGGCGTTCCGCAGGATGCTGCCCGTCGAGGAGTGGAACGCGCAGATCTCGCTGCTCACCGGGATGGCCGCGGCGTCGCTGATGGTCTACGCGCGGGTCGGCCTGCTGCGCACGCTGCCGCCGCCGGACCCGCGCGACGTGCAACGGCTGCACCGCACCGCGAAGGCACTGCGCATCGACTGGCCGGCCGAGCTGCTCTACCCCGACTTCATCCGCTCGCTCGACCCGGACAAGCCGAACCACGCCGCGATGGTCGTGGCGTGCACGCGGCTGCTGCGCGGGTCCGGCTACGTCGCGTTCAACGGCGAGACGCCCGAGCAGCCCGAGCACGCCGCCCTCGGCGTCGGAGTACGCCCACGTCACTGCGCCGCTGCGCCGGCTGGGCGACCGGTACGCCGGGGAGGTCTGCCTCGCGCTGTGTGCCGGGACCGAGGTGCCGTCATGGGTGCTCGAGAAGCTCGACGTGCTGCCCAAGACGCTGCAGGAGTCGGGCCGCAAGGCGCACCAGTACGAGGGGTCCGTGCTGGACCTGGTCGAGGCGGCGGTGCTCCGACCGCACGTCGGCGAGACGTTCCCCGGGGTCGTCGTCCAGGTGGACGAGGACGACCTGAGGCAGGGTGACGTCGTCGTCCAGGAGCCCGCCATCGAGGGTCGGGTGACCTCGTCGCGGGAGCTGCCCCTGGGCACCGACGTCGAGGTGCGGCTGGTCGAGGCCGACATCGACGGTCGTCGGGTGCGCTTCGAGCTCCGGGCCCGGGTCGGTCGAGCGTGTCGAGACCGTCACCACGGACCCCTAGACTGCTCGTGGATGAGCCGGCCGGGCGACCGCGGCGAGGAGACTCGTCGAGGAAGGTCCGGGCTCCACAGGGCAAGGTGGTGGGTAACACCCACCCGGGGTGACCCGCGGGAAAGTGCCACAGAGAACAGACCGCCGTCGTGCTCGCACGGCGGTAAGGGTGAAACGGTGGTGTAAGAGACCACCAGCGTTCCGGGTGACCGGAGCGGCTCGGTAAACCCCACCTGGAGCAAGGTCAAGAAGGGGAGCATGGCTCCCCGCGTGAGCGTTCGAGGGCGGCCCGCCCGAGCTCACGGGTAGACCGCACGAGGCTGTCGGCAACGGCAGTCCTAGATGGATGGTCGCCGACCGCAACGCCGCGAGGCGTGCGGAGACAGAACCCGGCCTACAGGCCGGCTCATCCCACCCCCGTCCGCTGACTCCGTTCCCTAGGACCCGCAGGTCCTCCAGATGCCCCGGTGCGCGGCCCTGGCGGAGGCCTCCGCGACGCGGTACTCACGGGTGCGCTGGAAGGGCACCCCGTTGTAGACGTAGACGGTGGCGTTGCCGAGGTAGACCTGGGCGCGGTTGACCTGCAAGCCGTCGCCGGTACGGCTGACGTAGCGCAGCAGCCGGCCGTACCGGTCCGTGCCTGCCTGCGTGCCGTCGGAGACCAGCTTCACCCGCGTCCCCGTCCGAAGCATCTTCTTCATGGCCACGGACGCCGCGGGCCCGCCGCACTCGACGACGCCCCCGTAGACCTCGGGGGTGTCGATGCCGAGGAGCCGGACCCGTCGGTAGGCACCGGTGGTCAGGCGGACGTTGACGGTGTCGCCGTCCGCGACGCTGGTCACCCGGGCGTACTGAACGACCGTCGACCTCACGGGGGTCGTCGCGGTGGTGCCCACGAAAGGAGTGACCCGGGTCGTGCAGGGGCACGGGTTCGTGTCGCAGGCGATGCCGTCCCCGTCCGCATCGAGCCGGTGCGGGTCGGTGCTCGGGCCGTTCGCGAGGAAGAACGACTGCGCGTCCGACTGGGTCGCGAAGTCGCCGCAGTCCCGGTCGACGAGCGCCTGGGCAGGGGCGGCGCCCAGGCCGACGAGCAGAGCCGAGACGAGAGCCAGGACGGCGGTGGTGACGAGATGTCTGACGTGCATGCGCGTGGTTCCCCCGATGATGGCGCGCCGGAAGGCGCGGTGACAGGCTGCGACCCTAGGCGCGCCGCCGCGAGCCCGCCGGGGAACGCGCCGATCCTGACGGAACGTACGATCGGGGGACCCGGGGCGCCGGTCCGGATGGGCCACCTGGCTAGACCGTTCGAGTCATCTTGCGACGAGTTGCGGCTTTCCACGGGACTTCCGCCCGCCCCTCGTGGCAGTCTGTAACCAGAGCAGGACCGGACCCGAGACCGGTCCTGTTCGCACGTCCGGACCTGGTTCGTGGCGGCGAGACCGCCGCCCTTTCCCTGCGAGGGAATCTGGTGGTGGAGCCTCGTGTTCTTGCCGGGATTGGAGACGTGACCAGATGACCTTCCAGCCGCCCACCCGTTCCGCCCACCCCGCCGACGCCTACCACCGGGCGTGGGAGCTGCTCGAGGAGCGCGACCCACGCGGTGCCATCGCGCTGCTCGACCCGGCCATCGAGGCCGAGCCCGAGTCGACGAGCCTGCGGACGCTGCGTGCGTGGGCGTACTTCCAGAGCGCTCAGCTGCGGCGCGCGGAGGAGGAGCTCTCGACGCTCGTGGACGAGTGCCCCACCGACCTGTGGGCGAGGTACGCCCTCGGCCGGGTGCTCGAGCGACAGTCGAAGTTCACCGACGCCCTGCCGCACATGCGGCTGGCCGCGGTGATGTCCGGTGACCCGGAGCACGAGGCCGGGATGCTGCGCGTCGAGCGTCGCATCGCAGAGAAGGTCGGGTCCTACGACGACCTGACCTGACGGTCAGGGGAGGGTGAGGATCTCGGCGCCGTCGTGGGTGACGAGGAGCGTGTGCTCGAACTGGGCCGACGGTCGCTTGTCGCGCGTGCTCACCGTCCAGCCGTCGGCCCACATGTCCCACTCGTGGGTCCCGAGGTTGAGCATCGGCTCGATCGTGAAGGTCATGCCCGGTTCGATGACCACGTCGTACATCGGTGCCGCGTCGTAGTGCGGGACGATCAGCCCCGAGTGGAACGCGGTGCCGATGCCGTGTCCGGTGAACTCCCGGACGACGCCGTAGCCGAACCGCTTCGCGTAGGACTCGATCACCCGGCCCAGCACGTTGACGTGGCGGCCCGGCCGCACCGCCCTGATGGCCCGTCGTAGCGCCTCCTCGGTGCGCTCGACGAGCAGCCGCACCTCCTCGTCCACGTCCCCGGACAGGAAGGTCGCGTTCGTGTCGCCGTGCACGCCGTCGACGTACGCAGTGATGTCGACGTTGACGATGTCGCCGTCCTCCACGACCCGGCTGTCGGGGATGCCGTGGCAGACCACCTCGTTGACGCTGGTGCACAGCGACTTGGGGAAGCCGCGGTAGCCCAGTGTCGAGGGGTAGGCGCCGTGGTCGCACAGGAACTCGTGGCCGACCCGGTCGAGCTCGTCGGTGGTGACGCCCGGTGCCACGTGCCGGCCGACCTCCTGCAGGGCCTGGGCCGCGATCCGGCCGGCGACACGCATGCGCGCGACGGTGTCCGTGTCCTTGACCTCCGGGCCGTCGTACGGCGTCGGGGTCTCGCGGTCGACGTACTCCGGACGCGCGATCCCCGACGGCACGGGACGGCGGGGGGACACGGTTGCGGGGGAGACGACGGTCACCCGGGCGAGTGTAGTTTCAACGTGCGAAGGGGAACCGTCGTGGTGACCCGACCGGATGAGCAAGGAGGGCGCGGATGAGCGACGACAAAGAGTTCTGGTTCTGCCTCAACCACCACACGGTCGAGAGCAGGGACGGCTGCAGGAACGCGGACCGGCTCGGCCCCTACGCCACGGCCGACGAGGCGTCGCACGCCCTCGACAAGGTCGAGGAGCGCAACCAGGACTGGGACACCGATCCCAAGTGGAACGGACGAGGCCAACGAGGACTAGGCCCAGCCAGACGCAGCGAGGCCCCCGCCGGACGGCGGGGGCCTCGTCGCGTCTGGTGCCGGGAGGTCAGGACTTCTTGGCGGCGCGCTTGGCGGTCTTCTTGGCCGTCGACGCCTTCTTGGCCGGGGCCTTGGTGGCCTTGTTCGGCGGTCTTCTTGGCCGACGACTTCTTCGACGCCGCGGTGCCCGCGGCGCGGGCCTTCGTCGTCTTCTTGACGGGTGCCTTCCTCACGGCGGTCCTGGTGGCGGTCTTCTTGGTCGAGGACGCCTTCTTGGCCGGGGCCTTGGTCGCCTTGGTGGCCGACTTCTTCGCGGCTGTCTTCTTGGCCGCGACGTTCTTGGTCGCGGTCTTCTTCGCAGGTGCCTTCTTGGCGGTCGCCTTCTTCGCGGCGGCGGTGGTCCTGGTCGCGGTCTTCTTCGCAGGTGCCTTCTTGGCCGCGACCTTCTTGGTCGAGGTCTTCTTCGCGGGCGTCGTCTTCGCGGTCGTCTTCTTGACGGCCTTCTTGGCGGTTCCGGTGGTCTTCTTGACCGCCTTCTTCGCCGTCGACGTGGCCTTCTTGGCCGGCGACTTCTTGGCGGTCGTCCTTCTTCGCAGGCGACTTCTTGACCGTCGCCTTCTTCGTTGCAGCCACGAGGGGCCCTCCCGTTTCATGCGAGCCGACACAGCGCCGGACTTCATCAGGCGTGGCGGCCGGTGTGGTCGCCCCGCCTATGATCTTGGCAACATTGGCCGGCGTATGTGAATCAATTCGACATTTCGGTGCGCGTGTCGCAGTTGCCCTCGACGTGCCGCATCGGATAGCCGACGCCATCGAGTGACCGCTCGAAACCCCTTGTTTTGCTGGGGAAACGTGTCATGCTCGACGCGACGCGCAGGAGAGGAACCGACGTGAAACACAATCTCGACCAGTCGGGTCCGTTCATCGGCATCGGCGGCATCGCGGTGGCCGCTTTCCTCTACGGCTACGCGGCGATCGCGTTCCCGAGCGTGCTGCACAGCGTCGTGATGCCGCTGATCTGGCTGGTGTTCTTCGTGCTCGCGTGCCGCTGGTTCACGCGACGTCCGGTCGCGATCGTCGCTGCTGCCGGTCGTCGCCGTCGTGCTCTGGTTCGCGCTGCTGCTGCTGTTCTGGCTGAGGCGCTCGGCTAGAACGTGTGCTCCGGTCCGGGGAACGTCCCGGCGGCGACGTCGGCGGCGTACTCCTGCGCGGCTCCGAGGAGCACGCCGTGCAGGTCGGCGTACTGCTTGACGAAACGCGGCATCCGGCCGGTGCGCAGCCCGGCCATGTCCTGCCAGACGAGCACCTGCGCGTCGCAGTCGACACCGGCGCCGATGCCGATCGTCGGGATCGTGAGCGTCTTGGTGATCTCGGCCGCGACGTCGCCGGGCACCATCTCCATCACGACCGCGAACGCACCGGCGGCCTCCAGCGCCTGCGCGTCGGCGAGCAGCCGACGTGCCGGTCTCGCCGCGGCCCTGCACGCGGTAGCCGCCGAGGTTGTGCTCGGACTGCGGGGTGAAGCCGATGTGCGCCATCACCGGGATGCCGGCCCGGGTGAGCAGCTCGACCTGGGGTGCCATCTCGGCGCCGCCCTCGAGCTTGACGGCGTGCGCGTTGGCCTCCTTCATGAACCGCACCGAGGTGTGGAAGGCCTGCTCGGCCGACGCCCTGGTAGGAGCCGAACGGCAGGTCGGCGACGACGAGCGCGCGACGGACCGAGCGGGTCACCGCACGCGCCAGCGGGATGAGCTCGTCGACGGTGACCGGCAGGGAGGTCTCGTTGCCGTAGACGTTGTTCGAGGCGGAGTCGCCGACGAGCAGCACCGGGATGCCGGCCTCGTCGAAGGTGGCCGCGGTGTACATGTCGTAGGCGGTGAGCATCGCCCACTTCTCGCCGCGCTCCTTCATCTCGCGCAGGTGGTGGGTGCGCACCCGCTTCACCGGCTTCACCGGGTCCGTCGCACCCGCTGGCTCCGCTGCCGTACGGCGCAGTCGTCTCGCTCATGCCTCATCCTCCGAACGTGTTCTCGAGGCTCCCTGTGCGGAGTCCCCGGACCGTCTTCGAGCGTAGACCCGGCGCGTGCCGATGCGACCTGTGTCGTCGCTCACTGCCCGCGGCGCGGGCCCGGCACTGGCAGACTCGGCCCCGTGGACTTCTACTCGGCCTACGCCCAGGGCTTCGCGCGGGTGGCGGCCTGCACCGTGCCGACGGTCGATCGCCGACCCGCCGCCAACGCGCGGGCGGTGCTCGCGCAGGCGCGCGCGTGCCACGAGGAGGGCGTCGCGGTCGCGATCTTCCCCGAGCTGTGCCTGACCGGCTACGCCATCGACGACCTCCTGCTCCAGGAGACGCTGCTCGACGAGGTGGAGGACGGCGATCGACGAGATCGTCGCGGCGTCCGCCGACCTGCTGCCGGTGCTCGTCGTCGGGGCGCCGCTGCGCAGCCTGCACCGGCTCTACAACTGCGCGGTCGTGATCCACCGCGGCCGGGTCCTCGGCGTCGCGCCCAAGGTCGCACCTGCCGAACTACCGCGAGTTCTACGAGCGGCGCCACTTCGCCTCGGGCGACGACCAGGCCGGCGGCGGCGTCATCACGGTCTGCGGGCAGGACGTGCCCTTCGGTCCCGACCTGCTGTTCCGCGCCATCGACGTGCCGGGCCTGGTGCTGCACGTGGAGATCTGCGAGGACATGTGGGTGCCGGTCCCGCCGAGCGCCAACGCGGCGCTCGCGGGCGCGACGGTGCTCGCGAACCTCTCCGGCTCGCCCGATCACGGTCGCGCGCGCCGAGGACCGGCGGCTGCTGGTCCGCTCGGCGTCGGCCCGCTGCCTCGCGGCGTACCTCTACGCCGCCGCCGGCCAGGGCGAGTCGAGCACCGACCTGTCGTGGGACGGCCAGACGATGGTCTACGAGGTCGGGGACCTGCTCGGCGAGAGCGAGCGCTTCCCCGACGGGCCCGGCGTACGACGGTCGACGTCGACCTGACGCGGATCCGGCAGGAGCGGCTGCGGCAGGGCACGTTCGACGACAACCTCCGTGCCGAGGGCCTGCACCCGTCCGACTACGAGAACATCGAGTTCACGCTCGACCCGCCGCGCGGGCGACATCGGCCTGCTGCGCCGGGTCGACCGCTTCCCGTTCGTGCCCGACGACCCCGAGCGGCTCGCGCTGGACTGCTACGAGGCCTACAACATCCAGGTCTCCGGGCTCGAGCAGCGGCTCGCACGCGATCGGCGGACCCAAGGTCGTCATCGGGGTGTCCGGCGGCCTCGACTCGACGCACGCGCTGATCGTCGCGGCCAACGCGATGGACCGGCTCGGCCGTCCCCGCAGCGACATCCACGCGTTCACGCTGCCGGGGTTCGCCACCAGCGAAGGCACCAAGGCCAACGCGACCCGGCTGGCCGAGGCGCTCGGGCGTCACGTTCGAGGAGATCGACATCCGGCCGGCCGCGCGGCAGCTGCTCGAGGACCTCGACCACCCGTTCGCGGACGGCGAGCCGGTCTACGACGTCACGTTCGAGAACGTCCAGGCGGGCCTGCGCACCGACTACCTGTTCCGGCTCGCCAACCACCGCGGCGGCATCGTGCTCGGCACCGGCGACCTCTCGGAGCTCGCGCTGGGCTGGTGCACCTACGGCGTCGGCGACCAGATGTCGCACTACGCGGTGAACACCGGCGTGCCGAAGACGCTGATCCAGCACCTGATCCGCTGGGTGATCGGCACCGGGCAGTTCGACGCCGAGGTCGGCGACCGTGCTGCGCGAGATCCTCGACCAGGAGATCTCCCCCGAGCTCGTCCCCGTCGCCGAGGGCGAGCGGCCGCAGAGCACCGAGGACGCCATCGGCCCCTACGCCCTGCAGGACTTCACGCTCTTCCACGTGCTGCGCTACGGCTTCCCGCCCAGCCGGATCGCGTTCCTGGCCCGGCACGCCTGGTCCGACGCGGACGCCGGCGACTGGCCGCCGGGCTTCGACGCCGACCGCCGCACGGCCTACGACCTGACCACGATCCGGCAAGTGGCTCGAGGTCTTCGTGCAGCGGTTCTTCGCGTTCAGCCAGTTCAAGCGGTCGGCGCTGCCCAACGGCCCGAAGGTGGTCGCCGGCGGCTCGCTGTCCCCGCGCGGGGACTGGCGGGCGCCGTCGGACGGCAACGCCACGGTCTGGCTCGACGAGCTCCGCCGCAACGTCCCCGAGGGCTGACGCCAGCCGCCAGCCATCGTTCGACGTCCGTCGGCTGAGCGACGGTAGGGTCGGCGGACACTGCCGACGACGTACAGGAGACGCACCTACATGGCGAACCCCGAGATCCAACGGCGCATGCGACGGATCGTGCGACGGAGCGGCATCCGGCCACAGCGGGTGCTCGAGGTCGGTGGGTACGTCGACGAGAAGTCGCTGCTGCGGTTCCCGGAGGTGCGCCGCGCCGAGCGCTGGTGCATCAACCTGGTGGAGCAGCCCGCCGGGACCGGCATCAAGCACGTCGTCGGCAGCTCCAACGACATGCACATGTTCAAGGACAGCTCGTTCGACCTGGTGATGTCGTGCGCCGTGCACGAGCACGACCAGAAGTTCTGGCTCTCGATCCAGGAGATGCACCGGGTGCTGCGGCCCGGTGGCCTGCTGGTGATCTGCGTGCCGGGCTTCGCCAAGCGACCGACCGACCACGGGCAGACCACCGAAGACGTTCCACGTGCACTACCGCTTCGACTACTACCGGTTCAGCCGGCGCGCGATGCGCGAGGTCTTCCTCGAGGGCTTCGAGCGGGTCAAGGTGGTCAGCGTGCTCGACCCGCCGCGGATCATCGGGCACGGCTTCAAGCCGATCAACCGTCGGCAGAAGGCGGTCCGCGCCGCCCGGCAACGGCTGTCCGCGCTCCGGAGGCAGGCGGCCGTCAGACGACGGCTGGCGAGCCTGAGGTAGGGCGTTTACACCCCAGAAACATGGCGCGGGTCAGACTGACCTGCGGTCCGACGGCGGACCACGAGCAGCGAGAGGGAGGCGCCCGGATGGGCAAGCAGGAGGACTTCGTGCTCCGCGCACTCGAGGAGCGCGACGTGCGGTTCGTGCGGCTGTGGTTCACCGACGTGCTCGGCTACCTGAAGTCGGTGGCGATCGCGCCGGCCGAGCTCGAGGGCGCCTTCAGCCGAGGGCATCGGCTTCGACGGCTCCGCGATCGAGGGCTTCGCCCGCGTCTACGAGGCGGACATGCTGGCCAAGCCGGACCCGTCGACGTTCCAGATCCTGCCGTGGCGCGGCGAGGGCCCGAGCACGGCGCGGATGTTCTGCGACATCGTGATGCCCGACGGCTCCCCGTCGTACGCCGACCCGCGCTACGTGCTCAAGCGCACCCTGTCGAAGGCCGCGGAGAACGGCTTCACGTTCTACACGCACCCCGAGATCGAGTTCTACCTGTTCAAGGACACCCCGACGCCGGGCGGCGAGCCGGTGCCGGTGGACCGCAGCGGCTACTTCGACCACACCGCGCAGAGCATGGGCTCGGACTTCCGCCGCGAGGCGATCACGATGCTCGAGGCGATGGGCATCTCGGTGGAGTTCACCCACCACGAGGGCGGCCCCGGCCAGCAGGAGATCGACCTGCGCTACGCCGACGCGCTGTCCACGGCCGACAACATCATGACGTTCCGCACGGTGGTGCGGGAGGTGGCGCTGAGCCAGGGCATCTGGGCGACGTTCATGCCCAAGCCGTTCACCACGCACCCGGGCTCCGGCATGCACACCCACGTGTCGCTGTTCGAGGGCGACACCAACGCGTTCTTCGAGGCCGGCGCGGAGTACCAGCTCTCCAAGACCGGCCGCCAGTTCATCGCCGGGCGTCCTCAAGCACGCCGCCGAGATCGCGGTCGTCACGAACCAGTGGGTGAACTCCTACAAGCGGCTGATGTGGGGCGGCGAGGCGCCGTCGTACATCTGCTGGGGCCACAACAACCGCTCCGCGATGGTCCGGGTGCCGATGTACAAGCCCAACAAGGGCCAGTCGACCCGCATGGAGCTGCGCACCATCGACTCCGCGTGCAACCCCTACCTCGCGTTCGCGGTGCTGCTCGCGGCCGGCATGAAGGGCATCGAGGAGGGCTACGAGCTGCCGCGCGAGGCCGAGGACGACGTCTGGTCGCTCACCGAGCGGGAGCGCAAGTCGCTGGGCATCGACCCGCTGCCGAGGAGCCTGTACGACGCGATCGCGGTCGCCGAGAACAGCGAGCTGCTCGCCGAGACGCTCGGGGAGCACGTCTTCGACTTCTTCCTGCGCAACAAGCGCGCCGAGTGGGAGGAGTACCGCGTCCAGGTCTCCGCCTTCGAGCGCGACCGGATGCTGCCGCTGCTCTGAACCTGAGCACCGCGACGCCTCCGCACTGAGTAGGAGAGCGCATGTGCGGACCCCTGTCGTCGCGCGACGCTCGGGTCCATGACCACTCGTGCCGTCGACCGGCTGCTGCAGATCTTCCTCGGCCTCGCGCTGGTGCCCGTGCTCGCCGGAGCGGCGTTCGGCCTCTACTTCATCGGCGAGGACGCGGGCCAGAGCGGGGAGTTCCTGGACGGCCTCGGCCTCATGATCGGGCTCGGCGTGCTGGTGCTCGTCGGTGTGCCCGGGGTGCTGGCCGCCGTGGCCCTGCCCGGTCGCTGCGGCAGCAGTCCGCACGCCACCTCGCTGCGCACTCGCGGCCGGCGTGCTCGGCATCCTGTCCACGCCTGCGTCTTCGCGTTCGTCTACCTGCCGTGCGTCGCCGCGCTGGTGCCGGCCCTGCTGGTCATCGGAGTGTCCGTCGCTGCTCGGCACGACGTGTCGGCGTGAGTGCCTCGGGGCGGACGATAGATTCGCCGGGTGAGCACCCCGCCCCTGCTTGGTCGTCGAGCACGAGGCCCAGTGCCCTCCCGGTTGGATGGGGGAGTGGCTGGCCGAGGCCGGGCTGACGATCGACGTACGCCGTCCCTACGCCGGAGACCCGCTGCCGTCCCACCTGCGCGAGCACTGCGGGCTGCTCGTCCTCGGTGGCGAGATGGGGGCGTACGACGACGCCGACCACCCCTGGCTGACGGACGCTCAAGGAGCTGTCGCGCGCGGCCGCCGCCGAGGAGCACCCCGCTGCTCGGCATCTGTCTGGGGCACCAGCTCGTCGCGGTCGCCCTCGGGGGAGAGGTCGCACCCGGTCCGCGCGGCCAGCAGATCGGGGTCCTCGACGCGGGCTGGACCGCCGCGGCGCACGAGGACCGGCTGTTCGGCCCGGTCGCCGCGCTGGACGACGCACCGGCGGTGCAGTGGAACAACGACGTCGTCACGCGCCTGCCGGACGGCGCCGTCGACCTCGCCCACACCCCGGGCGGGGAGCTCCAGGCCGCCCGCTTCGCGCCGTCGGTGTGGGGCGTGCAGTGGCACCCCGAGGCCGGCGAGGAGATCATCCGGCCCTGGGCGGACAACGACCGGGACGACGCGGTCGAACGGGGCGTCGACGTCGACGCCTACGTCGACGACGTGGCGGCGGCCCGCGACCGGCTCCGCTCCACCTGGCGGGTGCTCGCCGACTCGTTCGCCCGGGTGTGCCGCGAGCCCGCCGGTGACCTGGCCCGCCGGTGACCGACGGCCGCGTCACCACCACCTCGGGCCGACTGGTCCGGCTGGGGTTCGAGGACGTCGAGCGGGCGCTCTCGCACCCTCGACCGGCTCGGCGCGGGTGCGGACGTGCTCACGCACCTCGTCGGCACCACCGCCGACCCGGACCAGGCACTGGAGTACCTCGCCGACCTCGCCGACCGTGTCCCGGACCGGGACGCCCTGCTCCGGGCGCTGGTCGACGACGAGGGCACCGCCATGCGGCTGTTCGCGGTGCTCGGCGCCAGCTCGGCCCTCGGCGACCACCTGCTGCGTCATCCGGAGCACTGGCGCGACCTGCGCGACCCGGCACTCGGCTCGACCCGGCCGCGCGGCGTTCGCGGTGCGCGACAGCCTGCTCCGGGCGGTGGGCGCCGACCCGCAGGCCGCCGCGCCGGTGTCGCACGGTGACGACGCCGACCTGCGTGGACGCGCTGCGGGTCGAGTACCGCCGGCTGCTGCTCCGCCTGGCCGCTCGCGACCTCTCGCACGCCGTCGGCGTCGACGACGTCGCGGCCGAGCTGTCCGACCTCGCGGCCGGCACGCTCGACGCCGCACTCGCCATCGCGCGGGCCCGGGTCGGGGAGACCGCCGCGTCGGCACGGCTCGCCGTGATCGCGATGGGCAAGTGCGGTGGCCACGAGCTGAACTACGTCAGCGACGTCGACGTGATCTTCGTGGCCGAGGCCGCCGAGGGGTACGACGAGTCGGGTGCCCTGCGCGCGGCGACCCAGCTCGCCTCGAACCTGATGCGGATCTGCTCCGACCACACCGGCGAGGGCACCATCTGGCCGGTCGACGCGAACCTGCGCCCCGAGGGCAAGTCGGGCCCGCTGGTCCGCACGCTCGCGAGCCACGAGGGCTACTACCAGAAGTGGGCGAAGACCTGGGAGTTCCAGGCGCTGCTCAAGGCCCGTCCGGTCGCCGGCGACCTCGAGGTCGGCGCGCGAGTTCTGCGCCCGGGTCGCGCCGATGGTCTGGTCGGCGTCCGAGCGACCCGGTTTCGTGACCGAGGTGCAGGCCATGCGCCGGCGCGTCATCGAGCACATCCCGGCCGCTCACGCCGGGCGGCAGATCAAGCTCGGCTCCGGCGGCCTGCGCGACGTCGAGTTCGCGGTCCAGCTGCTCCAGCTCGTGCACGGGCGCTCGGACGAGTCGGTGCGCGCTTCCACGACCTTGTCGGCGCTGGCGCGGCTGACCCAGGGCGGGTACGTCGGACGCGAGGACGGCGCGGCCCTCGACGCGGCGTACCGCTTCCTGCGCACCCTCGAGCACCGCATGCAGCTGTGGCAGCTGCGTCGCACCCATGTCCTGCCGGAGGACGTCGAGGCGCTGCGCCGGCTGGGACGCTCGATGGGGTTCATGCGTGAGCCGGTCGACGAGCTCAACCGGGAGTGGCGCCGGCACAGCCGCGAGGTGCGGCGGCTGCACGAGAAGCTCTTCTACCGGCCGTTGCTGGCCGCCGTCGCACGCCTCCGGGCCGACGAGGCGCGGCTGTCCCCGAAGGCCGCCGAGCAGCAGCTCGCCGCGCTGGGCTACGAGGACCCGCGGGCCGCGCTGCGGCACCTGGAGGCGCTCACCGCCGGGGTGTCGCGCTCGTCGAACATCCAGCGGACCCTGCTCCCCGCCATGCTCGGCTGGTTCGCGGACGCGCCCAACCCCGACGCCGGGCTGTTCGGCTTCCGGCAGATCTCCGAGGCGCTCGGCTCGACGCACTGGTACCTCCAGACGCTCCGCGACGAGGGACAGGTCGCGCAACGCCTCGCGACGGTCCTCGCGTCGAGCCGCTACGCCACCGACCTGCTGCTGCGCGCGCCGGACGGCGTGCGGATGCTCGCCAGCGACGAGGCGCTCGAGCCGCTGTCCCGCGCGGCGCTCCAGAAGGAGATGACCGCGGCGGCCCACCGGCACACCGACCCGGTGGAGGCGGTGACCGCCATCCGGGCGATCCGGCGACGCGAGCTGTTCCGGATCGCGGTGGGGGAGCTGCTCGGTCTCGTCGACGTGGACGCCGTGGGCGTCGCCCTCACCGAGATGACCGCGGCGACCCTCGACGCGGCGCTGACGGTGGCGTGGCTCGCGATCGAGGCGGAGCGGCGCGCCCCGCTGCCGACCCGGATGGCGATCGTGGCGATGGGCCGGTTCGGCGGCTTCGAGCTGAGCTTCGGCAGCGACGCGGACGTGATGTTCGTGCACGACCCGCTGCCGGGCGCGAACGGGGAGGACAGCAGCCGGGCCGCCCGCGACGTCGCCAACGAGTTCCGCCGGCTGCTGTCCCTGCCCGGCACCGACCCGGCCCTCGTGGTCGACGCGGACCTGCGACCCGAGGGCAAGCAGGGTCCGCTGGTGCGCACGCTCGAGTCCTACGCCCGCTACTACTCGCGCTGGTCGGTGGTCTGGGAGGCGCAGGCCCTGCTGCGGGCCAGCGCGATGGTCGGTGACGCGGACCTCTGCCGCCGGTTCACCGAGCTGATCGACCCGCTGCGCTTCCCCGAGGGCGGGATCAGCCCGGACGACGTACTCGAGGTCCGACGGATCAAGGCCCGCGTCGACGACGAGCGGCTGCCGCGCGGGGCCGACCCGGCCACCCACCTCAAGCTCGGGCGCGGGGGACTGGCCGACGTGGAGTGGACGGTCCAGCTGATCCAGATGCAGCACGCCGGCGCCGTCGAGGGGCTGCGCACGACCCGCACCCTCGACGCCCTCCAGGCCGCCGTCGACGCCGACCTGCTCAGCGCCGTCGGACGCCGGGGCGCTCGCCGGCGCGTGGCGCACCGCGAGCGGGCTGCGCAACGCGATCACGCAGGTCCGCGGCAGGTCGGCCGACGCGCTGCCCCGCGACGCCCGCGAACGGGCCGCGGTGGCGCACATCCGCGGCTACCCGCCCGGCGAGTCCGACCGGATGGTCGACGACTACCTGCGGGTCACCCGGAGGGCCCGGCAGGTCGTCGAGCGCGTCTTCTGGGGCTGAGGGACCGGCTCGGTACCGCACCCAGCCGGTCGCCCGTTCATGCTGTCTTCAGGTAGCCAGGCTTCACTGGTGGCGTGGCCTTCGCCCTGCTCGCTCCGAGCACTCCTCGCGTGTCGACGCGACGGTTCGTCGGCGGGGTGGTGCTGGCCGTGCTGGTGCTGCGCCTCGGCTACGTCGTCGGACCGCTGTTCAGCGACGAGGCCGGCTTCTGGTTGGTCGCGCAGGACTGGCACGCGGGTGGTCCGAACCTCTACGGGCACTACTTCGTGGACCGGCCGCCGCTGCTGATGGCGCTCTACCGGCTGGCCGTGCTGACCGGCTGGCCGCCGACGATCCGGCTGCTCGCGACGGCGTCCTGCGTGCTGCTGGTCGTGTCCGCTGCTGCGGCCGCTCACGAGGTCGTCGGGCCGCGAGGGGTGCGGTGGGCGGCCGTGGTGGCAGGGGCGCTCGCAGTGACGCCCGTGCTGGTCGCGCAGGAGGCCGACGGTGAGATCTTCGCCGCCCCGCTGGTGATGCTGTCCCTGGCGTTGACCCTGGCCGCCGTACGCCGGTCCGGGCTGCCTGCCTTCGGGGCAGCGGTCCTCGCCGGGCTCGCTGCCGGAGCGGCGGTGATGGTCAAGCAGAACTTCGGCGACGGCGTCGTCTTCGCCGTGGTCCTGCTCGCCGCCCTGCTCCTGCAACGGCGCATCGTGCCGCGTGACGCCGCCGTCGTCGCTGCCGGAGGTGTGCTGGGCGGAGCCCTGGTCGTCGGCGCCGCGCTCGCGTACGTCGCGTGGTCACGGGTCGGGCTCGGTGTGGCGTACGACGCCGTGTTCGGGTTCCGGGGCACGGCGCTCGACGTGATCGAGGACCACAGCCTCCATGCCACGCTGCTCCGGGCCACCGATGCTGGTCGGGCTCGCGGTGCTGGCCGGAGCGCTGCCGATGCTGGTCGTGCTGCTCAGCGAGTCGGTCCGCTGCCGCTTCCGCGGACCGCCGGTGGCGTGGGCCGTCGGCGTGACGGCGGCGTTCGAGGTGGTGAGCGTCGCGCTCGGCGGCAGCTACTGGCCGCACTACCTGCTGCAGCTGGCTCCGGTGCTGGCGCTCGCCGCCGGACTGTGGGCCGCCGACGCCGCGCGGGTGCGCGTCACGGTGGTGCTCACCGTCGTCTCGGCTGTGCTGGCGACCGTCGTGGTGACGTTCGCCGGCACGGCGTACCGCGGCCACGCGCAGGCCGTCGGAAGCTACGTCCGGGACTCGGACGCCCCCGGTGACACCGCGACCGTCCTGTTCGGCAACGCCGACGTCCAGCAGGCGTCGGGGTTGCGCTCGCCGTACGACCAGCTCTGGTCGCTGCCGATGCGCACCCTCGACCCGCACCTGGCGCGTCTGCGCGCCGTGCTGCGTGGTCCGGCCGCGCCGACCTGGGTCGTGGCGTGGGGCGACCTGGACTCGTGGAACATCGACGCCCACGACCGGACCCGGCTGGAGCTGGCCACCCACTACCGCCGGGTCGCCCAGGTCTGCGGTCACGCGGTCTACCTCCACGACGGCCTCCGCCGCACCCTGGCCCCGCCCACCCCCTGCCGGTAGTCCGTGACGGAGTGCAGGTCCTCCGGGGCTTGAGGCCTGCAGTCCGTCACGGACTACCCGGCGTATGAGCCTTCTGGCTCAAGAATCTCCCAAGCCCGCCGTGGCATGTTCGTGTCCACACGGACGACGGGAGAGCCCGGTGGGACCGATGGCGGAGCACGAGGCGCTGCGCTGCTTGCGCGCCGCGGTGCTGGCCGCCGTCGTGGTCCTCACCGGGGTCGGCCGGACACGTGGCCGTCGGCGGTGCCGCCCCACCCGCATCCGGGCTGCTGGTCCTGCTGGCCGTCACGGGTCTTCTGGTCGCCCCGATGCTCGGTCGACGTGCGTCCGCCTCACGTGTCGTCGCGCTGGTGCTGACCGGGCAAGGGCTGGTCCACCTGGCGCTGCAGTGGGTCGCGCCCTCGGGGCACGCGACGCACCGCGCCTCCGTGTTGATGACGTCCGCGGCTCTCGCCGAGCCCGGTGCAGCGTCACGTCACCCCGCTGCGTCCCGCGAGGTCGTGCTGGCGATGATGAGTGGCGCCGACCTGGCCATGCTGGGCGCCCACCTCGCCGCGGCGGTCGCCGTCGGGCTCTGGCTGGCGGCCGGAGAACGTGCTGCCTGGACCATCCTCGCCCTGACCGGCCGCTGCGCCGTCGAGTCCCTGCGCGTGCTCTGCCGCGCGGCCGCCTCCGCGCCCGCGCCCGCCGGCTCGGGCACGTACGTCGTGCCGGGGTGGCTGTCCGCCCTTCCGCAGGGAACGTCGCTGTGGGACGGGTACGCCGTCTCCCGCCGCGGCCCGCCGTGCCTCCTTCCCGCCTGACACGCCCTCCTCGCAGCACCCGGACGTCGACGTCCACCGTCGCGTGCCGCAGCTGCCCCTCCACGTGCACGACTCCAGTGAATCGAGACCCTCATGTTCCACACCACGTCCCTTCGTCGTACCTCCACCCGGCTCGTGATCGGGGCCGGCGCCGTCGTCGCCGCCACCGTCGCCCTGCCGGGTGCCGCCCAGGCACACGTCAGCGTCCAGCCCGACAGCGTCCAGGGGGGAGACTTCTCCGTGGTCGCCTTCCGCGTCCCGAACGAGCGCGACGACGCCAGCACCACCCAGCTCCGCGTCATCCTCCCGAAGGGGCAACCCATCGGTTCGGTGCAGACCACGTCGACCCCCGGTTGGTCGGCGAAGACCACGACCCGGCACCTGGCCCAGCCCATCGACATGTTCGGCGAGAAGCTGGACACCGTCGTCTCCCAGGTCACCTGGACCGCCACCGGCGGGGGCGTCAGGCCGGGCCAGTTCCAGGACTTCTCACTCAGCCTGGGCCCGCTCCCCGCGACCGGGCAGCTGCGGTTCACGGCCCAGCAGACGTACTCGGACGGCGAGCAGGTGAACTGGAACGAGGTCTCGGCCGACCCGTCCGTGGAAGCGGAGCACCCGGCCCCGACGCTGGCCATCACCGCGTGCCGGCAGCACGTCTGAGGGATCCGACCCGGCCACCGGCTCGACGGCCGCCGACCAGACCGACCAGACCGACCAGGCTGCTGCCGGGACGGCAGTCGCGGAGCCCGACAGCTCTGACTCGACCCTGCCCCTCGCCATGTCCGGCGCCGCGCTGGTGCTGTCCGCCCTGGCCGTGCTGCTGGCGTGGCGACGTGGACGCCCCGCTCGCACCGACGAGCCGGGACGTCCGACGCGTGTCTCCGAGGACGCACACGCCTAGACCGGCACGGGGAAGCCGGGGACCGTCGCGGTCCCCGGCGTTCCCGACCGGGACACTGGAGCACTGATGACATCGCTCAGCAACGGCCTTCGCCGCGGAATGATCTCCGCGGTGCTGGCGGCCGTCTTCGCGTTGCTCTTCGCCTCCCCGGTGTCGGCGCACGCCGAGCTCGTCTCGAGCGACCCGGCCAGCGGCGAGCGACTCGAAGCAGCCCCCGACACCATCACGATGACGTTCACCGAGTCGGTCAACCTCGTCGACGACGGCATCCACCTGGTCGACTCCGTCGGCGCCACCCTGAAGACTCCCGCGCCCTCGGTGACCGGGCACACGGTCACGTGGCCGATGCCCGCCCAGCTCCCCGACGGCTCGTACGCCGTGAGCTGGCGGGTCGTGTCCTCCGACGGCCATCCGGTGGCGGGTGCGTTCTCGTTCGGGATCGGAGCCGCCGCCGCGACCAGCGGGGCCGCGACCGTGCAGACGACGCCGACGGCCGAAACGGCGCCCTGGCAGGTGATCGTGGCGCGGTTGGCCGGATACCTCGCCTTCTCGCTCCTGGCCGGCGTGATCGCGTTCGTGCTGTTCTGCTCTCCCGGAAGCCGCACGGACGCGACGCTCCAGCTGCTGGTCCGGGTGGGGCTCGTCGGCGGGTTCGTGGCTGCGGTGGCCGGGCTGCTGATGCAGGGTCCCTACACCGCCGGCGTGCCGGCCACCCGCCTCTTCGACCCCGGCCTGCTCCGGGAGACCCTCGGGACTCCGTTCGGCACGGCCATGGCCTGGCGGCTCACCCTGTACGCGGCGTTGCTGGGCCTGGTGTGGCGGCTGCCCGTGCTGGCGAGCCGGACCGTCAGGTGGCTCGTGGCGGTGGGCGTGCTGGGCGCTGCGGCTGCCATTGCGGCAGCCGGGCACGGCGCCGCGTCCGGTCGTCCGGTGGACCTCGCGGTCGTCGCCGTCCACGTGGTGGCTGCCGGGATCTGGGTGGGCGGACTCGTCGTGCTCGTGGCCCTCGGACGCTCGGTGGAACGGCGGGCCTGGCACCAGTTCTCGACGCTCGCGATGACCTCGGTGCTCGCGTTGGTCGCCACCGGCGCACTGAACTCGTTGAGCCACGTGCACGCCGTGGCCCAGCTCTGGCAGACCCGCTACGGCCTGGTCCTGGTCACCAAGCTGGTCCTGGTGGCGGGCGCACTCGTCGCCGCTGCTGTCTCCCGTCGACGGCTGCAGCAGCATCGGGTGCCGTTGCGCTCCGTCCGTCTGGAGGCTCTTGTCACCGTGGCAGTGCTGACCGCCACCGCCGTGCTGAGCATGACCAGCCCACCGCCGCGGGACACCTCACCGACGGGGTCCGGTCCCGGGCGGCGTCGCGGCAGGGTCCGCCGCGGCCAACGCTGTCGTCCAGATGCCACTCGGTTCGGACCGCCGGGCCGTCCTGGGCGTCCTGCCGGCCGCAACCGCCGGCAGTCAGCTGCACCTCCTCCTGACCGACGATGACGGCCAGCCGATCAGGACCACGCGGGTCCGGCTGAAGCTCAGCAACCCCGGCCGTGGTCTCGGTGCCATCCCTGTGCCCTTGACCGGCGCAACGGGGTCTGGGTCGCGGACTTCACGTTCCCGCTCCCCGGGACCTGGAAGGCGATCCTCACCGTCGAGGACCCCACGTTGTCCGCCGTCGTCACCTCCGGGACCTTCACGGTCACCGGCTGACCGCGGCACAGCTGGCGAACCTCGACGCGACGACCCTTGACGACGTGCCTGTACGACGATAGGGTCGGCTGGTGAGCACATGGTCTGGACATCTCGTCGGTCGTCGGTGGTTCCTGACCCAGACCGGTCGGGGGGCCGTGGGCGTAGCCGTGCTGGGCCTGGCCGCCTGCAGCGGCACCGGCCAGCCGACGGACGTGGCGACGCCGCCCACCGAGACCGGACCGCTCAACTCCGGGGCTCCCGAGTCGGCGCCCGCCGAGACCGAGGGTGGACTGGCCTGGTCGCGTGTCGACCTCGGGTTCGTGGCGGCCTACGTGCTGGTGCGCGGCCGGGAGGCAGCGGTCGTCGACACGGGAGTGGCGGGCAGCGCCGACGCGATCGGTGCGGTGCTCGACAAGGCCGGGACCGGGATGGGCCGGAGTCCGGCACGTGGTGCTCACCCACAAGCACCCCGACCACGCCGGCAGCGTCGGAGAGGTCCTGACCGAGGCGACCAAGGCGACCGGGTACGTCGGAGCCGCCGACCTCGCCGAGGTGGACGCCCCTCGTCAGCTCAAGGCCCTGAAGGACGGCGACGAGGTGTTCGGGCTGCGCGTCGTCGCCACGCCGGGGCACACCGCGGGACACGTGGCGGTCTTCGACGCGGACACCGGCGTGCTGGTCGCCGGGGACGCACTGACGAACATGGACGGGCTGGCGGGTTCGAACCCGCAGTTCACGGAGGACGAGGCGGCCGCAGCCGCCTCCGTGCGCAAGCTCGCGCGGCTGACACCGAGCACGATCCTGGTCGGTCACGGTGCCCCGGTCCTCAGTGGTGCCTCCAACGCGCTCACGACGCTCGCGTCCTCGCTGACCTGAGGGCGCGTGAGCCGGGGTCCGGTCGCTACGGCGTGCCGAACAGTCCGGCCTGGCTGTAGCGCTTCCCGACGGACAGGTCGTACTGCACCATCCGGTAGTCGTCGAGGACCCGGCGAGCCACGTCCGGACAGCTGCCGGCGCGACACGACTGACCCGGAGGGGCCCACGATGGTCCGTCCCTCCAGGGCCGGCGCCTGCCATCGCAGCTCGGTCAGCAGATGCGAAGTACGGCGTGACCGCCGCCCCGGCCCGCTCCGCCGCCAGGTCGACGAAGTGTGCCGGGCTCACCACGGCGCCCGTCTCCCGGGCGTCGGCCGGGACGGTGCGTGTCACCGTGGAACGGGTCGGCGAAGTTCGCCCAGACGAAGAACGGCGTCCGGCGCATCGCCCCGGCACCGTTCTGGTCGAACACGCTCTGCGGGTAGAAGCCGGGCAGGTGGTCGCCGTAGAAGACCAGCACCGTCGGCTCGTCGAGGTCCCGCAGGTCAGCGACGAGGTCGCGCAGCGCAGCGTCGGTGTGCCGGAGCCCGCGCACGTACTGCCCGGCGTCCGGGACGGGCTCCCCGTCCGGACCGGTCACGTCCACCGGGTCGTCGTACCGACCGGCGTACGGCATGTGGTTCTGCATCGTGACCACGTTCATGAAGACCGGCTTCCGCTCCGTGCGCAAGGTCCGCTCGACCTGGCCGAACGTCGAGGCGTCCGAGATGTACGCGCCGTGCCCGATCCTGGTGGGGGAGTGCATGGTCCGGTCGTAGAGGAACTCGTCGAAACCGAAGGACCGGTACACGTCGCTGCGCCGGTACATCTCCGTGGAGAACGGGTGCAGCGCGACGGTTCGGTGGCCCGTCGCCCGGGCCCAGGCGACCGCCGAGGGGAACGACGGATAGTTCGGCACGACCATCTGGTACGGGACGCGCAGCTGGGCGGGGAAGCCGGAGGCCGACATGCCGGTCAGCGCCTCGAACTCCATGTTGGCCGTGCCGCCACCCACGTTCTGCGCCAGCATGGAGCCGGACATCGCGTCCCCGCCGTGCGAGGTCGCGATGCCTGCCATCAGCCGGCGGGTGAACGGGATGGGGTCCACCGGCACGTGCACGCCGCGCAGCGTCGTCGGGTCGCTGAACGACTCCGACAGCACCAGCACCACGTTGACGTCTGCGAGCCCCAGGGGGTCCCGGTCCGCGTTGATCCGCGACGCCTCCGACCGGTACCGCGCCACGATGGCGCGCATGCGTGCGGCCGAGTAGCCCTCCGGTGCCGTCATGGGCGGGACGTCCAGGTTGTAGAGGACCCCACCCACGAACCCGTTCCCGAGGTAGTTGCGTTGCTGCGACCACGCCCGCCAGTTGGCCCCGAGGTCGTCATAGACGGCCCGGGTCACGTTTCCCGGCGTGTTGAACTGGGTCGCGTTCGCCAGGACCAGCAGTCCGACCAGCCCGCCCAGCACCCGGACCAGGACGCGGTCACCGGCCGGCAACGGCTCCCGTCGAGGCGTCGGCGGATCGCGGCGGCGTCGCCACAGCGCCAGCAGCGCGCCCGCCACCGCGACGGCGGCGACCAGCACGACTCCCAGCAGCACGGCTCGTGCTCCCGCCATCCGCAGCAGGAACCCCGGGTCGGCCCCGAACCGCCAGTCATCGGGGTAGAGCGGCTCGCGCCGGAACAGCACCTTCTCGTGGTTCGCGAACCCGACCACCACGGTCGCCAGGATGGTCACCGCCGCCGTCACGTCGAAGCGGCCGACGACCGCATGGACCACGGCGACAACCGCCCACAGCACGACCGTGCCCAGCAGGAACATCGCGACGTACGACGGGCTCTTGAACCGCCAGAGGTGCCCGTCCACCCCGAGGAGCTGGCCGACCTCGAGGAGGGCGTTGCAGGCCAGCGCGAGGGCAGCGGTCCTGCGCAGCCCCGGGCGCACGGCGACCACCAGCGCGCGCAGCCGGGCACGACCGGCGGCGGGTCCACCCCGCACGTGCCAGGTCATGGGACGCGGTCACCCGAACTGCTCACGCCTGAGGCTCTCATCCCGAGTCTCACGCCCGCGAGGGCAGCGCTGCCCGCGTGGTCCGCGGGCTGCCTAGGGGATGGTCCAGTCCTCGCGGAGGCGGACGCAGAGAGCCCAGATCACGGCGAAGTCGATGGCGATGATGGTCAGCGCCCACAGGGGGTAGTAGGGCACGAACAGGAACTGGGTCACCATCGACAGGACGGCGAGGAAGATGCCGAGGAAGAACGCCCAGGGCTGGCTCGCCACGATCGCCACTCCCACCGCCAGGGCAATCGCGCCCATGATGAGGTGGAACCAGCCCCACAGGGTGATGTCGAACTGGTAGACGTACCTCGGGGTGACTGTGAACACCTTGTCGTTGAGGACGGCCGACAGCCCCTGGAAGAACTGGAGCAGCCCGACGGTAGCCAGGAGGATCCCGCCGAAAAGGGACACTCCGCCTGCCACATGGCTGCGGGTCGAGAAATCGTCAGCGTCTGGCATCGCGGCCTCCTTGGCTGCCGACCACCAACCGGTGGTCCGCGGGACCCGACGCTATGTGCCGTGAGGTCTCCCGGCATCATCCGGATCGGACGACTGTGCCCCTGATCCGCCCCCGGTCTCACCCAAGCCGGGGGCGGATCTTGGTGCTCGAGGACTGGTACCCGGCCCCGAGACGCCTGGAGGAGGTCCCCGCCTGCGCGACAGGACGGGGACCTGTCTCCGCCTCGCGATGCCCCCCATGTGGGCGCCCTCTGGCGGCGACGAGAAAAGCAAACCTCGAGATCCTTGTAGAAACCTAGGACTTTGACACGCCGCTCGAATCCCGGACAGCGACGCCGGCGGCACCTAGCCTCGGCGTGAAGAAACCCCCGGCACTTGTCCTGCCGGGGGTTCTTCACGTCAATGTGGCGCTATGACGAAAACGCTGCTTCGACGGTACCCAGCGTTCAGTGCCTGAACCAGTCCCGTCGCCGGTTATCCGGAAGTCGACCTGTCCCGGTCCTCGACCAGCGCGGACAGACGCATGACCTGCTCGCGGAGGGCGGAGATCTCGCGGGTGAGTCGGTCGTCGTCGGCGTCTGCCTCCTCGGCGACCCGCTCGACCAGCCAGGAGGCGAGGGTGGCCGTGACGACGCCGAGGAGCGCGATGCCTCCGACCATGAGCCCGGCCGCGACGAAGCGGCCGGTGGTGGTGACGGGGAACGTGTCGCCGTACCCGACGGTGGTCATGGTGGTGACGGCCCACCAGATCGCGTCGCCGAAGTCCGTGATGGTGGCGTTCGGATGCCCACGTTCGGCGTCGAGCACGGCGAGTGCGCCGGTGAACGCGAGGAGTGACGACCCGCCGATCATGTAGGCCGCGACCCTGCCTCGGAGCCCGCTGGACGCGCGACGGTTGATCACCCGGAGGAGGGTGACGAGGCGGAGCAGCCGCAGGGGCCGCAGGAGGGGGAGCACGATGACGAGCAGGTCGAAAAGGTTGCGGAGGATGAACCGTCTGCGGTCGTCGGCCTGGCTGACGCGGACGAGGTAGTCGAGGGCGAAGAAGGCCCACGTGACCCAGGTGACGAGCTGGCAGCTGGCTTCAAGGGGCGCCGAGAGGCCGGGATCGATGATCGGCCAGGCATAGGCGGCGAGGAACCAGACGGCCGCGATGGTGAGGGGCCACTCGGTGGCGCGTTCCCAGCGTGTCACCGGGGCAGTCTAGGTGCGGCCATGTCGACGGCGGAGCGTGTTCCCGATGTGTGATGCTCGGCTACTTGGTGATCACTGCTTCGGTGGCGAGGTTCTCCTGCGAGGCCGCCCAGGAGGCGAGCAGCTTGAGGGCGTCCGCGGTCGGCGTGCCGGCTGCGGCGGTGTAGACGTTGAGCTGCAGCCCGGGTTCGGAGGGCAGCTCCATCGACTCGAAGTCGAGGTCGAGCTGGCCGACGACGGGATGGCGCAGCCGCTTCGGCCGCTGCGGTGGAACCGGACGTCGTGCGAGGCCCAGCGCTGCCGGAAGAGCTCGCGTGCGGGTGGACAGCTCGCCGACGAGCTCGATGAGGGCCTTGTCGTGCGGGTTGCGGCCGGCTTCGAGCCGCAGCATCGCGGCGGCGTCGTTGGCGATCTGGTCGTAGTCGACGAAGAACTCTCGCGCCTGCGTCGGGCTGCAGGTAGACGAACCGGGTGGTGTTGGCCGGGCGTCGCGGGTCGGCGAGGACGGGGGAGTAGAGCGCGCGGGCCAGCTGGTTCATGGCGAGGATGTCGTGCCGGCCGTTGCGCACCCATGCCGGGGCGTCGGTCATCGCGTCGAGCACCTGCTGGATCGCCGGGCGGACCCGGTGCGGCGGCGGTGCGCTTCCGGCGACGGGCGCTGCCTGCGCCGCTCTCCCGGGCCAGCGCGAAGAGGTGGGTCCGCTCGGCCTCGTCGAGCTGGAGCGCGTTGGCGAGCGCGTCGAGGACGCTCTCGGAGGCGCCGGCGAGGCTGCCGCGCTCCATCCGCACGTAGTAGTCGACCGAGACGCCGGCGAGCATCGCGACCTCCTCGCGCCGCAGCCCCTTGACCCGGCGGTTGCCGCCGTACGCGGGCAGGCCGGCCTGCTCGGGGGTGATGCGGGCGCGCCGCGTGCTGAGGAACTCGCGGATCTCGGCGCGCAGGTCGATGGTCGGCCATGGCTCCACGGTAGGCGTCGGCGCGGCGGAGGGAGGCACTGGCAGTACCCGGAACGACAGTGACTCCCCGGCCGCGGCCGATCTGGCGTTGACTGGGGGTCATGCGAGCCACCTACATGTACGGCGCGGGCGACGTCCGCGTGATCGACGCCCCCGACCCGACCATCCAGCAGCCCACCGACGCGCTGGTGCGCGTGACCCGCGCCTGCGTGTGCGGCAGCGACCTGCACCCCTACCACTCCATGCCGGCCTCGACCGACGGCTCGCCGATGGGCCACGAGTTCATCGGCGTCGTCGAGGAGGTCGGCGCCGAGGTGACCACCCTGACGCCGCGGCGACTTCGTGATCGCCCCGTTCGCGGTCTCCTGCGGCGTGTGCGAGTTCTGCCGCGCCGGCCTGCAGACCTCCTGCGTCAACGGCGGGTTCTGGAACGACGCCCGGCCTCGGCACCGCCGGCGGCCAGGCCGAGGCGGTCCGCGTCCCGCTCGCCGACGGCACCCTGGTCAAGGTCCCCGGCGTCGACGACCGGAGCCGACGAGGCGCTGCTGGCCTCCCTGCTCACCCTGTCCGACGTCTACGGCACCGGCTGGCACGCCGCCGTCCGCGGCGGCGTGACCGCGGGCAGCACCGTCACCGTGATCGGCGACGGCGCCGTCGGCCTGCTGGCCGTGCTGTCGGCCAAGCAGCTCGGCGCCGAGCGGATCGTGCTGATGGGCCGGCACCAGGCCCGCACCGACCTCGGCCGCGAGTTCGGCGCCACCGACGTGGTCGCCGAGCGCGGCGAGGAAGGCATCGCCAAGGTCCGCGACCTCACCGACGGCGGCAGCCAGATCGTGCTCGAGGCGGTCGGCCACCTGCCGGCGTACGAGCAGGCGGTCGGCATCGTCCGCCCCGGCGGCGTGATCAGCCGCGTCGGCGTCCCGCAGTACGAGGACGCGCCGGTCGGGTTCGGCAGCCTGTTCGGCCCCAACATCACCCTGACCGGCGGCCCCGCCCCGGTCCGCGCGTACATCGAGCAGCTGCTGCCCGCCGTCCTCGACGGCACCGTGAACCCGGGCAAGGTCTTCGACCGCACCGTCGCCCTGGACGACACCCCGAAGGGCTACGCGGCGATGGACGACCGCAACGCGCTCAAGGTGCTGGTGCGGCCATGACCTCGGACCGCGCGAACGTTCCCCTGATGGACGCTGAACAACGGCGTCGCGATGCCGGCTCTCGGGTTCGGCGTCTTCCAGACACCGCCGGAGCGAGACCGTCGCGGCCGTCGAGGCCGCGCTGGCCACCGGCTACCGGCACATCGACACGGCGGCGGCGTACGGCAACGAGCGCGAGGTCGGCGAGGCCATCCGGCCGCTCGGGCCTCGACCGCTCGGAGATCTTCGTCGAGACGAAGATCTGGATCACCGACTACGGCTACGACCAGACGCTGCACGCCTTCGACAAGAGCGCCGGCAAGCTCGGCATCGACCAGATCGACCTGCTGATCCTGCACCAGGCGCTGCCGGGCGAGTTCGACCTCACCATCGGCGCCTACCAGGCGCTGGAGACGCTGCTGGCCGACGGCAAGGTCCGCGCGATCGGGGTCAGCAACTTCATGCCCGAGCACCTGTCCGCGCTGCTGGAAGCGACGTCGGTCGTGCCGGCCGTCAACCAGATCGAGGTGCACCCCTACTTCCGGCAGTCCGAGCTTCTCGCGGTCGACACCGAGCACGGGATCCTGTCCCAGGCCTGGTCGCCCATCGGCGGGATCACCTTCTACCGCGACGGCTCCCACGGCAGCACCCTGCAGGACCCGGTCATCGGCGAGATCGCGCTGGCGCACGGCAAGACGCCCGCTCAGGTGATGCTGCGCTGGCACCTGCAGCAGGGCCGTCAGGCGATCCCGAAGTCGGTCACACCCTCGCGGATCGCGGAGAACTTCGACGTCTTCGACTTCGAGCTCACCGCCGACCAGCTCGCCGCGATCGACGCCCTCGACACCGGCGTCCGCGGCGGCCCCGAGCCGGAGCAGATCACCCGCGAGACGTTCGGCCGCCAGATCCCCGAGGCCTGAGAGAGCGCCCACTCGTCAGTCCACGTCGCGGGCCGAGAGCTCGGCCCAGGTCTCTCGCCGGACCACGAGACGGGCCCGGCCGTTGCGAACGAAGACCACCGGGATCCGGCGGTTCCCGTTGTAGTTGTTGGACATCGTGAAGCAGTACGCCCCGGTGGCCGGTACCGCGAGCAGGTCACCCACCTCGGGTGACGCCAGGTCGACCCCGTCCACCAGGACGTCACCGCTCTCGCAGTGCCGGCCGACGACCGTGACCCGCTCGAGCCGGGCACCCGCGAAGCGACCCACGATGCCCGCCTCGAACCGCTGGTCGAACAGCGCGACCTCGAGGTTGTCACCCATCCCGCCGTCCACGGCTACGAAGGTGGTGGTGCCCCGCTTGACCGTGGTGACGCGGTAGATCGTGGCGGCGGACTCGCAGACCATGCTCCGCCCGGGCTCGATGACGAGCTGCGCCTGTCCGGGCAGGTGCTCCCGCGCGGCACCGACCAGCGCGTCGAGGTACTCAGCGACGGAGGGTGGCTCGTCGGCCCACGTGTAGCGGGCGCCGAGCCCGCCGCCAAGGTCGTAGATCGGGAACTCACCGAGCCGTGCTACGGCTGCCACCGACGCAGCGAACGGTGCCACGTCGAGGATCTGCGACCCGACGTGCACATGGAGGCCCTGCATCCGCAGCCGCGGACTCGTCTCGATGCGGCTGATCAGCGCCGTCGCGGCGGTCGGGGCGAGCCCGAACTTCGAACCCTCGTGACCAGTCAGCACGTGGGCGTGCGTGTCGGCCGTGACACCGGGGATGACCCGCACCAGGACGTCCTGGGTGCGACCGCGGGGAACCGCTTGCCTCGAGCCGGTCGACGTCGTCGGAGTTGTCGACCACGACCAGTCCGACGCCGTGCTCGACCGCCAGCTCGATCTCCTCGTCGCTCTTGGCGTTGCCGTGCAGGACGACCAGCCCCGGGTCGACCCCGGCCTTCATCGCGGTGAGGATCTCACCGCCCCCGGCCACGTCGAGCCCCAGTCCTTCCTCGACACATCACTCGCTGGACGGCGGTGCAGGGAAAGGCCTTGGACGCGAAGACCACCCGGGAGTTCGGCCAGCGCGCCGCGAGCTCGTCGACGTACTCGCGCGCCCGGGCCCGCAGTGCCTGCTCGGCGACGACCAGCACCGGGGTGCCGAACTCCTCGGCGAGGTCGTCGGCACGGCAGCCGCCGATGACGAGGGTGCCGTCGTCGGCCAGGGTGCTGCCGGCGGGGAACAGCGACAGCAGGTCCGCCATCACTTGGTCCGGGCGTCAGGCCAGGCCACGCGCCAGCTCCTCGGCCCTGCCCCGGGGGACCACGAAGACGGGCACCGGTGCGTGCCGCAGGATCTTGGTCGCGCGCGACCCGAGGAAGACCTGGGCGACCGGCCCCAGGTCGCTCGAGCCCACGACGAGCACGTCGGCCTCCCCCCAGCCGATCTCGTCGAGCGCCTCGGCCCAGCTCTCACCCCGGCCGACCACGGTCTCGACCGGCGGTCCCGGACTGAGTGCCTCGACGCTTTCGACCGCACGCGCCGCGGCTCGCGCCATCGTGGTGGTCCACTCCTGGAGCACGTCGTCCTCGGAGTCGGTGCCCAGGCGGGTCGTGTAGGCCGGCCGGGCCCACACCGCGAACGACGCGATCCGCAACGTGGCGCCGACCCTGGCGGCGACCGCGGCCGCGGCGACCACGAGGTTGTCGGCGCTCGCCGACCCGCCGTACGCCGCGGTGACCCGGGCGACGCGCAGGTCCGGCCTTGCATCGGTAGCCCCGCGGGGCGAGCGCCAGCGACACCGGCGAGCTGTGCACCAGCCGGTCGGTGACGCTGCCCAGGGCGATGTGCCCGAAGGAGCCGTGCGAGGACGAGCCGAGCACGATCACGTTTGCCTCGTGCTTCTCGGCCAGCTCCAGCAGTCCCACCGGCGCTGAGCGGGCACTGTGCCGGACGAACGTCGCAGGCTGGTCGTCGGGCAGGCCGGCCCGGGCGCGCTCGAGGGCCGCATCGGCCGTCTCGTCGAGGTACTGGCGGTACTCCGAGTCGACCTTGGCCATGCCGGGGATCCACGGTGCCGGGACGACCGTTGCCACGACGAGGTCGTCGTCGGCGGAGCGGGCCAGCAGGCTGGCCAGGTGCAACGCGGCCCTTCCGCGCTCATCGGGGGCGAACCCCACGATCATCGTCATCGCGCGCCGTCCTAGTCGTGGGCGAGGCCGACGTGCTCGTGGCGGCCGAGGTGCGAGTGCCTGAAGCCGTAGTAGAAGTACCAAGCGAAGGCGACCGAGACCCAGATCAGGAACACCCAGATCGTGACGGCGCGCAGGTCCTGGATGATCCAGATGCAGCCGGCGATCGACAGGAGCGGCAGCACCGGGAAGAACGGCACCTTGAAGCCGCGGGGCAGCTCCGGATGCGTACGCCGCAGCACCATCACGCCGATCGACACGACCAGGAACGCCACCAGGGTGCCGATGCTGGTCATCTCCGCCAGGAAGTTGATCGGGATGAAGCCGGCCAGCAGCGCGATGACGACGGCCACGATGATGGTGTTGGGGACCGGCGTGAGCGTCCGCGGGTTCACCTTGTGGAAGATCTCCGGCATCATCCCGTCGCGGGCCATCGCGAACAGGATGCGGGTCTGGCCGTAGATCACGACCAGCGTCACGCTGAAGATCGAGATGACGGCGCCCGCGGCGAGCACCGTTGCCGGCCAGCTCGGACCCGGTCACGTCCTCGAGGATCTGGGCCAGCCCGGCCTCCTGGTCCTTGAACTCGCCCGATCCGGCTGGGCAGCGACGGCCACGAACGTCACCAGGATGTAGAGGCGTGGTGACCGTCACCAGGGCGATCATGATCGCCAGCGGCATCGTGCGTCGTGGGTTCTTCACCTCCTCACCGGCGGTCGACACGGCGTCGAGGCCGATGTAGGAGAAGAAGATGATGCCCGGCCGCCGAAGTGATCCCGGTGATCCCGAACGGCGCGAAGTCCGCCAGGTTGTCGGAGTTCCAGCCCTGGAGCCCGATCACGATGAACATCAGCAGGACGCCGATCTTGATCATCACCATGATCGCGTTGGTCTTGGCCGACTCGCTGGCGCCGCGGATCAGCAGCAACGTGCACAGGAAGACCAGGATCACCGCGGGCAGGTTGACGAAGCCGCCCTGCTCGGGAGCCTGGGACAGCGCGTCGGGGATCTTGAAGCCGAAGAGGTTGTCGAGGAGCTCGTTGAGGTACTGCGACCAGCCGACGGCCACGGCAGCCGCGGAGACGCCGTACTCGAGGAGCAGGCAGGCTGCGACGCCCATCGCCGGGAGCTCCCCGAGGGTCGCGTAGGCGTAGGAGTACGACGATCCCGAGACCGGCACCGCGCTGGCCAGCTCGGCGTAGCACACCGCGGTGAGACCGGCGACCGTGCCGGCGATCACGAACGACCAGATCACCGCGGGACCGGCGACCGGGACCGCCTGTCCCAGGACGAAGAAGATGCCGGTGCCGATGGTGGCACCGACACCGAACATGGAGAGCTGGAAGAGCCCGATCGTCCGAGCCAGCTCGCTCTGGCCGGAGTCGGTCCCGGTCTCCTCGGACATCTCCGTGACGGGCTTGCGGCGGAATAGCTGCTGTGCCAATGACGCCATGATTCCCTCCAGACCACGGAGAGCGCCCGGGGGAGAGAGCGCCCCTGCCTTTTTGGAGTCTGGCACTGCACGGGCTGTGCTGGGAATAGCCTCCGCGAGCGGAGGATCCCGTGCCTACCCAGGGCAAAACGGTCAGCGCGCATGGGGTGAATGCTCGGTACCCGGCGTGTCGAAACAGCCTTCACCAAGCTCCCGGATCGGTGCCACGATGGGCAGATCTCGCCACCACGCCAGAAGGGAACCCTCATGACCAGACCACGTGCCCGCGCACTCAGCCTCGCCGTCGCCCTGACCGGAGCGATGCTCAGCATCCCGGCGGCCAGTGCGACCGGGCAGTCGACCACCGCCGCCGTGCACGGCCATCAGCGGTTCCTGCTGATCGGCACCGACCCGACCGAGGAGGGTGGCACCGTCCTCGGCTTCGGCCCGATCCACGCCAAGGGCAAGGACGTCGTGATCAACGACAACCGGGACCGGTTCGAGTTCCCCCGCGGCAACGTGGTCATCCGGCACAGGGCCACCAAGGGCAGCACGCACGAGCGCCATGACTCGAAGAACTGCTACTTCAAGTTCACCGAGCGCGGCACCTGGACGGCCGTGTCCGGCACCGGTGCGTACGCCAAGGTGAGCGGCGGCGGCAGGTACCGGGTGCTCGGCCAGGGCGTCGGCTGCGAGGAGAACAAGCCGCCCGAGGTGTTCTCGCTGACGATCCGGGCCGGAGGCCAGCTCAGGTACTGAGCGCCGGTCTGGACCTCCGGAAGAAGTTGCCGGAGGTCCGGGGAGCGACCGCCACTCGTGGACAGCACGAGAGCCGGGAGTTCGGTGCCGCGAACCGCTCGGAGGCCGAGGCCGGGACACTCCGCACACTGGATGCGAAGCCCTGATCGTCTTGACCGCCACCGTCGACAACTCCAAGGGATGGATGACTGACCAGAACGAGATTCCCGACCTGTCCACCAACAGCCTCCACCGCCTCGAGCCAGGAGCCACCCACGCCGCGTTCGTGGACGACCCAGCCCACGCCGCCGCCGTCACCCGAGCAATCCACGACGTCGTCGTCTCACTACGGACCGGGGCATCGCTCGGGGGTCCTGACGCATAAGTCGCCGTCCGATCATCAGTGTCTGGCGAGGCTTGGTCTAGGTGCCCGGGTGAGGGACGTCTGCTGCCCCGACGGGGTCACTTCACCTCCGAGCGGAGCAGGTTGACGACCGCGACCATCAGGGGAGCACGAGCCAGACCGCGGTGGTGACGGCCAGGTGGGTCCAGCCCTCGCCGGTGAGGGTTCCCTGCAGGAGGGCGTCCTGGTTGAACTTGGGGTCGACCCAGGGGCGGGCGTCGTGGAACCAGGCCTGGTTGAACGCGAGGAAGGCGAGCAGGCCGGGGGCGACGAACGCGTAGATCATGTAGCCGACGATGGCGCCGGGCGAGTTCCGGATCAGCGCTCCGAGGGTGAACCCGACCAGAAGCAGAAGCGTGTTGCCGAGGGCGAAGTAGCCGACGTCGGCGAGGTTCTGGTTCCAGACCGGGTCGATGCCGGCCATCGCTGCCCCGGTCACGTTCCCGAGTGCGCCGACGGCGAAGGCGACTGCGGTCGCGGCGAGCGCGACCAGACCAGCGGCGAGCGCCTTGGCGAGCAGGACGCGCCCGCGGTGCGGGACGAGGGTGAAGGTGGTCAGGCCGGTGCGTTGGCTCCACTCGGCGGTGACCGACAGCACCGCGATGATCGGCAAGATGACCGTCATCGGGACACCGATGGCCAGGGTGAACTGGCTGTAGCTGAACTCGCTCGCCGGCGCCCAGGCGATGACGGCACCGGTGGTGAGCAGGGCCGCGAGGCCGATGCCGGCGAGCAGCCAGAAGCCGGAGCGGGTGTCGAAGGACTTGCGCAGCTCGACGGCGACGATCCGGGTCAGCGGGATGCGGCGAGGAGCGGTGCTGGGAGTCCGGTGTGCCGATGGGGCGCCAGCTTCGGTGCGTTCCGTGTCGCCACCGGCGGCGGGGATGGTGCTGGTGGCGGGGGCCGTGGTGGTCATGCGACTGCTCCTTGCGGGCGGTTGGTCGGGTGGGCTTCGCGTTGGGTGTCTGCGGTGAGCTCGAGGAACATCTCCTCCAGGCCGGCGCCGTCGGCGGCGCGGAGCTCGATGAGGGGCACCCCGGCTTGGTGGGCGAGGTGGCCGACGAGCTCGGTGTCGGCGTCGATGCGCAGGAGGTGCCCCGAGACAGGTCCTGCGGGCCCGGTGAGACCCGGCGCCGTGGGGGTGGTGTCGGTGTAGGTGAGACCGGCGGCCGCGAGGGCGCCTGTGAGCTGGTCGGGGTGGCGGGTGCGGACCTGGGTGCCGGCCGCGGAGAGCAGGTCGGTCTTGGTGCCGTGGGCGACGATGCGGCCGTTCCCGATGACGACGAGGTCGTCGGCGACGACCTCGATCTCGTGGAGCAGGTGGGAGGACAGCAGCACGGTGGAGCCGCGGTCGGCGTACCCGCGCAGCAGGTCGCGCATCCAGCGGATGCCGGCGGGGTCCAGCCCGTTGGCGGGCTCGTCGAGGATGAGCACCTCGGGGTCACCGAGCAGGGCGTGGGCGATGCCGAGGCGTTGCCTCATGCCCAGGGAGTAGTCGCGGACCCGCCGGCCGGCCTCCGCGTCGGTGAGGCCGACAAGCTCGAGCATCTCCTCGACCCGGCTCGCCGGCAGGCCCATCGTCTTGCGCGCGAGGGTGAGGACCTCGCGGCCGGTGCGGCCGGCGTGCTGGGCGGAGGCGTCGAGCAGGACGCCGACCTCGAGGCCGGGGTTGGGCAGGTCCGCGAACCGGCGGCCGAGCACGTGCGCGGTGCCGTGGGTCGGGTGCGGTGAGGCCGACGATGATGCGCATCGTGGTCGACTTCCCGGCCCCGTTGGGGCCGAGGAAGCCGGTCACGCGACCGGGCTCGGCGGTGAAGGTGACGTCGTTGACGGCGGTGAAGTCGCCGTAGGTCCTGGTGACCTCCTCGACGGTGATCATCGTGCGTCCACCATTTCGGCGGTGATGGCCGAGGGCTTGAAGCCCTTCACGATCAGGTAGATGCCGAAGCTGAGCTCCCAGAAGAACTCCGGGCATGCTGGCGAGGGTCTGCGCGGCGCGAGCCGGGCTCGATGACGCCGAAGACGACGGCGGTGCCCGACAGGACGATCAGGGGGCCACCGACGAGTCCGAGCATGGCCATGCCGCGCGGCACCAGGCCGGTGCGGTACATCATGTAGCCGAGCATGAGGCCGTTGCCGACGCCGACGACGAAACCGGGTCCGAGGTTGAACGTCCACTCCTGCAGGGTGACCAGGGCGTGGCTGGTGGCCGCGAGCGCTGTGCTGTCGCCGGTGGCGCCGGAGAAGTCCTGCCGCATGGTGACGAGCGTGAGGACGGCCGAGGATGCCGACGGCGATGAAGACGCTCTCCATGACCCGGGCGGTGACGAAGCCGAGGCTCAGGGCCGGGAACCGCCGTTTGAGGACGGGGTACAGCGCGACGGCGGTGCCGATGTTGGCGATGATGAGGATCATCTCGGAGAAGGCGCCCCACAGGACGCGGGTGTCCTCGCCGTCGCCGAGGATGTAGTCGGCGTTGTCGAGGAACGGCGGGTAGAACGCGAACTTGGCGGCGATGGAGGTGACGTAGGTGATGACGAACAGCACGCCGACGACGTAGCGCGGTCCGTCGCATCGGGTCCATCGGCGCGCGCTGGGACGCTTGGTGGCGGGGGTGCGGGCGGTGGTGGTCATGACAGTCTCCTTCGTTGGTGTGCGTGCCTAGCGGGGGTGGGTGGTGGGGGCGGTGGTGCTGGCGGCTGGTCGGGTTCGGCTCGGGTGACCGAGATCAGGGGGAGGCCGGTGTCGCGGACCTGTTGGAGCAGGCCGTGCAGTGCGGCCTGGTCGACGACTGGACCCTGGAGGAGGGTGGTGCCGTCGCTCGGTGGTCAGGGTCATCGGTCGAAGTGGGTGGCCCAGCGGGATGCGAGGCGGCCCTGGATCCGGATGAGGTACCAACCGGAGTGGGGTGCTCGGTCGGTGGGCGGGGTGTTCATCGGTGCTCCTTGGGTGGTGCGGTGCGTGCACGCTAGGAGCGGACTTGGTGAGCAGGCGTCATCACATTTGGTGAGCGGCTTGATGATTTTCCGGCAGTTGAGCCCGACCCTCAGGCCGGTAACCCGGTCCCGGGATGGTCCGTGGGACGGTCAGCGGCTGGGGTGACGCAGCAGGCCCAGCCGTGCGGCTTCGCGCACGGCTTCGCGTCGGGTGGTGACGCCGAGCTTGGCGTAGATGTGGCGGGTGTGGGTCCGCACGGTGTTCACCGACACGCTGAGCTCACGCGCGATGTCGGGCCCACCCAGGTCGCTGTCGAGCAGCCGCAGGACGTCGAGCTCACGCTCGCTGAGCGAGTCGACGAGAGGCTGTGCCGGTGCCGTAGGGGTGCCGTTGCAGGCGGTCGGGCCGCGGCGGCTCCTGCGCACCGGCGGCGAGCACGGCGCGCGCGTGCCGACCGCCGGGCGTGTCGGGCGCGACGCTGTGCAGCACCGCGCTCAGGGCTGGTCCTGCGTCGAGGAAGACCCGGATGTGGCCCTCAGGCTCGCCCAGGGCCAGCGCGCGACCCAGCAGGTCCGTGGCCCGCGGCCGTTCGCCTTCGGCCTGGGAGGCCAGCGCCAGCTGCACCAGGATCTCGATCACGTTGCCACCGCGCATCGGCGGGGCCGGCATGGCCGGCGTGGGGGGAGCGGGGGTCTACGAGGCCGGGTGGGCCACGAACCCGTCGCAGCGCACTTCTCGACAGGGGACCGCCCGCCAGACCGGCGCTAGCCCGCGTTCATACCGTCTCCGCCGGCGCCGCCGCCGCGACGGTCCGCGTCATCGCGAGCGCGTCGAGCGCCGCGCGAGACGGTGTCTCCGTCGAACCCGGTCCCTGCCCGACGATCCTTGAGCACCAGCCACACGGCCGAGACCAGCACGAGCAGACCGAGAATGATGAGAACGGCCATGTCGAGTGCCTCTCGTAGGCCACTCACCGTACGCGTGAGCGGCGGCGTGTCCCGCGGCCGGCGTCACGGGATCTCACGCGTCGCGCGGAACCAGGTCTGCCTTCATGGCCCAGTACATGCGGGGCGGGACTGGGCGGGACTGGCTTGAACGGCGGCTCGGTCCCGTCCGGGCTGCGCTCGACGTGCCGGCAGGCCCGGATGGCTGGGTCCCGGGAGGGTCAAGTCGGAGAGCTCAATGGCACGGACCGTCGCCAGCGACCCTGCCGCCGCAACCAGCAAGACCGACCAATGGGCCGCCGGGCTGGCCCGTTCGGGTCATCTTCGTCCTGGATTCGCGTTTGCGTCCCGGTGTTGCCTAGCCTTCTGCGCGGGGGAAGGCCCATCGGGGGGCTTCCATGCACGTTCTGGGGATCGGTTGAAGAACCGTCTGGTCCGGCTGTCTGCCCTGTTGGCCGCGCTGTTAACCACTACCGCCCTCGTGGCGTTGCCCGTTCCGGCCGAAGCCGGAGCACCGGCGTCACCGACGAACGCGACGACGTCTGGGTGAAAAGCTTCCCCTGACTCGGACTTCGGCTGGTGGAGCACCGACATCGCCGGGGTCTCGGTCTCGTACACCGCCACGACCGTGTCCACGCGCACGAAGTTCCATCACAGGCTCGGCCGGTACCCGTGGGAGACGTTCGGCGTCGTGGTCGACTCCAACACCGACAACTGCGGAGGACTACCGGTTCGAGATCGGCGAGGACGAGTCCGGTGTGTACGTCGGCCGGTATGGGTTCCGACGGGTCTGCTCTATGACGTACACGATCGACCGGGTGAACAAGGTCGTGCGCACGTCCGCGCACGCAGTCGCGCTCCGGAGAACCCGGCTCAGGCTGCGTGTCCAGGCAGGGTGCCATGACTCGCGGAACTAACTGGGTGTGTCCCACTTGAGCTTGAGCCTCGGCGCGCCACTGCAGGAGTCGCTGGACGGCTGTGGTCCCGGTTTAAGGTGAGACAGGTGTATGCGGGGAGCCGGCCGGCGAGTGTGACGCCCGGAGCAAGAGCTGAGGAGACAACGGCGACAGGCAGGCGGCGCCGTGTGCCGATGGCAGGCACCGTCTCCGGGTCGGACGCTCAGCCGTGCGGTAGGCCCCGGGACTCGGGAACCAGCATGCACTCCGCCTTCTCGGCGTCGACGGGGCTCGAGTCGCTGGCCTCAGTCGGCTTGTGAGCCGTGGTTAGGCGTTGCGGTACTCGGACTCCGCAACCGTCGTCGAGGCCGCCAGGGACCCCAGGAGGGCCAGTGCTTGGCGGTCCGTGAAGCGGGTTCGGCAGCATAGATCGTGAGGGTGAGTCCTGGGTCGGAGACCATGTCGACGCTCTCGTAGGCGAGCTCGAGCTCCCCGACGGCCGTGTGGTGGAACGTCTTGGTTCCGGCACCGTGGAGGCGCACGTCGTGGCTGGACCAGCGTCGCCGGAACTCCTCGCTGCGGGTGGCGAGCTCGCCGACGAGGTCGTGCATGAGCCGGTCGTGGGGGTCCCGGCCGGCTTCGGTGCGCAGGATGGCGACCGCGGTGTCGGCGGCGGTGTCCCAGTCGGGGTAGAAGCGACGGGAGTCCTCGTCGAGGAACGTGTACCGCGCGAAGTTCGGAACGGGGCCCGGCGAGCGTTCGTACAGGGAGGCGTGCATGGCGCGTCCGAGCGTGGT
>CAWBAQ010000027.1:0-9144 GCA_963786795.1 uncultured Actinomycetota bacterium
CCTTTTTCGGCTCCAGAGTTCGACCGCCATCTCTGTACCCCGGGGGTTCCCATGCCGGTTTCGGGCTGGGTTGCCCCTATCGCACGAGACTGAACTCGGCCCACACCGACTTGCCGCCGTCCGCGTGGGTGTCGACGCCCCAGTCACGGCTCAGCAGGTCCACGATGGCCACGCCGCGTCCGTTGGTGTCGAGGACTTGAGCAGCGACCAAGGACGGTCCCACCCGGGAGCCGTCCTCGACTTCCAGGAGCAACGTCTGCTCGAACGCGTGGAGGGACACCTTGAAGGACGTGGCGGCGTGCACCATGGCGTTGGTGGCGAGTTCGCTGACGACCAGTTCGACGTCGTCGCTCAGGTGCGACAGCCCGTGCCCGGCGAGGTGGTGGCGGACGAACGCGCGCGATCGTGACGCACTGGTGGGCTGAGCCGCCAGTGTGATGTCTTGGGACCAAAGCGTGGACGTGCCCATCAGGCTCCCCGGCCTAGGGATGACGCACCACCGCTGCGGCCAACGTCAGTGCAGGGTCTGGGCAAGGACAGGCCGTATGCGCACACTTTACCCCCGCAAGACCGATCTATCCCGAGACCGACGTCTTCGATCGCGTCCCGGTCACGGCGTTCGAGTGCGCTTCCCGGAGCCTGCGGGTCAGGACGGCCAGGCTTCACCATTGCTGCAGCTCCACTCGGCATGCCAGGGTGACGAGCACCTCGCGGACGCTCAACCGTGGAGGTGCGCGAGAAGACCGCATCGGAGGTGCTGTCGTGAAGGTACGACCAGGCGCAGTGGTCCGGGGCGCCGGGGTGGCCGTCGCCTGCCTCGCGTCCGGTCCGAGTGCGCGCTCGAGCATCCTCTTCACGGCGTACGCCGCGGGCTGGCCACTGGACAAGCCCGGCCTGCAGGTCTTCGTCGTGTACCCCGACGCGGTCGAGCCATGGAAGCGCGCCACTGTGCCCTTCGCGACGGCCGTGGCGTCCTGGTCGACAGGATGCTGTTTGCGGCAACCGCCCTGCGGCGGACGATACTGCCGGCGCCGGTCGCTGCCGTCCTGCTCGGAGGCGCTGTGGTGGTCGTCGACTCCCTCCTCGCCGACCTGGGGGAAGCTCGCGAAGCGGCCACGGCTGCGGAGTCCCCCATCGCAACCGGGTCCGCCGACGACTGACGAAGGCTCCGACCGAGCGGACAACCCGCCGATCGGCACGATTTGCCCGTCTGGGCTATGGACCGAGCCCCGGCCCGGGCGGACAGTTGAGGCATGGCTACCAAATCTCTGCGGTGCCGAGTCGGGATCCACAGCTGGGAGCATCGCCTCAACGACGACGGGGAGGCCTTCGTGGCCTGCCGCCGGTGCGGCGAGGAGAGCGACCAGATCCATCTCGCCGACTACGGCGACACCGGCGGCGGGTCGATGGGCTGACCCGCCTGGCGGCTCCCGCTAGACGGACGCTCGCACCGACGCGCGGCGCACGGCGAGGACGACGGCCAGCGGCCACAGGGCCTCGGCCGCGGCGACGACGCGTTCGCTGACGCCGATCAGCTCACGTCCACCGAGCTCAACGGTCAACCAGCCGAGCAGCGCGAGCAGGCCGACGGTCGCCCACCGTCCGGCAGCCCCCGTCGGCAGACCGGACAAGGCAGGCCACACGGCGAGTGCCACGAAGGAGGCCGTCGCCGCCGGGAAGTGGCCGGGCGACGGTTGCGGGAACGCTGCCACCAGCGCGGTGGTCACCCCGCCCACGGCGAGGACGAGCCTGCCTGCAGGGTCTGCCTCCTCCAGCCCAGCCGCCGTAGCCACGTGGGCGCCCCCGAGGACGGCCAGTGCGCTCGTCATCAGCCACCGGTCGTCGGCACCGTGCGCGGCCAGGGCGCTGATGGTCTCGCGCACGGAGTCGAACCCACCGCGCTGGCGGGAGGCGGCGAGGGTCCAGCCGCCGATCAGGACGGTGGGGGCCAGGCCGGCCGAGAACGGCACCCATCTGCGCATGCGAGGAGTATGCCGGGCACCCGAACGGGACCGGGTCAGCGCTGGACGGCGGTCGCGAAGGTGGCGCCGTCGATGTGGGCGTCGCTGACCACGATCGGGTGGTCGCTGGTGCGGCGGTTCACGGCGCCGCGGTCCTCGACGTAGCCGTCGAAGGTGAGCTGGCTGCTGCCGAACGCCCAGTCGACGTACTTGGGGTCGTTCGCGCGGCAGGTGCCGTCGGTGTGGCTGCCACCGCGGGCAGCCTGGAGCGGAGCGCGTGCCGGTGAGCGGGCAGAACGCCTGCTCCCGCTCGTTCATGTCGCCGGTCAGGAACACGGGAACGCCCGTGGCGTGCAGCCTGCGGGCCAGCCGGGCCTCGGAGCGGATCGCCTTGGCGCGCCACTTGGCGGAACCGCCGTGCTGCCGGGTGGACGCCGGGTTGTGCACGTTGGCGAACCAGGCGGTCATGCCCGTCCGCAGGTTGCGCAGCTTGACCAGCGGCATCGTGCGCCGGTTGCCGTGGAAGTAGGGGATCGTGAACGCGCGCTTCTCGAGCGCCTGCCAGGTCGAACGGTCCCACGCCACCGAGTTCTCCCCGTCGATCTCACGTTCCCCGGAGAAGCCCGGGTACATCGCGTAGGCGCCGCCCGTCCGCTTGTGGAAGCTGCGCATCTGGTCTGCCTGCATCTCCTGGAGACCCACCACGTCGACGTCGTGCTTGTCGAGCAGGCGGACCACGCCCTTGGTCCGCCGCACACCGGACGCGTACCCGTCGGGGCCGCGGGTGTGGCTGCTCCCCAGCACGTTGAACGACGCGATCGTCAGCTCGGTGCTGGCGTCCGCGGGAGCCGGCGCGGGTGCGGGCGGGCCGGTGAACCGGTCGCCAGGGGTACGTCGACCGCGCCGGCAGGTGCTGCGGAGCCGGCTCCGACCACGGCGAGGAGCACGAGACCGAGGCAGCTGGCACGGCGAAACGAGGGGGTGCGGGTCCGAGAAGGCATCGTCCGACCGTAGGGACCGGTCACCGGGCGAGCAAATCGACCAGTCCTGGGCTAGGCCGTCAGGGCTGTTCCAGGAGGGCGGTGGTCCGGGACCGCTCCGCCTCGGACAGCGGTCGGGAGCGTCCGGCGGCCAGGTCCCGACGGACCGTCACGGTGCGGGCGCGCGCGACCACGCGGCCGTCGGGCGCCTGCATGGTCTCGGCGAGGGTGAGGCTCGAGGAACCGACCCGTTCGACGGCGAAGGAGAACAGCACCTCGGCGTCCTCGAGCACCAGCGAGCTGAGGTAGTCGATCTCGATCCGGGCCACGACGTACGCCCCCGGCTCGTCGAGGGCGACAGCCTCGCCGAACCAGCGGGTCCGCGCCTCGTCGAGGAGCGTGAGGTACTCCGCGTGGTAGACGTGCCCGAACGCGTCGAGGTCCCGGAACCGCAGCGGCAGCCGGATCACCGGGGCGTTCATCCCCGCGCCGAGAGCACGCACCACACGGCCTTGCCGTGCTCGGTCGGACGGGTCCCCCACCGGGTCGAGAGGGCTGCGACGATCTGCAGGCCGCGACCGTGCTCGTCGTCCTCGTCGGGTCGCAGCTTGCGGGGCTGGTAGGTCGCCCGGTCACGGACCTCGATGAGCACGTCGGCGCCCTCGATCCGCAGCCGCAGCTCGACCGGCGGGCGGCCGTGCAGGACCGCGTTGGTCACCAGCTCGCTGGTCGCCAGCGCGGCGTCGGCCAGCAGCCCGGGGGGCATGGCCCTCGCCCGGAGGTACGCCGTGACGAGGTGGCGGGCCTCGGCCACGGCGGTGTCCTGGGACTCGATCCGGTGCGACAGGCTCTTCTCGCCCGAAGGAGGGTCGACGCGGGCGACCAGGATGGCGACGTCGTCGTCCGGTCCCTCCGGCAGCATCGCCGCGACCAGCTCCTCCGGAACGCCGTCCACCGGTCCGATCAGCGTCGCGACGTGCTTCGCGAGGTTCTCGATGCCCATCCCGAGGTCCTCGCCGCGCCGCTCGACCAGGCCGTCGGTGTAGAGCACCACCCGGGCGTTGGACTCGAGGTCGACCTCGTGCTGGGTGAGGTTGAACGGGCCGACGCCGAGGGGCGGGTTCTCGTGGCCGTCGATGACCCGGCACTCGCCTCCGGGCACGGCGATGATCGGCGGCAGGTGTCCTGCGTTCGCGAACCGGAGGCACCGGTCCGCAGGGTCGAAGACGGCATAGATGCAGGTGACGATGTGGTCGTCGCCGAGCTCGCGCACCAGGCCGTCGAGCGACTCGAGCAGGTCGGCCGGGGGCAGGTCCAACCGCGCGTAGGCGCGCACCGCGGACCGGAGCTGGCCCATCACGGCCGCGGCCCGGACACCGCGGCCCATCACGTCGCCCACGACGAGGGCCGTCCGGCCGCCGCCGAGCTCGATGACGTCGTACCAGTCGCCGCCCACCTGGGTGCCCTCGACACCGGCGCGGTAGTACGTCGCGACCTCGAGGTGGTCGAGGTCGAAGCCCTTCTGGGGCAGCAGGCTGCGCTGCAGCGCGTCGGCGATCGAGTGCTCACGGGCGGCGGCCTCGGCGTTGGCCGCGGCCATTGCCAGCGCCGCCTCGGCCGCCCGCCGCTCGGTGATGTCCTGCACGGATCCGCGCAGCACCGCCCGCTCGCCGGTCTCGTCGAGCACGGCCTCCCCGAAGACCGCGACCAGGATCTCGGAGCCGTCGGAGCGGAGGACGCGGAACTCGTAGTGGAAGCCCGACTCGTCCCCGGAGGACAGGTTCTGCTCCACCCGGTCGCGGTCGTCGGGGTGGACGACGAGCGTGACGATGTCGGCCCACGCCATCCCGGCGAGCTCCTCGCGGCTGCGGCCCATGATCCGCAGGTACTCGTCGGAGAACTCGGCCTGTCCGGTCGCGAGGTCGATCTCCCAGCTGCCCACCCGAGCCAGCCGCTGGGCCTCGGCGAGCAGGCTGCGGCTGCGCTCGAGCTGCCGTCGGGTACGACGGGCGCGGTCGAGCTCGAGGTTGGAGCGCACACGTGCGAGCAGCTCCCGGGCCGTGAAGGGCTTGACCAGGTAGTCGTCGGCGCCGGCGTCGAGGCCCTGGAGGGTGCCCTCCTCACCCGCCCGCGCCGAGAGCATCACGACCGGGACCCCGACCGTGGCGGGGTCGGCCTGCAGCGCGGACAGCAGCTCGAAGCCGTCCATGCGGGGCATCATCACGTCGGTCAGCACCAGGTCGGGCGGCAGGGTGCGGGCCTGCTCCAGCCCGTCGAGGCCGTCGACAGCGGTCTGCACCACGTAGTCGGGGCGAGCAGGCCGGCGACGTACTCCCGGATGTCGGCGTTGTCGTCGACGACCAGGATCCGGGGTCGTCCCGCGCCCGTGTCGCCGGCGGGCACCGACAGGTCGGCCGGGTCGGGGTCGAGCCAGTGCGTGGTCTCGGCCAAGAAGCCTTCCGCCGCCGCGGTGACCGCCGAGGACGGTGCAGGGCGCGGTCCCGCGACCTGGTCGGCCGGCAGGTGCGAGTGCCCGAACGGCAGCGTGACGACGAACGTGCTGCCCTCCCCGAGGACGCTACGGGCCGAGACAGCACCGCCGTGCAGGTCGACCAGCTCGGAGACCAGGGCGAGCCCGATGCCGGAGCCCTCGTGGCTGCGGGACTGCGCTCCGGAGACGCGGTGGAACCGCTCGAAGAGGTGCTCCAGCTCGTGCTCCGGGATGCCCGTGCCGGTGTCGGTGACCGACAGCTCGGCCCCACCGTGAACGGGCGCGACCCGGACCGTGATGCCGCCCTCGAACGTGAACTTCAGGGCGTTGGACAGCAGGTTGAGGACCACCTTGGCCCACAGGTCGCGGTCGACGTACACGGGCTCCGGCAGCGGCTGCGCGTCGAGGGTCAGCGACAGCCCCAGCCGTTCGGTGGCGGCCTCGAACATGCTGGTCAGCTCGCGGGTGTGCTGCCCGAGGTCGACCGGCTCGAAGCGTGCCTCGACGCGGCCGGACTCCAGACGCGAGAAGTCCAGCAGCGTGTTGACGAGCTTGAGCAGCCTCTGGCCGTTGCGCAGGACCACCTCGACGCGGTCACGCTGCTGGCCGGCGAGGGGGTCGGTGTCGTCGCTCAGGGCGTCCTCCGCGGGACCGAGCAGCAGCGTCAGCGGCGTGCGGAACTCGTGGCTGACGTTGGTGAAGAAGTCGGTCTTGGCCTGGTCGAGCTCGGCCAGCGTCTCGGCGCGACCGCGCTCGAACTCGTAGGCGCGGGCGTCGGTGAGGCTCGCCGCCAGCTGGCCGGCGATCAGGTCGCAGAAGTCGCGGTAGCCGTCGTCGAGGGGGCGGAAGCGGTTCAGGCCGAACACCTGGAAGCCGTAGGGGCGGCCCCCGGCGCTGGCCGCGAGGGGCACCACGAGGGCCTGACGGGGGCTGACGTCCCAGGAACCGCGCGGCAGGTCGAAGAAGCGCTCCTCGAGGTGGTCGACGGTCACCGGCTCCCCGTCGACGGCACGGGCCACCGGCCAGACCGCGTCCGGGTCCGCCACCAGCAGGTGGTCGGGCGCGGCCGGGTGCGGGCCGTCGAAGCCGACGCTGCCGACCCGCCGGGCCGTGGCGCCGTCCGCCTCGAAGAGGTAGACCAGCGAGAACGGCAGGTCCTCCGGGCTCTCGGCCAGCTCGTCGCACGCGGTGGAGATGGTCTCGGCCTCGGTGAGGTTCGAGGTGCGCCGAGAGCCGAGGTCGCGCAGGGTCTGCATGCGGCGGTGGGCCACCACCTCCTCGGTGTCCTCCTTGACGACGCAGAGCATCCCGGCGATGACGCCGTGGTCGTCGAAGATGGGGCTGTAGGAGAAGGTGTGGAACGTCTCCTCGGTGTAGCCGCTGCGCTCGAGGAAGAGCATCAGCGACTCGTCCCAGGTGGCCTGCCCGGTGGTCATGACCGAGTCGATGCGCGGCCCGATGTCGTCCCAGATCTCGGCCCAGACGACGGAGGCCGGCTTGCCGAGAGCCCAGGGGTACTTCTCGCCGAGGGTGTCGCGGCGGTAGGCCTCGTTGCAGAAGAAGGTCAGCTCCGGCCCCCAGGCCATCCACATCGAGAACCGGGAGGTGAGGACGAGGCGTACGACGGACTCGAGGCTGCGCGGCCACGTGTCGAGGTCCCCGAGGGCGGTCGCGTCCAGTCGACGGCCAGCAGGTCGTGCCCCACCTCGCCGCTGCGCTTGAACATCGCCCGCACGGAGACCCACCTTGTCGTCGACGGCACAGGCGCCGACTGCGGGTCGGCGCCTCCTGGGATTCTAGGGCGCGATCATGGCGACGTGGGCTCGCCGGCCGCCGGGGCGGCCAGGGCGACGACGAGGTCGAGCACCACGGACGGGTCGTCGAGCGTGTCGCCGAACAGCTCGCGCAGCTGGCCCATGCGGTAGCGCACCGTCTGGGCGTGCACGTGCAGCTCGGCGGCGACCGCGTCCCGACGCCCCTGGTGCAGCAGCCACGACCGCAGCGTCTCCTCCAGCCGCTCCCGGGTCGCCGGCCGCAGCCGGCCAACGGCGCGAGCGCGCGGGCGCGCAGGTCCTCGAGGGCGTCCGGGTCCGCGGTGACGACCAGCCGCGCGAGGTGCTCCTCGCTGTCGAGGGGACCGTCCTGCGCCGCCGCGGCGCCGCCAGGGCGGCGGTCCGGGCCGCCCGCTCGTACGACGAGCGTGCCCGCACCCAGGGGCGGGGCGGCCCGACCACGGCCTGCCGCCCGTCGAGCACCCGGAGCAGGTGCCCGGCCGGTCCCCTCCACGTCGGGGACGAGGAGCAGCGAGAGCGGCTCGCCCTCGCCGGCCTCCACGCCCGGCAGGTCCTCGCCGACCAGGAGGGTGTCCGACCCGAGGGACGCGAGCACCCCCCGGACCTGCGCCGCGGGCAGCAGCACCGCCGTCAGCGTCGACGGCACGGTCCAGCCGGCCCGCTCGGCGGCCGCCGTGAGCGCGTCCGGACCGGCTCCCGCCAACAGGCTCTGACCCAGCCGCTCCCGGTAGCGCTCGCGGACCCGGCCGCTCGTCGAGAGCTCGTCGGTGTGCCCGGCGACACTGGAGGCGGACAGCTCGTCGATGTAGGCGAACACCAGCTCGGCGAACTGGGCCATGGTGGCGGCGCCGACCCCGGCCTGCGCCGCCGACGACGCGAGCTCCCGCCAGGCCACCCGCGCGCCGACCCGGTAGGCCGCCAGCAGCGCGTCCATCGAGCGCCCGCTGCGGGCCTCGCCGCGGCCCAACGCGTAGGCGCCCTCGAGCGTCGGACCGAGCGGGGTGCTGGGGTCGGCGTCCCGGCTGCCTCCGGCGAGCTTGAGGAAGCCGGCGAGCGCCATCTGCACCGCCGCCTCGATGTTGTCGCCCATCGACCCGCTCAGCGCGCCTGTGTAGCCGGGAACCTCGGCGGTCACCGCGGCGATCGTGTGGGTGGCCACCTCGGGCAGCCGCTCGCGGAGCACCCGCACGACCTGGTCGTCGATCTGCAGCGCGATCGCGCCGCGGGTCGGTGGCGCTCGACACATCCGGGACCATGGACTATTCCCTCCGAACAAGAAGCGGCGCCAGTTTCACGCCGAGTGGTAATGAACTTACCCCACAAGACCGACATGATCGGTACGTGAGCACCTCCGTCCAGACCCGCGAGCGCGCCGCCGCGCTGCTGCGCCGTGCGGCCCGGCTCGCCGAGCGGGCCGCCGCCCGCTGCTGCCGGCGGACTACCTCGACCTCTTCGACCCGTTGCGCCCCGGTGCCGACCTCCGCGACCGCAACGTGGACGTCAGCTCGAGACCGGCGACGCGGCCACGATCGCGATCCACCGGGGCGCGGACTGGGCCGGCCCCGTGCCGGGCCAGTACCTGCGCATCGGCATCGACGTCGACGGGGTGCGGCTCTGGCGGGCCTACTCCCTGACGCACCGGCCCCGCGCCAGCGGGCACATCTCGATCACCGTCAAGGCGGTGCCGGACGGCAAGGTGGAACGGCCTGGTCCGGCAGGCCCGACCCGGCACCCTGGTGCACCTCGAGCAGGCGGCCGGCGAGTTCGTGCTGCCGACCGACGGGGCAAGCTGCTGTTCGTGACGGCCGGCTCCGGGATCAGCCCGGTGATCGGGATGCTGCGCAACCTCTTCCCCGTCGCCGACTCCGGCGTGGTGCGGCTCGCCCGCAGCCAGGACCACGACATCACCGTCGTGCACG
>CAWBAQ010000028.1:0-173455 GCA_963786795.1 uncultured Actinomycetota bacterium
TGGTGCCACTCGCCCTCCTGGCGAGCCCGAGCATGATACTGCTGTGGCCGTTTTGGCGCAGCAGGATCGCCGCGCGAGTTGGCGTGCCTGGATCGGCCTCGTATTCCTGTTGACGGCGGGTCTTGGCGTCGTCGAGGCTGCGTCCATGGTCGTGGGGCACGTCGCGGTGTCGACACTCGTCGGTGCAACCGGGCAGGTCAAGCGGCACCTCGATCGGCCCGTTACTTATCGTCGTGGTCGTCGCGATCGTGGGTCTCAACATCTACCCGCGAAAGCTGACGCGGACGTCGCAGGGGGTGGACGACGCCGCACTTGAGCCGGTCGAGGGTCCTGGCACTGACGCCTCTCGGCGGGTTCCTGGTACTCGGCGCACTGCTGATTATGCAGCTGAGAACATTGGGTACGACGTCGTACTACGTCCAACTTCTTGGTCGGATACGAGTTGCTCCTTGTCCCTATGGCCGCTGCGGTGGTGGCGCTTTATGTCGTCGCTCTGGTGCCCCCGGTGGGGTGGCGTCTCCGAGCACTCGCAGTCGCCGTCGGCTTAGCGTTGGCCGCCACCCAATTTTTCGGGCAAGTGGCTCTGGCCACCGCTCCGATGTTGGCCGCGAGGACTTACGGCACCGATGCCGGTGGCGATCGGCTCGTCCTCGCGGCCATGAGTTCAGGCATCATCCAATCAGTCGCCAAGACGGGCATTAGCTTCGGCGAGTACGTGGCGCTGGGGATGGGACACGGGTATACGGCGCTCCTCCCGGCAGTCTGGCATCACAGTTTGACGTCGACCCTCACCCACGGGTCGCAGGAACGAATGTCGGTGTTCAATGGACGAATCGCCGATCCTGACGAGGCTGTCGACCCTCTCCGTCGCATGTTGTTGCGATACCCGTCCTGCAAGGTGATCGTCGACCCACTTTTCGTCGAACGACTGCAGGCGTTGCTCGGATCGGACCTCGCGCCTCGCGTCGTCGGCTGGCACTGAGGAGTAGAGGAGCTGCACCGCTCGTGAGGAGGACCTGGCCACGGGTGATCGTGTTGAGGGATTCGCTGGTGGTCAGGTGCTGGTGCAAGGTGACGGTTTCCGCGAGACCGGCTAAGTCCGTGCCGTCGCGGAGTCGAGCACGATGCGTCCCGGCTGGACGCCGGTGCTGCCCGGACCAGGTTGCCGGCCGGTGCGAGGTTCGCTCGCCGCGCCGTAAGTGAGGTGGAATCGTCCCTTCGGATCGACATTGACGATATCCCGGCGCGCCTGGCCTCGATTCCTTAACCTGGCGAGGTGACCTCTCCTGTCTCGGCGTCCGCCTTGGAATGGATCGCCGGATTCGTCGGCCGGATCGATGCCACCTCCCGAAGGCAGGTCGATGGTTTGGCATGGCAGCTTTGGCAGGAGCCCTCTTCGTCCTCGTCGTCGTTGCCGTCTACCTCATGCTCTCCTCACGCCTGGTCAACAGTGTGGCCAGTGGCCTCATCGCTGCCCTGGCCCTTGTGTCGGTCCCATCGAGCCCCTGGTTGGCCGGACGGATAGCTATCAACGGATCCGTAGTCATGGGTTGCATACCGTTGCTGTGGTGGTTCGTTGGCCAATTGAGGTCAATCACGCCGCGATCATCTGTGGTCACGCTGCAGCCGGTTTACGTGCGTGTGGGTCCTGGGGAGGCCCGCATCCCACTGAACCGCATGTGCGAGGCTGGCCGCCAGTGCGATCGCTCGTGCCTACTTACTCGATCCTGGGGCCGGGGTGAGCGGTGGGCGACGATGCACAATTGGCGCGCCTGGCGGCATCACCGGCAGCGCGCTGGCCACCCTGCTCACCCGGTGCCGACAACTACGCCCACTTCGACATATTCGCGATGATCCGTGTGCACAGATCAGCGCCGTCGTCGGAACCTGCAAGGCCCCGAGGGTCCGAGCTGGAGCGTACGCACAATACCGCAGGGATTATCACTCGCCTGGTGGCTTCGACTCTCTGCGGTACCTCAGCACCTGCATCTCAATGCCTGGAGCCGATGTCAGCTGACTCACCTTCACTCAAAGCGTCTGCGGCGCCCTTGTACCGTTTTGTAGCACCGTCATCCCGGCGCCAGTCGGTTGCCGTTGCCTAGGTCTCGGCTCGAGCCGCCATGTGGTAGCGTTGCCCGGCTCTCGGTTGGCCTGACTGGGCCGCGTTCCTGTGGGAGCCGGGTGCCAAGATCTTGCAGGACGGGTTCGGCGAATTTCTGGCTCGCGGCCGTGGCGGCGTCGGCGCCGTCGTGTTGTCGTTGTCTGGCGCCCCGTCGGCCCCGCGCCTCCGGACTCCGGCGGTCGCGTCGCCGGGGCCCTGGTCGTGGTGGCGCACACGTGGAACCGCTTCTCCTACTCGCCTGTCCCGCGGTCCTCGCCCTGTATCGTGCGGGACTCGGGACAAGCGCATCGCCCGCCGGATGGAGTCGTACCGGCGTCTGATCGCCGTTTGCCTCTCTTTTCGTCTTGATAGCCTGGGGCATGGCGACGTCCAAGGTGCCTCGTTGGCCAATGTGCTGAAGTGAGGTATCGCCCGGAAAGATCGTTTCCGTTGGATGGGACGGGATCACGGCACCTCTCCGGCGCTCGATTCTCATCTCTGTCATCGTGTGCGTGTCATGCGCCTCGCAGCTCCGGAGTTGATGCGGGCGGGGACCGCGTTCTGGATCGGACGGTCTCGCGGCGACGGCTCGGTCGTGCGCGTGTTCTTGCGCCGTTCCTCTGTTGGGGTAGGCCCTGTCAGCAGGCGTGTCGTGGTTGCCCAATCGGGTCTACGGGTAGACCTCGTACTACTTCCTGAAGTACGTCGATGGGGCGTGGAACTGGTCCTCGCGATTCTCGTCGCAGGCGTTTGTGCCGCGCTGGTCGCTCACGTGATTCCGCAAAAGGCCGCTCGGCGCCGGTCCCTCCTGTCGGCGGCGATTGCTCTTCTTATCGTCTCCCCCTTCTTCGCCCTCTCCGGCGGCACTGGCCTTTTGCTGTCCGCAACCGACGACGGTACTGCCGCCGTGGGCGGCAGGTACACGCGTGATGGGCATGGCTGCAGGCGTCTTGGCGGCGGACCGCGTCGCCGACCCAGGCGGCCGACAGCGTCGCGACTAATACCCTTCGGCTCCGGTGGTGCAGCTCAACTGTTCTACCCGGACGGCTGGTACCAGGCGCTGAACGCGTCGCTCTCGAAGGACAGCGCGCTGAGGATCAATGTGCTCCGCGCCAGGGCGGACACTCCAGGTGCTGCGGCTCCACTGGTGAGAATCCTCTTGTCGACGGACTCCGCGCTGGAAGTGGTGGTGGATCCTGCATACGCGGAGGCGCTACGAACCGCCCTGGGAACGCCCGGCGCTCGCTGCTCGGATCGAGAGTTGGTAGCGGTGAGTGCGATCAGTCGAGGCCGAGGGAGAACGCGGACTCCAGGTCGTGCTGGGAGTAGGCCCGGAACGCGATGTGCGTCTCGGTGGCCGTCACGCCTGGCACCTTGTTGAGCCGGTCGGCCACCACCGTCGCGACGTCGTCGTGGTTGCGCACCCGGACCAGGGTGATCAGGTCGATCTGGCCGGTCACGGAGTAGACCTCGCTGACGCCGTCGAGGGCCGCGATCTGCTCCGCCACTTCGGGGATCCGGGCGACATCTGCCTTGACGAACACGATGGCGGTGATCATGCGGACACGCTAGCGGACCGGTCGGTGCTCGGGTCGGAGCCCGCGACGGTCGTCGAAAGGCGTCAGCGACGCCCGGGACTGCTCGACCACGTCGTGCAGGCGCAGGTGCTTGGTGGCTCCGCCGATCGGACAGCTCCACTCACCTTCGACGTGCACGAGGCGCACACCGTCGGACTCCAGCCACCGCAGGATCTTCTCGGACTCCTCGGCGGTCGCGGCCGGGGTCGGGCCGGGGCCGACGACGACCGTGTCCGCGGACGCCCGCAGCTCGGCGACCCACTGGCCGGCGTGGGCACCTGACGGGATCACGCCGGCGGCGCAGAGCCGGCCGTGCCGCACGACGTGCACCGCCCACCCGGTGTCCTCGCGTCGCGCAGCGACGAGCTCGCTGCACCGCGTCAACGCACGCAGCCGCTGGGTTCGGGCGGCGCCCCGGAGGAACGACACCAGTCGGTCCCGCCACGAGCCGGCGTCCTCGAACCGGCTGGCCTCCGCGAGTGCGGTCATCCGCCGGGCCACCGACTCGACGACCGGGGCCGAGCCGGCCAGCAGTGACTCCCGTAGCCGGTCGACGACGGCGGTGTAGTCCTCGGACGAGACACTCCCGTTGCACGGCGACAGGCACTTGCCCATCTCGGCGAGGGCGCAGGCACTCATCGCAGGGATCTTGGGCATCCGGCCGCCGCACTGGCGGATCGGGAACGCCTCGTGCAACGCGACGACCGAACGCTCGGCCGCCCTCTTGGACGTGTAGGGGCCAGGTAGTCCGCGTCGTCGTCGAGGACGCGCCGGACCAGGGAGAGGCGTGGCCACGGCTCCCGGGTGAGCTTGATCCAGTGCACGCGCTCGGGGAACCGCGAGCGCCGGTTGTAGCGCGGCTTGTGCTGGGCGATGAGGCGCAGCTCCCGGACCTCGGCCTCCAGCGGGGTGGCGCACTCGATGCCGCGAACAGTCGTCGCGAGGCCGACCATCTCACCCATCCGCGAGCGGGTCTCCGACGCGGTGAAGTAGGTGCGCACACGGGTGCGCAGGTCACGGCTGGTGCCGACGTACAGCACCCGTCCGGCGTCGTCCTGGAAGAGGTAGACACCGGGCGCGTGCGGGAGCTGCTCGGCGAGATGCCGCTTGCGACGCTGGGCGGACGTCACCCGGGCACTGAAGGTCTGGAGCTCCTCGAGGGTGTGCACGCCGAGGTTGCCGAGCCGCCCCATCAGCCCGTGCAGGACGTCCACGGTCGCCCGCGCGTCGGACAGCGCCCGGTGGTTGGGCGTCGTCGTGGAGCCGAAGACGACCGCGAGCGAGCTGAGCTTGCAGTTGGGCGCGTCGTCGCGGGTGATGACCCGGCGGGCGAGCTTGGCGGTGTCGAGCACCTCGAAGGCCGGCCAGGGCCGGCCCTGCTGCTCGGCGAAGTGCCGCAGGAAGCCGACGTCGAAGGGCGCGTTGTGGGCCACCAGCACGCAGCCGCGCGCGAACTCCAGGAACTGGGGGAGGACCTGCTCGATCCGGGGCGACGCGGCGACCATCGAGTCGGTGATCCCGGTCAGCACCGCGATGAACGGGGGGATGGCCTGGTGCGGGTTGACCAGGGTCTGGAACTCGCCGAGCACCTCCCCGCCCCGGACCTTGACCGCGCCGACCTCGGTGATCATCGACCCGGCCGCCGCCGAGCCGCCGGTGGTCTCCAGGTCGACGACGCAGAACGTGATGTCGCGGAGGTTGCGGCCGAGCTCGTCGAAGCTGCGCTGCGACTCCCAACGGGCCGGGCGGGCCTGCGTCGGGGGCGCGACGTGGGACATGACGCTGACGCTAGAGGCGTCCACCGACGGTTTCTGCTCGCCACGCGGCATACCCTGGGCGGGGTGCGCGAGCGCCTCGCTCCCGACAGAGAGGACGGTCGCGGTGGTCACCCTCCCCGACGCGAACACCCGCTGGCGCTGCGGGGGATGCGGCAACCTGACCCGGTTCGACGTGACCCGGACGCGCCGTACGACGGAGTTCTGGCACTTCGACCTCGCGGGGGACCACCGGGTCGAGGACTCCACCACCGACCACGAGGACGTGTCCGTGGTGACCTGTCGTTGGTGCGGCCGGTCGGACGCGATCGAGCTCGTGTCGCGGGCGGAAGCGGACGCGTCGGCGCCGTGAGCGAGGCCGAGGAGACCGGGCCCGTGCCTGCGGGAGCGGTCGGACCGCTGCCCGAGCGGGTCCGCGGCCGGGTCGTCGCCCTGGCGTCGGACGCGCTGGGCCGGATGGCCGCCGACGACGTCCCGAGCTCCCTGTCCCGCGTCGCAGCGTTCGCGCCGGCCCGTCGCGCCAAGCTCGCCGCGCAGCCAGATCGCGAGCGTCGCTCGAGGCCGACGAGGCGTTCCGCGCCTTGGTCGCCGAGGACGTCCGCAAGCAGGTTCCCGACCTCGCCGAGGCGGTCGATGCGGGAGCCGTCGCGCCCGCCGCGGACCCGGTGGACCTCGCCGCTGTCGCCTACCTGCTCCGGCCGACCGGGTGGGACGAGCTCGTGACCACGGCCGTCGAGACCCTCGCCGGGGACGCCGGGTCGACCGGTCGGGCGGCGACGCGTCAGCTGGACCAGCTGCGCCGCCAGCTCGAGGCGGCCACGGAGGGTCTCAAGGAGGCCCGGGGGCGGCACCGTGAGCAGCTCGCGACGCTGAAGGCGGAGAACACCGATCTGCGGCACAAGCTCGGCGACGCGCGCGCCCGTGCGCGCGTCCGCAGAGACCGCCGCCTCGGACGCCGGTGCGGCCGCTGACGAGCTGCGGTGCCGCGGCCTCGACCACCGCGAACCGGCACGACGCCGAGGTGCGCCGGCTCCGGGCCCGGGTGGAGGAGCTCGAGCGCGACCTCGCCGCCGTACGACGGACCGAGCGCGTCGAGCGGGGCTCGGGCGCGCTGCGCGCACGATTGCTGCTGGACACGCTGCTCGACACCGCCCAAGGTCTGCGGCGGGAGCTGGCCCTCCCGGCTGTCGAGGGGTCGCCCGCCGACGCGGTGGAGGCCCACGTCGCCGAGCAGGGGAGCCGGTCCCGGTCGGGGCACGGCTCGCTCGCCTCGGACGACCCGGCGATGCTCGAGCAGCTGCTGGCCCTTCCCCGGGCGCACATGATCGTGGACGGCTACAACGTGACGAAGACCGGCTGGCCGGAGCTCTCCCTGGAACGGCAGCGGGACCGCCTGCTCGCCGGGCTCGCCCCGCTCGTCGCGCGCAGCGGTGCCGAGGTGACCGTCGTGTTCGACGCCGCGGACTCGAGGGAGCGCCCGGTGGTCAACCGGCCGCGCGGCGTCCGGGTCCTCTACAGCCCGGCCGGGCGTGATCGCCGACGACGTGATCCGGGAGCTGGTAGCCGCCGAGCCGCAGGGTCGACCCCTGGTCGTCGTCTCCAGCGACAACGAGGTAGCCGAGGACGTGGTGCGAGCGGGTGCCCGGGCGATGGCCGCCGGTTCCCTGACCCGGTTGGTCGGCCGCGGCTGAACTTCGCCAGGACGCTCGGCAGCGGTCGGAAAAGTGTCGGAGGCGTCTGAGAGGTTCTCCGTGCACGTGAACCAGACGTGACCGACTTCCCCGGGAGGACCCGATGAGTGTGCACATCGACTGCGACAGCTGCGTGGTGCGCGGACTGGCCTGTCACGACTGCGTCGTCACGGTCCTGCTCGGCCCGCCACCGGAGCTCGGCTTCGACGAGGACGAGCAGCGCGCGTTGGACGTACTCGCGGGATCCGGGCTCGTCCCGCCGCTTCGCATGGTGTCGCCGATGCCCGGGCCGGACGTCGCCTCGGCCTGATCGCGCTCGGGAAGACGTGGCCGATGTGGCTTGTGTGACCGGTGTGACACCCGGGTGTCGAGTGGCCGGGAACACACCCCACAAAAGCCGCGAAGAGTTTGCTCGCTGGTCGGCGGGCCCTTAGCCTTACTTGCTGGTGCCTGTACAAGTCGGCCAGACGGGTCGGCGCGGGCACCACGCTGAGTCCAGACGACGTAGACCGGGGGACGTCCACGTCAGGAGCCGGGGAACCAAGTTCCTGGGGTTAATCGCAGCGCTTGCTGGTCGCCACCCGTGGACCGCCGAGCATGCGTAGGGTTTCTTTGCCGCCCGAACCCGTCAGCTAACCCGGTAGGCGTCAGACAAAGAGGAGACCGTCCGCTCGTGACCGACGGCCGGAAGCAGATCGCCCGCGTTCTCGCGACCCTGTGCATCACCGCTCTCAGCGGCACCGTGCTCATCGCAGCCCCTACCTACGCCGACCCGGACATCTCCAGCGTCCAGTCCAAGGTCGACAAGCTCTACCACGAAGCCGAACAGGCCTCGGAGCGGTACAACGACGCCCGCCTGGAGATGAAGCAGGCGCAGACGCGGCTCACCGCGCTGCAGGCCGACCTCGACCGCCAGCAGTCCAAGGTCGACAGCGTGCGTGAGCAGGTCGCCTCCGCCGTCGTCTCGCAGTACCAGGGGCAGGCGCTCTCGGCCACCACCCGGGTGCTGCTGTCGAAGGACCACGACGCGTTCCTGAGCCAGCTCTCGACGGTCTCCGAGTACAACGACCAGCAGAGCCAGATGATGGCCGACTTCGCCGTCCAGGCCAAGCAGCTCGAGATGCGCCAGGCCGCCGCCCAGCGCGAGCTCGACCGGATCGCCGAGACCAAGCAGGAGCTCGGCAAGGAGAAGGCCGAGATCGACTCCAAGGCCTCGGAGGCCAAGGACCTGCTCTCGAAGCTCAAGGACCGCGCCGCTGCCGCGAGCCGCTCCAGGAACCGCACCACCGCTGCAGCGCCCGCCCGCCAGCGCCAGCGCCAGTGCCCCCGCCTCGGGCCGGGCAGGCGCCGCCGTCCAGTACGCCCTCGCGCAGGTCGGTGACGCCTACGTCTACGGTGCCGCCGGACCGAGCGCCTTCGACTGCTCAGGACTCACCATGATGGCCTGGGCGCAGGCCGGTGTCGGCCTGCCGCACTCGTCGGGTGCCCAGATGGGCTCCGGCCCGAGCATCTCGCAGTCCCAGCTGCAGCCCGGCGACCTGGTCTTCTACTACAGCCCGGTCAGCCACGTGGGCATGTACATCGGCAACGGCATGATCGTGCACGCTGCCAACCCCGGCAGCGGCGTCACCACCGCCCCGGTGAACTCGATGCCGTACTCCGGTGCCGTCCGACCCGGCTGATCGACGCCTCCAGGCCGGTCGCCCACGTTGGTGGGTGGCCGGCCTGTTTGTCTTCGTGGTCCTGGTCGCCGGAGTCGCCGGTGTCGTCGCCCTCGTCCGAGGCCCCCAGGACGCCGTACTCCCGTCCGGCTCGCCCAGGGCGTCCGGTCCGAGCGGCTCCACCGGGTCCGCCGCGGACGACGACACGGACACCCGGGGCGATGCCGCCGCCGCACTGCTGGGCCGGCTGAGCGACGCGCTCGAGACCGGCTCGCTCGCCGACGTCCGCGCCCTCGCTGCCCCGGACGACCCGGACGCCGCGCGCGAGCTGGCGGCGGTGCGGGCCAACGTCCGCTCCCTCGGGCTCGTCGACCTCTCGATGCGGTACGTCGACGAGGACGGCGGCAGGATCACCGAGGACCAGCAGCGTGCCTTCGGGGACCGCGCCTGGGTCGCGGACGTGCAGGTGGGTTGGCGGGTCCGCGGTTTCGACGCCGCGGACGAGCAGCCGCGAGGTCGCGCTCACCCTGGTCGAGACGCCCCGGGGCGCCGCCTTCGTCTCTGCCCGCTCCGACAGCAGCGAGGCGTCACCGCTGTGGCTGCTGGACCGACTGACCGTGCGGCGCACGGCGCGCTCGCTGGTGGCCGTGGCCGGCACGGCCGATCCGGGACGCTTCTCCGCACTGGCCGACCAGGCCGTCGTCGACGTCCGCAAGGTGCTGACCTCCTGGCGGGGCAGGCTGGTGGTGGAGGTGCCGGACGACGAGGAGGAGCTGGGGCGGGTCCTCGGCTCCGAGCCGGGCGCGTACGGCGGGATCGCGGCCGTCACCACCACGGCTGACGGCTCGCTGACCCCGGACGCGCCGGTGCACATCTTCGTGAACCCGAAGGTCTTCGACCCGCTCGGTCCGCGTGGGTCGCAGATCGTGATGAGCCACGAGGCCACCCACGTCGCGACCGGCGCGGCCGTCTCGTCGATGCCCACCTGGCTGCTCGAGGGGTTCGCCGACTACGTGGCGCTCGACCACGTCGACCTGCCCGTGTCGGTCACCGCGAGCCAGATCCTGGCGAGGGTGCGCAAGGAAGGCCCGCCGATCCGGCTGCCCGGCAAGACAGAGTTCGACCCGCAGAACCAGGCCCTGGGTGCGTCGTACGAGTCGGCCTGGTTGGCCTGCCGGCTGCTGGGGGAGAGGTACGGCGAGCGGCGGCTGATCGCGTTCTACCGGGCCGCGGACCGTGCCGGGTCGACCGTCGAGCCGTTCCGGACCCTGCTGGGCACCGACCAGAGGGCGTTCACGCGTTCGTGGAGGGCCTACCTGCGCAGCTCGCCGGGTGAGCGTCTGTCAGCAGGTGCTGCCCTGGGCGCTGGCGACGGAGTCGCAGGTCATCTGGAACAGCCCGGTGGTCTTGCTGCCGAAGGCCGTGACCGCGACGACGATGACGATGGCGATCAGGGCCGCGAGGAGGGCGTACTCGACCGTGCTCGCGCCCGCGCTCGAGTGCGGTTCGATGGTTCCGTGGAGTCATGCTGCCGCCCAGAATGGGACGGTGGCCGCCACGATGCACGTGACGACCACCGAAGCCGAGTCGATCAGGACGGGAGGCTGCTCGTCGTCTTGTCGAAGACGCCGGAGAGCTTGCCGCCGAGGGCGGTGATCGCGACGATGATGGCGATGGCGATGAGGGCGACCAGCAGGCCGTACTCGACGGCGGAGGCGCCGCGCTCGGTCTTCGCCATGGCGGTGAGACGGATCTTGATGTACTCGAAGGCTTCGAACATGGTGGCTTCTCCCAAGGTGATGTCTGGTTGCCGGCCCATGACCAGCCCCGGCACGACAAGAGTCGCAGCCGGGGATACGCAGCGGCATCGGTCGAACGGGCCTACCGCGCTCCCGGCTGAGTCACCCGAGGCGGTCCGAACGGACTATTACCGCTGTATCGGCTAAATCGGACAAACTGGGCTGATACGACCGATGCTGGCGCTGCCTGATGCGGTGCTGCTAGCAGGTGCTGCCCTGGGCGCTGGCGACGGAGTTGCAGGTCATCTGGAACAGGCCGTTGGTCTTGCTGCCGAAGGCCGTCACGGCGACAATGATGACGATGGCGATCAGGGCCGCGAGGAGGGCGTACTCGACCGAGCTCGCGCCCCGCTCGGTCGTCGCCGGTGCGCAGTCTCGTATGGTTCCGTGGAGTTCATGCTGCCACCCAGAAATGGGTCGGTGGCCGCCACGTGCACGTGACGACCACCGAAGCCGAGTCGATCAGGACGGTGAGGCTGCTCGTCGTCTTGTTGAAGACGCCGGAGAGCTTGCCGCCGAGGGCGGTGATGGCGACGATGATGGCGATGGCGATCAGGGCGACCAGCAGGCCGTACTCGACGGCGGAGGCGCCGCGCTCGGTCTTCGGCATGGCGGCGAGCCGGATCGGATGTACTGCGATGGCTTCGAACATGGTGGTTTCTCCCAAGGTGATGTCTGGTGCGCCGGTCCGCAGGTGGATCCGACACCTAAAGAATGACAGTCGGCGCGCACTGTCGGGACATCGGGCGAACGGCCGCATACCGGTCGCCGGTCGGACGAGACCGGATCTACCCAAAAGGACTATTCAGTCCCGATTCGTCCTCAGTCCGCGAGATCGTCCGCTAGGAGTCCGGAGCGCACGGCCTTCATGATCGCGTCGGCGCGGTTGGAGGCGCCCAGCTTCTCGTAGATCTTGGAGATGTGCGTCTTGGCCGTCGACTCGCTGACGAAGATGGACCGCGCGATGGCGGACACGCTGAACCCGCGCGCCAGCAGGCTGAGCACCTCGGACTCGCGCTGGGTCAGCTGTGGGCCGGACGGAGCCATCCGGCGACGCATGGCGCCGGCCAGGTCGGCGGCCGTGAACGATCGCGGCGAGACCAGCGCGTGCCGGGCGGCGGCGACCACCTCGTCCGACGGGGCGTCCTTGGCCACGAAGGCCGACGCGCCGGCCTCGAGGGCCGCGAAGAGCTGCTCGTCACCGGCGTACATCGTGAGGACCACGACGCCGGTGTCGTGGCCCTCGGAGCGGAGCTGCTTGACCAGGTCGAGGCCGGTGCCGTCGGGAAGCCGGACGTCGGTGATCACCACGTCGGGCTTGAGGGAGGCGAAGAGGCGCAGGCCCTCGCCGACGGACGCGGCCTGGCCGGCGACGTCGAAGTCCTCGTGGCGCTCGAAGGCGCGCGCCAGTCCCTGGCGGATCAGGTCGTGGTCGTCGATCAGGAGCACACGCGTCGGCACATCGGTCATGGCTTACAGGCCTTTGGTAGTGAGGGAGCTCTTCTCGGCAACCTTAACCTGAACGACGGTCCCGCGGGCCTTGTCGGCCTCGGACTCGCTGGTGACTTCCAGAGCTGGCGTCGATGCGCTGGGCGCGCTCGCGCATGATCGAGATGCCGTAGGAGTCGTCCCGGCGGCCGGTGATGCCACGGCCGTCGTCGCGGATCGTGAGGCTGGCCTGCGGCGGGTCGGTCCAGCAGTCCACCCACAGGTTGCGCGCCGAGGCGTGCTTGCGGGCGTTGGTGATCGCCTCCTGGGCGATCCGGAGCAGCTCGCCCTCGACGGCCGGGGAGAGCCGGGTCGGGGCCTCGTTGAGGGTCAGGTGCACGGTCAGGTCGGACTTGGCGCCCGACCTGGCGCACGTAGTCGGAGAGCGCCGAGCCCGAGCCCGTTGGTGGCGGAGACGTCGCTGCGCAGGTCGAAGATCGACAGCCGCAGGTCGGCGACCACCCGGGACAGCTCGCCGCGGAGGTCCCGGAGGCCCTGCGCGACCGTGGGATCCCGTCGTCGTCGAGGCCATGTGGTCGACGACGTACCCGAGCGAGGCGACCTCCTGCGCGATGCCGTCGTGGATCTCGCGCGCCAGCCGCTGCCGCTCGTCGGCGGTGGCCATCGTGCGGATCTCGTCGAACACGAGGGCGGTGTCGAGGCGCAGGCTGTGGGCGTCGACCTCCTGCATGAGCGACGGAGACTGCACCCGGGTCGGGCGGCGACGCAGCCGAGGAGACGGCCACGCCGATCATCCGGTTGCCGACCCGCAGCGGCAGGACGATCCGGTGCCGGGCCTCGCGGTTGCCCGACGGGACGACGCCCTGCACGGGCTCCATCTCCGCCCAGCACTGCTCGACCATCGGGTCGTTGGGGACCAGGATCTGCTGGGCGCCGATGCCGCGGTAGCCCAGCGGCACCAGGATCGAGCCCTTCATGTTCACGAAGACGGCGCTGTAGCTGTCGTCGAGAGTCTCGTGCATCGACTCCATCAGCTGGGCGGCCATGCCGTCGGAGTCGAGTCCGGCGGACAGCCGTCGGGTGACGCTCCGCAGCTGGGTGAGCAGCTGGCGGGCGGACTCGTAGTGGCTGTCCTTGTCGTCGCCCGGGCTCTGCGAGATGCCGAGGCTCCGCGCCCAGATGCCCAGCAGGCCGCCACCGAAGTTGGTGAGCAGCCACGGGGCCAGGTTCACCGCGCGCGCACCCGCGTCCGCGAAGCCCGACGAGGCGAGCGGGACGACCAGCGATCGGCGGCGACCTGGGCGAGCATCGTGATCAGGACACCCGGGAAGCCCGCGGAACAGCCCGGCCAGCAGCGGCAGCACGACGAGGTAGGGCATCAGCACGATCGACGTCGGGAAGGTCAGGGCCATGACCAGCCCGACCAGGAGCGTCTCGGCGGTCAGGGTGAGCAGGGTCGTGCGCCCGATGGCGTAGGACACGTAGGCCGACATCGCCCCGATGACGCAGACGGCGATCACGGTCTGGATCGTGCGTCGCGTCGCCCGCGACCAGGCTGAGGCCGAGGATCGCGGCCAGGCAGAAGACCCGGCTCGTGATGGCGACCTGCTCGCGCTGGCTCAATTCAGGGCTCCGCCTCCACCGAACGACGTCCATCATGCCGATGACCGCGGGGCCGATCACGGCGACGAACAGCGACGGCAGGATGAACAGCACCAGCGGGATCATGATCTTCACGGGGATCTTCTGCGCCGCCTCCTCCGCCTTCTGGCGCCGCTTGACCCGCATCTCGCTGGACTGCACGCGCAGCACCTGGCCGACCGGGATGCCGAACGCGTCGGCCTGCACCATCGCGGAGCAGAAGCTGCGCAGGTCGGGCAGGTTGCTGCGCTCGCCCATCGCGCGCAGCGCGTTGGAGCGGCCGAGGCCGATCTGCATCTCCTGGAGCACGCGGGCGAACTCGTTGGCCAGCGGGCCGTCGGTGTTGCGGGCCACCTGGGACAGTGCGGCAGTCGAAGCCGAGGCCCGCCTCGACCGAGATCGTCAGCAGGTCGAGGGCGTCGGGGAGGGCGCGCTCCATCTTCGCGGTGCGGTCGTAGCCCTTCTGGTACAGGTACAGGTTGGGGCCGTAGTAGCCGACCACGACGCCGATGACGCCGGCGCCGGCGGTGAAGCCGATGCCCTTGCCGAGCAGGACGCCGAACAGCACGCCGGCGACGAGGCCGACGCCGATGCCGATCGCCTTGAGGGACAGCACCCGGTCGACGGTCCAGCCGGGCGGGTTGCCGGCCACGTTGAGCTTGGCCAGGATCCGCTCGTTGTAGTCCGACGGGGTCAGCCGCCGGCCGAGCGCCGATGAACCGGTCGATGAACGGGCCGAGCACCCGGTCCTGGAACCCGGGCTCCATCTCGTCCTTCAGCGCCTGCGGAGCGGCCGAGAACGCCTCGACGACGGCCAGCGACTTGGAGACGCCGCGGGCCTCGTTGGTGAACACGCCGACCGCGGTGAGGGACAGGAAGATGCCCGCGAAGATCCCGAGGATGCCGGTGATCAGCAGGACGGTGGTGACGGTCATCAGACCTCCAGCTTGATCATGCGGCTCATCATGAAGCAGCCGAGGCCCATCAGCACGCACATCGACGCCCAGCATGACGTAGCCGATGCCGGTGGTGTACAGCGGCCGCAGGTAGTCGCGGTTGGTGACGAACTCGTAGGCCATGATGCCCGGCGGCAGCGCCAGCAGGATGTAGGCCGAGAAGCGGCCTTCCGCGGAGAGCGACTTGACCTGCCGGCGCAGGTAGTCGCGCTCGCGCAGGGTGCCGGCGACCTGCAGCAGCAGCTCGGCCAGGTTGCCGCCGACCTCGCGCTGGATGCGGATCGCCATGACGCGTCCACTGGAAGTCGTCGCTCATCATCCGCTCGCCGATGGACTCGAGCGCGTCCTCGATCGGACACGCCGAGCCGGGTCTCGACGAGCGCGCGCCGGAACTCCGTCGCCATCGGCTCGGCGCCCTCGCGGACGATCGTGTCCATGCCCTGGGGCAGCGACAGACCGGCCTGGAGGCTGCCCGCCATCAGCTGCAGGGTGGGGGCGAGCTGCGCGTTGAACGCCTTGAGCCGCTTGGACTGCTTGCGGCCGAGGTACATCCAGGGCACCAGGATGCCGAGCAGCAGCGCGACGCCGGCGAAGACGCAGCGACCCGCCGGAGATGCAGGAACGCCGACCGCGGTCGCACCGACCGCGATGCCCGCGTGGATCAGCAGCCACTCGGCCGGCTTGATGGCCATGCCGCCCGCCTCGAGCTTGTCGCCGAGCTTGACCTCGAGGCCGCGGTTGCTCTCGAGCGCCTTGGTGGCGATGCCGACGGCCTGGGCCGTCACGCCCTGCGGGCCGGGCTCGGCGACGCGCTTGCCGGCGCCCTTGCGGGTGTACGGCGCGATGGTCGTCTCCAGGCCCTCGGGCTTCTTGCCGAGCCCGCCGAACAGGATGACCAGCAGCACCAGCACGCCACCGCCGAGGGCCAGCAGCCCGGCCATCATGCACGTTGGTCGTGAGGCGCAGACCGGTCGGCGGCGCCGACAGGTCGGTCGACGGCGTCGCCGGCCGCGGCGCGGCTCGACCTCGCGGGACAGGGTCACGAAGGCGGCGTCGGTGTAGCGTCTCGCCGCCGGCGTCGACCGACACCGACAGCGTGCCCTCCTTGGCGTCGCCTGCGGGCGGCGTCGCGGTGACCAGGATCTGCTTGGCGAGGGTCTGCGCCTCGCTGGCGAACACCTCGCCGAGCGCCTTCGGGTCGGCGGCGCTGATGACGGTGCCGCCGCCGGCGTCGGAGAGCGGCTGGAGCAGCGTCTCGTCGCCGGCGGACTGCGCCAGGGCGACGACGTCGACCTTGACGTCCGCCTTCTTGATGGCGGCGGTCACCGTCGTCGAGCTTGGTGGTCGAGGTGTCCCGGCCGTCGGACAGCACGATGATGCTGCGCTGGCCCTCCTTGCCCGTCGCGGCGACGGCCTGCTTGAGGCCGTCGTAGAGGAAGGTGCCGAAGGAGAGCTTCAGCCCGTCGATCGACCGACTTGCGAGGCGGCCCGGTCGAGGGTCGGCTCCTGCGCGACGGTCACCTTGCCGGCGAAGGTGACGATGCCGACGTAGAGGTCGGGGGAGACCGAGTCGAGGAAGGTCTGCGCGGCGCGCCTTGGCCTCGGTGAACTTCCCGTTGGCGGCCATGCTCTCGCTGACGTCGATGGCCAGGATCGCCGTACGGCGGACGGCGTTGGTCGCCTCGGACGCGAGCGCGGCCGTCGCGTCGAGCGTCGGTGCCGTCGAGCGAGACCTTCAGCGACTCGAGGTCGGGCGCGGCGTCACCCGGCGCCGGGCAGGGAGTAGAGGACCTGGAGCTTGCCGTCCTTGGTCTCGACGTGGTCGATGTTGCCCTCGGCGGCGGACGCCGGGAAGGCGACCGCGGTGAGCAGCAGGACGACGGCCGCGCAGATCGCCGCGCGTCAGACGCAGCCCGGCGCCGAGTCGGCCGACGAGCAGCATCGCTCAGACACCGTCCATCGCGAACAGCATCGGGTCGACGTGCACGTTGGCGTGCGCGAGCTTCTCGATGAACTTGGGGCGCAGGCCGGTGGCGCGCAGCCGGCCGAGGGTCTTGCCGTTCTCGTCGAAGCCGGCCGAGTGGTCGTAGATGAAGACGTCCTGGAGGGTGATCACGTCGCCCTCCATGCGCTCCACCTCGGTCACGTGGGTGATGCGGCGCGAGCCGTCCTTGAGGCGGCTCTGGTGCACGATCAGGTCGACCGCGGAGGCGACCTGCTCGCGGATCGCGCGGATCGGCAGGTCCATGCCGGCCATCAGCACCATCGTCTCGATGCGGGACGAGCGTGTCGCGCGGGCCGTTGGAGTGCACCGTGCAGAGCGAGCCGTCGTGGCCGGTGTTCATGGCCTGGAGCATGTCGAGCGCCGAGGCGTCGCGGACCTCGCCGACGACGATGCGGTCGGGGCGCATGCGCAGCGTGTTCTTCACCAGGTCGCGGATGTCGACCGCGCCCTTGCCCTCGATGTTGGAGGGGCGGGACTCGAGCCGGAGCACGTGGTCCTGGTGCAGCTGCAGCTCGGCGGCGTCCTCGATGGTGACGATGCGCTCGTCGGCCGGGATGAACGACGAGAGCACGTTGAGCGTCGTCGTCTTGCCGGAGCCGGTGCTGCCGGACACGACGATGTTGAGCCGGCCGCGTGACGCAGGCCGACGAGGAAGTCGGCGGTGCGCTGCGAGTAGGTGCCGAAGGCGACCAGGTCGTCGGTGGTGTACGGGTCGGCCGAGAACTTGCGGATGGTGAGCAGCGACCCGTCGACCGCGAGCGGCGGGATGACCGCGTTGACACGGCTGCCGTCGGGGAGGCGGGCGTCGACCATCGGGCTCGACTCGTCGACGCGGCGGCCGATCCGGGACACGATCTTGTCGATCGTGCGGCGCAGGTGCGCCTCGTCGGTGAAGTGGCCCTCGACCTTGACCAGCCGGCCGCCGCGCTCGATGTAGATGCTGTTCGGGCCGTTGACCATGACCTCGGTGAGGTCCGGGTCGCGCAGGAAGGGCTCGATCGGGCCGTAGCCGAGGATGTCGTCGGCGATCTCCTGGGAGATGCGGGTCCGCTCGGCGGTGGTCAGCAGGATGTCCTCGGCCTGCATCGCCTCCTGGAGGGCGCCCTTGACCATGTGCTCGAGCTCGGTCTGGGTCAGCTCGGCGTCGTACAGCTTGGGGCCGAGCTGCTGGAGCAGCGTGTTGTGCACCTGGGCCTTGAGGTCGCCGTAGTCGTTCTCGGCCTTGACCTCCTCCCTGCCCCGACGCTCGTTCTTGCTCATGCGTCGCCATGGCGTCGTTGGTGGTCGGGAGGGTGGCCCGATCGCGGGAGGCGGCGGCCAGCCGGTCAGCGAGACTGCTCATGGCTTATCTACCGTTCCGACGCAGGAGGGATCGCTTCGGTGCGGCGGCGCGTGCTTCTTCGCCCCGACCGCCGGCTCCGGAGCGGTGGCTCCGGTCGCGGCGATGCTGCGGGCCAGCTTGGCGATGGCCTGGCTCACGGGGTGCCGCGGCTGGGCGCTGATGATCGGCTCGCCGGAGTTGGTCGCGTGGGCGACCTGGGACGACGTGGGGATGGCCGCGGAGATGGACATCGCCGAGCGTGCTCTCGACCTTGTCCGGGGTGAGTCCGACCTTGTCGTCGGCCCGGTTGAGGATCAGGCGGCGCCGTGGCTTCGGGAAGTTCAGCAGGTCGAGGGTCTCGACGGCGACCTTGACGTTCTTCAGGGTCGGCACGTCGAGCGTCGTCACGAGCAGCATCTCGTCGGTCTCGTCGAACGCCTGGAGGGCGTACTCGTCGAAGGACGGGCTGGTGTCGACCACCACGTAGTCGAAGTTCGACTTGAGCAGGCTGAGGATCCGGCCGACCAGGCTCGGCGGGATGCTGTCCTTGGCGTCCGGCTGCACCGGCGCGACCAGGGCGGAGAGCTCGCCGCGGTAGTCGGTGAGCAGCGGCTCGAGGACCGTGAAGTCCAGACCGCTCTCGAGGTGGACGGTGTCGGCGATGGTGCGGGCCGGGAACAGCTGGAGCGTGATCGCGACGTCGCCGAACGCGAGGTCGAGGTCGACCAGCGCGACCCTCTTGGCCCCGTTCTCGCTCAGCGCGAGGGCGAGGTTGACCGCGATGCGTGGTCTTGCCGACCCCACCCTTGGGGGAGAAGACGGTGACCTGCCGGCCGCGGGTGCCGTCGGCGGCCGGCCGCGGCGCCGTTCAGCGCCTGCCAGACCTGCTGAGCCCGCGACACGGCGGACCCCGAGGCCGGTCAGGTCGCGCTCGTCGACGACCTCGCGCATGCCGGAGCGCAGGGCCTCGGCGAGCACGCTGGTGTCGACGCGGCGACGGATCAGGATGACGCTGACCGACGGGCGGGTGACCCGCAGCGTGTCGGCGAGGGCCGCGGAGGCCTCCAGGTCCACGGCGGGGCCGAGGACGATGGCGTACTCGTTGGGGGAGTCGGCGAGGAAGCGCTTGAGCTCCTCGAGGCTGCCGACGACCTGCGAGTCGGTTCCGGTCACGGACGTGAAGAGGTCCGCGTTGGCTCGGTTGTTCTCAACGACGATGGGCATCCCGGATCACCGGAAGAGGTTCGTGGTCGTTGACGCCCGGGCCGGCCTTGAGCTGTGGCCTTGTCGTTCAGCCAGGGCGAACGTGAGCGCGCCGTGCGCGGCGGCGTACATGATCTTCTCGGCGTCGTCCTGGGAGGCCGCCAGGGTGAACAGCGTCTTGGGCAGCGCCTCGGTGGTCTGCGGCGCCCGCCGGGTCCGTCGTGGTGGTGTTGACCACGGTGGTCGTGCCGATCGCGATGACCTTGACCGACGGCAGCAGGAGCCGAGTGGCGCCCTTGTCCTTGGGGTCCGGGCTGGCGATGAAGATCGCGACCGAGGCGCCCGGGGTCACGAAGCCGGCGACCCGGCCGGTGTCGGAGAGCGTGACCGAGATGGCGATGTCGCCGTCGGGGATGGTCAGCGCGCTCTGCTCGCCGGAGTCGCCGAACTTGGCGGTGATGATCTGCTCGTTGGGGTAGATCGTCGACAGGGCGACCTTGTTCTCGAGCCCGCTCGCGGAGTTCACCGCGCCGGCCAGCACCTGGGCCCGGGGCACGGTGCCGACCTGGATCTTGCCGGCGGCCTGCGCCGCCGCCATCGTCTCGCCCGGCGTTGATCTGGGTCACGGCCTTGAGGACCTGGACCGGCTGCCTGGCTGGCCTCGGCCCGGTTGTCGGCGCCCCTGACGTAGAGGAACACCATGCCGGTGCCGAGCGCTGCGATCAGCGCCGCCACGATCAAGAGAACTGTCCTGCGTCCCATGCGAGTCTTCCCTCGAGTGCTCAAGTGGCTCCGGGAAGCACCGACCCACGCCCGCGACACACCGAGCCGGTCGTTCTCCCAGGTGGACCGAATCCGGCCCGAAGTTAAGGGTTCTACACGCGGACCTCTCGCGTCTCGGGAATGGGCGAAATAGTCCGGATGGTCCATTCGTGGGTGGCTGTTCGGTTTCCGACCTGGCCGGTCTAGCGACTCGTACAGCTCGCCGACCTCGCGTCGGAACTCGCTCATCACCAGGGCCCGCTTCAGCTTCAGGCTCGGGGTCAGCAGCCCCGACTCCTCGGTCCAGTCCACCGGCAGCACGGTGAACCGCCGGATCGACTCCGCCTGGGAGACCGTCCGGTTGGCTTCGTCGACGGCCGACTGGACCTCGGCGCGGAGGTCCGGGTCGTCGACGAGGACGCGCAGGTCCGCGCTCTTGCCGTGCGCCTCGGCCCAGGGGCGGACCGCGTCGAGGTCGAGGGTGACGAGCGCGGCGATGAAGGGCTGGCCGTCGCCGACCACCAGGCACTGGCTGACCAGCGGGTGCGACCTGACCTGGTCCTCGAGCCCGGACGGAGCCACGTTCTTCCCGCCTGCGGTGACCAGGATCTCCTTCTTGCGACCCGTGACCCGCACGAACCCCTCGTCGTCGATCTCGCCCAGGTCGCCGGTCCGGCAGCCAGCCGTCGCTGGCGTCATCAGCGGCGGCTCCGGCGCCGTCGGGGCCCTGCCAGTAGCCCGCCTGCACCTGCCCGCCGCGCACCAGCAGCTCGCCGTCCTCGGCCACCCGGACGGTCGTGCCTCCGATGGGACGTCCGACCGTGCCGATCTTGAGGGCGTCGGGGGTGTTGACGGTCACCGCTGCGGTGGTCTCGGTGAGTCCGTACCCCTCCAGGACGGTCACGCCGATGCCTCGGTAGAAGTGGCCGAGCCTCTCTCCGAGCGGCGCGCCGCCCGAGACGGCGTGCGCGCACCTGCCGCCCAGCGCTTGACGGAGCCTGGCATAGACCAGTCGCTCGTAGAGGGCGTGCCGGGTGCGCAGGACGCGGCCCGGTCGACCGCTCTCCAGAGCCCGGCTGTAGGCGATCGCCGTCACCGCGGCCCGGTCGAACAGCCGGCCGCGTCCGTCGGCAGCGGCGTTCTGGCTGGCCGCGTTGAAGAGCTTCTCGAACACGCGAGGTACGGCGAGCAGGAACGTCGGCCGGAACGACTCGAGGTCCGCCGTCAGCCTCCGGATGTCGGGGGAGTAGCCGAGCAGAACGCGCCGGCGAACGGCGCCGACCTGGATGACCCGGGCGAACACGTGGGCGAGCGGCAGGAAGAGCAGCGTCGAGGCGTTCTCGCCGGCGAAGAGCTCGTCGAGCTCCTCGACCGCGGCGGACAGCTCGTGCATGAAGTTGCCGTGGGTCAGCATGCAGCCCCTGGGCTGGCCGGTCGTGCCCGAGGTGTAGATGATCGTGGCGAGGGAGGACGGGGTGAGGCCGGCCCGCCGTGCCTCCAGGTCGTCGTCGGCGACCGCGGCACCCGCCGAGGAGAGCGCGGCCACAGCCCCCTCATCGAGGCACCACACATGGCGGAGCTCCCGGTCCGTCTGCCGCACGCCGGTCGACGTGGCCGGCGGTCTCGACCACGGCGACGGCGGCTCCGGAGTCGGAGAGCAGCCACTCGAGCTGCTCGACCGACGCGCGTCTCGTAGACGGGCACCGACACCGCTCCGGCGAACCAGATGCCGTAGTCCATCAGGGTCCACTCGTAGCGGGTGCGGGACAGCAGGGCGACCCGGTCGCCAGCCTGGACACCGGACGCGACCAGGCCCTTGGCGACGGCACGGACCTCGGCGAGGAACTCCGCCGCCGTGCGGTGCTCCCACGTCTGGCCGGACCTCCGGGCCAGCACGGGCTGGTCGGGGTGCTCGCGGGCGTTGGTAACGACGTCGTCGGTGAGGGAGCCGGTCGTCGACGGCTGCGTGGCCATCGGGGTGGCGTACTCCCGCATGCACGCGCCTCCGTGGGCTCGAAAGGATCGATCGGTCCGGCACACCCTATCGACCGCCGCAGCCTCAGGTCGCTGGTTGGCGCACGGTGTCGGCTACCCTCGCTGGCGACCAGGAAATCCCGGGTACGTCGGAGGCAACGTGGCTGAGCAGACCACCTCGAGCATCGTCATCTCCGCCGACCCCGCCTCGGTGATGGCGGTGATCGCGGACTTCGAGTCCTACCCGGTCTGGGCGCAGGGCGTGAAGAAGGCGGAGCCCGTCGAGACGGGCGCCGACGGTCGCGCCGACCGCGTCTACTTCGAGCTCGACGCCAGTCCGATCAAGGACGCCTACACGCTGGGCTACGACTGGGCCGGCGACGAGTCCGTCGCCTGGAGCCTCGTCGAGGGCAAGATGCTCAAGGCGATGGACGGCGCCTACGTCCTCGAGGACCGCGGCGACGGCAGCACCGAGGTCACCTACCGGCTCAAGGTCGACATCTCCATCCCGATGATCGGGATGCTCAAGCGCAAGGCCGAGAAGGTCATCATCGACACCGCGCTCAAGGGCCTGAAGAAGCGCGTCGAGTCGCTCTCCTGACGCCGCGTCCCGTGCGGATCATCCTGTTCACCGGCAAGGGCGGGGTCGGCAAGACGACCGCAGCAGCCGGCACGGCGGCGCTCGCCGCTCGCGCCGGCCTGCGCACGCTGGTGCTGTCGACGGACGGCGCGCACTCGTTGGGGGACGCGTTCGCCGTGCCGATCGGCGCGGAGCCGACGCCGGTGGCCGAGCGGTTGTTCGTGCAGCAGGTCGACGTGCAGCGCCGTTTCGAGCGCTCGTGGAACGACATCCAGGGCTACCTCCTCTCGGTCCTCGACGCGGCCGGTGTCGACCCGATCACCGCCGAGGAGCTCACCGTGATCCCCGGGGCCGAGGAGGTCCTCGCGCTGCTCGAGCTCCGGGCGCAGGTGCTGTCGGGGGAGTGGGACGTGGTCGTGGTCGACTGTGCCCCGACGGCCGAGACATTGCGGCTGCTGGCCCTTCCTGAGGCGCTCGGCTGGTACATGGACCGGGTCTTCCCGGCCGAGCGTCGGATCGTGAAGGCGCTGCGACCGGTGCTGGCCAAGGCGGCCGGGGTGCCGATGCCGCAGGACGGTGTGTTCGACGCGGTCGAGCGCCTGCACGGCGATCTCGAGGAGGTGCACGCGCTCCTCTCCGGTGACGACGCCAGCGTGCGGCTCGTGCTCACCCCCGAGGCAGTGGTGGTGGCCGAGGCGAGACGGTCGCTCACCACGCTCTCGCTGTTCGGCTACCGCGTCGACGGCGTGGTGGCCAACCGGGTGTTCCCCGACGGTGACGACGCGGACACGTGGCGATCCACCTGGGCCAAGGCGCAGGCCGCGGTGCTGTCGGAGGTGGAGCAGTCCTTCACCGGGCTGCCCATCTGGCGGTCGACGTACCAGCCGGCCGAGCCGGTCGGCGTCGACGCGCTCGCGGAGTTCGCCGAGGCGGCGTACGCCGGCCAGGACCCGCTCGCGGTGCCGATCGCGGACCGGCCGATGACCATCACGCGCACCCGGTCGGGCGCCATCCTGCGGATCGCACTACCGTTTGTGGCCAAGTCCGACATCGACCTGGCACGACATGGAGACGAGCTCGTGGTGACCGTGGGCTCCTACCGTCGGCTGATCGCGCTGCCCGCGGCGCTCAGCCGGCACACGGTCGCGGGTGCCCGCTTCGACGACGGTGGCCTGCAGGTCCGTTTCCGTGCCGAGGAGCCGTCGTGACCGGCGACCGCGACGAGCCCATCGGCAGTGTCTCCGAGGAGGCCGCCAAGCTCCTGCGACGCTCTCCAGGACTGGGCCAAGGAGAGCGGCGGCGAGTACGCCGGCGCGGCTGCGTCTGCCGCCGAGGGAGCCGCCTCCGCCATGCATCGGGTCAACGAGCACGTGGCGACGGGAGGCGCGGAGTGCACCTACTGCCCGGTGTGTCGCGTCATCTCGGCGGTCCGTGACACGAGCCCCGAGGTCCGGCAGCACCTGTCCACGGCGGCCACCTCGCTGATGCACGCGGCGGCAGCGACTGCTGGCGACCGACGTGCCTGACCCGGCGAGGCGCCCGTCGGGCGACTCCGTGGAGAAGATCGACGTGAGCGACGACGAGTGGGAGGACGACTGATGGGGCTGGCTGTCGGGATCGACATAGGCGGGACGAAGATCGCCGGCGGTGTCGTCGACGAGCGCGGCAGGATCCTCGCCACCGCACGCCGCGAGTCGCCTGCGACCGACACCGACGCCATCGAGCGCAACGTCGAGGACCTGGTCGCCGAGCTGCGGGCTGGCCACGAGGTGATCGCCGTGGGCGTCGGTGCCGCCGGGTTCGTCGACTCGAAGCGGTCGACGGTGATGTTCGCACCCAACCTGGCCTGGCGCGACGAGCCGCTGCGATCGGACCTCGAGAAGCGCATCGACCTGCCGGTCGTCATCGAGAACGACGCCAACGCGGCTGCCTGGGGCGAGTTCACCTTCGGTGCGGGCGAGGACGTCGAGGACACCCTCCTGGTCACGGTCGGCACCGGCGTCGGTGGCGGCATCGTGCTCAACGGACAGCTGCACCGCGGTGCGTTCGGGGTCGCGGCCGAGATCGGGCACATGCGCGTCGTCCCGGACGGCCGGATCTGCGGCTGCGGCAACCGCGGCTGCTGGGAGCAGTACGCCTCGGGCACGGCCCTCGTCCGCGAGACCAGGGAACTGGCCCGTGAGGGCTCGCTGATCGCTCGCTCGCTGGTCGACCGGGCCGGGGGCGTCGACCGGATCGACGGACCGCTCATCACGGAGGCCGCGCGGGCCGGTGACTACTTCGCCCAGGAGCAGCTCGCCTCGCTCGGCAAGTGGCTCGGTGAGGGCATCGCCAGCCTGACCGCCGTCCTGGATCCGGCGGTCGTGGTGATCGGGGGCGGCGTGTCCGAGGCGGGCGACCTGCTGCTGGATCCGGTCCGCGCCCACTTCAAGGCCAACCTCACCGGCCGGCACTACCGGCCGGAGCTCGAGGTGCGGGCCGCGCTGCTCGGCAACAAGGCCGGCATGATCGGCGCCGCGGACCTGGCCCGCCGCCCCTGAGCGAGGCGCCCTTGCCTCACTGGTCGAGGCTGACGCCCTCCGGTGGCGTGGGGATGAACGCGCCGTTGACGCTGGTCAGGTTGACGCAGCCCTGGTTGCCGTTGCCGTAGAGCTGGGACACGATCACGGGACCGTTCACGACGTTCACGCAGGAGTTGCCCGGGAACGTCAGAAGCGACTTTGGAGCGTAGATCGTCGCCGGTGTAGTGACGTGTCGCCGTTGCCCTGCATCGTCAGGGCTGCCTTGTTCAAGCGATCGTAGATGATCACGTATCCCGGCACCCCGAAGGACGTCGGGGGCTGGGGTGGCTGTCGGGGCCGACCAAGGCCGTTGATCGTGTGCCGTTCTTGGCGTCGAAGGACGCGCCGACCTCGCCGTTCCCGGATTGCCGAGGCGCAGCGGGCGCGGCAAGTTGCCGGATGCGTGCGCAGGTGAAGTACAACGTCACCCCGGAGCCCGACAGCAGCGTGTTGTTGCCCTAGCTGCCAGTCGCCGGTCGATGATGTACAAGCCGGGCTGAGAGCGTGCAGGCGCGAGTATGGGCAGGCTGACAGACCCGTAGATGCCCGGGCCATCGGTGCAGGGGTTGTTCTTCACAGTGGTGTAGTTGTGTGTCGGCGGCAGCGTCAGCGACGTGGCCAGCGGGTCGGCGATCGGGTCGGCATAAACAGCTGGGGGGCTGCACCCCGCGTTGCAGGTGCCGGTCGCGGTGATCGTCATGTCGGCCGGCGTCGTGGTGAGGTGGCCGTTCGAGCCGACGTCGATGGAGCCGTTCAGGTGGACCGAGCCGCCGTTGACGGTGACGTCACCGTTGCCGACGTCGCTCACGCCCGTGCCGAGAACGCAGAGACCGCAGGAGCGACCCGTGCCCGGCTTGAGGGTGGCCCGGGCGTGGCTGGTGCGAATCGAGATCGACCTGACACCGGCCACCGGCTGCCGAGGCCGGTCTTGAAGGTCTTCGCCGGCACACGGACCCGGACCTTGTAGGGCGCGGTCGTGCTGTCGGTGACGGAGTACGGCGCGGTCTGGCCGAAGAACGTGATGCACGGTGACTCGCCGGTGACGTTGTAGCCGCCGAGGTCCTTGTCCGGGTCGAGACAGGACGACCACTGGGCCGCGGTGGTGGAGAAGGTTGGCGTGGCGTAGTTCTTCACCGCGCCAAGATGGCGTCGGAGAAGCAGGGCGGCGACGGTCTGGCTGGTCGTGATCGTGCAAGCGTTGCTCTTCGGGTAGAGCATGTTGGCGCCGGCGAGGGAGCCGAGTCGACCGCGTTCTGGGAGGCGCGCCGGGTGTCCCGGCGCTATGCCGAGGTCGATGACCATGGCGGCGACGACGAAGAGAGCGAGGAAGCTCACCGCGACGATGACGGAGACGAGCCCACGCTCGGCTGCGGTGCTCGAGCACAGTCTCATGGCGCTGTGCACCAGTTCCAGTCTGGCCGGCGGGCAGCGTGTCCTGGAAGCGTGCGAGCGTCGGCACCGGTGGGGAGCGGGGTGGCGTCCTGCTCGACGGCCATGGTGGTCTGCGTCCTGATCCAGCCCCGGTTGGGCATCGGCACCAGGTTGATCGGACCGTTGAAGCTGACCTGCCGCACACACCTTGAGCGGGTTGCCCTTGACCCAGGCGGGCGTGGTCGGCGCGCGGCCGCCGCCGGGTAGTAGACCTTGATGTAGGTGGTCCCCATCAGGGCGCCGACCTGCACCTTGGCGTTGCACCTGAGCTTGTCCATGTCGGTCGCCGCGGCCGGTGGTGCACGGGAAGGTCTTGATGACGCCCGCCCGCGCGGCCTCGCGGATGCCCTGGCGGGCGCTGATCGAGTCGTTGAAGTACAGGCCGTACTGGATGATGGCGATCAACAAGGTGAACAGGAGAGTGCTCACCAGCGCGAACTCGACGGCGGCTGCACCGTCCTCAGATCGCGCTGCGCTGGCCTCGGCTCGTTCGTGTCACGAGTACAGGGTGCCGTCCCCGAGGCGCGAGATGACCGAATTGTAAATATTTAGCCAACCGGTCCACAGCCTCGTCGCGGCCAGCCCGCCTTTGCCATTGCCAGGACGGGCCCGCGTCGTCTCCGTGATACTGCAGTGGTGATGACCGAGTCGCGAGTGGAGCGGGAACCACCGGCCGTGGCCACCCCGTCGATCGAAAAGCCTGGGCTGGTGAGCCGGGTGCTGTCCCTCGCCCCGGTGTACGCCGTGGCGCTCATGCTCGCCGTCGTACTTCGCTTCTCGGCCTCGCGGCTCAGCAACACCGACACCTGGTTCCACCTCACGCTCGGCGCCCACTTCCGGGACGACTGGTCCCTGTCGGACCCCGGGTCCCTGACGCCGTTCGCGACCAGCCCCTGGGTGGCCACGCAGTGGTCCACCGAGGTCGTCGCGAGCTTCTTCGAGACTGGTTCGGGCTTCCTGGTGTGGCCTGGCTCTTCGGGGCGCTCTACCTCGCCTCGTGCTGGTCGTGTACGTCGTGTGCCGCGCCGCGGGACGGCGGCGGCTGCCGCTGTCGATGACGGTGCTGGTGGTCTTTGCCTCGGCCGCTGCGCTCTCGGCCCGACCACAGGTCGTCAGCCTGATCCTCCTGGCCGTCACGGTGCACGCCTGGCTCCGCACCTGGGACGACGGCCGCATCCGCTGGTGGCTGATCGCACTCACCTGGGTGTGGGCGACCGCCCACGGGCTGTGGTCGGCGGGGGTGCTCGTGGGCTTCGTCGCCTGCGTCGGCCTCGTCCTGGACCGTCGGGCGACCGGTCGACGCGCGCGCACTCATGTTCGCCGTCCCCGTCGCGTCGCTGCTCGTCACCGCTCTCACGCCCGTGGGGCCGCGTTGCTGCTCGCCCAGTTCGCGGTGTCGGAGCGCACGTCGTTGATCCCGGAGTGGGGACCGACCTCGTTCCGCTCCGTCCCGGCGCTGGTCGCCGCGCTGATGGTGGCGGCGCTCGTCGTGCTCTGGGCCCGCCGCGGGAGCGTCCCGTGGACGCACCTGCTGCTCGCGCTCCTCGCCGCGGGCTGGATCCTGCTGGTGACCCGGATGGTGCCGATGGGCGCCGTGGTGCTGGCGCCGTTGTTGGTCGCGGCGATCAGCGAGTCGAGCCGACGTTCCGGCACCCCGGACCGGACCGGGTCGAGAAGGCTCTCCTGGGCGTCGGTCGCGGTCGCGCTACCTCGTGGTGCTGGCGCTCGTCGTCCCGCACACGGCCGACGAGGCGAGCGGCGTCCCCACCGCGGTCGAGCCTCGGCTGTCCGCGCTGCCCGCGGGGAGCGTCGGTCCTGGTCGAGGACGGCATCGGCGCCTGGATCGAGTGGGCGGTCCCCGAGGTGCACCCGGTGATCGACGGAATGCTGGACGCCTATCCGGTCGAGCTACATCGCAGGACTTCTTCTCGTTCACCGGACGTCGAGCCGGGCTGGCAGGACTTCGTCCGGCGCAGCGGTGCCCACGACGCCGTGCTGCTCAAGGGATCCGCCCTCTCGGCCGCGCTCCAGGACCAGCTCGGCTGGCAGGTCGTGCAGCGCGACGACCAGTGGGTCTACCTCAAGGCGCCGTCCTCGCCGTGACGGTCGTCCGGGTGATGACCTACAACATCCTGCTCGGCGGCCGCCGGGGGCAGCCGTTGTACGACGTGCTGCGTGCCGTCGCGCCCGACGTACTCCTCGTCAACGAGAGCCCGAAGCGACCGTTCACCTGGCGCCGCGCCTGTCGAAGATTCGCGGCGAAGGCGGGACTGCGCTACGTCGTCGGCGGCCGCTCCGCCGGCTCCAACCTGATCGCCGTCGAGTCGGGCGTCGGGGTGAAGTCCAGCGACGCCGTGGTCCTGCCGCAACCGTTCGGGCAACCGCGGCGGGGGATCGCGTCGGCCCAGCTGCGCGTCGAAGGACGCCTGCTGGGAGTGGTGTCCTGCCACCTCAGCCTCAACGCGGCACGTCGTCGGGCCGAGGTGGCGCGGGTCGTCGAGGTGGCGGGATCCCTACGCGGTCCCGTCGTGGTCGCCGGGGACCTCAACGAGACCCCCGGCGGGCCGTCGTGGGCGACGCTGCGGGCGGCGGGCTTCGTCGACGAAGGGGACCAGCTCGTGGCGGACCTTTCCGGCCGACCGATCCGGAGAAGCGACTCGACGCGCTGCTGGTCCGCGGGGACGTCCGGGTGCTCTCCCACGGCGACCCGGGGGTGGATCCGGAGCTGCTCGTGCAGGCCAGCGACCACCGACCGGTGCTGGCCCGGCTGGAGCTCTGACCGACGACGATGCTCAGAAGCGGGGGGTCTGGTAGCCCGTCCACGAGCTCGCCGGCGAGCTGCTCGAGGAACAGTCCCACGTCGGTGACGATCCCGCGCGCCTGCGAGGAGCCGCGGTCGGCGAGCTTGGTCACGGTCGCGGGGTTGATGTCCACGCACACCAGCGGGATCGAGGCGGGCAGGATGTTCCCGGTCGCCACCGAGTGCAGCATCGTCGCGACCATCAGGCAGAAGCCGACGTCGGTGAGCTTGGCCCGCATCGCGCGCTGGCCGTCGAGGACGTCGGTGTAGACGTCGGGGAGCGGGCCGTCGTCGCGGACCGACCCGACCAGGACGTACTCCTTGTCACCCGTGACGAGCGCGTGCATGATCCCGCCGGTCAGCACGCCCTGGTCGACGGCCTCCCGGATGGAGCCGGCCTTGCGGATCGTGTTGAGGGCCCGGATGTGGTGCTCGTGGCCGTGCTCCACGCCGCGGCCCTGGGCGAGGTCGACGCCGAGCGACGTGCCGAACAGGGACGACTCGATGTCGTGGGTGGCCAGCGCGTTGCCGGCGAAGAGCACGTCGACGTAGCCGGCGTTGACCATCGCGACCATCGCGGGCGCGGCGCCGGTGTGGACGACGCCCGGACCGCCGACCCAGAGCACCTTCTTGCCCGCCGCCTTCGCCTCGCGCATGCCCTCCGCGACCTGCCGGACGAGCACCGCCTGGGGCTTCTCGCTGGACACGTCGGACTCCATGAAGCCGAACGACCCCTCGGCCTTCGTCATGACGGGTACGTCGACCCGGATGCCGGACGCGCCGCAGACGACCTGCATCCCGGCCTTCACGTCGGCCATCGGCAGCGTGTAGACGCGCAGCGCGTCCCCGGACCCCTCGACGATCAGGCCGCAGTCCATCTCCGGGTTCTCCACGCGGACCCAGCGGCCGTCGATGCGGACGCGGGTCTCGAGGTTGGTGGTGGAGTAGAAGAAGTCGGGGAACACGCCGTCCTGCTCGCACAGGGACGTCTCGGCCTGGCCGGGGTCGACCTGGTTGACGCCGCGGGTCTGGAGCCGCATCAGCAGCCGCTGGAGGGCCTCGTCGTCCTCGGTGGAGATCGTGATCCGGGCGGTGGAGAGGTCTGCGGCCTCGTGGCCGACGTCGAACTTGTCGATGACCCAGTCGCCGCCGTACTCGCGGATGTCGTCGAGCACCCGGGACAGGATCCCGGTGTCGATCAGGTGACCGGAGATCTCGACGGTCTCACTCACGTGCACGGGTGCTCCTACGAGGTCGGGGGAAGGGCCGGTCGGACCCTACACAACGGCGCCGTTGTCGCCGCCCCAGCCGTCGCCGTCGTGTCGCTCCATGGTCGCGACGAGGAACACGAAGCCGCCGACGAAGGCCGCGACCAGGCCCATCGACACCCACGTCGGGTAGCTCAGGTGGCCGATCACGGCGAGCAGCATGAGGACCGGGGCGCCGAAGAGACCGATCCAGGCGAGCCGCCGGGCCGGGGTGGTGCGGGGGACCGGGGGCGGTTCCGGCGGGACGAAGTGGCCCTCGTCGGCCCAGGCCGCGGCGGCCCGGTCGTTGTCGGCCGCCTGCGCGTCGAGGTAGCTGGTGTCGAAGAGACCCGGCTCGACCGCCCGAGGGGCGGGCTCGGCGGTCTCCACAGGCTCGACCGACGGCGGGCGGCAGCCGAGGTGTCGGGGTCCACCGGCGCCGAGCCGGACACCCCGAGGTCGGGCCGCGCGCCGTAGTTCTCGACGATCGCCCGCCAGGCGGCGTCCTCGTCGAGCGGCAGGTCGCTGCCCTGGGGCGCGTCCTTGCCGGGTTCGTCGCGGCCGTCGTCTGGGAAGGTCATGGTCCGGTCACTCGTCGGATGAACTGGGCGGACTCCTCGAAGATGATCGGGGCGTCATTGTCGAGAGTAGCCACGTGGTAGCTATCGGTCAGCATGCGCTCGTTCAGATCGCGAGACGAGACCGCGCCGCGGATGATCCGGGCGGACGACGCGTCGACGACGTGGTCCTCCGCCGAGAGGAACATCAGCAGCGGCTGCGTCACCTTCGGCAGGTCCTCGCGCAGCGTCTTCCAGGCGGTCATCATCGAGTGCGCCGCCTTGAGCGGGGTCCTGCTGTAGCCGTGCTCCTCGACGCCCGGCTTCTTGATGTCGTTCGCGATCCCGGGGAACGACCCGACCAGGCGCTTGAGGACCGGCAGCGCGAGCACGTCCTTGCGCTCGGTGTTGACGGCGGGGTTGACGAGGACCAGACCAGCCACCTCGCGGCCCCGGTCGGCGGCGAGCTGGAGCGCCAGGGAGCCACCCATGGACAGGCCGCCGACCACGACCTGGTCGCAGTCCGCGCGCAGCTTCTCGAAGGCCCGGTCGACCTCGCCGTACCAGTCGGCCCAGCGCGTGCGGTTGAGCTCCTGCCACGTCGTGCCGTGACCGGGGAGGCGGGGTACGGCGACACCGATGCCGTGCTCCGCGAGGGCGCGGCCCCACGGCACCATCGAGGCCGGCGAGCCGGTGAACCCCTGCACCAGGAGGGCCCCCACCCGCTGCCCGTCGCGTGCGTCGGGGGCGGCGTCGGCGTAGAACGGCTCCGCAGTGGGGGCGATGGACACGGAGAGCTCCTCGGAGATGCGCGGTCGGTGCGTCGGTGGTGTTGAATGAGCCGAACCGGGACGTGGTCTCGGCGGCTCGACCGCCGTACGCATCGTGTCACGGGGCCGAGGTCGAGGCTAGGGTCTCGCAGGCTGTTCGAGCGCAAGGAGGAGGTCCGGCGTTGTTCTACTGGTTGCTCAAGTGGGTGCTGCTGGGCCCCCTGCTCAAGCTGGTCTTCCGTCCGCAGACCGAGGGTGCGGAGCACGTGCCCTCCGAGGGCGCGGCCATCCTGGCCAGCAACCACCTGTCCTACGTCGACTGGATGTTCATGCCGCTGACGCTGCCGCGGCGGGTCACCTTCGTGGCCAAGGCGGAGTACTTCACCTCCCCGGGCATCAAGGGCTGGTTCCAGAAGAAGTTCTTCTCGGGCGCCGGGCAGGTCCCCATCGACCGCTCCGGCGCGAACGCCGCCGAGGGCGCGCTCAAGGCCGCCAAGCGGATCCTGGGCGAGGGCGGCCTGTTCGGGATCTACCCCGAGGGCACCCGCTCGCACGACGGCCGCCTCTACCGCGGCAAGACCGGCGTCGCCCGGCTCGCGCTGGAGACCAAGGTGCCGGTGATCCCGATCGCCGTGGTCGGCACCGACGTGGTGGCCCCGCCCGGCAAGAAGTTCGGGGCCGTGACCCGCCCGATCGTGCGCTTCGGCGAGCCCCTGGACTTCTCCCGCTACGAGGGTCTCGAGAACGACCGCTTCATCCTGCGGTCGATCACCGACGAGATCATGTACGAGATCATGCGGCTCTCCGGCCAGGAGTACGTCGACATGTACGCCACCCGCGCGAAGGCGCTCGACAAGGAGTCGAAGAAGCCCGGCGGCGGCGGTCCCGGTGAGATATCGGCGGACCCCGAGGCGGCCGGGCTCAAAGCCTCCTGACGATGCCGCGACGAGGTGGCCGCACCGGCCTGCTGGACCCGGTGTCCGAACAGGTCGAGACCACGCTCCTCCGCGCCCTGGCGGTGCTCCGGTTCGTCGTCGCGGCGTACGCCGTGGCCCTCAACGCCACGCGCTGGCGCGAGTTCGAGCACCCGGTCGCGGGCTGGGTCGTCGTCGGCGTGATCGTCGTCTGGACGCTGGTCGCGACCTGGGCGTACGACGCACCGGCCCGCCGTGGTCTGCCGCTGCTCGTCGTGGACTTCGCGGTGGTCGCGGCGACCCTGCTCTCCACGCCCTACGTGCAGAGCGAGGTGATGCTCGAGCGGCACGCCTCGACGATGCCGTCGTTCTGGGTGATGACGCCCGTGCTCGCGTGGGCGGTGCTCCGGGGCTGGCGGGGTGGCATGGCCGCCGCCGTGCTGATGTCGCTGCTCGACCTGTCGGTCCGCACCCAACGCACGGGCACGACGTGGGGCAACATCTTCCTGCTGCTCCTGGCGGCCGGCATCGTGGGCTACTCCAGCGGCCTGATCCGGGAGTCCACCGAGGCCCGCGCCGAGGCGGAGCGGATCGCCGCGGGGATGGCGGAGCGGGCCCGGCTCGCCCGCGCCGTGCACGACGGGGTGCTCCAGGTGCTGTCGCTGGTGCAGCGGCGGGGTGCCGAGCTCGGGGAGGACGGTGCGGAGCTGGGTCGGCTCGCGGGGGAGCAGGAGGTCGCCCTGCGGGCCCTGGTGCAGGGTGACGCGACGGCCGGTGCCTCGGGGCCCGGACGAGGCGACCTGGCCGAGACGCTGAGCAGGCTGCAGTCGCGGACGGTGACGGTCTCGGGCCCGGCGCATCCCGTCCTGCTCGACGGGGCCGTCGTCGACGAGCTGGTGTCCGTCGTACGCGCCTGCCTCGACAACGTCACCCGGCACGTCGGCCCGGACGCACCGGCCTGGGTGCTCGTCGAGGAGGTCGGCGACCAGGTCGTCGTCAGCGTCCGCGACGAGGGCCCGGGCATCGAGGAGGGGCGGATCGACGAGGCCCGCGGGGAGGGACGGCTCGGGGTGGCCGAGTCGATCTGCGGGCGGATGCGGGACCTGGGCGGCGAGGCCCGGCTGACCACCGGCGCCGGGCAGGGGACCGAGTGGGAGCTGGTCGTCCGCGGCGAGGGAGCTAGGCGCGGGTCTGGTCGTGCAGGAGGCCGGTGGCGCTCTCCTTGGTGACCGCGACGTGGTCCTCCTTCGTGGCGGCCGTGGCCGGGACCCACTCGAAGTAGTTGTCGAGGTCGTCGACGGTGACCAGGTCGAAGCCGAGCTGCGGTGTAGAGCATCGTGGCGCGCTCGTTGCGGCGCTCGACGCGGAGGGTGATCGACTGCCCGGCCGCCTCGGCGTGCCGGAACAGGTCGTGGAAGATCCGGGTGCCGATGCCGTGGTCGCGGAAGCGCGGCATCAGGGTGAGGTCGACGACGTGCATCATCGAGTCGGTCTCGTGGACGTACAGCCGGCCGGCGGGCTCGCCGTCCTCGAGGACGATGTAGCGCTGGTGCTGGGGGTAGCGCGCGGCGAAGCGACGCTCCTGGGCGATGTGCTGGATCCGCAGGACGTGCTGGGCGAGGTTCTGGTTGGGGAGGGCCGCGACCTCGCTCTCCCAGGTCGTGCTGAAGACGTCGTACACGAAGGCGTCGTCCGCCTCTGTGCACGCTCGCAGATACGCGAGACTCCCCAGCGTTGTCATGGACCCACTCCCCTTCGCAAGCAGTATCGGTCACCGACACCAAGAAGTTGAATCTTTCGGAAGGGAGGAATCGGAAATTTTGGATTTCTTTCTCGGCCGCTCGACGGACCGGGCCGCGGAGGCGGGGGATCGCGGTCTAGCCTGCCCGCGTGACGATCCACGCCGGGCACCCTTTCGCGGATCCCGACCCCGAGCGCGACCCCGCCCGGCGGCTGCGGGGGCGCCTGGGCGGCGCGGTCAGCCTGTGGACCACCGGGGCCGGCCCGGACCGGGCCGGTCTGACGGTCTCCTCCCTGATGGTCGCGCACGGGGAGCCGGCCCGGGTGATGGCCCTGCTCGACCCGGACGCGGAGCTCGTGGACGCCCTCCGGACCACGGGTACGGCGGTCGTGCAGCTGCTCTCCTGGGAGCACCGCGACCTCGCCGAGGCGTTCGCCGGCCTCGCACCCGCCCCCGGCGGTGTCTTCCGCCTCGGCACCTGGACCGACACCGAGTGGGGGCCGCTGCTGGACGGTGCGACGGCCTGGGCCGGGGTCCGGCTGGAGGGCGACCCCACCCCCGTCGGGTGGTCGGCGCTCGTCACGGGGGTCGTCGAGCACGTCGAGCTCTCCGAGGAGACGGACCCGCTCGTGCACCGGCGTGGACGGTACGTCCGGCCGTCACCCCCTGGGTAGCCTTCGCTCGACGCCCGCCCGGGCGCGAGGACGGGGATCGCTGTGAGTGAGACCGGGTCGATCACCGTGATGGTCGTCGACGACCACCCGATGTGGCGCGAGGGTGTCGCCCGCGACCTGACCGAGGCCGGGTTCGAGGTCGTCGCGACGGCCTCCAACGGCACCGAGGCGCTGACCCGTGCGGCCGCCGTACGCCCCCGCGTCGTGGTGCTCGACCTGCAGATCCCCGCACCGAACGGCGTCGAGGTGACCGCGCGGCTCGTCAAGGACGACCCGACCTGCCGGGTGCTGATCCTCTCCGCGTCGGGCGAGCAGGAGGACGTCCTCGAAGCCGTGAAGGCCGGGTCGACCGGCTACCTGGTGAAGTCCGCGTCGCGGGCCGAGCTCGTCTCGGCGGTCGCCCGCGTCGCCGAGGGGGACACCGTGTTCACGCCGGGGCTCGCGGGCCTGGTGCTGGGGGAGTACCGCCGGCTCTCGGACACGCCCGAGGCCTCGGCCGACCCGGACACGCCCCGGTTGACCGAGCGCGAGACCGAGGTGCTCCGGCTGGTGGCCAAGGGGCTGTCCTACAAGCAGATCGCCGAGCGGCTCTTCCTCTCGCACCGCACGGTGCAGAACCACGTGCAGAACACGCTGCGGAAGCTGCAGCTGCACAACCGGGTGCAGCTGGTGCGCTACGCGATCGAGCAGGGCCTCGACGACGAGTAGCCCCTATCCTCGGGGCGTGGCCACGGACCCGCTGCTGAGCATCGCCGAGGAGCTGTACTCCCTCGCGCCGGCGGAGTTCACCGGCACCCGCAACCAGTGGGCGAAGCAGGCCAAGGCCGACGGCGACCCCGAGCTGGCCAAGCGGGTCACCGAGCTCAAGAAGCCGTCGGTCGCCGCCTGGGTGGTGAACATGATGATGCGTCACCAGGGCGAGCAGATGACCCAGGTGCTCGAGCTCGGTGCCTCGCTGCGGCAGGCCCAGGCCGACCTCGACGGGGAGGCGCTGCGCGAGCTCACCCGGCAGCGTCGCGCGCTCACGACCGCGGTCACCCAGCAGGGCCGCGAGCTGTCCCGGGACCTCGGCCAGCGGCTCACCGAGGCCGTCGCCGACCAGGTGCAGGACACCCTGCACGCCGCGATGGTCGACGAGCAGGCGGCGGCCGCGGTGCGCAGCGGCCTGCTGGTCTGGGCGCTGACCGCGACCGGTGTCGGGGCCGCCGACGTCGTCGACTCGGTCGCGGTGCCGTCGGCGATCGGGCTCACCGCGCGGCCTCGCGCCCTGCCCACGCCGAAGCGCGCCGAGCTGTCCGTCGTACCCGACCTGGAGCCGGCGCCCGACGAGGCCAAGCAGCAGCGGGAGGCGGCGCGGGCGGCGCCCGGGAGGCGGTCGAGCGGGCGCGGGAGGCGGCCGACGAGGCGCGCCGCAAGGTCCGCAAGGCGGAGAAGCGGATCGGCAAGGTGCAGGCCCGCACGCTGCAGGCGGCCGAGGAGCTCGAGGAGGCCCGGGGCCGGGTGGCCGAGCTCGAGCACGAGCTGGAGACGCTCGACGAGGACGCGGTCGACGCGGACGAGCGCAAGGAGCGGGCGGACGAGAGGTACGCCGCCGCGCAGCAGGCGCTCGAGAGGGCGCAGGCCGAGCTGCCCTGACGCCGCCCGGTCCGCAAGTGGCCGATGCCTGCAGCGTCGTACGGCGTGTCGCTGCGGGGAGAGGCCACAACCGGGCAACCCAGCAGGGATCGGCCACCAGGCAGCTAGTCGGCCCAGCCCTTGGCGCGCTCGACGGCGTCCCGCCACCGGGCGTGCGCGGCGTCGGCCTTGGTCGCGGTCGCCGGACGGCTCGAAGCGGCGGTCGAGCTGCCAGGTCTCGCGCAGCGCCTCGGTCGACTCCCAGACCCCGGTGCCGAGCCCGGCGAGGAACGCGGCACCGAGGGCGGTGGTCTCGACGATCCTCGGCCGCTCGACGGGTACGCCGAGCAGGTCGGCCTGGAGCTGGCAGAGCAGGTCGTTCGCGCTGGCGCCGCCGTCGACGGTCAGGGACGTCAGGGCGGTCCGCGACGGCAGCGTGTCGACGACGTCGCGCACCTCGAACGTGATCGCCTCGAGCGTCGCCCGGACGAGGTGCGCGCGCGTCGTGCCGCGGGTGATGCCGACGATCAGGCCGCGGGCGTGCGGGTCCCAGTCGGGGGCGCCGAGGCCGGTCAGCGCCGGCACGAACACCACGCCCTCGGAGTCGTCGACGGTGGAGGCGATCGCGGCGGTCTCGGCGGCCGACCCGACGATCTGGATGCCGTCGCGCAGCCACTGGACGGCCGCGCCGGTCACGAAGATCGCGCCCTCGAGGGCGTAGGTCAGCTCGCCGTCGGGGGACTTCCAGGCCGCCGTCGAGAGCAGGCCGGCGTCGGAGCGGACCACCTCGGTGCCGGTGTTGGTGAGGATGAACGACCCGGTGCCGTAGGTGCACTTGGAGTCGCCGACGTCGAAGCAGGTCTGCCCGAACAGCGCGGACTGCTGGTCGCCGGCGATCCCGGCGATCGGCAGCTCGAGGCCGAGGAACGAGCGCGGGTCGGTCGTGGCGATCTCGCCCCAGGACGGTACGACGTCCGGCAGCGCGTCGCGCGGCACGCCGAACAGGTCGCACAGCTCGTCGCTCCAGTCGCCCTGCTCGAGGTCGTAGAGCAGCGTGCGCGACGCGTTCGAGACGTCGGTGACGTGCCAGGTGCCGCGGGTCATCCGGGCGATCAGGTAGGAGTCGACGGTGCCGATCGCGTAGCGGCCGTCCTGCGACCAGCGCCCACGTGTTCGGCTCCTCCTCTGCCAGCCACACCAGCTTGGTGCCGGAGAAGTACGGGTCGAGCCGCAGCCCGGTCAGCTCCGCGACCCGGTCCTCGTGGCCCTCGCTCGCGCATCCGCGTGCAGATGGCCGCCGTACGCCGGTCCTGCCAGACGATCGCGCGCCGGGGGGAGCCCAGCGTCTCGCGGTCCCAGAGCAGGACCGTCTCGCGCTGGTTGGTGATGCCGATCGCGCGGCGAGGTCGTCGCGTCCGTACGTCCTTGAGCGCGGCGCGGGTCGCCTCGAGGGTGGCCTGCCAGATCTCCTCGGGGGAGTGCTCGACCCAGCCGGGCCGGGGGAAGTGCTGGGCGAACTCCTGGTAGCCCTTCGCGGCGATCGTCCCCTCGGGGGTCACGACGACCGCCGTCACACCGGTCGTCCCTGCGTCGATGGCGAGCACGCTCATCCGTGCATCCAAGCAGACGGCTTCCAGTCCTTGGAACGATCGAAGCGGCGCCCCCTGACGCGGCGGACGCCTCGTCGCTAGGGTCGTGGACGACCGTCACACCGTGGCAGCCGAGGAGTCGAGACGATGCGCGTGGGAGTCCTGACCGGTGGGGGCGACTGCCCCGGCCTCAACGCCGTCATCCGGGCCGTCGTCCGCAAGGGCGTCGGGGAGTACGGCTTCGAGTTCGTCGGCTTCCTCGACGGCTGGCGAGGGCCCGCTGGAGAACCTGACCACCCCGCTCGGCGTCGACCAGGTCCGCGGCATCCTGCCGCGCGGCGGCACCATCCTGAAGTCCTCGCGCACCAACCCGTTCAAGATCGACGGCGGCGTCGAGAAGATCAAGGACAACCTCGCGGCCAACGGGGTCGACGCGCTGATCGCGATCGGCGGCGAGGACACCCTCGGCGTCGCCACCAAGCTCGCCGACCTCGGCGTCAACGTCGTCGGCGTCCCGAAGACGATCGACAACGACCTCTCCGGCACCGACTTCACCTTCGGCTTCGACACCGCGGTCAACATCGCGATGGAGGCGATCGACCGGCTGCACACGACGGCCGAGTCGCACCACCGGGTCCTGGTCGTCGAGGTGATGGGCCGGCACGCCGGCTGGATCGCGCTGCACGCCGGCATCGCCGGCGGCGCCAACGTCGTGCTGATCCCCGAGCAGCCCTTCGACATCGAGAAGGTGTGCGAGTACGTCGAGAAGCGGTTCGAGTCGCACTACGCGCCGATCGTCGTCGTCTCCGAGGGCGCGACGCCCGTCGAGGGCGGCGACATGACCCTGGTCAGCGGCGAGAAGGACGCCTTCGGGCACGTCCGCCTCGGTGGCATCGGCGACCGGCTCGCCAAGCGAGATCGAGGACCGCACCGGCAAGGAGGCGCGGGCCGTCGTGCTCGGCCACGTCCAGCGCGGCGGGACGCCCGACGGCGTTCGACCGCTGGCTCGCGACCCGGTTCGGGCTGCAGGCCGTCACGGCCGTCGCCGAGAAGGACTACGGCACGATGATGGCGCTGCGCGGCACCGACATCGTCCGGGTCCCGCTGGCCGAGGGCACCGGCGAGCTCAAGCTGGTCCAGCCCGAGCAGTACGCCGAGGCCGAGGTCTTCTTCGGGTAGCGCCTGTGGGCTGTGGACGGCGGCCGCGCCTGTCGGACGCCGCACCTACGGTGGGGGCATGCCAGCAGATCGTCTCCGCCCTGACCGGATCCCGCGCCGAGGTCGCCGACCGGGTGATCGCCGCGATGGCCGGGCCGGACGCCCGGCTGCGCGAGGACCAGTCGACCGCCGTGGCGGCGCTGTGCGAGGACGGCTCCCGGGTGCTCGTCGTGCAGGCCACCGGCTGGGGCAAGTCGGCGGTCTACTGGGCGGCGACCGCCGTCCGCCGCTCGGAGGGCGCCGGGCCGACGCTGGTGGTCTCGCCGCTGCTGTCGCTGATGCGCGACCAGGTCGCCGCCGCGTCCCGGGCCGGGCTCACGCGCCGCGACGCTGAACTCCTCCAACATCGACGAGTGGTCGCTCGATCGAGGCCGCGCTGCGGGCCGGCGAGCTCGACGTGCTGCTGGTCTCGCCGGAGCGGCTGGCCAACCCGGGGTTCGGGCGGCGGGTGCTCGACGGGCTGTCCGGCCGGCTCGGCCTGCTGGTGATCGACGAGGCGCACGCCGTCTCCGACTGGGGCCACGACTTCCGTCCCGACTACCGCCGGGTCTCCGACGTGCTGCAGCGGCTCAACCCGGCCACACCGGTGCTGGCCACGACGGCGACCGCCAACGAGCGGGTCACCGAGGACGTCGCCCACCAGCTGGGCGAGGCGACCCTGGTGCTGCGCGGTCAGCTCGCGCGCCGCAGCCTCGAGCTCTCGGTGGTGCCGCGGCTGTCCCCGCTGGAGCGCTACGCCTGGGTCGTCGACCACCTGCCGCGGCTCGAGGGGTCCGGCATCGTCTACGCCCTCACCGTCGCCGACGCCGAGCGGCTGGCCGCGGCGATCCGCGACGTGCACGGCGACACGGTGCCGGTCGCGGCCTACACCGGCAAGCTGGAGGCCGGCCAGCGGCACGAGCTCGAGGACGCGCTGCGCGACAACCGGCTCAAGGCGCTGGTCGCCACCTCCGCGCTGGGGATGGGCTACGACAAGCCGGACCTCGGCTTCGTCGTGCACGTCGGGGCGCCGCCGTCCCCGGTCTCCTACTACCAGCAGGTCGGCCGAGCCGGCCGTGCGATCGAGCACGCCCACGCGGTGCTGCTGCCCTCCGACGCGGACTCCGGCATCTGGGACTACTTCGCCACCGCGACGATCCCGGTGCCCGAGCAGGTCCGCTCGGTGCTCGACGTCCTCGACCGCTCGCCCGAGGAGCCGCTGAGCGTGCCCGCGATCGAGGCCCAGTCGGGCGTACGCCGCGGCCGGGTCGAGCTGATGCTCAAGCAGCTCGCGGTCGACGGGGTCGTCGACCGGGTCGAGGGCGGCTGGGTCGGGACCGGGACGGAGTGGTCCTACGACGCCGAGCACTACGACGGCGTGGTCGCGGTCCGGCGGCGCGAGGCCGACATCATGCGCGCCTACGTCCGGGGCGAGCGCTGCCTGATGGAGCTGCTCCAGGAGTCCCTCGACGACCCGGCGGCCGAGCCGTGCGGACGGTGCTCGGTGTGCCGGGGCGGCCTGCCGGACGCGCTGGCCGGCGAGGCGTCCCCCGAGACCGTCGCGAAGGTGACCGCGCTGCTGCGCGGCCAGGTGCACCTGCTCGAGCCGCGCAAGATGTGGCCCGGTGGCGCCTTCGGCGCGCGGGGTCGCATCCCGGCCGAGGAGTCCCACGACGTCGGACGGACCCTGGTGTTCGCCGACGCCCCCGAGTGGCGGGAGACGGTCGCGGCGCTGTTCGCGCGGGACGCGCCGGCACCGGCGGAGGTGGGGGAGGCCTGCGTGCGGCTGCTGAGCCAGTGGCGCACGGTGTGGCGGTCGCGGCCCGAGGTGGTCGTCGACCTGACGACCGGCGGCCTGCCCGTGATGACCGGGTCGGTGGCCGACCACATCGCGTCGGTCGGCAGGCTCGACCGGGCGACCCTGCCCGGGCCCGCCGCGCCGCCCGACCTGCGCGAGCTGAGCTCGTCGGACGAGGCGGCCTTCTGGCGGGACCACCTCGACGCCTCGGCCGTGGCCGAGCGCGGTGTCCGGGCGCGTGGTGCTGCTCGTCGTCGACGCGTCGTCGTCGCTGTGGCCGGTGACGGTCGCGGCGGCGGTGCTGCGCCGGGCGGGCGCGGCCGCCGTGCTCCCGCTGCTGCTCCACCGCCGGCCCTGACGACTCGCTTGTAAGGACCACAGCGACGTTTCGCTCCGGGCGGCGACCGGGGACATCTTCGTCCTAGCGAAGGAGGACGACATGACCGCGAGAACCGAGGACACCCAGCCCGACGTCAACGGCGGACAGCCCGACCTGCGCCGGGTGATGGGTCCCAAGCTGCTGCTGCTGTTCATCGTCGGGGACATCCTCGGCACCGGCGTGTACGCCCTGACCGGCGCAGGTCGCGGGCGAGGTCGGGGGAGCGGCCTGGGCGCCGTTCCTGGTCGCGTTCGTCGGTGGCCACCATCACCGCGGTGTCCTACCTCGAGCTGGTCACCCGCTACCCGCAGGCCGCCGGCGCCGCGCTCTACACGCACAAGGCGTTCGGCGTGCACTTCTTCACGTTCCTGGTCGCGTTCACCGTCATGTGCTCCGGGATCACGTCCGCGTCCACCGCCGCCAACGCCTTCGCGGGTTTCGTCAACGACGGCTTCGGGTTCGACCTCCCGGTGGGCGGCGCCGGGATCACCGCCATCGCCCTGGGCTTCATGCTGCTGGTCGCGCTCGTCAACTTCCGCGGCGTCGGCGAGAGCGTCAAGGCCAACGTGGTGCTGACCCTGGTCGAGCTGTCCGGCCTGCTGCTGGTGATCTTCATCGGGCTGTACGCCCTGACCCGGGGCGAGGCGGACTTCACCGAGGTCGTGCTGTTCTCCTCCGGGGAAGAGAAGGGCGTGTTCTTCGCGGTGACCGCGGCCACGTCGCTGGCCTTCTTCGCCATGGTCGGCTTCGAGGACTCGGTCAACATGGCCGAGGAGTGCAAGGACCCGTGCCGCGACTTCCCCAGGATGATGCTGACCGGGCTGGGCATCACCGGGGTCGATCTACGTGCTGGTCTCGATCACGGCCGTGGCCCTGGTGCCCGTGGGTGACCTGAGCGACGAGTCCAAGGGGTCGGCCCTGACCCAGGTGGTGGCGGCCGGCGCGCCGGGCCTGCCCTTCGACACGCTCTTCCCGTTCATCGGGATGTTCGCGGTGGCCAACTCCGCGCTGATCAACATGCTGATGGCGAGCCGGCTGCTCTACGGCCTGGCCAACCAGGACGTCCTCCCGCGCTCCCTCGGCAAGGTCCACCCCACCCGGCGTACGCCGTGGGTGTCGATCGCGTTCACCACCGCGATCGCCTTCGGCCTCATCGTGTACGTCGTCCGGGCCAGCGCGTCCACCGACGGGGCGACCGCGATCGAGCTGCTCGGCGGCACCACGTCGCTGCTGCTGCTGTGCGTGTTCACGGTCGTCAACGTGTCGCTGCTCGTGCTGCGACGCCGGCCGGTGGACCACGACCACTTCCGGGCGCCGGCGTTCCTGCCCGTCATCGGGGCGCTCACGTGCGCGTTCCTCGCGGGCCCGTGGGCGCGCAGCTCGGACCAGATGCAGCAGTACGAGATCGCCGGCTACCTGCTGGCCGTCGGCATCGTGCTCTGGCTGCTGACCTGGCTGTGGAACCGCGGGGTGCGGGCGAAGCGGACCGGTTTCCGCGACCCCGAGTCGCTCAGCGGCTGACGTCCACGACCAGCGCGCGGTGGTCCGACACCGGCAGCGCCAGCGCCTCCGCGCGGGTCGCCCGCAGCCGTCGTCGCCGGCGAGCACGTGGTCGATCTGCCGCACGGGGGCGTCGACCGGGAACGTGGCGGCGGTGACGAGCGGCCGCATCCCGGTGAGCCGCGCGACCCGGCGCCGGCCGCATGTTCAGGTCGCCCAGGAGCACGTCGGTGTCGCTGGACCTCGGCGAGCAGCCCGCGGAGCTGGCGCCCGGACGACGGGGCCAGGAAGGAGAGGTGCGTCGCCGCCACCCGCAGCGGCCCGAGCGGTGAGTCGACGTCGGCGACGGCCGCGACCCGCGCCTCGTCGCGCACCCAGGAGGGTCGTGGTGCGCCGGGCCAGCGGTAGGGCACCGCCCCGGGCAGTCCCGGCAGCCGGACGACCCGCCAGTCGGTGACGGGGTGCCGCGAGAGCAGGGCGATGCCGTAGGCCGGGGCGGTGTCGTCCTCTCGGCCGTGTGGCCGGGACCCAGGCGTCGGGCGTGCCCGTCATCGCGGCGACGAACCGGTGGTCGCCGCGCCCCCATCGCCTCCGCCGCGAGCGCCGTGAGGTCCAGCCCGCCGGACCGGGGCTGCGCCCGGTCGACCTCCTGGAGCGCGAGCACGTCGGCGTCGAGGGCCGCGACCGCGGCCGCGAACCGCTCCGGGTCGACGTCGTCGTCCCCCGGGGTGCGGCCGCTGAGGATGTTGAAGGTGGCCAGGCGCACGGTCAGCGGATGAGCCGTCGCTGCACGGCGATCATCCGGCCGCGGGCCCGGTAGCCGAGGGCGTCGTTGACCGCGAGCATCGGGAGGTTCGAGGCGTCGTTGCCGGTGAGGGCCTCGGTGACACCCGCGGCGGCCACGTCGTTGAGCATCTTCTGCTTGACCCACCGGGCCAGGCCTCGGCCGCGGTAGTCGGGGAGGGTCGCCGTCATGGCGCTCCAGGACCGGTGCCGTCGCCGGTCCACCTGCACGCTGGTGAACGCCGCCACCACCGGCGCGTCGCCCGTCGGGTCCAGCAGCGCCCAGGACAGCTCGGGGGCGTTGTCGGGGCTGTCCCACCAGTCCGGCCCGGAACTTCTCGGGGGTGAAGACGCGGGTGAGCCCGCTCGGGTCATCGGCGGCGCACCGGTTGTGGGTCGCCAGGAGCAGGTCGAGGTCGGCGAGGACGTCGAGCCGGAGCGGGGACAGCCCGGGCGGCGGCAGACCCACAGCGGGAACGGTGGCGCGGGTCGACACCGGAGACCTGGTGCTCGCCGGTCGGCAGGAACCCGTGGCGCACCGCGAAGGCGAGGGCGATCGGGTCGTCGGAGCAGACCGCGGACAGCTCGTGGTTGTCGGGGAAGGCGGCCACCGCCGCGCGCAGCAGCGCCGACCCGACCCCCGGCTGCCGTGCTCGGGGTGCACCTCCACCGCTGACGAAGCTGGCGTCCTCGCCGGTCGAGCGCGCGGTGGCCGTACCGACCACCACGTCGTCGAGGAGGCCGACCCAGCGGCGCCGTCCGAGCAGGCCGTCCTGGAGCAGGTCGGCGGCTGCCCGCGCGGCGGTGCGGACGGTCAGCGGGGACGCGGCCGCCCACACCTCGCCGATCGCCGCCGCGTCCTCGGGGCGGGCGTCTCGCACGGTCACCTCGGCCATCGGCCCAACGTACCCGGCACTCCGCGGGGCCGTAGGCTGGGACGGTGACTCGCCCGTCCCCGACCTCGCCGCGCTGCGCGCCCTCGGTCCCGCCCAGCAGCCGAGCTGGCCCGACCCCGCGGCGCTCGACGCCGCCGTCGCCAAGCTCCGCGAGCGTGCCGCCGCTGGTCTTCGCCGGTGAGTGCGACGACCTGAAGACGAAGCTGGCCGCGGTCGCCCGCGGCGAGGCGTTCCTGCTGCAGGGCGGGGACTGCGCCGAGACCTTCGACGGGGTGACCGCCGACAACGTGCGCAACAAGCTGCGGGTGCTGCTGCAGATGGCGGTCGTGCTGACCTACGCCGCCTCCGTGCCGGTCGTGAAGCTCGGCCGGATCGCCGGCCAGTACGCCAAGCCGCGGTCCTCGGACCTCGAGACCCGCGACGGGGTGACCCTGCCGGCGTACCGCGGCGACGCCGTCAACGGCTTCGACTTCACCGCGGAGTCCCGGGTCCCCGACCCGCAGCGGCTGGTCGAGGTCTACCACTCGTCCGCGTCCACGCTGAACCTCGTCCGCGCGTTCGTCACCGGTGGGTACGCCGACCTGCGCCAGGTGCACACCTGGAACACCGACTTCGTGCGCAGCTCGCCGGTCGGCCGGCGCTACGAGAAGCTCGGCCAGGAGATCGACCGGGCGCTCACCTTCATGAAGGCCATCGGCGCCGACCCCGACGAGTTCCACCGGGTCGACTTCCACTCCAGCCACGAGGCGCTGATCCTCGAGTACGAGCACGCGCTGACCCGCATCGACTCGCGCACCGAGCAGCCGTACGACGTGTCCGGCCACTTCGTCTGGATCGGCGAGCGGACCCGTCAGCTCGACGGCGCCCACGTCGAGCTGCTCTCGCACATCCGCAACCCGATCGGCGTCAAGCTCGGGCCGACCACCAGCCCCGACGACGCGATCGCGCTCGCCGCGAAGCTCAACCCCGACAACGAGCCGGGCCGGCTCACCTTCATCACCCGGATGGGCGCCGGCAGGATCCGCGAGCGCGCTGCCGAACCTGGTCGAGAAGGTCACCGCCGCCGGCGTCTCCGCCGGCTGGGTCTGCGACCCGATGCACGGCAACACCTTCGAGGCGTCGTCGGGCTACAAGACCCGCCGCTTCGACGACGTGATCAGCGAGGTGCAGGGCTTCTTCGACGTGCACCGCGCGCTCGGCACCTGGCCCGGCGGCGTGCACGTCGAGCTGACCGGCGACGACGTCACCGAGTGCGTCGGCGGGGGAGAGGCGCTGCTCGAGGGCGACCTCGGCCACCGCTACGAGTCCGTCTGCGACCCGCGGCTCAACCGCGTGCAGTCGCTGGAGCTGGCGTTCCTGGTCGCCGAGATGCTGTCGGCGGCGCCAGAGGACCGACGCGTGATCGACCTCCGCAGCGACACCGTCACCCGACCCACCGAGGCGATGCGGGCCGCGATGGCACGCGCCGAGGTCGGCGACGACGTGTACGGCGAGGACCCGACCGTCCGCGCGCTCGAGGAGCGGGTCGCCGGCCTGTTCGGCAAGGAGGCGGCGCTGTTCACGCCCACCGGGTCGATGGCCAACGTGCTCGCGGTCCGCTCGCTCGTCGGGGTCGGGCGAGGAGGTGCTCTGCGAGGCGTCCGCGCACATCGCCCGCGCCGAGCTCGGCGCGCACGGCGCGTTCACCGGCCTGACCATGCGGACCTGGGTCGGCCGTCCCGTCGAGCTCGCCACGATCGAGAAGATGTTCGCGCCCGACATGGGGCCGTTCTTCGTGGCCACCCGGGCGATCTCGCTGGAGAACACCCACAACTTCGGCGGCGGCGCCGTCACCCCCATCGACGACATGCGCGCGGTCCGGGAGTTCGCCGACGACCGCGGGGTCGGCGTGCACGTCGACGGCGCCCGGATCTGGAACGCCCACGTCGCGACCGGCACCCCGCTCGAGGAGTACGGCTCGGTGGCCGACGTCCTGGCCGTGTGCCTGAGCAAGGGCCTCGGCGCGCCGGTCGGCTCGCTCGTCGTCGGGTCCGCGGCCGCCATCGACGAGTCCCGCGTGTGGCGCAAGCGGCTCGGTGGCGGCATGCGCCAGGTCGGCGTGCTGGCGGCGGCGGGGCTGCACGCCCTCGACCACCACGTCGAGCGGCTGGCCGACGACCACGAGCACGCCCGGCTCCTCGCGGAGGCGTGCGGCGTCGAGCCCTCCGACCGTGCACACGAACATCGTCGTGGTCGACGTACCCGATGCCCCTGCGGTGGTGGCGGCGGCGCGGGAGCACGGCGTGCTGGTCTCCGCGGTCGGGCCCCGGGCGCTGCGGATGGTCACGCACCTCGACGTCACCCGCGAGCAGACCGAGACCGCTGCCGCCGGTGCTCGGCAAGGTGCTCGGCATGACCACCTGGCGCGACGAGACCAGCGACGAGACCCAGGCGGACCTCGACGACCTGCTCGACCTGGCGCTGCGCACGGCCAAGGAGCAGCTCGACGTCGGAGGGCGAGTTCTACCCGTTCGCGGTCGTGCTCACCGACGAGCGGCGAGACCGCCGTCGTCCAGCCGGAGCTGCCCGGACCGCAAGGGCGTCGCCGACGTCGTCGAGGTCTACGAGCTGTGCTGGCAGGCGCTCGCGGCCGACGCCGCCGACCTGCGCGCCGTCGCCGTCGTGACCAACGTCGGCGGTGGCGACGGGGACGCCATCGCGGTGGCCCTCGAGCACCGCGAGGGCGTGGCGATCGAGGTCTTCCTGCCCTACGTCACGCAGGGCAAGGTCAACGGCAAGAAGCCCGCGCAGAAGCACCGGTTCGGCGACCTCCAGGCCATCGAGGGCACCGTCCGCGTCTGGTCCTGACCCGGGTCAGGCCGGCATCACCGGCTGCCGCACCAGCGTGCTCGCGTCCACCCGGCCGACCACCGGCGGCAGCTGCCGCACCGCCTGGGCCAGCGCCCGCAGGTCCGCGCCGAGCAGCGCCTGCGGACCGTCGCAGAGCGCGCTCTCCGGGTCGGGGTGCACGTCGACGATGACGCCGTCCGCGCCCACCGCGATCGCGGCCCGCGACAGCGGCACCACCAGGTCCTTGCGGCCCGCCGCGTGCGACGGGTCCACGATGATCGGCAGGTGGCTGGTCGCCTGCACGACCGGGACCGCCGAGATGTCGAGGGTGTTGCGGGTGGCCGGCTCGAAGGTCCGGATGCCGCGCTCGCAGAGCACCACGTCGAGGTTGCCGCGCTGGGCGATGTACTCCGCCGCCATCAGCCACTCCTCGATCGTCGCGTTCATGCCGCGCTTGAGGAGCACCGGCTTGCCGGACTCGCCGACCGCCTGGAGCAGCCCGAAGTTCGCCATGTTGCGGGTGCCGACCTGGAGCATGTCGGCGTGCTCGGCGACCACCCGCACGTCGCGGGCGTCGACGACCTCGGTGACGACCGGCAGGCCGGTGGCCTCGCGCACGGCCGAGAGGATCTCCAGGCCGGCCTCGCCGAGCCCCTGGAAGGCGTACGGCGACGTGCGCGGCTTGTACGCGCCGCCGCGCATCAGCGTCGCCCCGGCGGCCTTGGCCATCTCGGCGGCCTCGAGCGTCTGCGCCGGCGACTCGACGGCGCACGGGCCGGCGATGAACGTGAAGGTGTCGGGGCCGATCGGCACGCCGCGGACCCAGACGGTGCTGCGGTCCCGGTGGTGCTGGCGGCTGACCAGCTTGTAGGGGTCGGAGATCCGGTGCACGTCCCCGACGCCGGGCATGCTGCGCAGGTTGAGGCCGTGGAAGGAGTCGAGGTCCCCGACCAGCCCGATGATCGTGCGGACCACGCCCTTGCTGACGAACGCCTCGCCGCCGGCGCTCTCGACCTTCTCGACGACGCGCTCGACGTCCTCGGCGGTGGCCTCGGGTGTCATGACGATGACCATGGTGTTCCTCTCGATGTGTTGCCCCGAAACGTGACCGGGACCGGCTCGGCTGCGCTGCCGGGCGTCCCACGCGAAACGCCCCTGCCGGATGGCCAGGGGCGTTGGTGTCGGTGTGCGGGGAGGACCTAGCGGCCGTCCCGCTCGGGTGCCCCGGGCGAGAAGGACGCAAAATAGGTCCACGTGGTCTGCACGGGAAGAACGGTAGCCCCGAGCGTCCGAGGCGTGGGCGGGATATCCAGGATGCGGACGTCAGTGCCCGAGGAGCCGGTGCACCCGCAGGTACGTCGGACGGAAGCCCAGCGCCGGCCACGCCCGCGAGGACAGCAGGTTCGTCGCCCGCCAGTCGGTCACGACGCAGGGGTGCCCCTCGGTCCGCGACCAGTCGAGAACCGCCTCGCCCAGGGCCCGGCCGGCGCCGAGTCCCCGGTCGTCGGGGAACACGGCCGCGAAGCCCAGGAAGCCCGCGCCGTCCGGGCTTGGCGGGACCGTGTGGCTGCTGGACTTGTCGAGCAGGCAGCCGACCGCCGAGCCGACCACGCGTCCGTCGTGCTCGGCGACGAAGGTGGTGAAGTCGGGGTCGTCGAAGTCCTCGGTCCACTCCGCGAGCGACTCCTCGTAGGAGCCGGGGTCGCCGGAGGAGAACGTCGGCGCGAGGCCCTGGTGCCGGGGCAGCTCGACCTCGAGCCGGGCCAGGGTCGGGATGTCCTCGCGCACGGCGCGGCGGACCAGCACCCGCGGCGGCGCCGGTGGTGGCCCGGACAGGGGCGGCCGGACGCGCGTGCGTGTGCTGGTGGCCGAACGCGAGCCGGAACCAGGCGCCGACCAGGTCGTCGTCGTGCGCGGGCACCAGCGCGTAGTGCGCGGTGCGGCCCTCGTCGACCCAGCGGGTGGCGGCCGCGGCGTACAGGTCGCGGACGTCCTCGGCCTCCTCGACCGCGTGTCCGGCGGACTCGACCCAGACGTTCTCGCCCCAGGTCCTGCTCGCCTTGGGGGCGCCGAGCAGGTAGCCGACGACCCGGCCGTCGCGGACCGCCACCGAGCCGGACGCGTCGTCGCCCGCGAGGAGCGCGGCGACCTCGGACTCGCACGTGGCGGGGTCCTCGAACCGCTGGGGGAGCAGGGGCTCGTCGAGCCGGTGCCGGCGGTGCCGCTCGGCGAGCAGCCGGCCGGCGTCGGGCAGGTGGCTCTCGTCGAACGGGAGCAGCTCGAGGCGGGACACGCCGCGAGGCTAGCGACCGCCCCGCGCGGACGTCATCCGAAATAGCACCTGCGGCGACCACCTCGTATGACGCAACGAGGTGTCAGACGGCGATGTGCGGCACCTCGGCCTCGATCCGGCGGCGCGGCGCGAGCTCCACGGTGAACATCGCGGTGAGCACCATCAGGCCGCCGAGCAGCATCCGCGGCGGTGGTGGTCTCGCCGCCGAGGAGCACCGCGAAGAAGGCCGCGAACACCGGCTCCATGGTCATGATGATCGCCGTCCGGGTGGGCGGCAGGTGTGCCTGCGCCCAGGTCTGGCCGGCCAGCGCGAGCGCGCCCGCGAACACCGCCATGTAGACGATCGAGAGCCAGTCGGCGGTCGTCGTGGGCAGCACGATCCCGTCGGGGACGGTGGCGACGAAGCAGATCAGCGGTGATCACCATCAGCTGCACGATCGTCATGCCCATCGCCTGCCGGGCGTCGCTCCAGGCGCCGAGCCCGACGATGTGCAGCGCGTAGAGCAGCGCGGCCACGAACGTGATCGCCTGCCCGTAGCCGACCGACAGACCGCTCAGCGAGAGCACGGCGAGTCCGCGCGAGCGCGAGGGCGACCGCGGCCCAGGTGAGCCCGGTGATCCGGGTCTTGAGCAGCACCGCGGCGAACAGCGGGCGTCGCCACGACGTACATGCCGGTGATGAAGCCCGACACGCTCGCGGGCGTGTGGGCCAGCCCGGTGGTCTGCAGGATCTGCGCGACGCCGTACAGCGCGCCGAGCACGACCGCGTGCCGCAGCGACGCCCCGCGAGAGCCGGCCCAACGCCCGGGGTGCGAGCGCCCACAGCGCGACGCTGGCGATCGCGAACCGGATGCGCCAGGAAGTCCAGCACCGGCACGCGGTCCAGCAGGTCGTGGATGAGGAAGAACGTGCTGCCCCAGCACGCGGTCATGGCCAGCAGCGCGAGCGTGGCCAGCAGGGACGTGCGACGGTCGGGGCCGGTCACCGCTCGCGGAGCTTCTGGAGCAGCGCGATCTGCGGGTCGCCGGCGTCGCGGGACCCGGGCGTCTCCAGGACGAACGGGACGCCGTCGGTCGCCGGGTGCGCGAACAGCTCCTCGAAGGCGCCGAGGCCGATGTAGCCGTCACCGATCTTCTGGTGCCGGTCCTTGAACGCGCCGCGCACGTCCATCGAGTCGTTGGCGTGCACCAGCCGCAGCCGGCCCGCGCCGGCGATCTCGACGAGCCGGTCGACGGTCGCCGTGGTGCCGCCGGCCTCGTCGAGCGGCGCGCCGGCGGCGAAGACGTGGCAGGTGTCCAGGCAGATGCCGACCGCCGGGTGGTGGTCGAGGGCGTCGAGGTAGGGCGCGAGGTCGTCGACCCCGGCGCACAGCGAGCGGCCCTGGCCGGCCGTCGGCTCCAGGAGCAGCCACGGCACCCCGTCGCCGGGCTCGCCGAGGGCGTCGAGGACGGGCAGCAGGCCCTCGCGCACCTGGCGCAGCGCGACGTCGAAGGTGCCCTCGTCGACGCAGGACCCGGTGTGCACGACGACACCCTCGGCGCCGATCTCCGTGCCCCGCTTGAGGTTGTGCGCCACGGTGGCCACGGACCTCTCGTACGTCGCCGGCGTCGGCGACCCGAGGTTCACGAGGTACGGCGTGTGCACGAAGACCCGCATCCCGGACGTCGTCGCAGGCTGCCCGGAACGCCGCGTCGACCTTCGGGTCACCGGCCGAGGCGGCCCAGCCGCGCGGGTTGCCGACGAAGACCTGGATCGTCTCGGCCCGGACGGCTGCGGCGTTCGCCAGGGCTCCGGCGACGAGTCCCTTGCCGACCTGGACGTGGGTGCCGACCGGGTTGCGCAGGCCGGCGAAGGTCGGGGCGACGGGCATGGCACGAGCCTACGGTCGCCGTACCGTCCGGACTCCTGCGGGGATGCCGGAGGCGCGCGTAGCCTCGGAAAGGTGGTGGCTGGCACACGCCTTCGGAGGCCGAGCACGTCCGCGCCGGTCTCTCGGCGCGCGTCCTCGGGGTCGTCGCCGTGGCTGTGCTGCTGCTCACCGCCGCGTGCAGCGACCAGCCGAGCCGGCGACCGGAGCATCGACCAGAGCGTCGACTCGGTCCGCGGCGTCCGGGTGGCGGCCGCCGGCGACATCGCCTGCGTCCCCGGGGACGAGGTCACCGACACCACGTGCCGTGATGCCGACACCGCCAGGCTGGTGCGGAAGATCCGGCCGCGCTACGTCCTGGCGCTGGGGGACATGCAGTACGAGGACGGGCGTCTGGAGGACCTCCGCGCGGCGTACGACGCGACGTGGGGACGCTTCGCGACGATCACCCGTCCCGTGCCGGGCAACCACGACTACCACGTGGACGGCGCCGCGGGGTACCTCGAGTACTTCAAGCAACAGACCGGAGGGCGGACCTACTACGCGGCGGACATCGGGAGCTGGCGCTACTACGCGCTGGACAGCAACTGCGACGACGTGGACTGCGATGCGGAGGCGCGGTGGCTCGACCAGCAGATGACGGCTCACCCGAGCGTGTGCACCGCGATCGGCATGCACCACCCCCGTTACTCCTCGGGCGCCCGGCACGGGGACAGCCCCGAGGTCCGGCCCCTGTGGGAGGTGGCGCTGCGCCACCACGCCGACCTGGCCCTGGCCGGGCACGAGCACGACTACGAGCGGTTCGACGCGATGGACGCGGACGGTCACGTCACGTCCGACGGGCTGGTGTCCTTCGTGGTGGGGACCGGCGGCGCGAGCCTGTACGCCGAGGGCGACCGGGACGAGGGGTCCGCCTTCTACTACAACGACCGGGCGGGTGTCCTCGAGCTGGTGCTGGGGTCGGACCGGTTCGGCTGGCGCTTCCGGGACGTCGACGGGAAGACCGTCGACACCGGGGTCACACGATGTAGATCGTGACCGTGCTGCCCTTCGGGGCCTTGTCCCCGGAGCCGGGGCTCTGGTTCACGACGTACTCCAGCCCGACGTAGTACTGCGTCTTCTCGGTCTGCACCTGGAAGCCGGCCGCCTGGAGCGCCTGGGTCGCGGCGGCGGTGCCGCTTCCTTCGACCTTCGGGCACCTCCACGAGCACCGGCCCCTCGGAGACCACCAGCTTCACGCTGTCGCCCTTGACCAGCGTGCCGCTGTCGGGGCTCTGCGAGATCACGTCACCCTTGGCGACGCTGTCGCTGTTCTCCTCCGCGGTGCGGTCCACCTCGAAGCCGAGCTTCGTCAGGGCCTTGGTCGCGGTGTCCGCGTCGCGGCCGGTGTAGTCGACCACCTTGATCGGCCGCTGCCCCTTGCTCACCACGAGGTCGACGGCGGCGCTGCGCTTGAGGTTGGTGCCGGGCTTCGGGTCGGAGGCGAGGACGACACCCCTGGCGACCTTGTCGGAGAAGCGGTACGCCGCGTCGCCGTAGGTCAGCGAGGAGCTTCTCGAGCTCGGCCTGGGCGGCGTCGAGGCTCATGCCGCGCAGGGCGGGCACCTCGTGGCGCTCGGGTCCCTGGGACAGCACGGCGGTGACGGTGCCGTCACGCAGCACGTTCTGGCCGCCGCTGGGGTCGGTGCTGACCACCGAACCCGGGTGCGACCGTCTCGGAGTAGGCGCGGCCGCCGACCCGGAACGACAGCCCGGCCTTCTCGACCTTGGCCTTCGCCGCGGCGGCGGTCAGGTTGATGACGCCGGGGGTGTTGACGTAGCGGCCCGGCGCCGAACCACCAGCCGCCCACGCCTGCGCCGACGGCGAGGAGCAGCACCAGCACGAGCAGCAGCGGTCCCCGACGCGAGCGCCGGGGACGCGGGACGGGCCGTGGCGCCGGCTGCCGTGCGCGCGTCGGAGGCGGGGCGACGGGCCGCGACGCCGAAGATGCTCGTGTCGTCGGTGCGCCCGCCGTGCGCCGCCTGCGCCGGGGTCAGGATGGTCGGCACGTCCTCGCGGACGTAGTCGATGTAGTCGTCCTCGGCCGCGCGCTGCACCGGCAGGGTCGGGGTCAGGTCGGCGGTCAGCTCGGGGTCGTCGACCAGGTCCTCGTCGAGGGCCGCGCGGACCCGGCGCACCTGGTGCAGCAGCACCCGCGCGTCGGCGGGGCGCAGCTCCCGGTCGCGGGCGGTGGCGCGGGCGACGAGCGCGTCGACGTACGCCGGGAGGCCGCGCACGATCCTCGACGGGGGCCGGGACGTCCTCGTGCACGTGCTTGTAGGCGACCTGGATCGGGGACTCGCCCTCGTGCGGCTTGCGGCCGGTGAGCATCTCGTAGAGCACCACGCCGGCGGCGTACACGTCGGAGCGGGCGTCGGCCTTGCCGTCCACGACGAGCTCGGGGGAGAGGTAGGAGACCGTGCCGATCAGCACTCCGCCGGTCGCGGTGTGCTGGGTCTCGGCGCTGATCGCCCGGGCCAGGCCGAAGTCGGCGACCTTGACCCGGCCGTCGTCGGCGAGCAGGACGTTCTCCGGCTTCACGTCGCGGTGGATCATCCCGGCCGCGTGCGCGGCGGCGAGCGCGGAGAGCACCGGGTCGATCACCGCGAGCGCCTTGGCCGGCGACATCGGGGCTTCCTTGCGGATCAGGTCGCGCAGGGTGTGGCCGGGGATGTACTCCATCGCCAGGAACAGCGTGCCGTCGTCGTCGCCCTGGTCGAAGACGCCCACGACGTTCGGGTGCGACAGCCGCGCGGCCGAGCGGGCCTCGCGGACGAACCGGGCCGCGAAGTCGTCGTCGTCGCCGAGGCCGGAGTGCATGACCTTGAGCGCGCAGAGCCGGTCCAGGCGCAGGTCGGTGGCCTCGTAGACGGTCGCCATGCCGCCCCGGGCGATGCGCGGGCCGACGCGGTAGCGACCATCGAGCACGCGCCCGATCATCGGGTCCGCGACAGTCCTGTCCACGCCGGTCGTCCTCCATAGGCGGCCAGGCGAGGGGAAGGACCTGGCTCGATCGCCAGCGATTCTAGGTGGGCGGGCGGTGGCGGCAGCCCGTGGGCGGCGGTCGGCGTGGCGAGCCTCACCCGCCGGGCGGGCCCGGTCAGACCGGGTTCCAGCCGCGCTCCATGCGCGAGCGGAGGCTGACGACGTTCTTCACGTAGGCCTTGGTCGAGGTGTACATGCCGCGGTCCTGGACCGATCCGAGGCCCTGGAAGTACGACGCGACGGCGGCTTCGCGGCCGGGCCTGCGAGCGCAGCACCTTGATCAGCGCGACCCCGGCGGTGACGTTGTCGTAGAGGCCGTAGGGGTTCAGCGGGCGGCCGACGTACGTGCGGCCATCCAGCGGGCCGTGCCCGGGAGCACCTGCATCACGCCGATCGCGCCGGCCGAGGAGATCCGCCGCTGCTGCCAGCCGGACTCCTGCCAGGCGACGGCCAGCGCGAGGTGCGGGTCGACGCCGTGCTGCCGGGCGATCCGGACGACGACCCGGCGCACCTTGGCCTGGCTGACGTCCGCGAGCTTCCACGGGTGGGTGACGCGGTGCGGGGCGTGCGGTGCGGGGTCCTGGTGCGGGGCTTGGTCGTGTGCCGGCTTCGGCGGCGGTGTGCGTGTGGGCCGTGCGGGCGGCCGCGACGACGACCGGGATGCGGATCCGCTCGGCCGACGTACAGCGTGCCGTGCCGGCCGAGGTGGTTGAGGCTGCGCAGCTCGCGGGTCCAGGCGTGGAAGCGGACGGCGAGGCCGGTGGCGGTGTCGCCCGGGCGGACCGTGTAGCGGACCAGCCGGCGGCCGGGATGCCCGGGCCAGCGGTGCGGGTCGCCCGCCACCAGCGTCAGGCCGTCGTCCGGCCGTCGAGGCACCGGGCTCGGGCGCGCGGGTCGCGGAGGTCGTCACGGGGGACCCGAGCACCAGGACGGCGCCCGCGGTGGTGACCGTCAGCGCGCTCGTGCACCGGCGCAGCCAGCGTCCGGTGCGGGATGCCGTCGAGCGGCCGGGGGGAAGTCACCTGCGTGGGTCCCTTCGTCGACGGAGGACGCCGGTCGGTGCAGGTGGCCGGGGCCCGAGTGGTCCCGCTGCGGGTGGCGTGACCCTCCGCTACCAGTGATGAGCGTGAGACTGGTGGCCACGACTGTGACTCATGGGGCCAGCCAGGGTCAAGGAGAGGTCGCGATTCCTTGACGCCTCAGTCGGGCTGGCCGGGGGCCAGCGGGCCGGCCGGCGCCCTGGTCCGCAGCGACACCGGCAGCGGCTGCCGGCAGCCCGTGCCGCGACAGTTCCGGAGCACGTCCAGCTCGTGCGCCAGCCGGCGTACGACGCGCCGCATCGCCGGCCGGTCGACGAGGTTGGTCACCTCGCGCGGGTCGGACCGGAGGTCGTAGAGCTCGCGCTCCCGGCTGGCGTGCTCGACGTACAGGAAGTCACCGGTGCGGACGCCCTGGGAGAACCGCAGCGGCGACGGCCCGGAGGTGTTGACCAGGAAGTTGTCGCTCTCCTCGGCCTCCTGGCTCACCAGCCGCGGCCCGGTCTCGGTGAGGATGCCGCGGGTCCAGCCGCGGTCGCCGTGCTTCGCGACGTCGAGCAGGCTGACCCCGTCGATGGTGCGCGGGCCCTGCACGCCGCCCGCCGCGAGGATCGTCGGGGCGAGGTCGATCATCGTGAACGGGTCGGTGCGGACCTGGCCCGCCGGGATGCCGGGCCCGCGGATCATCAGCGGCACCCGCAGCGACGGCTCGTAGGGGAGGATCTTGCCCTGCCGCATCCGGTGCTCGCCCAGGAAGTAGCCGTTGTCGGAGGTGAACACCACGTAGGTGTTGTCGAGCTCGCCCGTCTGCCTCAGCGTCCGCATCGTCAGCTGGACCTGCCGGTCGACCAGCGACAGCGCCTCGGCCCGCTGGCGGGCGTCCGCGCGCACGCCGAGCTGCTCGGCCGGGGTGAGCCTCGGCAGGCCGCGGATGAAGAACGGCTTGTCCCGCACGTCGGCCTCGCCCTCGTAGCCGGGGGCGTGCGGGATCTGCCGGTCGAAGCGGCCCCACACCCGCCTGGGGCGCGCGGGGTTCCGGAACACCTGCGTCGTGCCGTCGCTGCGCAGCACCGGCGCCGGGTCGTCGGCCTCCGCGGGACCGCCGTGGTGCGGGGCGACGTACGAGACCCAGGTGAAGAACGGGTTGGGGGACGCGACCTGCTGGCGGAGCTCGTCGCGCGTCAGCTGGCCCAGCAGCGTGGTCTGGTAGACGCCCTGGTGCGGCGTCAGCCGGCCGTTGTCGTTCAGGGTGGTGTCGAAGTAGCGGTAGGTGCCGCCGTCCAGCCCGGGCTCGGCCTCGGCGCCGCCGTCCACGGACGCGCGCCAGTCGGTCCAGCCGGGCGGCACGTAGCGCAGCGAGGGCTCCCCGTCGCGCAGCTTCTGGATGCCGTAGCCGTTGAGGTACTTGCCGAGGAAGGACGTGTCGTAGCCCGCGTCGTTGAGCCACACCGGCAGGGTCGAGCTCGTCGTGCAGGGCCTGGAAGCCGTACGGCGGTGCGTGCGACCAGACGTGGTGGTTGTGGGAGTACTCACCGGTCAGGAACGACGCGCGCGCCGGGCAGCAGAGCGGCTGCGGGGAGAAGGTGTTGGTGAACCGCACGCCCTGGTCGCCGATCAGGCGCCGCACGTGCGGCATGAACCGCAGGTCGTCGTCGCGGGCGTCGTCGGTCATGATCACCAGCACGTTCGGCCGGTCCAGGGCGCCGACGAGCGGTGCCACGGAGACGTTACGACGGGGGTGCTGGGGGTCCCGCCGAGCGGCCTGCGGCGTCGGCGTCACGGTGACCGACGCGGCCGGGCGGGACGCGGTGGAATCCTCCTGCGCCCCGGTCGCGACGGTGGCGGAGCCGAGCACGAGCAGCGCGCCCGCGGCCACGACGGCCGGCGCTCGGGTCATGCGGCGGCTCCGTCTCTGCTGCTGGGAAGGTCGTCTCGACAGGGTCGATGCACCGCCCGTCATCGTACGGGGGCCGTCGTGGGACAGTAGAGCCGTGGACGAGACGCGCACCGAGAGCAGTCCTGGCCTGGCCGAGCTCGTGGACGACTGGATCGACTGGGGCGAGGCGTCGGAGCTGCTGGGCATCAGCGTCAGCAAGGTCCGTCAGCTGATCCGTGAGCACCAGCTCGCGGCCGCCGTGCCCGTCCCCGGCGAGGGGCAGAAGGTGCCCGCCGCCCTGATCCAGGACGGCGTGGTCGTCAAGGGTGTCGGCGGCGTGCTGACGGTGCTGCACGACGGCGGCTACGACGACCGCGCGGTGCTCACCTGGCTGTTCACGCCGGACGAGACGATCCCGGGCCGGCCGATCGACGCGCTCCGGGAGAACCGCGGCTCGGAGATCAAGCGCCGCGCGCAGGCGATGGCCTTCTGAGCTTCGTCGTCCAACCCCTGTTCGCGAGCCGGGTCACGGGACTAGCCTCGTTCGTGTGAAGGACTAGCGGGTGGTCACCGGTGGGCCCTCACCGCTGCGCCGCCCCTGGTCGAGAACTCGACACCCAGGGATGGCCAATGAGCGGACTCGCAGCACTCCTCGCGGGACACAACCCACCCGGCCTGTACCAGTGGCACAGCGCCGCCCACGTCCCCGACGTGGAGCACGCGGTCGACCACGCGGGCTGGAGCTTCTACCACCTCGACGGGTGGACCGTGGAGGACAAGGACGCCTTCCTCAAGGCGGCCGTGCAGGCCTTCGGCCTCGAGGACGACCGGGGCGCCAGCTTCGACGCGTTGTCGGACGGTCTCGCCGAGGTCGATGCCCGCGACAAGTCCGGGCGTGGTGCTGCTGTGGGACGGCTGGAGCCCGCTGTGCCGACACGACGAGCAGGCCTTCCGCGTCGCGCTGAGCGTGCTCGGCGGCCGCGTGAACGCCGACCGGGGCTGCCCCTTCGCCACGCTGCTGCGCGGCGAGGGCCCGAGCATCGACGTACCCGAGCTGCCCGCGAAGGCCTGACCCAGCCTCAGAGGGTGCGCTGGGTCGCGGCTGCGGCGAGCTCGCGGAGCACGGCGCGTGCGGCCTCGGTGACCGGTGCCCCGTCGAGCGCGCGCAGCGACTCCTCGGTGAGTACGTCGATGCGCCGCTCGACCTCGGCGTGCGCCCCGGACGCGTCGATGATCCGGCGCAGCCCCGCCACCTCCTCGACCGACAGGGCCCTGCCCAGCGACTCGTCGAGGCGCTTCGCGTCCGCGGCGTCGGCGTGCTCGAGCGCCAGCGCGACGAGCACGGTGCGCTTGCCCTCGGTCAGGTCGTCCCCGGCGGGCTTGCCGGTCGCCTCCGGGTCGCCGTACACGCCGAGCAGGTCGTCGCGCAGCTGGAACGCCTCGCCGAGCGGCAGCCCGAACGCGGTCAGCGCCGCGAGCACCGCGGGTGACGCGCCCGGCCAGCGCGGCGCCGATGTGCAGCGGCCGCTCGATGGAGTACTTCGCGGACTTGTAGCGGAGCACCCGCATGGCCTGCTCGACGTCGGACTCGCCGCGCGCCTGCACGGACACGTCGAGGAACTGGCCCGCGATCACCTCGCTGCGGGTGGTGTCGAAGAAGGCCAGCGCGTCGCGCACGACGTCGTGCTCCAGGCCGCACCGCCTGAGCAGCTCGTCGGACCAGGACAGCAGCAGGTCGCCGAGCAGGATCGCCGCGGACGCGCCGTACTGCTCCGGGTCGCCCGACCAGCCGCGGTCGCGGTGCAGCGCCTCGAAGGCCTTGTGGGTCGCGGGCCGGCCGCGGCGCGTGTCGGAGGCGTCCATGTAGTCGTCGTGCACCAGCGCGCTGGCGTGCAGCACCTCGAGGGAGGCCGCCGCGCGGACCAGGGCCTCCGCGTCGGGACCCTCGTCGCGCACCGCGCGGAACCCCCACAGGCAGAAGGCGGCCCGGAACCGTTTGCCGCCCGAGACGGACGCCCGCGCGGCCTCGACCAGCCGGGCCGCGTCGTCACCGAGCGGCTCGAGCCGGGCGGCCTGCTCCTCGACGAAGAGGTCGAGCGCGGACTGGATCGCTGCGCGGAAGGCGTCGGCGTCCCAGCGGGCCGGGGCGGACGGGTCAGCGGGGGACGTCACGGGGCGAGCCTACGGTCGGCGTCCGGCCCGCGGCTCGCGGGGCGTGGACGTGCCCGGGCCCGGGGACCGGGCCACCTATGCTGTTGCGCATGACGCTCGGATCCCAGTCCACCAGCGCGACCGGCGGTGCCCGGCGCGTCAGCGACCTCATCGCCGCTGGTGAGCGGTCGATCTCGTTCGAGTTCTTCCCGCCCAAGGACGAGGCGGGCGAGCGGCAGCTGTGGACGGCGCTGCGCGAGCTCGAGCCGCTCCAGCCGACCTTCGTGTCGGTGACGTACGGCGCCGGCGGCACGACCCGCGACCGCACCGTGCACATCACCGCCGACATCGCGACGCAGACCACGCTGACCCCGATGGCGCACCTGACCTGCGTCGGCCACTCGCGCGACGAGCTGCGCTCGGTGATCGGGGCGTACGCCGCGGCCGGCGTCCGCAACGTGCTCGCGCTGCGCGGCGACCCGCCGGAGGGTCCGACCGCGCCGTTCCGGCCGCACCCGGAGGGCCTGAACAACGCCGTCGAGCTGGTCGAGATGACCCGCGAGCTCGGCGACTTCTGCGTCGGCGTCGCGGCCTTCCCCGAGATCCACCCGGCCGCCGAGTCGGCCGACTCCGACGCGCGCTACCTCGCCGCCAAGGCCCGGGCCGGCGCCGAGTTCGCGATCACCCAGCTGTTCTTCCGGCCCGAGCGACTACTTCGCGCTGGTCGAGCGGGTCCGCGCCCTCGGCGTCGACATCCCGATCATCCCGGGCATCATGCCGATCACGAACCTCGCCCAGATCACCCGGATGGCCGAGCTGTCCGGCGCGGCGCTTCCCGAGCACGTGGTCGAGCGGGTCGCGAAGTACGACGGGGACGCGGCCGCCGTACGCGCGGAGGGGATCGCGGTGGCGACCGAGCTGTGCGACGACCTGCTCGCCGGCGGTGCGCCCGGGCTGCACTTCTACACGCTCAACCGGTCCAAGGCCACGCGCGAGATCTACGCCGGCCTCCGCACCACCGTCGGCTGACCGGCACCCGCCGGGCCCGTTCGTCGGGCCGCAGGCCAACGCTGGTCTGCAGCTGCTGTCGAAATCCAGCCGTGAGCCTCGCCGTTGGTTGAGCCGGGCGGAGCGAAGCGGAGCCCGTGTCGAAACCACCCGCACCGCGCGCAGCCCTCATGAGCGCGCGGGCCCTCGTTGGTTGAGCCGGGCGGAGCGAAGCGGAGCCCGTGTCGAAACCACCCGCACCGACGCGCTGCGACCGGCTCGCGCCGGCTCAGAGAAGTTTTTCGAGATTCCCCTTGTGGACAACACGATTCTCGCCGGTTTCGGGGCCGAAAGTGTCGGTGGTCGGGCCTAGGTTTGGTTCATGACCAGCACCGTCCACGACCCGTTCGAGGTCGACTCCGGGCTGCGGGACCTGACTCCCGCGCAGGTGCTGGACGCGGTCGCCGAGCGGCGGCGCACGGCGGACCGGGCCGAGGCCGAGCTGCTGGCGTTGGCGGTGCACTGGGTCGACCTGCACCCGGTCACTCCCGACCGGCCGGCCGCGTCGTTCACGGCGCCGCAGGGGATCGCCGGGTGGTCCTGGGCGAGACGCACCGTCGAGGCGGGGCTGGCCGGTGAGTGGGCACGCCGGGGATCGCCGAGTACGCGGTCGAGACCCTCGCCGCCACCCTCGGTCTCTCCTACGCCGCGGGGCTGCGGCTGGTCTCCGAGGCGGTCGAGCTCTGCTACCGGCTGCCGCGGCTCTGGGACCTGGTCCAGACGGGTCGGTTGCAGGCGTGGAAGGCCCGCCGGGTCGCCGCCGAGACCACCCCCTGACGGCCGAGGCGGTCGGGTTCGTGGACCGGCACCTCGCCGTGACCGCCGTCCGCAACCAGACCCCTCGCCGGGGAAGCTGACCGAGCTGGTGCACGAGGCGATGCTGCGCTGCGACCCCGACCGGGCCGCCGGGATCGAACAAGCCGCCCTGGACGCCCGCGGCGTCTGGTTCGACCACCGGACCTCCACCGCCACCACCGATGTCACCGCCCGCCTCGACACCCTCGACGCCCTCGACCTGCAAGCCTCCGTCGGCGACCTCGCCGGCGTCCTGGGCCGGCTCGGCGACGACCGCCCGCTACGATGTCCGGCAGGCCACCGCACTCGGTCTGCTCGCCCACCCGCAACGCGCCCTCGACCTCGCCGACCCACCGCCAGCACCGCCAGCACCGATGACGCAGTCGCGGTCCCGACGGCAGCAGCCACCGCCGCGACACGCCGGTCGAGCCGGGTTTGAACGGGTCGCGCGGCACGCTGTACCTGCACGTCACCACCGCCGACCTCGCGGCAGACACCGGCGGCACCGTCGAGAAGCTCGGACCCGCCACCCTGCAGCTGCTGGCCGACTGGATCGGCCGGTTCTCGACCTGCACCATCCGCCCGGTCCTCGACCTCGCCCGCACCGACTCCGTCGACGTGCACGACCCGCCCGGCTGGATGCGGGAGACCGTCATCCTGCGCGACCGGCATTGCGTGTTCCCCGGCTGCAGCATCGACGCCCGCTCCTGCGACCTCGACCACATCGACGCCTATGTGCCACCCGACGACGGCGGACCACCCGGCCAAACCGGTCCGGCGAATCTCGCCTGTCTGTGCCGCCGGCACCACCGACTCAAGACCTTCACCGCCTGGACCTACCAGCGACTCCCCGACGGCACGTACGAGTGGACGAACCCGCACGGCCACACCCACCGGGCCGCGCCCGGCTGAACGCCCCTGTGGAACAAACGCGTCCCGAACCCATGGTGGGCGCGGGCCGCCGATCCGTTCCACAGCACGCATGCCCTGTCTCCGCCGGGGCCATCAAGGGCGGTGCTCGGCCGGGTTCACACGCGTCCTGCGGCCCGCGACACCTAGTCACCCGCGCGCTGCCACCGCGGCATCAACCAGCAGGTGATGCGGGGTGATCGACCGCGAGGTCCTCACCCGAACGGCTTCCCGCGACCCGACCAGCGCTAGCCGGCTAGACCTTGCCCAGGAAGGCGAGCACGCGCTCGGTGAGAAGCTCCGTCGCGTCCGGGTCGTACGACGCCAGCGAGCTGTCCGCGAAGAGGTGCTGGTCGCCGGGGTAGACGAACAGCTCGCCCTGCTTGGCCTCCGCGGTGAGCTCCTTCGCGACGTCGAGGTCGCCCGACGTCGCGAACTCCGGGTCGGCGTCCATGCCGTGGACCTGGACGGGGACGTCGTCCGGCCAGGAGGGCGCGAACTCGGTCGGCGGCACGCAGGCCTCGAACAGCAGGGCGCCGCGGGCGCCGGGGCGGGTCTGGGCGAGCTTCTGCGCCGGCAGCACGCCGAGCGAGAAGCCCGCGTAGACCAGGTCCTCGGGCAAGCCCTCGGCGGCGCGGGTGCCACGTTCGAGGATCTCGTCGAACCCGACCTCCTGGGCGTAGCCGATCCCGGCCTCGAGGGTGTCGAAGGTGCGCCCGTCGTACAGTGTCCGGCGTGTGCACCGTGTGCCCGGCGTCCCGGAGCCGGTCGGCGAACGCGAGGACCCCAGGGGTCCGTCCCTGTGCGTGGTGGAACAAGAGGATCTCAGCCATGAGCGACGCCGACCTTCCGAGGGAGCGAGTGAATGATCCGCGACTCTAGCCACCACCACCCCCAACGGTCCGGGCTCGTCCTACGCGGGACCGATCCGCTCGGCGGCGACGGCGGCGGACAGCCCGACGAACGGCAGCCCGGCTCCGGCGGCGGCGTGCGCCCCGACGGCGTACACCCCGGCGTACGGCGTGGCCTCGCGCTTGCGGTCGATGGTCACGCGGCCCTGCCAGAGCATGCCGTACGCCGACCCGGCCAGGTGCTCGACCTGGTCGCGCGGCGACCGGTCGACGCGCACCTCGACCTGCCGGCGTACGTCGATCCCGGACCGGGCCAGGGCCACGAGCACGTCCTCCGAGAGCCGCCCGCGTGCCAGCACCGTCCAGGCCGCGCCGCCCTCGGGGGCCGTGCCGTTCGTGCGGATCACCAGGGTCGGGTCGCCGTGCAGCACCACCTCGGGTGGCAGGTCGGGGACGTCGCCGGACAGACCGACGTGGCAGACCGTCGGCGGGATCGCGGGCATCGCTGCGCGCGACGTGCGGGGCCAGCACGGGGAGCGCCCGGGGGTCGATCGCGACCACGACGACGTCGGCGTCGACGGGACCCTGGTCGGTGTCGACGCCGACGACACGGCCGTGCTGGATGCGCAGGTCCACCGCCGTCGTCCCGAGCAGCACCTCGACCTTGCGCTCGCCCAGCCGCTTGGTCATCGCCCCGGCCAGCAGGCCCATGCCGCCGGGCACCGTCCAGACCCCGAAGTTCTGCTCGACGTAGGACCACATCCCCATCCAGGACGGGACGTTGCGCGGGTCGTGGCCGTCCATGCGCGCGCCGAGCAGCGCGACCTCGCGCAGCCGCTCGTCCTTGAACGTCCTGGTCACGACCTTGTGCAACGTGGAGCGCGTGCGCAGGAGGGCGTTCGCGTCCTTGTCGACGTGGTCGGGGGACCAGGGCCGCTCGAGGTAGGTGCGGCGCAGCACGTCCCAGGTGTCCGCGAAGGAGTGCACGTGGTCGACCCACTGCTGCCCGAGGCCGGCACCGAGCGCGTCGTCGACCGCCTCGAGCTGCGCCGAGCGACTGCCCGACGGCATCGCGAGCACCGTGCCGTCGGCGAAGCGGTGCTCGCGCATCGGCTCGACCGGGACCAGCTCGAGCTCGCGCTCCAGGGGACGGCCGGACTTGCGGAACAGGTCGCGTACGACGGCCGGCAGCGCCGTCGACGCGGGGCCCGCGTCCCAGCGGTACCCGTCGCGCTCGACGAACCCGACCGCGCCACCGAGCCGGTCGAGCCGCTCCACGAGCGTGACCTGGTGACCCTGCTTGGCCAGCCGCGCCGCGCACGCCGTACCCCCGAAGCCTCCTCCGACGACCACCACGCGCGACATGCCGCGACCCTAGCGTCGGCGGCCGTAGGCTCGGCGCCATGGCCCGCTACTTCGACGTCCACCCGCAGGACCCCCAGCCGCGCAGCATCGCGCAGGTCGTGCAGCTGCTCCGCGAGGACGCGCTGGTGGCCTACCCGACGGACTCCTGCTACGCGCTCGGCAGCCGGCTCGACAACCCCGAGGGCACCGAGCGGATCCGGCGCATCCGCCGGCTCGACGACAAGCACCACTTCACGCTTGATGTGCGCCGACTTCGCCCAGCTCGGCCAGCTGGTGCAGCTCGACAACGCGGCGTTCCGGGCGGTGAAGGCGGCGACCCCGGGCCCGTACACCTTCATCCTGCCGGCCACCCGCGAGGTGCCCAAGCGGCTCGCGCACCCCAAGAAGCGCACCGTCGGCGTGCGGATCCCCGACCACCGGGTCGTGCACGCCCTGCTGACGGAGCTCGGCGAGCCGATGCTGTCGAGCACCCTGCTGCTGCCGGACGCGGAGGAGCCGATGACCGACGGCTGGCAGATCAAGGAGGAGCTCGACCACCTCGTCGACGCCGTCGTCGACGCGGGGGACTGCGGCCTCGAGCCGACCACGGTCGTCGACTGGTCCGAGGGCTACCCGGAGGTCGTCCGGGTCGGCGCCGGCGACCCCTCGCGGTTCGAGTAGGCGGCTACTCCTCGATCCGCTCCTGGAGGACGACGGTGACCGTGTCGCCCTCGCCCTTGCCGATCGCCTTGCGCACCTCGGCCTTCACGGGCAGCTTGTGCGTCCCGTCGCCGAGAGCCATGAACGAGCTGCGGAACGGGTGCCCGTCCACGGTGCCGCGCACCTTGACGAGACCGCGGGTCCCGAAGAACTCGGCCGACTCCGGCCACACGACGTAGGTCCATCCGCCCTGGGCGGGGCTCTTCTGCAACGTGGCGCTGAACTCCTGGTCCATCTCCGTCTCCTTCACCGAGTCCTTCTCCGGATGTGGACCCGGTCGGGGCACGGAACTCATCGGCGTCTTCGCCGACCGGCCCGACCAGCGACGCCAGCCGCGCCGGATCCGACGCACCAGGAACGACCACGAGACCGGCCCCGACGGCGAGCAGTGTCAGCGCGACGGCCAGCGCGAGCCAGGGGTGCGCGATCGCGAGCAGCAGCACACCGACGACGGTCACGTCCTCGAGCACGCTGGTGCCGACGTTGGTCACCGGCTCGGGCGAGGTGTTCACCGCGAGCCGGAGCCCGGCCTTGACGGCGTGCGAGGCGAGTGCGGTGCCGCCACCCAGCACGGCGTACGTCGCCTGCTGGAGCGTGCTCACGTCACCGGCCAGCATCAGGGCGATGATCGCGCCGACGGTCGGCCGGATCGCGGTGGAGACCGCGTCCCACGACGAGTCGATGCAGGGGGATCTTGTCGGCGACGAACTCCATCGCGTAGAGCAGCCCGGCGATGACGAGCACGTCGGTGCGGGTGAGCACGACCGGCACGCCCTCGAGGCCGAGGCGGCCGGCGACGCCCAGGAACAGGACGACGAGGTAGGAGTTCACCCCGCTCGCCCAGCCGCTCGTCACCACCAGGGGAAGCACGTCCACGAGGTGATCGTAGGGCGGGGCGTCGGCTCCGGTGGCCTTTACAGGCTCGGCGGATGCGGGTTGGCTGGTCCCTGGTCCGGAACCCCCCGGGCCGCTCTCGGGAACAAGGGGCCTTCTCCATGGTGCACAAGAACAGGTGGGGCGCGGTCGCAGCCGCGATCGCCCTCGCGACAGGGGGGCTGGCGCTCGTCGCCGCCCCGCAGGCCCAGGCGGCGGACTGGAACCGGTGCCTGGCCGGACCGACGGACCGCCAGGCGGTCTTCGAGCGGGCCAGCCAGGTCAGCGGCGTCCCGGTAGACGGTGCTGCTCGGCGTCTCCTACCTCGAGTCGCGCTGGGACGACCACGGCAGCCAGGTCAGCAGCTCCGGCGGCTACGGGCCGATGCACCTCACCCAGGACGCGGCCGCGGCGCACGCCCGCAAGGTCGCCAAGGCCAAGGGCGACGGGTCACCGGCCGCCCTCGCCACCGGCACGCTGACCGCCGCCTCGAAGATCACCGGCATCGGCCGCGAGCGGCTGCGCTCCGACGACGTCGCGAACATCTGCGGCGGTGCGGCCGTCCTCGCGTCGTACCAGCCGGACACCACCGTCGGCCGCGCCGTCCGCGTGGAGCAAGGCCGTCGGGACGTACGCCGGCACCGCCGACCCGCAGGACCGGCTCGACTTCGCCAAGCAGGTCTTCACCGTGATCCGCTCGGGGGAGTCCCGCACCACCAACGACGGCCAGAAGGTGACGCTGCCCGCCACGCGGGGCGCTGCCGTCGCAGAGCGCCGCAGTGGCCGCGACGATCCCGTCGGGCAACGACGTGGTCGACTGCCCGGTCGTGCTGAGCTGCGAGTCCCGGCCGGCGCCCTACGAGCAGTACGGCTCGACGCCCGAGCCAGTACGGCAACCACGACATCGCCAACCGTCCCAAGGACGGGCTGAGCATCGACTACATCGTCATCCACGACACCGAGGCGCTCCTGGGACACCACCCTCAAGCTCGTGAACGACCCGACGTACCTCGCCTGGCACTACACGATCCGGTCCTCCGACGGCCAGGTCGCCCAGCACGTGAACCCCAAGAACGTCGGCTTCCAGGCCGGCAACTGGTACGTCAACATGCACTCGATCGGCATCGAGCACGAGGGCTTCGCCGCCACCGGCGCGACCTGGTACACCGAGTCGATGTACCAGAGCTCGGCCGACGCTGGTGAAGTACCTCGCCGACGAAGTACGGCGTCCAGCTCGACCGGGCCCACATCATCGGCCACGACCAGGTCCCCGGCACCACCAAGGCGACGATCCCCGGCATGCACTGGGACCCGGGACCGTACTGGAACTGGGAGCACTACATGGCGCTCCTCGGGTCGCCGCTGAAGCCCGACCGCCGTGGCAAGAGCGACGTGGTGACGATCGTCCCGGGCTTCGCGGACAACCCGCAGCCGGTCAGCAACTGCGACGGCAAGGGCTCGGCCTGCGCCCGCCCAGGGCACCAACTTCGTCTACCTGCGCACCGCGCCCGTCCGACACCGCTCCGCTGGTCAACGACCTGGGTCTGCACCAGAAGGGCCAGGCCTCCAGCACCGAGGTCTCCGACATCGGCCCGCGCGCCGCCGCCGGCCAGAAGTTCTCGGTCGTCAAGCAGCAGGACGGCTGGACCGCGGTGTGGTGGCTCGGTGAGCTCGCCTGGTTCAAGGACACCAACGCCGCCGGCGAGCCCGTCACGCGTCCCTCCCAGGGGACGGTCGTGCAGGCGGCCGGCGCCCAGCCGGTGCCGGTCTACGGCCGCGGCTACCCGGAGTCGGCGGCCTACGTCGGGACGCGCGTGCCCGACCAGGGCGTCGCGCCGCTCGGCTACACCGTCAAGCCGGGGCAGTCCTACGTGCTGGCCGACGACACGGTGAGGACCGACTACTACTACGCGAAGACCTACGACAGCTCGCTGCCGGGCGACCACACCGTGGTGGTGGGCAAGGACCGCTACTACCAGATCTGGTTCGGCCACCGGATCGCCTACGTGCGGGCCGCCGACGTGAAGCTCGCGAAGGGCTGACCGACGCGACGACGAGGCCCCACCCCGGACTCCGGGGTGGGGCCTCGTGCCGTCGGGCCTCAGTCGGAGGGCGCCGGGAACACCAGGGCCGGCGCCGACGCGAGCTCCCGCAACGTCGCGGGGTCCAGGTGCCACGCCTTCTCGGCGCTCGCGAGGTCCGGCGCGTGCACGGTCTCGCTCACGTTGGTCAGGTAGATCCCGCCGCGGCGCACCTCGACCGACCGCTGGAACCACAGCCGGTCCGGGTTGCCGCGCTCCGGGATGCCGCACGACCATCCAGGTGCGCTCCGGTGAGTCGCTGTGGTCGTCGAACGGCCGGACCGTGGTCACCGACGTGATCACCGGCCGGCCCTGGTCGTCGCGCTCGGCCGTGCACGACGCCGAGTAGCCCTCCTCCAGCTCCGAGCGGCAGTAGGCGTCCGGGTCGCCCTCGGACTCCGAGCCGCTGTGCAGCAGGGCGACCCGCAGCAGGTGGTCGTTGCCCCAGTCGTAGGAGCCCGACCCACATCGAGGTGCGGCGCAGGTCCCGCTGGGCGAGCCGGTGGCCCTGGTCGTCCTCGGCGACGACCGTGCCGTGCGCGAACGGCGGCGCCGTGCCCTGCGTGGCCTGGCGGACGGTCTCGTCGATGAGCGCGGGCATCAGCGTGGCGTCGTACTCCTGGAGGGCGGCGCGCGAAGCCGCGTCGAGCCGCGGGGAGGAGTCGTCGTGCGACAGGGCCGGCACCGCCACGACGGCGGCGACCACGGCGGCGGTGGCCAGGCCCGCCAGCCCGGTCACGGCGCGCCGGCGGCGCAGAGCGCGCCGCCCGCCGCGGAGCACGTCGTGGGCCGACAGCGTGAACGCCGGCTCGGTCTCGGCGCCGTCCTCGCGCACCAGCGTGCGCAGCGTGTCGTGGGTCATCGGGTCTCCTCGAAGGTGAGCTCGGGCAGGTGGGTGCGCAGCGTCGCCAGGGCCCGGTTGGTCTGGCTCTTGACGGTGCCCTCGGCGATCCCGAGGGCCCGGGCGGTGTCGGCCACCGACAGGTCGTCGAGGAACCGCAGGGCGACGATCGCGCGCTGCTGCGGGGCGAGCACCGCCAGCGTGCGGGCCACGTCGTGGTCGCCGGTGCGGTCGTGGGAGGCGGCCTCCGGCGGCTCCCCGGTCAGCCGCTCCTTGCGGTTCTTGCGCAGGTGCGACAGGCACAGGTTGACCAGCGTGCGGCGCGCGAAGGCGTCCACGGTCTCGGCCCGGATCCGCGGCCAGTGCAGGTAGAGCTGCACGAAGCAGGCCTGCACCATGTCCTCGGCGGTGTGCCAGTCGCGCACCACGAGGTACGCCGTCCGGCGCATCGTCGTGGCCCGGGCCGAGAAGTACTCCTCGACCGCCGCCTCACGAACGTCCCGTCTCATCTGCTCCCCGTCCTGGTGTGCCGTCACCGTTCCTACGCAGCAGACCCCCGCCCAGGTTCGCGTCCTGCACACACCGATCTGCAGCTAGGTCCGGTCCCGCGTCTCGTTCTCCACGGCGGTCTCGACAGCGCCGGTCATCGCGACCAGCTCGTCGAACGTCGTGGAGAACACCGCCGCCGGGTGGCCCGCGGCGGCCCACACCACGGCGTACCTGCGCAGCCACGGGTCGATGTACGTCGGGACCGGGGACGGGTGCGCGAAGGGGGAGACCCCGCCGATCACCTGGCCGGTGTGCTCGCGGACGAACTCCGGCTTGGCGCGGCGCAGCGCGTCGACGCCGACGGACGCGGCCACCAGGTCGGTGTCGACGCGGTGCGCGCCGGAGGTCAGCACCAGCACGGGCGAGCCGCCGGCGTCGAAGAGCAGGCTGTTGGCGATCGCGCCGACCTCGCAGCCGAGCGCCTCCGCCGCCAGCGCCGCGGTGTGCACGGACTCCGGCAGCACGACGATCCGACCGGTGCCGCCACGGGCCGCGAGCTCGGTGCGGAAGTGGGCGAGGGACGGGTGTTCTGCGGTCACACCGCGACCCTACGGGCGGCCTCCCGCGTCTGCGCGGCGGGCAGCAGCACGAGCACCATCGCGCCGGCCACGACGTAGCCCACGCCCTGGAACGCCAGCACCGGGATGATCCCGACGGACTCGCCGAGGAACCCGGCGCACGTCGTGCCGACGACCATGGCCACCGACCGGGCGGCGAACAGCAGGCTGAGCACCCGCCCGCGCTGCGCGTCGAGCGTGTGCCGCTGGAGCAGCGTCATCAGCCCGGCCGAGACCAGGGCGCCCGGGACGCCCGACGACGATCATGCCGACGACCGCCGGCCAGGCGGAGACGAGCAGCAGCGGATAGAGGAAGATCGCCAGGTCGACCAGGCCGAACACCACGGATCCGGCGCCGAGCATCAGCAGCGGGGAGACCCGCTCGCCGAGCCCGGCCACCACGAAGCCGCCCACGATGCCGCCGACGGCCTGCACGCTCGTGATCACGCCGAGGACGGCGGGTCCGCTGTGCAGCACGTCGCGGACGTACGGCGCGAAGAGCGTGCCCATGATCCCCTCGCCGACGGCGGTGATCAGCGCGAAGACCAGCAGCACGCGCACGGCCGGGTGCCCCCATGACGCACGCAGGCCCTCGGCCCACTCCGACCCGAGCCGGGCCAGCCGCCCGCGGACCACGGTCTCCGCCGGTGCCGGCTGGTCCGGCTGGTCGGGACCGCCCTCGACCCGACCCGTCGTGCGGATCCGGAGCACCAGCAGCGTCGCGACCAGGAAGGTCGCGGCGTCGAGGAGCGCGACGGCGGTGATCCCGCCGACGGCCGCGGCGACGCCGCCGAGCGCGCCGCCGACGAGCCGGGACAGCTGCTGGACCTGACCGTTGAGCGCGTTCGCGACGACCAGCTCCGCCTCGTCGCCGGCGGTGACCAGTCGCGGCAGCATCGCCTGCTCGGCCGGGGCGAAGAAGACCTCGACGACCGCCTCCCACGCGAGGACGACGTACACCACCCAGATCCGGTCCGCGACGTCGAGCAGCACGAGCGGGAGCAGGCCGACGGCGAGGAGCACGTTGGCGGCGACCATCGTGCGCTTGCGGTCCCAGCGGTCCACGAAGACCCCGGCGACCAGACCCACCAGGACCTGGGGGAGGAAGGACGCCAGGAGGGTGACCGCGGACGCGAGCGTCGACCCGGTGATCGCGTAGACCGCGTAGGTCAGACCGACACCGAGCAGCCAGTCGCCGGTCATCGAGACCAGGCCGGCGCCGAGCAGCAGGCGCAGGTCGCGGTGCCGGCGCAGCAGCTGCCAGGGAGCGCGGAGGTCGAGGGGTGGTGTCATGACGACACCATAATGACGTCGTACTGATGTCGCAACGACACCACGTCACGGCGACGAATTTTGGTGGTTGACGGGCTGTCCGAGGCCGGGTGTAGCGTAGGAGTCGTTCGAACAGGTGTTCGAACGACTGGTCTGGCGGGGGTGACCTCGACCCCCACCTCCGCCAGGCCGGTCAGATCAACCCGGCGGGGTCGAGCCGTGACGGACGAGACAGCTCGGAAGGTGGCAGCGATGCGACGGTACGACGACCCCGTGGACGTGCGCAGGGGACGGGTGGCGGGAGCCGGTGACGGGACCCTCCTGGTGGAGGGGCCCGAGCAGTTCCTGTGGCGCGGGCGGCTCTGGAAGGTCTCGGCGGTGGTCGCGCACTGGGTGGAGACCGGCGCCTGGTGGCAGTCCACCGGGGCGGACGCCGTGCGCGGCGCCGACCCGGGACCCGGCTCCGTCGAGCCGGCGCCCGTCGACCTGTCCGCGGAGCGGGAGGTCTGGCGGGTCGAGGCCGGCCGCGGGATGTCGTCGGTCCGCTCCGGGGAGCCCGGCCGGCCGGCCGCGGTGTCTTCGACCTGGTCTTCGACTGGGCCGACGGCAGCTGGCGCCTCACCCGGTGCCTGGACTGAGGGCCGCAGCGATGACCGACACCCGGCACCGACCCCTCCAGCACCGGCCGCTCCACTCGTTCGAGCTGCCGGCCGCGACGCACTCCTACCTCGAGCGGGCCGCGTCCTCGCTCCGGGAGGCGATGACCACCTCCGAGGTGCCGCTGCGCTACGCCACCGCGCACGTCGCCGCCCTCCGCGCCACCGCCGCCCTGCTCGCCGCCCGGGCCACCCCGGTCACCGGCCGCGCACCGGGCCGCGGCCGCCAGAAGAACGCCTGGGTGCTGCTGGCCGAGGTCGCCCCCGAGCTCGGCGAGTGGGCGGCGTTCTTCTCCGCAGGCGCCGCCAAGCGGGCGGCCGCCGAGTCCGGCTCCCGGCGGGCGGTCACCGAGCGGGAGGCCGACGACCTGGTCCGCGACGCCGACCGGTTCCTCGCGGTGGTCGAGGAGTCCCTGGGGATGACCCGGCACGTCCCGCTCCAGGAGCAGCTGCCCGCTCCGGCGGGCGACGCCCCCTCCCGCGGTCCGGCTCGAGCGGTCCGGGACGGCGCGATCACGTTGCCTGATCCGTTCGTGCACCTCCGGGTCGCCTCCGGCTACTCCCTCCAGTACGGCGCGTCCCACCCGCACGTCCTCGTCGAGCGGGCCGTCGAGCAGGAGATGGACACCCTGGCCCTCACCGACCGCGACGGGGCCTACGGCGCGGTCCGGTTCGCCAAGGCCTGCCTGCAGGGCGGGGTCCGACCGGTGCTCGGGGTGGACCTCGCCGTCGCACCGCTGCACCCCTGGTCGGGCGCGCCGGCCGTCACCCGACCGGGCTCCCGTCCGGGACCGCACCCCCGCGCGGGGCGGCGCGTTCCGTGACCGGCGGCTGCCGCGGGTGACCTTCCTCGCCGGCAGCAAGCGCGGCTGGGCCGCGGTGTGCCGGCTGGTCTCCGCGACCCACCTGGCGGGGGAGCGCGGAGCGCCGGTGAGCACCCTCGACCTGGTCGCCGAGCACGTCTCCTCCCAGGTCGACCGGGGAGACGTCCTGGTGATGCTCGGTCCCGGCTCCGAGCTGGGCCGGGCGGCGACGCTGCGCCGCGACGACCTGGCGCACGCCGCGCTGGCGCCCTGGCTCGAGATCGTCGACCGGGCCGACCTGGTCGTCGAGGTGGTCTCGCACCGGCTCCCCGGGTCCGGTCCGGGGAGCTCGCCGCACGCCGCCCGGATGGCCGCGCTGGCCCGGTCCACCGGTCTGGGCGTGGTGCTCACCAACGCGGTCCGCTACGCCGACCGGCTGGACGCACCGACGGTCGACGTGCTCGACGCCGCCCGCCGGCTGGTGCCGCTCGACCTGCGGCACGTCGACCGGGGCAACGCCGAGGGCTTCCTCAAGTCCGGCAAGCAGATGGCCGAGGTGGCCGAGGAGATCTGCCGCTACGCCGGTCTCGGGTCCGACAGCACCCGGGAGGCCCGGCGGCTGCTGGCCCACACCCGCACGGTCGGCGACCGCTGCGCGCTCGACCCGCGCCACGACCTCGGCCTGGGGGAGGTGCACTTCCCGGAGTTCGGCTTCCGGCAGGAGACGGTCGCCGGGAGCAGCGACACCCGGCAGAGCGCGGACGGTGCGCTGCGGGCGCGGTGCGAGGGAGCCGTCGGCCGGCGCTACGGCTCCGCTCCCCGGCAGCGGATCTGGAAGCGGCTCGACGACGAGCTCCAGGTGATCGGCAGCCTCGGCTACGCGCCGTACTTCCTCACCGTCGCCGACGTCACCGACCTGGTCCGCGACATGGGGGTGCGCTGCGCGGCCCGCGGGTCCGGGGCGGGCAGCCTGGTCAACTACCTGCTCGGCGTCTCCGGGGTCGACCCGCTGCGGCACAACCTGCTGATGGAGCGGTTCCTCTCCCCGCTGCGGCAGGCGCTGCCCGACATCGACGTCGACGTGGAGTCCGCGCGCCGGCTCGAGGTCTACGAGGCGATCCTCGACCGCTACGGCGGGGAGCGCTGCGTGTGCGTGTCGATGATGGACACCTACCGCGTCCGGCACGCCGTGCGGGACGTCGGCGCCGCCCTCGGCATGCCGGTCGGCGAGATCGACGCGATCGCCAAGGCGTTCCCGCACATCCGGGCCCGCGACGCCCGGGTCGCCCTGCGCGACCTGCCCGAGCTGCGCGCCTCCGGCCTGGGGGAGCAGCGGCTCGACCTGCTGTTCCGGCTCGTCGAGCGGCTCGACGGCCTGCCCCGGCACATCGCCGTGCACCCCTGCGGCGTGCTGCTCTCCGACGCGACCCTGCTCGACCGGACGCCGGTGGAGGCGTCGTACGCCGGGTTCCCGATGAGCCAGTTCGACAAGGACGACGTCGAGGACCTCGGCCTGCTCAAGCTCGACGTGCTCGGCATCCGGATGCAGTCGTCGATGGCGCACGCGGTCGACGAGATCGAGCGGCTCGAGGGGGTCCGGATCGACCTCGACGACGAGGCGCAGGTGCCCTTCGACGACGCGCGGACGTTCGAGATGATCTCGCAGGCGAAGACGCTCGGCTGCTTCCAGATCGAGTCGCCGGGCCAGCGCGAGCTGGTCGGCAAGTCCGGGATCGACTCGTTCGAGGACATCATCACCGACATCTCGCTGTTCCGGCCGGGGCCGGTCAAGAGCGACATGATCACGCCCTACCTCGAGGCCAAGCAGGGCTGGGGGATGCCGCAGCTACCTCCACGAGCGACCTGCGCCCGATCCTGGGGCCGACGCACGGTGTCGTGGTGTTCCACGAGCAGGTGATCGAGATGATCGCGCAGTTCGCCGGGTGCGACTACCAGGTGGCCGACGAGGCCCGCCGGGCGCTCGGTGACGTCGAGGGGATGGCGGAGACCAAGGTGTGGTTCTTCCCCCGGGCGCTGGCCCGGGGCTACTCCCGCCGGGTCGTCGAGGAGGTCTGGAAGATCCTCGCGGCGTTCGCGTCCTTCGGGTTCTGCAAGGCGCACGCCGCGGCGTTCGCGCTGCCGACCTACCAGTCCGCCTGGCTCAAGGCGCACTACCCGGCGCACTTCCTGTCCGGGGTGCTCACCCACGACCCGGGGATGTACCCCAAGCGGCTGATCCTCGACGACGCCCGCCAGTTCGGCATCGCGGTGCTCGGCCTCGACGTCAACCGCAGCGAGAAGACGTTCGTGACGGAGCGGCGTGCGACGAGCCGCCGCCGACGCTGGGCAGCCGCCCGCCGGCACCGCCGGCGGACCTCCGGGCGTCGCGTACGGCATCCGGCTGGCGCTGTCGGAGGTGAAGGGCATCTCCGAGGCGGAGGTGGACCGGATCGTCGCCGCCCGGCCCTACCAGTCGCTCACCGACTTCTGGCACCGCGCCCAGGTGTCCCGGCCGGTCGCTGGAGCGGCTGGTGCTCGCGGGCGGGTTCGACACCGTCTACGGCATCGGGTCGCCGGTCGGGGTACGCCGCCGCGGCACCGTCACCCGGCGCGACCTGCTGCTCCAGGTGGCCGACCTCGACCGGCACGGCCGGGCCGTCGACCGGGCCAGCAAGGGCCGGGGCCGGGGGCTGGCCAGCCGCGGCGTCGCCGCCGGGGGGCGGGTGGCAGCGGTCGCCCGGGCCGAGGACGCGGCGGCGGGCAACAGCTCCGACGACCTGGTCCGGGACCGGCAGCGCGACCAGCAGCCACACCGGCCGGGTGACCGGCAGGGCGGCGACCGGCCGACCGACCGGGACGACCGGCCGTGGGACCGGCACCTCCGCGCTGCACCCGAGCCGCCAGCAGGCCGGGGTCTGGGAGCAGTCGCAACGTCAGTCCCAGGCCACCCGGAAGGCCGCCCCGGTGACCTCGGTCCAGCTCGCGCTCGACCTCGGGGACACCCCGGTCGACGGCGAGGTCAGCGGGCTGCCGGAGATGAACGCCTCCGAGCGGGTGCGCGCCGAGCTGGAGATCCTCGGGCTCGACGTCGAGCCGGCACGTCGTGGAGTTCTACGACCCGTTCCTCGACGCGCTCGGGGTGACCCGGTCGGCGGACCTGCTCGAGCGCCGCAGCCGGTCCGAGCTGCTCGTCGCCGGGGTCAAGGTGGCGACCCAGACCCCGCCGATCCGGTCCGGCCGGCGGGTCGTCTTCCTGACCCTCGACGACGGGACCGGTCCGGTCGACGCGACGTTCTTCGAGGACGTGCAGGGTCCCTACGCCGCCACGGTGTTCCACTCCTGGCTGCTCGTGGTCCGCGGTGAGCTGCGGCGCACCGGACGGCGCGGTGTCTCGCTGCGCGCCACCGGGTGCTGGGAGCTGCCGGTCCTGCACGAGGCCTGGCGTGCCGCCGGGCCCGGCCGCGGCCTCGACGCGGTCCGCGACCTGATGGCGGCGGTCCCCGAGGGCTTCGGCGCCGCCGGCGAGCAGGCCGTGCAGGGGGCGGCCGAGAGCCGGTCGACCCGACCGGTGATGGCCGGTCCACGGGGCCGACGAGGCCGGGGGCGGTGCCGCCGGCGGGATGGGCCGGCGCCGGGTGCTGGTGCACTCCAGCGGGTTCACGATGTCGCCGTACGCCGACATCAAGCCCCCCGGCGAGGACACCAAGACCGCGCCCCGCAAGCTGTGGCACTCGTCCCCCGGGAGCTCCGGTGCCTAGCCCCGATCGGTGGGCACGCGCCGCAGTCACCCGGTGGGGACAAGCCCTAGGGTGGGCGCCATGTCAGCTGAGCGTCCGGGCACCCGTCTCCAGCGGCGCAGCGCCGCCCGCACCGCCGTGGTGTGGCACGCCCTGCGCGAGGTGCTCGAGACCGGGTACGCCGACCGGCCGGCCGCCGTGGTCGACATCGGTGGCGGCACCGGCGGGCTCGCGGTCCGGGTCGCCGAGCTCGGCCACCGGGTGGTCGTCGTCGACCCCAGCCCGGACGCTCTCGCGACGCTGTCCCGCCGCGCCGACGAGAGCGGGGTCGCCGACCTCGTCACCGGACGCCAGGGCGACCTGGCCACCCTGCCCGACCTGGTGCCGGACGGCAGCGCCGACGTGGTGCTCTGCCACGGCGTCCTGGAGATCGTCGACGACCCGGCGGTCGCGCTCGCCGCGCTGGCCGGTGTCCTCCGTCCCGGCGGCACGCTCAGCCTGCTGGTCAACCAGCGGCACGCCGCCGTCGTCACCCGGGCGATGGCCGGCCACTTCACCGCGGCCCGGGACCTGCTCGAGACCGGCTCGTCCCCGGACGGCGCCTCCGGCGCGGGCCGCCGGTTCACCGCCGACGAGGTCACCGCGGTGCTCGACGCAGCCGGGCTGGAGACCCAGGCCCTGCAGGGCGTCCGGGTGTTCGTCGACCTGGTGCCGAGCTCGCTGGTCGACCTCGAGCCGGGCGCGGCCGAGGCCCTGGTCGAGCTCGAGCGGGCGGTCGCGACCCGTCCCGAGTACCTCACCCTCGCCACCCAGATCCACGCGGTGGCGACCCGCCGCTGACCCGGTCCCTGCGGAAGGTCGGGGCCGGTGAGCCCCGCGCAGAGCCGGGACCAGGCGTCCCGGGAGTGCCCGATCCTGCACGTCGACATGGACGCGTTCTACGCCTCGGTCGCGATCCGGGACCGTCCCGAGCTCCAGCACGTCCCGGTCGTGGTGGGCGGCGGCTACCGCGGCGTGGTGCTGTCGGCCAACTACCGGGCCCGCGCCTACGGCGTCCGGTCCGCGATGCCGATGACCCGGGCCCGGCGGCTCTGTCCGAACGCCGTGGTGGTCTCGCCCGACCTACGAGACCTTCGACGTGGTGTCGAGGTCGGTGATGGAGACCTTCCGGCAGGTCACCCCGCTGGTCGAGGTGCTCTCGCTGGACGAGGCGTTCCTCGACGTGTCCGGGTCGGTACGCCGGCTGGGGTCGCCGTACGCCATCGCCGCGCTGCTGCGGGCCCGGATCTACGACGAGCAGGGCATCACCTGCTCGGTCGGGATGGCCGCCACCGTCGCGGTCGCCAAGCTCGCCAGCCGGCGGGCCAAGCCCGACGGCATCGTCGTCGTCCCGCCCTCGGAGGTGACCACGTTCCTGCACCCGCTCGACGTCGGGGAGCTGTGGGGGGTGGGGGAGCGGACCGCCGACCTGCTGCACCGGCTCGGCCTGCGGACGGTCGGCGACGTGGCGCACGCGCCGCTGACCACCCTGCAGCGGGCGGTCGGCGTGCACCTGGCCACCTCGCTGCACCAGCTCGCCTGGGGTGAGGACCGGCGGCTGGTCACCGCGCGCCGGGGGGCCGACGAGCCCGACAAGAGCATGGGAGCCGACGAGACCTTCGGGCGGGACACCGACGACCCGGCGGTCGTGCTCCGCGAGGTGCTGCGGCTCTCGGCCAAGGTCGGCACCCGGATGCGGGCCGCCCGGGTGGCCGGTCGCACGGTGACCCTCAAGGTCCGGTTCGCCGACTTCACCACGATCACCCGCTCGAAGACGCTGGGCGAGGCCACCGACGTGACCCGGGAGATCTACGGCACCGCGACCGACCTGTTCACCGCCCTCGGGCTCCAGCGGGCCCGGATCCGGCTGGTGGGTGTGCGGGTCGAGGGCCTGGTGCCGCGCGCCGGGGTGCAGCGGCAGCTGGTGCTCGGCGAGCGTGAGCGTGGCTGGTCGGAGGCCGACGGGGCGGTGGACCGGGCGACCGCGCGGTTCGGCGCGGCCGCCGTACGCCCGGCCACCCTGATCGGCAGCGACCGAGCCTGAGCAGGAACGGCTCCGGACATGCCAGCGGCCCCGGGTCCCGAGAGGACCGAGGGCCGCCGTGGGCCGGAGCATCGGGGGGCTGATGAGCCGGCGCCGCGGGGGAAGGGGGGCTTTCCCGGATCCGCGGTAGGTGACGTGCGCCGCCGGAGTCTGCCGGTCTCCCAGGGAGCGGCATGTCCAACGATGCTTGCACAGGGAGTTTCGGCCCCGGACGGGGCACACTTGATGGCCCGAACGGACTATTAGGTAAAAACTTTTCGGACCTTTCCCGTCGACGCCTGCTCCGCGCGGACGGTCGAATCCCGACAACGCGGGACCCACGGCGTCGCGGCTGAGAGGATCGAGGCATCAGGGGAGGCCGTCCGGCCGACCCGACCGGACTATGGAGACGTCGCCGCCATGACCCCGCTGGGAGACAACGAGAGTGGCCTCGCGCTGGCCGACGTCGCCGCGGGACCCCGCTCGTGGGACGGACTGTCGCTCGACGACCTCCGGCTCTACCGGCGACGCGTGGCCGAGGAGGAGGAGAAGGTCTCCTACTGGCGGCGCCTCGTGCACGCCCGCATCGACGTGCTGGAGGCCGAGGCCCACCACGAGCGCCCGCTCCGGCTCGACGAGCTGATCCGGGTGCTCGGCGACACCGGCACCGGCCGGACCCGGACCGCGCTGGTCAGCGTCCGGGCCGCCGACGACCTTCCCGAGCTGCCGGTGCTGGCCGACATGTGGGTCACCGAGCTGGACCCCAACGACACGGCGGCCGTCGCGGCGGCGGTCGCCCGGCTCCGTGACGCCGAGGTGCAGCTGACCGACTACCGGCGGGCGCTGCACGAGCGGCTCGACGAGGCGACCGCGGCGCTCATCGCCCGCTACCGCGACAACCCGGCCGACGCGCTCGTCGCGTTCCGCCGGCCGCACACGGGCGGACGTTCCGGGGGCTCCGCATGAGCCCGAGCGAGGACCTCGAACAGATCTGGACCGAGTTCCGGGCGACCGGGGAGGCGGGACTGCGCAACCGGCTGGTGCTGCAGTACGCCCCGCTCGTGAAGTACGTCGCCGGCCGGCTCCGCACCCGCATGCCCGACTCGGTCGACCCCGACGACCTGGTCTCCGACGGGGTGCTCGGACTGATGGACGCCATCGAGCGGTTCGAGCCGGCCCGCGGACTGTCGTTCCAGACCTTCGCGGTGCCCCGGATCCGTGGGGCGATCATCGACGGCATGCGGTCGATGGACTTCGTGCCCCGGTCCGTGCGCGACAAGCTCCGGACCATCCAGCGTGCGCAGGTGACGCTCGAGGAACGGCTCGGTCGGGTGCCCGAGGACCACGAGGTGGCTCGCGAGGTCGGGATCCCGGTCCAGCAGCTGCGGGACCTGATCCGGCAGGCCAACTCCAACCACGCGAACCTCGACGACTTCGACCTCGCCGACGAGCTGTCGTCGGCGGCCGACCACCAGGTCGAGCAGGGCGACGTGAACGCCTCGTTGATGCGGGTCGTCGACCAGCTCGGCGAGCGCGACCAGGTGATCATCGCGCTCTACTACTTCGAGGGGCTCACGCTCGCGGAGATCGGCCAGGTCCTCGGCGTGACCGAGTCCCGGGTCAGCCAGGTGCATCGACGGGCGACCATGACGCTGCGCGAGAAGCTGATGGCTCTCGACTCCGTGTGAGCTCCGAGACCCCCCGAGCGGATGATTTTCTGATGGATTTTCCGGGCTCGGGTACCGGTTGCCAATCAGGCTGCCTAGACTGAAAGCACCAATCGGCTGGCGGGAGGTCAACGTGCCGCTCTCGGAAGAGGAGCTGCGTCTGCTGGAGCAGATGGAGCGCGCCCTGGTTGCCGACGACCCCAAGCTGGCGTCGACCATGCGGGGCACCACGTTGCGGGCCTCCGCCCGGCGCCGGGCCATGCTCGGCGCAGCCGTCTTCGTCGTCGGTGTCGTCGTCCTGATGACCGGCGCCGTGACCCAGAACACCATCGTCGGCATCGTCGGCTTCGTGGTGATGCTGGTCTCGGCGTACGTCGCCCTCAGCTCCTGGCGCGGTCAGAACCACGCCCCCGAGCCGGCCAGCCGGACCGAGCAGCGGGTCGCACCCGTCGTTCAGCGTGATCGACGGTGGCCGCTCGGGCCGCAAGCGCACCCCGCGTTCCCGCTCGTCGCAGCACTCGATGATGGAGCGGTTCGAGGAGCGGTGGCGTCGCCGTCGCGACCAGAACGGCTTCTGAGCCCAGCACCGCAGCGCAGCCGGCAGCACCGAACCCACCGAGAGCCCGCACCGGGCCGGTGGGTTCTTCGCTGCTCAGACCGCCCGGTCGACGCCGGGCTCGAGCGTGCTTCCCCCGCGACGTGCGCTACCGCGCGGGGTCGAGGCCGGGGTCGTCAACGAGGCGGGCAGCCAGCGGGCCCGCGACCGGCGACGCTTGCTCGCCCCGGCCCGGAGCGCCGCGACGCAGGCTGCCAGGTCGGCGCGCACCCGGTCCGTGCTCACCGCGCCCTCGGGCAGGCGGCGGGCGTAGCGGATGCGCTCGACCAGCTCCACCAGCCGGTGCAGCGCACGGGTCGCGTCCGGGTCGGCGTCCGCACCGCGGTGCGCGGAACGGCCCAGCGAGTCGTCGTCGTCGTCCGGGCGGCCGAACGAGTGCAGCAGGTCGGCGCCGGCGGCGCGCACGCTCACGTGGTCGTCGAAGGTGACGCCGAGGTCCACCGCGGTGTCGCGCAGCTCGGCCCAGGCGGCCTCGACCACGCCCGCCGGGTCGGACGCCGACGCGCGTCGGCGGCGGTGCAGGGTCCGGAGGGTGCGAGGGGTGAGGGCCATCAGCGCGGCGAGCACCAGGGCGCCGAGCAGGCTGAGCGCGAGCGGGCTGGTCAGGAGCGAGCCCTGGTCCTGGTTGCCCACACCGGCCGTCGGGTCGGTCTCGCGGTCGATGCGGTTGAGGGAGGGCGCCGCGGCCGATGCGGAGCTGCTGGCGCTGGGCTGGGCCTGCGGGACCCGCTGCGTCGTGTACGCCGGCACCGAGCCCGCGCGCTGCGGGGTCGGCTCGAACCGCACCCAGCCCACGCCACCGAAGTACATCTCCGGCCAGGCGTGCAGGTCTCGCGAGCTGTACACGAAGGTGTCCTTGGCGACCTGCTCCGGACGCAGGAACCCCACGGCGACCCGCGACGGGATCCCGAGCGTGCGTCCCATCAGCGCCATCGACGCGGCGAACTGCTCGCAGTAGCCGACCCGGCCGCCCTTGCCCGTGGACAGGAACGAGACCAGGTCGTCCGTGCCGTTCCCGGACGAGCGTTCGGTCGAGTAGCGGAAGCCGCCGTCCACGCGGAACCACTGCTGCAGGGCCACGGCCTTCTCGAACTTGGTGCTCACCGAGTCGGTGATGCTGCGGGCCAGGGTGCGCACCGAGCCCGGCAGGTCGCGGGGGAGCGCGGTGTTCGAGGTGAAGACGGATGCCGGGGCCGGGACGGCGTCGGCGAGCTCGGCTGCGGAGGGCACCAGGTCGAGGCCGTTGAGCGAGTAGGTGAGGCCGGCGGTGGTCTGGTTGTTGGCCGCGCTGATGAAGTCCAGCGTCGACCGGTCGTAGCGCCAGTCACCCGACGCGCGCACGGCGCTCACCGGGTAGGGGGTGGGCAGCCAGCGTGAGCGGAAGTTCTCGCTGGCGGTGATCGTGGCCTTGAACTCCTTGGTCTGCACGGTCCGGTCCAGGCCCGGCGGCGCGGGTCACCGCCCCGTCGGCGCGCTGCTTGACCGGGATGTCGCGGCTCGAGGGCCGCCAGGCCGTCCCGTCGAAGGTGTTCAGCACGGTGAGCCGGAGGTAGGACGGGTCGTTCTCGGTCGTGGTCTCCCGGATCAGCTCGATGTCGGCGCCCTGCACCAGGTCGCGTCGCAGGTCGATCATCGGGTTGGAGATGGAGACGGCGTCGCCGTCACCGCCTCCTGCGCCGTCGCCGCCCCCGAAGAACGTCGCGCTGAAGGTCGGGATGAACACCGGGACGATGACCGCGAGGGCGGTGGCCGTGAAGCCGATCGTCCGGGCGGAGGCCCAGATCGCCTGGCTGCTGACCGAGGTGGTCTGGGTGTCGAAGATCCGGCCGCCGGGGACGATCTGGTGGCCCCAGTGCGCGAGACGCTGCGACTCCTCCGCGGCGATCAGGAACAGGAAGCACAGGGCCGCGACGGCGAACTTCAGCCAGGACACGCCGCCGTCGAGGATGCTCACGGGCGCGGTGTAGATGGCCAGCAGGGGCAGACCCGCGAGGGGCGCCCGGCGCAGACCCACGGCGAGGAAGTCGATGAGCACCGCGGTGAGCGTGCCGGCCAGGATGATCAGCGGGTAGAACTCCGGGACGGACTGGGGCACCGGGGCGGCGTACGCGTTGGAGGCGACGACCGAGTCGCCGAACGCAGCGAGCATGGCGCGCACCGAGTCCGGGGTCGGCACCCAGCCCCCGACGGAGAGGTCGGCGGCCAGCCGGTGGTTGAGCCACAGCATCACGACGAGCACCTGCAGCGAGCGCGACCGCGACGGCCGGCAGCCGCGCGCCGCGGAGCAGCATCCCGACGACCGCGACGATGATGCACCCGCCGAGGATCGGCACCATGAACCCGGCCGGGTTCTCCGCGAACTTGGTCCAGGCCAGCAGCGTCACCCAGGTGGTCAGGCCCGCCAGCAGGGACGGGAGCCAGGTCGTGGGGCGCAGGTCGCTCAGCGTGGTCACGACGGGCTCCCCGTGAGCGGCGGCGGTCGGGGTCGCCGAACGTCCGGGAGCGCCGCTCGAGCTGCGGCCGGACGTGCCGAGCTCCTGCCAGATCGCGGGCAGCGGGTCCTGGGGTCCGGCCGAGATCGACCGCCAGCCGTGCGCCCCCAGCCAGGCGGTGTGCTGGGCGGTGCTCATCGCGCCGGGGCTGGACCCGCGCGCCCACGCCGGGACGTCGAGCGTCACCGCCATCGCGCTCGAGGCCGAGTGCCGCATCCGGCGTGAGCACCGTCTTGTCGTGCTCGGAGACGTCGCCGAGCACCGCGATGAGCAGGCCGGAGTGACCGACGTCCTGGAGCCACCGCAGGTCGATGTGCGGGTGGCTGGTCTCGGTGAGCACGGCGAGCTGCTCGAGCAGGGGCGCGGTCTCCGCCGAGTTGGCCATGTTCTCGTGCCAGGACGCGCCGTGCTCGCCGCCGGCGGCGGTGACCAGCCGGACACTGAACCCGCGCTGCACCAGGTGCACCGCGATCGAGGCCGCGGCCGAGACGGCGTGCTCCAGCGAGGACGCCGCTCCCGAGCCGCGGTGGGCGATCTTCCGGTTGTCGAGGAAGAGCGTCGCCCGCGACTGCCAGGGCTGCTCCTCCCGGCGCACCATCAGCTCGCCGGCGTGGGCGCTGCTGCGCCAGTGCACCCGCCGCAGGTCGTCGCCGCGGCGGTACTCCCGCACCGTGACGTCCTCGGCGCTGCCGCTCGCGAAGGCGCGCGGCCGGTTGTCGCCGGAGCCCGTCCACACACCGGAGAGGGGGATCGACGGGCAGCGCCGACGACCCGCGGCGTCACCACCAGCGACGACCTGGTCTGGAAGGTCCGCTCGAGCTCCACGAGGCCGAAGGGGTCGGAGAGCCGCACCTTCATCGGCCCGACCTCGAACTTGCCGCGCACGTCGGAACGGACCAGGTAGCCGACGCTGCGCTTCCACCTCGGGCCCATCCGGTCCACCACGAAGCGGGGACGGGTGCCGAGCACGTAGGGGATCTGGTCCTCGAGCAGCAGCAGGCCGGTCGGCATGCGGCCGTCGTTGGTGAGGTCGAGCTGCACCCGGGCCTGCTGACCGGCCGCCACCTGGGACGGGGTCAACGAGCGGACCAGCCCGAGCCGGTAGCGGCTGCGGCCGAGGAAGTACGCGGTCGCCAGCGGGAGCAGGAGCAGCAGCGCCCCGACGCGGACGAGCTCGTCGTGACCCAGGAACAGCGCGCACACGAACGCCGTGCCCCCGGCGGCCAGGAACGCGCGACCGCGGACGGTGAGGGCCGACAGTGCTTCGCGCATCGTTCTCGTCCAGTCTCGGGCAGGCTCAGGTGGCGCTGCGGCGGCTCTCGGGCATCGCGACACCGGCCACGATCTGGCGCAGCGCCGCTTCCGGCGTACGCCCGCTCATCGACGCCTCGACGGTGGTCAGCATGCGGTGCGAGAGCACCTGCGACGCCAGGTCGTGCACGTCGTCGGGGATGACGTAGTCGCGGCCCGCCATCGCGGCGGTGGCCTTGGCGGCGCGGACCAGGTGCAGGGTCGCGCGCGGCGAGGCCCCGAGCATCAGCTCGGGGGAGTTCCGGGTCGCGGTCGTGACGGCGACGGCGTAGCGCTGCACCGCCTCCGACACGTAGACCTGGCCGACGATGTCGATCAGCTTGCGGATCTCGCTGGCGTCGGTGACCGGCTCGAGGTCGTCGAGGGGGTTGCTGCGGGTGTGCGTGTTGAGCATCGCGATCTCGGCCGCCTCGACGGGGTAGCCCATCGACACCCGGGCCATGAACCGGTCGCGCTGGGCCTCGGGCAGCGTGTAGGTGCCCTCCATCTCGATCGGGTTCTGCGTCGCGACCACCATGAACGGCGCCTCCAGGAAGTACGTCGTCCCGTCGACCGTGACCTGGCGCTCCTCCATGCACTCGAGCAGGGCCGACTGGGTCTTGGGCGAGGCGCGGTTGATCTCGTCGCCGACCACGATGTTGGCGAACACGCCGCCGGGACGGAACTCGAACTCGCGGGTGTCCTGGTTGAACACCGACACCCCGGTCACGTCGGACGGGAGCAGGTCGGGGGTGAACTGGACCCGTCGCACCGAGCAGTCGATCGAGCGGGCGAGCGCCTTCGCGAGCATCGTCTTGCCGACGCCCGGCACGTCCTCGATGAGCAGGTGGCCCTCGGACAGCATCACCACGATCGCCAGCTTGGCGACCTCGGGCTTGCCCTCGATGACCTTCTCGATGCTGGCACGGATGCGGCCGGTGACCCGCGCGAGCGTGTCCAGGTCGGCGCCGCCGGAGTCGTGTCCGGCGCGCCGCGCCTGGTGCTCGGTCCCGGTGTCGTGGGCTGAGGTCACGCTGTCCTCTTCCTTGTGCGGCGGCTGCGGGGTCCGTGGAGCGCCGGGCCGTCCTCCTGCTCGATGTTGAGTAGTCAACCCCATCCCCCAAGCGCTGTCACCGCATCGCCGAAGCGCGCCAGACAACCGACATCGAATCGTGGCCGCGGCCACCGCGGCCGCGCGTGCTCCACCTTTCCCCCACTCCGCCCCACCGTCGTCCTCCACGCAGCTCCCGCGGCCCGTCCGGAGCGCCGCTCAGGCGGGGAGCGGCCCGTCCCGGCGTACGACGGACGGTCGGCCGCTCCCCGGCGGCGGTTCGAGCCGCGCGGAATCCGCCGCAAAAGGCCTCCGGAACACGGCGGAAATGGTTGACGGTGGTGGGTAGTGGAGTAGAGTGGTGCGCAGTGGAGGAGAGGGAAGCTCTTTCGCATCGAGAGAAGGGGTGGGCCGATGTTCTTCGGCACCTACACCCCGCGCCTCGATGACAAGGGCCGCCTGTTCCTCCCGGCGAAGTTCCGCGACGAGCTGGCCGAGGGCCTCGTGGTCACCCGGGGGCAGGAGCGCTGCCTCTACGTGTGGTCGATGGAGGAGTTCGGGAAGCTGACGGAGCGGCTGCGCGAGGCACCGGTCACCAACAAGGCGGCCCGGGACTACGTGCGGATGTTCTTCGCCGGCGCCTCGGACGAGACGCCGGACAAGCAGGGCCGCATCACGCTCCCGCCGATGCTGCGGGAGTACGCGTCCCTGGCGAAGGACTGCATCGTGATCGGCGCGATGAACCGGATCGAGATCTGGGACAGCGCGGCATGGCAGAGCTACTCGGACCAGCAGGAGCAGGCGTTCGCGGACCTCTCGGAAGACGTCTTCCCCGGAGTCTGAAGTCGGAGTGTGAAGCCGAGTCACGAGCGTCACCCAGCAGCACAACTGAAGATCCGGAGTCGTTGGACGAGGTCTCGCGTCCGTTCGTCACTGCCCCCGGTCTGGCACACCTTCCCCGGTGCCAGAACGGGACTTCCCTCAGGGACGAGCGGACGGGGACCTGGCCCCACGAACCCGGCACACCAGCACACCCGCACTCGAACAGCTTGGGGTCGAACCATGACGAGCACGCCGGTCACCGCTCCGGCCCGCCGGGTCAGGCACGAGGTCCGCGACGGCTTCGCGGTCATCGCCTTCTCGGCGGCCGCCTCCACCGGTCTCGCGCTCGCCCTTCTCCTCCTCGCCCGACTGGCGGGCTAGAGCGCGATGACGAACGCCAGCCACGTCCCGGTGCTGCTCGACCGGGTCGTCGCTCTCGTGGCACCTGCCCTCGACCGCGGCGACAAGGAACGCACCCTCCTCGTCGACGCCACGCTCGGTCTCGGCGGTCACACCGAGGCCGTGCTCGAGCGCCTGCCCCGGGCCCACGTCATCGGCGTCGACCGCGACGTGCACGCGCTCGACCGGAGCCGGGAGCGGCTCGCGGCGTACGGCGAGCGGGTCACCTTCATGCACGCGGTGTACGACGAGATCGGCGACGTGCTCGCGGAGCTCGGGCACCCGTCGGTCGACGGGGTCCTCTTCGACCTCGGCGTGTCCTCGATGCAGCTCGACCTGCGCGAGCGCGGCTTCGCCTACTCGCAGGACGCGCCGCTCGACATGCGGATGGACGACACCGACGGGCCCGACCGCGGCCGACGTCCTCAACGAGTACCCCGTCGCAGACCTCGCCCGGATCCTGCGCCAGTACGGCGAGGAGAAGTTCGCCAAGCGCATCGCGGAGGCCGTCGTGCGCGAGCGGGCCAAGGAGCCCTTCACCCGCTCCGGCCGCCTGGTCGAGCTGCTCTACGACGCGATCCCCGCGCCGGCCCGCCGTACCGGCGGACACCCCGCCAAGCGGACGTTCCAGGCGCTGCGGATCGAGGTCAACGACGAGCTGTCGGTGCTGCGCCGGGCGCTGCCCGCGGCCATCGAGGCCATCGGGGTCGGCGGCCGGGTGGTGGTCATGAGCTACCACTCGCTCGAGGACCGGATCACCAAGCAGGCGTTCGTGGCGGCCACCCGCAGCGACCTGCCGCCGGACCTGCCGTTCGTGCCCGAGGGGCACGACCCGGCGCTGCGGCTGGTCACCCGCGGGGCGGAGAAGGCGACGGCCGCCGAGATCGAGCAGAACCCCCGCGCGGCCTCGGTCCGGTTGCGGGCCGTCGAACGGGTGCATGCGGGGGCAGTCGCATGAACGCGGAGCAGAGCACAGTCGAGTCCTTGGGAGGGGAACCCAGATGAGCGCGTTGATGAACCAGGCCAGGAACCGGGTGCCACGGATCGCCGAGGCCGCCGTCGAGCGGGCCCGGCTGACCGTCGTGCCGCGCGCGGCGGCGCGACGGGCCGCTCGTGTGCCCTTCGTGGTGCTGGTGTCGCTGGTGCTCGTCGGTGGCGTGGCCGGGCTGCTCTGCTTCAACACGTCGATGCAGCAGGCCTCCTTCACGGCGACGTCGATGGAGGAGCAGGCGCAGGCGCTCGACGCGAAGAAGCAGTCGTTGACCATGGAGCTCGACGCCCTCCGCGACCCCCAGCGGGTCGCGGTCCAGGCCCAGGAGATGGGCATGGTCCCGGCCAGCAGCCCGGCGTTCATCCGGCTCTCGGACGGCACGGTGCTCGGCAAGCCGACGCCCGCGAGCGTCGACAGCGCCCTGCGGATCACCCCGCTCCCGACCCGCAAGCCCAAGAACCTCCGCCCGACTCCGATCGTCATCGAGGTCAAGCCTGAGGTGACCGACGGCGCGGCAACCGCGTCCGAGGGCACCTCGGCTGGTACCAAGAAGGCCAGCGACAGCCAGCGGAAGCAGGGGAGCCACCGTTGACCCAGGGCCACCGCCCCCGCCCGTCCCACGGGCCGGGGCAGCGACCGGCGCAACGACCGGGCCGTCCCCAGTCCTCGGGCCGCCCGCGGCGTGCGCGGCTGCGGTCCCTGCGGGGCGCGTCGCTGGTCCGGCTGCGGATCGGCTTCCTGCTGATCGCGATGGTGGTCTCGGTCTTCGCCGCGCGCCTCTTCCAGCTCCAGGGCGTCGACGCGCAGGCGTACGTCGCGAAGGCCCGCTCCGAGGGCGTCGTGACCGTGACCCTGCCCGCGAACCGCGGCACCATCACCGACCGCAACGGCGTCCCGCTCGCCGAGTCCGTCGACGGGCTGATGATCGTCGCGGACCCCTCGTTGACCGTGCGGCACGCGAGCGAGATCGCCACGATCCTGGCGCGGCGTCTCGACCTCGACTACTTCGACCTGCTCGCCAAGCTGCGCAAGCCCGACACCCAGTTCCAGTACATCGCCCGTCGGGTGCCCTCCACCGTGGCGAAGTCGGTCGTCGCCACCATCGACGCCCGCGGGTTCAAGGGCATCGACACCCGCCGCGACCCGGTGCGCACCTACCCCGCCAAGGACATCGCGGCCAACCTGGTCGGCTTCATGAACGCCAACGGGGACGCCGGTGAGGGCGCGGAGCTGATGTTCGACTCGGTGCTGTCCGGCACGAACGGCTCGGCGACCTACGAGACCGGTGGCGGCAACCGGATCCCGCTCGGCGACAACAGCACCGTGCCGCCCAAGAGCGGCGGTGACCTCTCGCTGACCATCGACCGCGACGTGCAGTGGTACACCCAGCGGGTCGTCCGCCAGGCGGTCCAGGGCAGCGGCGGCTCGTCCGGTGCCGCGGTCGTCATGGACACCCACACCGGCCAGCTGCTCAGCATCGCGGACTACCCGACGTTCGACGCCAACCAGCCGGCGCTGTCACCGGAGAGGGACCTGGGCTCGCGGGCCCTCCGCGACGTCTACGAGCCGGGCTCGGTCGAGAAGGTGCTCACCGCCTCCTCCCTGATCGACGCGGACAAGGTCACGCCGAACACCCGGATCGCCATCCCCGCCCAGCTGCCGCGCGGTGACCGTGTCATCCATGACTACTTCCCCCACGGACGGATCCACCTGACGCTGACCGGGGTGATCGCGAAGTCCTCGAACATCGGGACGGTGCTGGCCGCCAGCCAGTTCAAGCATCGCGAGCTCTACGACTACCTGCGGGCGTTCGGCCTCGGGCAGCGCACGGCCATGGGTGTGAAGGGCGAGACGGCGGGCGTGCTCGCCGACTGGCGCAAGTGGTCGCAGATCAACCACGACACCATCGCCTTCGGCCAGGGCCTCGCCGTGAACGCCGTACAGATGGCCGCGGCCGTCAACGTGATCGCCAACGGCGGCGTCTACGTCAAGCCCAGCCTGGTCAAGGGCGAGGCCACCACCTCCGGCGGCGAGAGGGTCGGCTCCGACCTGTCCACCACGCGCCGGGTGGTCAGCGCCCGGGCCGCGAGGCTGACCGGCCAGATGATGGAGGCGGTGACCAACCCGGAGACCGGCACGGCCGGCGTGGCGGGCATCGAGGGCTACCGGGTCGCAGGCAAGACGGGCACGGCCCAGCGGGTCGGCAAGACCTGTGGCTGCTACGACGGCACGTTCACGGTGTCGTTCGCGGGCTTCGCCCCGGCCGACGACCCCCGCTTCCTGACCTACGTCGTGGTGCAGGACCCCAAGAACGGCGGGGGTGGCGGCTCGATCGGCGGCCCCGCGTTCCACAAGATCATGAGCTACGTCCTGCAGAAGTACGCCGTGCCGCCGACCGGCAGCAAGGCCCCCACGCCCCGCATCGAGTGGTGAGCCCGACCGGTACCCTCTCGGTCGTGTCGGAACCCGTTGCGCTGCGTCCCTCCGCGCCCGCGGAGACGACCCTGGGGCAGGTCGCCGACTGGCTGGGCGAGGCCCTCGTCGAGGTGCAGGGCCTTCGGCCGGTCACCGTCACGGGCGTGACGATCAGCTCCCTGCGGGTCAGCCCCGGTGACCTGTACGTCGCCCCGGCCGGAGCGCGCGCGCACGGGGCGACGTACGCCGAGAAGGCCGTCGCGGACGGAGCGGTGGCCGTGCTCACCGACCCGGAGGGCGCGGTGCTGAGCAAGGGGGCAGGCGTCCCGGTCCTCGTCGTCGACCGGCCCCGAGAGGTCGTGGGCGACCTGGCCGCACGCATCTACGGGCAGCCCGCGCAGCGGATGCGGATGGTCGCGGTCACCGGCACGCAGGGCAAGACGACGACCACCCGGCTCGCGGAGGCGGCGCTGAGCACCGCCGGGGTCCGGACCGCCGTCGTCGGCACGGTCGGCACCCGGGTCGCCGGGGTGGACGTGAAGACCTCGTTGACGACCCCCGAGGCGCCCGACCTGCACGCGTTGTTCGCGGTGATGGTCGAGCACGAGGTCGCGGCCTGTGCCATGGAGGTCTCGAGCCACGCGCTCGTGATGGGCCGGGTCGACGGGGTGGTCTTCGACGTCGCGTGCTTCACCAACCTCGGCCGCGACCACCTCGACTTCCACGCCGACGTCGAGGACTACTTCGCCGCCAAGGCCTCCCTGTTCACGCCCGAGCGCGCGCGGCTCGGGCTGGTCAACGTCGACGACCCGTTCGGGCGGCGGCTGGTGCAGGAGGCCACCGTCCCGGTGCGGACGTTCTCGGCCTCCGGCGCCGACGCCGACTGGCGCGCTGGCGACGTACGCCTCGAGCCCACCGGCTCCTCGTTCACCGTGCACGCACCGTCGGGCGAGACCCACCGGGCGCGGGTGCCGCTGACCGGGGACTTCAACGTCGCCAACGCGCTGTGCGCCATCGCGGCCCTGGGCGAGGCCGGCTTCGACACCGCGTCCGTGGCCGCCGCGATGGGCGAGTCCGGCGGCGTGCCGGGGCGCCTCGAGCAGGTCGACGCCGGCCAGGACTTCCTCGCCGTCGTGGACTACGCGCACAAGCCGGACGCCGTCACCGCTGCCCTGAACGCGCTCCGACCCCTGACACGGGGCCGGCTCCTCGTCGTGCTCGGCGCCGGGGGAGACCGCGACCCGGGCAAGCGGCCGATCATGGGCGAGATCGCGGCACGCCTCGCCGACGTGCTCGTCGTCACCGACGACAACCCCCGCAGCGAGGACCCGGCCGCGATCCGGGCAGAGCTGGTCGCGGGAGCCGCGTCGGTGACCGGCGCCAGGGCAGAGGTGCACGAGGTGGGGGACCGACGCGCGGCGATCGCGCTCGCCGTCGGGCTCGCCGAGGCCGGGGACACCGTCGTGGTCGCCGGCAAGGGACACGAGACCGGCCAGGAGGTCGCCGGAACGGTGCACCCCTTCGACGACCGCGTCGTGCTGCGCGAGGAGCTGAGCGCCCGATGATCGCGATGACCCTGACCGAGATCGCCGACGTCGTGGGCGGGTCCGCCGTCCACGACGCCGGCGCGGTGGTCCACGGCCCGGCCTTCCTGGACAGCCGCGTCGCGGAGCGGGGCAGGCCTGTTCGTCGCGATCGTCGGCGAGAACGTGGACGGCCACGACTACGCCGACGCCGCACTCGCCGGCGGCGCGGCCGCGGTGCTGTCCTCGCGCGACACCGGCCGGCCGGGCGTGGTCGTCGAGGACCCCGTCACGGCGTTGGCGCTGCTCGCCCGGCACGCACTCGCCGCCCTGCCCGACGTACGCGTCGTGGCCCTCACGGGCTCCCAGGGCAAGACGAGCACCAAGGACGTGCTGGCCCAGGTGCTCGCCGGTGCAGGCCGGACGGTCGCGACGTTCGGGTCGTTCAACAACGAGCTCGGCCTCCCGCTGACCGTGCTCCGGGCGGACGCCGACCACCCGCTTCCTGGTGCTCGAGATGGGGGCGCGGCACCTCGGCGACCTCACGGCCTCCTGCGAGATCGCGCCGCCGCACGTGTCGCTGGTGCTCAACGTCGGCAAGGCCCACATCGGCGAGTTCGGGTCCCAGGAGGTCATCGCCCAGGCCAAGGGCGAGATCGTCGAGGCCCTCGCCCCCGACGGCGTGGCCGTGCTCAACGCCGACGACCCGCTGGTCTCCGCCATGGCCACCCGTACGACGGCCCGGGTGGTGCGCTTCGGCTCGCGCCGCGACGCCGACGTCCGCTTCGAGGACGTGCGTCTCGACGACCTCGGCCGCCCCACGTTCGAGCTGGTGTCCGGCGACGAGCGACGCACCGTGCGGCTCGGCCTGCTCGGAGAGCACCACGCCGCCAACGCCACCGCCGTCGCTGCGGTCGCCCTCGCGGTCGGCGTGCCCTTCGACACGGTCGTCGGCTCCCTCACGTCCGCCACGGCCACCTCACCGGCCCGGATGGAGCTCGCCGAGCGGCCCGACGGGGTCACGGTCATCAACGACGCCTACAACGCCAACCCCGACTCGACCCGCGCCGCGCTGAAGTCGCTGGCCGCGATCGGACGCGGCCGCCCCGGGACGCGCACCGTCGCCGTTCTCGGCGAGATGCTCGAGCTGGGCGCGTCGAGCCGCGAGGAGCACGACGCGATCGGCAGACTGGTGGTCCGTCTCGACATCCACCAGCTGCTCGTCGTCGGGGAGGGCGCGAAGCCGATCCACCTCGGTGCCTGCCTGGAGGGCTCGTGGGGTGGAGAGTCGGTCTTCGTGCCGGATCCCGACGCCGCGCTCGCCTGGCTGCGGGAGAACCTCGTGGCCGGTGACGTGGTGCTGTTCAAGTCGTCCAAGGCCGCGCAGGTGCGTGCCCTCGCGGAGGCCGTGATCAGAGACCACGTGGTCGGCGGCACGGACGGGACGGACGAGGCGGAGGAGCACAGACGATGAGGGCAATCCTGCTCGCGGGCGGCCTGTCCCTGATCTTCACGCTGCTCGGGACCCGGGTGGCGATCCGGGTGCTGACCACCAAGGGCTACGGCCAGCTGATCCGCGACGACGGTCCGACCACCCACCACACCAAGCGCGGCACCCCGACGATGGGGGGCACCGTGATCATCCTGTCGGTGGTCCTCGCCTACCTCTGCGCCAAGCTGATCACCCAGGACGCCCCGTCGTGGTCGGCCGTGCTGCTGCTGTTGCTGCTGGTCGGGCTCGGCACCGTCGGGTTCCTCGACGACTACATCAAGATCGCGATGCAGCGCAGCCTCGGCCTGCGCAGCAAGGCCAAGATGGCCGGCCAGATCACGGTCGCGGTGCTCTTCGGCGCGCTCGCCCTCACCCGCCCCGACGACCGCGGCCAGACCCCGGCCTCGCTCCACCTGTCGTTCATCCGCGACTTCGAGGCGTTCACCCTGCCGGCGGTCGTGGTGGTCCTGCTGATCCTGGTGATGATCTCCGGCGCCAGCAACGCGGTGAACCTCACCGACGGCCTCGACGGCCTCGCCACCGGTACGTCGACCATGGTGTTCGGCGCGTACACGCTGGTGAACATCTGGCAGAACAACCAGTGGTGCGCGCTCAACCAGGGCAACAAGTGCTACGAGGTCCGCGACCCCCTCGACCTCGCCGCCATCGCCGCGGCGCTGACCGGCGCCTGCTTCGGGTTCCTGTGGTGGAACGCGTCGCCCGCGAAGATCTTCATGGGCGACACGGGGTCGCTCGCGCTCGGCGGCGCGCTCGCCGGCCTGGCCATCCTGACCCGCACGGAGCTGCTGCTCGCGATCCTCGGCGGGCTGTTCGTGATCATCACGATGTCGGTGATCCTCCAGGTCGGCTACTTCAAGCTCTCCGGCGGCAGACGGATCTTCCGGATGGCACCGCTCCAGCACCACTTCGAGCTCAAGGGCTGGGCCGAGATCACCATCGTGATCCGGTTCTGGATCATCACCGGCATCTGCGTGGCCGCAGGGCTGGGGATCTTCTACGCCGAGTGGGTCGCCGGGGCATGAAGCTGCACCGAATGAGCGTGGAGGACCTCGACGCGGACGACGTCCTGGGACGGTGTCCGGGCCGTCGTGATCGGCATCGGCGTGTCCGGCTTCGCGGCCGCCGACAACCTGACGCACCTCGGCGCGCAGGTCACCGTGCTCGCCGAGTCGGCCGACGACGTGCAGCGCGAGAAGGCCGACCTGCTCCAGATGCTCGGTGCGACGGTCCGCATCGGGACCGGCGAGACCTCCGAGCTTCCCGACGACGTCGACGTGGTGGTGACCTCGCCGGGGGTGCCGCCGACGTCGCCCCTGATCGTGGCGGCCGGCGCGCGCGGCGTACCCGTGTGGGGGGAGGTCGAGCTGGCCTGGCGGCTGCGCGACCCCGACCACCCGGGCGCCTGGCTCTGCGTGACCGGCACCAACGGCAAGACGACCACCGTGCAGATGCTCGACGGCATCCTCAAGGCGGCCGGGCTGAGCTCGATCGCCTGCGGCAACGTCGGCCTGCCGATCGTCGAGGCGGTGATGGACCCCGAGCCCTACGCGGTCTACGCCGTCGAGCTCTCCAGCTTCCAGCTCCACTACACCTCGAGCATGTCCGCGCACGCCGCCGCGGTGCTCAACGTCGCGGAGGACCACCTGGACTGGTACTCCTCCATGGACGAGTACGCCGCCGACAAGGGCCGGATCTACCACCAGGTCCAGCTCGCCGCCATCTACAACGTGGCCGATCCGGTCACCGAGCAGCTGGTGCGCGACGCCGACGTGGTGGAGGGGGCGCGCGCGGTCGGGTTCACGCTCGGCACCCCGGCGGTCGGGATGGTCGGCCTCGTCGAGGACGTGCTCGCCGACCGGGCCTTCATCGACGAGCGGGCGTCCAGCGCCGCCGAGCTGTGCACCCTGGCCGACCTGGCCTCGGCCGCGCCGCACTTCGCCGCCAACGCCCTCGCCGCAGCCGCGCTCGCTCGCTCGATCGGCGTGCCCCCGGCCGCGGTGCGGGACGGCCTGCGCGGCTTCGTCCCCGACGGCCACCGGATCGCGGAGGTGGCGACCGTCGAGGACGTCCGCTACGTCGACGACTCCAAGGCCACCAACCCGCACGCGGCCATGTCGTCGCTGCAGGCGTACGACGGTGTGGTCTGGGTCGCGGGAGGGCTGGCCAAGGGCGCGACGTTCGACGACCTGGTCGCGCGCGTCCGCGACCGGCTGCGGGGCGTGGTGCTGCTCGGCCGGGACCGCGCGGTCATCGCCGAGGCGCTTTCGCGACACGCCCCCGATGTCCCGGTGATCGAAGTCGGGGACGGCGACACTTCTGTCATGGACCGCGTGGTCGAGGCGGCTGCCGGCCTGGCCCAGCCAGGAGACACCGTGCTGCTCGCCCCGGGATGCGCTTCCATGGACATGTTCGCGAACTACGGCGCTCGCGGGGATGCCTTCGCCGAGTCGGTCCGCCGGCTCAGCGGGCGGTGAGCCACCCAGGCCCGCCGCACGGCTCCTCGCACGGGCAGGAGGGCACTGCGTGACCACCACGGCAGGGGAGCAGCGCAGGCCCGCCGCCCCGGTCCGGGCCGGCAGCCGGCTGTCGAGCCTCCGGCACACGCTGGACCGCCCCCTCACGTCGTACTACCTGCTGCTGACCGCCTCCACCCTGCTGCTCGCCATCGGGCTGATGGAGGTGCTCAGCGCCTCCAGCGTCGACGGATTCGTCCACCACGGCAACAGCTACTACTGGTTCCTGCGCCAGCTCACCTGGGTCGGGCTGGCGCTGCCGGTGGCGTTCGTGGCCACCCGGCTGCCGCACAAGGTGCTGCGCGGGCTGGCCTGGCCGGCGCTCCTGGTCGCCGTCGCACTGCTGGTCCTCACCCAGACCGGGCTGGGCGTCACGGTCAACGGCAACCGCAACTGGCTGGCGCTGGGCCCGGTCGTGGTCCAGCCCGCCGAGATCGCCAAGCTCGCCGTCATCTTGTGGTGCGCGGACGTCTACGCCCGCAAGGAACGCCTGCTCGACGACTGGAAGCACACGCTGGTGCCCGTCGCGCCCGTCATGGGCATGGTGGTCGGGCTGGTCCTGCTCGGTGGCGACCTCGGCACGGCGCTGGTGCTGATGACGATCATCCTCGGCATGCTCTGGGTGGTCGGCGCTCCCGCGCGGCTGTTCGTCGGGTCGATGGTCACCGTCGGCGTCCTGGCGCTGTACCTCGCCAGCACCAACAAGGAGCGCCTCGACCGGCTCACCAACTTCGCCGACCCGTTCAAGGACTACCAGGGCGCGGGCTGGCAGTCCGCGCACGGCCTGTTCGCCATGTCCAGCGGCGGCCTGTTCGGCAAGGGCATCGGCGCCAGCCAGCAGAAGTGGGGCAGCCTCCCCGAGGCACACACCGACTTCATCTTCGCCGTGCTCGGTGAGGAGCTCGGCCTGGTCGGCACCGTGCTGGTGCTCGCGCTGTTCCTCACCATCGCCTACGCCGGCATCCGCGTCGCCGTCCGCACCAAGGACCCGTTCGTCCGCTACATGGCCGCGGGCATCACGGTCTGGCTGACCGCGCAGATGATGATCAACGTGGGCATGGTCCTCGCGCTCCTCCCGGTCATCGGCCTGCCGCTGCCGCTGGTGTCCTACGGCGGCTCGGCCCTGCTGCCGTCGCTGGTGGCGCTCGGCCTGCTCGTCTCCTTCGCCCGCTCCGAGCCCGGTGCGAAGGCCGCCCTGCGCGACCGTCGCCGGCGCCGTTCGGCGGCCGGCGTCACGTCGAGCAGCATGACGAGGCGCATGCGATGAAGGTCCTGCTGGCCGGAGGCGGCACGGCGGGGCACACGTCCCCGCTGCTCGCCACCGCCGATGCGCTGCGCCGTCTCGACCCCTCGGTCGAGGTGACCGCGCTGGGCACGCCCCGCGGCCTCGAGGGGCGTGTGGTCCCCGAGGCCGGGTACCCGCTCGAGATGATCCCGCCGGTGCCGCTGCCCCGGAGGCCCAACGCCGACCTGGCCCGGGTCCCGGCCCGGCTGCGCGGCGCGGTGAAGGCCGCCCTGGAGGTCGTCGACCGGCTCCGTCCCGACGTGGTCGTCGGGTTCGGTGGCTACGTCTCGGTCCCGGCCTACCTCGCCGCCCGCCGGCGGCACGTCCCGATCGTGGTCCACGAGGGCAACGCGCTGCCCGGCATCGCGAACAAGCTGGGCGCCCGGTTGACCACGCACGTCGCCACGAGCTTCCCCGACACCCCGCTGCGCCACGCGTCGTACGTCGGGCTGCCGATCCGCCGGATGATCTCGACGCTCGACCGGCCCGCTGCTGCGGGACGAGGCCCGTCGCACCTTCGGTCTCGACCCCGACCGCCCCACCCTGCTGGTGTTCGGTGGCTCCCAGGGCGCCCGACGGCTCAACCAGTCCGTCTCCGGCGCCGAGCGCAGCTTCGCCGACGCAGGCGTCCAGGTGCTGCACGTCGTCGGCGCGACGGGGAGGCCACCGTGGCGCGGCAGCCCGGTGAGGCGCCCTACGTCGTCCTCCCGTACGTCGACCGCATGGACCTCGCCTACGCCGCGGCCGACCTCGTGGTCTGCCGCTCCGGCGCGAACACCGTCACCGAGGTCGCCGCCGTCGGGCTGCCCGCGGTGTTCGTGCCGCTGCCGATCGGCAACGGCGAGCAGGACCTCAACGCCCGGCCGGTGGTCGACGCCGGGGGAGGGCTGCTCGTGCAGGACGGTGCGCTGACCCCCGAGTGGGTCGCGAGCACGGTGCCCGCGCTCGCCGCCGACCACGACCGTCTTGCGGCGATGTCCGCGGCTGCCTCCGGCCTCATCCCTCGCGACGCGGACGAGCTGCTCGCGCGGATGGTGCTCGACGCTGGGCAGGGGGTGCGCCCGTGAGGGTCCCCGTCCCCGACGTGCTGCTCCCCGCGGACCGGCTCGGCCGGGTGCACTTCGTGGGCATCGGCGGAGCGGGCCTGTCCGGCATCGCCCGCATCATGCTGGCCCGCGGCATCACGGTCAGCGGCAGCGACGCCAAGGAGTCCCGTGCGATCGAGGCGCTGCGGGCCCTCGGAGCCACCGTCCACGTCGGCCACGACGCCGCCCAGGTGCGCGACGCCGACACCCTCGTCATCTCGACCGCGGTCCGGGAGGACAACCCGGAGGTGGTGGAGGCGCACCGGCTCGGGCTGCGCCTGCTGCCCCGCTCGGCCGCACTGGAGTCGGTGATGCAGGGTCGCCGCGTGGTGGCCGTCGCCGGCACCCACGGGAAGACCACCACCACGTCGCTGCTCACGGTCGCCCTCCAGCACTGCGCCGCCGACCCGTCCTTCGCGATCGGCGGCGATCTCAACGAGACCGGCTCGAACGCCCACGACGGCAGCGGCGAGATCTTCGTGGCGGAGGCCGACGAGAGCGACGGCGCCTTCCTGGTCTACGCGCCCTTCGGGGCACTGGTCACGAACGTCGAGGCGGACCACCTCGACAACTACGGCACCGAGGAGGCCTACCACGCGGCCTTCACGACGTTCCTCGACCGGATCGACCCCGCGGGCTTCCTGGTCGCGTGCATCGACGACGACGGCGCGGCCGACCTCGCCGAGCAGGCCCGGGGCAAGGGCCTGAACGTCGTCGGCATCGGCGAGTCGGACCGTGCCGACCTGCGGGCCGAGGGACTGGAGTTCGAGGGCTCCACGTCGCGCTTCACGGTCTTCGACCACGGCCGACGGCTCGGGTTGGTGGCCCTGCAGATCCCCGGCCGCCACTACGTCCTCGACGCGATGGCCGCCCTCGCCGCGGGCCTGCGTCTCGGGTTCGGGTTCGACGAGCTGCGCCGCGGGCTCGAGGCGTTCACGGGCACCCGGCGCCGCATGGAGTTCAAGGGCGAGGCGGCGGGGGTCCGGGTCTACGACTCCTACGCCCACCACCCCAACGAGATCGCCGGCGACCTGCAGGCGGCCCGCTCGCTGGCGGGGGAGGGGCGCGTGGTCGTGGCGTTCCAGCCGCACCTCGTCTCCCGCACCAAGATCTTCGGACCGGCCATGGGTGAGGCGCTCGGCGCCGCCGACGAGGTCGTCGTGATGGACGTGTACGTCGCCCGCGAGGACCCCGAGCCCGGGGTGAACGGCCGGCTGGTCGCCTCGAACGTGCCCCTGCCCGACGAGCAGGTGCTCTTCGAGCCCTCGTGGTCGCGCACCCCGGCCGCGCTCGTCGAGCGCGCCCGGCCCGGTGACCTGGTGCTCACGCTGGGCGCCGGCGACGTGACGCTCGTCGGTCCCGAGGTGCTCGAGCTGCTCGCGGAGCGCGCCCCATGAGCCTGTTCACCCGCGGCGAGCACGACCTCGACCATCCCGACGACGACGTCGAGCGCACCGTCCGGATCGCCCGCAAGCGCTTCGTGCGCCGGCAGTGGGCCCGGCGCTGGCTGGCCTGGCGCCTGGTCGTGGCCGCGGTCGTCGTGCTCGTCCTGGCGGCCGGCTCGGCCTGGCTGGTGTTCGCCTCCTCCGTGCTGGCCGTCTCGGGCGTCCGGGTGGAGGGCACCGAGGTGCTCGAGCCGCGCGCCGTACGCCGGGCCGCCGCGGTGCCGACGGGCTCGCCGCTCGCGACGGTCGACCTGGACGCGATCACGCGGCGGGTGAAGGGCCTCGCCGCCGTCCGCAGCGTCGACGTGTCCCGGTCCTGGCCGAGCTCGATCCGCATCGACGTGACCGAGCGCGAGGCCGTCGCCGTGGTGGCCCGCGGCACCACCCTGCGCGGGCTCGACGCGACCGGCGTGATGTTCCGGCGCTACCACGTCCCGGCCGCGCGGTCTGCCGCTGATCCGGATGTCCGGGAACGCACGGGCCGACGCGCTCGCCGAGGCGGCCCGGATCGCGGGCTCGCTGCCGTCGGCGATCTCCGGCAAGGTCGACTACGTCGAGGTGCGCACCGTCGACACCATCTCCCTGCGGCTGCGCAACGGCCGCGTCGTGCGCTGGGGGAGTGCCGCCGACTCCGACGCCAAGGGCCGGGTCCTCGCCGTCCTGCTCGACCAGAAGGCCTCGCTCTACGACGTCTCCGTCCCCGGCCAGCCGGTCATCCGGAAGTAGCCGTGCCCGCCTCGTGTCCGGGGCGCGCGAAAGTTTCGAGAAAGTCGCGGCGCGCCGCGTGTCGGCCGGGCATCGCCGGTCGCACCGCCTACCTTTTTCTACAAGCACGAGGTTGACATAACTATAACCCTCTACTTCAGGGTTAGGGTTCCGGTTCGGTCAGGCTCGTGTCTTCCCCACCGACATACACCCCGTCTGTCCTGCAGGATGCAGGGCAGCCAAGCAGCGAGAGGCGACTGCCGTGGCAGCACCGCAGAACTACCTGGCCGTCATCAAGGTCGTGGGTATTGGTGGAGGTGGAGTCAACGCCGTCAACCGCATGATCGAGGTCGGCCTCAAGGGCGTCGAGTTCATCGCGATCAACACCGATGCCCAGGCCCTTCTGATGAGCGACGCCGACGTCAAGCTCGACATCGGCCGTGAGCTCACCCGCGGACTCGGCGCGGGCGCGAACCCCGAGGTCGGTGGCAAGGCCGCCGACGACCACGCCGAGGAGATCGAAGAGGTCATCAAGGGCGCCGACATGGTCTTCGTGACCGCCGGCGAGGGTGGCGGCACGGGCACCGGCGGTGCGCCGGTCGTCGCGCGCATCGCCCGCTCCCTGGGCGCCCTGACGATCGGCGTGGTCACCCGTCCGTTCTCCTTCGAGGGACGCCGCCGCGCCAACCAGGCGGAGGAGGGCATCTCCCAGCTCCGCGACGAGGTCGACACCCTCATCGTGATCCCCAACGACCGGCTGCTGTCGATCAGCGACCGCAACGTGTCGATCCTCGACGCCTTCAAGCAGGCCGACCAGGTGCTGCTGCAAGGTGTCTCGGGCATCACCGACCTGATCACCACCCCGGGCCTGATCAACCTCGACTTCGCGGACGTGAAGTCCGTGATGTCCAACGCCGGCTCGGCGCTGATGGGCATCGGCTCCGCCCGCGGCGAGGACCGTGCGGTGGCCGCGGCCGAGATGGCCGTGTCCAGCCCGCTGCTCGAGGCCTCGATCGACGGTGCGCACGGCGTGCTGCTCTCCATCGCGGGCGGCTCCGACCTCGGTCTCTTCGAGATCAACGAGGCGGCGGCGCTGGTGTCCCAGGCGGCCCACGCCGAGGCGAACATCATCTTCGGCGCGGTCATCGACGACGCGCTCGGCGACGAGGTGCGGGTGACCGTGATCGCGGCCGGGTTCGACGGCGGCATGCCGAAGCGGCGCGACAACGGCACGGTGCTGCGCCGCGAGCCGGTGGCGCAGCAGTCGCAGGCCGACACCCGGGCCGCCGTGCAGGGAGTCCTCCCGTCGCAGGGCGGCAGCGCCGCAGCGCACCCCGGCCCCGGCCGGCAGCGCGAACGCCCGGCCGACGACCGGTGCACCGCTGAACCCGAGCCGGCCGACCGAGCACGAGCAGGCCGGCGTCTCGGCCCGCCCCACGCCGTCGGCGCACCAGCAGTCGCAGCCCACCGCCCGGCGCCGCGGCAGCCGCGTCAGGTGCAGTTCGACGACGACGAGCTGGACGTGCCCGACTTCCTGAAGTGACCGGCAGCTAGACCCGCACGACAGCAAGGAGCCGGGTGTTCGCCTTCCAGGACACGCAGGACTCGGTCGAGATCGCGTTCACGGACCGCCACGGGGAGACCCGTGGCGGTCCTCGCGCGTCCCTGGACCTGGCGGAGCCGGCGCGGGACGCCGCCGACGAGCAGCGTCGACGCGGTCCGCCGCAACGTCGAGGTCGCCGTCCGGGCGTTCACCCGCGGCGACCGGTCCGCGCCGACCCCGCCCGTCGTACGCATGCGGCAGGTGCACGGGGCGGAGGTGCACGTCGTGTCGGCGACCGACGCCGACTCGCCGCCGACCGGCGACGGCCTGGTCACCACCGACCCCGGCGTGGTGCTGATGGTCCGGGTGGCCGACTGCGTCCCGCTGCTGCTCGCCGATCCCGCGGCCGGCGTCGTCGCGGCCGTGCACGCCGGACGGCCGGGCCTGGTGGCGGGCGTCGTGCCGCGGGCCGTCGAGACGATGCGGTCGCTCGGCGCCGGACGGCTGAGCGCCTGGCTCGGGCCCGCACGTGTGCGGCGCGTGCTACGAGGTGCCCGAGCAGATGCGGGCCGAGGTCAGTGCGGCCGTGCCCGAGGCGTACGCCGTGACGTCGTGGGGCACGCCGTCCCTCGACATCGGCGCCGGTGTCGCGGCCCAGCTGCGTCGCCGCCGGCGTCGAGCCCACCGACGTGTCCCGCTGCACGATCGAGGACGAGGACCTGTTCTCCTACCGCCGCCAGGGCGCCGCCTCGGGACGCCTCGCCGGCCTCGTGTGGGTCCGGCCGTGACCGCGCACGCTCCGCGGCCGAGTGCGAGCGCCGACGAGGTCGCCCGCAACCTCGACCGCGTCCGCGGGCGGATCGCCGACGCCTGCGAGCGGGTCGGCCGTTCTCCCGACGAGGTCACGCTGACCGTGGTCACCAAGTTCTTCCCCGCCTCCGACGTGCGCCTGCTCGCCGACCTCGGCGTGCGGCACGTGGGGGAGAACCGGCACCAGGAGGCCGAGGCCAAGCACGCCGAGTGCGCGGACCTCGACCTGACCTGGCACTTCATCGGCGGGCTGCAGAGCAACAAGGCCGCGGCGGTCGCGGGGTACGCCGACGTGGTCGAGTCGGTCGACCGCGCCAAGCTGCTGCGCGGCCTGACCACGGGGGCCCACGAGGCCGACCGCTCGGTCGACGTCCTGGTGCAGGTCGACCTCGACCCGGTGCCGGCCGCCGACAGCGGCCGCGCGGGGTGCGCACCTGCCGACGTGGAGGGGCTCGCGGAGCAGGTCGCGGCCGCCGAGGGTCTGCGCCTGCGCGGGGTGATGGCGGTGGCGCCGCTCGGCGCGGATCCCGTGCCTGCGTTCGCGAAACTCGCCGAGATCGCCGCCCGCGTCCGCCTCGTCGACCCGGCGGCGACGTGGGTCTCGGCGGGGATGAGCGGCGACCTCGAGCAGGCCGTCGAATCCGGCGCGACACACGTGCGGATAGGCAGCGCGGTGCTCGGTAGCCGGCCGCTCAGAAGGTAGGGTCGGACCCGTAGCAGCGGGCGCCAACAGGGCGCCCGCAGATGTACCGGAGGCAGAAGTCATGGGCAGCGCGATGCGCAAGATGGGTGTCTACCTTGGCCTGCTCGAGGACACCGAACGCTACGACGACGAGTACTACGACGAGTACGACGAGCGCACCCAGCGCAGCGCCGTCGAGGAGCCGGCGCGCCCGGCACGCCGTCGCCAACATCTCCGAGCGTCGCCGTCCCGCCGCCCGCCCAGCCGCACGCCGCCCCGCAGGGCGTCGTCGCCGAGCTGTCCCGGATCACCACGCTGCACCCGCGCACCTACAACGAGGCGCGCACCATCGGCGAGAACTTCCGCGAGGGCGTGCCGGTGATCATGAACCTCTCCGAGATGGACGACGCCGACGCCAAGCGTCTGGTCGACTTCGCCGCCGGCCTGGTGTTCGCCGTGCGCGGCACCATCGAGCGGGTCACCAACAAGGTCTTCCTGCTCTCGCCGCCCAACGTCTCGGTGGCCGCCGAGGACAAGCAGCGCATCGCCGACCGGGCGGCTTCTTCAACCAGAGCTGAGCTGACCCGGACTCGCAACGTGTCGGGGCACTGCGGATTGCGCGCTCCTGGCTAGACTTCGCCGACGTGGGCCCCGTCGCGTCGATCCTCGATCTCGTCCTCTGCATCTTCCTCGCCCTGCTGCTGATCCGGCTGGTGGTCGACTGGGTGCAGGTGTTCGCGCGGTCCTGGACCCCGACCGGGCCGGTGCTGGTGGTCCTCGAGATCGTCTACTCGGCCACCGACCCGCCGATCAAGTTCGTGCGCCGGTTCGTGCCGCCGCTGCGGCTCGGCGTCGATCATGCTCGACACCAGCTTCCTGATCGTGCTGGTCGTGGTCTACCTGCTGCGCATCCTGGTCAGTCGCATCTTCTTCTGAGGTCCGCGCGGTCGGTCGCGTCGTGCACCTGAGCCGCCGCGCCGGGCTCTCGACTGTGAGGTAGCGGCTCGCCGTGGGTATCCTTCCCCGGGGCTGCGGACACCGCCCCGCCGGACGTCGAGACCTGGTTTCGGAGTACGGTGGGCGGCACGTGGCACACCAGCACCACGGTGCACTGTCGGGGACATCCCGGACAGCAGCGCCGCCACCGATCACGACGACTACGAACAAAGGGTGAGGTCATGCCGCTGACGCCTGAGGACGTGAGCAACAAGCGCTTTACTCCGGTCCGGCTCCGCGAGGGCTACGACATGGGCGAGGTCGACCAGTTCCTCGACGAGGTCGAGGCCGAGCTGGCCCGTCTCACGCGCGAGAACGAGGACCTGCGCAGCAAGCTCTCCGCGGCCCAGCAGGGCGGCGGGTCCGCCCGGCGCCGCCCCGGCCCAGGAGAAGGCTCCCGAGCCGGTCGAAGGCTCCCGAGCCGACGCCGGCTCCGGCACCGGCTCCGGCGCGCGGCCGCTCCGACCGAGACGATCAAGGTCACCACGGTGGCCGAGGCGTCCAGCGCGGCGGCCCGGCTGCTCGAGATCGCCACCCGCAACGCCGACGAGCTCGTCGGCGAGGCCAAGGACGAGGCCGACAAGATCGTCGGCGAGGCCCGCACCAAGGCCGAGCGGCTGGAGTCCGAGAGCAAGGTCAAGGCCGACCGGCTCGAGTCCGACGCCCGCACCCGCTCGCAGATGCTCGACTCCGAGACCGCCGAGCGTCGCCAGCAGCTCTTCGGCGACCTCGAGAAGGAGAAGGAGAAGCTCAACGCCGAGGTCGAGAACCTGCGCTCGTTCGAGCGCGAGTACCGCTCCCGGCTCAAGAGCTACTTCCAGCAGCAGCTGGCGGCGCTCGACGGCAGCGGCGAGGGCGGGATCCTCGCCGGCGGGGACCACGCGCCCAAGCGGCTCAAGTCCCTGCTCGGCGACGAGAACGACAACCAGGGCAGCTGACCCGAGCAGCACAGCACCGCGTACGACGCACGAGGCCGGTGTCCCGCCAGGGACACCGGCCTCGTGCTGTCCGGCTGCCGGCAGCGCCGGTCAGACGCGCGTCGACGCGAGAAGGCCAGCCCGAGGTCGTCGTCGCGCAGCGACGGGCTCGGCGCGGCGCGCTCCTCGCGCATCTCGGTGGCGAGCACCTCGTCGGCCACCAGCCCGCGCGTGCTCGCGCAGCGCCTCGGCGGTCTCGCCGTCGGCCTGCCAGCAGCAGCGTGATCCGGTCGCTGACGTCGAAGCCGCTGGTCTTGCGGGCCTCCTGCACCAGCCGGACCACCTCGCGGGCCAGGCCGGCGCGCACCAGCTCCGGGGTCAGCTCGAGGTCGAGGGCGACGGTCTCGCCCTGCTCGTTGACCACCGACCAGCCCTCGCGCGGCCGCTCGGAGACGATCACCTCGTCGGGGAGCACCTCGACGTCCTCGCCGTCGACCGTCGACCACCGCCCGCCCGTCGGCGTCGAGCGCGGCGGCCAGGCGCGGCCGCGTCGGCGGCGGCGATCGCGTCCGCGACCACGCGGGGTCTGCTTGCCGAACCGCTTGCCGAGCGCCCGGAAGTTGCCCTTCGCGGCGAAGTCGACGAGGTCCGCGCCGGCCGACGGAGAGCGGCTCGAGCGCCCCGACGTTGAGCTCCTCGGCCACCTCCGCGGCGCAGCTCCTCGCTGAGCCGGGACCACGCCGACGACGCGACCAGCGCGCGGCGCAGCGGCTGCCGGGTCCGCACCTTGGCCTCGGCCCGGGCGGCCCGGCCGAGCTCGACGAGCCGCCGGGCCAGCGCCATCTGCGGCGCTCAGCTCGTCGTCGACGAGGCTGCCGTCGATCCTCGGCCACGCGGCCAGGTGCACCGACTCGGGCAGCTCGGGCGAGGTCGCGGCGAACAGGTCCTGCCAGACCCGCTCGGTGATGAACGGCGTGAGCGGCGCCATCAGCAGGGTCACGACGTACAGGCACTCGTGCAGCGTCGCCAGCGCCGCCGGGTCGCCGGCCCAGAAGCGGCGGCGGGAGCGGCGGACGTACCAGTTGGACAGGTCGTCGACGTACGCCGCGAGCAGCGTGCCCGGCCCGCTGGGTGTCGAAGGCCTCCAGCGCCTCGGTGACGCCGGTCGCGAGCCGGTGCGCCTCGGACAGCGCCCACCGGTCCAGGACCGGACGCTCGGCCAGGTCCGGGGCCGGGTCGCCGGGGCGTCCAGCCGGACGTGCGGGCGTAGAGCACCTGGAAGGCGACCGTGTTCCAGTAGGTCAGCAGCACCTTGCGGACGGTCTCCTGGATGGTGCGCGTGCCCGACCCGGCGGGCCGCCCACGGCGAGCCGGAGGCGGCCATGAACCAGCGCACCGCGTCGGCGCCGTGCTGGTCCATCAGCGGCATCGGCTCGAGGATGTTGCCGAGGTGCTTGGACATCTTGCGGCCGTCCTCGGCCAGGATGTGGCCCAGGCACAGCACGTTCTGGTACGACGACTCGTCGAAGACCAGCGTGCCGATCGCCATCAGCGTGTAGAACCAGCCGCGGGTCTGGTCGATCGCCTCGCAGATGAAGTCGGCGGGGTAGGCCGCCTCGAAGCGCTCGCTCCGAGCCCGGCGCGTGCGGGTAGCCCCACTGCGCGAACGGCATCGAGCCGCTGTCGAACCAGGCGTCGATGACCTCGGGGACCCGGTGGGCCTCCTCGCCGCACTCCGGGCAGGCGAAGCGTGACGTCGTCGACGTACGGGCGGTGCGGGTCGAGCTCGGACTGGTCGGTGCCGGTCAGCTCGGAGAGCTCGGCCAGCGAGCCGACGCAGGTCTGGTGGCCCTCGGCGCAGCGCCAGATCGGCAGCGGCGTGCCCCAGTAGCGGCTGCGCGACAGCGCCCAGTCGATGTTGTTGTTCAGCCAGTCGCCGTAGCGGCCCCACTTGATCGTCTCGGGGAACCAGCTGGTCTTCTCGTTCTCGCGCAGCAGCGCGTCCTTGACCGCGGTGGTGCGGACGTACCAGGACGGCTGGGCGTAGTACATCAGCGGCGTGTGGCAGCGCCAGCAGTGCGGGTAGGTGTGCTCGTAGGCGACGTGCCGGAAGAGCAGCCCGCGCGCCTCGAGGTCGCTGACCAGGTCGGCGTCGGCGTGCTTGAAGAACTGCCCGCCGACCAGCGGGACGTCGTCGCCGAAGTGCCCGTCGGGCTGCACCGGGTACGACGACCGGCAGGCCGTAGGCCCGGCAGACCGCCATGTCGTCCTCGCCGAACGCGGGGGACTGGTGCACCAGCCCGGTGCCGTCCTCGGTGGTGACGTAGTCGGCGAGCACCACGAAGTGCGGGGCGGTGTCGCCGCTCGACGGCGGGAACTCCACGAGCTCGAAGGGCCGCTGGTAGGTCCAGCGCTCCATGTCCGCGCCGAGCACGGTGTCCTGCACGGTCCAGCCCTCGCCGAGCACGGCGTCGAACAGCGGCTCGGCGACCACCAGCGTCTCGGTGCCGTCGGTGGCGACGACGTAGTCGACGTCCGGGCGGACCGCGACGGCGGTGTTGGACACCAGCGTCCACGGCGTCGTGGTCCACACGAGCAGCGACGGCCTGGCCCGGCGTACGGGCCGGAGGTCAGCGGGAACCGGACGTAGACGCTCGGGTCGGTGACGGTCTCGTAGCCCTGCGCGAGCTCGTGGTCGGACAGGCCGGTGCCGCAGCGCGGGCAGTACGGCGCGACGCGGTAGTCCTCGACCAGCAGGCCCCTTGGCGTGGATCTGCTTGAGCGCCCACCACACCGACTCGACGTAGGCCGGGTCCATCGTGCGGTACGGGTCGGAGGTGTCGACCCAGTAGCCCATCCGCTCGGTCATCTCCTCGAAGGCGTCGACGTGCCGCAGCACGGACTCCCGGCACTTGGCGTTGAACTCCGCGACGCCGTACTCCTCGATGTCGGCCTTGCCGGAGAAGCCGAGCTCCTTCTCGACGGCGAGCTCGACGGGCAGGCCGTGGCAGTCCCAGCCGGCCTTCCGCTCGACCAGGTAGCCCTGCATCGTCTTGAACCGCGGGAAGACGTCCTTGAAGACGCGGGCCTCGACGTGGTGGGTGCCGGGGCGGCCGTTCGCGGTCGGCGGGCCCTCGTAGAACGTCCAGCGCGGGCGGTCGCCGGCGCGGTCCAGGGACTTGTCGAAGGTCTTGTTCTCCCGCCAGAAGTCGAGCACCTCGTGCTCGAGGGCGGGGAGGTCCACCTGGGGTGGGACGGGGCGGTACTCGCTCACGGCTGGTCCTTCGGCGTCGCTTCGACCGGATGCGGGGCTGAAGGGACGAGACGGTCGGCGTCTGCGCCGGCCGCTCCCGCGGTACCACCCTCCTTGGCGGCCCGGTGCTGCTGGGCCGCCCTCTCTTGCGTCACCGCTGCCGGTTCTACCTGCCGGTCCCCGGGGGGTCGGGCGCTCTTCCGGCGGCTCAGGGGTGATCTTCGCTCCGGACAACACCCCCGGGCTCACACCGTCCCCGGGTCGCTGTCGGCTGTTCTCGGAGCTACTCGTCCCGTCCACGCCGTGCGGTGCTTCCAGTCTGCCAGACGCGACCCGGCGGGTTCACCCGGGTTTGCCCCGCCGGCATCGGCGCAGGTCGGACGGTCGGGAAAGTTGCCGCATCGCGGGCGCGCTTGGTTGTCAGCGGTCCGGGTGCGGCATATCCTCGCCGCACGCGTGTGGCGGACTTCACGGCCGGCCACACGTTCCTTGATGTACACACGGCTTGAGGGGGCCGCGCGCCATGGCACGCACGACAGCACGCAAGCTGGCCGGCTCGACCGTGGCCGCCGCGAAGCGGGTGACCCGCACGGGCCACCTCCAAGACACCGGCGCCGGCCGCGCGAAAGGCCGCCGCCGGCGAAGGCGACGGCCGCGAAGAAGGCGCCCGCGAAGAAGGCGGCCGCGAAGAAGGCGCCCGCGAAGAAGGCGCCCGCGAAGAAGGCGCCCGCCAAGAAGGCACCGCGCCAAGAAGACGCGTCGCCAAGAAGGCGCCCGCGCAAGAAGGCGCACCGCCAAGAAGGCGCCCGGCGAAGAAGGCCACGGCCGCCAAGAAGGCGACCGCGAAGAAGGCCGCCGCCACGAAGACGGCCGACTCCGAAGAAGGCCGCCGCGCAGAAGGCGCCCGCCACGAAGACCGCGTCGAAGAAGACCGCCGCCACGAAGGCGTCAGCCACCCAGGCTCCGGTGAAGAAGACCGCGGCGAAGACCACTGCAGCGAAGAAGGCACCCGTGACGAAGACGGCCCCCGCCCCCGCGGCGTCCGCGGCGAAGAAGACCACCGCGGCGAGGAAGACCACCGCGGCACCAAGAAGGCTCCCGCGAAGAAGACCCCGACGGCGCCGGCGAAGCTGGCGGTCAAGGCCGACGAGAAGCCGTGGACCAAGGCCGAGCTCGACGAGGTCCGCGGCGAGCTCAACGCCGACCGCGACCGGCTGCGCTCCGAGCTCAACCTGGCCGAGCACGAGCTCCACGACCTGATGCGCGACGCCGGCGACGGCGCCGGCAACGACCAGGCCGACGTGGGGTCGACGACCTTCGAGCGCGACCACGAGATGAGCCTGGCCAACAACGCCCGCGAGATGCTCGCCCAGACCGAGCGGGCGCTGGCCCGCATCGAGGACGGCACCTACGGCGTGTGCGAGAGCTGCGGGGAGCCGATCGGCAAGATGCGGTTGATGGCGTTCCCGCGTGCGACACTGTGCCTGTCATGCAAGCAGCGCGAGGAGCGTCGCTGAACCCCAGCGACACGACGTCTTCCCCCACCGGTCCGGCTGACCGTCAGCGGTGCCCGGCCGGGCGCGCTGATGGTGTTCGCGGCCATCGCCGTCGCTCGGCTACGCTGCCGACCTGGTCACCAAGGTCCTGGCCGTCGAGCACCTCACCGACCGGCCGCCGGTGCAGGTCGTCGGGGACGTCTTGACCCTCTACCTCGCCCGCAACCCGGGCGCCGCGTTCAGCACCGGCACGTCGTACACGCTGGTGCTGACCTGCGTCGCGATCGCCGCGGCGGTGGCGGTGCTCTGGGTGGTCGCGCCGGCTGCGCAGCACCGGCTGGGCGATCGGCCTCGGCTTCCTGATGGCCGGCGTGCTCGGCAACCTCACCGACCGGGTCTTCCGCGCGCCGGGCGTCTTCCGCGGCCACGTCGTGGACTTCCTCCAGCTGCCGAACTGGCCGATCTTCAACGTCGCCGACATGTGCATCAACATCGCGGCCGGCGTGATCATCCTGCAGGCGATCCGCGGCGTCTCCGTCAACGGCACCCGCAGCCGCGACGGCCGACGACCCCGCGCCGGCACTCGTGACGGAGCCCGGACTTCAGCGGTCACGAGCGGCGCACGGTCACGGTCCCCGACGGGCTGGCCGGCGAGCGCGTCGACGCCGCCATCGCCCGGATGTTCGGCCTGTCCCGCACCCGGGCGGCCGAGCTGATCCGTCAGCGGCCACGTCAGCGTCGACGGGTCGCCGCCCGGCCAAGTCCGACCGGGTGGAGCCGGGCTCGATGCTCGACGTCGCGATCCCCGCCGCGGTCGACCCGGTCGCGGTCGTGCCGGAGACCGTCGAGGGCATCAAGATCGTCCACGACGACGACGCGATCGTGGTCATCGACAAGCCCGTCGGGGTCGCCGTGCACCCGAGCCCCGGCTGGACCGGCCCCACCGTCGTCGGGCACCTCGTCGCGGCCGGCTTCCGGATCTCCACGAGCGGCGCCGCCGAGCGGCAGGGCATCGTGCAGCGCCTCGACGTCGGCACCTCCGGCGTGATGGTGATCGCCAAGTCCGAGCGCGCCTACTCCGTGCTCAAGAACGCCTTCCGCGCAGCGCACCGTCGACAAGACCTACCACGCGCTGGTGCAGGGGCACCCCGACCCGCTGCAGGGCACCGTCGACGCCCCGATCGCGCCGGCACCCCAAGCACGACTACAAGTTCACGGTGCGGGCCGACGGCAAGGCGAGCATCACCCACTACGAGACGCTCGAGGCGCACCGGTTCGCGACGCCTGCTCGAGGTGCACCTCGAGACCGGTCGCACGCACCAGATCCGGGTGCACATGGCGGCGCTGAAGCACCCCTGCGTCGGCGACACTCACCTACGGCGCCGACCCGACGCTGGCCAAGCGGGTGGGGCTGACCCGGCAGTGGCTGCACGCCGTACGGCTCGGCTTCGAGCACCCCGAGTCACGGGGAGTACGTCGAGTACGAGTCGGACTACCCCGCCGACCTCCAGCACGCCCTGGACACCCTGCGCGATGCCGTCTGAGCCGGACCTGACGCTGCGACCGGCGACCCTCGAGGACGCCGAACCGCTCGCCACGCTCTACCTCGCCGCCCGCGAGGCGGCGTACCCGGCGATCCCCCGCTCGGTGCACCCGGCCCCGAGGTCCGGCAGTGGTTCCGTGCGCGGTTCGACGCCCCCGGCACCGAGGTCTGGCTGGCCGAGCCCGCGACGACGTACCGGTCGGGCTGCTGCTGCTCGAGGACGACTGGGTGCACTCCTTGTACGTCGACCCGGCGCTGGTCGGACGGGGCATCGGCAGCGCCGCTGCTCGACCTCGCCAAGAGCCTGCGGCCCGACGGGCTCGGGCTGTGGGTGTTCGACTCGAACGCCGGCGCGCAGCGGTTCTACGCGCGGCACGGCTTCGGGGAGGTACGACGGACCGACGGCTCGGACAACGAGGAGCGGGAGCCGGACGTCGAGATGGCCTGGCCGGACCCCGCCTCGCTCGCGGGGATGCGCCGCCGGATCGACGCCATCGACGACCGGCTCGCGGACCTGCTCGCCGAACGGGCCGGGCTCACCGCGCGGGTCCAGCAGGTCAAGGAGGTCCCGGGGCAGGCCGGGCGGGACCCGGACCGCGAGGACGAGATCGTCGCGCGGATGGCCCGGCGCGCTCCGGCGCTGGGCGAGCCGCGGATCCGCCGGATCATGCAGCAGGTGATCAGCGAGAGCCTCGACGCCGCCACGGAACAACCCGGGCGGTCCGACGGTTGAGCCGGTGAGCCAACCGTTGAAGGAGAAACCGTGAAGGTCGAGATCTGGTCCGACGTCGTCTGCCCGTGGTGCTACATCGGCAAGCGGCGCTTCGAGTCGGCGCTGGCGCAGTTCGCGCACCGCGACGACGTCGAGGTGGAGTGGCGCAGCTTCGAGCTCGACCCGTCCACGGAGTCGGTCTCCGCCGCGGGGGAGGGACCCGGCGCACGCCGAGCTGATCGCGACGAAGTACGGCATGCCGCTGGCCCAGGCCGAGGCAGCCGTCGCCTCGGTGACCCAGGCCGCCGCGGGTGAGGGCCTCGACTTCCACCTCGACCGGTCGCTGCGGTCCAACACGTTCGACGCGCACCGGCTGATCCACCTGGCCGCCGACCACGGGCTGCAGGACGCCGCCAAGGAGCGGTTCATGCGCGCCTACTTCACCGAGGGCGAGCCGGTCGGTGACCGCGACGCGCTCGTGCGCCTGGCCGTCGACGCCGGCCTCGACGCGCGACGACGTCGAGCGGGTGCTCGCCGGTGACGAGCACGCGGACGCCGTACGCTCCGACGAGGCCGAGGCCCGCGCGCTGGGCATCAGCGGGGTGCCGTTCTTCGTCGTCGACCGGAAGTACGGCGTCTCCGGCGCCCAGCCGGCCGACCAGCTGCTCGCGGTGCTGGAGCGTGCCTGGTCCGAGCGCTCGCCGCTGACGCTCGTGGGATCCGGTCCCGGCGGGTACCGACGAGGCGTGCGGCCCCGACGGCTGCGCCATCTGAGCTCCTAGGAAGAAGGCCCGACCATGCCCACTGGACCCCTGCCCGACGACGTCCGCGAGCTGCTCGCCAAGCCGAACCCGGCGGTGATCGCGTCGCTGCGCCCCGACGGCCAGCCGGTGTCGGTGGCCACCTGGTACCTCCTCGAGGAGGACGGCCGGATCCTGGTCAACATGGACGAGGGCCGCAAGCGCCTGGACTACCTCCGGGCCGACCCCCGCGTCTCGCTCACCGCGCTCGACGAGGCGTCCTGGTACACCCACGTCAGCGTCCAGGGCCGGGTCGTGGAGTTCCGCGACGACCCCGACCTGGCCGACATCGACCGGCTCTCGCGGCACTACGGCGGCGAGGCGTACCGCAACCGCGACCGGCGCCGGGTGAGCGCCTGGATCGAGGTCGAGTCCTGGCACGGCTGGGGCGCAGCAGCCCGGTCCTGACCCCGCTGGAGGCGGCCCCGGATGCCGGGGATGTCGGTGGGTCCTGCCACCATCGACTCCTCGGTGTCACGTAGGCTGGCCGCTCTTCCCCACGATGCTCGGCCGCGGACTCACCGCAGGTCCGTTTCGTGGTGCGCTCATGAGTTCGGAAAGGGGCAGATCTGCCCATGCCAGGCGGAACAGGTGGCAGCGCGGACGGCTTCGTCCACCTGCACGTGCACACCGAGTACTCCATGCTCGACGGCGCGGCCCGGCTCGGCGAGATGTTCGCGCGCACCGCCGAGCTCGGCATGGACGCGATCGCGATGACCGACCACGGCAACGTGTTCGGCGCCTACGACTTCTACGCCAAGGCCCGGGCCGCCGGGGTCAAGCCGATCATCGGCATGGAGGCCTACCTCACCCCCAACACCTCCCGGTTCGACCGCAAGCGGGTCCGCTGGAACAACGGCGGCGACGACGACGTCTCGGGCAGCGGCGCCTACACGCACATGACCCTGCTGGCCGAGACCACCGAGGGCATGCACAACCTGTTCCGGCTCTCGTCCCGCTCGTCGCTCGAGGGCTTCTTCTACAAGCCGCGTGCCGACCGGGAGCTGCTGGCCGAGCACGCCAAGGGGCTCATCGGCACGCACCGGCTGCCCGTCCGGCGAGATCCAGACCTGGCTGCGCATCGGCGACTACGAGAAGGCCCGCGCGTCGGCCGGCGACTTCCAGGACATCTTCGGGCGCGACAACTTCTTCCTCGAGCTGATGGACCACGGGCTGTCGATCGAGACCCGGGTGCGCGACGGCCTGCTGCGGCTCGTCCAAGGACCTCGGCATCCCGCCGATCGCGACCAACGACTCGCACTACACCAACCCCGAGGACGCCCCGGCCCACGAGCACCTGCTCTGCGTCTCCTCCGGCAGCACGATGGCCGACCCCAAGCGGTTCAAGTTCGCCGGCGACAGCTACTACATCAAGTCCCCGGCCGAGATGCGCGAGCTGTGGGGCGAGACCAACGGCCTGCCCGAGGCCTGCGACAACACCCTGCTGATCGCCGAGCGCTGCAACGTCGAGTTCGACGAGTCGGCGAACTACATGCCGCGGTTCCCGGTCCCCGACGGGGAGACCGAGGACAGCTGGTTCGTCAAGGAGGTCGAGAAGGGCCTCGCCTACCGCTACCCCGCAGCGGCATGTCCCCGGAGGTCCGCACGCAGGCCGAACTTCGAGATCGGCGTCATCACCCAGATGGGCTTCCCGCGGCTACTTCCTCGTGGTCGCCGACTTCATCAACTGGGCCAAGAACAACGGCATCCGGGTCGGTCCCGGCCGTGGGTCGGGCGCGGGCTCGATGGCGGCGTACGCCATGCGCATCACCGACCTCGACCCGCTCGAGCACGGCCTGATCTTCGAGCGCTTCCTCAACCCCGACCGCGTCTCGATGCCCGACTTCGACATCGACTTCGACGAGCGTCGCCGCGGCGAGGTGATCCGCTACGTCTCCGACAAGTACGGCGACGACCGGGTCTCGATGATCGTCACCTACGGCACCATCAAGGCCAAGCAGGCGCGTCAAGGACTCCTCGCGGATCCTCGGCTACCCGTTCGCGATGGGCGACCGGATCACCAAGGCGATGCCGGCCGCGGTGATGGGCAAGGACGTCCCGCTCAAGGAGATCTTCGACCGCAACCACAAGCGCTACGGCGAGGGTGGCGAGTTCCGCGCGCTGTACGACGCCGACGCCGACGTCAAGAAGGTCGTCGACACCGCGATCGGCATCGAGGGCCTGAAGCGCCAGTGGGGCGTGCACGCCGCGGGCGTGATCATGTCGAGCGCGCCGCTCCAGGACGTCATCCCGGTGATGAAGCGGGAGCAGGACGGCGCGATCATCACGCAGTTCGACTACCCGACCTGCGAACGCCTCGGCCTGATCAAGATGGACTTCCTGGGGCTGCGCAACCTCACCATCCTCGACGACGCGCTGATCAACATCGCGAACAACCGCCAGGAGAAGGTCGTCCTCGAGGACCTCGAGCTGACCGACCCGGCCACGTTCGCGCTGCTGTCCCGCGGTGACACGCTCGGCGTCTTCCAGCTCGACGGCGGCCCGATGCGGGCCCTGCTGCGCAGCATGCGGCCCGACAGCTTCGAGGACATCTCGGCGGTCGGCGCGCTCTACCGCCCCGGGCCGATGGGCGCGGACTCGCACAACAAGTACGCCCGCCGCAAGAACGGCCGCGAGCCGGTCGAGGCGCTGCACCCCGAGCTGGCCGAGGCCCTCGAGGACGTCCTGGGTGAGACCTACGGTCTGATCGTCTACCAGGAGCAGGTGATGGCGATCGCCCAGAAGCTCGCCGGCTACACGCTGGGCCAGGCGGACCTGCTGCGGCGCGCGATGGGCAAGAAGAAGAAGGAGGAGCTCGACAAGCAGTTCGAGGCCTTCTCCGCCGGCATGACCGAGCGCGGCTTCTCCGCCGCCGCGATCAAGGCGCTGTGGGACACCCTGCTGCCGTTCTCCGACTACGCGTTCAACAAGGCGCACTCCGCGGCCTACGGCCTGGTCACCTACTGGACCGCCTTCCTCAAGGCGAACTACCCGGCCGAGTACATGGCCGCCGTCCTCACGTCCGTCAAGGACGACAAGGACAAGATGGCGATCTACCTCAACGAGTGCCGCCGGATGAAGATCCAGGTGCTGCCGCCCGACGTCAACGAGTCCGAGGCGACGTTCACGCCGGTCGGGTCCGACATCCGCTTCGGCCTGTCCGCGGTCCGCAACGTCGGCATCAACGTCGTCGACGCGATCGTCGCGGCCCGGCGCGAGCAGGGCCGCTACACCGACTTCGCGGACTTCATGGACAAGGTGCCCGACGCTGGTGTGCAACAAGCGGGTGATGGAGTCGCTGATCAAGGCCGGCGCCTTCGACTCGACTGGGTCACCGCCGTCGCGCGCTCGTCGCGATCCACGAGACGGCCGTCGACCAGTACGCCGACATCAAGCGCAACGAGGCGATCGGGCAGGACTCGCTCTTCGGCGGGCTCGACGAGGACGCGCGGCGGCTTCGGGGTCGCCATCGCCGTGCCCGACATCGCCGACTGGGACAAGCAGACGCTGCTCGGCCACGAGCGCGAGATGCTCGGCCTCTACGTCTCCGACCACCCGCTGATGGGGCTCGAGCACATCCTGTCCGCGTCGGCCGACTGCACGATCGGCCAGCTGCTGCGTGGACGAGGACCGTGCCGACGGCTCGACGGTCACGGTCTCCGGGCTGATCACCTCGGTCCAGCGCAAGATCACCAAGCGCGGCGACGCGTGGGCGATGATCACCGTCGAGGACCTCGAGGGCGGCATCGACGTGCTGCTCTTCCCGAGCGCCTACCAGCTGGCCAGCACGCTGCTCAACGAGGACGCGATCGTCACGGTCAAGGGCCGGCTCTCGCGCTCCAAGGACCAGCCGGAGCTGCACGGCCAGGAGGTCAGCGTCCCCGACCTGGCCGACGGCCCGTCCGGCCCGGTGGTGATCACGATGCCGTCGACGCGGTGCACGATGCCGGTCGTCGAGCAGCTCAAGGACGTGCTCGGCACCCACCCTGGGGTCACCGAAGTACGGTTGCGGCTGATGACCAAGACCTCGACCACCGTGATGAAGCTCGACGACCGCCTGCGGGTGGCCGCGAGCCCGGCCCTGTTCGCCGACCTCAAGGCGCTGCTCGGGCCGCACTGCCTGGCGGGCTGATGAGCGGCTCGTCCCCGGACGCGGGACCGGTCTCGACCGCGTTCTCGCCGCACGAGGGTGCCTCGGACGACGCCTCCCGCCCGGGATCCGGGGGCGCGGTCCGTGACGTCGTGATCGTGCTGGGCGTGATGCTCGCTGCTCGGGGTGGTCTGCGGCGTGCTCTGGTGGCTGCTGGTCGACCCGGCCGCGTTCACCAAGACGCCCGACGGGGGCGTGATGCAGGAGGAGGACCTGAGCAGGCAGTTCGCCGCGGACGCCCTCTACGTCGTGATCGCCGCCGTCGCCGGACTGGTCAGCCGGCGCCGCCCTGACCTGGTGGCGCTCGCGCGACGTGCTGCTGACCAGCGCGCTCCTGGTCGTCGGAGCGGTCCTGGCCGCGGTCGCCATGGCGCTGACCGGTCACCTGCTCGGCCCCGGTGACCCCGGCGCCGCGCTGGCGGCGGCGAAGGTCGGCGCCAAGGTGCCCGAGCGCCTCGACGTCGACGCGTTCACGGTCTACCTCGCCTGGCCGATCTCCGTCCTGGCCGGTGCGCTCGTGGTGCTGCTCAACGTGACGCCGTCGGGGCGTCGCGACCCGGGGTCCTGACCAGCGACCCGGCCGGGTGCTTGTGGGCCGCCGTCGGGCGGCGATACGCTGGAGGCCGAATTGCGTATCGCGAAATGAGTTGCTCTGTGCGCAACAAGACCACCTATGACGCCTTTCTGGCCGACATGCTGTCGTCCGCGCGCTACGAGGTGCTTCCGACGCCGTCCGTGGCGGACAAGGTGGTCGCCCACGTCCCGGTGGACCGGACGGTCACGGTCACCGCGTCGCCGGCCAAGGGGCTCGAGGCCACCCTGGCGCTCACCGAGCAGCTCGCCCGGCTCGGCTATCCGGCCGTGCCCCACCTGGCCGCCCGGATGGTCAGCGGTCGCGCCGAGCTCTCCGAGATCTCCGCGCGCATGGTCGAGGCCGGGGTGCGCACGGTGTTCGTGCCGGGCGGGGACCAGGACCCGCCGGCCGGTGACTACACCTCGGCCCTGGACCTGCTCGAGGACCTGACCGCCCTGGGCCGGCCGTTCCCCGAGGTCGGGATCACCGGCTACCCCGAGTCGCACCCCACGATCAGCGACGACCTGACCGTGCAGTCGATGTGGGACAAGCGCCGGCACGCCACGCACGTCGTGAGCAACCTGAACTTCGACCCCGACAGCATCCGGACCTGGGTCGACCGCATGCGCAAACGGGGCATCACCATGCCGATGCTGCTCGGCATCCCGGGACCCATCGACCGCGCCAAGCTGCTGACGATGGCCACGAAGATCGGCGTCGGCGACTCGACGCGCTTCCTGGCCAAGCACAAGGGCACCATGACCCGGCTGGCCGCCCCCGGCGGGTTCACCGGTGAGAGGTTCCTGGAGCGGTGCGCGCCCGCGCTGGCGCGGCCGGGCTCGCTCGTCACGGGACTGCACGTCTACACGTTCAACCAGATCGCCGAGACCGAGGCCTGGCGCCGCGAGTACCTCGACCGGTTGATGGCGGTCCGCTAGAGGTCGGCGAGCAGCCCGCGCACGGTCTCCCGGGCGCGGTCGGTGATCTCCGGGCCGTGGGTGAACGCCGCCACGTCGTAGTCGAGCTCTCCGAGCCGGTGCGCGGTCCGCTTCGTCATGGCGAAGTCCGAGCAGAGGAAGGCCGGCGAGATCCGCGCGCCCCGCAGGAACCGGAAGTTGAACAGCGCGTCGCCGGTGATCAGCGTGCCGGTGGGCTCGACGAGCAGCGAGACGTGACCCGGGGGAGTGACCCGGGGTGTGCACGACCCGCAGCCCGCCGCTGACGGGCAGCACCTCGTCGTCGGCGAGCGGCGGTCCCGGCTCGAAGGCCTCGATCTTGGCGTCGCCGGTGCGGGCGAACAACCGGCCCATCCGGGTCGACCGGTCGTTGGCGCCGGCGATCCGGCCGGACCTGGCCCACCCGTGGTCGTCGCCGTGGACCAGGACGGGGGCGCCCGTCTGCCGGCTCATCGCGGCGGCGCCGCCGGCGTGGTCGGGGTGCACGTGGGTGAGCACGATGCGGGTGACGTCGCGGGGATGCTTGCCGATCGCGGCGAGGCCGGCGACGATCCGCGCCGGCGCCCGCTTCAGTCCGGTGTCGACCAGCGTGACGCTGCCGTCGTCCTGCACCAGGGCGAACGAGTTGATCAGGTCCTTGCCTGCGGTCGGGATCCGGAAGATCCCGGGGGCGAGCGGCACGGCGGGAGTCGAGGCCATGGCCGGAGCCTACGAGACGAGCAGCTCGGCGAGGGCGCGCTCGAGCCCGGTGTGCCCGGTCTCCACGACCACGAGCGGCAGCCCGATCCGGTCGGCGGCCGCCCGGGCCAGGGCGCGCAGCTCGTCGTCGGGCTGCTGCGCCAGCCAGACCATCCGCGTGTAGTGCGCGAAGTAGTCGTCGCGCAGCTCGGGGTAGCGGTCGAGCCCGAGCTCGGCGATCACCGTCCGGCCGAACGACCGGACCAGGAAGTCGGTGAGCACGTAGGTCCCCGGCTCGGCCTCGAACATCGCCCGGAGCCGATCGGCGCCTCCGAACACGTCGTAGCAGTGCAGCCCTGCGAGCCGGGCGAGGCCGCGGCGCTCGCACACCTCGTCGAGCGCGCCGTACGTCCCGCAGTCCGCGTAGCCGACGGCGACCGTGGCGTACCGCTCGGCCAGCTCGCCGGCCAGCCGGTCCACCTGCCCCGCGATCCGCTCCGGGTGGTTGTGCAGCAGCGGAGGCAGCGGGTGTACGTCGACCGGCCACCCGCGCGCGGCGACGACCTCGGCGCACGGGGCCGCGATCGCCCCGCAGGCGATGAGGGCGACCCTGCCCGTCCGGCTGCCCTCAGCCGGGGAAGGCGAGGAGGTCGATGAACCGGTCGTTGAAGTCGGTGCGGTCGGAGAGCTCGACATAGGTCACCTCCTCGAGCAGGGCCAGGGCGCCGGCGCGCTCGCGGACGCTGAGCAGGCTCATCTTGGCGCCCTCGCCCGCGACGTTGCCGGCCGAGACGATGCGCAGCACCGGGATCTTGGGCACCAGCCCGATCCGGACCGCGGCGGCGGGGGAGAGGTAGCTCCCGAACGAGCCGGCGAGCAGCACCTGCTGGACGTCGGACTGGTCGAGACCGAGCTCCTCGAGCAGCAGGGTCCAGCCGGTGGCGATCGCGCCCTTCGCGAACTGGAGCTCACGCACGTCGCGCTGGGACAGGTAGACGGTCTCCTCGGGAGGCGAGTCCGGCTCGGGCCGGTGCAGCACGAAGACCCGCTCCTGGCCGATGGCGGTCAGCCGGTCGGCGACCTTCGGCGCGATCTCGAGGGCGCGCTCGTCCGGGACGAACCGTCCGGACGCGTCGAGCAGGCCGGCCCGCACCAGCTCGGAGACCGCGTCGACGAGCCCGGAGCCGCACAGGCCCTGGGGCTCGACGTCCCCGATCACCTGCAGGTGCACGCCGTCGTCGTCGATCCGCACGACCTCGACCGCGCCGTCGGCCGCCCGCATGCCGCAGCGGATCGCACCGCCCTCGAACGCCGGACCCGCGGGCGCCGCGGTCGAGACGATCGTGTCGCCGTCGCTGAGCACGATCTCGCAGTTGGTGCCGACGTCGATGAACAGCCGGGTGCGCTTGTCGCGGTCCATGCCGGTGGCGAGCATGCCCGAGACGATGTCGCCGCCGACGTAGGCGCCGAGAGCGGGGAAGACCACGGCCCGGGCCCCGGTGTGCAGCGCGAGGCCGAGGTCGGAGGCGAGCAGCGTCGGCAGCACGCGGCTGGTCATCACGAACGGTGCGACCCCGAGCGGCTCGGGGTCGATGCCCAGGACGAGCGCGGTCATCGTGGCGTTGCCGGCCAGGGCCACCTCGTAGACCTCGTGCGGCTCGACGCCGGCCTCGGCCAGCACCTCACCCGTCAGCTCGGCCAGCGTCGCCTGGGCCAGGTCGCGGAGCCGGTCCGCGGCGTCCGGGTCCATCATCGTGGCGCTGATCCGGGTGATCACGTCGGCGCCGAAAGGCTGCTGCTTGTTGAGCATCGACGCGACCGCGGCCGGGGTCCCGGTCGCGGTGTCGATCAGGGTCGCCACCACGGTCGTGGTGCCGAGGTCGAAGGCGACCGCGAACCGGCGCGCGGTCGTGTCGCCGGGCTCGACGTCGATCAGCGCCTCGTCGACGATGACGGCGGTGACCTTGTAGTCGGCCTGCCGCAGCACGCCGGGCAGCCGCCGCAGCACGTGCAGGTCGGGCGTCAGCTCGAGGTCCTCGATCGCGTCGAGGACCCGCTGCAGGTCGGTCCGCTGGTCCTGCAGGGTCGGCTCGGTCAGCTCGACGTACCGCTTCTGGATCGCCGGGCGGAGGATCACCTGACGGCCGACGCCGAGCGTCGCGGCCTTGGGCCTCGTGGTCAGCGGGGGCACCTCGACCTTGAGGTCCTGCGTGGCCTGGGCGAGGCACGCCAGCCGCCAGCCGTCCGCGAGCTGCGCGGTGGTGAAGGAGCGTACGTCGAGTCGGTGGACCGGCACGGATCCGTCGAGGACCTGGATCTTGCACTTCTTGCAGGTGCCGTGCCCGCCGCAGGTGGAGTCGATCGCGATGCCGTTCCAGCTCGCCGCGTCGAACACGCTGACCCCCGGCGGCACCCGCACGTCGCGGCCCGACGGCGTGAACGCCAGCTGCACCCGGCCCGAGCCGTCGTGCGGGGTCGACCCGGGCCCGTCGGGACGGTCGATCAGTCCCTCACGTCGCAGGTCGTCGACCTGGATGTCGGGCGGTTCCTCGTTGACCTCGGTCATAGGGCGGCGGCGGCCTGCTTCTTCCGGTGGGCGGCGATCCAGCCGCCGCCCCACTCGTCGTGACCCAGCAGCAGGTCGGCGGCCTTCACCGCGTCGACGATCTGCGGGGTGCGGGTGTCCATGATCGCGCTGGTCAGGCCGGCGGTCATCGCCATCGGCAGGAACGCCGCGCCGAGGGTGTGCCGGTCGGGCATCCCGAACGACACGTTGGAGGCGCCGCAGGTCATGTTGAGCCCGTGCACGTCGCGGATCCGCCGCATCGTGTCGAGGGTGGTGTTCACGACGCCGGTGTCCGCGCCGATCGGCATGGCCAGCGGGTCGATCACGATGTCCGCGGCCGCGATGCCGTACTCCTTGGTCGCCACGTCGACGATGTGCTGCACGAGCTCGAGGCGCCGGTCCGCCTCCATCGGGATCTCCTCGGCGTCGTTCGGCAGGGCGATGATCGCCGCGTCGTACTTCTTGACCAGCGGCAGGATCAGCGCCATCCGGTCGTCCTCGGCGGTGACCGAGTTGACCAGCGCCCGGCCCTGGTAGGCCGCGAGCCCGGCCTCGAGGGCCTCGACGACCGAGGAGTCGATGCAGATGGGCTTGTCGGTGAGCCGCTGGACGAGGGTGATCGGCCTTCGCGAGGAGCTCCGGCTCGTCGGTCATCGGCACGCCCATGTTGACGTCGAGCACGTCGGCACCGCCCTCGACCTGGGCGATCACGTCGCGCTCGATCGCGGACAGGTCGCCGGCGCGCAGCTGCTCCTGGAAGATCCGGCGGCCCGTCGGGTTGATCCGCTCGCCGATCAGGCAGAAGCGGCGGTCGTGCCCGAGGACCACCTCGGCGCCGGTGCCGCGCAGGGTGGTCTCGTGCCGGGGTGCGGTGGCGCTCATGCGGTGACCAGGGCTCGCTTCTTCTGGAGCAGGTCCTTGGCGCGCTTGACGGTCTGCGACGCGTCCGGTGCGTAGCCGTCGGCGCCGACCGCGTCGGCGTACTCCTGGGTGACCGGCGCGCCGCCCACCATCACGATGACCTGGTCGCGCAGGCCGGCCTTCTGCAGCGCGTTGAGGTTGGCCTTGAACATCGGCATCGTCGTGGTGAGGAACGCCGAGAAGCCGACGATGTCGGGCTCGTGCTCGATGATCTTCTCCACGAACTTCTCGGGGGCCACCTGCACGCCGAGGTCGATGACCTCGAAGCCGGCGCCCTCGAGCATGATGTTGACGAGGTTCTTGCCGATGTCGTGGACGTCGCCCTTGACCGTGCCCATCAGGAACTTGCCGATGGTCTGCACGCCGGTGTCGGCGAGCAGCGGGCGCAGCACCTCCATGGCGCCGGCCATCGCGCGGCCGGCGATCAGCATCTCCGGGACGAAGAAGTCGCCGCGCTCGAAGCGGGCGCCGACCTCCTCCAGGGACGGGATCAGCGCGTCGAAGAGCAGGCTCTGCGGCTCCATGTCGAGCGCGAGCGCCTGGTGGGTCAGGTCGAGGACCTCGGGTGCATTGCCCTTCAGCGTCTCGTCGTACAGGTGCTGAAGGATCTCCTCTGGTGTCATGCCGCGCCCTCCTGTGAGCGGTTGGAGCCGGTGGGGCCGTGCTGGGTCCTGCGGAGCAGCAGCGACGACAGTGCGTCGGCCTGCTCGACGAGGAGCCGACCGATGCAGTCGGCTCGTTCCTGGAGCCGGGCGGTGGGCCCGGAGATGCCGAGCGCGGCGAACACGCCGTCGCGTCCCTCGACGGGCGCGGCGATACCGGTGAGCCCGGTCTCGAGCTCGTCGACGGTGGTGGCGAAGCGGTTGCTGCCGGATCGTGGCGAGCTCGGCGGTCAGCGCCTCCCGGGTGGTGATCGTCCGGTCGGTGCGGCGCTCGAGCCGCGACGGCAGCGGGAGCACGTCGAACGCGTAGAGCACCTTGCCGAGCGAGGAGCAGTGCGGGGGCACGTCGACCAGGTTCCAGTCACGCGCCGAGAGCAGGTAGGTCGACTCGACCTGCGCGATGTGCACGACGTCCTCGCCGCGACGCACGCCGAGGTGGACGGTCTCGCCGGTCTGCTCGCCGACCGCCTCCAGCACCGGGCGTGCGAGCCGGGCGATCTGCGGCCACGGGTCGTGCAGCGCGGCGTGCAGCGCGAAGAGGGGACCGGCGACGTAGCCACCGGCCGGGTCACGCTCGACGAGCTCGGTGCGCTCCAGCGCCGCGAGCAGACGGGAGGTCGTGGAGCGGGCGAGACCGGTCTCGTCGCTCAGCTCGGTGAAGCTCAGCGGACCGTCGGCGCGCACGACGAGGTCGACCAGTGCCGCGGCACGGTCGACGGCCTGCGTGCCCGCCGGTGCGGAGCTGCTCATCGGGTCCTTCTCGGGGCCGAGAAATTGTTTCATCATGTGGAACCGACTTCCACATGATGAGGCTAAGATGCCGATCAGTGCCGGTCAAGCAGAACCGCCCAAGTCCGCGTCCAGGAGGTCGGAATGTTCCGCAACAAGATGCCGAGGTACGAGATCCTCTCCGAGGACGCGATGGCCAAGCTCGACGCCGGCTGGCGTCGCCTGGTCACGCGAGATCGGCGTCGAGTTCAACAGCGAGCGGGCGCTGACCATGTTCCGCGAGGCCGGCCAGAAGGTCGAGGGGCAGAACGTCTTCTTCGACCCCGAGTGGATCCTCGAGCAGGTCGCCAAGGCGCCGCGCGAGTTCGACGTACAGGCACGCAACCCCGAGCACAGCATCCACATCGGCGGGGACGCGATGGCGTTCGGCGCGGTCTACGGGCCGCCGTTCGTCCGCGAGGGCGACGTGCGCCGCGACGCGACGATGAACGACTTCGAGCGGTTCGCCAAGCTCGCGCAGGTCTTCCCCGTCCTCGACTCCGCCGGCGGCGTGATCTGCGAGCCCAACGACACCCCGCTCGACTCGCGCCACCTCGACATGACCTACGCGCTGCAGACGCTGACCGACAAGGTCTACATGGGCAACGTCGTCTCCGGCGTCAACGCCCGCGACACGATCGCGGATGGGCGAGATCCTGTTCGGCGGCCGCGAGGCGATCGAGAAGACGCCGGTGTCGATCTCGCTGATCAACTGCAACTCGCCGCTGCACTGGGACGAGCGGATGCTCGAGTCGCTCTTCGAGTACACCCTCGCCGGCCAGCCCTGCGTGGTCACGCCGTTCATCCTGATGGGCGCGATGTCCCCGGTGACGATCCCGGCCGCGCTCGTGCAGCAGATCGCCGAGGCGCTGTCCGGCATCGCCCTCACCCAGCTGATCCGGCCGGGCGCACCGGTGATCTTCGGGTCGTTCCTCTCCAACATCGACATGCAGTCCGGCTCGCCGACCTTCGGCACCCCCGAGTCGGGCATCGGCCTGCTGTGCACCGGCCAGATCGCGCGGCACTTCGGCCTGCCGTTCCGCTCCGGCGGCGGCCTCACGTCCTCGCAGGTCGCGGACGCCCAGGCCGGCTACGAGGCCCTGATGACGATGATGCCGACGTTCCTGGCCGGCGCGAACTGGGTCATGCACTCGGCCGGCTGGCTCGAGGGCGGTCTGGTCGCGGGCTTCGAGAAGTTCATCGTGGACGTCGAGATCCTGCAGATGCTGCAGGCGGAGTTCACCCCGCTGGAGATCGACGACGCGTCGCTGGCGTTCGACGCGCACCAGGAGGTCGGCCACGGCGGGCACTTCCTGGGCGCGATGCACACGATGGAGCGCTTCCGCACCTGCTTCTACCGGCCGCTGCTGTCCTCCTCGGAGAACTACGAGCGCTGGGTGCGCAACGGCGGCCTGGACACGAACGCCCGCGCCTCGAAGACCTACCAGGCCAAGCTCGAGGAGTACGTCGCCCCGCCCCTCGACGACGCGATCCGCGCCGAGCTCCAGGAGTACGTCGTCCGTCGTCGCGCCGAGCTCGGCGACTGACCGCCGACCCGTCACATCGTGCAGCGCGACACGCGTGTCCTTGCTGCAAAGGTGACGGGTCAGCGGAAGACGACGGTCTTGTGGCCGTTGAGCAGGACCCGGGTCTCGGCGTGCCAGCGGACGGCCCGGGAGAGCACCTGGCTCTCGACGTCGCGGCCGGCGGCGGCGAGCTCGGCGGCGTCGTAGGCGTGGTCGACGCGCATCACGTCCTGCTCGATGATCGGGCCCTCGTCGAGGTCGCCGGTCACGTAGTGCGCGGTCGCGCCGACCAGCTTCACGCCGCGGTCGAAGGCCTGGTGGTAGGGCCGGGCGCCCTTGAAGCTCGGCAGGAACGAGTGGTGGATGTTGATCGCCTTGCCGGACAGCGCGCGGCAGGTCTCGTCGGAGAGCACCTGCATGTAGCGCGCGAGCACGACCAGGTCGACGTCGAGCGACGTCGACCAGCGCCGAGCAGCGTCGCCTCGGCGTCCGCCTTGGTCTCCGGCGTGACCGGCACGTGGTGGTAGGGCACGCCGTACGACTTCACCAGCGCCTCGCAGTCGGGGTGGTTGGACACCACGCCGACCACGTCGATCTGCAGCGAGCCGCTGCTCCACCGGAACAGCAGGTCGTTGAGGCAGTGGCTGAACTTCGAGACCAGGATCAGCGTCCGGTACGGCGCGTCGGCGGCCCAGAGCTCCCAGTCCATGCCCCACCGCTCGGCCACCGGCGCGAACGCCGCCCGCAGCGGCCTCGAGCGTCGTCGGCGCCGCGAACCTGACCCGCATGAAGAACCGGTCCTCGGCCGAGGTCGCCGAACTGCTGGCTCTCCAGGATGTTGCCGCCGTGCTCGACCAGCAGGCCGCTGACCGCGTGCACGATGCCGGCGCGGTCGGGGCAGGTCAGGGTCAGGACGAAGGCGGGGTGGTGCGGAGGCTGGTCGGTCATGGCGGTCCTTGCCCTCGGGTCGACGATCGTTGCGTCAACAGAAACACATTCTGTGATACGCAACACGACTGCGCTACGGTCAGCCTATGGGGAACGGCGGCAGCGAGGCTCCGGCATCGGTCCAGTCCGTCGACCGGGCCCTCACCATCCTGGGCATCCTCGCCCGGCTCGGCGAGGCCGGCGTCACCGAGATCGCCGGCGAGCTCGGCGTGCACAAGAGCACCGCGTTCCGGCTGGTCGCGACGCTCGAGTCCCACGGCATGGTGGAGCAGAACGAGGAGCGCGGCAAGTACCGCCTCGGCGTCGGGGTGCTCCGGCTGGCCGGTGCGACGACCGCCCGCCTCGACGTCGTGCAGGAGGCCCGGCCGATCTGCCGCAAGCTCGCCGCGGACTCGGGGGAGACCGTGAACATCGCGGTGCTCTCGGACCGGTCGGCGCTCTACCTCGACCAGGTCGCCGGCCAGTCCGCGCTCCAGTCGCACAACTGGGTCGGCCAGCACATCCCGCTGCACGCCACGTCCAACGGCAAGGTGCTGCTGTCGCGGGCTGTCCGCCGACGAGATCGACAACCGGCTGCCCCGGCTGCCGTCGTACACCGCGGAGACCGTCACCACGAAGGCCAAGCTGCGCCGCGAGCTCGTCGAGGTGCGCGAGCAGGGGTACGCCGTCGCGGTCGACGAGCTCGAGGTCGGGCTGACCGCGATCGCGGCGCCGATCCGCAACGCCCACGGCGACGTGATCGCCTCGCTGAGCGTGTCCGGGCCGACGTTCCGGCTCGGCGAGCCGCGGGTCAAGGAGCTCGTCCCGGTGGTGCAGGACGCCGCCGACGAGGTCTCGCGACGTTTGGGTTACGGAACCTCCTAGGTGCTTGACGGGACATCGCCGAAGCCGCAATTCTGTTGCGTGACAGCACATCCGAGTTGCGACATGCGCAACTGTCACTGATCTGATCGGACACACGCAGAGTGCCGCAGCTCTACGTCGGGGGGCGATGGGACAGCGCTCGCGAAGGCGAGCGCCGGGAGATCCGCTGCCCCGCCGACGGCATCCTGGTGGCCGAGATCGACGAGGCCGGACCGCAGGACACCGCCGCGGCCATCGGCGCGGCCCGCGACGGCGTTCGACGCCGGCGACTGGCCCGGCGGCTCCGCGCATCGAGCGCGGCGCGCTGCTGCACCGGGTCGCCGACCTGCTCGAGCGCGACAAGGACGCGGTCGCCCGCGCCGAGTCGCTCGACACCGGCAAGCGCCTCGTCGAGAGCGAGTACGACGTCGACGACGTCGTCGGCGTCTTCCGGCACTACGGCAACGTCGCGGCCGCAGGACGCCGGCCGGGTGGTCGACACCGGCCGCGCCGACGTGGTCAGCCGGGTCGTGCACGAGCCGGTCGGCGTCTGCGGCCTGATCACGCCCTGGAACTACCCGCTGCTGCAGACCGCGTGGAAGGTCGCGCCCTGCCTGGCCGCCGGCAACACCTTCGTGCTCAAGCCGAGCGAGCTCACCCCGCACACCGCGATCCTGCTGATGGGCGCTGCTCGAGGAGGCCGGCGTGCCCGCCGGGCGTCGCCAACCTCGTGCTCGGCGCCGGCCCGCGGGCCGGGCGCGCCGCTCAGCGAGGACCCCCGCGTCGACCTGGTCTCGTTCACCGGCGGGCTGGCCACCGGCAAGCGGATCATGGCCGCGGCCGCCGCGACCGTGAAGAAGGTGGCCCTCGAGCTCGGCGGCAAGAACCCCAACATCGTGTTCGCCGACGCCGACCGCGAGGCCGCCCTCGACTTCGCGCTGACCGCGGTGTTCCTGCACTCCGGCCAGGTCTGCTCGGCCGGCGCCCGGCTGGTCGTCGAGGAGTCGATCCACGACGAGTTCGTCGACGAGCTGGTCCGGCGCGCGGAGCTGATCCGCCTCGGCGGCCCGTTCGACGAGAAGGCCGAGACCGGGCCGCTGATCTCCGCCGCGCACCGCGACGAAGGTCGAGGCGTACGTCGCCCGCGGGCTCGCCGAGGGCGCGACGCTGCGGTGCGGGGGAGCGCGGCCCGACGACCCGGCGCTGGCCGACGGCTTCTACTACCTGCCCACGCTGCTCGACGGCTGCGACAGCTCGCATGTCCGTCGTCCAGGACGAGTCGTTCGGGCCGGTGCTCACCGTCGAGACGTTCCGCGACGAGGACGACGCGGTCGCGGATCGCCAACGACAGCATCTACGGCCTCGCCGGCGGGGTGTGGACCAGAACGGCGGCAGGGCCGAGCGGGTCGCGGCCCGGCTGCGCATGGGCACGGTGTGGATCAACGACTACCACCCCTACGTCCCGCAGGCCGAGTGGGGCGGCTACAAGCAGTCCGGCATCGGCCGCGAGCTCGGCGCCGCGGGGCTCGACGAGTACCGCGAGACCAAGCACATCTGGCACAACATGCGACCCGGCGCCGCAACGCTGGTTCGACGGGCACGGGAGACGCGATGAGCGACGGCAGAGCGACGTACGACTTCGTCATCGTCGGCGGCGGGTCGGCCGGCTGCGCCCTCGCCAACCGGCTCAGCGCCGACCCCGGTACGTCGGTCCTGGTGCTCGAGGCCGGGCCGCTCGCGACTTCCGGATCGACCCGTTCATCCACATGCCGGCGGCGCTGCCCTACCCGATCGGCAACCGGCTCTACGACTGGAAGTACGAGTCCGAGCCGGAGCCGTACATGGACGGCCGCAAGGTCTACCACGCCCGCGGCAAGGTGCTCGGCGGCTCCAGCAGCATCAACGGGATGATCTTCCAGCGCGGCAACCCGCTCGACTTCGAGCGCTGGGCCGCCGACAAGGGCATGAAGTCCTGGGACTACGCGCACTGCCTGCCGTACTTCAAGCGGATGGAGACCTGCCTGGCCGGCGCCGACGCGTGGCGCGGCGGCAGCGGCCCGCTGGTCCTCGAGCGCGGACCGGCCACCAGCCCGCTGTTCGGCGCGTTCTTCGAGGCCGTCCAGCAGGCCGGCCACCCGCTCACCGACGACGTGAACGGCTACCGCCAGGAGGGCTTCGCGGCCTTCGACCGCAACGTGCACCGCGGCCGCCGGCTCAGCGCCGCCCGCGCCTACCTGCACCCGGTGATGGGCCGCAAGAACCTCGACGTGCGAGACGCTCGCGATGGTCACCGGCCTGGTCGTCGAGGGCAACCGGGTCACCGGCGTCGACTACCGCCGGCCGGGCCGCGGCACCACGCGCGTGCGAGGCCGAGCGAGGTCATCCTCTGCGGCGGCGCGATCAACTCGCCCGCAGCTGCTGCTGCTCTCCGGCATCGGCCCGAAGGCCGACCTCGAGCAGCTCGGCATCCCGGTGGTCGCCGACCTGCCCGGCGTGGGCAGCAACCTGCAGGACCACCTCGAGGTCTACATCCAGTACGCCTCCAAGCAGCCGGTCTCCATCGGCCCCTGGCTCAAGCACCGGCACAAGCCGCGCATCGGCGCCGAGTGGCTGTTCCTGCGCAGCGGCGTCGGGGCCACCAACCACTTCGAGGCCGGCGGCTTCATCCGCAGCAACGACCGGGTCGACTACCCGAACCTGATGTTCCACTTCCTGCCCATCGCCATCCGGTACGACGGGTCGCAGCCGGCCGCCGAGCACGGCTACCAGGTGCACATCGGGCCGATGTACTCCGACGTGCGCGGCACCATCACGCTCAAGTCGACGCGACCCGCTACGAGCACCCGGCGCTGCGGTTCAACTACCTGTCGACCGAGAACGACCGCCGCGAGTGGATCGAGATGGTCCGCGCCGCCCGGCACATCCTCAACCAGCCGGCGTTCGCGGCGTTCAACGCCGGCGAGATCTCGCCCGGGCCCGTCGGTGGAGACCGACCAGGAGATCCTCGACTGGGTCGCCAAGGACGCCGAGACCGCCCTGCACCCGTCGTGCACCGCGCGGATGGGCGTCGACGACCAGTCGGTGCTCGACCCGCGAGACGATGCGCGTGCACGGCGTCGAGGGGCTGCGCGTCGTCGACGCCTCCTCGATGCCCTACATCACCAACGGCAACATCTACGCGCCGGTGATGATGCTCGCCGAGAAGGCCGCCGACCTGATCCTCGGGCAACACGCCCGCTGCCGCCCTCGGACGCTCCGTTCTACCGCTACCGCGAGGACAGTCCGCTGCACCCCCCAGGACGACCACCGATGACGCACGACCGAGAGCAGCCGATGACCCAGCCAGCCCGACGTCCGACGCAGCGAGTCGGCGACTGCCGGCCTGTCGGTCGAAGGACCTCTGGAAGATCTTCGGCGCCAAGGCCGACAAGGTCATCGGCACGCCCGACGCCGACCTGTCCGCGCAAGGAGCTGCAGGAGAAGACCGGCTGCGTCGCCGGCGGTCAAGGACGTCTCGTTCGACGTGCGCGCCCGGCGAGGTGTTCGTGGTGATGGGGCTGTCCGGCTCCGGCAAGTCGACGCTGGTGCGGCTGCTCACCCGGCTGATCGAGCCGACCGCGGGCAGCGTCGACGATCGGCGGCGAGGACATCACCGGCGACGACGACGAGCCGAGCTGCGCGAGCTGCGCCGCAACGCACGTCGCGATGGTGTTCCAGCACTTCGGCCTGCTGCCGCACCGCACGGTGCATCGACAACGTCGCCTTCGGGCTCGAGGTCCGCGGCGAGGCCAAGGCCGAGCGCCGCGACGCGGGCGCAGGAGATGGTCGACCTGGTCGGCCTGACCGGCTACGAGAACTCCTACCCCGACCAGCTCTCCGGCGGCATGCAGCAGCGGGTCGGCCTGGCCCGGGCGCTGGCCGTCGACCCCGACGCTGCTGATGTTCGACGAGCCGTTCTCGGCGCTCGACCCGCTGATCCGCCGCGACATGCAGAACGAGGTGATCCGGCTGCACGAGGAGGTCGGCAAGACGATGGTCTTCATCACCCACGACCTCGCAGGAGGCGCTCAAGCTCGGCGACCGGATCCTGATCATGCGCGACGGCGAGATCGTCCAGATCGGCACGCCCGACGAGGTCGTCGGCGCGCCGGCCGACGACTACGTCAAGGACTTCGTCAGCGACGTGCCCCGCTCGCACGTGCTCACCCTGCGCTGGGTGATGCGCGCCGCCGCGAGCCGGCGAGGCCTCGGACGGCCCGGTGATGCAGGCCGACGAGATCGTCCGGGACGCCGCCCGCGAGGTGCTCGACGTCCGACGGCCCGGTGCGGGTGTACGACGGGCGAGCGAGTTCGTCGGCGTGGTCGACGACGAGGACATCCTGCGCGTCGTGGTGGCCGAGGAGGAGCCGGAGTCGTGACCATCGCCGTCGCACGCGCCGGCCGCCGGCCGCCCGCCGACGGAGGAGCAGCCGTACGTCGACCCGGCGCCGCAGCGGCACACCGGCGAGGTGGCTCGCGGTCATCGTCGCGTCGTCTGGGTCGTCGGCTGGGCGCTGCTCAAGGGCACAGGACACCCTGGCGATCGGCGTTCCAGGACCTGACCGGCTTCCAGCGCTGGCTCAACGAGCTGCGCGACGACGATCCAGCTCGCGGCGACGCCGACGGCAACTGGTTCTTCCACGGCGTCATCGGCACGCATCGGCGACGTCCTCAACTGGCGTCGTCGAGCAGCTCCAGTAGCTGATCAGCACGCCGGCCTTCCCGCGCCCGGTGCCCGCAGATCGGCTGGCTCGGCGTGGTCGCGCTCTTCGCGCTGGATCGCCTTCGCCGGTCGCCGGCATGCGGTCGACCGTCCTGGTGTCGCTCTCGACGCTGGCCTTCGGCGTTCCTGGGCTACTGGCCGGACAGCATGGACACGCTGATCGTCACCGCTGCTGGCGGTGCTGCATCTGCGTGCGTGATCGGGCTGCCGCTCGGCATCGGGATGGCCCGGCAGCAGGTCGGCGTCCGGCCGTCGATCACGCCGGTCCTCGACGTGATGCAGACGATGCCGTCGTTCGCCTACCTGCCGCCGCTCGCGCTGCTCTTCGGCATCGGGGCGCCGCGCGGCCGTCGTCTGCACGCTGATCTACGCGCTGCCGCCGCTGGTGCGGATCACCGAGCACGGCATCCGGTCGGTGCCCGCGACCACCGCTCGAGGCCGCCGACTCGCTCGGGGTCACGACGCGGGCAGCTGCTGCGCAAGGTCGCAGCTGCCGATGGCCCGCCGCACGATCGTCGTCGGCATCAACCAGTGCACGATGGCCGCGCTGTCGATGGCGACCATCGCGGCCTTCGTCAACGGCCCCGGCCTCGGCAAGCCGGTCGTGCCGGCGCTGCAGAACCTCGACGTCGGTGGCGCCTCCGTCGCCGGCCTCTGCGATCGTGCTGATGGCGATCATGCTCGACCGGACCACGACCGCGGCCAGCGAGCAGCCGAGCGCAGACCAGCGGATCGCGTCGGTAGGCGCCCGGCGTGATGCTGATGACCGTGGTCCTCGAGCAGCTCCCGCGCTGGGCCAGCGAGGACCGGGCGTCGGCCGCGGCCGTCGGCCGCGTTCCGCGATCTGCTCGTCGTGCCTCATCCCGGTGTCATCGCGGTCGACCTGTCCCGACCGACCTCGGCCGGCGTTCCCGGAGAGCGCGAACATCGGCCCAGCGATCGCCGACGCGATCAACGGCTCACCGACAGCTCGTCGGCCGTCGACACCTTCACCAACGCGTTCAAGAACGTCGTCACCTACGGCCTGCTCAACCCGCTGCAGTCCCTGCTGGCCGAGACGCCGTGGTGGCTGATGGCGCCGGTGCTGCATCGCGCTCGCCTACGTCCTCGGCGGCTGGCGCCCGGCGGTGATCACCGTCGTGTGCGAGGCGGTCATCCTCGGCGATCGGGCTGTGGCACGACGCGATGATCACGCTGACCACGACGCTCGTCGCCACCGTGCTGGTGATGGTCCTCGCGGTGTGCTCGGCGTCTGGATGGGACGCAGCAGACGGGCGGACACGCGTCATCCGGCCGGTGCTCGACGCCTGCCAGACCATCCCGCCGTTCGTCTACCTGGTGCCGGCGCTGGCGCTGTTCGGCGCCACCCGGTTCACCGCGATCGTCGCGGCCGTGGCCTACGCCGTGCCCGATCGCGACCAAGCTCGTCGCCGACGGCATCCGCGGCGGTCGCGCCGACCACCGTCGAGGCCGCCCGAGTCCGCCGGGCATCACCCGCTGGCAGATGATCACCAAGGTGCAGCTGCCGATGGCCCGCGCGGCGCATCGTGCTGGCCACCAACCAGGGGCTGCTCTACGTGCTGTCGATGGTCGTCATCGGCGGCATGGTCGGCGCGCGGCAGCCTCGGCTACCTCGTGGTGGCCGGCTTCTCGCAGGACACAGCTGTTCGGCAAGGGCCTCGCGGCCGGCATCGCGATCACGGCGCTCGGCGTGATGCTCGACCGGATCGCGCGGTACGCCGCCGCCCGCTACGGCGCGCGTGACGACAGCATCGCCGACTCAGGCGAGCCGAGCAGAGGAACGACAGCACATGGCACGAGCATCGCAGCCGGCTCGGCTGGCCTGCGTCGCGGCCTCGCGGTCGCGGTGCTGGCCGCCTGCGGCGGCGGCAACATCAAGGAGACCGACAGTCGGCCGCGAGCGGCAAGGACTGCGGCGACCTCAACATCGCGGTGAACCCGTGGATCGGCTACGAGGCCGACGCCTACGTCGTCGGGCACGTCGCGCAGACCAAGCTCGGCTGCAAGGTGACCTACAGGACGTCAAGGAGGAGGTCGCCTGGCAGGGCTTGGCCGCCGGCACCATCGACACGGTCGTCGAGAACTGGGGCCACCCCGACCTGGTCAAGAAGTACATCGACGAGCAGAAGACCGTCGAGGACGCCGGGCTGACCGGCAACACGGGCATCATCGGCTGGTACGTCCCGCCGTGGATGGCCGAAGAAGTACCCGGACATCACCAACTGGAAGAACCTCAACAAGTACGCCGACATGTTCAAGACCTCGGAGTCGGGCGGCAAGGGCCAGCTGCTCGACGGCGACCCGTCCTACGTCACCAACGACGAGGCGCTGGTCAAGAACCTGAAGCTGAACTACAAGGTGGTCGTCGCCGGCAGCGAGGCCGCGCTGATCCAGGCGTTCCGCGGCGCGGAGAAGAACAAGAAGCCGGTGCTCGGCCTACTTCTACACGCCGCAGTGGTTCCTCTCCGAGGTGCCGCTGGTCAAGGTGAACCTGCCGCAGTACACAGACGGGCTGCGACGCCGACCCGGCCAAGGTCGCCTGCGACTACCCGCCGTACCAGCTGAACAAGATCGTCGCACGAAGTTCGCGGACTCCGGCTCGCCCGGCTACCGGCTGGTCAAGAACTTCACGTGGACCAACGACGACCAGAACCTGGTCGCGAAGTACATCGCCGAGGACGAGATGGACCCGGAGGACGCCGCCAAGAAGTGGATCGACGCCAACCCGGACAAGGTCGACGCCTGGCTGCAGTGGCACTCCTGACCGTACCGCCCCGGAGACCGCGTCGCCGTCTCCCCCGTCGTGCCTGGTTGACAGGCGCGGCGGGGGAGACGCATGCTGGAGGGCTGTCTCAGATAGCGCACGAGTTGCGCAATACGCAACAGCAATCCCGACTCGGAGGAGGCCGTCCATGGCCTCGGTCCCGCCCACCGCCCGCGTCGTCGTGATCGGCGCCGGCATCGTCGGCAACAGCCTCGTGCACCACCTGGCCCGGCTGGGCTGGACGGACATCGTCCAGATCGACAAGGGGCCGCTGCCCAACCCGGGCGGCTCGACCGGTCACGCGTCGAACTTCATCTTCCCGGTGGACCACACCCGGGAGATCACCGACCTGACGCTCGACTCCATGAAGCAGTACAAGGAGATGGGCGTCTTCACCGAGTCCGGCGGCTTCGAGGTGGCCCGCACCGAGGAGCGCATGGAGGAGCTGCGCCGGCGGATGTCCTCGGCCAAGGCCTGGGGGATCGAGTCCGCAGCTGGTCACCCCGGCCGAGGTGGCCGAGAAGGTGCCGTTCCTCGACCCCGACCAGATCATCGGCGCGTTCTGGACGCCGTCGGTCGGCGTCGTCGACTCGCTGCGCGCCGGCACGATCATGCGCGAGCAGGCGCTGGAGACCGGCGCCCTGACCGTCGTACCCACGGTCGAGGTGGTCGGGCTCGACGTCGAGGAGCGGCGGCGATCGGCGGATCAGCCGGGTCCGCACCAGCGGCGGCGACATCGAGGCCGAGCACGTGGTCATCGCCTGCGGCGTGTGGAGCCCGAAGATCGGCGACATGGCCGGCATCAGCATCCCGCTGACCCCGGCCGTGCACCAGATGATCAGCGTCGGCCCCTGCCCGCAGCTGGCCGGCACCGAGGGCGAGATCTCGTTCCCGATCATCCGGGACATGGACACCTTCTGCTACGAGCGCCAGCACGGCGCCGACATGGAGGTCGGCTCCTACGCGCACCGCGCGATCCTGCACGAGCCCGAGGAGATCCCCTCGATCGAGCAGGCCAAGCTGTCGCCGACCGAGATGCCGTTCACCTCCGACGACTTCGACCCGCAGCTCGAGCAGGCCTACGAGCTGATGCCGGAGCTGCTCGGCGCCGACGGCGCGGAGATCCGCTACGCGATCAACGGCCTGCTGTCGCTGACCTGCGACGGCAACCCGATCCTCGGCGAGAGCCGAGGTCAGGGGCCTGTGGACCGCCGCCGCGGTCTGGATCAAGGAGGGCCCCGGCGTCGGCCGCGCGGTCGCCGAGTGGATGACCGACGGGCACCCCGAGATCGACGTCCACCACAGCGACATCGCGCGGTTCTACCCGCACCAGATGCGCCGCGAGCACACCCGGCTGCGCACCACCGAGGCGTTCATCAAGACCTACGGCATCGTGCACCCCGGCCGAGCAGTACGAGTCCGACCGCGACCAGCGGCTCTCCCCGATGCACGAGTCCGAGGCGAAGCTCGGCGCGAGGTTCTTCGAGGCCGTCGGCTGGGAGCGCCCGCAGTGGTACGAGTCCAACGCCGACCTGCTCGAGGAGTACGGCGACCGCGGTGATGCCGCGCGAGAACGAGTGGGACGCGCGCTGGTGGAGCCCGATCATCAACGCCGAGCACCTGCGCGATGCGTGAGGCCGGCCGGCGTCATCGACCTGACGGCGTTCGCGATCTTCGACGTCACCGGCCCCGGTGCCCTGGACGCCGTGCAGCGCACCTGCGTCTCGCAGTGCGACGTCGCGGTCGGCAAGGTGGTCTACACCCCGGTGCTCGACGCCAAGGGCGGCTTCCGCTCCGACCTCACCGTGATGCGGCTCGGCGACGACCACTTCCGCGTGGTCACCGGCGGCGCGCACGGCATGGCCGACCGCAAGTGGTTCGCCGACCAGCTGCCCGACGACGGCTCGGCGCACGCCTGACCGACCTCACCGACGAGGTCTCCACGATCGGGCTGTGGGGGCCGCGGGCCCGCGACATCCTCGCGTCGCTCACCGACGACGACGTGTCGGCACGAGGGCTTCGGCTTCCTGACCTGCCGCGAGATCGACGCGTCGGCCGGCACGACGGTGCTGGCGTCGCGGATCTCCTACGTCGGCGAGCTCGGCTGGGAGCTCTACGTCCCGATGGCGGACGCCGCGGCGCTGTGGGACACGCTGCTCGAGGCCGGTGCGCCGCACGGCGCGCGTGCCGGTCGGCATCGGCGTCTACGCGCACGACCGGCCGGATCGAGAAGGGCTACCGCGCCTTCGGCTACGAGCTCGACGGCGAGCGCACCATCGTCGAGGCCGGCATGCAGCGGCCCAAGGTCAAGGCCGCGGACTTCGTCGGCAGGGAGGCCTACCTCGAGCAGCGCGAGGACGGCGCCGGCGTCGGTGCTGTGCACGCTGACCGTCGAGGACCACACGTCCGCGTCGCGGCGTGAAGCGCTACATGCTCGGCGGCGAGCCGATCCTGACCACGGACGGCGGCGACGCTCACCGACGGGCACGGCCACCACCCCTACGTCACCAGCGGCCGGCTCGGCGCCGTCGCTGGGCAAGCACGTGCTGCTGGCCTACCTGCCGCCGGAGGAGGCCACGGTCGGCAACGAGCTCGCCGTCTCCTACATGGAGGAGCTCTACCCGGTCACCGTCGGCTCGGTCGACAGCACGCCGCTGTTCGACCCCGCCAACGAGCGGATCCGCGCATGACCGAACGTCCTGGTCTGCATCAAGCGGGTCCCCGACCTCGGCGGCGAGATCAGCCTCACCGCCGACGGCGATGGCCGTCGACGACTCGTCGCTCGGGCACACCGGTCAGCCCGCACGAGGACTGCGCCGTCGAGCTGGCCATCCAGGTCGCCAAGGACACCGACGGCACAGGCCACCGTGCTGACGCTCGGCTCCTCCGACGCCGTCGAGCAGCTGCGCAACGCGCTCGCCCTCGGGCTGCACGGGCGCGGTGCTCGTCGAGGCCGACGCCGCGTGCCTACGGGCCGGCCGACGTCGCCGCGGCGATCGCCGACGTGGTCCGGGCGCACGAGGCGGCCGGGACGACGTACGACCTGGTGCTGCTCGGCAACGACGCCTCCGACACCGGCGACTTCCAGGTCGGCATCCGGCTGTCCTACCTGCTCGACCGGCCGGTCGTCGCCGGCGATCTCGACGCTGTCGCGTCGACGGGGACCGGGTCGCCGCGCGCGGCGGCAGCCCGGACGGCGGCACCGAGATCTTCGACGTCGCCGCTGCCCGCGGTGCTGACCGTGATGGAGGGCGGCGTCGAGCCGCGCTACCCCTCGATCCCGGGCCGGATGAAGGCCAAGAAGGTCGCCAGGTCGCAGGAGGTCGCGCCCACCCGCGAGCCGGTCGGCCCGGGACGGGTGCGGCTCAAGCTGCCGCCGACGCGCAGCCGAGCCAGGTCGAGGTGCTCGGCGAGGGACCCGAGGCGGCCGGTCGCGGTCGTCGACCTGCTCGAGAAGCTGGGAGTGCTGCGATGACCGCCGTGCTGGTGCTGGTGGAGACCGACGCCGGCGGGGCCACGCGAGGTGTCGCGCGAGACGCTGACGTTCGCGCGCGGGCTCGGCCTCGAGGTGCACGCGCTGGTCGTCGGCGACGGCCCGGCCGGTCTCGTCGACCAGCTCGGCGCGTACGGCGTCACGGTCGTGCACCACGCCGACGGTGACGCGTTCACGTCCTACGCCGCCGCCGCCTGGGCGGCCGCCGTGGTGGCGGCCGTCCGGCGACGCGACGGTGGTGACGGCGGCCGGGACCCCGCGCGGCAACGAGGTGCTGGCCCACGTCGCCTGCCGGCTCGGCGTGACGATGGCGGCCAACGTGGTCGCGGTCGACTCGACCTCGCCGCTCGTCGTGTCCCGCCAGGTGCTCGGCGGTGCGGCCCTCGAGGAGATCGCCGCTGTCCGACGCGGTCGCGGTGTTCTCGCGTCGCCGGTCACGCCTGCGACCCGGCCGAGGCGGAGACGCGCGACCACGCCCGTCGTGCACGCCGCTCGACGTGGCGGTGCCCGACGCCGACCTGCGGGCCCGGGTCGTCCGCACCGAGCCGGGGGAGCCCGACGAGTCCGGCGGCCTCAAGTCGGCCCGGGTCGTCGTCGGCGCCGGCCGGGGCGCCGGCGGCGCCGACGGCTTCGAGGACCTGCTGGAGCTGACCGAGCTGCTCGACGGCTCGCTCGGCGTCTCGCGGGTCGTGACCAGCCTGGGCTGGCGGCCGCACCACGAGCAGGTCGGCCAGACCGGCAGCCGGGTCTCGCCCGACCTCTACGTCGCCTGCGGCATCAGCGGCGCCATCCAGCACTGGGCCGGCATGTCGAGCTCGAAGACGATCCTCGCGATCAACACCGACGCCGACGCGCCGATGGTGACCAAGGCGCACTACGCGGTGATCGGCGACCTGCACGAGATCGTGCCCGCGATCAACGAGGAGCTGCGCCGCCGCGCCGCCGGGTGACCGGGCTGGTCGAGTCCTCGGGCAGACTGTGGCCGTGCTCCGACGCGTCGACCTGTTGCCCTGGCCGCGGCCCTGCTGTCCGCCGCCGTGACGGTGCTGTACCTGTTCCTGGTGCCTCCCAGGGCGACCAGCCCTCCTGGTGGGCGGTCGGCATCCTCGCCGTGGTCGTCGCCGGCGCGGCGTACGGCGTCCGGCCGCGCGCGCCGTACCGCCGGCTGCCGCTCCTGGTGGCCGCGCGTCGGGCTGTTCCTGCTCGGGTTCGTCGCGCTGTTCACGCATCGGCCTGCCGCTGCTGCTCGTCGGCCGCGCTGTGCGTGGTCGCGGCCCTGCGCACGCCGACCCGCGACTGGCGCGACACCGTCTGAGCCGTCTGCTCCGGGTGTCAGCCCTTGACGTACAGGCAGAACGGGTGACCGGCGGGGTCGATCCAGACCCGGACGTCGTCCTGGGGCTGGAACGCCGCCAGCGTCGCGCCCGCCTCCCGGCGCGTGCGCACCCGCCTGCTCCAGGTCGTCGACCGCGATGTCGAGGTGCACCTGCATCTGCTGGTCCGTCGGGCCCGGCCGGCCAGGTGGCGGGGGCGTGGTGCTCCTCGCGCTGGAACGACAGGCCGGGACCGCCGCCCGCCGGGACGGTGACGACCCACTCGGGGCTGTCGGTCGTGCGCTCGTAGCCGAGCAGCCGCTCGTAGAACGACGCGAGCGACTGCGGGTCGGGGGCGCCGAGCACGATGCCGGTCAGGGTGAGGTCGGGTGCGGTCATGCCGCCCACCCTGCCCGAGCGGTCAACCGGCGCGGTAGCGCAGGTGGACGACCCCGTTGCCGAAGCGCCGCTCGTCGAGGAGCTCCAGGCCGAGGCGTACGTCGTCCGGCAGGGCGCGCGTGCCGCCGCCGACGACCACCGGCGAGACGAACAGCTGCACCTCGTCGACCAGTCCGGCCCGGAACGCGTGCGCGGCCAGCGTCGGGCCGCCGACCGCGACGTCCCGGTCGGCGTCGGCCACGAGGCGGCGGACGGTCTCCGGGTCGAAGGCGCGCTCGATGCGGGTCCGGGCGCTGGACACGTCGGTGAGCGTCGTGGAGTAGACGACCTTCTCGGCGGCCCGCCAGAGCCGCGCGAAGTCGCGCACCACCGGCTCCTGGTCGTCACCGGTGGGCATCGTCTCCCACGCCGCCATGACGTCGTACATGCGGCGGCCGTAGAGGTACGTGCCCACCGGCTCGATCAGCTCGTTGACGTGCGCATGCACCTCCGCGTCCGGCGCGGACCAGTCGAAGCTCCCCTGCGCGTCCACCGTGTAGCCGTCCAGCGACATGATCGCGGAGTAGATGAGCCTGCCCATGGCCCCAGCCGTCTCAGCCGGGAGCGTCCGATGCGCGCGACCGTCGCCCCGGTGACCCGGACCAGGTCGTCGGGGGAGAGGCCGAGGTCGAGCCCGCGCCGGCCGCCCGAGACGTAGACCGTGTCGAAGGCCATCGCGGACTCGTCGAGCACCGTGGGGTGGGCGCGCTTCTGGCCGACCGGCGAGATCCCGCCGACGACGTAGCCGGTGGCCCGCTCGGCCGCGGCCGGGTCGGCCATCGTCGGCCTTCTTGCCGCCGACCGCGGCCGCGACCGCCTTGAGGTCGAGCTGCCCGGAGACCGGCACGATGCCGACGACGAGCCGGCCGTCGACCGACGGCGAACAGCGTCTTGAACACCTGCGCCGGCGTCGAGGCCCAGCGACCTCGGCGGCCTCCAGCCCGTACGACGCGGCGCCGGGGTCGTGCTCGTAGGCGTGCTCGGTGAACGCCACGCCGGCCCGGGTGAGGGCCACCGTCGCCGGGGTGCCCCCGGCTCCTCGTCGCGACGCCATCGCCACACCCGGCCGGCTAGTTCGGGGACCAGCTCGTGCGCGCGACCTCGGTGGCCGGCAGCGACGGGATCGCCCGCATCGCGCGCATCTCCTCGCGCAGCGCGTGCCGGAGCATCACCAGCCGGTCCAGCGGACGTGCTCGGCCTCGAGCAGCTCCTGCCGCTCCGGCAGCGTGAGCAGGCAGGTCGCGGCGAGGCTGTAGGAGAGGTACTCCGGGTCGCGCGGCAGGTCGCCGTCGAGCACGTCGCCGCCGCGCAGCTCCGAGAGCCGGCGGCGGTACTCCTCGAAGGTCGCGTAGGTGCGCTCGGCCTCGTGCGATCGCGTCGGCGACCCTGGCGGGTGCGCTCGGGCAGCACCTCGACGTCGCCGACCAGGTAGCTCCCCGGACGTGTCGAGGCCGTCGAGCCGCATCCGCTGCCGGCCGACGACCTCGATGTCGAAGCGGCCGTCCTCGTAGGGCTCGACCGAGGTCATCTGCACCACGCAGCCGACCCGGTGCACCGAGTGCACGCCGTGCTGCGCCGACCTCGTAGCCCTCCCGGATCGCGACGATCCCGAACAGCCGCATCGACTTGTCGGAGATCGTGAGCAGGTGGTGCACCAGCGCGCGGTAGCGGTCCTCGAAGACGTGCAGCGGCACGCTGACACCCGGGGAACATCACCGTGTTCAGCGGGAAGATCGGCAGCTGCTCGCGCACGCCGCCCAACCTACCGATGCCGGCGACGGTCTCCGCCGCGCGAACCACCGGCCGGACGCGGCGGCCGTCCGCACCTAGAATGACGGCGCATGATCCGCCGCATCGACCTGCGGGGCGCAGACCGCCCCCGACTACCGCGCCGTCGTGCCGCGCGCCGACTTCGACGTCGAGGCCGCCCTCGACGTCGTGCGCCCGATCTGCGACGACGTGCGTCATCGGGGCGTCGAGGCGATCACGGAGTACTCCCGCAGGTTCGACGGCGTCGAGCAGACCGACATCGCCGTGCCCGTCGCGGCGCTCCACGCAGGCCCTCGACCGGCTCGACCCGGCCATCCGGGCCGGCCTCGAGGAGTCGATCAGGCGGCTGCGGGTCACCTGCGAGGCCGAGCTCGAGCAGGACGTCACCACGCAGGTCGTCCCCGGCGGCACGGTCAGCCAGATGATGGTGCCGATCCAGCGGGTCGGGCTCTACGTCCCCGGCGGCATCGCGCCGCTGGTGTCCAGCGTGGTGATGAACGTCGTGCCCGCCCAGGTCGCCGGGCGTCGAGTCGATCGCGCTGACCTCCTCCCCGCAGAAGGAGTTCGGCGGCCTGCCGCACCCGACGATCCTGGCGGCGTGCGCGCTGCTCGGCATCGAGGAGGTGTACGCCGTCGGCGGCGCCCAGGCGATCGCGATGTTCGCCTACGGCGCCGGCCCGTGCCGCAAGGTCGACCTGGTCACCGGGCCCGGCAACATCTACACCGTCTCCGCGAAGCGGCTGCTCAAGGGCACCGTCGGCATCGACTCCGAGGCCGGCCCGACCGAGATCGCGATCCTCGCCGACGAGACCGCCGACCCGGCGTACGTCGCCGCCGACCTGCTCAGCCAGGCCGAGCACGACCCGATGGCCGCGGCCGTCCTGGTCACCACCTCGACGACGCTGGCCGACGAGGTCGAGGCCGAGCTCGACAAGCAGGTCTCGGTCACCCGGCACGTCGAGCGGATCCGCACCGTCGCTGTCCGGGGAGCAGTCCGGCATCGTGCTGGTCGACGACCTCGAGCAGGGCCTGCAGGTCGTCGACGCCTACGCCGCCGAGCACCTCGAGATCCAGACCCGCGACGCCGCCGGCGCTGGCCCGCCGGGTCCGCAACGCCGGCGCGATCTTCGTCGGGCTCGTTCGCGCCGGTCTCGCTCGGCGACTACTGCGCCGGCTCCAACCACGTGCTGCCCACCGGCGGCTGCGCCTGCCACAGCTCCGGCCTGTCGGTGCGGTCGTTCCGCAAGGCCCTGCACGTCATCGAGTACGACGAGCAGGCGCTGCGCGACGTCGCCGCCGCACGTCGTGACGCTGGCCGAGGCCGAGGACCTGCCCGGTCACGGCGCGGCGGTCCGCGTGCGCGTCGAGGAGCGTGACCGGCTGATGAGTTCACGCTCCCTCTGCGCGAGGAGCTGCGGGGGATCGAGCCGTACGGCGCCCCGCAGCTCGACGTACCCGTCCAGCTCAACGTCAACGAGAACCCCTACGCCCCGAGCGAGGCGGTCGTCGCCGACGTCGCGGCCGCGGTGGCGGAGGCGACCCGCACGCTGAACCGCTACCCGGACCGGGAGTTCACCGCCCTGCGCGAGGACCTCGCGGCCTACCTCGGGCACGGCGTCACGCCCGGCGCAGGTGTGGGCCGCGAACGGCTCCAACGAGGTGATGCTGCAGATCCTGCAGGCCTTCGGCGGCCCCGGCCGCACGGCGGTGTCGTTCGCGCCGACGTACTCGATGTACCCGGAGTACGCCCGCGACGCGATGACCGGCTGGGTCGTCGGCCACCGCGAGGAGGACTTCTCCCTCGACGTCGACCACGCCGTCGAGGTGATCGAGAAGCACCGGCCGAGCGTGGTGCTGCTGCCCTCGCCGAACAACCCGACCGGCACCGCCCTGCCGCCCGAGACGGTGACCGCCGTGTGCGCGGCCGCCGCCGAGGTCGACGGGGTGGTGGTGATCGACGAGGCCTACGGCGAGTTCCGTCGCGCCGGCACGCCGAGCGCGCTCGAGGTGCTCGCGGAGACCCCGAACCTGGTCGTCAGCCGGACCATGAGCAAGGCGTTCGCGCTGGCCGGCGCCCGGCTCGGCTACCTGGCCGCCTCGACGGAGATCACCGACGCGCTGCGCGTCGTGCGGCTGCCCTACCACCTGTCCGCGGTCACCCAGGCCGTCGCGCGGGTGGCGCTCCGGCACGCCGACGAGCTGCTCGCCCGGGTCGACGACCTGCGCGCCGAGCGCGACCGCACGGTGGCCTGGCTGCGCGAGCAGGGGCTGCACGGTCGCGGACAGCGACGCCAACTACGTGCTGTTCGGCCGGTTCGCGGACCGGCACGCGGTCTGGCAGGGTCTACTGGACCGCGGCGTGCTGATCCGCGAGACCGGCCCGGACGGCTGGCTGCGGGTGTCCATCGGCACGCCCGACGAGATGACGACGTTCAAGCAGGCCCTGACGGCACTGGAAGGGTCTCGGATGAGCAGGACGGCACGCATCGAGCGGGCGACCAAGGAGTCCAAGGTCCTCGTCGAGCTCGACCTCGACGGCACCGGACGCCACGACGTCTCGACCGGCGTCGGGTTCTACGACCACATGCTCTCGTCGTTCTCGCGGCACTCGCTGGTCGACCTCACCGTGCAGACCGAGGGCGACACCCACATCGACGCGCACCACACCGTCGAGGACACCGCGATCGCGCTCGGCGACGCGCTGCGCGAGGCGCTCGGCGACAAGTCCGGCATCCGCCGCTTCGGCGACTCGCTCGTGCCGCTCGACGAGGCGCTCGTGCAGTGCGCCGTCGACGTCTCCGGGCCGGCCCTACTGCGTGCACACCGGCGAGCCCGACGCGCAGGCGTTCGTGACGATCGGCGACTCCTACCTCGGGTCGCTGACCCGGCACGTCTTCGAGACGCTCGCCTTCCACGCCCAGATCGCCCTGCACGTGCGGGTGCTCTCCGGCCGCGACCCGCACCACCTCGTCGAGGCGCAGTTCAAGGCCGTGGCCCGCGCCCTGCGCGACGCCGTCGCCTTCGACCCGCGGGAGACCGGGGTCCCGAGCACCAAGGGCATCTCTGTGAGCGAGGTCGTCGTCTTCGACTACGGGTCGGGGAACACCCGCTCCGCCGTGCGCGCGCTCGAGCGCGCCGGTGCGGACGTCACGCTGACCGCCGACCGGGCCGCCGCGATGGACTGCGACGGCCTCGTCGTGCCCGGCGTCGGCGCGTTCCGGGCCTGCGTCGAGGGGCTGCGTGCGGCCAAGGGCCACGAGATCATCGGCCGCCGGCTCGCCGGCGGCCGGCCCGTGCTCGGCATCTGCGTGGGCATGCAGGTCCTGTTCGAGCACGGGGTCGAGCACGGCGTCGACACCCCGGGGCTCGACGAGTGGCCCGGCGTCGTCGAGCGGCTGCAGGCGCCCGTCGTACCCCACATGGGGTGGAACACCGTCGAGGCGCCCGAGGGCAGCCCGCTGTTCGACGGGCATCGAGGGGGAGCGGTTCTACTTCGTGCACTCCTACGGCGTGCGCGAGTGGACGCTGCGCACCAACAACCGGACCAGGGCGCCGCTGGTGACCTGGGCGACGCACGGCGGCGACCGGTTCGTCGCCGCGGTCGAGAACGGCCCGCTCTGCGCGACCCAGTTCCACCCCGAGAAGTCCGGCGACGCCGGTGCGCGGCTGCTGCGCAACTGGGTCGACTCGTTGAGCGTGAGCCCGAGCTGAGCCCTCGATGAGCAAGGAGCGGGCACGCCGCCGGGCCGAGCGCGAGCACGAGGCGGCGCTGAAGGCGGCGGCCCGGGCCGCGGAGCAGGAGCGGCGCGAGCGCCGGGCGGCCCGCGCGGACGCCGTGCGCCGGCGTGACGACCGACCGGATGCCGCGGCGGACCCGCACCGCGCCGGCCGACCGGGACGCTGGCGCGGCGCCGGCGGGTGCAGACGCTCGCTGGTGCTCGCGCTGCTGGTCGCGCTGAACGTGCTGGTCTGGGTGCTGCGCCCCGACTGGGCGGCCCGGCTGGCCGCCCTGGTCGTGAGCGTGCTCGCCGCCCCGGTGCTCGTCACCCTGCTGGTGCCGCGCCGCCGCTGACCTCCGGTCCAGACCGGTGGTTGGACGGGAGTCCGGAGAGGCCACTCTTCTCGCTGCGGGGCTGCGCGCAGGGAGTGCCGGATGAACGACGAGTGGGCCCGGGTGACCGACGTGCTGGTGAACGAGTTCGTCGACCTGCCGGGCGACGTCGTGCTCCAGGCCGTGTGCGCGTGTGCGGAGGACTGCGAGTTCGCCAGCCCGCTGTTCCTGGAGCAGGCCGCCCGGGCCAGGCTGATGCAGTCGCCCCTGGGACGACCGGACGCTGACGTCAGCGGACCGGGTGGCCCGCCGTCGGCCAGCGCCTGCTTGACGTCGCCGATCCGCAGCGTGCCGAAGTGGAAGACGGTCGCGGCCAGCACGGCGTCCGCGCCCGCGTCGACGGCCGGGGCGAAGTGCTCGACGCGCGCCGGCGCCGCCCGAGGCGATCACCGGGACCGACACCTCGCGCCGCACCAGCCGGATCAGGTCGAGGTCGAAGCCGTCCTGGGTGCCGTCGGCGTCCATCGCGTTGAGCAGGATCTCGCCGGCGCCGAGGTCGGCCGCCCGCCGGGCCCACTCGACCGCGTCGAGGCCCGGCGCCCTGCCGGCCGCCGTGCGTGGTGACCTCGAACCCGGAGTCGGTGCCGGGCGCGCGTCGCGCGTCGACCGAGAGCACCAGCACCTGGTTGCCGAACCGGTCGGCGATCTCCGCCACCAGCTCGGGCCGGCGGATCGCGGCGGTGTTGACCGCGACCTTGTCGGCGCCGGCCCGCAGCAGCGCGTCGACGTGCGCCACGTCGCTGACCCCGCCGCCGACGGTCAGCGGGATGAACACCTGCTCGGCGGTCGCGCGACACGATCTCCAGCGTCGTCGCCCGGCCCTCGTGCGACGCCGAGATGTCGAGGAAGGTGAGCTCGTCGGCGCCCTCCGCGTCGTACACCTTGGCCAGCTCGACCGGGTCGCCGGCGTCGCGCAGGTCCTGGAAGTTGATGCCCTTGACCACCCGGCCGGCGTCGACGTCGAGGCAGGGGATCACCCGCACCGCGAGCGTCATGGCATCGGCCGGGTCAGCGCCAGCGCGTCCTCGAGGGTGAACCGGCCCTCGTAGAGCGCGGTGCCGACGATCGCGCCCTCGACGCCGTCGGGCACCAGCAGTCGGTCAGCGCGCCCAGGTCGGTGAGCTCGGTGATGCCCGCCGGAGGCGACGACCGGCCGGTCGGTGGCGGCGCACACCGCGCGCAGCAGGTCGAGGTTCGGGCCCTGGAGCATGCCGTCCTTGTTGACGTCGGTGACGACGTAGCGCGCGCAGCCCTCGGCGTCGAGGCGCGCCAGGACGTCGTACAGGTCGCCGCCCTCCTCGGTCCAGCCGCGCGCCGCCAGCGTCCGGCCGCGTACGTCGAGCCCGACCGCGACCCGGTCGCCGTACGACGCGATCGCCGCGGCGCACCACTCCGGCTGCTCGAGGGCGGCGGTGCCGATGTTCACGCGCCGGCAGCCGGTGGCCATCGCGGCCTCGAGGGACGCGTCGTCGCGGATGCCGCCGCTCATCTCGACCTTGATGTCGAGGGTGCCGACGATCTTCGCGAGCAGGTCGCGGTTGTGGCCGCGCCCGAACGCCGCGTCGAGGTCGACGAGGTGGATCCACTCGGCGCCGCGGCGCTGCCAGTTCAGGGCCGCCTCGACCGGGTCGCCGAACCGCTTCTCCGAGCCGGCCACGCCCTGCACGAGCTGCACGGCCTGGCCGCCCGCGATGTCGACGGCGGGCAGCAGCTCGAGGTAGTCGCTCATGGCGACCAGCCTAGAAGGCCGGCCGCCGCGGTCAGATGCCGAGGGAGTGGTCCGCTGAGACGTGCCACGTCGGCGGGGTCGCCGAGCAGCTCGACGTCGGCCTGCGGCCGCCGGCCGAAGACGAACAGCGTGACCTCGCTCGGCAGCCCGCGCACGGTGACAGTCGGTGTCGCCGTCCTTGAGCACCGCCGGTCGACCCGGTGTCGCTGTTCTCGATGCGCACGCCGACCGGTGCCGCGCGGGTGAGCCCCTTGCCCGCCGTGCCGGATCATCGACCAGAGCAGCTTCTCGTCGGCGTCGCCGAGGTCGCGGCGGCCGTCCAGCCGGGCTGGGCGCGGCGGATGTCCTCGTGGTGCACGAAGAACTCCAGCGTGTTCAGCGAGCGAGTCGAGCTTCGGGACGGCGTACGGCGAGTAGCACGCGGCGGACCGGAGCGGAGCTTCTCGACGAGCACCGCGAAGTCCCGGCGGCGCGAGCCGGCGGCGACTCCAGCGTCGGTGAGCCCGGCCAGCGGGGACAGGAAGATCCCGGCCGCGGCCGGGCTGCCCTCGCGGACCAGCAGGTGCACGACGAGGTCCTTGACCGTCCACTCGCCGCACAGCGTCGGCTGGTCCTCGCCGACCTGGAGGGCGGTGTCGCACAGGGCGGTGCGCTCGCGCTGGGCCATCCGGGGGCTGTGCGTCATGCGGCCCACCCTAGGCTGGGGCCCGTGAGCGAACGGGTGAGGGGACGCTGCGCGACGGGTTCGCGCGTCCTGGGGGTCGCGATCCGGCGCGAGCCGTGGATCTTCACCCTCTCCACGCTGGGCAGCGTGCTGTTCGGCGCGCTGACCGTCGCGGACGCCTGGGTGCTCGGCTGGTCGACCGACCACGTGGTGCTGCCGGCCTTCGAGGACGGCGACATCCGGCCCGGTGGGCTGCTCACGATCCTCGCGCTGTTCGTGGCGGTGGCGATCCTGCGCGCCGTCGGCATCGTCGCGCGCCGGCTCGGCGCCGGGCGTCATGCAGTACCGCATGCAGGCGCACTACCGCCGCGACGTCACCCGGCAGTACCTCCGGCTGCCGATGTCCTGGCACCAGCAGCACCCCACCGGCCAGCTGCTGTCCAACGCCAACTCCGACGTCGAGGCGGCCTGGGCGCCGATCGCGCCGCTGCCGATGGCGGTCGGCACGGTCGCGATGATGGTGATCGCGGTCGCCCAGATGCTCTTCACCGACCTGGTGCTCGCGGTCGTCGGCCTGCTGGTCTTCCCGGTGGTGATCGCTCGCCAACGTGCGTCTACCAGCGCTGGCAGTCGCCGCTGATGACCCGGGCGCAGGCGCTGCGGGCCGAGCTCAGCGAGGTCGCGCACGAGTCCTTCGACGGCGCGCTGGTGGTCAAGAGCCTGGGCCGCGAGACCGAGGAGACCGAGCGGTTCGCCGCACAAGGCCGCACCAGCTGCGCGACGTCAACATCCGCGCCGGCCGGATCCGCGCCGCCTTCGACCCGGTGCTCGAGGCGCTGCCCAGCCTCGGCGTGCTCGCGGTGCTCGCGGTCGGCGTGGTCCGCGTCGAGCACCGGCGCTGACCGACCCCGGCAACGTCGTCACGGTCGCCTACCTGCTGACGATCGTGTCCTTCCCGATCCGCTCGCTCGGCTGGCTGGTCGGCGAGTTCCCGCGCAGCGTCGTCGGCTTCGACCGGGTGCAGAGCGGTGCTCGACGCCACCGGCGAGATGGCGTACGGCGCGCAGCGAGATCGCCCGCGCCGGGACGGGCGCCCGTCTCGACGTGCGCGACCTGTCCTACCGCTACGCCGACGGCCCGGCGCTGCTGGACGGACCTGACCTTCACCGTCGAGCCCGGCCGCACCGTCGCCGTGGTCGGCGCCACGGCCAGCGGCAAGAGCACGCTGACCTCGCTGCTGCTGCGGCTCGTCGACCCGGTCGACGGGCAGGTGCTGCTCGACGGGCACGACCTGCGCGACCTCGCGCCCGGCGCGCTCGCCGAGCACGTCGCGCTGGTGCCGCAGCAGGCGTTCCTGTTCGACGACACCGTGCGCGGCAACGTCACGCTCGGCGCCGACGTGCCCGACGACGAGGTGTGGGCGGCGCTGCGGACCGCGCAGGCCGACGGCTTCGTCGCCGCGCTGCCCGACGGCCTCGACACCCGGCTGGGGGAGCGCGGCACGCACGCTGTCCGGCGGCCAGCGGCAGCGGCTGTCGCTGGCCCGCGCGCTGGTCCGGCGCCCGCGGCTGCTGGTGATGGACGACGCCACCTCCGCGGTCGACCCCGAGGTCGAGGCGCGCATCCTCGCGGCCCTGCGCAGCGCCGGGTCGCCGACGGACGACTCGAGCGTGGTCGTGGTGGCCTACCGCAAGGCGACGATCGCGCTGGCCGACGAGGTCGTCTACCTCGACGACGGCCGCGTCGACGACCAGGGCACCCACGCCGAGCTGCTGGCCCGCAACCCCGGCTACGCCGACCTGGTCAACGCCTACGAGCAGGAGGCCGACGACCGAGAGCGGGGAGGTGAGCGTCCCGTGACCGACCACCGAGCACCGGACCGCATGGACACCGGCGAGTCGATCTCCGCGATGCGCACGATCCGCGCGCGGCGTCGAGCTCTCCCCGGAGCTGAAGGACGGCATCCGCGGGCACGCTGGCGCTCGCCGTGCTCTCCACGGTCGGCCGGATCGTCGTGCCCGTGGCCGTGCAGCAGACCCTCGACAAGGGCGTCAACGCGCCGGGCGGCCCCGACGTCCACTTCACGACGGTGGTGGCCATCTGCGCGGCGATCGCGGTCGTGGTGACCGGCCTCGCGTCCTACAAGATGACCTACCGGCTGTTCACCAGCGCCGAGCGTGGCCTGGCCACCCTGCGGATCAAGGCGTTCCGGCACGTGCACGACCTGCCGCTGCTGACCCAGAACACCGAGCGCCGCGGTGCGCTGGTCTCCCGGGTCACCAGCGACGTCGACCAGGTCTCGCAGTTCCTGATCTTCGGCGGCATCATCTCGATCGTCAGCGTCGGCCAGATCATCATCGCCACCGTGGTGATGGCGATCTACAGCTGGCAGCTGACGATCGTGGTCTGGGTCTGCTTCCTGCCGCTGTTCCTCTCGCTGCGCTACTTCCAGCGCCGCCTGTCCGCGGCCTACGGCGTCGTCCGGCAGCAGGTCGGCGTGATGCTCAGCGCGGTCTCCGAGCCCGTCGTGGGTGCGGCGACGGTCCGGTCCTACGCGATCGAGGACCGCACCCAGGAGCGGATCGACACCGCCATCGACCGCTACAAGGCGGCCAGCACCAAGGCCCAGGGGCTGACCGCGTTCTCCTTCTCCCTCGGCGGTGTCTCGGCCGGCCTCGCCAACGCCGGCGTGCTGATCGTCGGCGTGCTGCTCGGCGTCGACGGCCAGATCACGGCCGGGAAGGTGCTCGCCTTCGCGTTCCTGGTCACGCTGTTCGTCGGGCCCGGTGCAGATCGGCACCCAGGTGCTCACCGACGCGCAGAACGCGATCGCCGGCTGGCGCCGGGTCATCGGCATCCTGGACACGCCCGCCGACGTCGTCGACCCGGGACCGGGCGGCACCGACGCTGCCGCGACGGGGCGGTGACGATCTCGTTCGACGACGTCGGGTTCGCCTACCCGGGCGGCGCGCCGGTGCTGCACGACATCGACCTCGAGATCGCCCCGAACACCCGGGTCGCGGTCGTCGGCGAGACCGGGTCGGGCAAGACCACGCTGGCCAAGCTGCTGACCCGGCTGATGGACCCGACCTCCGGGGCCGTCCTGCCTCGACGGGGTCGACCTGCGCGAGGTCCCGTTCTCGTCGCTGCGCGCAGCGGGTCGTGCTGGTGCCGCAGGAGGGCTTCCTGTTCGACTCGACGCTGCGGGCCAACGCGCTCTACGGCAAGCTCGACGCGACCGACGAGGAGATCCTCGCCGGCGTCGAGCAGCTCGGCCTGACCGACTGGCTGGAGACCCTGCCGCGCGGCCTCGACACCCGGGTCGGCCAGCGCGGCGAGTCGCTGTCGGCGGGGGAGCGGCAGCTGGTCGCGCTGGTGCGCGCGCACCTCGCCGACCCCGACCTGCTGGTGCTCGACGAGGCGACCAGCGCCGTCGACCCGGCGCTGGAGATGCGGATCGCCCGCGCCCTCGAGCGGCTGACCAAGGGGCGTACGTCGATCACCATCGCGCACCGCATGTCGACCGCCGAGAACGCCGACGAGGTCGTCGTCGTCGACGCGGGCCGGATCGTCCAGCGCGGCCCGCACGCGGCGCTGGTCGCCGAGGGCGGCGTCTACGGCCGGCTGCACGCCTCCTGGGTCGCCCAGCAGTCCGTCCGTTGAGCGGGGCCGTCACACTGGAGGCATGACCTCCCTCGACCCGGCCATCGCCGCGCGCCTCAAGCGCGACGCCCAGGGACTCGTGGCGGCGGTCGTCCAGCAGCACGACACCGGCGAGGTGCTCATGGTCGGCTGGATGGACGACGAGGCGCTGCACCGCACCCTGACCACGGGGCGTACGACGTTCTGGTGCCGGTCGCGCCAGGAGCTGTGGGTCAAGGGGGAGACCTCCGGCCACCGGCAGCACGTCAAGGAGGTGCGTCTCGACTGCGACGGCGACACCCTGCTGGTCAAGGTCGACCAGGAGGGCGCGGCGTGCCACACCGGCGACCGGACCTGCTTCGACGCGACCACGCTGCCGCTCTCCGATGCCTGAGCGCCGCCGCAGCCGGTCCTTCGGGCCGACCGTCCTGGTCGGGCTCGCGGGCGCCACCCTCGCCGCGGTCGCCGGCGCCAAGGACTGGGCGCGGGCCTCGACCTCGGTCGGCGGGACGCAGGTGTCCGGTGCGGTCACGGGCTCCGAGACCGCACCGCTCGTCGTGGCGCTCGCCCTGGTCGCCCTGGCCGCCTGGGGCGTGGTGCTGGTCGTGCGCGGCCGGCCCCGCCGCGTCGTCGCCGTGGTCGGCGCCCTCGCCTCGGCGGGTGCTCTCGTCTCCACCGTCGCGGCGTCCGGCCGGGCCCAGGACGACGCGGTCGGCAACGTCGGTCGCCCAGGGCGCCGGCGCGGACGCGTTCACGTCCTCGCTGACCGGCTGGTACTACGCCGCCGGCGTCGGGGCCGCCCTCGCGCTGCTGGCCTTCGTCGGTCGCCGTACGAGCCGCCCCGGGGTGGCCCGCGATGGGCAGCAGGTACGACGCACCGGCCGCCCGGGCCGACGCGGAGGCCGCCACCCCCGCGACCGAGCAGGACATGTGGCGCGCGCTCGACGACGGGCGCGACCCGACGGCCTGAGACGGCCGCGGACCCCCCTAGAATGACTGCCGTCCGCGTCACCGAACTGCAAGGAGCTCCCCGCGATGGCTCACCACGGCAACACCCCGGCTGCGTGGACCGGGGTCATGGTCATCCTCGTCGGCTTCGTCGTCGGCGGGATCGGCCTCGTCATCGACAGCTGGCCGATGTTCTGGGTCGGCGTGGTGCTCGGCGTGCTCGGCCCGGTCGTCGGCAAGATCATGCAGAAGATGGGTCTGGGCGCCGAGGTCGCGCCCGCGTCAGACCGCTGACCCGACCGTGACCACCGCCCTCCCGCACGTCCTCGACACCCGCAGCCGCTGGCACCGGGTCAAGGGGCCGGTGCTGCTGGCCGGCGGCCTGCTCGGCGCGAGCGTGCTGCTGCACCTGCGCGACCCGCACCGGTCCGGCAGCTGGGGCGCGTGTCCGTGGCTGTTGCTGACCGGCACCTACTGCCCGGGCTGCGGCGGCCTGCGGGCCGTCAACGACCTGACCGACGGCGACGTCGCGCGCCGCCGCGTCCAGCAACCTGCTGTTCGTCGGCTCGCTGCCGTTCCTCGCGTTCTGGTGGAGCCGCTCGCTGGTGACCCGGTGGCGCGGCGACGGACCGGCCGGTCGAGCACCCGACGCGTCCTGGGCCCGGTGCTCGTGTTCAGCGCCCTGGCGCTGGTGTTCTGGGTGGTCCGCAACCTTCCGGTGGGGGCCTGGCTGGCCCCCTGAGACGTCCCGACGTACGACGAGGCCCCGACCGGGTGCACCGGTCGGGGCCTCGTCGCGTGGTGGGTCAGGGGGAGGTGCTGGTGTCCGGCAGCGAGACCGCGCCGACCACGAACAGGATCAGGCCGAGCACGCCGAGCACGATCGCGATGATGCCGAGGATCACGCCGGCCTGGGCCATGCCCGCGCCGGTCTCGGCTCCGTTGCTGGCGGCGATCTCCTTCTTGGCGCTGTTGCCCAGGATCAGGGCCGGGATGCCGGCCACGAACCCGCAGCAGACGAGCCCGAGGATGCCCAGGACCAGGGACCAGATCGCCTTCTGGTTGGTCTTGGGCTGTGCGTAGCCGCCGCCGTACCCGCCGGCGTCGGGCGGCGGAGGTGCTGAGTAGCTCATGTCGTTGACTCCCACGTGAGGTCGGTGCACCCCGGCGTCTGTGTCTGGCCGGGTGCGTGGCGGCCGACGCTATCGGCTCGGGCGCCCGATGTGTCGCAGGCGCGATGACGCCCGGGAGGATCGCGTCAGACGCCGGAGCCGGTCTCGGTGCTGAAGTTCGCGTCGCCGCTGGCGATCGCGATCACGAGGACGACGATGACGGCGATGCTGATCACGATCGCGACGGCGCCGGTGATGATGCCCGCCAGGGCCATCCCGTCACCCTCCTGCTGGCCGCCGGAGGCGCGGATCTCGGACCGGGCCTTGACGCCGAGCACGATCGGCAGCACGCCGATGATGCCGAGGCCGCAGCAGAACGCCAGCACCAGCGAGCCGATGCCGGTCCACAGCGCGGCGGTCGCCTTGCCGTTGGCGCGCTGCGGGTAGCCGTAACCGGGCTGCCCGTACTGCGGCTGCCCGTAGCCCGGCTGCCCGTACTGCGGCTGCCCGTAGCCCGGCTGCCCGTACTGCGGCGGCCCGTACTGCGGCTGCCCGTACGGGCTGCTGCCCGTACGGCGGCGGCTGCTGGCCGTAGCCGGGGTCCGGCTGCTGCGGCGACGTCGGCTGGTCCGAGGACGGGGTGGCCCACGGGTCACGCTCCTCGCGACCGCCCTCGCGGTCGGGGGAGTCGCCGGAGTCGTCGGGGCCGGGCGGGTAGCTCATCGAGGTCACTCCGTGCGTGGGCGCGGTTCGGGATGGTTCCGGGTCTCGTGAGAGTCTAGGGACCTCGGACACACGCAGGGGTCATCGGACACGACATCGACAGCGACATCGGGCGGGGAGAGGTGTGCATGAGCGTTCTCGACGAGATCATCGACGGTGTGCGCATCGACCTCGCCGAGCGCGAGGCGGCGCTCCCGCTGGCCGCCCTCAAGGAGCGCGCACTGCACGCCCCGGACGCCCTGGACCCGATGCCGGCCTACCGCGCGCCCGGCGTCAGCGTGATCGCCGAGGTGAAGCGGTCCAGCCCGAGCAAGGGTGCGCTGGCGACGATCAGCGACCCGGCCGCCCTGGCCGCGAACTACCAGTCCGGTGGCGCCGCGACCATCAGCGTGCTGACCGAGGGCCGACGCTTCGGCGGCAGCCTCGCCGACCTCGTCGCGGTGCGCGCCGCCGTGCGCGTGCCGGTGCTGCGCAAGGACTTCATCGTCACCTCCTACCAGCTGTGGGAGGCGCGCGCGGCGGGAGCCGACCTCGCGCTGCTGATCGTCGCGGCGCTGACCCAGAACGAGCTCGAGGCCCTGCTCGACCGGGCGCGTGTCCATCGGCCTCACGCCGTCTGGTCGAGGTGCACGACGAGGAGGAGGTCGAGCGCGCGCTCGCCGCCGGCGCGACGCTGGTCGGCGTCAACGCCCGCAACCTCAGGACCCTCCAGGTCGACCGCGACACCTTCGCCCGGCTCGCGCCGCGGATCCCCGACGACGTGGTCCGGGTGGCCGAGTCCGGCGTACGCGACGCCCGCGACGTCTTCGAGTACGCCAAGCAGGGCGCCAACGTCGTGCTGGTCGGGGAGACACTGGTGAAGGGCGAGGACCCCCGGGCCGCGGTGGCCGACCTGGTGGCCGCCGGAGCCCACCCGGCACTCAAGCAGCGCGACTAGCCAGCACAGGAGCCCGACCCGCATGTCCGCACAGCCGCACCCCACTCAGTCCGCCGAGGCGCACACCGACGGGACGTTCGGCCGCTTCGGTGGCCGGATGATGCCCGAGGCCCTGATGGCCGCGCTCGACGAGCTGACGGCGGCGTGGCAGGACGCGATGCAGGACCCGGAGTTCACCGGCGAGTTCGAGCGGATGCTGCGGGAGTACGCCGGGGTGCCGAGCCTGCTGTACGACGCGACGAAGCTCTCCGAGCTCGCGGGCGCCCGGATCCTGCTCAAGCGCGAGGACCTCAACCACACGGGCGCGCACAAGATCCGCAACGTGCTCGGCCAGGCGCTGCTGACCAAGCGGATGGGCAAGACGCGGGTGATCGCCGAGACGGGCGCCGGCCAGCACGGCGTCGCATCGGCCACCGCCGCGGCGTACCTCGGTCTCGACTGCGTGGTCTACATGGGCGAGGTCGACACGCAGCGCCAGGCGCTCAACGTCGCCCGCATGCACCTGCTCGGCGCCGAGGTGGTGTCGGTGAAGTCCGGCTCGCGCACCCTGAAGGACGCCATCAACGAGGCGATCCGCGACTGGGTGGCGAGCGTCGACCACACGGCGTACCTCTTCGGCACGGCTGCGGGTCCGCACCCGTTCCCGTCGATGGTGCGCGACTTCTGCCGCGGCATCGGCGACGAGGCACGGGCGCAGTGTCTCGAGCTGACCGGTGCCCTGCCCGACTCCGCCGTCGCGTGCGTCGGGGGTGGGTCGAACGCGATCGGGCTGTTCGCCGCCTTCGTCGACGACGCCGACGTGCGGCTGGTGGGCTGCGAGGCCGCCGGCGACGGCGTGGACACGATGCGGCACGCCGCCACGATCTACGCCGGCGAGTTCGGTGTGCTCCACGGTGCCCGCACGTTCGTGCTCCAGGACGAGGACGGCCAGACCAAGGAGTCGCACTCGATCTCCGCGGGACTGGACTACCCGGGCGTGGGTCCCCAGCACGCCTACCTCGCCGAGACCGGCCGGGCGACCTACCGGCCCGTCACCGACCAGGCGGCGATGGACGCGTTCGCGCTGCTGTCCCGCACCGAGGGGATCATCCCGGCCATCGAGTCGGCGCACGCGGTCGCCGGTGCCCTGGAGGTGGCCAAGGAGCAGCCCGGCTCGACGATCCTGGTGAACCTCTCCGGCCGCGGCGACAAGGACATGGGCACCGCCATCGAGTGGTTCGGCCTCGGCGAGACCCGGCCCGACGACCAGGCGGGGCTGCCCGCGGGGGTGCCCGGCGAGGGATCGGGCAACAACGCGACGCAGGAGCCCCAGGCATGAGCACCGAGAAGGCCTTCGCGCAGGCGAAGGCGGAGGGCCGCAGCGCGCTCGTGGGCTACCTCCCGGCCGGCTTCCCCGACCTCGACGGCTCCGTGCAGGCGATGAAGGCGATGGTCGAGGCCGGCTGCGACGTCATCGAGGTCGGCCTGCCCTACAGCGACCCGGTGATGGACGGCCCGACCATCCAGGCGGCCGCCCAGCAGGCGCTCGAGGCCGGCACCCGCACCGCCGACGTGCTGCGCACCGTCGAGGCGGTCGCGGAGACCGGCGTGCCGACGGTCGTGATGACCTACTGGAACCCGGTCGTGCGCTACGGCGTCGACCGGTTCGCCCGGGACCTCGCGGCCGCGGGGGGCGCGGGTCTGATCACCCCGGACCTGGTGCCGGACGAGGCCGGCGACTGGGTCGCGGCCGCCGACGAGCACGGTCTCGACAAGATCTTCCTGGTCGCCCCGTCCTCGACCGACGTGCGGCTGCGGGCGACCGCGAACGCGTGCCGTGGCTTCGTCTACGCCACGGCGGTCATGGGCGTCACCGGCACCCGGGACTCCAGCAGCGACCTCGCCGGCCCGCTCGTGCAGCGGACCCGCGCGGTCACCGACCTGCCCGTGGCCGTCGGGCTCGGCGTCTCCAACGGCGACCAGGCCGCCGAGGTGGCCCGCTACGCCGACGGCGTGATCGTGGGCTCGGCCTTCGTGCGACGACTGCTCGACGCCGGCCCGGACCGGGCCGCCGGTCTCGCGTCCCTGACCGAGCTGACCCGCGACCTCGCGGAGGGCGTACGGCGTGCGTAGAGCGGCTGCTGGCCGCCACGGCCGTCCTGACGTTGGTCCTCGCGGGGTGCGGCGGCCAGTCGTCGGGGTCGCAGGGTCCGGTGTCGGACGTGACGATGTACGACGCCGACGGTCTCGCCGGCAACGTGCTGCCGACGCCGTACGACGTGCCGCGACCTCACGCTCGACGACGTGTCCGGCCGGGGCTACGACCTGGCCACGGACGCGACGAAGCCGGTGACGCTGGTGTTCTTCGGCTACACCCACTGCCCCGACATCTGCCAGGTCGTGATGGCCAACATCGCCTCGGCGATGACCCGGCTCGACGCCGCGGACCGGGCGAAGGTCGACATGGTCTTCGTCACCACGGACCCGGCCCGGGACGACGCCTCGACCCTGCGGGAGTACGTCGGACGGTTCGACCCGACGTTCGGCGGCCTGACCGGTGGCGCTGCCCGCGATCGTCAGGCTCGGCAAGGCGTTCGGCGTGCCCATCGAGAAGGGCAAGAAGCTCGCCTCCGGCGGCTACGACGTCGCGCACGGCACGCAGATCGTCGGCGTCCGCCCCGACGGCACGGCGCCGCTGGTGTGGACCGAGGGGACCGACCCGTCCTCGCTGGCGGACGACATCACGAAGATCCTCGACGACAAGGTGCCGGGACTGTGAGCTGGTCAGGAAACCCCCTCTTCATCCCCAGCCCCGGCCAGGGCGTCTGGCACCTCGGCCCGCTCCCGATCCGCGGCTACGCGCTGTGCATCATCCTCGGCGTCGTCGTGGCGATCTGGATGGGCGAGCGGCGCTGCGTGGCGCGCGGCGGCAGGCGCGGCCAGGTCTCGGACATCGCGATCTGGGCGGTGCCGTTCGGGCTGGTCGGCGGCCGGCTCTACCACGTGATCACCGACCCGAGGAACTACTTCGGCGAGGACGGCGAGCCCGATCAAGGCGCTCTACGTCTGGCAGGGCGGCCTCGGCATCTGGGGCGCGATCGCGCTCGGCGGCGTCGGTGCCTGGATCGCGCTGCCGCCGCTACGGCCTGAAGCTCCCGCCGATCGCCGACGCGCTCGCGCCCGGCATCGTCGTCGCGCAGGCGATCGGCCGGTGGGGCAACTGGTTCAACCAGGAGCTGTTCGGCAAGCCGACCACGCTGCCCTGGGGCCTCGAGATCGACCCGGAGCACCGGCAGTCCCTCGACCCGAGGTACCAGGCAGTTCGCGACGTTCCACCCGACGTTCCTCTACGAGTGCGTGCTGGAACCTCGGCGTCGCCGCCCTGGTCATCTGGGCAGACCGGCGGTTCCGGCTCGGCCACGGCCGGGCGTTCGCGCTGTACGTGATGGGCTACACCGCCGGCCGCGGCTGGATCGAGTACCTCCGCATCGACGCGGTGGAGGCCAACGACGTCTTCGGGCTGCGGCTCAACGTGTGGACCTCGATCGTGCTGTTCCTGCGGCGCCGCGGCGTACTTCGTCGTCGCCGGCCGTCGCCACCCGGGCCGCGAGGAGTCGGTGTACCGCGACGGCACGCGGCCGCCGCCGGACGCCGCCAGGACGTCCCCGAGGACGGCGCTCCGGCAACGGAGACGGAAGTGACCCAGGGGTCAGCGAGACCCGTCCGATATCGGAGCCGGGTCCACCGTCGTAGCGCGATCAGGTGAGCCTTTCCTTCGGTGAAATGCCTGCCCGGACTCGCTACGTTGACGGCATGACCACGGACGCGCGTGCCCTCCGACGTACCCGAGATCTCGCACGAGCACCCCGACGTCACCGGCGGCTGGCTGCGGCCGGCGGTGTTCGGCGCGATGGACGGGCTGGTCTCCAACTTCGCGCTGATCGCCGGCGTCGCCGGCGGCACCCGCGACCACACGGACTCCCCGCGGTCGTGCTCGCCGGGCTGGCCGGCCTCGCCGCCGGCGCGTTCTCGATGGCGGCGGGGGAGTACACCTCGGTGGCCAGCCAGTCCGAGGCCGCCGCAGCGCGAGATCGACAAGGAGCGCCGCGAGATCATCGCCAACCCGCACGGCCGAGGCCGGCGAGCTGGCCGAGATGTACGTCGAGAAGGGCATCGACCCGGCGCTCGCGGCCGAGGTCGCCCGGCAGATCCACGTCGACGTCGACAACGCGGTCGCCGTGCACGCCCGCGAGGAGCTCGGCGTCGACCCCGACGACCTGGCCTCGCCGATGGTCGCCGCGGTCTCGTCGTTCGTCGTCGTTCGCGGTCGGCGCGCTGATCCCGGTGCTGCCCTACCTGCTCGGTGCCGGCAGCCTGCGTCCCGGGGCTGGTCGTCACCCTGCTCGCGCTGTTCCTGTGCGGCGCCGTGGTGACCCAGGTCACCAGCCGGTCCTGGTGGTACGGCGGCTTGCGGCAGATGCTGCTGGGCGCCGCGGCGGCCGGCCTGACCTACGCCGTTCGGCAGCCTCGTCGGTGGGCGCCGGGATCGGCTGACCCCGGCCCGTCCGCGGGCGCGTCCGGAGTGTGAGCCACCCGTCTCGCTGGTCGAGCTGACGGCAGGTTACCGTGCTGTAGGCTTTTCGATCGCTTGGGCCAATGTCGTCCCCTGCATCACTTGCATGAGAAAGCGCCCCGGACCGCCCTCCCCGGCGGACCACCCCGGGTGCCACGACGACGGGAGGGATGGCCGCATGCACGCGTTCCCGCCGCCCCAGGGGCTGTACGACGGACTCCACGAGCACGACGCCTGTGGTGTCGCCTTCGTCGCCACCCTGACCGGCGAGGCCAGCCACGACATCGTCGCCAAGGCGATCACCGCGCTGCGCAACCTCGAGCACCGCGGCGCCACCGGCGCCGAGCCCGACTCCGGCGACGGCGCGGGCATCCTGCTCGGCGTCCCGGACGCGTTCTTCCGCGAGGTCGTCGACTTCGAGCTGCCGCCGGCCGCACGCGTACGCCGTCGGCACCGCGTTCCTGCCCGGCGACGAGGACGAGGTCGCCAAGACCCGCCGCCGCATCGAGGAGATCGCCGCCGAGGAGGGCCTCGACCGTCCTCGGCTGGCGCGACGTGCCGGTCGACCCGTCGATGCTCGGCGCCACCGCGCTGTCGGTGATGCCGACGTTCAGCCAGCTGTTCGTCGCCGCCGCCGGCGGCCGCCTCGTCGGGCATGGCCCTGGAGCGGCTGGCGTTCTGCCTGCGCAAGCGCGCCGAGCACGAGACCGACGTCTACTTCCCGTCGCTGTCGTCGCGCACCATCGCCTACAAGGGCATGCTCACCACCGACCAGCTCGACCACTTCTACCCCGACCTGGTCGACGAGCGGGTCGCGTCGGCGGTGGCCGTCGTGCACTCGCGGTTCTCCACCAACACCTTCCCGAGCTGGCCGCTGTCGCACCCGTTCCGGTTCATCGCCCACAACGGCGAGATCAACACCGTGATGGGCAACCGCAACTGGATGCGGGCCCGCGAGGCGCTGCTGGCCAGCGACCTGATCCCCGGCGACCTCGACCGGCTCTACCCGATCTGCACCCCGGGCGCCTCCGACTCCGCGTCCTTCGACGAGGTGCTCGAGCTGCTGCACCTCGGCGGCCGCACGCTGCCGCACTCGGTGCTGATGATGATCCCCGAGGCGTGGGAGAACCACACCGAGATGGACGCCGCGCCGCCGCGCGTTCTACGAGTTCCACTCCTCGATGATGGAGCCGTGGGACGGCCCCGCCTGCGTCGTGTTCACCGACGGCACCCAGGTCGGCGCCGTGCTCGACCGCAACGGCCTGCGCCCCTCCCGCTACTGGGTCACCGACGACGGTCTGGTCGTGCTCGCCTCCGAGGTCGGCGTGCTCGACATCGACCCGGCGACCGTCGTCCGCAAGGGCCGGCTGCAGCCCGGCCGGATGTTCCTGGTCGACACCGCACGAGCACCGGATCATCGAGGACGAGGAGATCAAGGGCGAGCTCGCCGCCGAGCACCCCTACGACGAGTGGCTGCACGCCGGCATCGTCCGCTTCGAGGACCTGCCCGACCGCGAGCACATCGTGCACACGCACGCCTCGGTGACCCGCCGCCAGCAGATCTTCGGCTACACCGAGGAGGAGAAGCGGGTCCTGCTCACGCCGATGGCGCAAGACCGGCGCCGAGCCGATCGGCTCGATGGGCACCGACACCCCGATCGCGGCGCTGTCGGACCGGCCGCGGCTGCTGTTCGACTACTTCGCGCAGCTGTTCGCGCAGGTCACCAACCCGCCGCTGGACGCGATCCGCGAGGAGCTCGTCACCTCGCTGTCCGGGACCATCGGCCCCGAGGCCAACCTGCTCGAGCCGACGCCGGCGTCGTGCCGCCAGCTGGTGCTGCCGTTCCCGGTGATCACCAACGACGAGCTGGCCAAGATCCGGCACATCAACCGCGACGGCGACCTGCCCGGCTACGCCACGCACGTCTCCCGCGGCCTGTACGACGTCGAGGGCGGCGGCCGGGCGCTGGCCGACCGGATCGACGAGATCTGCGCCGAGGTGTCCGCGGCGATCGCCGACGGCGCCCGGATCATCGTGCTCTCCGACCGGCACTCCACCGCCGAGCTCGCGCCGATCCCGTCGCTGCTGCTGACCGGCGCGGTGCACCACCACCTGGTGCGCGAGAAGACCCGCACCCAGGTCGGCCTGGTCATCGAGGCCGGCGACGTCCGCGAGGTGCACCACGTCGCGCTGCTCGATCGGGTACGGCGCCGCGGCGGTCAACCCCTACCTCGCGATGGAGACCGTCGAGGACCTCGCCCGCGACGGCTACTACGTCGACGTCGAGCCCGAGCAGGCCGTGAAGAACCTGCGTGAAGTCGCTCGGCAAGGGCGTGCTCAAGGTGATGAGCAAGATGGGCGTCTCGACCGTCGCGTCGTACACCGGTGCCCAGATCTTCGAGGCGCGTCGGCCTGGCCCAGCCGCTGGTCGACCGCTACTTCACCGGCACCACCAGCAAGCTCGGCGGCGTCGACATCGACACCATCGCCGAGGAGGTCGCCCGCCGGCACCGCAAGGCCTACCCGGTCGACGGCCTGCCGCCGGCGCACCGCTCGCCTCGAGATCGGCGGCGAGTACCAGTGGCGCCGCGAGGGCGAGCCGCACCTGTTCGACCCCGAGACGGTGTTCCGGCTGCAGCACTCCACCCGCACCGGCCGCTACGACATCTTCAAGCAGTACACCGCGCGCGTCAACGAGCAGTCCGAGCGGCTGATGACGCTGCGCGGGCTGTTCAAGTTCCGCGACGGCGAGCGCGAGCCGATCCCGATCGACGAGGTCGAGCCGGTCTCCGAGATCGTCAAGCGGTTCTCCACCGGCGCGATGTCCTACGGCTCGATCAGCCAGGAGGCGCACGAGACGCTCGCGATCGCGATGAACCGGCTCGGCGGCAAGTCCAACACCGGTGAGGGCGGCGAGGACGCCGACCGGCTGCTACGACCCCGAGCGCCGCAGCGCCGATCAAGCAGGTCGCGTCCGGCCGCTTCGGCGTCACCTCGGAGTACCTCACCAACGCCGACGACATCCAGATCAAGATGGCGCAGGGCGCGAAGCCCGGCGAGGGCGGCCAGCTGCCCGGCCACAAGGTCTACCCGTGGGTCGCCAAGACCCGGCACTCCACGCCCGGCGTCGGGCTGATCTCGCCGCCGCCGCACCACGACATCTACTCGATCGAGGACCTCGCCCAGCTGATCCACGACCTGAAGAACGCGAACCCGTCCGCACGGGTGCACGTGAAGCTGGTCGCCGAGGTCGGCGTCGGCACGGTCGCGGCGGGCGTGTCCAAGGCGCACGCCGACGTCGTGCTGATCTCCGGGCACGACGGCGGCACCGGCGCCGCGCCGCTGACGTCGCTCAAGCACGCCGGCGGTCCGTGGGAGCTCGGCCTCGCCGAGACCCAGCAGACCCTGCTGCTCAACGGGCTGCGCGACCGGATCGTCGTGCAGGCCGACGGCCAGATGAAGACCGGCCGCGACGTGCTCGTCGCCGCGCTGCTCGGCGCCGAGGAGTTCGGCTTCGCGACCGCGCCGCTGGTGGTGTCCGGCTGCATCATGATGCGGGTCTGCCACCTCGACACCTGCCCGGTCGGGCGTCGCGACGCAGAACCCGGTGCTGCGCGAGCGCTACGCCGGCAAGCCCGAGTTCGTCGTGAACTTCTTCGAGTTCATCGCCGAGGAGGTCCGCGAGCTGCTCGCCGAGCTCGGCTTCCGCACGCTCGAGGAGGCGGTCGGCCACGCCGAGCTGCTCGACGTCGACCAGGCGGTCGCACCACTGGAAGGCCGCCGGGCTCGACCTGCGCCCGATCCTGCACGTGCCCGAGCTGCCCGAGGGCGCCGCCGCGGCACAACACCACGCAGGCAGGACCACGGCCTCGACAAGGCGCTCGACAACGAGCTGGTCGCGCTCGCGCGCCGACGCGCTGGAGAGGGGCGAGCCGGTCCGGGCCCAGGTGCAGATCCGCAACGTCAACCGCACCGTCGGCACGATCCTCGGCCACGAGGTGACCAAGCGCTACCAGCGGCGAGGGCCTGCCCGACGGCACGATCGACATCACCTTCACCGGCTCGGCCGGCCAGTCGTTCGGCGCGTTCGTGCCGCGCGGCATCACGCTGCGGCTCGAGGGCGACGCCAACGACTACGTCGGCAAGGGCCTGTCCGGCGGCCGGATCGTGGTCCGCCCCGACCGGGCCGCGACCTTCGACGCCGGCCGAGCAGATCATCGCCGGCAACGTCATCGGCTACGGCGCGACGTCCGGCGAGATCTTCCTGCGCGGCCAGGTCGGCGAGCGGTTCTGCGTCCGCAACTCCGGCGCCACCGCGGTCGTCGAGGGCGTCGGCGACCACGGCTGCGAGTACATGACCGGCGGCCGCGTCGTCGTGCTCGGCCCGACCGGCCGCAACTTCGCCGCCGGCATGTCCGGCGGCGTCGCGTTCGTGCTCGACCTCGACGAGGGCCGGGTCAACCACGAGCTGGTCGAGCTCGCCGCCGTCGAGGGCGACGCGGCCGACGAGCTCGCAGGCCCTGGTGCGCCGGCACCTCGAGGAGACCGGGTCGCCGGTGGCCGAGGCGCTGCTCGACGACTGGGCGACCGCCGTGCACCGCTTCACCGAGGTGATGCCGCGCGACTACAAGCTGGTGCTGGCCGCCAAGGAGAAGGCCGAGGCCGACGGCCTCTCCGAGGACGAGACCGCGACCAGGATGATGGAGGCGCTCCATGGCTGACCCGAGAGGCTTCCTCAAGTCCGGCCGCGAGGTCGCGACCCGCCGGCCGGTCGAGGAGCGCGTCAATGACTGACCCGAGGTCTACCTCGAGGAGCCGGCCGCGAGGTCGCGTCCCGCCGGCCCGTCGACGAGCGGCTCAACGACTGGAACGAGGTCTACCCCGAAGGGGCGGGCCGCGCGCTGCTGCCGATCATCACCGAGCAGGCCGGCCGCTGCATGGACTGCGGCATCCCGTTCTGCCACCAGGGCTGCCCGCTGGGCAACATCATCCCGGAGTGGAACGACCTGGTCTGGCGCGACGACTGGGAGGGCGCGATCGAGCGGCTGCACGCGACGAACAACTTCCCGGAGTTCACCGGCCGGCTGTGCCCGGCGCCGTGCGAGACCGCCTGCGTGCTCGGCATCAACCAGGACCCGGTGACGATCAAGAACGTCGAGGTCTCGATCGCCGACCGGGCGTGGGAGTCCGGCCTGGTCCGGCCGCAGCCGCCGGAGTGGCTGACCGGCAAGACCGTCGCGGTCATCGGCTCCGGCCCCGCCGGCCTCGCCGCCGCCCAGCAGCTGACCCGCGCCGGCCACACCGTCGCGGTCTACGAGCGCGCCGACAAGCCCGGCGGCCTGCTGCGCTACGGCATCCCCGAGTTCAAGATGGAGAAGAAGCACCTCGACCGCCGCATCGACCAGATGCGGCGCGAGGGCACGGTCTTCCGCTCCGGCGTCGACGTCGGCGACGACGTCACCGGCGCGCAGCTCGTCGACCGCTTCGACGCGGTCGTGCTGGCCATCGGCGCGACCGTCGCGCGCGACCTGCCGATCACCGGCCGCGAGCTCGGCGGCATCCACCAGGCGATGGAGTTCCTGCCGCAGTCCAACCGGGCCTCGCTCGGCGAGGAGGTCGACGGACCAGATCGTCGCGACCGGCAAGCACGTGGTCATCATCGGCGGCGGCGACACCGGCGCGGACTGCCTCGGCACGTCGCACCGGCAGAAGGCCGCGTCGGTGACGCAGCTGGAGATCATGCCGCAGCCCGGTGAGGACCGGCCCGAGCGGCCAGCCCTGGCCGACGTACCCGATGATCTTCCGGGTCTCCTCGGCGCACGAGGAGGGCGGCGAGCGGGTCTACTCCGTGTCCACCCAGGAGTTCCTCGGCGACGAGGACGGCAACGTCCGCGCGCTGCGCCTGGTCGACGTGGAGATGAAGGACGGCAGGTTCAGCGAGGTCGAGGGCACCGAGCGCGAGATCCCGGCCGAGCTGGTGCTGTTCGCGATGGGCTTCACCGGCCCGGAGCAGGACGGCGTCGTCGAGCCAGCTCGGCGTCGACCTCGACGAGCGCGGCAACATCGTCCGCGACGACGGCCTACATGTCCACGCCAGCCCGGCGTCTTCGTCGCCGGCGACGCCGGCCGCGGCCAGTCGCTGATCGTCTGGGCGATCGCCGAGGGCCGCGCGGCCGCCGCCGCGGTCGACACGTACCTCACCGGCTCGACGACGCTGCCCGTCGCCGATCCCGCCGACCGAGCGCCCGCTGGTCGTCTGAGGCGCCGGGCGCGTCCGGACGATCACATCTTGGAACGATCCAGGCGACGGCGTCCGGTGACTCGCGGGTAGCCCGCTAGGGTCGGTGCGTGCGTAGAGCAAAGATCGTCTGCACCCTGGGTCCCGCGGTGAACACGCCCGAGAAGATCCGGGAGCTGGTGGACGCCGGCATGGACGTCGCCCGGCTGAACCTCAGCCACGGGTCGTACGCCGACCACGAGAAGGTCTACCGGATGGTGCGCGAGGCCTCCGACGAGACCGGCCACGGCGTCGGCATCTTCGCCGACCTGCAGGGCCCCAAGATCCGGCTCGGCAAGTTCGCCGACGGACCCGTGCAGCTCGAGAGGGCGACGAGTTCACGATCACCACCCGCGAGGTGCCCGGCGACGCGAAGATCTGCCTCGACGACGTACGAGGGACTGCCCGGCGACGTCAGCGCCGGGCGACCCGATCCTGATCGACGACGGCAAGGTGCGCCTCGAGGTCGCTCGAGGTCGACGGACACCGACGTGCTCACCCGGGTCGTCGTCGGCGGACCGGTCAGCAACAACAAGGGCATCAACCTGCCCGGCGTCGCGGTCTCCGTGCCGGCGATGTCGGAGAAGGACATCGAGGACCTGCGCTGGGCGCTGCACCTGACCGTCGACTTCATCGCGCTGTCGTTCGTGCGCTCGGCCGCCGACGTCGAGGACGTCCGCAAGATCATGCGCGAGGAGGGCGTCTTCCTCCCGGTGATCGCCAAGATCGAGAAGCCGCAGGCGATCGACAACATCGAGGAGATCGTCGACGCCTTCGACGGCTTCATGGTGGCCCGCGGCGACCTCGGCGTGGAGTGCCCGCTCGAGGACGTGCCGTTCCTGCAGAAGCAGGTCATCGAGGTGGCCCGCCGGAACGCCAAGCCGGTCATCGTCGCCACCCAGATGCTCGAGTCGATGATCTCCGCCCCGCGGCCCACCCGGGCCGAGGCCTCCGACGTCGCCAACGCGGTGCTCGACGGCGCCGACGCGGTGATGCTGTCGGGCGAGACCAGCGTGGGGGAGTACCCCATCGAGACCGTCGAGACGATGGCCCGGATCATCGAGTCCACCGAGGACCACGGGCTGGCCCGGATGGCCGCGATCGACTGGCAGCCGCGCACCCGCGGCGGCGTGATCGCCAAGGCCGCCGCCGAGGTCGCCGAGCGGGTCGGCGCGAAGTACCTCGTCGCGTTCACCCAGAGCGGCGACTCCGCCCGGCGGCTGTCCCGCTACCGCGGCCCGATCCCGATGCTGGCGTTCACCCCGGTGCCCGGTCGTGCGCTCGCAGCTCGCGCTGACCTGGGGCGTCGAGACGTTCCTCGGCGGCGCCGGTCGAGCACACCGACGAGATGGTGCGCCAGGTCGACGAGCGCGCTGCTGCGAGATCGGCCGGGTCGAGGAGGGCGACCTGGTCGTGATCATCGCGGGCAGCCCGCCCGGCATCCCCGGCTCGACCAACGCGCTGCGCATCCACCGGATGGGCGACGCGATCAACGAGGTCGCGCCCGGCCTACCGCCGCCCGCAGCTGAGCGCGCTCACGACTTGAGCCCGACCAGCTCGTCGAGCCGGGCCACCCCGCGCGGCGTGGAGACCGAGATGGTCTTCCAGCTCGACTGCCGCCACGGCACGTCGACGAGGTCGAGCGCGTCGCAGCACCAGCGCCGGATGTCCGTCGGAGTTGTTGGTGAACTGCCAGCGCGGGTAGTCGTAGCGCTTCGGCTCGCCGGCCACCAGCCGGCGTGGCCCAGTTGTTCGACCCGGCAGCCGTCGGAGTGGAACAGCCCGCGCAGGAAGTCGGCCGGGTGCGCCTCGACGATCTCGCCACTGCCAGCGGCGCAGGCCCAGCTCCCGCTCGTGCTTGCGGCCCGGGCCGTGCTGCGGGAACAGGCACGGCCAGTGCTTCCAGTACACGGTCGTGACCACGACGCGCCGGGCGCCTCGCGACGTGTGCGGCCGGCCGCCGGGCTCTCACCGCGCCGCATCAGGTCCAGCGACGTCGCTCGTTGATGCTCGGGTAGCGACGGTCGTTGGAAGACGTGCAGCGCGTAGCACGCCGCGCCGGCCCGCGACGAGTGCACCCGTCGCCGAGGTACCAGCCGAGCAGCTCGGCGTAGGCCGGGCGCGTCGAGCGGCGGCTCCGTCGCAGCGCGGACACGCGACCGCGAGGTGGGTCTGACCCCGCGGCGGCCACGCCGCTGGTAGAGCCGCCGCCACCGGCGGATCGTCTTGACGGCTGACGCCGTGCACGGCGGCGTTGTCGCGTCGGCGCATGCCGGCGTCCGAGGCAGCGCAGCGCGCTCGGCGACGTCGCTCGGGACGGACGTGTGCACGACGTCATGCTCGGTCGAGCGCCGACACCGGTCGCATCGCGGTGCCCCGGTGTGGGATTCGAACCCACAGCCCTTCGGCAGTGGTGTTTGAGACCACCGCGTCTGCCGTTGGGCTACCGGGGCCCGAGCGACGCTGAGCAACGGTAGCCGATCGCACGGTCGTGGACCGCCGGTTGACCATTGATCTATCAGTGACACAGCTAGAGTTTGGCGGCTCCGGCACGTGGAGCCGACGGTGGGGCGAGCATGGAGACGACTGCTGCAGGCACTGGCTGGGCCAGGAGCGCGCGCATCGCGAACGCCCGCGCGGCCTGCACCGAGCCTGTCGCAGCGCCGGGTGGAGCGCGAGGAGGTCGAGCTGTTCCTGGCGGCGCACGCGCCGGGGTCGCGGTGCCACCGACGGCCGCCTGACCGTCCGCGGGCCGCGAGCCGGTCCGTCGACTGCGCGGCCGCGGGCGTCGGCGGCCCGCCGTACTAGCCTTCCCCCGTGAGCCCGACCCGCCACCCCCGCACGCCGCGTCGTCATCGCCGAGGACGAGGCGCTGATCCGCCTGGACCTCGCCGAGATGCTCGCCGAGGAGGGGTACGACGTCGTCGGCCAGGCCGGCGACGGCGAGACGCGCCGTCGAGCTCGCCGAGGAGCACCGGCCCGACCTGGTCGTCCTCGACGTCAAGATGCCCCGGCTCGACGGCATCGCCGCGGCCCAGCGGATCGCCGAGCAGCGGATCGCGCCGGTGGTGATCCTCACCGCGTTCAGCCAGCGCGACCTCGTCGAGCGGGCCCGCGACGCCGGCGCGATGGCCTACCTCGTCAAGCCGTTCACCAAGACCGACCTGGTGCCGGCGATCGAGATGGCGGTGAGCCGGTTCGCCGAGCTGCAGCTGCTCGAGGCCGAGGTCGCCGACCTGACCGAGCGGCTGGAGACCCGCAAGGCGCGTCGACCGGGCCAAGGGCGTGCTGCAGCAGCAGCTCGGACCTGAGCGAGCCGGACGCGTTCCGGTGGATCCAGAAGACCGCGATGGACCTGCGCCTGTCGATGCGCCAGGTGGCCGACGGCGTGATCACCCACGGGCCCGGGCGTCGCCGCGGACCCGCACGAGTAGCCCGGCAAGTCGGCCGACGGGTCGGTCGGGCGCTGCCGCAGGTCACGAAATGGCAACGACAGCACCACCTAATTGGTCCTCAGACCCCCATGAACCAACGGGTTTGGCGCTAGGTTCGCAGCATCAGAATGCGCGACGGTACCCGGTGGGGGACGCCGCGCACACTCCTCATGACGGAGGCTCAATGATTCGCCCAACCCGCGCCTGGCGCACGGCCGTGGTGCTCGCGACGGCGTCGCTCGCCCTCACCGCCTGTGGCGGCAGCAGCGACAGCGACAGCGCTGACCGACACCAGCGCCTCGCCGAGCGAGAGCGCCAGCGCTCCGCGCCAAGGGTGACGGCGACGCTGACGGTCGGCACCCTGCTCCCGCAGACCGGTGACCTCGCCTTCCTCGGCCCGCCGGAGTTCGCCGGCGTCCAGACCGCCGTCGACGACATCAACGCCGCCGGTGGCGTGCTCGGCAAGGACGTCGTCCAGGTCAAGGCCGACTCCGGTGACGGCACGCCGGACATCGCGGGCGCCCAGACCGACAAGCTGCTCGACGCGAACGCCGACGTCGTCGTCGGTGCGGCCTCGTCCTCGGTGTCGCTGAGCGTCATCGACAAGATCACCGGCGCCGGTGTCGTGCAGTTCTCGCCCGGCCAACACCTCGCCGGCGCTTCGACGACCCGAAGACCGACCCGAAGAGCCTGTACTTCCGCACCGCCCCGTCCGACGTCCTCCAGGGCGCCGTGCTGGCCAACCTCGTGATCGAGGACGGCAAGAACAACGTCGCGATCCTGGCCCGCCAGGACTCCTACGGCGAGGCTGCTCGCCGGCCAGGTCGAGAAGGGCATCAAGGCCGGCGGCGGCAACGTCGCCGCCAAGCAGCTCTACTCGCGCCGACGCGACGAACTTCACCGCCGAGGTCAACAAGGTCGCGGCGACGCAAGCCGGACGCCATCGTGCTGGTCGCCTTCGACGAGACCACCAAGATCATCCCGCAGCTGATCGCCAAGGGCATCGGCCCGCAGGACGTCCAGACCTACTTCGTGGACGGCAACACCGCCGACTACTCGCAAGGACTTCCCGAAGGGCACCCTGACGGGCGTCAAGGCGACCTACCCGGGCGCCGAGCTGACCTCGGACTTCAAGGAGCGGATGCTCGAAGACCGACCCGAAGCTCAAGGACTTCACCTACGGTCCGGAGTCGTACGACGCCACGATGCTGACCGCCCTCGCGGCGATCGCGGCCAAGACGCGACGACCCGGCGACCTTCGCTCCGGAGCATCATCAAGGTCTCGCAAGGACGGCACCGAGTGCACGTCGTTCGAGGAGTGCGCCGACGCTGCTCGAAGAACGGCGAGGACATCGACTACGACGGTGTCTCCGGCCCGGTCGACATGGGCGACACCGGTAGCCCGACCAAGGCCACGATCGGCATCTTCCAGTACGACGCCGAACAACAAGTACAAGAACCTCGAGTACGTCACCGGCGTCGATCTGATCCACCGCAGCACACAGCGAAGGGGCCCGACCGTCACGGTCGGGCCCTTCTTCGCGTGCCGGTGTGTCGGCGGCCGAGCGGCAGCGGCGCGACGCGGTCAGTCGCTTCTTGGCCAGCGTGCCGAGGTAGAGCTCGATGACCTTCGGGTCGTTGGCCAGGTCCTGGCCGGTCCCGGTGTAGGCGTTGCGGCCCTGGTCGAGCACGTAGGCGCGGTCGCAGATCTGCAGGCAGCGGCTGGCGTTCTGCTCGACCATGACCACCGAGACACCGGCCCGGTTGATCCGCCGGGTCTGGACGAAGACCTCGTCCTGCATCACCGGGGAGAGGCCCGCGGACGGCTCGTCGAGGAGCAGCACCGACGGCTCCATCATCAGCGCGCGGCCCATGGCGACCATCTGGCGCTCGCCGCCGGACAGCGAGCCGGCGCGCTGGGCCTCGCGGTCGATCAGCGCCGGGAACAGGTCGCCGACGAACTCGAACCGCTCCGTGAACGACTTCGGGCGCTGGTAGACGCCCATCTCCAGGTTCTCCTGGATGGTCAGCGACGGGAAGACGTTGTTGGTCTGCGGGACGAAGCCGATGCCCGCGGTGACCAGGTGGTCGGCGCGCTGGTTGGTGATGTCCTCGCCCTTGAGCTGCACCGTGCCGGTGTTGATCTTCACCAGGCCGAACAGCGCCTTGAGCAGGGTCGACTTGCCGGCGCCGTTGGGGCCGATGATGCCGACCAGCTCGCTCTCCTGGCAGTACAGGTCGGCGCCGTTGAGGATGTTGACCCCGGGCAGGTAGCCGGCGATCAGGTCGTCGGCCCGCAGCACCGCGCCCTCGGCGGCCTTGAGGTGCGCGCTGCGGTCGGCTGGTGTCGGTCTGGCCTCAGACACGCTGCTCTCCTTGATCGCCGGTGGTTGCGGCCGGGGCCGGCGTCCGCGGCGTGTCTCGTTGATCTCGGCCTGGGCCTGGGCGAGGATCTCCTCCTCCATGTCCTCGCTGAGGTCCTGGTCG
>CAWBAQ010000029.1:0-375440 GCA_963786795.1 uncultured Actinomycetota bacterium
ATCAGGACCGTGGCCACCGCGTTGCCGGCGAAGTTCGTCAAGGCTCGAGCTTCGGACATGAACCGGTCGATGCCGACGATCAGGCCGACCCCGTCGAGCAGCTCCGGACGGTGCGAGGACAGCCCGCCGGCGAGGGTGGCGAGGCCGGCGCCGGTGACGCCCGCCGCGCCCTTCGACGCGATGACCATGAACACCAGCAGCGAGATCTGCTCGGGGATCGAGAGCGGGTCGCCCTCGCCTCGGCGATGAACAGCGACGCCATGGTCAGGTAGATCGCGGTGCCGTCGAGGTTGAAGGAGTAGCCGGTCGGTACCACGACACCGACGGTCGTCTTGTCGATGCCGGCGTGCTCCATCTTCGCCATCAGCCGCGGCAGGGCCGACTCGGACGACGAGGTGGAGAGGATCAGCAGGAACTCACGGCCGAGGTACCTCAGCAGGCTGAAGATGTTCACCCCGGTGGCCAGCTTGAGGATCGTGCCGAGCATCACGAACACGAACACCGCACAGGTGAGGTAGAACGCGGCCATCAGGATCGCCAGGCTCTTCAGAGCGTCGAGCCCGGTCTCACCCACGACACCGGCGATGGCACCGAAGGCGCCGACGGGAGCCGCCCACATGATCATCGCGAGCACCCGGAACACGACGCGCTGGAGATGCTCCATGCCCCGGATGACGGGCTTCCCGGCCCGACCCATGGCCTGCACGGCGAACCCGACCAGCAGGGCGACCAGGAGCGTCTGGAGCACCTCGCCCTCGGTCAGCGCCGAGAACAGGGTCGTCGGGATGACCCCGAGGATGAAGTCCGTGGTGCTGCTCGCCTCGCCGGCCTGCTCGGCGCCTGCCTTGGCCACGTCGGCGGTGAGGTTCAGGCCCTGCCCCGGCTGGATCAGGTTGCCGACGACCAGACCGATCGCCAGCGCGACCGTCGACATGGCCACGAAGTAGGCCAGGGCCAGCCCGCCGACCTTGCCGACGTGGGCGGCGCTGGCGACCGAGCCGACCCCGAGCACGATCGTGCAGAAGATGACCGGCGAGATCATCATCTTGATCAGCGCGACGAAAGCGGTGCCGAGCGGCGCCAGCTTGACGGCGAAGTCCGGGGCGATCAGGCCGACCGCGATACCGAGCGCGACGGCGACGATGACGGCCATGTAGAGGTAGTGGGACCGGTCGCGGCGTGGCTGCCGGGCGGTCTCGGTGGTGGAGGCGGTGGACATGAGATTCCTCTCGGGGTCGGCTGCTCCTCGCCTCCTACCCACTCTGTGACCGTCCTCACTCCGGGCGCGCCAGTTTGTGGCCGCTCCCCGCAACGACACGCCGTCGCCGGCTGCGGCCATCGGCCACAAGCACGCCGACATGCCCGTTTCGCCTGGTTCGCCCGGCTCAGGACACGCTGACGGTGGCTCCACCCTCGGCGCCCTCGACGGGCTCCATCGACTCGGCGATCCGCATCGCCTCCTCGATCAGGGTCTCCACGATCTGTGACTCGGGGACGGTCTTGATGACCTCGCCCCGGACGAAGATCTGGCCCTTGCCGTTGCCCGAGGCGACGCCGAGGTCGGCCTCCCGGGCCTCGCCCGGGCCGTTCACGACGCACCCCATGACCGCGACGCGCAGCGGGACCTCCATGCCCTCGAGGCCGGCGGTCACCTCGTCGGCGAGCTTGTAGACGTCGACCTGGGCGCGCCCGCACGACGGGCAGGACACGATCTCGAGCTTGCGGGGCCGCAGGTTCAGCGACTGCAGGATCTGGATGCCGACCTTGACCTCCTCGACCGGCGGGGCCGAGAGCGAGACGCGGATCGTGTCGCCGATGCCGCGGGAGAGCAGGGAGCCGAACGCGACCGCCGACTTGATCGTGCCCTGGAACGCCGGGCCGGCCTCGGTCACCCCGAGGTGCAGCGGCCAGTCGCCGCGCTCGGAGAGCATCTCGTAGGCCTGCACCATCACGACCGGGTCGTTGTGCTTGACGGAGATCTTGAAGTCGTGGAAGCCGTGCTCCTCGAACAGCGAGGCCTCCCAGACGGCCGACTCGACGAGGGCCTCCGGGGTGGCCTTGCCGTACTTCTCCAGCAGCCGCTTGTCGAGCGAGCCCGCGTTGACGCCGATCCGGATCGACGTACCCCGGTCCTGGGCGGCCCGGGCGATCTGCTTGACCTGGTCGTCGAACTTGCGGATGTTGCCGGGGTTGACGCGTACGGCGGCGCAGCCGGCGTCGATGGCGGCGAAGACGTACTTCGGCTGGAAGTGGATGTCGGCGATCACCGGCAGCTGGGAGTGCTCGGCGATCTCCTGGAGGGCGTCCGCGTCGTCCTGCGACGGGCAGGCGACGCGCACGATGTCGCAGCCGGCGGCGGTGAGCTCCGCGATCTGCTGGAGGGTGGTGTTCACGTCCGAGGTCAGCGTCGTCGTCATCGACTGCACCGAGACGGGCGCGTCACCGCCGACGAGGACCTTGCCCACCTTGATCTGGCGGGTCGGGCGGCGCGGTGCGAGGACCGGCGGCGGCGCCGCGGGCATCCCCAGGTTGACCGTGGTCATGGACTTCCTTCTTCTCGTCGTCGTTGGTTGAGCCGTCGTTGGTCGGGCCTGTCGAAAGCCCTCAGCTGAGCGAGACCGGGGCCACGATGTCGGCATAGATCAGCACCACGCTCATCACCAGGATCAGACCGGCCATCACGTAGGTCACCGGCAGGAGCTTGGCGCTGTCGACGGTGCCGGGATCGGGTCGCCGCAGCAGCCTGGCGATCCCGCGCCGCACCGCCTCGTAGAGCGTCGCGGCCATCGGCCCGCCGTCGAGCGGCGGCAGCGGCACGAGGTTGAACATGCCGAGGAACAGGTTGAGCCCGGCCAGCAGGAGCAGCAGCGAGAAGAACCTGTCGGCCGACCGGGGCCTCGTGCTGGGAGGCCAGCTCGCCGGCGACCCGCCCGGCGCCGACGACGCTCATCGGGCCGTTCTGGTCCCGCTCCTCGAGCCCGAGCGCGGCCCGGCCCACGTGGTAGAGCTTCACCGGCATCGAGGCGAGGGCCTTGATCGTCTCCCAGGTGCCGTCGACCATCGTGGTCACCACGTAGCCGATGCCCTTCCGCTCCAGCTCCACGCCCGGCACGATCCCCAGGAACCCCGTCTTGGTGATGCGCTCGGGGTTCTCGGGGTCGGGACGGGCGGAGACCGTGGTGTTCGTGGTCACGGTCAGCCGCTTGCCGTCACGGTCGACGGTGATCGCCGCACGACCGCCGTCGTTGGAGCGGACCGCGGTCTGCATCTGCTCCCAGTCGCGGATCGCGACCCCGTTGAACGCGACGATCTCGTCCCCGGGCTGGAGGCCGGCCTGCTTGGCCGGGGCCACCGGGTCGTCGGCGCGGCACTTGCGCGGGGGCTTGTCGGCGTTGGCCTCGGTCACCGCGATGACGCACTGCGAGATGCCGTCGATGGTGGTCGTGGCGGTGGGGGCACCGTGCCCCATGAACACCACGGCGAAGAGCAGGAACGCGATCACCAGGTTGGTCATCACGCCGGAGCCCATGATGATGATGCGCTTCCACCAGGGCAGCTTGTAGAACAGCCGGTTCTCGTCGCCGGGCTCGACCAGCTCGTACTCCGCCGAGCGGGCGTCGCTCATCAGCTGCGCGAACATCCCGGTGTTCGACCCGCGGGCCAGGCTCGGGTCCTGGTCGGGCCCGGGCGGCAGCATCCCGACCAGCTTCACGTAGCCGCCCAGGGGGATCGCCTTGACGCCGTACTCCGTCTCCCCCTTGCGCCGCGACCAGAGCGTGCGCCCGAAGCCGACGAAGTACTGCGTCACCTTGACGTCGAAGAGCTTGCCGGGGACGAGGTGACCCAGCTCGTGCAGGCCGATCGAGGCGGCCACTCCGACGACGAACAGCAGCACGCCCAGCGGGTACGTCAGCGCGGTCATGCAGTGTTGCCCTTCACGGTGTCCTGTCCTGCCTGCTCGCGTGCCCAGGCGTCCGCCGCCAGCACGTCGTCGACGGTGAGATCCGTCAGGTCCGAGGGTACGTCGTGAGCCAGCAGGACCCGCTCGACGGTGGGCACGATGTCGGTGAACCTCATCTCACCGGCGAGGAACGCCTCGACGCACACCTCGTTGGCCGCGTTGTAGACCGCGGGCGCCGTCGCCCCGCGCGAACCGGCCTCGCGGGCCAGGCGCACAGCGGGGAACGCCTCGTCGTCGAGGGGGAAGAACTCCCACCGCTCGGGTCGGGTCCAGTCCACGGCCGGGGCGGCTTCGGGGACCCGGTCCGGCCAGCCCAGGCCGAGTGCGATCGGGATCAGCATCGACGGCGGGGACGCCTGCGCCAGGGTCGAGCCGTCGTAGAACTCCACCATCGAGTGCACGACCGAGGTCGGGTGGACCACGACGTCGATGCGGTCGAAGGGGATGCCGAACAGCAGGTGTGCCTCGATGACCTCGAGGCCCTTGTTCACCAGGGTGGCGGAGTTGATCGTCACGACCGGCCCCATCGACCAGGTCGGGTGGGCCAGCGCCTGGTCGGGTGTGACGCCGTGCAGGTCGTCGCGGCTGCGCCCACGGAACGGCCCGCCGCTCGCCGTCAGGACCAGCCGGCGCACCTCGTCCGCGCGCCCGCCTCGCAGGCACTGGGCCAGGGCGCTGTGCTCGGAGTCGACGGGCACGATCTGACCCGGCTTGGCGCGTGCGGTCACGACCGGCCCGCCGATGATCAGCGACTCCTTGTTGGCCAGCGCCAGGGTGTTGCCGGCGTCGAGGGCCGCGAGCGTCGGACGGAGCCCGACCGCGCCGGTGATGCCGTTGAGCACGACGTCGCACTCCATGGCGGCCGCCTGCGACGAGGCGTCCTCGCCCAGGTCCGCGAAGACGGGCGAGAACTCCTCGACCTGCTCGCGGAACAGGTCGCGGTTCGATCCGCCCGCCGTCAGGGCGAGCACCCGGAAGCGGTCGGGGTTGGCCCGGACCACGTCGAGGGCCTGGGTGCCGATGGATCCGGTGGAGCCGAGCAGGACGACGTCGCGGCGGGAGGTCACCGGACCATCCTGCCGGACGAGCGGGCATCACGACGGAATCCCTCCACCGGAGGTGTTCCCACCGCTGATCCGGTCACTGCTCCGCGAGATTTCCGACGTTTTCCGTGGCCCCAGGTCGGTCCGACTGACTACGCTGAGCCGGTGACCGACTCCCCCAGCCCCGTCGGCGGCCCCGACCTCCCCCAGGAGCGCCGGCTCGTGACCGCCGATCCCCGGGCCCCGCTCCCTCGAGAAGATGGCCCGCCGCAACCGCCACGTCGCGCGGGGAGTCGGCACCACGCTGCCGGTGTTCGTCGAGGCGGCCGGGGGTGGGGTGGTCGTCGACGCCGACGGCAACTCGCTGATCGACCTCGCCTCGGGGATCGCGGTCGCCAGCGTCGGCAACGCCGCCCCGCACGTGGTCGACCGCGTCGTCGACCAGGTCCGCGCGTTCACCCACACGTGCTTCATGGTCACCCCGTACGACGGGTACGTCGACGTGTGCGAGCTGCTGGCGGAGCTGACCCCCGGCGACCACGAGAAGAAGTCGGCCCTGCTGAACAGCGGCGCCGAGGCCGTCGAGAACGCGGTCAAGATCGCCCGCGCGCACACCCGCCGGACCGCCGTGGCCGTCGTCGACCACGCCTACCACGGGCGCACGAACCTGACGATGGCGATGACCTCGAAGTCGATGCCCTACAAGCACGGGTTCGGACCCTTCGCCGGCGAGGTCTACCGCGCCCCGATGAGCTACCCCTTCCGGGAGCCCGTCCCGATCAGCGGTGCGGCAGCCGCCGATCGCACGATCGACGTACTCGAGAAGCAGGTCGGCGCCACCAACCTCGCCTGCCTGGTGATCGAGCCGATCCTCGGCGAGGGCGGCTTCGTCGTCCCCGCCCCCGGCTTCCTGCCCCGGCTCAAGGAGTGGACCGAGGCGAACGGGATCGTGTTCGTCGCCGACGAGATCCAGACCGGCTTCTGCCGCACCGGTGACTGGTTCGCGTGCGACCACGAGGGCGTCGTGCCCGGACCTGGTGACCACGGCCAAGGGCATCGCCGGCGGCTTCCCGCTGGCGGCGGTGACCGGCCGGGCCGAGATCATGGACTCGGTGCACGTCGGCGGGCTCGGCGGGACCTACGGCGGCAACCCCGTCGCGTGCGCGGCGGCCCTCGGCGCGATCGAGACGATGCAGGAGCAGGACCTCGCCGGGCGGGCGCGCGCGATCGGGGCGCTGATGACCGACCGGCTCACCGCCATCGCGGAGAAGCACCCGGCCGTGGGCGACGTCCGCGGTCGCGGGGCGATGATGGCCGTCGAGATCGTCGGCACGGGCGGCAACATCCCTGATGCCGCCCGTGCCGGCTCCGTCTCGGCGTACTGCCACTCCCAGGGCGTGGTCACGCTCACCTGCGGCACCTACGGGAACGTGCTGCGGTTCCTGCCGCCGTTGGTCACGAGCGACGCACTGCTCACCGAGGCGTTCGACGTGGTGTCGGCCGCGTTCGACGCGACCGCGTGAAGATTGCGGCATTTCGCCGCACCGGGAGGCGGCTGTCCCTACCCTGAACCCGTGCGGACCTGTGAGGGGTCCACCCGGTAGGTACGGAGCAGCAGGATGCAGGTCTCGCTGAGCGGGCAGAGCTTGACGTTCCAGATGGTCCGGCGACTCGCTGTCGCCGTGATCGCCATCTTCGTCGTCCTCGCGTACCTCTACGGACCGGCCGCCAGCCCCGCCATGCGCACCGAGGCCGTCGCCCAGTGCAACGACCACGCCGAGGGCAACTGGCGCAGCTTCCGGCTGGCCTGGAACGTCGGTGTCTACCCGCACTGGACGTGCTGGGACGCCAGCCGTCCGGAGGAGGACGCCATCAGCCTCGGCTGGTGGACCAACCCCTTCGACAGCTGACTCAACGGCGCGGCCACGCCCACCGCCAGAGGGCCACCAGGCCGGGAAGCAGCAGGACCAGGAGGACGAGTCCGAACACGTGGTCGTCCACGTCGTCGCCGAAGGCGAGGAACAGCCCGCCCACCATCACGAACGGGGAGGACAGGAAGGCCACCACCCCGAAGACGGCCCTGCGCACGGGATGGCTCCTCACCTGCCGCCGCAGGCCGCCGAGGCCCTGCAGCACGTCGTCGAGCTCGCCGTAGGTCCGAGCCGCGAGCGCCCTGCCGGTCCGCTGCTCCAGCTCGGTTGATGAGAGCCTGCCCTCGGCGAAGGCGTCTGCCAGCTGCCGCACCACGAGGTCCCGGTCGGCGTCCGAGGCCAGGAGAGCGTCCTGCGCCGCCTCGTCGGCTGCCGCGCGCCCCGGATCCGCCGGCCACCAGGCCGAGACGAGCCGAGCCACCTCGTTCAGGTCGATCGCGGGCACCGGGACGCCCGTGGCCCCGCTCGGGGGCCGGGACTCGTGGACGTTCTGCGGCCGCCAGCCTTCCCCGCGGGGTCAGCGTCACGCCGTCCCCGCTGCCCTGCAGCAGGTCGGCCTGCACGAGCCGCACGACCGCCGCCCGGACCGTCTCGTCCGACTGCCCGAGCCGCTCTGCGATGGCGGCGGTCCGACTTCCCTCGGGCGCGACGGTCGCGAGGACCAGGAGCTCGACCTCTCCCACATCCGGCTGACTCCCCACGTCGGACAGGCTAGACGTGATGGACGTGCGAGGTCCGCGAATCGTGCCGATCGGTCAGCCAGGTCGGGGGTGACGCGGTAGGTCCGGTGCAGCTGGCTCGTCCACTCGTAGGTGGTGCCGGCGTCTTCCGCCCCGGTGGTCGGGGAGGCGGCGGCGGTTGTCGCGGCCGGCGAAGGTCTTGAGCCGGTGGTCTCGTCGGCACAGGCAGGCGAGGTTCATCGGGGTGGTCTGTTCGGGTGGTCCGGGTGGTGCTCGGGGGCGAAGCGAGCTTCCGGCACGTCTACCAAACCCGGCGTACTCCGCACGCGCGCCGATAGAACTCGAGACCGGCGCCGTTGACGCTCGGAATCTCGACGAGCTGGCCGGGTAGGTCTCAGGGATCCGGGTTGACGCGGAAGGTCTGCCCGTGCGGGTTGGTCCAGTGATAGTCGCCATCAGGCAACCGCCGGTAGTTCCAGGCGGTGAAGGTCTTCAGCCGGTGGTGCCGGCGACACAAGCAAGCGAGATTCGCTGGACTGGTTTGGCCGGGTGGTCCACCGTCGTCGGGTGGCACTAGGGCTCGATGTGGTCGAGGTCGCAGCTCCGGGCGTCGATGCGGCAGCCGGGGAACACGCAGTGCCGGTCGCGCAGGATCACGGTCTCCCGCATCCAGCCGGGCGGGTCGTGCACGTCGACCGCATCGGTGCGGGCGAGGTCGAGGACCGGCCGGATGGTGCAGGTCGAGAACCGGCCGATCCAGTCCTGGAGCAGCTGGAGGGTGGCGGGTCCGAGCTTCTCCACCGTTCCGCCGGTGCCGTCGGTGTCTTGGCGAGGTCGGCGGTGGTGACGTGCAGGTACAGGGTGCCCCGCGACCCGTTCAACCCGGCGGCGACCGGAGCCGTGCTCGCCGACGCTGCCGGTCCCGTCGGTGCTGGCGGTGGTGTCGTTGGCGAGGTCGAGGGCGCGTTGCGGGTGGGCGAGCAGACCGAGTGCGGTGGCCTGACGGACGTCGAGCGGGCGGTCGTCACCGAGCCGGCCCAGGACACCGGCGAGGTCAGCCACGGAGGCTTGCAGGTCGAGGGCGTCGAGGGTGTCGAGGCGGGCGGTGACATCCGTGGTGGCGGTCGAGGTCCGGTGGTCGAACCAGACGCCGCGGGCGTCCAGGGCGGCCTGCTCGATCCCGGCGGCCCGGTCGGGGTCGCAGCGCAGCATCGCCTCGTGCACCAGCTCCCGCAGCTTCCCCGGCGAGGCGGTGGTGTTCCGGCGGGCGGTCACGGCCAGGTGCCGGTCCACGAACCCGACCGCCTCGGCCGACAGGCCGGTGGTCTCGGCGGCGACCCGGCGGGCCTTCCACGCCTGCAACCGACCCGTACTGGACCAGGTCCCACAGCCGCGGCAGCCGGTAGCAGAGCTCGACCGCCTCGGAGACCAGCCGCAGACCCGCGGCGTAGGAGAGACCCAGGGTGGCGGCGAGGGTCTCGACCGCGTACTCGGCGATCCCCGGCGTCCCCTCACCCGCCAGGGCCGCGTCCACGACCGTCTCGCTCAGCACGATCCCGGCGACCCCCTGCCGGGCGCGAACGACGCGGCCGGGCGGTCGTCGGTGACCGGGTGCAGGTCGACCCAGTGCACCGCCAACGCCAGCAGCTCGGCCTCGGCCCGGTCCGCGACGCGACGCCGGTCGGCGACCGCGTCCAGCACCTGCGCGGGGGTCAGGTCCCGCAGCCCGGAGTCGACCTCGAACGGGTCGTGGACGGTGCTGGTCATGAACCAAACCTAGGCCCGACCACCGACACTTTCGGGCCCAGAAACGGGCGAGAATCGTGTTGTCCACAAGGGGAATCTCGAAACTTCTCGAGCCGGTCGCGCGCGTCTGTGCGGCGTGGTGGTTTCGACAAGCTCAACCAGCGTGAGGTGCGCGGGTGGTTTCGACAAGCTCAACCAGCGTGAGGTGCGCGGGTGGTTTCGACAAGCTCAACCAGCGTGAGGTGCGCGGGTGGTTTCGACAAGCTCAACCAGCGCTGAGGTGCGCGGATGGTTTCGACAAGCTCAACCAGCGTGAGGTGCGGGTGGTTTCGACACGGGCTCCGCTTCGCTCCGCCCTGCTCAACCAACGAACGAGCGGAGCCGGTCGAGCCCGAGCCGTCACCGGTCCCGGTTCCGGCCGGGTCGTCCGCTGCGACCGACGTCAGCCGGCGTGCGGCAGCACCTGCGCCCAGGCCTCGGCGAGGGCCTCGTCGCGGACGGCCTCGTGCCAGTCGGCGTGCCGGGACAGGTCGTTGGGATGCACGACGGACCAGCAGGTGCCACAGACCCGGAGGTCCCGCGTAGGGAGATATGGCGTCCATGGGTCCAGGGTGGACGTCCGACCTGGGAAAATCCTTGGACGCCTCAGTCAGTCGTCGCGCTGCCCCCAGGGGCTGCCGTACTCCGTGAGCAGGTCGAGGAACGGGACGGCGTCGAAGGCCTCGGGACCGAGCACGCCGGAGCCGGACCAGGTGCCGCTTCGCGAGCAGCTCGAGGGCGACGACGGGGTTGACCGCGGTCTGCCACACCACGCACTGGTGGCCGTACTCCCGCATCGACCACTCGTTGTCGACCACGTGGTAGAGGTACGTCGACCGGGGCTGCCCGTCCTTGCCGGTGCCGGTGACCCACAGGCCGGCACAGGTCTTGCCCGTCATCCGCGGCCCGACGGTCGCCGGGTCGGGCAGCACCGCGGCGACCACGTCGCGCGGGCTGACCTCGACGCCCTTGACGCGGACCTTCTCGGTGCGGTCCAGGCCGAGGGTGTGCAGCACCTTGAGGATGTTGATGAACTCGTCGCCGAGGCCGTACTTGAAGGTGGCCCGCTTGCAGTCCACCCAGCGCGGCATCAGGAGCACCTCCTCGTGCTCCACGTTGACGCACTCGACCGGGCCGATGCCCTCGGGGAAGTCGAAGACCTCGGGCTCGCTGAACGGCTCGGTGGTGAACCAGCCACGGTCCTTCTCCCACACGACGGGCGGGTTCAGGCACTCCTCGATCGTGGTCCACATCGAGAACGACGGCGCGAAGATCTCGTTGCCGTCGTCGTCGGTGACCACGAGGTTGGCGCCGTCGCGGGTGCCGAGCTCGTCGATCTCGCTGAACAGGTGGTCGGCGGCGTACCTCGCGAACACGTCGGAGAGCCCGGGCTCGACGCCGATGCCCACCAGCGCGAGGCGTCCGGCCTGCTCCCACTCCCCCGCGACCGCGAACTGCTCGTCGCCGAGCTTCACCCCCGGCGTGCTCGTACGGCGTCTCCGGGTGCGGCTCGGACAGGGACATCGCCATGTCGAGGTAGTCGGCGCCGGCGGCGAACGCCCCCTCGAAGATCGGCATGTCGAACACCGGGTCGACGGCGTTCATCACGTGGGTGATGCCGTGCTCGCGGCACAGCGCCGACACCGACTCCGCCGACGACGCGTCGACCTGCGCGGCGACGTACCGGTCGTCCGTCGCCGCGGCCCGCTCGGCCTTGGCCAGGTCGTAGTCGGTGACCACGATCGTCTCGAAGAAGTCGCGCCGGGCCGCGATGGCGGCGAACGCCGCGCCGACGCCGCCGGCGCCGACCAGCAGGATCCTCACTGGCCGATGTAGGACATCACGTGCTTGATGCGCGTGTAGTCCTCCAGGCCGTACATCGACAGGTCCTTGCCGTAGCCGCTGTGCTTGAAGCCACCGTGCGGCATCTCCGCGACGATCGGGATGTGCGTGTTGATCCACACGCAGCCGAAGTCGAGGCCCTTGGCCATCCGCATGGCCCGGCCGTGGTCCTTGGTCCAGACCGAGGACGCGAGGCCGTACTGCACGCCGTTGGCCCAGCGCAGCGCCTCGCCCTCGTCGGTGAACTTCTGCACGGTGATGACCGGACCGAAGATCTCCTCCTGGATCGCCTCGTCGTCCTGCTGCAGGCCGGAGACGACGGTCGGCTCGTAGAAGAAGCCCTGCTCGCCCTGGCGGTGGCCGCCGACGTCGACGCTGGCGTGGTCGGGCAGCCGGCCGATCATGCCGGTCACCCGGTCCAGCTGGTTCGGCGTTGTTGAGGGCGCCGTACAGCACGTCCTCGTCGGGCGCGCCGGTCTTGGTGCTGCGCGCCTGCTCGGTCAGCGCCGCGACGAAGTCGGCGTGCACGCCGGGACCGGCGAGGACGCGGGTGGCGGCGGTGCAGTCCTGACCGGCGTTGAAGTAGCCCGCCATCGCGATGCCCTCGGCCGCCGCCTCGACGTCGGCGTCGTCGAAGACGATGACCGGCGCCTTGCCGCCGAGCTCGAGGTGCGCGCGCTTGAGCTGGGCCGCCGCCGAGCCGGCGACCTCCATGCCCGCGCGGACCGAGCCGGTGATCGAGACCATCTGCGGCGTCGGGTGCTCGACCAGCGCCCGACCGGTGTCGCGGTCGCCGCAGACCACGTTGAAGACGCCCGGCGGGAGGAACTCCTGGGCCAGCTCGGCGAACAGCGTGGTCGACGCGGGCGTCGTGTCCGACGGCTTGAGCACGACGCGTGTTGCCGGCCGCGAGGGCCGGGGCGATCTTCCAGACCATCATCATCAGCGGGTAGTTCCACGGGGTCACCTGGGCGACGACGCCGATCGGCTCGCGCCGGATGGACGACGTGTGGTCCTTGAGGTACTCACCGCTCGCGCGGCCCTCGAGCACCCGGGCGGCGCCGGCGAAGAACCGGAGCTGGTCGACGCACGGCGGCAGCTCCTCGCTCGCGGTCATCTCGAGCGGCTTGCCGGTGTTCTCCGACTCGACGCGGACGAACTCGTCGGCCCGCGACTCGAGCGCGTCGGCGATCTTGAGCAGCGCCTTCTGCCGCTCGGCGGGGGTGGTGTCGCCCCACTCCTCGAAGGCGGCCGCCGCGGCCTGCATGGCACGGTCGACGTCCTCGGCCTTCGAGGCCGGGGCCGCGGCGTAGACGGCGCCGGTCGCCGGGTTGACCAGGTCGTACGTCGCGCCGTCGGCGGCGTCCACGGACTCGCCGTTGACGATGTTGCGGAATCTCAGGTCGGCCATCGAGGGATCACTCCTGCGTCCGGGCGGAACGGTGGGGCGAGCCTACCGACCGGACAACGAAATCGATATGCCTCGGGGTGGCGAACAACGAAATCACTTCCTGGACCGCCGGATGACCCGTGATTTCCGCGGGTCAGCCCGAGAAGACGGGCTCGCCCTCGACGTACGTCGCGACCACCCGGGTGGCCCCGACCTCCGACGGGTGACCGGTGAACGGGTCGCGGTCGAGCACCGCGAGGTCGGCGACCAGCCCGGGCGCCAGCACGCCGGTGTCGTCGAGGTGGTTCACGTGCGCCGAGCCGCTGGTGTACGCCGCCCACGCCTGCGCGACACCGAGCGCCTCCTGGGGCAGGAACGGCTCGCCCGGCTCGTCGACGTCGACGCGGTTGACCGCGACGTGCAGGGCCGCGATCGGGTCCGGCGTGCTGACCGGCCAGTCGCTGCCCATCGCGAGCCGGGCCCCGGCGCGGGCCAGGGAGCCGAACGGGTACTGCCACCCGGCCAGCTCCTCGTCGAGGAACGGGAGCGTCATCTCCGTCATCGCCGCGTCGCCGACGGCCCAGAGCGCCTGCAGGTTGGCGGTCACGTCGAGCTCGGCGAACCGGGGCCGGTCCCGGGGCGCCACGACCTGCAGGTGCGCGACGTGGTGCCGGCCCCGGGACCGTCCGTTGGCCGCGCGCGCCGCCTCGAAGGCGTCCAGCGCCTCGCGGACCGCCCGGTCGCCGATCGCGTGCACGTGCACCTGGAAGCCCTCGGCGTCGAGCCGGGTGACCGCCTCGCGCAGCACCGCGGGGTCGACGAAGGACAGCCCGGTGTTGTGCGTGTGCCCGCCGCAGCCGTCGCGGTAGGGCGTGGACAGCCCCGCCGTGTAGTTCTCGACCACGCCGTCCTGCATGACCTTGACCGACCCCGCGTCGAGCCGGCCGACCGTGTACGTCGTACGCCGCTCCAGGAGGCGCTCGACCTGCTCGAGGCCGGCGTCCCGCTCCCACCACAGCGCCCCGCGGACCCGTGCGGTGAGGCGGCCGCCCTCGACGGCCCGCAGGTACGCCGAGGCGGGGTCGCCGTTCCCGGCGTACACGCCGAGGATCGCGTCCTGCCAGGCGGTGACGCCCAGCGAGTGGAGGTAGTCCTGCGCGACGAGCAGCCCGGCGTCGTAGCTCCTCGTCGCGGGTCGGCGGGACGTGGCGCTGGACCAGCCCCATCGCGCCCTCGTGCAGGGTCCCGGTCGGACGACCGTCGGGGTCGCGCTCGATGCGCCCGTCGGCCGGGTCCGGGGTGTCCCGGTCGACACCGGCGAGCCGCAGGGCGGCCGTGTTCACCCAGGCGCCGTGGTGGTCGCGGTTGGGCAGGAACGTCGGCCGGTCGCCGGTGACCGCGTCCAGCGCCGCCGCCGTGGGACCGGTCGGGCCGAACGCCGGCATCGCCCAGCCCCCGCCGAGCACCCAGGGCCGCTCGGGGTGCGCCGCGACGTACGCCTGCACCGCCGCGAGGTACTCGTCCGGCGTGGCGAGCCCGGAGAGGTCGCACCGCAGCCGCTCGACGCCGCCCTGCACCGGATGGACGTGCGCGTCCTGGAAGCCGGGCTGCACGACTCCGCCCGCGAGGTCGACGACCTCGGCCCCCGGGGCGGCGTACGCGTCGAGGTCGTCGTCCGGGACGACGGCGACGACGCGCCCGTCCGCGACGGCGAGCCCGTGGCCGGGGAGGTGGGTGCGGCCGTCGAAGACGTGGCCGTTGCGGAAGACGAGGGTGGCGATGCGCACCGGGCCATCCTGCCTTCGGAATCAGTGGAAACACCAGTCGAAATCACTCGAGTCGGTCGAGAAACTCGGCCCATGGCGACGGAATCACTTGCATGCGTCCGCCTCGCCCGGCACCATGGGAGCACCCACCTCAGGAGGAGATCCACCCATGACGACCCCGTCTTCCCTGCCGTTCGACGACGAGGCCTACGCCGGTCTGCAGAAGTCGGCGCGCGAGCACCTGTGGATGCACTTCACCCGGATGTCGAGCTACGACCACGGGGACGTGCCGATCATCGTGAAGGGCGAGGGCGCGTACATCTGGGACGCGAAGGGCCGCAAGTACCTCGACGCGCTCGCCGGCCTGTTCGTCAGCCAGGTCGGCCACGGCCGCACCGAGCTGGCCGAGGCGGCGGCCAAGCAGGCTTCCGAGCTCGCGTTCTTCCCGCTCTGGTCCTACGCCCACCCCTCCGCCATCGAGCTGGCCGAGCGGATCGCGAACTACGCGCCCGGAGACCTCAACCGGGTCTTCTTCACCAGCGGCGGCGGCGAGGCCGTCGAGACCGCGTGGAAGCTCGCGAAGAACTACTTCAAGCTCACCGGCAAACCGATGAAGCACAAGGTGATCAGCCGCGCGGTGGCCTACCACGGCACCACCCAGGGCGCCCTGTCGATCACGGGGCTGCCGGCCCTCAAGCAGCAGTTCGAGCCGCTGGTGCCCTCGACGTTCCGGGTGCCGAACACGAACTTCTACCGGGCCCCCGAGCGGTTCCAGGGCGGCACCGACCAGGACCTCGAGGACTTCGGCCGCTGGGCCGCCGACGAGATCGCGGTCGCCATCGAGAACGAGGGTCCCGACACCGTCGCGGCGGTCTTCCTCGAGCCGGTGCAGAACGCGGGCGGCTGCTTCCCGCCGCCGCCCGGGTACTTCCAGCGGGTCCGCGAGATCTGCGACGAGTACGACGTCCTGCTGGTCAGCGACGAGGTGATCTGCGCCTTCGGGCGGCTGGGCCACATGTTCGCCTCCGAGCGCTACGGCTACAAGCCCGACATGATCACCTGCGCGAAGGGCCTGACGTCCGGCTACTCCCCGCTCGGCGCGATGATCGCCTCCGACCGGTTGATGGAGCCGTTCCTCGACGGCCAGGCGTCGTTCGCGCACGGCTACACCTTCGGCGGGCACCCGGTGTCGACCGCGGTGGCGATGGCCAACCTCGACATCTTCGAGCGCGAGGGCCTGAACCGGAACGTCCTGGACAACCAGGACGCGTTCCGCGCGACGCTGGAGAAGCTCTACGACCTGCCGATCGTCGGCGACGTCCGCGGTGACGGGTACTTCTACGGCATCGAGCTCGTGAAGGACAAGGCCACCAAGGAGACGTTCGACGACCAGGAGTCCGAGAAGCTGCTGCGTGGCTTCCTCTCCAAGGCGCTCTTCGAGTCGGGCCTCTACTGCCGCGCGGACGACCGCGGCGACCCGGTCATCCAGCTCTCCCCGCCGTTGATCTGCGGCCAGGAGCACTTCGACGAGATGGAGCAGAAGCTGCGCTCCGTGCTCGAGAAGGCCTCGACGCTGCTCTGAGCCCGCTCGTCGAACCCCCGAGCTCGGTCCTCCTCGTCGTCGGCCGTGAGGAGTTCACGCCGCCCTCCTCGTTCGCCGGCGCCACCTGCACGGCCAGCCACGACTGCGTCGCCGTCGCCGTCGTGGAGGTGATGGACTCCCCCACGGACGTCGGCCTGTCCCCCTCGCCGGACACGACCGGACTGACGGCGGTCGGGACCTTCGAGCTCGAGTCGGAGGGGCTGGTGTCGTTGCGCGACGTGTACAACCGCGAGTACGACGCCGTCGGTGTGGAGCCGGGTGCCGTGCACGTGACGGTCTGGGCGAACCGGGCCGACCGGCCGGACCGGGTGGAGGTGCAGGTCACCGAGGGACCGTGACCCGGCGAGGTCAGCGGCCCGTCGTGCCGTCTATCTGCTCGCGCCGCTCAGGAGTCGAAGCCGAGACCGGCGCGGTCCAGGGTGCGCAGCCACAGGTTGCGACGCCCCGCGTTCGCGTCGGCGCGCGCCAGCGACCACCGGGTGAGCTGCACCCCGGCGTAGCGCAACGGCTCGGGCGGGAACGGCAGCGGCCTCTCGCGCACCATCCGCAGCCGGGTCCGCTCCGTCTCCTCGCCGGCGAGCAGGTCGAGCGCCACGTCGGCGCCGAACCGGGTGGCCGCGACGCCGAGACCGGTGTAGCCGAGCGCGTAGGCCACCCGTCCGTCGTACGCCGTCCCGAAGAACGCCGTGAACCGGGTGCAGGTGTCGATCACCCCGGCCCAGCGGTGCGTGAACCGGAGCCCCTCGAGCTGCGGGAACGTCTCGAAGAACTGGGTCGCCAGCAGGTCGTGCGTCCCGCCCTGCTCGAGCCCGCGGTCGATCCGGCTGCCGAAGCGGTAGACCGCGTCGTAGCCGCCCCACAGGATCCGGTCGTCGCGGGTCAGCCGGTAGTAGTGGAACAGGTTCGAGGCGTCGCCGACGCCCTGCCGTGCGCTCCCACCCGAGCGCCGCCTTCTGCGCGGGGCTCAGCGGCTCGGTCATCAGCACGTAGTCGTAGACCGGCACCGTCATCAGCCGCAGCCGGCGCAGCAGCGACGGGAACGCGTTGGTGCCGAGCACGACCCGTCCGGCCCGGACCTCGCCGCGCGGCGTCCGCACGTGCACCGCGCCCGCGTGCGCGTCCAGGTCGGTCGCCGCGGTGCCCTCGTAGACCCGCACACCGGCGTCGAGCACCGCCCGCCGCAGCCCCCACGCCAGCCGCGCCGGCTCGACCATCGCGGTGCTGTCGCGCTCCCAGAGGCCGGCGAGGTACGTCGGCGAGTCCACCTCCGCGCGCACCTGCGTCCCGGTCGAGCAGGCGCACGTCGTGCCCGGCGGCCGTCAGCACGGAGGCGTGCGTCGGCGAGCTCGTCGACCTCGTGCGGGGCCGTGGCGACGGTCAGCTCGCCGGTCTCCTCCCAGTGGCAGTCGATGCCGTGCCGTCGCACGGTCTCGCCGATCGCGGCGAGGTTCTCGGCACCGAGCCGGTCCAGCTCGGCGAGCTCGTCGGGCCAGCGTTCGAGACCGTTGGCGAAACCGTGGGTGAGGCTCGCGGAGGCGAAGCCGCCGTTGCGGCCGCTGGCCTGGTCGCCGCAGTGCCCGGCCTCGACGAGGACCACGTCGGCCGAGGGGTCACGCTCCTTGGCGCGCAGGGCCGCCCACAGCCCGGTGTAGCCGCCGCCGACCACGAGCAGGTCGGCCGACTCGGGCCCGCGCAGCGACGGGAGCGGTTCCGGGCGGGCCGGGTCGTCGAGCCAGAAGACCGTCGGCGCCGCGTCGGCGAGCGCGCGGGCGGCCGGGTCGGCCACGTCAGGTCGCGGCCGGCCGGCGCCGCTGGAGCAGTCCGCCACCCAGCACGAGCAGCAGCGCGATCACGAACATGACCGTGCCGACCACGTTGATCTGCGGCGGGATGCCGCGCTGCGCGGAGCCCCACACGAACATCGGGAAGGTGATCGTGTTGCCGTGGTTGAAGTTCGTGACGATGAAGTCGTCGAACGACAGCGAGAAGCTCAGCAGCGCCGCGGCCAGGATGCCGGGGAACACCAGCGGGAAGGTGACCCGCCAGAACGTCTGCCACTCGTTGGCGTAGAGGTCCATCGCCGCCTGCTCGAGCGACTGGTCGAGGCCGGCCAGCCGCGCCTTGACGGTGACCACCACGAACGACAGGCAGAACATGATGTGCGCGATGAGGATCGTACCAGAAGCCCAGGCTGCCGGCGAAGCCCGGCGCTCACGAACAGCGCCAGCAGCGAGGAGCCCATCACGACCTCGGGGGTGGCCATCGGCAGGAAGATCAGCAGGTTGGTCGCCGCGCGGCCGCGGAACCGGTGCCGCACCAGCGCGAACGCCACCAGGGTGCCGAGCACGGTCGCGCCGACGTGGCCAGGAAGCCGATCTGCAGGCTGGTCGACCACCGAGCCGCACATGCCGCTCGGGCCGCACGGGTTCGGTCCAGTTGTCCAGCGTGAAGCCGTCGAACTCGTAGCGACAGCCGGCTCGCCGGGTCGTTGAACGACATCAGCGATGACGAAGAAGATCGGCAGGAACATGTAGAGCAGCACGAGCAGCGCGACGACCATCACCAGGTGGTCGCCGACCCAGCGTCCGACGCGCGTCACAGCAGCTCCTCCGTGCCGGCGCGGCGGACGTAGACGAGCACCATGACCACGATCACCACCATCAGCATCACCGACAGCGCCGCGGCGGCCGGGTAGTCGAGCTGCACCAGGAACAGGCTGTCTGGATGACGTTGCCGATCATGTACTGGTCGCGGGGTGCCGAGCAGCTCGGCGTTGATGTAGTCGCCCGCGGCCGGGATGAAGGTCAGCAGCGTGCCCGCGACGAGGCCGGGCATCGACAGCGGCAGCGTGACCTTGCGGAACGACGTGAACGGCGTCGGCGTAGAGGTCCTCGCCGGCCTCGATCAGCCGCGGGTCGATCTTCTCCAGGCTGGCGTAGAGCGGCAGCACCATGAACGGCAGGAAGTTGTAGGTCAGCCCGGTGACCACCGCGACCGGGGTGGCCAGCAGGCGCCCGTCGGGGCCGAGGATGTGCAGCGCACTGGAGCGCGTTCGACGACGAAGCCGTTGTCGGCCGAGGATCGAGCTGCCAGGACAGGGTGCGGACCAGGAAGCTGGTGAAGAACGGCGCGATCACCAGCGACCAGCATCAGGTTCTTCCAGCGGCCGGCCTTGAAGGCGATCGCGTAGGCGAGCGGGTAGCCGAGCAGCACGCTGCCGTAGTGGTAGACCGCGTCGTAGCCGCCCCACAGGATCCGGTCGTCGCGGGTGAGCCGGTAGTAGTGGAACAGGTTCGCCGCGTCGCCGACGCCCTGCCGGTCGCGCCCAGCCGATCGCCGCCAGCTGCGCGGCGCGTCAGCGGCTCGGTCATCAGCACGTAGTCGTAGACCGGCACCGTCATCAGCCGCAGCCGGCGCAGCAGCGGCGGGAACGCGTTGGTGCCGAGCACCACCCGGCCGGCCGCGGACCTCGCCCGTCGGCGTGCGCACGCTGCACGCGCGCCGCCGTGCGCGGTCGAGCGCCGGTCGACCTGGGTGCCCTCGTAGATCCGCACGCCGGCGTCGAGGCACGGCCCGCCGCAGCCCCCAGGCCAGCCGGGCCGGGCTCGACCATCGCGGTCCCGTCGCGGCTCCCACAGCCCGCCGAGGTACGTCGGCGAGTCGACCTCGGCGCGCACCTGCGTCCCGGTCCAGCAGCGCGTACGTCGTGCCCGGCCGCGCGCCAGCTCGGCGCGTCCTCGGCGAGCTCCTCGACCTCGTGCGGCGCGGTGGCGACGGTCGAGCTCGCCGGTGCTCCTCCCAGTCGCAGTCGATGCCGTGCCGCGCGACGGTCTCGCCGATGGCCGCGAGGTTCTCGCGCGCCGAGCCGGTCCAGCGTCGGCGAGCTCGTCGGGCCAGCGCTCGCGCCGTTGGCCGAAGCCGTGGGTCAGGCTCGCCGACGCAGAAGCCGCCGTTGCGGCCGCTGGCCTGGTCGCCGCAGTGGCCGGCCTCGAGCAGCACCACGTCGACCGGACGGGTCGCGCTCCTTGGCCCGCAGCGCCGTCCACAGCCCGGTGTAGCCGCCGCCGACCACGACGCAGGTCGGCCGACTCGGCGCCGCGCAGCGGCGCCAGCGGCGCCGGGCGGGCCGGGTCGTCGAGCCAGAAGACCGCGGCGCCGCGTCGGCGAGCGCCCGGGCGGCCGGGTCGGTCACGTCAGGTCGCGGCCGGCCGCCGGCGCTGGAGCAGTCCGCCGCCCGAGCACGAGCAGCAGCGCGATCACGAACATCGACCGTGCCGACCACGTTGATCTGCGGCGGGATGCCGCGCTGGGCGGCGCCCCAGACGAACATCGGGAACGTGATCGTGTTGCCGGCGTTGAAGTTCGTGATGATGAAGTCGTCGAAGGACAGCGAGAAGCCAGCAGCGCGGCGGCCAGGATGCCGGGGAACACCAGCGGGAAGGTGATCCGCCAGAACGTCTGCCACTCGTTGGCGTAGAGGTCCATCGCCGCCTGCTCCAGCCGCGGGTCGAGGCCGGCCAGCCGCGCCTTGACGGTGACCACCACGAACGACAGGCAGAACATGATGTGCGCGATGAGGATCGTCCAGAAGCCCGAGCTGCCGGCGAGCCGGCGGTCGATGAACAGCGCCAGCAGCGAGGAGCCCATCACGACCTCGGGGGTGGCCATCGGCAGGAAGATCAGCAGGTTGGTCGCCGCCCGGCCGCGGAACCGGTGCCGCACCAGCGCGAACGCCATCAGGGTGCCGAGGAGCGGTCGCGACGACCGTGGCCAGGAAGCCCGATCTGCAGGCTGGTCACCACCGAGCGCACATGCCGGTCGGGCCGCACGGGTGCGTCCAGTTGTCCAGCGTGAACCCGTCGAAGCTCGTAGCGACAGCCGGCTCGCCGGGTCGTTGAACGACATCAGCACGCACGACGAAGATCGGCAGCGAACATGTAGAGCAGCACGAGCAGCGCGACCGACCATGCACGCACGTGCGTCGGCGATCCAGCGCCCGACGCGCGGCTCACAGCAGCTCCTCCGTCCCGGCGCGGCGGACGTAGACCAGCACCATCGACCACGATCGCCAGCCATCAGCAAGCACCGACAGGCCGCGGCCGTCGGGTAGTCCAGCTGCACCAGGAACAGGTCTGTCGATCACGTTGCCGATCATCGTGCTGCCGCGGGGTGCCGAGCAGCTCGGCGTTGATGTAGTCGCCGGCGGCCGGGATGAAGGTCAGCAGCGTGCCCGCGACCAGGCCGGGCATCGACAGCGGCAGGGTGACCTTGCGGAACGTCGTGAACGGCGTCGGCGTACAGGTCGCCGGCCGCCTCGATCAGCCGGGGGTCGATCTTCTCCAGGCTGGCGTAGAGCGGCAGCACCATGAACGGCAGGAAGTTGTAGGTCAGCCCGGTGACCACCGCGACCGGCGTGGCCAGCAGCCGGCCGTCGGGCGCCGAGGATGTGCAGGGCCTGCAGCACGTTCGACGACGAAGCCCGTTGTCGGACAGGATCGAGCTTCCAGGCCAGCGTGCGGACCAGGAAGCTGGTGAAGAACGGCGCGATCACCAGCGACCAGCATCAGGTTCTTCCACCGGCCGGCCTTGAACGCGATCGCGTAGGCCAGCGGGTAGCCGAGCAGCAGGCACGAGCACGGTGGCGAGCACCGGCGTACAGCAGCGAGCGCAGGAACTGCGGCCGTAGTACGACTGCAGCGCGTCCACGTAGTTGGCGAAGGCCAGGTCATCGCGTAGCCGGCGTCGAGCGAGCCGTTCGGGTCGTAGAGGCGACGTGGCGACCAGCGTCGACCGTCGGCACGAGCGAAGAACACGACCAGCCACAGCGTGCCGGGCAGCAGCAGCAGGTACGCCGGTCCGGACCGCGCGGCGGGCGCGGCGGCGCCGGCTCGGGCGGCCGGCGTCCCTCGGCGGCCGACCGCGGCCGGCGGCGACGCTCACGCGGCGCTCCGGTCAGCGCCGCGTAGGACTCGTCGCCGGCGTGCGCGTCCTGCGTCGGCGTCGAGCAGGAACGTGTGCGCCGGGCGTCCAGTGCAGGTCGACCGCGTCGCCGACCGCGGAAGCCGCTCGCGGGCGCCGCTGTTCTGCTCGAAGACCGTGAGCTCCTGGCCCCAGGGCATCCGGACGAGGTACTGCGTGCTGACCCCGATGAAGCTGACGTCGGTGACCATGCCGCCGCCGAGCCGGTTGCTGCCGTCGGCGGACTCGCTGCCCGGCGCGCGGCGAGGAAGACCTTCTCCGGGCGGACGCCGACCCAGACCGTCGCCGCTCGGTCGACGGGCGCGCGACGCCGGGCGCGCCGACCTTGCTGCCGTGCACGTCGACGACGACGTCGTCGCCGTCGCGGCCGACGACCTCGGCCTTGATCAGGTTGGACTGGCCGAGGAAGTTCGACGACGAACGTGGTGGCCGGGGTACTCGTAGAGCTCGGCGGGCGCGCCCATCTGCTCGATCACGCCCGTGCGTTCATCACCGCGATGGTGTCGGCCATCGTCATGGCCTCCTCCTGGTCGTGGGTGACGTGCACGAAGGTGATGCCGACCTCGGTCTGGATCCGCTTGAGCTCGATCTGCATCTGCCGGCGCAGCTTGAGGTCGAGGGCGCCGAGCGGCTCGTCGAGCAGCAGCACCTGCGGGCGGTTGATCAGCGCCCGGGCCAGCGCGACCCGCTGCTGCTGGCCGCCGGAGAGCTGGGCCGGGCGGCGCTTGCCGAAGCTGCCGAGCTCGACCAGCTCGAGCATCTCGTCGACCTGCTTCTTGACGTCCTTGACGCCGCGGCGGCGCAGCCCGAAGGCGACGTTCTCGAAGATGTCCAGGTGCGGGAACAGCGCGTAGTTCTGGAAGACCGTGTTGACCGGCCGCTTGTAGGGCTTGCAGCCGGCTGATGTCCTGGTCGCCGATGGTGATCGTGCCCGCTGGTCGGCTCCTCGAGCCCGGCGACCATCCGCAGCGTGGTGGTCTTGCCGCAGCCGGACGGGCCGAGCAGCGCGAAGAAGCGAGCCCTGCGGCGACGGTGAGGTCGAGGTCGTCGACGGCGGTGAAGCCGCCGAACTTCTTGGTGACCGAGCCAGCGTCAGGTCGGCCCGCGTCCGCGTGCGTGCTGCGGCCCGCGCTGCGGCCTCGTCGCGTCACGTCGGCCATCGGTCAGGCTCCGATCACCGCAGCGAACTGCTTCTGGTAGCTCTGCTCCTGCTTCTGGTCGAGGCCCATGAAGTCCTTGCGCCTTGGCCAGGGTCGCCTCGTCGGGAAGATCAGCTGGTTGTCGACGAGGCTCGGAGTCGATCTTCTCCATCGCCTGCTTGGCGCCCTCGACCGGGCAGATGTAGTTGACCCAGGCGGCGAGCGTCGCGGCGACCTCGGGCTCGTAGTAGTAGTTCATCAGCTCCTCGGCGTTCGCCTTGTGGGCCGCCTTGTTGGGCACCAGCATGTTGTCGCTCCAGAGCGCCAGGCCCTCCTCCGGCGCGACGAACTTGATGTCCGGGTTGTCGAACTGCAGCTGGATGATGTCGCCGGACCAGGCCTCGCAGGCCACGATGTTGCCCTTGACGAGGTCCTGGGCGTACTCGTTGCCGGTGAACGCCCGGATCTGGCCGGCGTCGGTCGGCCTTCTGGAGCCGGTCGATCGCCTTGTCGAACTCGTCGTCGGTGAAGTCCTCGGGGTCGGCGCCCTCGAGCAGCAGCATGAACAGCATCGTGTCGTGCATCTCCGAGAGCAGGCTGACCTTGCCCTTGAGGTCGGGGCGGGTGAGCAGCTCGTCGAAGCTGCGGACCTCCTTGGTGAGCTTGGCGTTGTAGGCGATGCCGGTCAGGCCGCTCTGCCACGGGCACGGAGTAGTCGCGGTTCTTGTCCCAGCTCGGCGACTTCAGGGTCGCGACGAGGTTGGCCTCGACGTTGGGCATGTTGGCCTTGTCGAGCTTCTGCAGCCAGCCGAGGTTGACCATCCGGGCGGCCATCCAGTCGGTCAGCACATGATGTCGCGGCCGGTGGGCTGGCAGTCGGCGAGCTGGTTGCGCACGACTGCCGAAGAACTCGGCGTTGTCGTTGACGTCGGTGACGTAGTCGACCTTGATCGCCGCTGTCGGTCTCGAACTTCTCCAGCGAGGGGAAGACCGTCGACCTTCTTGCCGCCCTGCTTGACCTTCTTCTCGTCGATGTAGAGCGGCCAGTTGGAGAAGTGCAGCGTCTTCTCGCTCGCCGACAGGTCCTTGCTGACGCAGGACTCGGCGGTCTGCTTGGCGGCCTTGGTGCCGCAGGCGGAGAGCAGCGCGGGGCGCGCCGAGGCCGAGGCCGGCCAGGCCGGCGCCGCGCAGGAAGCCCGCCGCCCGACGGGTGAGGCGGCCATCAGCCGACGGAGGTCTTCGGGCTGGGGTCCAGACGTGCGGCATCGCGACCGTGTCCTCTCGTTGGCGGGGCTCCCAGGAGGGTCAGTGGATCTTGTCAGAGCATCCGACGGACGAACAAGGGATTCAGTGGATATGTAAACATTCCTGCAACGAAATCCTTCGCCAAACGGTGCATTTGAGTCTTTGACGGCACCCCCGTCGTCGTGCCACGATCACCCGCGTGAGCAACCGCGCCACCCGCAACGGGTCCCCCTCCCACCGGCCCGCTCAGGCGTCGTGCTCGACGACGTCTCGAAGTCGATCATCGAGGAGCTCCAGCAGGACGGCCGCCGGTCCTACGCCGCGATCGGCAAGGTCGTGGGGCTCTCCGAGGCGGCGGTCCGCCAGCGGGTCCAGCGGCTCGTGGACAGCGGCGTGATGCAGGTCGTCGCGGTCACCGACCCCCTGGAGCTCGGCTTCGCCCGCCAGGCGATGATCGGCATCCGCGCCAGCGGCAGCCTCGAGCCGATCGCCGACGCGGTCGCGGCCCTCGACGAGGTCGACTACGTCGTGATCACCGCCGGCTCCTACGACCTGCTCGTCGAGGTGGTCTGCGAGAGCGACGAGGCGCTGCTCGAGGTGCTCTCCACCAAGATCCGCACCATCGACAACGTGGTCTCCACCGAGACCTTCATGTACCTCCAGCTCCGCAAGCAGACCTACTCGTGGGGCGTGCGCTGAGCACCGAGGCGGCTCCGGCCTGGGCCGGGTTGTCCCTGTGGCACCGGACCGCGGATGACGACTGGGCGCCCCGCCCGTCGCTGCCCGGGGACACCGACGCCGACGTCGTCGTGGTCGGCGCCGGGTTCACCGGGCTGTGGACCGCCTACTACCTGCTCGAGGCCGACCCGACGCTGCGTGTCGTGGTGCTCGAGGCCGAGACGGCCGGGTTCGGGGCGTCCGGGCGCAACGGCGGCTGGTGCTCGGCGCTGTTCCCCGCGTCGCTCGCGAAGACGGCCGCGCTGCCCGGTTCGAGCCGCGCCGACGCGCTGGCGCTGCACCGGGCGATGCGGGCCACCGTCGACGAGGTGCTCGCCGTCGCCGCCGCCGAGGGCATCGACGCCCAGGCCCACAAGGGCGGCACCATCTCCGTCGCCCGCACCGCCGCCCAGCTGCGTCGGGCCCGTGAGGAGGTCGACGCCGCCCGCTCGTGGGGCCGCGGCGAGGACGACGTACGCCTGCTGGACCGGGACCAGGCCCGCGCGCGGCTCGACGCGGCGGGCACGCTCGGCGGCACCTTCACCCCGGACTGCGCCGCGATCCACCCCGCGCGGCTGGTGCGCGGGCTGGCCGCGGGCGGTCGAGCGGCGCGGCGGGCGGATCCACGAGCGGACCCGGGTGCGGCGCATCGAGCCCGGCCGGGCGGTGACCGACCACGGCGACGGTGCGCGCCGACGTGGTGGTGCGGGCCACCGAGGGCTACACCGGGACGCTCGACGGCGCAGGGCCGCGCCGTGGTGCCCGTCTACTCCCTGATCGTCGCGACCGAGCCGCTGCCGGACGAGACGTGGGACCGGATCGGGCTGCGGGAGCGCGAGACGTTCACCGACCACCGCAACCTGATCGTCTACGGCCAGCGCACCGCCGACGGCCGGCTGGTGTTCGGCGGGCGCGGGCGCGCCGTACCACTTCGGGTCGCGCGATCCGGCCCGGCTTCGACCGCGAGCCGCGGGTCTTCGACATGCTGCGCCGGACGCTCGTGGAGATGCTCCCGGCCGTCGCTGGCGCGCGGTTCACCCACGCCTGGGGCGGCGCGCTGGGCATCCCCCGCGACTGGGTCGCCTCCGTCGGACTGGACCGGGGCACCGGGCTGGCCTGGGCGGGCGGCTACGTCGGCGACGGCGTCGGTACGACGAACCTGGCCGGCCGGACGCTGCGCGACCTGGTGCTCGGTCGGGACACCGAGCTGACCCGGCTGCCCTGGGTCGGGCACCGCTCGCGCCGCTGGGAGCCGGAGCCGCTGCGGTGGCTCGGGGTGAACGCCGGCCTGCGGGCGATGACGCTCGCCGACACCGAGGAGCGGCTCACCGGGCGGCCCAGCCTGGTGGCGCGGGCGCGTCGCCCCGCTCGTCGGCGGCCACTGACGGCCGACGGTCCGGCCCGCGCCTGCACGTATTCGGCATTACCGCCCCGAGCCCGGACCGCCGCTTGTACCTTCTTCTCCGGGGGCTGGGAGTTCCTACGGTTTCGGGAGGGAAGCCATGGAGCCTGGCACGTCGTCACGTGCCCGGGTGCCGATCACGATCCTGTTCACGCTGCTCATCGTGCTGGGCGAGTTCGGGTTCCTGCAGGCCGTCTACCACCTGGACGACCACGTCGAGCGCGCAGCGTGCCGCGCAGGCCCGGGTCTCCGGCGCCCTCGTCGACCTGGCAGCCCGGCAGCGACACCGACTCCGGTCGAGGAGGCGGTGCGCGCCCTCGCCGCGACCGACACCGCCGGTGCCGCGCGAGCTCCAGGCGCTGACCCGCACGTGGGCCGCCAGCCTCGACTCCACCGACCTCCAGGCCCTCCGCGCGGCCAACGCCGCGATCGGCCGCGCCATCGGCGCCGAGCAGGCGAGCGTCGACCGTCGCGGTGCGGCCTCGATCCTCGGCGGCCTCCTCGTCCTGGTCTCCCTCGGCTGGTTCGTCTGGTTCCGCAAGCTGGTCCGCCGGCACCGCGAGGTGCAGCGCGCGCTCACCGAGAGGCAGGTCCTCGACGCCGGCGAGCGACGGCTGCTCGCCCTGGTGCAGAACAGCGCCGACCTCGTCGCGGTGCTCGAGCCGGACTCCACCGCGACCTTCGTCAGCCCCGCCGCCGCGTCGGTCCTCGGGCCGCACCCCGAGAGCCTGATCGGCCGGCGCTTCGTCGACCAGCTGCTCCCCCGCGACGTACCCATGTTCATCCGGATGCTCGCCGCCTCCCGCGAGGGCGACCAGCCGGTCATCCTCCGGACGCGGCACGCCGACGGCCGCGACCTGGTCCTCGAGGGCACCCTCACCAACCTGATGGCCGACGCGGCCGTGCACGGCTGGGTGCTCACCGTCCGCGACGTCACCGACCGCCAGGCGCTGCAGCAGGAGCTCAGCTACCAGGCCTTCCACGACGCGCTGACCGGGCTCGCCAACCGCCAGCTGTTCGGCGACCGGCTCACCCACGCGCTGCGCCGCCGCGACGGCGCCACCGAGCCGCTGGCCGTGCTGTTCCTCGACCTCGACGACTTCAAGCACGTCAACGACAGCCTCGGCCACGGGATCGGCGACCGGCTGCTGGTCACGGTCGCCGAGCGGATCGCCGGCGCCATCCGCGAGGGCGACACCGCCGCCCGGCTCGGCGGCGACGAGTTCGCCGTGCTGATGGAGGACGCCGACGCCGCGACGGCGCACGAGGTCGCCGAGCGGCTGCTGCAGGCGCTCGCCGTCCCGGTGCAGGTCGACGAGCACCAGCACTCGGTGCGCGCGAGCATCGGCATGGCCGAGGCGATGCCGGGCGCGGCGACCGGCGACGAGACGCTGCGCAACGCCGACGTCGCGATGTACTGGGCCAAGGACCGCGGCAAGGGCACCGTCGCGGTCTACGAGGCCGGGCTGCACGCCGAGGCGCTCGAACGGCTGGCCCTGCGCAGCGAGCTGCAGCGGGCGATCCGCGAGGAGCAGCTGGTGCTGCACTACCAGCCGACCGTCGACCTGACCACGCAGCGGATCACCGGCTTCGAGGCGCTGGTCCGGTGGAACCACCCGACGCGCGGCCTGCTGCCGCCGCTGGAGTTCATCGCGGTCGCCGAGCAGAGCGGGCTGATCGTGCCGCTCGGCAGCTGGGTGCTCCTCGAGGCCTGCCGGGCCGGCGCCGGGATGCAGCGCGACCGGCACACGCCGACGATGGCGGTCAACATCTCCGCCCAGCAGCTGGCCAGGGCCGACTTCGTCGACGAGGTCGTCGACGTGCTGCGCCGGACCGGGATGCCCGCCGAGCGGCTGGTCCTGGAGATCACCGAGAGCGTGCTGCTCGACGACATGGCCGGCACGGTCGCGACGCTGGTCCGGCTCCGCGACCGCGGCATCCGGGTGGCGATCGACGACTTCGGCACCGGCTACAGCTCGCTGTCCTACCTGTCCCAGCTGCCGGTCGACGTGCTCAAGGTGGACAAGTCCTTCATCGACCAGGTCTGCGGCGGCGCGGCCGACGCGTCGCTGGTCGAGGCGATCATCGCGATGAGCCACAGCATGCGGCTCACCACGGTCGCCGAGGGCGTCGAGCAGCCCGAGCAGGCCGCCTGGCTGCAGAACGCCCGGTGCTCGCTCGGCCAGGGCTACCTGTGGTCGCGGCCCGTCGAGCTGTCGGCGGCCCGCGAGCTGCTCCGCGGGACGCAGCGGCCACAGCTCCGCCCGGTCAGCGGGCCGCCGACCGGTGACGGCGAAGGTCTGCTCGTCACCCCCTGAGCGCCGGCCGCAGGCCGTCGAGCACGCCCGGGTCCTCGATCGTCGAGGGCACCGCCGCGTCCTTGCCGTCGGCGATCTCGCGCATCGTCTTGCGCAGGATCTTGCCGCTGCGGGTCTTCGGCAGCCCGGCGACCACCGAGACGTCCTTGAACGCCGCGACCGCGCCGATCTCGGAGCGCACCAGGGCGACCAGCTCGGTGCAGATCTCCTCGGGGTCCCGGTCCACGCCCGCCTTCAGCACCACGAAGCCGCGCGGCACCTGGCCCTTCATCGGGTCGGCCACCCCGATCACGGCGCACTCGGCGACCGCCTCGTGCGACGCGAGCACCGCCTCCATCGAGCCGGTCGAGAGCCGGTGCCCGGCGACGTTGATGACGTCGTCGGTGCGGCCCATGACGAACAGGTAGCCGTCCTCGTCGAAGTACCCGCCGTCGCCGGAGAGGTAGTAGCCCTCGAAGGCCGACAGGTACGACGAGACGAACCGCTCGTCGTCGCCCCACAGCGTCGTCAGCGTGCCCGGAGGCAGCGGCAGCCGGATGCAGATCGCGCCCTCGGCGCCCGCGGGCACGGGGGCTCCCCTGCTCGTCGAGCACCTCGACCTGGTAGCCCGGCACCGGCACGGTCGGCGAGCCCGGCTTGATCGGCATCGGCTCGAGCCCGCGCAGGTTCGCCGCGATCGGCCAGCCCGTCTCGGTCTGCCACCAGTGGTCGACCACCGGGACGCCGAGCCGCTCGGTGGCCCAGTGGTAGGTCTCGGGGTCGAGCCGCTCGCCGGCCAGGAACAGCGTGCGGAACCGGCTCAGGTCGCGACCGGCGAGCAGCTTCCCGTCCGGGTCCTCCTTCTTGATCGCCCGGATCGCGGTCGGCGCGGTGAACAGCGCCTCGACGCCGTGCTCCGCGATCACCCGCCAGAACGCGCCGGCGTCCGGGGTGCCGACCGGCTTGCCCTCGTAGAGCACGGTCGTCGCGCCGCTGATCAGCGGCGCGTAGACGATGTAGGAGTGGCCGACGACCCAGCCGACGTCGGAGGCGGTCCACCACACCTGGCCGGCGCGGACGTCGTAGATGTTGGGCAGCGACCAGGCCATCGCGACGGCGTGGCCGCCGTTGTCGCGGACGATGCCCTTCGGCTTGCCGGTCGTGCCGGAGGTGTAGAGCACGTAGAGCGGGTCGGTGGCCTTGACCTCGACGCACTCCGCCGGGTCGGTGCGGCCCGCCTTGATCGGCCCGGTCCCAGTCGACGTCGCGCGGCTCGACCAGCGTCGGCCTCGGCCTGCGGGCGCTGCTTGACGATGACGACGTCGGGCTGGTGCTCGGCGAGCTCGAGGGCCCGGTCGATGATCGGCTTGTACTCCACCACCCGGGTCGGCTCGATGCCGCACGACGCCGCGAGCACGACCTTGGGCCGGGCGTCGTCGATGCGGACCGCCAGCTCGCGCGCCGCGAACCCGCCGAACACGACCGAGTGCACGGCACCGATGCGGGCGCAGGCCAGCATCGCGATGACCGCCTCCGGGATCATCGGCATGTAGATCACCACCCGGTCGCCGGCCACCACGCCGAAACCGCGCAGCGCACCGGCGAAGGCCGCCACCTGCTCGAGCAGCTCGCGCGTAGGTGTAGGTCCTTCGTGCCCTCGGTGCCGGCGACGGCGCTGTCGTAGATCAGCGCGGTGCGGTCGCCGTGGCCGCGCACGACGTGCCGGTCGAGCGCGTTGTAGCAGGTGTTCAGCGTCGCGTCGGGGAACCACCGGTAGAACGGCGGGTGGTCGTCGTCGAGGACCCGCTGCGGCTTCTTGATCCAGTCGACGAGGCCGGCCTGCTCGGCCCAGTAGCCCTCCGGGTCCTCGATGCTCCTGGCGTGCTCGGTGCGGTAGTCGGCCATGCCCCCATCTTGCTGGCCGATCGGGCCGACGGCCACGCCCGGGCCGTCGGCGTCAGCCCAGGCCGTTGGCGGCCGTGCGGGCCGGCCGGGTGCCGCTGCGCAGCCAGGCCTCGAAGAACCCGTCGAGGTCCTGGCCGCTGACCTGCTCGGCGAGCGCCTCGAACTGCTCGACGGTGCCGTTGCCGTCGGAGTGCTGCTGCGACCCAGGTGCGCAGCAGGCGTCAGGAACGACGTCGTTCCCGATCCGGTGCCGCAGCGCCTGCAGCGTCATCGCCCCCCGCTCGTAGACCGGCGGGTCGAAGAGCCGTCCCGGCCCGGGTCTGCCGATCCTCAGCCTCCAGAACGGGTCGCGGGCGCGGGTGCGCGGCGTACTCCTGCTGCAGCCGGCGCCAGGCCGAGGCGCGGCCGTGCGTCTCGTCGTAGCGCCACTCGGCCCAGGTCGCGAAGCCCTCGTTGAGCCAGATGTCGCGCCACCGCTGGACCGAGACCTGGTCGCCGAACCACTGGTGGGCGAGCTCGTGCACGACCACGGAGTGCGCCTCGTGGCCCGGGGCCGAGGAACGGGTACGTCGGACGGGACTGGTTCTCGAGCGCGAAGCCGGTGTCGATCGCGGTGACGACGCCGCCGGTGGAGTCGAACGGGTAGGGGCCGAACTGGGTCGAGAGCCAGCGCGCGATCGCCGGCGACTTCTTCATCAGCCGGAGGAGCCGGTCCTGGGACCGCCTGTCGAAGTAGCGCGAGACGGCCACCGTCCACGGCAGCCCGTGGCTGTGCGCCGGACTCCATGCGGAAGAACCCGGCCGCGAAGAACGCGAGGTAGCTCGCCATCGGCCGGTCCATCCGCCAGTGCCACGAGGTCCAGCTCCCGGTGCGTGCTGCGGCGACCAGGGTGCCGTTGCTGACCACCTGCGCGCCGCGGGCCACGGCGACGTTGATGTCGTAGGTCGCCTTGTCCCGCGGGTGGTCGTTGACCGGGAACCACCAGGGTGCGATGTGCGGCTGGTTGGTGGCCATCGCCTCCCCCGGCACCGCGAAGAACGGCTTCTCGCCGCCCCAGCCCAGCAGCCGCGGGCGTGCCGTGGTAGCGAACGGCGACCACGAAGGCCGTGCCCGGTCGCGATCGGCGCCGCCGGGCGTGACGACGAGCTCGTGCTTGCCCGACTTGGCGAAGGCACCGGGCGCCCGTCGATGCTCACGGCGTCCGGGGTGAGCATCAGGTCGAGGCTGAACGACGACAGGTCCTGGGTGGCGGTCGCCTGGATCTCGGTGCTGTCCGCTCAGGCGGCCCGTCCGCAGCCGGTAGGCGTCGTGGATGTCGTAGTGCGCCACGTCGTACCCGCCGTTGCCGTCCTGGGGGAAGTAGGGGTCACCGATCCCGCGTGAGCCCGGGACCAGCGGGTGCCTGGGCACGCCGCCGTCGACGGGACCGCGACCAGCCCGGTGACGAGCAGTGCGGACAGGGTCGCGGCGACGCGACGGACGGACGACACGATGAGGATCTCCCGAGGGGTTTCGACGAGCTCGACCAGCACGGGTCGGCGGGTGCGGCGATCGTAGTCCGTGCCGCGGGACCGAGTCACGAAAACCGGTTGCGCCGGTCGACGCGGTCCCGCCACGCTGGTTCGCAGACGACGGCGGTCCGCGCTGTCGGTGTCCGGAGAGGAGTCGTGACATGTCCATCACGGTCCTTGGCGCGTCCCGTGCCCACGTCCTCTCACCTCTGGAGCACCGACACCGATGTCATCCGACACCAGTCCCACCCGGCACCACCTCTGACCGCACCACCTCGCTCGACCCCCGCTTCGTCTTCGACTTCCGCGCCTGCCGACGACCCCGGCGACGGGCAGCGCTTCTCCACCTGGCTCGAGCGTCGAGCCGCTGTGCCGCGGTCCCGAGCCGCGCCCGGACTGGGTGGTGACCAGCCAGGCCGCCGTGGACACCGAGCTCGGCGTCCTGAAGACCGGCAAGGAGGCCGACGTCTTCCTGCTCGAGCGCGCCGTCCCCGACGACCCGCAGCAGCAGGTCGTGATGGCCGCGAAGCGCTACCGCGGCGAGGAGCACCGCTCCTTCCACCGCAGCAGCGCCTACACCGAGGGCCGCAGGACCACCCGGAACACCCGCGACACCCGGGCGATGGCCAAGAAGACCGCGCACGGCCGCGCCGTCGCCGCCGGGCCAGTGGGCCTGGGCCGAGTGGGAGGCGCTCAGGCGGTTCTGGCTGGCCGGCGTCCCGGTCCCCTACCCGGTGCAGATCGACGGCACCGAGATCCTGATGGAGCTCGTCACCGTCGACGGCGAGGCGGCGCCGCGGCTGGCCCAGACCCGGCCGCGCGGCGACCTGCTGTGCTCGTACTTCGACCAGCTGCGCGACGCGATGGCGGCGCTCGCCCGGCAGGGCGTCGCGCACGGCGACCTGTCGCCGTACAACGTGCTGGCCGCGGGCGAGCGGCTGGTGGTCATCGACCTGCCGCAGGTGGTGGACGTCGTCGCGAACCCGGCGGGCATGGACTTCCTGATGCGGGACTGCCACAACGTCTGCCCGTGGTTCGTGGCGCGCGGCCTCGACGTGGACGAGCACGACCTGTTCGCCGAGCTGCTGGCCTGCGTCCTCTGAGCCCGCTCCACCGGGCAGGATGGCCCGGTGAGCACGCCGAGGAGGAGCCGCCGTCGCACCGTCGAGGTCGAGACGCTCGAGGAGCTCGACGCGCTGGTGGCCGCGGGCGCCACGTCGATGGCCGGCTGGCAGCTCCAGGACCTCGACCTCCGCGGGCACGGACGACGTGCTGCGCCGGCTCGACGCCGCGCGGCGCGCTGCTGCTCGGCTGCGACCTCGGGCCCGGGCGTCGAGGAGGACCTCCGCGCCCGGGGCGCGCTGGTGTTCCCGGCGGTGCCCGACGTGCCCGTCGACGCCTACCGCGCCCGGCTCTACACCCCCGAGGAGCTGTACGACGGGCTGGACGGCGGCGGCTACGGCGCCACCCTCGACGCGCGGGTCTACGCCTGGGCGCGGCGCACCGGCTCACGACCTGCGCGCGCTGCTCGCCCAGTCGCTGCACGACCTCGCGGTCGACGACGCCCTCGCCGAGGTCGTCGCCGGGCGCCGGCTGGTCGGCGTGATGGGCGGGCACGCGCTGCCCCGCGACAGCCCCGACTACGCCGACGCCGCCCGGCTGGGCCGGTCGCTGGCCGGGGCCGGGCTGACCGTGGCGACCGGCGGCGGCCCGGGTGCGATGGAGGCCGCGAACCTCGGCGCCTACCTGTCCGGGCACGACGACGCACGCCCTGGACGAGGCGCTCGACCTGCTCGCCACCGTGCCGGGCTACGAGCCGTCGGTCGGCGACTGGGCCGCGCGCGCGATCGACGTACGCAGCCGGTGGCCGGGCGGCTCCGACTCGCTGGGGGTGCCGACCTGGTTCTACGGGCACGAGCCGCCGAACGCGTTCGCCGACCTCGTCGCGAAGTACTTCAAGAACGCGATCCGCGAGGACGTCCTGCTGCACGTGTGCACCGCCGGCATCGTGTTCCTGCCGGGCCGCGGCGGCACCGTGCAGGAGGTGTTCCAGGACGCCTGCGAGAACTACTACGCGACCGGGGCGGTGGCGCCGATGGTGCTGGTCGGGAAGGCGTACTGGACCGAGGAGCTGCCGGTGTGGCCGCTGCTGCAGCGGCTGGCCGAGGGCCGCGACATGGCCGACGTCCTGCACCTCGTCGACGACCTCGACGAGGTGGCCGGGTTGTTGGACGCGCCTGCCAGACTCGGCGGATGAACCGGTTCGCGGCCACCAACCACTCCGAGGCCGTCGTCGCGGCCGACCGCGAGGCGATCTGGGCGGCGCTCACCGACCCCGAGGTGCTCCCCAAGCTGACGCCGCTGCTGCGCAGCATCGAGACCGACGGCGACCTGTGGCGCTGGCAGCTCACCCGGTTCACGATCCTCGGCATCGGGCTGGCGCCGTGCTTCACCGAGCGGATGAGGTTCGACCCGCCGAACCGGATCGAGTACAGCCACGAGCCGCCGGCGGGGCACCGCGAGCCCGCCGGCGCCGACGGCTGGTACGTCCTGACCGAGGTCGACGGCGGCACCCGGCTGGAGATCAGCCTGACCATGCACGTCGACCTGCCGCTGGCCAAGGCCGCCCGTCCCGCCGTGACCCGGGTGATGCGGTCGATGATGCAGCGCACCGGGGACCGGTTCGCCGCCAACCTGCTGCGGCACCTGAAGGTCCCGGCCTAGGTGCGCCGGTAGGCCACCAGCGGGAAGACGGGGTCCCGGTCCGTCGCCGAGCCCCACGCGCTCGGACCCGGAGAACGCCGCCGCGCCGACCCGCTCGAGGCAGACCGTGCCCGCGACCCGGCGGACCCGTCCGGAGTCGTCGGACTCTGCACCCGCGCGGCCGTGCGCCTGGCGCTTGTCGACGGTGGTGACGAGGTGCCCGCCCGGCCGCAGCACCCGGGCCGCCTCTGCGAGGACGGCGTCGGCGCTGCGCGTCGGGAGCAGGTGCAGCAGCCAGATGGCCGTCACCACGTCGACCGACGCGTCCCGGACCGGCAGCCGGTCCCCCGAGGCGACGAGGACCCGGCCCGGGAGCCTGGTGGCCGCCAGCCGGAGCATCCCCGGTGAGAGGTCCGCGACCAGCACGTCGAACCCGCGGGCGGCGAGCTCGGCGCTGACGATGCCGGTGCCGCCTGCGACGTCGAGCAGCCGCCCGGTCGGCGGCACCAGTCCCACCACGGCGGCCGCCGCGGCCTCCGCCCGCCTGGACCCGCCGCGCGACGCGTCGTACACGTCGGCCTCGCCGTCGTAGTACTCGCTCCCCGGCACCGGGTCAGCCCCGCATGAAGCGCCGGAAGTGGTAGGCGACCTGGATCCCGCTGATCACGGCGATCACGGTCAGGAAGCCGCCGATGAGGGCGTCACCGTGGCGCCAGGCGGCGACGCCGAGCACCAGGCTGACCGCGAGCACGATCCCGGCCACGGTGGCCGGCAGCAGCCCCGCCTTCATGCCGGGCCTCAGACGTCCGTCGCCGCGAGCTGGCCGCAGGCGCCGTCGATCTCGCTGCCGCGGGTGTCGCGGACGGTGGTCGGCACGCCCTTCGCCTCGAGCCGGCGGACGAACTCGCGCTCGTCCTCGCGCCGCGAGGCGGTCCACTTCGAGCCGGGCGTCGGGTTGAGCGGGATCAGGTTGACGTGCACCCAGCCCCAGTCGCCGTACGACGTGAGCACGTCGCCGAGCAGGTCGGCCCGCCAGCCCTGGTCGTTGATGTCGCGCATCATGGCGTACTCGATCGAGACCCGGCGCTTGGTCCGGCGCGCGTAGCTCCAGGCCGCCTCGACGGCCTCGTGCACCGACCAGCGGGTGTTGATCGGCACCAGCTCGTTGCGCAGCTCGTCGTCCGGGGCGTGCAGCGACAGCGCCAGCGTGACCGGGATGCCCTCGTCGGCGAGCTGGTTGATCCGCGGGACCAGGCCGACCGTGGAGAGCGTGATGCCGCGAGCGGACATGCCGAGGCCGTCGGGCGCCTTGTCGGTGAGCCGGCGGATGGCGCCGATGACGGCCTTGTAGTTGGCCATCGGCTCGCCCATGCCCATGAAGACCACGTTGTTGACCCGACCGGTCCCGCCGGGCACCTCGCCGCGCGCGAGCGAGCGGGCGCCGGCGACGACCTGCTCGACGATCTCGGCGGCGGACATGTTGCGCTGGAGCCCGCCCTGACCGGTCGCGCAGAACGGGCAGGCCATGCCGCAGCCGGCCTGCGACGAGACGCACATCGTGACCCGGTCGGGGTAGCGCATCAGCACCGACTCGACGAGTGCCCCGTCGAACAGCCGCCACAGCGTCTTGCGGGTGGTGCCCTTGTCGGCCTCGAGGGTGCGCAGCGGCGTCATCAGCGTCGGGCAGCAGCGCGTCGACCACCTGCGTCGCGGTCGGCCGCCGGGAGGTCGGTCATCTGCGTCGGGGTCGTCGACGAGCCGCGAGAAGTAGTGCGTGGAGAGCTGCTTGGCGCGGAAGCCCGGGCAGCCCCAGCTCGGCGACGAGGGCCTTGCGCTCCTCGGCGGAGAGGTCGGCGAGGTGCCGCGGCGGCTTCTTGCGCCCGCGGGGCTCGTTGAACACGAGGGGAAGGGTCTTCGGCTGCTCGGACATGGTCCGGCCAGTCTCCCATCCGGCGGGTCCGGCCCACGAATCCCGCAGGGCGAGACCGCTCACACCAGCCAGGGCCACGATCCCGGCGGCGCCCGCCGCGACGGCGAGCAGCGCGAGGTAGCCGATCACCAGCCGGGTGTCGCGCAGGAAGCACTTCGAGCGGGTCAGCCCTGCGCGGTAGGCGCGGGTGTAGCCGACCAGCCCGAGGACCGCGAAGCCGAGCAGGGCGACCGGCCCGAGCAGCCAGCCCAGCAGGGCGACGGTCGCGAAGATGCACAGCCGCAGCGGGTCGTACGGCGTCCCGCTCGGCGGCTCCGCGGCGCGCGGTGACGTGCGACGTGGCATCAGCAGCGTCCCTTCCAGCAGGTTCGGCCGACCGGTGACGGTCGCGAGCTTGCGGTCCGCCAGCGGCGCCCACGCCTGCACCGCGCAGAACGGGGCGCACTGGTGGCCGCCGTCCTGGCCCGACGGTGCCGACGTGCACGCAGCACTGCGTCAGCCGCTCCTCGATCATCGTGTGCATGTCCATGAACGGCTTCACCGTGATCCGGACGACCCGCTCGCCCAGCATCCGCCGCATCCGGTTGCGCTGGCCCGGCAGGGAGGACGCCGCCAGGGCCGTGAGGGTGCCGATGCCGAGGTCGCAGTTCTCGCAGATGTCCTTCCAGATCGAGCCCATCGAGGGGTGCGACAGGGACGACTGCTCGCTGAGCAGGTCGAGCAGCGAGTCCTTGACGACCGCCCGCAGCCGGGCCGGGATCGCGTCGTCGGCGATCCGGTTCGCCAGCGTCTCCGGCTCGAGCTCCAGCCACTCCTTGAGCCTGTCGTGCCCGATGAGCGTGGTCAGCGACCTCCACGTCCCGGTGTCGTCGCGCAGCAGGTAGCCGACCGAGCAGCAGTGCGGGTGCGAGCACGGCAGCGCGGTCAGGTCGCGCCACGTGACGGCACCGGCGGTCTGCTCCTCGAGCCGGGCCAGCACGCCGGTGTGGGTGAGCCGGCGCATCGGGTCGAGCCCGCCCGTGCGGCCGGAGGCGAACATCGGCTGGATCGTCACGCCACCCACGTACGGCGTGTCCAGCGCCCGCTTCACGACGGCGCCGATCTCGTCGTCGTTGGCGTCGAGGGCCGCCGTCATCGTCAGCGTCGTGAACACCCCGGCCGCCGAGAGCCGGTCGAGCGCCCGCTCCTTGAAGCGCCGGATGTCGGCGCCGCGGTGGTACGTCGACGCCTCGGCACTCTCCCCGTCGTACTGGAGGTAGACCTCGACCCGCTCGCGGTGGCGGGTCAGCAGCGCGAGCAGCTCGTCGTCCTGGGCGATCCGCAGGCCGTTGGTGTTGACCAGGATCGCGTACGACGGGCCGGGCGGCGACCTCGTCGAGGAGCTCGGCCAGCCAGGGGTAGAGCGTCGGCTCGCCGCCGGAGAGCATCAGCACGTCGATGCGGCCGTTCTCCCGCGACAGCCGCGTGTCGATCGAGGCGAGCACCGCGTCGAGCGGCGCCACCGTCGCCAGCGCCGGCGACGACTCCGCGAAGCAGGTCGGGCACCGCAGGTTGCAGTGGTCGGTGATGTCCTCGAGCAGGATGCAGGTGTGCTGGGTCTGCATCTCCGGCAGGCCGTCCTCGTAGGCCGACGGCACCGGCTTGAAGTTCCCGGCGACGTCGGGCGTGTGCACCTTGGTCGGGGCGGTCCACTGCTCGAGGTAGCGCAGGATCTCCGGCGACTCGTCGTACAGCGTGGTGACCAGCCCGTGGTCGGGGCACCCGCGCTCCAGCCAGACCGCGTCGTCGCGGACCACGAGCCAGCCCGGACAGCCGGCGCACCTCGGCCAGCGGACGGTCCGGCCGCTCCTCGTGGCAGTGCGGGCAGAACGCGTTGACGTAGCGGTGGATGCGGTCGCCCCGCAGCGGCATGCCGGTCATGATCAGCCGCTGAAGCTTGCGATCAGGGCGACGCAGGCGCCGCCGAGGACGATCAGGCCCAGGAAGAAGCCGATCAGCAGCCCGACGCCCCACCACCTGGTGACCGGCCGGGACACGAGCACGACCGGCAGCGCGAGGCCCAGCACGGGCCCGACGAAGAAGATGGCGCCGTTCTCGGTGGTGGTCGTCGAGCATCAGGCCGCAGCGAGACCGCTGACGACCACCAGCACGGCGCCGAGGACCCCGCCGATGACGAGCTCGGCCGCGTGCGCCTTGCCGGGCGGGGCCGGGCCGGGACGGCGGACCGGCCTGCGGGGGCGGCGGCGGGCTGGTAGCTCATGGCACCTCGATCGGGACGGTTGCGGGTCGGGACGTGTACACGCCTCGGCGCGCCTGCCAGGCGATCCGCGCCAGGATCAGCGGCACGGTGACGAGCAGGAACAGCTGCGGGCGGGTCAGCCCGTGCCAGACGACCTCGTTGCCGCGGACGAGCTCCACCAGGAAGCGGAAGACGCCGTAGCCCGCCAGGTAGAACGTCAGGCGTCTCCCCCGGCGCCGTGACCTGGTGCCGCAGCCAGAACCACAGCACGCAGAACGCCGACCGCGTGGAAGACGATCTCGTAGACGAACGACGGGTGCAGGGGTACGCCGGCCGGGGCGCCGAGCCGCTGCGCCGCGTCGGCGTCGAGCCGGATGCCGTACGACGTCCCGGTCGGCGTCCCGGGCAGCTCGGTCAGCAGGCAGCCGACGCGCCCGACCGCCATGCCGAGCGCGACGGCCGGTGCGAACAGGTCCCCGGTGCGCACCCGGTAGCCCACGAGCCGCTTCGCGACGTGCACGCCGAGCCACGCCCCGACCAGGCCGCCGAGGATGCTGCGGTTGCCGTAGAGCCACTGCTCCGTCGAGCGACGCGTTCTGTCGCAGGTCGAGGTGCTGCATCCAGGTGCCGAGCCGCATGAACACCGCGCCGCCGACGAGGGCACCCAGGACGACGTACACGACCTTCTCGTCGGTCTGGCCGCGGCGCCGCGCCTCGACGACGAAGACCAGGATCGCCGCGAGGACACCGAGCCCGACGAACAGCGTCGTGCGTCGGCACCGGGCCGATCGTCGGGTACATGCGCGCACAGGATGCCAGCGTCGGCGACCCAGGGCATCCGTGCGGCTACTCAGGCGCGTCGCGACGACCCGGAGGTCCGGGCACGAGGTGGATCAGCGCTAGAAGACGAGGTAGTGCAGCAGCAGCCAGGTCGGCGCCGCGGTGGCGAGCAGCGAGTCGAGACGGTCCATCAGCCCGCCGTGCCCGGGGATGATCTGGGACATGTCCTTGATGCCGAGGTCGCGCTTGATCACCGACTCGCACAGGTCACCGAGGGTCGCCATCACCACGGCGATCAGGCCGAGCACGACGCCGACCCACCAGTCCCCGTCGAGCAGCAGGTCGACGGTCAGCCAGCCGACCACCACGCAGGACACCGCCGACCCGGCGAAGCCCTCCCAGGACTTCTTCGGCGAGATGACCGGGGCCATCGGGTGCCGTGCCGAACAGCACGCCGACGGCGTACCCGCCGATGTCGGAGGCGATCGTCACCAGGATGAACGTGACGATCGCGAGGGCGCCGTCGTCCTCGCGCAGCAGCAGCGCCACGAACCCGCCGAGGAACGGCACGTAGACGATCGGTGAACACGCCCGCGGTCATGTCCATGACGTAGCCGGCGACACCGCCGCGCAGCCGCCACAGCATGCTGACCAGGGCGGTGACCGCGGTGGCGGTGACCAGGGCCGGGGCCCCGAAGAAGTACGCCGCCAGCACCATCACCACCCCGCCGGCCATCACCGGCTCGCGGGTGATCCGGATCTCCCCGGTGGCGAACGCGTGGCCGAGCTCCCAGACCGCGACGACGACCGCCGCGACGACGATCACCATGAACGCCGTCTTCCAGAGCACCAGCGACGCGATGATCGCGACGCCGAGCACCACGCCGGAGGCGATGGCCGCGGGCAGGTTGCGGCCCGGCGCGGCTGGTCTTGTGCGGAGGCACCGGCGTGGCGGGGGTGGCGGTCGGGGGGACGACCGGGCGGGTCGGTGGCTCGGGCGAGGTCATCGCGGGAGACGGCGGCTGGAGGTCCTCAGACCTCGAGCAGCTCGGCTTCCTTGTGCTTGAGCATCTCGTCGATCTCGTCGGTGTGCTTCTTGGTGATGCCGTCGAGCCGCTTCTCGGCGCCGGTGACGTCGTCCTTGCCGACCTCGCCGTCCTTCTCGAGCTTCTCGAGCGCCTGCTTGGCGTTGCGCCGGATGTTGCGGACCGAGACGCGGCCGTCCTCGGCCTTGCCCTTGGCCATCTTGATGTAGTCCTTGCGGCGCTCCTCGGTGAGCTCCGGCAGGGTCACCCGGATGGTCTTGCCGTCGTCGGTGGGGTTCACGCCGAGGTCGGAGTCGCGGATGGACTTCTCGATGGCGGCCATCGCGCTCTGGTCGTAGGGGCTGATGATGATGACCCGCGGCTCGGGCGCCGAGAACGACGCGAGCTGCTGCAGCGGCGTCGGCGAGCCGTAGTAGTCGGCGGTGAGCTTGTGGAACATCGAGGGGTTCGCCCGGCCGGTCCGGATCGCCGCGAAGTCCTCCCGCGTCACCTCGACGGCCTTGTTCATCTTGCTGTCGGCCTCGTTGAGGGTCTGGTTGATCACGGCTGCTCCTGGTTCTCGGCGGTCTGCCCGGGCGTGCCGGGACGGCGTACGGCGGACGGGTGCTGCGCGCGCGGTTTGCTAGGCGTCGCGGGCGACCGTCGTGCCGATCTTCTCACCCGCGACGACGCGGGCGATGTTCCCCTCGTCGGAGAGGTTGAAGACGATCATGTTCATGTCGTTGTCGCGGGAGAGGCTGACCGACGTGGCGTCGGCGACCTTGAGGCCGCGCGGCGAGGAACTCGTCGTAGGTCAGGTGGTCGAACTTCACCGCGTGCGGGTTCTGGTGCGGGTCGGAGTCGTAGACCCCGTCGACGCCCTGCTTGCCCATCAGGATCACCTCGGCACCGATCTCCAGCGCGCGCTGCGCGGCGACCGTGTCGGTGGAGAAGTACGGCATGCCGGCGCCGGCGCCGAAGATCACCACGCGGCCCTTGTCGAGGTGCCGCATCGCGCGCCGCGGGATGTAGGGCTCGGCGACCTGGCCCATCGCGATCGCGGTCTGCACCCGGGTCTCGACGCCCTGCTTCTCGAGGAAGTCCTGGAGCGCGAGGCAGTTCATCACCGTGCCGAGCATGCCCATGTAGTCGGCGCGGGCGCGGTCCATGCCGCCCTTCTGCAGCTCGGCGCCGCGGAAGAAGTTGCCGCCGCCGACGACGATCGCGACCTGGACGCCGCTGCGGACCACGTCCGCGATCTCGCGGGCGATGCCGTTGACGACGATCGGGTCGACGCCGACCCGGCCTCCGCCGAACACCTCACCGGAGAGCTTGAGCAGCACGCGCTTGTACGCCGTCACAGGCGGTCCTTTCGTGTTCCGTCTCCGGCGCCGGGGTGCGGCCGGACAGACGAGAAGGCCGGTCCCTGGCAGTGGTGTCGTGCGCATGGACCGGCCTCCTCCGAGAGTTACGTCGTTCGGTTCAACCCTAGTTGATCGCTCAGCTGACCGATCTCGAAGCGGGCGAAGCGCTTGACGCTCACGCCGGCCTCGTCGAGGACCGCCTTGACGGACTTCTTGGAGTCCGTGACCGACGGCTGGTCGAGCAGCGCGACGTCCTTGAAGAAGCCGTTGAGCCGACCCTCGGTGATCTTGGCGATCGCCTGCTCGGGCTTGCCCTCCTCGCGGGAGGTCGCCTCGGCGATCTCGCGCTCCTTGGCGACGACTCCGCGGGGACGTCGTCGCGGGAGAGGTACTGCGGCTTCATCGCGGCGATCTGCATCGCGGCGCCGCGGGCGGCCTCCTCCGACGTCGCCGTCGTACTCGACGAGCACGCCGACGGCCGGCGGCAGGTCCGCGGCGCGACGGTGCATGTAGGTGACGACCGAGCCGTCGAAGTAGGCGACCCGGCCGAGCTCGATCTTCTCGCCGATGGTGATCGCGAGCTGCTCGACGGTCTCGCCGACGGTCTTGTCGCCGAGCGGGACGGCCTTGAGCGCCTCCGCGTCCGCGGCCTTGGCCGCGGCGGCGGCGTCGGCGATCTGCTGCGCGGCGGCGATGAACTCGTCGTTCTTGGCGACGAAGTCGGTCTCGGAGTTGAGCTCGACCAGGGCGCCGCCGGAGGTGGCGACGAGGCCGGCGGTGGCCTCGCGCTCGGCGCCCCGCTTGGCGGCCTTGGCGGCGCCCTTGGTGCGCAGGATGTCGACGGCGGCGTCGAAGTCGCCGTCGGCCTCGTCGAGCGCCTTCTTGCAGTCCATCATGCCCGCGCCGGTGAGGTCGCGGAGCTTCTTGACGTCGGCGGCGGAGAAGTTCGCCATGTCTGTGTGCACTCCCTCGTGCTGGTGATCGGGGCCAGTGGTGGCTCTGGTGGGTGGAGCGGACCGGTGGTGCGGGCGCCGCGCGGTCTCCCGGCGGCACCCGCACCCACGTCGGTCGGTCAGGCCGTGGGCTCGCCCTCGGTCTTCGCCTCGGCGGCGGCCTCGGCGGGGCCTCGGCGCGGGGCCTCGGTCGCCTCGGCGGCAGCCTCGGTCGCCGGGGCCTCGGCCGGCGCCTCGGCGGCGGAGCCTCGGTCGGCCTCGGGAGCAGCCTGCGCCTCGGCCGGAGCCTCGGTCGGCCTCGGAGGACGCGCCGGTGGCCTCGGCGGCCGGGGTCTCGGTCGCGGCCGCACCCTCGGTCGGCCACCGGTCGCCTGCACGGCGGCCTTGTCGGCGTCGCCCTGGAGGAGCTCGCGCTCCCAGTCGGCCAGCGGCTCGCCGCCACCGATCTCGGCGGCGTCGCCGGTCTTGGCGCCCGAGCGGGCGATGAGACCGTCGGCGACGGCGTCGGCGACCACGCGGGTCAGCAGGCCGACCGCGCGGATGGCGTCGTCGTTGCCCGGGATCGGGAAGTCGACCAGGTCGGGGTCGCAGTTGGAGTCCAGGATGCCGATGATCGGGATCCGCAGCTTGCGGGCCTCCTCGACGGCGAGGTGCTCCTTGTTGGTGTCGACGATCCAGACGGCCGACGGCGTGCGGGTCATCTCCCGGATGCCGCCCAGCGTCTTGTCGAGCTTGTCCCGCTCGCGCTTCATCTGGAGCAGCTCCTTCTTCGTGCGGCCGCTGCCGGCCACATCGTCGAAGTCGACCTCGTCGAGCTCCTTGAGGCGGTTGATCCGCTGGTGCACGGTCTGGAAGTTGGTGAGCATGCCGCCCAGCCAGCGCTGGTTGACGTAGGGCATCCCGACGCGCGTGGACTGCTCGGCGATCGCTTCCTGGGCCTGCTTCTTGGTGCCCACGAACATCACGGTGCCGCCCTTGGCGACGGTGTCCTTGACGAACGCGTAGGCGCGGTCGATGTAGGCCAGCGACTGCTGCAGGTCGATGATGTAGATGCCGTTGCGCTCGGTCATGATGAAGCGCTTCATCTTCGGGTTCCAGCGACGGGTCTGGTGCCCGAAGTGGACGCCGCTCTCGAGGAGCTGGCGCATGGTGACGACGGCCATGGCGGTCGTTCCTTGTCTCTCGTGACCCGGCCTCACGTGGGCGCGCGTGCTGCGCGCCACCCGTGGGGCCGGGTCGCCTCAGTTGTCGCAGGGAGACGGGTGTCCCCTGCCCTGACGCCCGGCGCGTCCGGGACTCCACCCGGAGGTGGAGACTGAGGGACGTCGCCCGCGGTGACCTGCCGCCCTCGTCGGTGCTGAGGCGTGCGGCTCGGTGCGGTATCGAGCGTGCGAAGTACAACCCGCATGCACGGGTTGCCACCGGCGATTCTAGACGAGACGCGCGGCCATCCCCTAATCGTCCTCTCCCGGTCCGTGCCGCCGCTCCGCGCGGCCCGAGAACGTCCCCAGGTCGCGCCGCGCGCCGGTCGTCCCCAGGCGTACGACGACCGGTGGCGGGCCCGGCCCCGGCCGAGCAGGCTCCCGGCATGCGCATCCGTCCCTCCCGGGCCCGCCGTCGGGTCCTGCTCCTCGCTGCTCCTGGTCCTGGCCCGCGTCCGCTGCCGTCCGCGGCCGGCGTCCCGGCGTCCGCCGACCGGACCGCGCCGTCCGACGGGGTGTGGCCGCTCGACCCGCGTCCCGAGGTCGTCGACCGGCTTCGACCCGCCCGCGACCCGGTGGGGCGCCGGCCACCGCGGCGTCGACCTGGCCGGCCGGGTCGGCCAGCCGGTCCGGGCCGCCGCGCCCGGGCGGTCAGCTTCGCCGGCACGCTGGCCGGCGGGGCGTGGTGGTCGTCGACCACGGCGCCACCCGGACGACCTACGAGCCGGTCGACCGCCGTCGGTCCGGGTCGGCGACACCGTCACGGCGGGGGCCATCCTCGGCCGGCTGCAGCTGTTCGGGTCGCACTGCTTCCCCGCCGCCTGCCTGCACTGGGGGCTGATCGAGGGCCGCGACCACTACCTCGACCCGCTGACGCTGGTCGGCGCCGGGCCGGTCCGGCTGCTCCCGCTCGACGGCGTGCTGCCGGCCCGGCTCGTCGCGCCGGCCCGTGGCGCCGGCTCCGTGCGCTCGCGTCGGCCCCGGGGGTCCGCCGCCGCTGCGCGGACCGCCCGGGTGACGGAGGCTCAGGCCCGGGGGTGGGCCTGCCGGTAGGCCGCCCGCAGCCGGTCGGTGGTCACGTGCGTGTAGATCTGCGTGGTCGCCAGCGAGGCGTGCCCGAGCAGCTCCTGCACGGTGCGCAGGTCGGCGCCGCCCTCGAGCAGGTGGGTGGCGGCGGTGTGCCGCAGCCCGTGCGGGCCGAGGTCGGGGGCGCCGGGCACGTCCGCGAGCCGGGCGTGCACGAGCGTGCGCACCGCCCGCTGGTCGATGCGGCCTGCCGCGGGCGCCGAGGAACAGGGCGCCGCCCGGCGCCGGGCGCCAGCACGCTCGGCGCCGGAGCCGCGAGCCAGGCGTCCAGCGCCCGCTCGGCCGGCAGCCCGAACGGCACCGACCGCTCCTTGCGGCCCTTGCCGAACACCCGGACGACCCGGCGCTCGTGGTCGACGTCGTCGACGTCGAGCCCGCACAGCTCGCCGACCCGGATGCCGGTGGCGTAGAGCAGCTCGAGGATCGCCACGTCCCGCGCGCCGATCGCGCTGCCGTCGTCGGCGTGCGGTCGCGGCCGCCTCGAGCAGGGCCCGGGCCTCGTCGACCCGGAGCGCCGGCGGCAGCGTGCGGTGCGCCTTCGGCGACCCGAGCAGCGCGCCGGGGTCGGTCGGCGGTCCGGCCGGTGCGCTGGGCCCAGGCGGTGAACACCCGCACCGCCGTCGCCCGGCGGGCCATCGTGGTGCGCGCCTTGCCCAGGGTCTGCTGGGTGGCCAGCCAGCTGCGCAGCGTGCGGACGTCGAGGGTGTCGACGCCGGTGTGCCCGAGCCGGGCGGCCTGCTCGAGCATGCTGCGGATGTCGCCGACGTAGGCCCGGACGGTGTGCGCGGTCAGGTCGCGCTCGGAGACCAGGTGCCGCTCGTAGGCGGCCAGCACCCGGGCCATCTCCTCGGGCAGGTCGGCGTCGGCGGTCCACCGTCCGAACCTACGGCGCGTGACCCCGGTCCCGCGGGAGCCTCGCGGGCTCCGGCGGCCGTCACGGATCCGCTCGTCGCGGATCCCGGGACGAGCCGCCAGCCCTGCGGTCCCTCCTCGACGAAGCCGCCGCTCGCGCAGCCGCTCGAGCGCCGCCCGGACCGTGGGCTCGGCCAGCCCGGCGGTGCGGGCGAGCGACGCGACGGCGGCCGGCCGCGCTGACGGGGACCGCGTCGAGCACCTGCCGGTCGGTCTCGGACAGCCGGTCGGCGGGTCGCTCGGGCCCCGTCGCGGACCCTGGGTGAACGAGCCGCTCGGCGCCGACCAGCTCCAGCACGTCGCTGCCCCGGGTGACCAGGGCGGCGTCCTTGGTGCGGAGCAGCTCGTGCACGCCCTCGGAGGGTGCGCTGGTCACCGGGCCGGGAACGCCCATCACCGTGCGGTTGCACAGCGACGCCCAGTTGGCGGTGTTCAGCGCGCCGCTGCGCACCGCGGCCTCGACGACCACGGTGCCCAGCGACAGCGCGGCGATCACCCGGTTGCGGGACAGGAACCGGACCTTGGTGGGCGCGCACCCCGGCGGCAGCTCGGAGACCACCAGGCCGGTCTCGGCGATGTAGGTCAGCAGGTCGCGGTGCGCGGTCGGGTAGGCGCGGTCCACGCCGCAGGCGAGCACCGCCACCGTCGGCCCACGGGCCGCGAGCGCACCCCGGTGGGCGGCCTGGTCGATGCCGAAGGCGGCACCGGACACCACCGCGAAGCCGGCCCCGGCGACGTGGGCGGACAGCTCGCCGGCCACCCCCGCGCCGTACGTCGTGGCCGAGCGCGACCCGACCACGGCCACCGACCGGTCGACCAGCTCGTCGAGCCGGCCCGGTCCCCGCAGCCACAGGCCGAGCGGTGCTCCGCCGCGGCCGTTCAGCTGCCCGCACCGGTCGAGGTCGGCGAGTCGCGGGGCCACTCGTCGTCGCCGGGCACCACGAACCGGATGCCCGCCCGGTCCGCGCGCTCCAGCTCGCCCGCGGGGTCGAGCCCGGCCAGCCGGGCCGCCACGTCGGTCGCGACCCCGGTGGCGTCGCGCTCCTCGCGGAGGTAGTCGCAGACACGCACGGCGCCGAGCTCGGCCACCAGGGCGCTCAGCCGGGGGTCGCCGGGCTCGCCGAGCCGGCTCAGCGCCACCCGGGCGATCCGGTCGGCGTCGCTCATCGGGTCGCCACCTGCTCGCAGCGACTCCACCAGCAGCGGGTCGCCCCGCCGCAGCCGCAGGGCGACGTCGACCTCGTCGACACCGGGCCGGTCGCACCCCGCGCAGGTCCGCGACCGTCCAGGCCAGCCGGTGGACCCGCGTGCCGCCCCGCCCGGTCAGCGCGCCGCCGAACACCCGGTCGTCCAGCAGCCGGGCGCCGGCGTCGGTGAGCGGGAAGTGGGTGAGCAGCTTGGGCCCGGGAACGTCGGCGTTGAGCCGCCACGGCGTCCCGTCGTAGCGACGGGCCTGGCGTTCGCGGGCGGCCGTCACGCGTTCCCGGATCGGTGCGGTCGGCTCGGGGCGGGCGAGCGGGTCGCGCGCCTCGTACGGCGGCACCGGCTCGACGTGCCGGACGATGTCGATGCGGTCCACGACCGGGCCGCTGAGCTTCTTGCGGTACTCCCGGCGGCGCACCTCGGTGCAGGTGCAGCGGTTGTCACGGTTGGTCGGGTGGTAGTCGCCGCAGGGGCACGGGTTGCAGGCGATCACCACCATGGTGCGCGCGGGGAAGGTGGCCGCCTCGTCGCCGCGGGCGATCGTGACCTCGCCGTTCTCCAGGGGCTGCCGCAGCGCCTCGATGATGTCGGCGCTGAACAGCGGGAACTCGTCGAGGAACAGCGTGCCGGTGTGCGCGCGGCTCAGCTCGCCCGGGCCGGACCCGGCCGCTGCCGCCGCCGAGCAGGCTGGTCCGGGACGCCGAGTGGTGCGGCGCCCGGAACGGCGGCCGGGACAGCATCGTCTGCCCGGGCGGCAGCCCGCCCGAGAGCGAGTAGATCGCGGTCAGCTCCAGCGACTCCTCGACGGTGAGGTCGGGCAGCAGCCCGGGCATCCGCTCGGCCAGCGTGGTCTTGCCCGCCCCCTTGGGACCGCTCAGCATCAGGTGGTGGCCGCCGGCCGCCGCGACCTCGAGCGCGAACCGGGCGTCGGCCATCCCGGTCACGTCGGCCATGTCGAGGTCGTCGATGCGCTGGTCGCCGCGCCAGGACAGCAGCGAGGCGCTGACCAGCGGCTCGACCGGCGGCGCCGTCGGGATCTCGTCGCCGCGCAGGTGGGCCACCACCTGGCACAGGGAGCGGGCCCCGATCACCGCCATGTCCGGGCACCAGCGCCGCCTCCTCGGCCTGCGGCTCGGGCACCACCATGCAGGTGATCCCGCGGGCCTTGGCGGCCATCGTCATCGGCAGCACCCCGGGCACCGCTCGCAGCCGCCCGTCCAGGGTGAGCTCGCCGACGAAGACCACCTTCTCCAGGGCCTTGCGCGGCACCTCGTCCGACGCGGCGAGCACCGCGACCGCGATGCTCAGGTCGAAGTGCGGACCGCTCTTGGGCAGGTCGGCCGGCGAGAGCAGGATCGTCACCCGGCGGGTGGACGGCCAGTCGAACCCGCTGTTGATCACCGCCGCGCGGCACCGGTCGCGGGCCTCGTTGATCGAGGCGTCGGGCCGGCCGACGAGCGCGGTGGCCACCACCCCGTGCGCGAGGTCGACCTGTACGTCGATCAGGTGGCCCGTGGCACCCGACAGCGAGATCGTCCGCGCCGTCGCGAAGCCCATCAGCCCACCCCGCGCACGTGGTCGAGCTGCGGACCGCCGCGGCGGGGCACGAGCACCCCGACCAGGTCGATGCGCACCTCGTCGGGCCGGACGGCGTGCTCCGCCAGCCACCGGGCGGCCAGCCGTCGCAGCCGGGCGGCCTTCTGCTCGGTGACCGCCTCGAGCGGGGAGCCGTAGGCCGCGGACGACCGGGTCTTCACCTCGCAGACGACCAGCACCCGCCCGTCGCGCAGCACCAGGTCGATCTCGCCGGCGTCGCAGCGCCAGTTGCGGTCGAGGAGCACCATGCCGTGCTCGACGAGGTGGCGCGCGGCGTACGCCTCGCCGAAGGCGCCGAGCGAGCGGTTGCGCGTGGACTGCCGGCTGCCGGCGGGAGAGGTGGTCATCCCCCGAGCGTTCCGCGGCGACGGCCGCGGCGGGCGACCGGCTCACGGACCTGGGGAGAACCCCCGGGGCCGCCGGCTGTGGAGGAAACCTGGCCGCCGGGACGTCCGTGCCTGCACACACCGCTGGGCGGTGCAGGTAGACCCTCCCATGATCCACCTGCACCGCCCAGCGAGTCGTGCATCTCCCGGGGCGATCGCGGCGCTCCCCCCAGAGTGCGCCGCGAATCACAGATGAGACGGAGCCGGTGTGCGTTCATGACGCGGGTTCGGGCCACCGGGGTGAACTTTTTCTGCGGCCGGTGCAGAACCGGGTCAGGGCAGGGGCTGCTCGAGGTCGGAGGGCGCGAGCTCCTCGACGTTCACGTCCTTGAAGGTGAGCACCTTGACGTTCTTGGCGAACCGGGCGGGGCGGTACATGTCCCACACCCAGGCGTCGGTCATCGACACCTCGAAGAACACGTCGCCGGCCTCGGTGCGGGCCTTCACGTCGACCTGGTTGCACAGGTAGAAGCGCCGGTCGGTCTCCACGACGTACTTGAAGATCGCCACCACGTCGCGGTACTCGCGGTAGAGGTGGAGCTCCATCTCGGTCTCGTACTTCTCGAGATCCTCGGCGCTCATCGTCCTACCTCCAGGTCCGCGTGCATCCTCGTCATTGTCCCCGACCTCGACGGTCGTATCCCGGGACCGGCTCACCGGCAGAGACCCGCGGCCCGCCGGACGTTGACGAACCGGCGGCGGTGGATCGGGCACGGCCCGTGCTCCTCGAGGGCGGCGGTGTGCGTCGGGGTGATGTACCCCTTGTGCGTCAGGAAGTCGTAGACCGGGTAGTCCTCGTGCAGCCGGGTCATGATCCGGTCCCGGGTCACCTTCGCGATCACCGAGGCGGCCGCGATGCAGGCCGCGACCCGGTCGCCCTTCCACATCGCCAGCCCGGGCACCTCCAGCCCGTCGACCGGGAACCCGTCGGTGAGCACGTACGACGGGCGTACGTCGAGCCGGGCCAGCGAGCGACGCAGCGCCTCGACGTTCGCGACGTGCATGCCGAGCCGGTCGCACTCGTCGTGCTCGACGACCACCACCGACCACGCGAGCGCCCGACGCTGCACCTCGGCGTACGCCCGCTCCCGGGCCCTGGGGGTCAGCAGCTTGGAGTCGGCGAGACCGGGGACCTGCCCGCGCCGGCCGTCGGGGAGGATCGACCGCCGCGGCGACCAGCGGGCCGGCGCAGGCGCCCCGGCCGGCCTCGTCGACCCCGGCGATCGGGTCGAGCCCGACGCGGCGCAGGGCCCGCTCGTAGCCGTACAGGCCGGCGTCCTTGCGGACGGTCAGACCTCGGGGCAGCGCGCTCATGGCAACGGTCTAGCGGACGGAGTCGAAGGTGGCGGGCGTGTGCAGCACCTTGGCGTGGCCGAACGGCCAGACCACGGCGAACACCTTGCCGACGACGTCGTCGGCCGGCACCTGCCCGCCGCCGGGGTCGCCGAGGTGCACCCGGGAGTCGGCGGAGTTGGACCGGTTGTCGCCCTGCACCCAGAGGTAGCCGGGCTCGACCTTGACGTCGAAGTTGATCATCGAGGGCTTCTCCCCGCGCGCGAGGTAGGACTTCTCGTTGAGCGGCACGCCGTTGACGGTGATCCGGCCCTGCGGGTCGCAGCACTTCACCTCGTCGCCGCCGACGCCGATCACCCGCTTCACCAGGTGCCCGCCGGTCGGGTACAGCCCGAACAGCTCCAGGCCTCGGGCGACCGGGTTGCCCGGCGCCTGCGACTCGGCGGGGTCGAGCCAGCCGCCCGGGTCGGAGAACACCACGATGTCGCCGCGGTGCGGGCTGCCGCCGCCCCAGTAGGAGACCTTCTGCACCAGGATCCGGTCGTTCTCCACGAGCGTGTCGTTCATCGACGCCGACGGGATGTAGAAGGCCTGCATGAGGAAGGCCTTGATGACGATCGCGAGCACCAGCGCGATGCCGAGCAGCAGCGTCATCTCCTGCCAGATCGGCAGCTGCTGACGCCGCTGGCCGCGCTGCGAGGCCGGCGCCGGCGGGACCTGCCCGTCGTCGGTGGCGCCGGCGGTGCCGTCGGGGTCCGCCGTCGCCGCGGGAGCGCCGTCCGGTCGGGCACGTGGGTCACGCGGCGAGCCTATCCGGCCGGGACGAACGGCGCGGGTCGACGATCAGCGCGTCGGCGATGGACGTCGCGCTTCTCCTTGATCTTGGCCTCCTTGCCGCGCAGGTTGCGCAGGTAGTACAGCTTCGCGCGACGGACGTCACCGCGGGTCACGACCTCGATCTTGTCGATGATCGGGGTGTGCAGCGGGAAGGTGCGCTCGACGCCGACGCCGAAGGAGACCTTGCGGACGGTGAAGGTGCGGCCGACGCCGGAGCCCTGGACGCGGATGCAGACGCCCTGGAAGACCTGGACGCGGGAGCGGTTGCCCTCGACGACCTTGACGTGCACCTTGAGGGTGTCGCCGGCGCGGAACTCGGGCAGGTCGTCGCGCTTGGTGGCGGCGGCGAGCGTGTCGATGACGTTGGTCATGGTGTCTCCTCGTGGGCGCCACAGGTCACCCACGGAACGGGGTGCTCGGACGTTCGCGGACGGTGCTCCGTCGGCTGCGTCGTGCGGAACGCCCCCTGTGGCAGGTGGCCCGCCGGCTCTCCGCCCCGTGCGGGACGAGTGGTCGGGACGCAACGGATGCGAGCGGCAAGTCTGCCACAGCGTCGCGCCCGGCCGAGAAATCGAGCGGGCTGCCGGCGGACCGGCTTGCCGAGCTGCACGACACGCCGGTGTCGGCCGGCCTGGTCGCGGCACGGGCCGGTAGCCCGCCCTCTTGTACATCCGCAGGTTGTCGGCGCTGCTGCGCGCCGGTGACCAGCGACGAGCCGCTCGGCCTCCGGCGGCGCCGCGGCCTCGACGTGCGCCGAGCAGCCAGCGGCCGAGGCCGCGGCCCCGCAGGTCGGGGGCGACCATCAGCCGGCCGATGTGCCAGGTCGTCGCCGTCGAGCCGGCCCCGCACCGCGCCGACCAGCCGGTCCCCGGCGCGCACGACGAACGTGGTCCACGTCGCGCAGCCAGGCCCGCACGTCGTCGAGGTCCTCGCGCAGCGGCGGGATGTCGAGCGTCTGGTTGGCCTGCGCCTCGGTGCACCCAGCAGGCGAGCTGCAGCGTGAGCAGCTCGCCGGCGTCGGCCGGGGTCGCGGTGCGCACCGTCGACTCGGCGTCGCCCGCGACGGTCGAGCGTCGCGGCTGGGGTGCAGCAGGTCCGGGCGGCGGGCGGCCGTACGTCGTACGCGCCTGGTCGTGGCGCCACGCGGCGATCCGGGCGTGGTCGCCGGACAGCAGCACCGGCGGGACGTCGTGGCCGCGCCAGGCGGCGGGCTTGGTGTAGACGGGGTACTCCAGCAGGCCGGACTCGCCGTGCGACTCCTCGGTCAGCGACTCCGGGTTGCCCATGAAGCCGGGCAGCAGCCGGGCGACCGCCTCGGTGACCACCAGCGCGGCGACCTCGCCGCCGTTGAGCACGTAGTCGCCGAGCGACACCTCGCGGACCGTCATCCGGGTCGGCGGCCTCGTCGAGGACCCGCTGGTCGATGCCCTCGTAGCGGCCGCAGGCGAACACCAGGTGCTCGGCGGTCGCGAGCTCGGCGGCGAGCGCCTGGCGTGAACGGCTCGCCGCTCGGGGTCGGCACCACCAGCACGGTGCGGCCTCGGCGGTGGCCGGGCACCAGCGCGTCGAGCGCCTCGCCCCACGGCTCGGGCCTCATGACCATGCCGGCGCCGCCGCCGTACGGCGTGTCGTCGACGGTGCGGTGCCGGTCGTGGGTCCAGTCCCGCAGGTCGTGCACGTGTACGTCGATCAGCCCGGCGTCCTGCGCCTTGCCGGCCAGCGACAGCCGCAGCGGGGCGAGGTACTCGGGGAAGATCGAGACGACGTCGATGCGCACCGGGTGCTCAGTCCTCGTCGGGCAGCGGGGTGAGCAGGCCGGGACGGTCGGCGACCTCGAGCCGGCCGCCGGGCACGTCGACGACCGGCACCAGCGCGGACACGAACGGCACCAGCACCTCGCGGCCGTCGGCGGTGCGCACCGCGAGCAGGTCCTGGCTGGCGCCGTGGATGACGTCGGAGACCTCGCCCACGGCGTCGCCGTCGGTGGTGGACACCGCGAGCCCGACGAGCTGGTGGTCGTAGAACTCCTCGGGGTCCTCGGGCACCTCGTCGGGGTCGAGGTCGAGCGACCAGGGACAGGCCGCGGAGCGCCTCGGCGGCGGTGCGGTCGGCGACGCCGACGAACGTGACGAGCAGCCGGGACTGGTGCCAGCGGGTCCGGCGTACGGTCAGGGTCGTCGGCCGGTCGCGCGGCGTGCGGCTCGGTCGCCCCGCGGGGTGCGGGTGCCCAGCACCGCGCCGTCGGCGAACCGGCGCTCCGGCTCGTCGGTGCGCGGCTCGACCGAGACCTCGCCCTTGATGCCGTGCGCCTTGCCGATCCGGCCGACGACGACCTCGGGCGGGACCTCGCGGTCGCTGGTGCTGCTCATGTGCTCATCCTGACGGTCCGGGGAGCGGACGAGGCGGGGGCCTGTCGGCCACCCGCCTCGCGTGCGTGCTCGTTGCGACCTGCGTGCTGCGCGTCAGCGCCGCCGGTCGACGTCGACGAAGTCGACGCGGGCCCCGCCCTTGCCGGCGATGCGCACCGATGACGGTGCGCAGCGCGGTGGCCGTGCGGCCACCGCGGCCGATGACCTTGCCCAGGTCCTCGGGGTGCACGCGCACCTCGAGGACCGAGCCGCGACGCAGCTGCTTGTCCTCGACGGTGACGTCGTCCGGGTGGCGGACGATGCCGCGCACCAGGTGCTCGAGCGCCTCGGCCAGCACGGCGATCAGGCCTCGGCCGGCTTGTCGGCGTCCGCGTCGGCTTCTGCGGCTCTCGTCGGCGGCGGCTGCCTCGTCGGCCGGCTTCTCGGCGGCTGCCTCGGCGGCTTCTCCTCGGCCGGTGCTCCTCGGCGGGCTTGTCGGCCTTCTTCGCGGCGCTCTTCTTGGTGGTGGCCTCGGCCTGCTTGTCGCTGCCGGCCTCCTTGAGCGCCTCGTTGAAGATCTCGGCCTTGTCGCGCTTGGGCTCCTTGACCTTCAGCGTGCCCTCGGTGCCCGGCAGGCCCTTGAACTGTCTGCCAGTCGCCGGTGATCTTGAGCAGCGCCTCGACGGCCTCGGAGGGCTGGGCGCCGACGCCGAGCCAGTACTGCGCCCGGTCGGAGGTGACCTCGATCAGCGAGGGCTCCTCCTTCGGGTGGTACTTCCCGATCTGCTCGATGACCTTGCCGTCGCGCTTCTTGCGGGAGTCGACGACGACGACGCGGTAGTACGGCGTACGGATCTTGCCCATACGCTTCAGGCGAATCTTGACGGCCACGAGTGTGGTGTCTCCTTGGATGTCCGTGAAGTGGGTGAGCGTCTCGGGCCTGGTGGGGCCAGGTCGAGCGCGCTGCGCGGTGTCGCACGTGGCCGGATGAGAGGGTCCGGGCACGCAGGACTCAGCCGGTCATTCTGCCAGACGCGCCGCACAGGCGAAAATCGGCCACGAGGCGCTAGCGTGCTGCCACGGTACGACGGACGGGGGTCTGGGATGACGCACAGCAGCTGACGCAGGACCGAGGCGTTCACACCACCGGCGCGGGTCACGGCGCCACCCCGGCTCACCGAGCGGCACCCGTCGCTCTACCCGCTGGCGGTGCGGGTGCACCAGGTCCGGCGTCGGCATCGCGCTGGGCCACGTCCGGGGACCCGCTGGGCGACCGCGCGCGACGACCAGTCCCTCTCGACTTCCGGGTGCAAGCGGCACCGCTCGCTGCTGCTGCGCGAGCTGGCAGGCGCCGAGATGCGAGCTGCAGCACAGCAAGGTCACCAACCTGCGGCTCGCGTCCGCGCGCGTCGACGGCGTGCTGATCCGGCCCGGCGAGACCTTCTCCTTCAACCGGGTGGTCGGCAGCTGCACCCGCCGCAAGGGGTACGTCGACGGCATGCGGCTGTCCAACGGCGAGGCGCAGGGCCGGCGTCGGCGGCGGGATCTGCCAGCTCGCGAACCTGCTGCACTGGATGTTCCTGCACTCCCCGCTGACGGTCGTGGAGCGCTCGGAGCACAGCTTCGACCCGTTCCCCGACAACGGGCGGGTGCTGCCCTGGGGCGTGGGCTGCTCGATCGTCTACAACTACGTCGACCTCGTGGTGCGCAACGACACCGCGACGACCTTCCAGCTCTTCGTCGCGCGTCGGCGAACGGCTCCTCGAGGGCGAGCTGCGCGCGGACACCGCCCCCGAGCACCGCTACCGCGTGTTCGCCCGGGACGAGCAGTTCCTGCGCCACGAGGGGCGGGTGTTCCGGCGCAACGAGATCTGGCGGTCCCGGATCGACCGCCGCACCGGGAACGCCGCCGGCGAGGAGCTGGTCAAGCGGAACTGCGCGCTGCGTCACCTACGTCCCCGTCGGCGTCGACATCGTCGACGTCGGTCAGCCGACGACGTTGCCGCGCAGCACGATCCGCTTCGGGTCGCCCAGCACACCGAGGTCGTCGAGCGGGTCGGCGTCGAACACCACGAAGTCGGCCGTGGTCCCCTCGGCGAGGTTGTCGTCGAGGCCGAGCCACGAGCGAGCCCGCCAGGACGCGGCGCCGAGGGCGTCCTCGGGGGTGAGGCCGTAGGTCGCGAGCTCGGCGACCTCCTGGCCGATCAGGCCGTGCGGCAGCACGCCCCCGGCGTCGGTGCCGGCGTAGATCGCGACGCCCGCCTCGTACGCCGCCCCGATCACCTCGCGGCGCGACGCGTACAGCCGCATCATGTGGTCGGCGTACGCCGGGAACCTCTCGCGACCGGCGTCGGCGTACGCCGGGAAGTTGCCGAGCTGCTTGACGGTCGGCACCAGCGCGACGCCGTTGGCGACCATCGCGTCGATCAGGTCGGCCGACAGGCCGGTGCCGTGCTCGATGCAGTCGATGCCCGAGCCGATCAGGTCCGGCAGGGCGTCCTCGCCGAAGACGTGGGCGGTGACCCGGGCGCCCGTGGTCGTGGGCGGCCCGCATCGCGGCGTCGAGCGACTCGCGGGTCCACGACGGGGTCAGGTCGCCGGCGTCCCGCTCGATCCAGTCGCCGACGAGCTTGACCCAGCCGTCGCCGCGCTGCGCCTCCTGGGCGACGTACGCCGGCAGGTCGTCGGGCTCGATCTCGTGGGCGTAGTTGCGGATGTAGCGCCGGGGCCGGGCGATGTGCCGGCCGGCCCGGATCAGCCGCGGCAGGTCGTCGCGCTCGTGGATCCAGGAGGTGTCGGCGGCCGAGCCGCAGTCGCGCAGCAGCAGCGCGCCGGCGTCCCGGTCGGCCAGCGCCTGCTTCTCCTGGACGTCCTCGGGCACGGCGCCGTTCTCGTCGAGCCCGACGTGGCAGTGCGCGTCGACCAGGCCGGGGACGATCCAGCCCTCGGCGACGAGCTCGGCCGACGCGACCGGCTCGTAGGTGACCCGGCCGTCGACGACGTACAGGTCGCGGACCTCGCCGTCGGGCAGCACCGGACCGCGGAACCTCAGCGCACCAGCTCATGCGTCCGCGACCCTACCCACATGTCGGGCGGAGCGGCTACTTGAGGTACTTCGAGAGGTCCGCGGGCAGGTCGAGGGACGACGGGTCGAAGTCCTCCTCGGCGCCGGCGGGCAGGCCGAACGGGTTCGCCGCGGCGCCGTTCGCGGCCGGCGCTCTGGCGGACGGCCTTCTCCGCGGCGGCCCGCTTCGCCGGGTTGCCCGAGACCGCGCTTGGCCTTGCCCTTCTTGGGCGGCCTGCTTGCCCTTGGCGCGCTTGCCGCCGTGCACGCCCGGCATCCCGGGCATCCCCGGCATGCCGCCGCCCTTGGCCATCGACATCATCATCTTGCGGGCCTCGAAGAACCGGTCGACCAGCCCGTTGACGTCGGAGACCTGGGTGCCCGAGCCGCGGGAGATCCGGGCCCGGCGGGAGCCGTCGATGATCTTGGGGTTGGCGCGCTCGGCCGGGGTCATCGACTGGATGATCGCCTGGATCCGGTCGATCTCGCGCTCGTCGAAGTTCTCGAGCTGCTCGCGGAACTGCCCCATCCCGGGCAGCATCCCCATGATCTTCGACAGCGAGCCCATCTTGCGCAGCTGCTGCATCTGCTGGAGGAAGTCGTCGAGGGTGAAGTCCCCGCCCTGCCCGGTGAGCTTGGCGGCGGCCTTGGCGGCCTGGTCGGCGTCGAAGGTCTTCTCGGCCTGCTCGATCAGGGTGAGCATGTCGCCCATGTCGAGGATCCGGCCGGCCATCCGGTCGGGGTGGAACACGTCGAAGTCGGTCGAGCTTCTCGCCGTTGGACGCGAACATCACCGGCTTGCCGGTGATCGACGCGATCGACAGCGCCGCGCCACCGCGGGCGTCGCCGTCGAGCTTGGTGAGCACCACGCCGTCGTAGCCGACGCCGTCGAGGAACGCCTGCGCGGTGTTGACCGCGTCCTGGCCGACCATCGCGTCGACGACGAACAGGATCTCGTCGGGGTTGACCGCGTCGCGGATGTCCGCGGCCTGCTGCATCATCTCGGCGTCGACGCCGAGCCGGCCGGCGGTGTCGACGATCACCACGTCGTGCAGGGTGCGCCTGGCCTCGGCGACGCCGGCCCGGGCGACCGCGACCGGGTCGCCGACGCCGTTGCCCGGCTCGGGGGCGAACACCTTGACGCCGGCCCGCTCGCCGTTGACCTGGAGCTGGTTGACGGCGTTGGGGCGCTGGAGGTCGGCGGCGACGAGCAGCGGGCTGCTGCCCTGCTCCTTGAGCCACAGCGCGAGCTTGGCGGCCAGCGTCGTCTTGCCGGCGCCCTGGAGGCCGGCGAGCATGATCACGGTCGGCGGGGTCTTGGCGAAGCGCAGCCGGCGGGTCTCGCCGCCGAGGATCGTGACGAGCTCGTCGTTGACGATCTTGACGATCTGCTGGGCGGGGTTCAGCGCCCCGCTGACCTCCTCGCCGCGGGCCCGCTTCTTGACCGCGTCGACGAACTGTCTTGACCACGGGCAGCGCGACGTCGGCCTCGAGCAGCGCGATCCGGATCTCGCGCGCGGTCGCGTCGATGTCGGCCTCCGAGAGCCGTCCCTTGCCGCGCAGGTTCTTGAACGTCGCGGCGAGACGGTCGGAGAGGGTCGTAAACACAGGTGGTCAGTCCTCGGGTCCGGGCGGGTGGTCGTGCGGCAGCGACGGCGGTCGGGTGCCTCAGCCGCGGTCAGCGTCAAGGGTAACCGGGTCCTGGAGCGCCCGCCGGACCGCGTGCACCGCCGAGGCGGCCCGCTCGTCGCTCAGCACGCCGGCGCCGGGCTCCTGCACGTAGAACACGTCGACCGCCTGCGGGCCCGAGCGTGGTCAGGTGCGCCGAGCGCACCGAGACGTCGAGCCGGGCCAGCGCCGCGCAGACCAGGTAGACCACGCCCGGCCGGTCGTCGACGCGCACCTCCAGCACGGTCGCCTGGCGCGAGGCGTCGTGCCGGACCTGCACCGACGGCTCGAGCGCGTCCTGCCGCGGGGGCCGCAGCCGGGCCGCCGGGGTCCTGCCGGCCGTCGACGACCGCCTCGAGCCGCTGCCGCAGGATCGCCGCGTCGAGGTGGGTGTCGTCGACGTCCCACACCGAGACGGCGAGGTCGTCCTGGGTCCAGGCCCGCGCGGACCGGACCGAGACCCGCTGCACCGCGAGCGCGCCGGCGACGTCGGCGATCAGCCCGATCCGGTCCCCGGACACGACGGTCACGGTGGCGCCGTCCGTCGCGCGTCTCCAGGCGTACGTCGACCCGCCGCGGGTCCGCACGCACGGCCGGCCGAGCACCTCGACGTCGAGCGGGGTCGTCGACGGGGCCCCTCGGCCCGCGGCGGTGTCGGACAGCGCGTGCCGGACCCGGCGGGCGAGGTCGGCGACCAGCCCGGCCCGCCAGGCCGTCCACGCCTGCGGGGAGGTGGCCCGGGCGTCGGCCTCGGTGAGCACCTCGAGCAGGTCGAGCGTCTCGACGTCGGGGATCCGCGCGGCGACGTACGCCGACCGTGGCCGGGTCCTCGAGGTCGCGGGTGGTGGCGACCTCGGCGAGCAGCAGGTGCCAGCGGACCAGGCCCCGCGACGAGCGCGACCTCGCGGTCGTCGAAGCCCATCCGGGCGGCGGCCCCGGCCGGCGAGCGGCTCCCCGGCCACGGAGTGGTCGACCAGCTGCGCCCTTGCCGATGTCGTGCAGCAGCGCGGCGGCCATCAGCACGTCGGGCCGGGAGACGCGGCGGATCAGCCGGGACGCCTCGATGCAGGTCTCGACCAGGTGCCGGTCGACGGTGAACCGGTGCACCACCGAGGCGTGCGGCAGCAGCCGGACGCGCTCCCACTCGGGGAGCAGCCGCTCCAGCGCGCCGGTCTCGTCGAGGGTCTCCCAGACCGGCGAGCAGCCCGGGCCCGGCGGCGAGCAGCCGGGTGAACAGGTTGCGCGCCTCCCGGCCCCAGGGCTCCGGCAGCGGGGCGCCCTGCCGCGCCAGCCGGCGACGCGGTGGCCGGGGCGAGCACCAGCCGCCGCTCGGCGGCCTCGGCGGCGGCCCGGAGCAGCAGCAGCGGGTCCCCGCCGGGGTCGGTGCCCCGGTCGAGGACCACCTCGCCGCGGGAGACCGCCACCCCGGGCGCGACCCGCTCCAGCTCCGGGGCGCGGCGCCGGGCGGCCTGGCGGGCGCGCGAGCACGGCGTCGACCCGCTGCCAGGTCAGCCGGGACAGGTGGGTGATCCGGCGGCCGACCTCGCGGACCTGCCGCTGTGCGGCCTCGGCGTCGGGCGAGGCCGAGCCCCGCCGCGAGGTCCGGCCAGAGCTCGGGGGCGACCCGGTCGGTGGCCCGCCCGGCGACCGCGTGCAGCACGTCGCGCACGTCGAGCAGCTGCAGCCGGCTCGGCTCGAGGTCGGCGTGCGAGACGTCGACCAGCCAGGTCGCGACCAGCGCCTTGAGCACGGTCGCGTCGCGCAGCCCGCCGACCGACTCCTTGAGGTCGGGGACGCGAGGCGTGGGCCAGCTCGCCCGACCCGGTCTCCCGCGGCGGGTCACCAGCTCGCGCAGCGCCGGCAGCTGGCTGCGCGCGTCGCGCCGCCAGTGGGCCAGCAGGTCGGCCCGCAGCCGCAGCGTCAGCGACGGGTCGCCGGCCAGGTGCCGGGCGTCGAGCAGGCCGAGCGCGACCCGCGGGTCCGCGCGCGCCGTGTCGCGTGACCTCCGAGAGCGCGCGCACCGAGTGGTCGAGGTCGGCCCCGCCGTCCCACAGCGGGTACCAGACGTCCTGCGGCGACCTCGGCTGCACGTCGACGCCCGTCGTCGTGGACCAGCACCACGTCGAGGTCGCTGTGCGGGGCGAGCTCGGAGCGGCCGTAGCCGCCGACCGCGACCAGCGCGACGCCGGTCTCGTCGGCGCCGTCGAGCGCCTTGTCCAGGGCGTCGACGCACAGCGCGTCGGCCTCGGCCGTGCGTCGGCGTCGCTCGGCCTGGGTCATCCCTGCCTCAGAGCGCAGCCTCGTCGGGGTCCCCGGTGCGGACCCGGACGACGCTGTCGACCGGCTGCACCCAGACCTTGCCGTCGCCGATCTTGCCGGTGCGGGCGGTCTTCACGATCGCCTCGACGACCTCGTCGACCTCGGGGTCGTCGACGACGATCTCGATGCGGATCTTGGGCACCAGCGCGATGTCGTACTCCGCACCGCGGTAGACCTCGGTGTGGCCCTTCTGCCGGCCGTAGCCGCTGACCTCGCTCACCGTCATCCCGGTGATGCCGACCATCTCCAGCGCGGAGCGGACGTCCTCCCACTTGTGCGGCTTCACGACCGCCGTGACCAGCTTCATGCTCGTGCCGCTCTCTCGTTCCGTTGCCGCATCGTGCCGGACGTGACCAGGCGGGGACCAGCGTGGCCTCTCGACCTCCACCGGTCCCCGCCTGGCTCGGACGTGCTCCCGTGCAGGCTTCAGAGCGCCGCCTCGTCCCGGTCACCGGTGCGGACCCGGACCACCGCGTCGACCGGCTGCACCCAGACCTTGCCGTCCCCGATCCGGCCGGTCTGGGCCGTCTTGACGATGATCCCGACCACGTCGTCGACGTCCGCGGACTCGACGACGATCTCGATCCGGATCTTGGGCACCAGCGCGATGTCGTACTCCGCACCGCGGTAGACCTCGGTGTGGCCCTTCTGCCGGCCGTAGCCGCTGACCTCGCTGACCGTCATGCCGGTCACGCCGAAGGTCTCCAGCGCCTCGCGGACCTCGTCCCACTTGTGCGGCTTGATCACCGCGGTCACGAGCTTCATGCGTTCACTCCTCTGGCCTCGGCGTCGGCCTGGCTGGCCGGGGTCAGGCTGACCACCGGTGAGGGTGCGACCCCCGCCACCCGAGGTGGCGAAGTCGTACGCCGACTCGGCGTGCTCGACACCGTCGATGCCCTCGACCTCGTCCTCCTCGTCGATCCGGAAGCCGATCGTCTTCTGGATCGCCAGGCCGATGCACGAAGGTGAGCACGAAGGAGTAGACCAGCACCGAGAAGGCACCGACGGCCTGCTTGCCAGAGCTGGTCGACGCCACCGCCGTAGAACAGCCCGTCGACACCGGCGGTGCGCTGGCCGTGGCCAGCAGGCCGACCGCCAGCGTGCCCCACAGGCCGCCGACGAGGTGCACGCCCGACGACGTCGAGCGAGTCGTCGAAGCCGAACCGGAACTTCAGGCCGACCGCCAGGGCGCACAGGATGCCGGCGAGGAAGCCGAGGACGAGCGCGCCGACCGGGGTGACCGACGAGCAGGACGGCGTGATGGCGACCAGGCCGGCGACCACACCGGACGCGGCGCCCAGCGAGGTCGCGTGGCCGTCGCGGAGCTTCTCGATGAGCAGCCAGCCGAGGGCCGCGGCGGCGGTGGCGACCATCGTGTTGATCCAGGCGACGGAGGCGAGCGTGTTGGCGCCGAGCGCGGAGCCGGCGTTGAAGCCGAACCAGCCGAACCACAGCAGCCCGGCGCCGATCATCACCAGCGGCAGGTTGTGCGGGCGCATCGGGTCGCGCTTCCAGCCGACCCGCTTGCCGAGCACGATGCGCGAGCGCCAGGCCCGCGGCACCGGCGTTGATGTGCACCGCCGTGCCGCCGGCGAAGTCGATCGCCCCGAGCGTTGTTGGCGATCCAGCCGCCCTTGAGCCGGGGCCGGTGGTGTCGTCGAACGCGAACACCCAGTGGGCGACCGGGAAGTAGACGATCGTGGCCCAGATGCCGGCGAACACCATCCAGGGGCCGAAGCGGGCGCGGTCGGCGATCGCGCCGGAGATCAGGGCGACGGTGATGATGGCGAACACGGCCTGGAAGCCGACGAACGCCAGGCTCGGGATCGTCGCGACCAGGGACTTCTCGCTCATCAGCCCCTGCAGGCCGAAGTAGTCGAACGGGTTGCCGACCAGGCCGGCCACCACGTCGTCGCCGAAGGCCATCGAGTAGCCGTAGAGCACCCAGAGCACGCCGATCGAGGGCGAGCGCGCCGAAGCTCATCATCATCATGTTCAGGACGCTCTTGGCGCGCACCATGCCGCCGTAGAAGAGCGCGAGGCCGGGGGTCATCAGCAGCACCAGGGCCGCGGAGGCCAGCACCCAAGCGGTATCGCCAGTATCCATGTCTGTCTACCTCTTGAAGGTGTACGAGGAGCAGGTGGGCAGGGGCTCGACCTCGCTGTCGAGCCGGCACCACCCCGGTGCCCTCCACCCTGGTGGCTCCAGGTTTCAGGCCGCGGCGACCCATGTTGCGCGCAGGTGACGGTTGCCCGGCCGTGTTACGGCTACGATGACGCAGCTCGGGCACAGTAGTAAATATCCGTACAGCGTCCTTTGTTCGGTATCGAAATTCGGAACTAAGGTCCGGGCATGACCACAGACCCCCTGGCGGACGGCTCTGCCGCTCCCGCCGACGTCGCGGCACGCCGTGGGCGCGGCCGACCGCGCGACCCGGAGACCGACGACCGGATCACGACGGCCGCGGCCGAGCTGCTGCTCCAGCGCGGGTTCGACCGCACCACCGTCGACGACGTCGCCGCTCGGGCCGGGCGTCGGCAAGGCCACCGTCTACCGCCGCTGGCCCTCCAAGGAGGACCTCGCCGTCGCCGCGATGGAGACGCTGTACTCGGCGGAGATGCCCGAGGCGGACACCGGCTCGATCCGCAGCGACCTGCACCGCGAGCTACCGCTCCGTGCTGACGTTCGTGAACACGCCCGACGGCGCCGCCTTCCTGCGTACGTCGATCGCGGAGTCGGTGCGCGACGACCGGATCGCCGCGCTGCACCGGGCCTCGACCGAGCGCGGGAGGACCTGACCCGCCGCGACGTTCGAGCGCGCGATCGCCCGCGGCGAGGTGCGCCGCGACATCGACGTGGACAGCGCTGTGCAGTGGCTCGGCGGCCTCCTGGCGATCCGCGCGATCACCCACCGGCCGATGCCGCCGGTCGAGGACGCCGAGAAGCTGGTCGAGTTCACGCTGCGCGGCATCGCCCGCGCCTGAGGGCCCTCCGTCGGGTCGTTCAGGCGCCCGACGACTCCGAGGGCTCGCCCAGCAGGGCGTCCACGAACGCCTCCGGGTCGAACGGCGCCAGGTCGTCGGCGCCCTCGCCGAGGCCGACCAGCTTCACCGGGACGCCCAGCTCGCGCTGCACGGCGACCACGATGCCGCCCTTGGCGGAGCCGTCCAGCTTGGTCAGCACGATGCCGGTGACGTCGACGACCTCGCGAGAAGACCCGGGCCTGCTGGAGCCCGTTCTGGCCGGTGGTCGCGTCGAGCACCAGCAGCACCTCGGTGACCGGCGCCTGCTTCTCGACGACCCGCTTGACCTTGCCGAGCTCGTCCATCAGGCCGGCCTTGTTCTGCAGCCGGCCGGCGGTGTCGACCAGGACCACGTCGGCCTCCTGCTCGATGCCGGCCCGGACCGCCTCGAACGCGACGCTCGCCGGGTCGCTGCCCTCGGGGCCGCGGACGGCGGGCACGCCGACGCGCTCGCCCCAGGTGGCCAGCTGCTCGGCGGCCGCGGCGCGGAACGTGTCGGCGGCGCCCAGCACGACCTGCTTGTCCTCGGCGACGAGCACCCGGGCGAGCTTGCCGACGGTGGTCGTCTTGCCGGTGCCGTTGACGCCGACCATCAGCACCACGGCCGGCTTGCCGTCGTGCGGTCGACGGCCAGCGAGCGGTCCAGGCCGGGGTCGACGAGCGTGACCAGCTCCTCGCGCAGGATGTCGCGCACCGTGACGCTGGGAGACGCCCTCGACCTTGACCCGGGTGCGCAGCCGCGCGACGAGCTCCTGGGTCGGGGTCACGCCGACGTCGGCGGTGATCAGCAGGTCCTCGATCTCCTCCCACGTGTCCTCGTCGATGACGTCGCGGGAGAGCAGGGCGAGCAGCCCGCGGCCGAGCGGGCTCTGCGAGCGGGCCAGCCGCTGCCGCAGCCGGACCAGCCGGCCGGCGGTCGACTCCGGGGTCTCCAGCGCGGGACCGGCGGGCTCCTCGACGACCGTGCCGGTCGGGAGGTCCGCGTCCTCGATGGTGCGCGTGGCGGTGTCCCGGGGCGTCTCCGCGTCGTCGCCGACGCGCGGCTCCGGCGTGCTCGACCGGCGGCGCCGACGGGGCCGATGTCCGCCCCCGCCGCCGGACCGGGAGGTCACCAGGCCGGCGAGCCCGCCGACCAGGAGGACGGCGATGCCGATGATCAGGTAGATGTAGTCAGCCACGCGGGTATCCCATCACAGCCCGCAGCATCGGCGGGCATCGAGCGAGCGCGCTCAGTGGTGCTGCGTCTCCCGCGGCCGAGCGTCGTACTTCTGCTCGTCGGTCTGGTTGTCCAGCGTGGGCAGCAGGTTGACGCCCTTGCGCATCGCCTCGCCCGACCCAGGGGGCGTTCGGGACGTCCTCGCCGCGGTGCGGGTAGGCGACGTAGAGCACGACCACGCCGGCGAGCAGGAGGATGCCGAGCATCGCGAGAAGGATCGAGATCAAGCGGAGCAGCTCCCGAGGTTCGGGTACGCGGGCGCCCGGTCCGAGCGCCCGCCCCATCGTCCCACGCATCCGGGCAGCCGCTCAAACCTCAGCGGACGGGCAGCAGGGCGTCCACGACGGCGCGGATCTCGTCGGGGAGCGGGCGGACCGGGCGGCTGCCCGGGCCCGGTCGCGTTGTCGACGTAGACGTGCACGAACCGGCCCTCGGCGGCCGCCTCGTCGCCGTCGCCCTGGAACAGCCCGATCCGGTAGATCACCGAGGAGGTGCCGACCTTCTCCACCACCAGCCCGATGTCGACGGGCTCGGGGAAGCCGATCTCGCGGAAGTAGCGGCAGGAGGTCTCCGCGACCACCCCGATCGCCGGCAGCCGCCGGACGTCGAGGCCCGGTGGCCTCGAACAGGTGGGCGTTGACCGCGGTGTCGAACAGCTCGTAGTAGGTGGCGTTGTTCATGTGGCCGTAGGCGTCGTCGTCGGCCCAGCGGGTGGTGGCCCGGCGCCAGACGACGTAGTCGTCACGGGTCGGGCGGGGTGCGCGTCCGCTCATCGCAGGCTCGGCCTCGCGCAGCCGCTGGCTGATCACGGCCGAGACGCCGTCGCCGCGCATGGTGACGCCGTAGAGCGCGTCGCCGACCTCCATGGTCCGCTTCTGGTGCGTGATCACCAGCAGCTGGCTGTTCTCGCGCAGCTCCTCGTAGATCTCCAGCAGCCGGCCGAGGTTGGTGTCGTCGAGCGCCGCCTCGACCTCGTCGAGGATGTAGAACGGCGAGGGCCGGGCCTTGAACAGCGAGACCAGGAAGGCGACCGCGACCAGGGAGCGCTCGCCGCCGGAGAGCAGCGAGAGCCGCTTGACCTTCTTGCCGGGCGGGCGGGCCTCGACCTCGATGCCGGTGGTCAGCATGTTGGACGGGTCGGTCAGCACCAGCCGGCCCTCCCCGCCCGGGAACAGCCGCTTGAAGACGCCGTCGAAGGCGGCGTTGACGTCGTTCCACGCCTCGGTGAAGACCTGCTCGACCCGCTCGTCGACCTCGCGGACGATGTCGAGCAGGTCGCGGCGGGTGCGGCGCAGGTCCTCGAGCTGCTCGCCGAGGAACTGGTGACGCTCCTCGAGCGCGGTGAACTCCTCCAGGGCCAGCGGGTTGACCTTGCCGAGCATGGACAGCGCCCGCTCGGCCGACCGCAGCCGCTTCTGCTGCTCCTCGCGGACGAACGGCACCGGCTTCGGGAGCGACCGCGTTCTCGTCGGCCTCGTCGGCAGCTGCTCGGCGGACTGGACCGGCGGCACGAGGAGCTGCGGGCCGTACTCGGCGACCAGCGAGTCGGCGTCGAGACCGAGCTCCTCGAGCGCGCGCTCCTCGAGCTGCTCGATGCGCATCCGCTGCTGGGTCCGGGCCATCTCGTCGCGGTGCACGGTGTTGACCAGCTCGTCGTGCTCGCGGGACAGGTCGCGGAGCCGGCTGCGCACCGCCATCAGGTCCTCCTCGCGCCCGCGGCGCGCCCGCTCGACGGCGGTGCGCTCCTCGGCGGCTGCGGCGATGGACGTCTCGAGCCGCTGGAGGGCGACCGCGACCCCGCGGGAGACGGCCTCGGCGACCCGGCCCTCGCGGACCATCCGCTCGCGCCGGGCGACGGCGCGGGCCCGGGCGTCCCGCTCGGCCCGCGCGGCCTTCAGCAGCGAGTCCGCGCGGCCGCTCAGCGCACGGGCCCGCTCCTCGGCGGTGCGCAGGGCGAGCCGGGCGTCCATCTCCGCCTGCCTGCTGGACCGCGCGGCGTCGGCGAGCCGCTCGCGCGGCGCGGTGTCGGGCTCCTCGTCGGTGGCGTCCTCGGCCGACGCGAGCCGCTGCTCGAGCTCGGCGAGACCGGCGAGGTCACGGTCGCGCGCCTCCTCCGCCTGGGCGATCGCGGCGGTGACCCGCTCCGCCTCGCCCTTCGCCGAACGGGCCAGGGACCCGAGCTGGCCGAGCTCCTCGGCAACGGCCGCGAGGGTGGCGTCGGACTCGTGCAGCTTGGCGAGCGCGACGTCGACGCGGCGCTGGGCCTGCGCCCGCTCCTCCTCGAGGCGGGACAGCTCGAACCCGAGCCGCTCGCAGGCGTGGGTGGCCTCGGCGAGCTGGTAGGCGGCCTCGTCGACCGCGGCCTGCACCTCGATGAGGCTGGGCTGGGACGAGGAGCCGCCGGAGGCGAAGTGCGCGCCGAGGAGGTCGCCCTCGCGGGTGACGGCGGTGAGGTCGGGGACGTCGGCGACCAGCCGCCGGGCGGCGTCGAGGTCGTCGACGACCGCGACCTTGAACAGCAGGCGGGACAGCGCGGGACGCAGGGCGGCCGGGCACTCGACGACGTCGACCGCGTAGGTGACGGCGTCCGGCAGCCCGGGCCACGACCGGTCGTCGACCGCGGCCGCGCCGAGCACGATGCCGGCCCGGCCGAGGTCCTCGCTCTTGAGGTGCTCGATGGCGCCCAGCGCGGCGTCGACGTGCTCCACGGCCACGGCGTCCGCGGCGGAGCCGAGCGCAGCGGCGACCGCCGCCTCGTAGCCCGGCAGCACGGTGAGCAGGGCGGCGACCGACCCGAGCAGCCCGGACACCGGGTCGCTGGCGGCCAGCAGCGCACCAGCGCCGTCCTTGCGGTTCAGGCCGAGCTCCAGGGCCTCCTTGCGAGCGGCGAGGCCGGTGCGCTCGCGCTCCGCGGTCTGCGCCTCCTCGCGGGTCTTGGCCAGCCGCTCCTCGAGGTCGTACAGCTCCGACGACGCTCCCTCGTGCTCGGCGTCGAGGCCCTCCTCCCCCGCGTCGAGCCCGGCGACGCGGGACTCGAGGGAGGTGAAGTCGCGCTGGGCCCGCTCCGCCCGGGCCACGGCCTCCTGCCGGGTCGCGGTCAGCCGGCCGACCTCCTCGTCGGCGGCGGAGGCACGGCTCTTGAGGGCGTTGACCTGGCCGTGCAGCCGGGCCAGGCCCTCGCGACGGTCGGCGGCGGCCCGGAGCAGCCCGGCGACCCGACGGTCCTCCTCGACGTGCGCCTGCTCGGCCTGCTGGCGGGCCGTCACGGCGGTCTCGAGCGCGGTCCGGTTGCCCTCGACCTCGGCGAGGATCTCCCGCTCCTGGGCGCGGACCCGCTCGGACTCGGCCTCGAGCTGCTCGGGGTCGCGGCCGGACTGGGAGGCCGGCTCGGCGCTGTCGCGCGCGTTGCGCACCCGCTCGGCGGCCAGGCCGGCGGTCCCCTTGAGCCGCTCGCGCAGGCCCGACAGGGCGAACCAGGTCTCCTGGGCGGCCGCGAGCGCCGGCAGGTCCTCGCGCAGCGCCGCCTCCAGCGCGGCCTCGCCCTCACGGGCCTGCGCGACGGCCGCCTCCACCTCCGTGCGACGCTCCAGCAGGATCGTCTCGTCGGCGAGCTCCTGCTCGAGCGCCGTACGCGCGGTGACCAGGTCGTCGGCGAGCAGCCGGGCCCTCGCGTCGCGGGCGTCGGCCTGCACGACGGCCGCCCGCCGGGCCACCTCGGCCTGACGCCCGAGCGGCTTGAGCTGGCGGCGGATCTCGCTGAGCAGGTCCTGGAGCCGGGTCAGGTTGCCGTCGGTGCTGTCGAGCTTGCGGAGCGCCTTCTCCTTGCGCTTGCGGTGCTTGAGGACGCCGGCCGCCTCCTCGATGAAGCCCCGCCGGTCCTCGGGGGTGGCGTGCAGGATCGAGTCGAGCTGACCCTGACCGACGATGACGTGCATCTCGCGGCCGATGCCGGAGTCCGAGAGCAGCTCCTGGACGTCGAGCAGCCGGCACGAGGAGCCGTTGATGGCGTACTCCGAGCCGCCGTTGCGGAACATCGTCCGGCTGATCGTGACCTCGGAGTACTCGATCGGGAGCGCCCCGTCGGCGTTGTCGATGGTCAGCGCGACCTCGGCCCGGCCCAGCGGCGGGCGGCCGGACGTGCCGGCGAAGATGACGTCCTCCATCTTCCCGCCGCGCAGGGACTTGGCGCCCTGCTCGCCCATCACCCAGGCCAGCGCGTCGACGACGTTGGACTTGCCGGACCCGTTGGGGCCGACGATGCACGTGATCCCCGGCTCGAGCTGGAGGGTCGTCGCGGACGCGAACGACTTGAACCCGCGAAGCGTCAGGCTCTTCAGGTACACGGTGGGGGCTCCCCTCGGAGGCCGGTGGCGGCGGTCGGCCGCTCCCAGCTCGTCGCTCGCGTCGGACGGGTCTGTGCTGCCGAACGACGGATTCTGTCAGGACACTGCCGTGGGGAAGGTCAGCGGGGAGAGCCTACCTGCCGCGACCCCCGAGTCGGCGCAGGTGCGGCCGTGGCTTCGAGCGCTTCGACCGGGCTCGCGCCGACGTCGCCGTGCAGGGCCTGCGGCAGCGCCATCAGGACCAGGGCACCGCCCTCGCGGGACCGCCCCGCCACGAGCCTCCCGGCGTAGGGGGAGACCATCTCCTGGACGAGAGAGAGGCCCAGGCCCGTCTGGGAGCGGCTGTCCATGACGCCGGCCAGGTCCCCGAAGTCGTGCTGGTTGACCGCGTCCGCCACCTCGGCGCTGAGCCCCGGGCCGGAGTCGGCCACGCCGACCATGATCCAGCCGGACGTGCGCAGCGCGACAGACGCGTACGACGTCCCCCACGTCGGTGTAGCGAAGAGCGTTCTCGATCAGGGTGTCGAGGAGACCCGCGCAACGGCTCCGAGGCGATGGTGCCGATGCCCGCGAGGGCGTCCACGACCCAGCGCCGGTCCGCCACGTTGGCCCACCGCTCGGCCACCTCGTGCACGAACGCGTCCAGGTCGACCACCTCCGAGGTCGGCGGGTTCCTGCAGCTTGATCATGCGCACCAGCCGGTCGCTGGCCCGCTCGAGCCGCCCGAGCTCCTCGCGCACGACCACCAGGTCCGCCTGCTCCTGCCCGTCGGCCGCTCGTTGGAGCAGGAGGTCGACGTACCCCATGGCGATGGTGAGCGGGGTGCGCATCACGTGGGAGGTCACGCGGGCGAGCCGTTCTCGCTGCTCGGCCTGCAGACGCTCCCGGCGGGACAGCTCGACGAGCTCGCCCATCGCGGACTGCCGTCGACGCACGTGCCACATGCTGACCAGGAGAAGGGCCGACATCAGGGGGATCTCGGCCGTCTCGCCCCAGCCGATGTAGCCGGTGGCGGCGCGGAGAACCAGGATGGCGCCGGAGATCACGCTGAAGCCGAGGATCGCGAAGTAGGTCCTGGTCACGGACCAGGGCTCGATGCCGAAGGCGAGCGCCACGCCGATCCAGGCGACGTGGTACGGAATGGTCTCCTCGCCCGGATAGAGCCACATCAGCGCCGTGCACACGGTCGCGAGGGCGACCCAGGGCGCGAAGAGCCGGGGGCGGCGCGTCACGTCGGGCCCCGGGAGAAGCAGTAGCCGACACCGCGGATCGTCTCGACCGGAAGATCGTCGATCTTGGCCCGGATCCGTCTCACGCACGCCTCGACCACGTTGCTTCCGGGGTCGACGCTGATGCCCCACACGTCGGTCAGGAGCTCGTCGCGGCGACAGACGTCGCCGCGCCGGCGCATCAGATGGGCCAGCAGGCTGAACTCGCGTTCGGTCAGGTTCACCTCTCCTTGCGGCGTGCGCGCGCGGCGGCGGTCGAGGTCGAGGCGGATGCCGCCGGCGACGAGGTAGCGCTGCTCGGCGCGCCGACGAGGCCGGGCGACGAGATGACGCCGCACCCGCGCGACCATCTCCGAGGTGTGGAAGGGCTTGGCGAGGAAGTCGACCGCGCCCCGGTCGAGGGACTGCACGCGGGTGGACACGTCGGTGACGGCCGAGAGCACGATCACCGGGGTGGTGTCCCGACGCCGCGCCATCTGGGTGAGGACCTCCATGCCGTTGCAGCGCGGCATCATCACGTCGAGCAGCACGAGGTCGACGTCCCCCGGCTCGAGACGCTTCAGGGCCTGGACGCCGTCGCCCGCGGTCACCACCGTGTGCCCCTCGAACGAGAGCGCCCGCGACAGGAACGCGCGGACGCGCTCCTCGTCGTCGACGACAAGAACCCTGCTCATCTGCCCCAACCCCATGTCAACCAGTCCCGCGGAGCTCGTCGCGACCCCCGTCGCAGGTGCTCCGTGCGCTCTCTCGCCGCCCGTGCCCCCGGCCCCGTGAGTACGTCGATGGTCTCCCACCACCGACCGGGTCGACCATAGGCCGAACGACTCATGCGCCCCGGCGGTGCGGGGCGGGGTCCCCTCAGGTTTGGGGCCCCACCCCGGGTCCGATCGGACCCCGGGAGTAGTCCCCATGTTCGTGCCATGTTGGTCAGGTCAGACCTGTCCCTTTCGCGGTTCGTGAGGTTGGCTGGACGGCATGGGGGCAACTCACGCTGGACATCGACTCAACACACCCGTCGCGCTCGCACTGGTGCTGGCCCTGGCGGGCGCCGCCTCGCCGGCCATGCATCCCGAGGCCGACGGCCCCACCGGCACGCCCGACAGGCCCGCCACGTCCGTCGCCGCCGCGGGAGGCCCCCAGGAGAGCGCGTCCGTGACCCTGGTCGACGCCGACCGCTTCCCGACGCCCAGCGGACCGTCGCCCGCCGTGCAGATCGCCCTCACCGGTGCGCCGGCCGGGGCGCCGGTCCGGGTCAACATCGCCGACGTGCTCCTGCAGGCGTACCGGTCTGCCGTGGCCGGCTCCCGCGAGTCGTGCAACCTCCCGGTCAGCCTGCTCGCCGCGATCGGCCAGGTCGAGTCCGGCTCCCTGGCCGGGCGCCCGCTGGACAAGGAGCACCGCACGTCGGTGCTCGGGCCGGTGCTCGACGGGAACGGGTTCGCGGCCGTCGCGGACACCGACAAGGGGCGCTGGGACGGCGACACCGAGTGGGACCGGGCCGTCGGCCCGATGCAGTTCATCCCGGGGACGTGGGACACCTTCGGCGTCGACGGGGACGGCGACGGCGTCGCGAACCCGCAGGACGTCGAGGACGCGGCGGCCGGCACCGCGGCGTACCTCTGCTACGGCGGTCGTGACCTGTCCGACGCCGGCCATGCTGCGGACCGCGATCCTGTCCTACAACCACTCCGACGCCTACCTGCGCCTGGTGATGACCTACCAGCAGCGGTACGCCTCGCTCGGGCTCGACGCGGAGCAGGTCACCGGTCTGCCGACCAGCACCTCCGCCCTGACCGCGACCGCGCTCCAGGTGCCGATGAAGTCCTCCAAGGCCCTCGGGAAACCGCGCCCCGTCCGCGACCGAGACGGGGTTGTCGTCTCGGCGGCGAAGTCGACGAGGGCCGCGATCGTGGACTCGCGCGTCGTGGCGGCATCGACGCCCGCGTCCTCCCCCGTCGAGAAGGCCGCCATCGCGGCCTCGTTCGCCGCCGCGCAGGCGACGCCCCAGGCGTCCGCCCAGGCCTTGGCCCTGACGTCCTCGCCGTCGACCCCGTCCTCACCACAGTCCTCGCCTCAGGCGTCACCCCAGTCCTCGCCGCACCGTCCTCGCCCCAGGCGTCCCCAGCGGCGTCGCCGGCGGCCGACAACCCGACACCCGCCCGCGGACCCGACCCCGCCCGCGGCCCGACACCGCCCGCGGACCCGACACCTCCCGCGGCCCCGACACCGCCCGCGGACCCGACACCTCCCGCCGGCTACGACACCGCCCGCGGACCCGACACCGACCCCGGACCCGCCCCCGGCCCCGACCCCGGACCCGACACCCGCGCCGGACCCGACCCCGGCCGTGCGGCACCTGCCCGACCCAGCCGTTGCTCCCGGGGGACCCGATCCCGGTGCTCGGCGGGGTGCCCTGCGAGCCCTGCCCGGCCGGCGTCGACCCCACGCCGCAGCAGCCGTGCATGCCCGCCGGGGTCGCTACAGCCGCAGACCCATCGACTGCGCCGTGAGCCGGAAGCCCAGCTGCTCGTAGAGCCGCCGGGCGCCGGTGCTCGAAGCGAACACCGACAGGCCCACGGTGTGCACGCCGAGGTCGCGGCACGCCCGGAGGGCCGCGATCGACCACGGCCCGGCCGTAGCCGCGGCGGCGCAGGTCTTCGCGCACCTCGAGCTCGTAGCCGAACGCGTGCAGGCCGTCCGACCGGTCCTGCAGCTGCACCCACACGACGCCGACCGGGTCGGTTCCGTCGTACGCCGTCCAGAGCCGGTGGCCCGGTGTGGCGAGGCCGTCGGGCAGCAGCCGGGCCAGGTCTCGGCGGCCTTGCGGGCGCCTCCTCCGACATCGGCCGGAGCCGCGATGTTCGCGGCGTAGTCCTGCTCAGGTGCGGCCGGAACACGGCGTACTCCGCGGCGTCATGTCCCGGAGGTCCACCGCGGTCCGTCGGGGACGGAGGTCGTCGAGGCGCCGGTGCATCGAGGCGGCCGTCACGGCGTACCCGAGACTCTCGTAGAGAGCCATCGCGGTGCCGTTGTGCCCGAAGACGTTGAGCCGCATCACGGTGGCACCCAGCGAGCGGGCCGCGTCGTGCGCGGCGAGCATGGTGGCCCGGCCCAACCCGCGTCCGCGGGCGGCCGGGAGCAGCTCGACGTCGAACACGTAGCCCTCGACCTCGGTGGACTGCGGGCGCACCCGCAGCCAGAGGTGGCCGAGGGGGTCCCCGTCCGTCGGCGTCCACCACGCGGAGGAAGTGGTGGTGCTCGGTGGCCACGCCGTCGGGCAGCAGCTCGGCGAACACCCGCGCGGCCTCGCGCCGGGCGTCGGCCTCGGGCTGCAGGCCGGAGGCCACCTGCTGCTGGACGAAGCCCTCCACGGAGTGCACCGACCACACGGTCGAACTCGGCGGCCGTCAACGGCTCGAGGCGCACGCGCGGGCTCACCCGCGCATCATGCCAAACGGGCGTGCGGCATGTCCTGGTCGACGTGCGGACCCCGGGAGGGGTCGCGCGGCGGTCAGACCGGTTGCATGCTCTCGTCGAGCGTCAGGAGCGGGGCGTCGTGCAGCGCGGCGGCGAGGGAGTCGTTGTCCGCCTGGAGACGCAGCACGTGCGCCTCGAGGTCCGCCACGCGCTGTCGCAGACGCCGGGTCTCCGCGGTGAGCTGGGCGACGACACGTGGGTCGGTGCTGGTGCTCATGTAGCCGAGGAGGGCCTTGGCCATCGTTGTGTCCTCCGAGGGATGAGAGAGGTGGTGGCACGCCATGGGGCCGGCCGGATGGGCCAGGAGATGGTGTGTGCGCCTTCAAGAGTCCCACGCGAGGTGGCAGGGGTCAATCCGTGCGGCCCGTAGCGTGGACCCGTGAGCGCCCCGCGAGAAGGCCCCTGGAGATCGCCGCCTGCCGGCAGCTGTGCAGCTGGCACGGGACCGGCGAGCACCTCGACGGCGAGCGGCTGTTCGCCTGCGCAGGCTGCGGGAGCGAGTGGGTGGTCTCCGAGCCGTGGACCCCGATCGACTGGACCGGGACCGTGCCCGAGCCGGTTCAGGAGGCGCGGCGTACCCGCGGCCGGGGCTGACACACCGGGCAGAAGTAGGACGAACGGTTCATGAACGACACCCGCACGATGGCGGCGCCGCACCGGTCGCAGGCCCGGCCCTCCCGACCGTAGGCGTGCAGCGACCGGTCGAAGTAGCCGCTCTCGCCGTTGACGTTGACGTACAGCGCGTCGAAGGACGTGCCGCCCTGGTCGAGGGCCGCGGCCATCACGCCCCGGACGTCGGCGAGCAGCCGGAGCACGTCGGACCGGCGGAGCTTCGCGCCGGTCCGGTCGCCGTGCAGCTGCGCCCGCCACAGCGCCTCGTCCGCGTAGATGTTGCCGACCCCGGAGATGACGGTCTGGTCCAGCAGGATGCGCTTGATGCCGGAGGACCGCCGTCGTACGGCGGCCACGAACGCGTCGTCGTCGAAGAGCGGGTCGACCGGGTCCCGGGCGATGTGCGCGATCTCGGGCGGCAGGTCGGCGCCGCCCGGTGACACCGAGAGGCCGCCGAACATGCGCTGGTCGACGAACCGGAGCTCGTCGGCGGCGCTGCGCTCCCGCCCGGGCCGAGGGTGAACCGCACCCGCAGGTGCCGCTCGTCGGGGGCGGCCGGCCGGCTGCACGAGCATCTGGCCGCTCATGCCGAGGTGGCCGAGGATCGCGTCGCCGCTGTCGAGGGGCAGCCAGAGGTACTTGCCGCGACGGTTGGCGCCGAGCACCACGCGGCCGGTGGTCAGGGCGGAGAAGTCCTCGGCGCCGGCGACGTGCCGGCGCACGGGGCGCGGGTGCAGGACGTCGCACGCGGGTGATCGTGCGCCCGACCACGTGGGACTCGAGGCCACGGCGGACGACCTCGACCTCGGGGAGCTCGGGCACGGCGGCACGACCTAGGTCGTCAGGTCGCCGTGGGTCTCGGCGATGGCGAGGTAGGCCGTCTCGGCAGCCTGCTGCTCGGCCTCCTTCTTGGACCGGCCGGTGCCGTGCCCGTAGAGGCTGTCGCCCACCTTCACCTGCGCGGTGAAGGTCTTCTCGTGGTCCGGGCCGTCGTCCTCGATGACGTACTCCGGGACGCCGAGCGAGTGCTCCGCCGACAGCTCCTGGAGGCTGGTCTTCCAGTCCAGGCCCGCGCCGAGGCGAGCGGCGTTCTCCATCATCGGGTCGAACAGCAGGTGGACGACGGCGCTGGAGGCCTCGAAGCCGCCGCTCAGGTAGACCGCGCCGATCAGCGCCTCGACCGTGTCGGACAGGATCGAGGACTTGTTGCGCCCGCCCGTCGACTCCTCGCCGCGACCGAGCTTGATGTGCCGGCCCAGGTCGATCTTGCGGGCCACCTCGGCCAGCGCGCGGGCGTTCACCACCGCCGCGCGGAGCTTGGCGAGCCGGCCCTCGGACAGGTCCGGGTGGGCGCGGAACAGCGTGTCGGTGACGACGACGCCGAGCACCGAGTCGCCGAGGAACTCCAGGCGCTCGTTGGTCGGCAGGCCGCCGTTCTCGTAGGCGTACGACCGGTGGGTCAGGGCGCGGTCGAGCATCTCGGCGTCCAGCACGGGATCACCGAGCCCCTGACGCAGGTCGTCGTACGACGGCTCGCTCATCGCGTCGTTCCCCCCGTCGGTCATGGCGTCGGTCGTCAGAGGACCTGGCGACGGTCGGCGCGGGCGCCGTACTGACCGCACTGGGGGCAGGCACGGTGCGGCAGGTGCTTGGAGCCGCAGGCCGGGTTGGCGCAGGTGACCAGCGAGGCCGCGACGGCCTTCCACTGCGAGCGACGGTGGCGCGTGTTGCTGCGCGACATCTTCCGCTTCGGGACAGCCACGGTGTACTCCTTAGGTGCGATCCGCTCGCGCGGTCGACGGAATGGGGATCAGTCGTTCTCGGGGTGGTGCTCGAGCCCTTGCAGCTTCGCCCACCGGGGGTCGATCGGCTCGTCGTGCTGGTGGTCCGGGTCGTCCGCGAGCCGCGCACCGCACTCGGTGCACAGACCCGGACAGTCGTCCTGGCACAGCGGCTGGAACGGCAGCGTCAGCACCACCGAGTCCCGCAGCAGTGGCTCGAGGTCGAGCAGGTCGCCCTCCAGCCGGCTGACATCCTCGTCCTCCCCGTGGGCGGTGTCGCTCTCCTCGTAGACGAAGAGCTCCTGGAAGTCGGCCACGATCTCGTCGCGGATCTCCTCCAGGCACCGTGCGCACTCACCCACCAGGTCGGCCTGCGCCTCACCGGTGACGAGCACTCCCTCCATGACCGCCTCGAGCCGGAGCTCGAACACGACCGGCGACCCTTCCGGGACGCGGAGCACTTCGATGCCGAGGTCTGCCGGTGCCGGCGCCGTGAAGCTCCTCCGACGTTGCGACCCCGGGCGGCGGCCGAGCTCGCGGGTGTCGAGCACGAGCGGCGCTCTCGGGTCGAGACGCACGGACTCACTTCCTGACTGGGGCACAACAGACCAGGTTCTCCGTACGTCGTCCGGGGCGGACCCGGGCCAGGCGCGAAGAACCGTCGTCAAGCCTACCGAACGGAGGGCTCAGCGGCCAAAACGGACCGGTCCCGCCGGTCAGTTCTCGAGGTGCTCGGGGAGCTTGATCTTGTCGACCTCGTCCGAGGTCAGCCCGTCGAACGCCGACCGGCCGGCCAGCCGCTCGCGACCGCGCTTCACGGCCTCGGTGGTGCGCTCCAGGGTGATCTCGAAGTTGGCCAGCTTGGCGTCGACGTAGTCGTCGGTCTCCTTGCGGAGCTCGTCGGCCTCCGCGCGGGCCTGCTCGCGGATGTGGTCGGCCTCACGCTTGGCGACCTTGTAGACGTCGGTGTCGGAGATGATCTTCTCGCGCTCGTTCTGCGCGTCGGCCACGATCTGCTCGGCCTCGCGGCGACCCTCCTCCACGACGGATTCCCGGTCGGCGAGCACCCGCTGCGAGTCGGTGAAGGCCGTCTCGACGGCTCCCGACACCTCGTCGATCATCGCGAGCAGCTCCGCCCGGTTGACGACGGCCGAGGCCGACATCGGCATCGACCGTGCCTGCTCGACGGCCCGCCGCAGTTCGGCGAGCTTGGCGTGCACGTCCACGTTGTCCCTTTCTCCACACGTCTCGGAGACCTCTCGACGCACACGTCGCACAGGTTCCGAGCCTCCCTACCCGGAAAGAGACGAAGTCACGCCTCACCCCTGACGATACGACGACGAGGCCTCCGTCACACGTCCCGGGGGCTCAGGGGGTCTCGGCCAGCCGGACGGTGAGCCGCTCGAGCACGTGCGGCGGGACCAGCTTGGCGACGTCGCCCCCGAAGCGGGCGACCTCCTTGACGAGGCTCGAGGCCAGGAAGGAGTACTCCGGGCTGGTGGGCACGAAGACCGTCTCGATGTCGGCCAGGCTGGAGTTCATCTGCGCCATCTGGAGCTCGTAGTCGAAGTCGCTGACCGCCCGCAGCCCCTTGACGATCGCGACCACGTCGTGGGTCCTGCAGAAGTCGGTGAGCAGCCCGTCGAAGGAGTCGATCCGGACGTTGGCGAAGGGCCGGCACGCCTCGGTGAGCATCTCGATGCGCTCGTCGGCCGTGAACAGCCGCTTCTTGCTGGCGTTCACGCCGACCGCGACGACGACCTCGTCGAACAGGGTCGCGGCGCGGGCGATGATGTCGATGTGCCCGTTGGTGACCGGGTCGAACGACCCGGGGCATGCGGCTCGGCGCACGGAGGCTCCTCTGCTCACGGTGATGCGCGACCGTACCAAAGCACGGTCTCGCCGTACTTCCGCGTGCGGTCGGCGGAGAACCCGTCCGGCCAGACCAGGTCGGCACCCCGGCTGGACCGCTCGACGACCACCAGTGCGTCCGGGGAGAGCCAGTCGTGGTCGCGCAGCGCCTCCAGGGCGGCGTGCACGTCCTCGACCGGGACGGCGTAGGGCGGGTCGAGGAACACCACGTCGTACGGCGCGCGGGGCGTGTGCGCGAGGGCCCGGGCGACCGAGACGGCGGCGACGTCGATGCCGGTGAAGCCCAGGGCGGCGGCGTTCTCGCGGATCAGGGCGGCCGTGCGCCGGTCGTGCTCGACCAGCGTGACCACCCCTGCCCCGCGGGACCGGGCCTCCAGGCCGACGGCCCCGCTGCCGGCGTACACGTCGAGGAAGCGCAGTCCGTTGATCGACCCGACGGCCGCGTCGACCGCCGAGAACAACGCCTCGCGGACCCGGTCGGAGGTGGGCCGGGTGCTGTCGCCCGTGGGCGTCCTGATCCTCCGGCCGCCCGCGGTGCCGCCGATGATCCGGGTCACGCTGCTCACGCCTTCTCCAGGAAGTCGGCCTGGTCGGCCTCGTGCAGCCGCTGCACCTCGCGGGCCAGCATCGGGTGGCCGGTCAGCTCGGGGTCCTGCTGCGACGAGCGCGGCGGCCACCTCGCGGGCGGCGGCGATGTCCTCCTCGTGCTCGAGGACGTGCAGCAGGCGCAGGCTGGAGCGCCGCCCGGACTGGCTGGCTCCCAGGACGTCACCCTCGCGCCGCTGCTGGAGGTCCACCCGGGACAGCTCGAACCCGTCGGTGGTGGCCGCGACGGCATCGAGCCGCTCGCGGGCGGGGCTGCCCTCCGGCGCCCCGGTCACGAGCAGGCACAGCCCCGGGAAGCCTCCGCGTCCCACCCGGCCGCGCAGCTGGTGGAGCTGGGAGACGCCGAACCGGTCGGCGTCGAAGACCAGCATCATGGTGGCGTTGGCGACGTCGACGCCGACCTCGATGACCGTCGTGGAGACGAGCACGTCGATCTCGCCCGCGGCGAACCGGCGCATGACGTCGTCCTTGCGGTCCGGCGCCAGCCGGCCGTGCAGCATCTCCACCCGCAGGCCGTGCAGCGGACCCTCGGCGAGCATCGGCGCCACCTCCTCGACGGCGGCCGTCGGGCGCGAGTCGTCGCTGTCCGCGGGTGGGGCGGTGCCCTCGTCGGCGCCGCCGATGCGCGGGCACACGACGTAGACCTGGTGGCCCTTCTCGACCTCCTCCCGGATGCGCGAGAAGGCCCGGTCGAGCCAGCCGGGGTGGTCCGCGAGGGCGACGACGTTGGACTGGATCGGGGCGCGTCCGGCGGGCAGCTCGGCCAGCGTCGACGTCTCGAGGTCACCGAAGACCGTCATGGCGACGGTGCGCGGGATGGGCGTCGCGGTCATCACCAGCACGTGGGGCGGAGAGCCGTCGCCCTTGGCGGTCAGGGCGGCGCGCTGCTCGACGCCGAACCGGTGCTGCTCGTCGACGACCACGAGGCCGAGGTCGGCGAACTGCACCCGGTCCTCGAGCAGGGCGTGGGTGCCGATCACGATCCCGGCCTCGCCCGAGCCGGCGTGCGACATGGCGACGCGGCGGGCGGCCGAGCCGGACGAGCCGGTGAGCAGCACGACCTGGGTGCCGTCGGCGGCGCCGCCGAGCATGCCGCCGGCGGCGAGGTCGCCGAGCATCGCGGTGATCGAGCGGTGGTGCTGCTGGGCCAGCACCTCGGTCGGTGCGAGCAGGGCGGCCTGTCCCCCGGAGTCGACGACGCGCAGCATCGCCCGCAGCGCCACGACGGTCTTGCCGGAGCCGACCTCGCCCTGGAGCAGCCGGTGCATCGGGTGCCCGGCGGCCAGGTCGTCGAGCACCACCCGGCTGACCTCCTGCTGCCCGGCGGTCAGCGTGAACGGCAGTCGCTCGTCGAACCGGTCGAGCAGCCCGCCCTCCCGGCCGGCGCGCGGGACGGCCGCCTGCGCCTGCAGGGCGGCCCGCCGCTGCGCCAGCACGGTCTGGGTGACGAAGGCCTCGTCGAAGCGCAGCCGTTGCTCGGCGGCGACCTTCTCCGCCCAGCTCTCGGGGCGGTGGATGCCCTTCAGCGCCTGGCGGGCCGAGAGGAAGCCGCGCTCGGTCCGCACCACCTCGGGCAGCAGCTCGGGCACCTCGCCGACCAGGTCGAGCGCCAGCGCGATGGCGTCGGCGAGCTGCCAGCTCTGCACCGCCGCGGACGCCGGGTAGATCGTGATCAGCTGCGGGATGCTGTCCCAGTGCGTGATGGCGGCGTCCTCGCCGTCCTCCCCCGGCGCCCCGAACATCTGGTTCTGCGGGTTGGTCAGCTGGAGCTGGCCACGGAAGGTGCCGACCTTGCCGGAGAACAGGCCGGTGCGGCCCGGCAGCATGCTCGACTCGCGCCACTCGGCGATGTGCTTCTTCTTGTCGAAGTAGGTCACCGACAGCTGGTGGTGCTCGGTGGCGACCACGACCTCCAGCCGGTAGGCCATGCCGCCGCGGCGGCGGTCGGCGTAGCTGTGCAGCTTGGCCCGGACCACCTCGCCGATGACGGTGACGTGCTCGTCGGGCTCGATCGAGCCCAGGTCGGACAGGGAGCCCTTGTCGACCCAGCGGCGCGGGTAGTGCTGGAGCAGGTCGCCGACGGTGCGGTAGCCGAACGCCTTCTCGATCTTCGGTGCACCGTTGCCGGCGACGGTGGCCAGCTTGGAGTCCCAGGTGATCGTGGACCGCAGCGTGGACGGGGACATGGCTACTCGACCCCCACGAGCAAGGGGTAGCGCTGCTGGCCGCCCTCGTAGACGACGACGTCGACCGTCGGGCGGGTGGCCTCGAGATGGGCGGCGCACCGGTCGGCGAGGTCACCGGCCTCGGCGCCGGCCACGAGCGTGACCAGCTCGCCGCCTCCGCCGAGCAGCCGCTCGACGACCTCCGTCGCGACGACGAGCAGGTCGTGCCCGACCAGCACGAAGTCGCCCTCGATGGCACCGAGCACGTCGCCCGGCTCGCACGGGCCGGCGCTGGTCATGGCCTGCCTGGCCGCGATGGTCACCGCGCCGGAGCGGGCGTGCCGGGCCGCGGCCGTCATCTCCAGGATGTCCTGCTCGAACGTGCGGCCCGGCTCGTGCACCGCCAGCGCGGCCAGCCCCTGCACCTGCGCGTTGGTGGCGATCACCGCGACGCGGACGTCGGTCTCCTGGCGCGCGGTGCGCGCGGCGGCCTCGGCCGCGGCGACCGAGTCACGGTCGTTGGGCAGCACGACGACCTCGGCGGCACCCGCGGAGACGATGGCCTCGAGGACCTGGCCGGTCGACGGGCGGCGGCCGGACCCTCCCGGCACGACCGTCGCGCCGGCCTGCACGAAGAGCTCCCCCAGCCCGGCGCCGGCCGCGACGACCACGACGGCCCGGCCCGCTGCGCACGACGGGAGCCCGGGACGACGTACGGCGGTCGACCTGCTCGGCGAAGTGGGTGACGCGGACGCGGTGCGGGCGACCCGCGACGATGCCCGCCTCGAGCGCCGCGCCGACGTCGTCGACGTGCACGTGCACGTTCCAGAGACCGTCGCCGCCGACCACGACCAGCGAGTCGCCGAGCGGGGCCAGGGTGGTGCGGAGGACCGGGATCGCGGCGTCGTCGGCGTCGAGGAGGAACATCACCTCGTAGGCCGGGCCGTCGGGCGTCAGGTCGCCCGACGGCAGCGGCGTCGGGATCGCGTGGGTCCCCAGGGGCGCGTGACCGCCCACGGGGCGGCGGCCGGTGACGGCGGTCTCCGCCGCGTCGAGCACGACGCAGAGCCCGCGGCCACCCGCGTCGACGACACCCGCGTCCGCCAGCACCTGCAGCTGGTCCGGGGTGCGGGCCAGCGCCTCGCGGGCGGCACTCGGCGGCCGCCCGCACGACGTGGCCCAGCCGGTGCTCGGGGACCAGTGCGGCCACGGCGGCAGCCTCCGAGGCGGCCCGCGCCACCGACAGGATCGTGCCCTCGACCGGCTGGCCGACGGCGGAGTAGCCGGCCTGCGTGGCCAGCGCCAGCCCTCGGCGAAGACCTGCGCGGAGCGGTCGTCGGGGCCGGCCTCGGCCAGCCGCTTGCACAGCGCGCCGACCAGCGAGGAGAAGATCACCCCGGAGTTGCCGCGGGCGCCCAGCAGCGCACCGCGGGCGAACGCGGCGAGCGCGCGTGCGCAGGTCGGCGGGTGCGGGCGACTCCACCGCGTCGCCGCCGACGGCGTCGACCAGTGCGGTCCGGGCCGCCTCGAGGGTGAGGAACAGGTTGGTGCCGGTGTCGCCGTCGGGCACCGGGTAGACGTTGAGCGCGTCGATCTCCTCGCGCGCCTCGCCCAGCGCGGTCACGGCCAGCTCGGCGAAACGCAGGACGGTCGGAAGGTCGAAGGTGGCCACCGACTGTCCGCCGGCCGTGGTCATCGCCTCCCCCTCCTGGTTCTCTCTGGTGCCGCGCGTGGTGCATGCTGGGCCACGCTTCCGAAACGCTCAGGGTAGTGCACACGCACCCTCGTGACCGGATGCTCGATTCGCGTCCGGGCGAGGCGATCGGATACTCTTGTGCGGTTGCCCGGAGACATGTTCGGGCCCCTCGTTCGAAGAAACCTAGCAATCCCAGGAGTTCACGGTGGCTGCCGTCTGTGACATCTGCGCCAAGGGCCCGGGCTTCGGTAACAACCGTCCCTGGTCGCGCAAGATTACGAAGCGTCGCTTCGACCCGAACATCCAGCGCGTCCGCGCGACGGTCAACGGCTCTCCCAAGCGCCTGAACGTCTGCACCGGCTGCCTCAAGGCCGGCAAGGTCACCCGCTAGTCCCTCGCACCACGCGAGAGCCGCTCCCTCGTCGGGGGCGGCTCTTTCTGCGTTCCCGGGACGGCCCGCTAGAAGTGGGTGTGGCCGGTCGGTCCGTCGTACGTCGCCCCGTCGACCGTCACGCCCGAACCCTCGCCGACCCGCCCGATGGCCGACCAGCCCTCCGGCAGCAGCGCCCCGTCGGGGAAGGTCGCGACCAGGGCGTGGTCGTCGCCACCGGTGAGGATGAACCGCAGCGGGTCGGCGCCGAGGGCGGCGCCGACGGCCTGCAGCGGCTCGGCGATCTCGAAGCTCGCGCTGGTGATGTCGACCGCGACGCCGCTCGCGTCGGCGAGGTGCCCGACGTCGGCGAGCAGCCCGTCGGAGACGTCGATCATCGCGGTCGCCCCGAGCGCCGCGGCCTGGGCGCCGGCGCCGTAGGGCGGCTCGGGGCGCTTGTAGGCGTCGACGAGCTTGCGCGGCGAGCGGAAGCCCCGGGCCAGCACGGCGAGGCCTCCGGCGGCCCAGCCCTGGCGTCCGGCGATCGCCACCACGTCGCCGGCCCGGGCCCCCGACCGTCGCACCGGCTCGCCCGGCGACCTGGCCCAGCGCGGTGACCGCGATCATCACCTGGTCGGCCGCGGTGAGGTCGCCGCCGACGACCGAGGCGCCCACGAGCGCGCACTCGGCGGCGATGCCGTCGGCCAGCTCGAGCGCCCACGCCACCGGCAGGTCCGGGGGCGCGGCCAGGCCGACGGTCAGCGCGGTCGCGCGGCCGCCCATCGCGTTCAGGTCGGAGAGGTTCGCGGCGGCGACCCGGTGCCCGATCTCGGTCGCGGTGGCCCAGTCCCGCCGGAAGTGCCGGGTGTCGACGTGCAGGTCGGTGGAGACCACGACCCGGCCGTCGGGGACCGCGAGGACCGCGGCGTCGTCGCCGGGGCCCAGCAGCACGTCGGCGCCCTGCGGGAACCGCTCGGCCAGCGCACGGATCAGCCCGAACTCACCGAGGTCGGCCAGGGTCGCGTTCGCCGGGATGTCCATGTCCCCATCCAACCGCAGGGCAGGGACCGTGTTCCGGCGGGGCACGCCGCACGATAGGTTGAGCCGCACCGGCGGGACACGCTCCCGCCGACGACCGCGAGACCCGACGACAACAGGAGTGCAGCATGGTGGTGCAGGCCTACATCTTGATCCAGACCGACGTCGGCAAGGCCGCCGAGGTCGCCGCCGAGATCGCCGACGTCAAGGGAGTCACGCTGGCCGAGGACGTGACCGGGCCCTACGACGTGATCGTGCGCGCCGAGGCCCGCAACGTCGACGAGCTCGGCAAGCTGGTGGTCGCGAAGGTGCAGAACATCGCGGGCATCACCCGGACGCTGACGTGTCCGGTCGTGCACATCTGACGACCTCTCCTCGACCATGCGACGGCGCCCTGCTCTGCGGAGCACGGGCGCCGTCGTCTGTGCTGTCCTGCTGACGTCGACCGGCGCCTGCTCCGGCGGTCCGGTCGCCCTCGACGCCCCTGCGCTGTCCGGCGCCGCCGCGAAGGCCTGCCGGGCGCTCGTCGACGCGCTGCCGTCGAAGGTGGCCGACCTGCAGCGGGTCGACGCCGACCCCGGGCAAGGGGTTCGGGGCGGCATGGGGCGACCCCGCGATCGAGCTGCGCTGCGGCGTACGCCGTCCCTCCGGACTGACCGCGACCGCCGCGTGCGAGGTCGCCAACGGGGTCGGCTGGTTCATCCCCGAGTCGCAGCAGAGCGGGACGAACGCGGGCCGGCCCACCGACATCACCATGACCACGGTCGGGCGGGCGGAGTTCGTCGAGGTGCGGATCCCGGCCGACTACTGGCCGCCGGTCAACACCATGGTCGACCTCGCGCCGTCCCTGAAGAGGACGATCCGCGAGGTCCGGCCCTGCGTGTGCCCGGAGGCTCAGCGCAGGCCGGTGCCGCGGTGCAGGGCGAGCTGGACCAGCCGGTCGACGAGGGCTGGGTAGTCGAGGCCGGTGGCGGCCCACATGCGCGGGAACATCGACGACGGCGTGAAGCCGGGCATCGTGTTGATCTCGTTGATGACCACGCGCTCGTCGGGCAGCACGAAGAAGTCCACACGGGCGAGGCCCTCGCACGACAGCACCGAGAACGCGCTCGCGGAGAGCTCGCGGATCCGGGCGGTCACCGCGTCGGGCAGGTCGGCGGGTACGTCGAGACGGGTGTGCTCCTCGGGGAGGTACTTCGCCGCGAAGTCGTAGAACTCGTGGCCCTCGACGGTGATCTCGGCGACGACCGAGGTGTCGGCCGGGTTCGTGCCGAACCCCTGGAGCACGCCGCACTCGACCTCGCGACCGCCCTCGGCCGCGACCTCGACGAGCACCTTGGGGTCGTGGCGACGGGCCTCCTCGACGGCCGCCTCGAGCTCGTCGGGGCCGTGCACCTTGCTGATGCCGATGCTCGAGCCGCCGCGGGCCGGCTTCACGAAGACCGGGTAGCCCAGCGACGCGACGCTCTCGACGCAGGCGGCGCGGTCGGTCTCCCAGCCCTGCGGCGTGATCACCGTGTAGGGCAGGACGGGCAGGCCGTGCGAGGCCAGCACCACCTTCATGTAGTGCTTGTCCATGCCCACGGCGGAGGCCAGGACGCCCGATCCGACGTACCGGACGCCGGCCATCTCGAGCAGCCCCTGCAGGGTGCCGTCCTCGCCCCACGGGCCGTGCAGCAGCGGGAAGACCACGTCGACCTCGCCGAGGGTGCGCGGCACGGCGCTCGGCTCGTGGACCACCAGCTCGCTGCCGCCGTCCTGCTGCGCCAGCGCCACCGTCGCGCGCGACCCGTCGACCTCGGGCAGCTTGTCGCCGTCGGTGATCGCGAGCCGACCCGGGTCCGCGGACTCCAGCACCCAGCGGCCGTCGTGGGTGATCCCGACCGGGACCACGTCGTAGCGGTCGGCGTCGATCGCCTGCAGCACGCTCCCGGCGGTCGCGCACGACACGGCGTGCTCGCTCGACCGACCACCGAACACGACGGCGATCCGGGGCTTGCGGGTCTGCTGTTCCTGCTCGTGCTCGCTCATGGTGCGGCCGACCCTACCGGTCCGGACAGGCCTTCCCCGCCTAGGCTGGAGGCATGTCTCCCGAGCAGCCTGCAGGCCGTCCGTCGTACCGTCCCGCCACCATCGCGGTCACCTCCGGGCGTCCGCCGCACGTCGCCGACAACCCGCTGAACGAGCCGCTGACGATGGCGTCGACGTACGTCGCGGGCGGGGACGTGGAGTACGGCCGCTACGGCAACCCGACCTGGTCGGCCTTCGAGCAGGCGCTCGGCGACCTCGAGGGCGGGCGCTGCCTGGCGTTCGCCTCCGGGCTCGCGGCCGTCGCCACGATCCTCGACCTCGTCGGACAGGGCGCGAAGGTCGTCGCACCGCGGCACGCCTACAACGGGAGCATCATGCAGCTCGCGGACCTCGAGGCCCGCGGCCGGATCAGCGTGCACCTCGTCGACATCACCGACACCGAGGCCGTCGTGAAGGCCTGCGACGACGCCGCGCTGGTCTGGCTCGAGTCGCCGACCAACCCGGCCCTCGAGGTCGCCGACATCCCGCCGATCGTCGCGGCCGCGCACGACGCGGGCGCCTACGTCGTGGTGGACAACACCTTCGCCACTCCCCTGCTCCAGCAGCCGCTGTCCCTCGATGCCGACCTCGTCGTGCACTCCGCGACGAAGTTCATCGCCGGGCACAGCGACGTGCTGCTCGGTGCCGTCGTGACCAGCGACGACCGCTGTACGACGTGCTGAAGAAGCGTCGCGACATGATGGGCGCGACGCCGGGGACGTTCGAGACCTGGCTCGCCCTGCGCGGCCTCCGGACGCTGCACGTGCGGCTGGAGCGCGCGCAGTCCAACGCCCAGGAGCTGGTCCGCCGGCTCGGGGAGCACCCGGCCGTCGGCGAGGTCCGCTACCCCGGCTTCGGCGCGATCGTCTCCGTCGTCCTCGCCGAGGGCGCGCTCGCCGCGGACCTGCTGACCCACAAGACGACGCTGTGGGTGCATGCCACCAGCCTCGGCGGCGTCGAGTCGACGTTCGAGCGTCGCCGCCGCTGGAAGTCCGAGCCCGCCACCATCGCCGACGGCCTGGTGCGGATGTCGGTCGGCATCGAGGACGTCGACGACCTCTGGGACGACCTGGCCACCGCGCTCGACGACCTCGTCGGGCTGACCTCGTCGGACGGTCAGTCGCGCTCGTGCTTGGTCTCCTTGGAGATCAGCGCGGTGAGCATGTCGGCGGCGGTCATCTCGCCCTCGACGACGGCGTGCACGGCCTCGACGATCGGCGCGTAGACGTCGGCCTGCTGGGCCAGCGCCAGCAGCGACGACGCGGTCTTGACGCCCTCGGCGACCTGGCGGGTGGAGGCGGTGATCTCCTCGGTCGTCATGCCGCGGCCGAGCTTCTCGCCGAAGGTCCGGTTGCGCGAGAGCGGCGAGGAGCAGCTGGCGACCAGGTCGCCGAGACCGGCCAGCCCCATCAGCGTCATCGGGTCGGCGCCGAACGCCGTGGCCAGCCGGGCGATCTCCGCGAGACCGCGGGTGATCACCGAGGCGGTGGTGTTGTCGCCGAAGCCGAGGCCGACGGCCATCCCGACGCTCAGCGCGATCACGTTCTTGTAGGCGCCGCCGAGCTCGCAGCCGACCACGTCGGTGCTGGAGTAGGGCCGGAACGTCGCCGAGTGGCACAGCGCCCGCAGCCGCTTGACGTTCTCCTCGTCGGGGCACGCCACGACGCTGGCGGCCGGCTCGCGGCTGGCGATCTCCTTGGCCAGGTTGGGCCCGCTGACCACCCCGATCCGTTCCGGCGTCGGCCCCGGCGACCTCGGCGATGACCTCGCTCATCCGCTTCAGGGTGCCGAGCTCGACGCCCTTCATCAGGGACACCAGCAGGGCGTCCTTCGGGATGATGTCGACCCACTGCTCGAGGTTGGCGCGAAACGTCTGCGACGGCACGACGAAGAACACCGCCTCCGCACCGTCGAGCGCCTGCTCCGGGTCGTGGGTCGCGTTGACCGCGTCGGGCAGCTCGATGCCGGGCAGGTAGTCGCTGTTCTCGCGCTTGCCGTTGATCGTGGCGCACAGCTCCTCGCGCCGGGCCCACAGCGTCCACGTCGTTGCCGGCATCCGCGAGGACGACGGAGAACGCCGTACCCCACGAGCCGGCTCCGAACACTGCCACCTTGCTCATGGTCGTCTCCTGTTCCGGCGTGCCTTGTCGTGCGGGTTGCCGATCTCGCGTACGCCGGCCGCGCGCGGGTCGAACCGCACGGCCGGTGCCTGCTCGCCGCGGATCTCCTCGAGGAGCCGGGTCACCTCGTCCATGATCCGGTCGGTCGCCTTGCGCAGCACCTCGGGCGTCAGCGGCTGCGCCCGCAGGTCGTCGAGGTCGACGGGCGTCCCGGCGGTCATGTAGATCGTCTTGCGGGGCAGCAGCCGCGGACGCTTCGCGTACGGCGCGAGGATGTGGTTCGCCCCCCACTGCGCGACGGGGATCACCGGCACCCCGAGGCCAGTGCGATCCGGGCGGCACCGGTCCGGCCGGTCATCGGCCACAGGTCGGGCTGCCGGGTGATCGTGCCCTCGGGGTAGACCACCACGCACTCGCCGGCCTCGACCGCCGCGACCGCTGCGGTGAACGACTGGGAGGCGTCCGTGGTCAGCCGGTAGACCGGGATCTGCTTGGCGCTCCGGACGATCCGGCCGAGGACCGGGAGGTCGAACATCTCGGCCTTCGCCAGGAAGCGGACGATGCGCCCCCACGCGTAGACGAAGTGCGCGCACGTGAGCGGGTCGAGGTAGGAGACGTGGTTGACCGCGAGCACGCAGCCGCCGGTCTCCGGGATGTTCTCCCCGCCCTTCCACCGGCGCTTGGTCAGCGTCAGCAGCAGCGGCTCGAGGATGGCGACGCAGAAGCCGAAGGCCCAGCCCTTGGGCTCACGGAGCCTGCGCGGCTTCGCCACGTCACCCTCCTTGTCGGCTGTCCTTGGTGGTCTGCGGTGAGGTTACCCGCGCACAGCATGCCGCATGGGAGCTGTCGGGACGCGGACGCCCGCCCCTTGCGCCGGGGTCGCCTGGCAGGATTCTCCCGATGTCTGCCACCTCGTCCCGCCGGTTCGCAGTGCTGGTGCCGGTCAAGCCACCCGCGTTCGCGAAGTCCCGGCTCGGCGACCTCGGCGACGACGCCCGCCGCGACCTCGCGACCGCCTTCGCAGTCGACACCGTGCTGGCCGCCGTGGCCTGCGACGGCGTCGCCCGGGTGCTGGTGGTGACCGACGACCACGAGCTCGCGTCCGGCCTGGCCGACCTCGGCGTCGAGGTGATCCCCGACGGCACGAGCGGCGACCTGAACGGGACGCTCCGGCTGGCCGCGGCCGAGATGCACCGACGCGACCCGGACCTCTGGCTGGTCGCCCTCTGCGCCGACCTGCCGGCCCTGCGTCCCGAGGAGCTCGGCCGGGCACTCGACGCGTCCGCCGTCGCCGGGATGTCCTTCGTGGCCGACGCCGACGGCATGGGCACGACGGCCGTGGTGGCCGCCGGCCCCGACACCTTCGCCCGGGTTTCGGGCCCGCCTCGCGGCAGCGGCACCTCGACGCAGGTGCGCACGAGATCCGACCTGGTCGACGTACCGTCCCTGCGGCGCGACGTGGACGACAAGCGCCGACCTCGCGGAAGCGACGGCGCTCGGCCTCGGCCCCCGCACCTCGCTGGTCGTGACGACGCTCGGGCTCCGGGCACCCTAGGCTGCTCGCATGCAGGGGACGGTCTCCGCGTTCGACGCGGACACGCACGCGGTCGGGTGCTGCTCGACGACGGGCTCGAGCTGACGTTCACGGCCGAGGCCCTCGACGGTAGCCGGCTGCGGCTGCTGCGTCCCGGTCAGCGGGTGCGGCTCGACACCAACGGCGAGGGCGCCGACCTGCGCATCGAGCACCTGCAGATCCTCACGCTGTCCTGACGCGACGAAGGGCCCGACCCCGTGGGGGCAGGCCCTTCGTGCGACGCGAGGGTCAGGACTTCTTGGCGGTCTTCTTCGCCGTGGTCTTCTTGGCGGGAGCCTTCTTCGCCGCCGTCTTGGCCGGCGCCTTCTTCGCTGCAGCCTTGGTGGCCGGCGCCTTCTTGGCCGCGGCCTTCGTGGCGGTGGCCTTGGTGGCCGGTGGCCTTCTTGGCGGCGGTGGCCTTGGTGGCCGGCGCCTTCTTCGCTGCGGTCTTGGTGGCCGGCGCCTTCTTGGCTCGCGGCCTTGGTGGCCGTTGCCTTCTTCGCCGGAGCCTTCTTCGCCGTACCGGTCGCGGCCTTGGCGCCGGACGCGGCCGCGGCCAGCGTCAGCTTCGGCAGCTTCTTGGCACCCGACACGACAGCCTTCAGGTCCGCGCCCGCACTGAACTTCGGGATCGCCGTCTTCTTGGCCTTGATCCGCTCGCCGGTGCGCGGGTTGCGGACCCAGCGCGCGTCACGGACCCGCTTCTCGAAGGATCCGAAGCCCGTGATGGCGACCTTCTCGCCCTTGGCGACCTCGCGGGTGATGGTGTCGAGCACCGACTCGAGTGCGTGAGCAGCCTGCTTGCGGTTGCCCTCGAAGCGAACAGCGAGGGTGTCGATCAACTGACTCTTGTTCACAAGCTTCCCTTCCGTGAACCTGTCCAGGGTCGAGCAGTTGCCCGACTACTGCTTGGCACGCTAGGGAAAAGTCGTCGTCGTCACAATCACCACACGCGGTTTTCCCTTGCATCTTTGGGAAAACTCTGCGATCGCGCGCGTTTGACTAGAGCGTGACCGGCTTCCAGGACGGCCGCGTCGACTCGTACGTCGCGATGTCGTCGTCGTGCGACAGCGTGATGCCGATGTCGTCGAGACCTTCGAGAAGCCGCCAGCGGGTGTAGTCGTCGATCTCGAACGGCGCCGTGAGAGCGCCGGCCTGGATCGTCCGCTCCTGCAGGTCGACGACGATCTCGGTCGACGGCTCGTGCTCGATGAGCTTCCAGAGCTGCTCGACGACGTCCTGGGTCACCTGGGCCGCGACCAGTCCGGCCTTGCCGGAGTTGCCGCGGAAGATGTCGGCGAAGCGGCTGGAGATCACGGCCTTGAACCCGTAGTCCATCAACGCCCACACGGCATGCTCGCGTGACGAGCCGGTGCCGAAGTCGGGACCGGCGACGAGCACGCTCGCGCCCTCGAACTCGGGTCGGTTGATGACGAACTGCGGGTCCTTGCGCCAGGCCGCGAACAGCCCGTCCTCGAAGCCGGTGCGGGTGACCCGCTTGAGGTAGACGGCCGGGATGATCTGGTCGGTGTCGACGTTGCTGCGTCGCAACGGCAGACCGGTGCCCGCGTGCCGGGTGAACTTCTCCATGTCAGTCCTTCCGGTTCCTGGGTCTGCGGAGGGCGTCGAGCGGTGGCAGGTCGGAGGGCGAGGCCAGCGTGCCGGTGACGGCGGTCGCGGCGGCCACGAGCGGGCGAGACGAGGTGCGTGCGTCCGCCCTTGCCCTGCCGACCCTCGAAGTTGCGGTTGGAGGTGGAGGCGCTGCGCTCCCCCGGCTCGAGCTGGTCCGGGTTCATGCCCAGGCACATCGAGCAGCCCGCTCCGCGCCACTCGCCGCCGGCCTCCTTGAAGACGACGTCGAGACCTTCGTCCTCGGCCTGGAGACGGACGCGGACCGAGCCCGGCACGACGAGCAGGCGGGTGTCCGGCGCTACCTGACGGCCCTTGAGGACCTCGGCGGCAGCACGCAGGTCCTCGATGCGGCCGTTGGTGCACGAGCCCACGAAGACCGTGTCGACCTTGACCTCGCGCAGCGGCGTGCCTGCCTCGAGTCCCATGTACTCCAGGGCCTTCTCGGCCGCGATCTTGTCGCCCTCGGCCTCGAAGTCGTCGCGGGCTCGGGACGCTCGCGCCGAGCGGGACACCCTGACCCGGGTTGGTCCCCCACGTCACGAAGGGAGTCATCTGCGAGGCGTCGAGCACGATCTCCTCGTCGAAGGTCGCGTCGTCGTCGGTGAGCAGGGACTTCCAGTGCTCGACCGCGGCGTCCCAGTCCGCGCCCGTCGGGGCGGACGGACGGCCCTGCAGGTAGTCGAAGGTGACCTGGTCAGGAGCGATCAGCCCGGCCTTGGCGCCCCACTCGATGGACATGTTGCAGATCGTCATGCGCGCCTCCATCGAGAGCTCCTCGATGGCGGGGCCGCGGTACTCCACGATGTAGCCCTGGCCGCCACCGGTGCCGGTGTGCGCGATGAGGGTCAGCACCAGGTCCTTCGCCGTCACGCCCTCGGGCAGCGAGCCGTTGACGGTGACCGCCATCGTCTTGGGCCTGGCCTGCATCAGCGTCTGCGTGGCGAGCACGTGCTCGACCTCACTGGTGCCGATGCCGAACGCGATCGACCCGAAGGCGCCGTGCGTGGAGGTGTGCGAGTCGCCGCAGACGATGGTCATGCCGGGCTGGGTCAGGCCCAGCTGCGGGCCGATGATGTGCACGATCCCCTGCTCCACGTCGCCCAGCGAGTGCAGCCGGACCCCGAACTCCTCGGCGTTCGCGCGAAGCGTGTCGACCTGCGTGCGCGAGACCGGGTCGGCGATCGGCTTGTCCCAGTCGAGGGTGGGGACGTTGTGGTCCTCGGTGGCCAGGGTCAGGTCGGGACGTCGTACCGTCCGGCCGGCCAGCCGGAGGCCGTCGAAGGCCTGCGGTGAGGTCACCTCGTGGATCAGGTGGAGGTCGATGAACAGCAGGTCGGGCTCTCCCGGCGCGCTCCGGACGACGTGCTCGTCCCAGACTTTCTCGGCAAGGGTCCTGCCCATGACACTCCTTCTGTTCCTTCGTCCTGGTGGCTCCGACGGCCGTCTGCGGTCGTTCTCAGGTTGGACCCCGAGAAGCTCCACCGGACGACTTGCAATCCATAATGTGAGACGGCATTATCAGAGTATGGACAACTCTAGCGGAGTCGGCGTGCTCGACAAAGCCGCCCTCGTTCTCTCTGCGCTCGAGGCCGGACCGGCCACCCTGGCGGGTCTCGTGGCCGGCACGGGGCTCGCCCGCCCGACCGCCCACCGGCTCGCCGTGGCGCTGGAGCACCACCGTCTCGTGGCCCGCGACATGCAGGGCCGCTTCGTGCTCGGGCCCCGCCTCGCCGAGCTCTCCGCGGCCGCCGGCGAGGACCGGCTGCTCGCCGCGGCCGGCCCGGTGCTCGCGCGGCTGCGTGACATCACCGGCGAGTCCGCACAGATGTGGCGCCGGCAGGGTGACTACCGCGTCTGCGTCGCCGCCGCCGAGCGTCCCTCCGGCCTGCGCGACACGATCCCGGTCGGGTCGCAGCTGACGATGCGCGCCGGGTTCGGCCGCCCAGATCCTGCTCGCCTGGGAGGACCCGGAGCGCATGCACCGCGGCCTGCAGAACGCCGCGTTCTCCGCCACCGCCCTGGCCGGCATCCGGCGCCGGGGCTGGGCCCAGTCCGTGGGCGAGCGCGAGCAGGGCGTCGCCTCGGTGTCCGCCCCGATCCGCTCCCCCTCCGGCAAGATCATCGCGGCCGTCTCGGTGTCCGGTCCGCTCGAGCGGCTCTCCCGCCAGCCGGGTCGCATGCACGCGCCCGCCGTGCTCGCCGCCGCCGAGCGCCTCTCCGAGTCACTGCGCCGCGCCGCCGAGTAGCGCCGGCTGGCGCGACCGGCTAGAAGAGTGGCCTCCTGCTCGAGCCGGAGCAGCAGCTGCTTGCGCTCGACACCGCCGGCGTAGCCGCTCAGGGAGCCGGCGCTGCCGACCACCCGGTGGCACGGGATGACGATGCCGATCGGGTTGCGGCCGTTGGCGGCTCCGACGGCGCGGGACGCACCCGGGCTCATCCCGAGCCGTCCGGCGATCTCGCCGTAGGTCGCGGTCTCGCCGTACGCGATCTTCTGCAGCTGCTCCCAGACCCGCTCCTGGAAGGCCGTCCCGCCCGGTTCCAGGGGCAGGTCGAACTCCCGGAGCCGGCGGTCGAAGTACGCCGTCGAGCTGGCGCGAGGCCTCGGCCAGAAGCGGGTCGTCGTCGTCGCGGTCACCGACCGGACGGCCTGCGGCGCGTTCGGCAGCGACCCGCATCGACGACCGCGGTGTCGCGTCCGCGGGCACCGCCCCCGTGAACTCGATCGCGGTGACGTGGTCACGGTGCGCGATCACCCGGATCGGTCCCGCGGGTGAGTCGACCATGGTCCACATGTCAGGTCTCCTTCGTGGTTCGTGCCGGTTTGAGGTCGAGGGTGGCCCAGAGGTGCATCAGGCCGTAGGAACGCCAGGGCCGCCAGCGTTCGGCGAGCGGCGCGGCCCGGTCGGGGTCGTCGCCGTGCGCGGCGAGGGCGCGTCGCACGGCGACGTCGGTGGGCAGGAACACGTCGGGGTCGCCGAGAGCCCGCATCGAGACGTAGTCGGCGGTCCACGGCCCGATGCCGGGCAGCGCCAGCAGCCGCGTCCGGACCTCGGCCCGGTCGATGCTGCGGTCGAGCGGCACGGCCCCGTCGGCGAGCGCGCGGCACAGGCCCACCAGCGCGCGGCCCCGGGCGCGCGGCATCGGAAGGTCGTCGGGGTCGGCCTCCGCGAGCACCTGGGCCCGCGGGAACAGCCGGCGCGGTCCGTCGTACGACGGGCTGCCGGAGGTGGTCTCGCCGAAGCGGTCGACGAGCTTGCCGCCCAGCGAGATGGCCCCGGCCAACGAGATCTGCTGCCCGACGACGGCCCGGATCGCGATCTCGTCGCCGTCGACGCTGCCCGGCACCCGGAGCCCGGGACGCTGCCGCACCAGCACCGCCATCCGCGGGTCGTCCGACAGTCCGTCCGCCACCGCGACCGGGTCGCAGTCGGCGTCCAGCAGCCGTCGGCACCGCTCGACCGCGGCGCCGACGTCGCGCAGGTCCTCGACGGTGAGCTCGCAGCGCACGAAGGCCGTGCCCGTGTCCGGGTTGTCGTGCGGGAAGATCAGCCGGACGTGGCCGTGGCCGTGCGGCAGGGCGAGGGTCCGGGCGTACCAGTCCGGGCCGCTGTCCTCCACGCCCGGCACGAGGTGGGCCGCCAGGAAGCGCAGCAGCTCGCTCCCGGCGTACGGCGCGCGCACCGGCAGCCGCAGGTCGATCCGACCGGTCGTCGTGACGGCGTGCCGCGACCGGCCGCGGAGGTCGGTCGGCGTCCCGGCGTACACCTCGCGGATGGTGTCGTTGAACTGCCGGATGCTCGCGAACCCGGCGGCGAACGCGACGTCCGCGAACGGCATCGCCGTGGTCTCGATCAGGATGCGGGCGTTCTGCGCGCGACGGGCGCGGGCCAGGGCCAGCGGACCGGCGCCGAGCTCGCTGTTGAGGAGGCGGTGCAGGTGGCGCGCGGTGTACCCGACGCGCGAGGCCAGTCCCTCGACACCCTCCCGCTCGACGACACCGTCGGCGATCAGTCGCATGGCACGCCCCGCGGTGTCGGCGGCGACGTCCCAGTCCGGTGAGCCCGGGGTCGCGTCCGGCAGGCAGCGCTTGCAGGCCCGGAACCCGGCGGCCTGTGCGGCGGCGGCCGTGCGGTGGAAGGTCACGTTCCTCTTGGCCGGCGTGATCGCCGGGCAGGAGGGTCGGCAGTAGATCCCGGTCGAGGTGACTCCGGTGTAGAAGACGCCGTCGAAGCGCCGGTCCCGGCTCTTCACCGCCCGGTAGCAGGCCTCGGTGTCCTCGATGTCCATGCCTTGATCCTGCCCCACGAACAGCCGGGGTGCTAGCGGAAATCAGACACCACCGTCGTGGGCCCGGGAGGGCCTGGAAAGCACGAAGGACCAGCCTCGTTCGAGACCGGTCCTGAGTGGTACCCCCGACCGGATTCGAACCGGCGCTACCGCCTTGAGAGGGCGGCGTGCTAGGCCACTACACAACGGGGGCAAGAGCGGACGCGACTCTAGCGAAGGCCGGAGATCGGAGTCCAATCGAGTGGTGCTGCGATGCTGCTGGTGGTGCTCGCTGGGGTACTAGGACTCGAACCTAGACTAACTGGACCAGAACCAGTCGGGCTGCCAATTACCCCATACCCCATGGGTGTTTGCTCCTTGCGAAGCCCGGACGAGAATACACGTCAGGCTGGTCGCGACCAAAACGGATCGGCGCTCAGCGCGGCCGCGTGAGAACCCTCACGTCACGTGGTCGCGAGGTCTCCCCCGACGGTCCCCGACGGTGCCACACCCGGCCGGGGCGGTGGCGTCGGGGTGAGGGTCTGCAGGCCCATCTTGCGCGCCACCACGAGCACCAGACCGGCGTACACCGCGGACTGGGTGACCGTCAGCAGGATGTTCCACCAGCTCGCCTCGGAGACGTTGAGGGTCTCCGACAGGTCGCCGTAGGAGAGCGCGAGCCCGAAGGCCAGGAAGTTGTTCAGCACGTGCAGCGCGATGCCGGCCTCGAGCCCACCCGTGCGGGTGACCAGCCAGGCGGCGATGAGGCCGAACGCGAACCGGTCGAAGAACAGCGGGAAGTTCTGGGTGCCGTGGGCGAGCGCGAACAACCCAGCGGTGACCACGATCGCCACCCACTTGTTGCGGGTCAGCGCAGCCGAACGCCTGGAGGAGGTAGCCGCGGAAGAGGTACTCCTCCCCGGCGGCCTGCAACGGCGTGGTCAGCAGCACCACCGCTGCGGCCAGCGCCGTCGAGGTCGTGAAGTCGTTGAGCTTGCCGCCGAGGTCACCCTCGCTGCCGCTCGGCAGCAGCGTGCCGACGACGATCTGCGCCAGCAGCGCGACGAAGGCCAGGCCGAGGCAGGCGACGAAGAAGTTCCAGCGCATGCGGGGTACGACGGAGGTCAGCCACCGCGGCCGGATCCCGTGGACCACCCGGACGATGAACCAGGTGACGAGGATCATCGCCCCGATCCCGAGGTTCAGCCCGAGCAGGGTCTCGGGGCCCACGTGCGAGAGGTCGGCGCTGTCGATGAAGTTGTCGATCCAGCTGCCGCTCTGGAAGAACGCGAAGATCCCGGCCACGACGACGTAGACAAGGGCGCTCACGACGAGGAACGCGGCGCCCGCGACCAGCATGCCGACGACCGGCTTCCAGGGCGCGTAGGTCCGGGTCCGCAGCATCGAGGTGGTAGGGCGTCGGCTCCGCGTGCGGGAAGATCGGCGACACCGACGGCCGCTGCGGCGGTTGCCACTGCTGCGGCGGTCCCGGGGCCGGTTGCCACTGCTGCGGCTGCTGTTCGGTCATCGGTCTTCCGTTCCCTCAGGCCGCCTGGGCGCTCGCGAGCCGCGCCAGCGACCGCTCCCGCCCCAGCAGCTCCAACGACTCGAACAAGGGTGGTGACACCCGCCGGCCGGTGATCGCGACCCGGACCGGACCGAACGCGTTGCGCGGCTTGAGCCCGAGGCCTTCGACCAGCGACAGGCGCAGGGCCTCGTCGATCGACGCGGTGTCCCACGTCGTCAGCTCGGCGAGCGCGTCGTGGGCCGCCTTGACCACCTCCGCGACCGGTCTCGTCGAGCAGCTTCTCGGCGTCGGCCGGGTCCCGCACGAAGGCGTCCTCGTCGACGAACAGGAAGCCCAGCATGTCCACGGACTCGGTGAGCTTGTTCATCCGCTCGTGGACCAGCGGCATCGCGCGCGCCAGCAGGTCGGCCTGCTCCGGGGTCACCGGGTCGGAGACGACGCCGGCCCTCTGCAGGTGCGGCGTGACGCGGGCCGTCATGTCCTCCAGCGTGAGCAGCCGCATGTGGGAGGCGTTGATGGCGTCGAGCTTCTTGAGGTCGAAGCGCGCCGGGTTGGGGTTGACCCGGCGGATGTCGAAGGCCTCTGCCATCTCGGCCATCGTGAACACGTCGCGGTCCGCCGCGATGCCCCAGCCGAGCAGGGCCAGGTAGTTGAGCACGCCCTCGGGCAGGTAGCCGCCCTCCACGTAGTCGAGCAGGCCCGAACCGCGGTCCCGCTTCGAGAGGCGTTTGTTGCCCTCGCCCATCACGATCGGCAGGTGGCCGAACCGTGGGGCCCCGGTCCCGATGCCGATGCCGGCGAGCGCGTCGTAGAGCGCCAGCTGCCGCGGGGTGCTGGAGAGCAGGTCCTCGCCGCGCAGCACGTGGGTGATGCCCATCAGCGCGTCGTCGGCGGGGTTGACCAGGGTGTAGAGCGGGTCGCCGTTGGCCCGGACCAGCGCGAAGTCCGGGACGTGCTCGGGGAGGAAGGTGACCTCGCCGCGGACCAGGTCGTCGAAGGTCAGCGGTGCGTCGGGGACGCGCAGCCGGAGCACCGACGAGCGTCCCTCCGCCTCGAACGCGGAGCGCTGCTCCGGCGTGAGGTCGCGGCAGAACCCGTCGTACCCCTGCACCTTGGAGCCGGACGCCTTGCGGCGCGCCTCGACCTCCTCCGTGGTGCAGAAGCAGTCGTACGCCGACCCGGCGTCCCGCAGCCGCGTCGCGATGTCGCGGTAGATGTCGAACCGCTCGGACTGCCGGTAGGGGCCGAAGGGGCCGCCGACCTCCGGGCCCTCGTCCCAGTCGATCCCCAGCCAGCGCAGGGAGTCGAGCACCGAGTCGTAGCCCTCGACGGTGTTGCGGGCGAGGTCGGTGTCCTCGATGCGCAGCACCAGCGTGCCGCCGTAGTGCCGGGCGAACGCCCAGTTGAACAGGGCGGAGCGGGCGTTGCCGACGTGCAGGAAGCCGGTCGGGGACGGTGGGAAGCGGACGCGGACGTCCTCGGGCGCGAGGTCACCGAGAACGGCGTCAGTCACGGGAAACCACCTTGTTGGTCAGGGAGCCGATGCCGGCGACCGAGATCTCGACCTCGTCGCCGACCTGCATGGGGCCGACACCCTCGGGGGTGCCGGTGAGGATCACGTCGCCGGGGAGCAGCGTCATGACCGAGGAGACGTAGGCGACCAGCGCGGGCACGTCGAAGACCATGTCCTTGGTCGAGCCGTCCTGGACGACGTCGCCGTTGAGGTGCGTCTGCACGCGCAGGTCGGAGGTGTCGAGCTCGGTCTCGATCCACGGGCCGAGCGGGCAGAACGAGTCGAAGCCCTTGGCCCGGGTGAACTGCACGTCGCCGCGCTGGAGGTCGCGCGCGGTCACGTCGTTGGCGACGGTGTAGCCGTAGACGACGTCGGCCACCCGCTCCGGTGAGACGTCGCGGCAGATGCGGCCGATGACGACGGCGAGCTCGCCCTCGTAGTGCACCTCGGCGGACTGCCGGGGGTAGAACACCGGGTCCCCCGGGCCGACGACGGAGGTGTTCGGCTTGAGGAACATCAGCGGCTCGGCGGGCACGTCACCGCCCATCTCCGCGGCGTGTGCGGCGTAGTTCTTGCCGATGCCGACGACCTTGCTGCGCGGGATCACCGGCGCCAGGAGGCGCGCGTCCGCGAACGGCACCTCCTTGTCGGTCAGCTGGACGCCGACGTAGAGCGGGTCACCGGCCAGGGCGACGATCGTGGTGTCCTCGGACGGGATGCCGAGCTCGTCGACGTCGCCGGTGACCACGCCGTACTGGGGCTCGTCACCGGTGGTGAACCTCGCTATACGCACCCTGCGAGCCTACCGGCGCGACGCCCCCGAGCCGGTGCCTACCCTGGTCCCTGTGCAAACCCGCCCCGCCCCCTGCGCCGTGGTGCTCGACGAGCCGACCTGGTCGGCCCGCCGCGCCGCTGCACGAGGCGCGGGTCGACGCCTGGATCCAGCCGCACCTCGCTCGCCGCGAGGCGGGGGTGCCGCATCCCGGTCGAGGACTTCCTCTTCACCTACTACGGCCAGCGTCCGGCGGCGCTGCGACGGTGGCACCCGGGCTACGGCGTGGGGCTCGCGGACGGTGCGTCGTACGCGGGCCTGAAGGGGTACGACGTCGTCCCGACAGGCTCGGCCGACGGGGCGGTCGCAGCCGTCACACCCGAGCACCTCGCGTCGCAGCGCGTGCTGCTGACGACGCTGCACCGGCTGCTGAGCGCCACGGCGGCGCGGCCCGCGCAGCTCGGCTGCTTCGGGATGCACGAGTGGGCGATGGTCTACCGGCTGCCGCAGCACGACGTGCGCCACGCGTCGTGGCCGCTGCGGCTCGGCGGCCCCGGCACCGACGAGGTGGTCGAGTCGCACCGGATCGCCTGCTCGCACTTCGACGCGTTCCGGTTCTTCACCGACGACGCGCGACCCCGCAACACCCTGCAGCCGGCGCAGCGACGACCGGCCCGACTTCGAGCAGCCGGGCTGCCTGCACGCCGGCATGGACCTCTACAAGCACGCCTACCGGCTCACGCCGCTGGTGCCGTCCGAGCTGGTCGCCGACTGCTTCGAGCTCGCCCGCGACATCCGGGTGCTCGACATGCGCGCCTCGCCGTACGACCTCACCGACCTCGGCTACTCCCCCGTCCGGGTCGAGACGGCTTCGGGCAAGGCGGAGTACGTCGAGCAGCAGCGGGCGTTCGCGTCACGCGGTGCACCGCTGCGGCAACGGCTGGTCGACGAGTGCGAACGGCTGCTCGGCGAGGGTCAGTCGTCGTCCTGACCGAAGGCGGGCCGTCCACCGGAACAGGCCGCACGGACCCGCGCCTCGTCCTCCTCACCCCCCTCGAACCGCACCTCGACCTGCTCCGGGCCGCGCTCGCGCACGTCGACCGAGTAGCCGTCGGACGGGCTGGCCGACTCGAGCGCGATGCTCGACCCGCGCACCGCACCGCGACGGTCCCGGCCGCATCGCGCCAGGTGGCCCGGCTGGTCTGCGGAGGAGGCGGCACGGGTGACGCGGTGACGGCGGGCGAGGGCCTCCGCGTCGGCGACGGAGTCCCGGCCGGGCTCTTCGGGGCACTCGGTGTTCCGGCTGTGCTCGTGCGCGCCGGTTGCGGGGTGCGCGTGGGCTTCGGCTCGGAGGCTCTCGGGGCCTCGGTCGGGCGCGGAGTGCGTGCCGCCGTGGCAGGCGCGGCGGGCACCTCGCTGGGGGCCAGCAGCTCCTGCCCCGCGGTGTTGATGGTCGCCCAGGTCATCGTCGAGCCGGCGACGACGACACCGAGCCAGACCAGCGCAGCCACGATGACACCCCGTCTCACGGGTCCACCCTCTCATCCGCAACGGCGGACCCGGAGGGGTCTAGCGTTCGGGCATGACCAGCATCCTGGTAGTCGAGGACGACGCGGCGATCCGGAGCGCGCTCTCCCGCGGACTGACCGAGCGCGGGCACGCCGTGATCGTCGCGGCGAGCCGGGCTGACCGGCCTGGAGCTGGTGGTGAACTCGCACCCGGACGTCGTGCTCCTCGACCTCGGCCTCCCCGACGTCGACGGACTGCAGGTGCTGGCGATGCTCCGCGCGGTCAGCGACATGCCGGTCATCGTGATCACCGCCCAGGACGACGACGCGGCGCTGGTGTCGGCGCTGGACTCCGGGGCGGACGACTACGTCATCAAGCCGTTCGGCCTCGACCAGGTCGCCGCCCGGATCCGGGCGGTGCTGCGTCGCGGCGGTGCCGCCGACGGGTCCGAGCGGTCCGCTGGTCGTCGGCGGACTCGTCGATCGACGTACGCGCCCGGACCGCGACGCTGGACGGCGACGCCCTCGAGCTGTCGCGCAAGGAGTTCGACCTGCTGCTCGTGCTGGCCTCCCGGCTCGGCGAGGTGATCACCAAGCGCGAGCTGCTCGCCGAGGTGTGGCAGCAGGCGTACGGCGGGGGCGACCGCACCGTCGACGTGCACCTGTCCTGGTTGCGACGCAAGCTCGGCGAGTCGGCGGCCGAGCCGCGCTACCTGCACACCGTCCGGGGGGTCGGGCGTCCGCCTGGTCGACCCCGCGACGGACGGCTGCTGATGCGGCGCCGGATCTCGTGGTGCTGGTCGCTGGCCACGACGTCGGCCGTCGTCTGCGCATTCGTGGTCCCGTTGTGCCTGCTGGTGCGCACGCATGGCCGAGGACCGGGCGATGGCCAGCGGCAGACCAGGAGGCGCGCAACGTGGCGATCCTGGTCTCCAGCCTGCAGACGGACCCGCGGCTGGGTGACCTCGTGGACGCCGTCGACCGCGCGATCGGCGCCGTCCACCTCGGTGCTCACCCCGACGGCCGGGTGCTCGGGGCACCCGACAGCGGCGATCCGGCCGACGACCCGGACGTGCGGCGGGCCCGGGACGGCAAGGCGTTCACGGCGGTGGACGCTCGCGGCGGCCGGGTCCTGGTGCCGGTCGTGACGGACAGCGGCACCGTCGTGGTGCGCACGTCGGTCGGCACCGACCGAGCCTGCACCGCGGCGTGCACGCGGCCTGGGCGGGCATCGTCACCCTCGGGATCCTCCTGCTGCGTCGCTGGCCGTGGTGGTCGCCGACCGGCTCGGCCGGCGCATGAGCGACCCCGGTGACGGCGCTGGCCGACGGTCGCGCACCGGCTGCGCGAGGGCGAGCTCGACGCCCGGGCCGACGCCCGACGGGACCGCCGGAGACCGAGGAGCTCGGGCGACGCCCTGAACGGGCTGGCCGAGCGCATCGCCGAGCTCCTCGCGGCCGAGCGCGCCGCGGTGGGCGACCTGTCCCACCGGCTCCGCACACCGGTGACGGCGCTGCGGCTGGACGTCGAGGCCGTGACCGACCGCGAGCGTGGCCGCGCGGCTGCGCGAGCACGTCGGAGCACCTGCAGCGGACCATCGACGCGATCGTGCGGGAGGCCCGGCGTCCGGTGCGCGCACGAACATGCGCCGAGTGCTGCGACGCCGACCGAGATGGTGCGGGAGCGGGTGGCCTTCTGGTCGGCCGCTGGCCGAGGACCAGGGCCGCGACTTCGAGCGTCGACGCTGCCCGACGGGCCGCTGCCGGTCGCGATGGACGCCGTCGGACCTGCGCGACATCGTCGACATCCTGGTCGACAACGTCTTCGCGCACACCCCGGAGCAGACGGCGTTCTCGGTGCACCTGACGGCCGGGGCGCGGCCCGAGCTGGTCGGTCCGGGACGCGGGCCCGGGGATGCCGACCACGCCCGCGAGCCCCGACCGCAGCGGCTTCACGGGTCTCGGCCTGCAGATCGTCCGCCGCACGGTCGCCGCGGTCAACGGCGAGATGACCATCGACCGCGACGGCCCCGGGACGACGATCCGGGTGCTGCTGCCCGCCGCGCCAGCGAGCGCGTGGATCGGCCTGCCCAACGGCCGCCGCTCCGGCGGGCGCGCCCGCCGCTAGAGACGGCTCAGTCGTCCGACTCGTCCGACCCGCCGTCGCCGCGGCCGCTGTGGTCGTCGTCGCAAGGGTTGTCGCTGTCGCCGTGGTCGTCGCCGTCGCCGTCGGTCGTCGTCGTCGTCGTCACACGTCGGCGCCAGAGCGGGGGCCGCGGCCGCGGGCTGCGGGGCGGCGGCCGGCGCCGGCGCCGGCGCCTCGACGGCCCGCGGGGCAGCGGGTGCGGGTGCCGGCGGCTCGACCGGCGCGGCCGGCGCGACCTTCTGGACGGTGGTCACGCAGACACCGTCCTGGAGCACGGCCGGGGCGGTGCAGTCGGCCTTCTCCTTCACCGGACCCGGGCCGGCGCTGCGGGAAGCGGTCGACCGACGGCCAGCACGGGTGAGCCGGTGGTGGTCGGGGGCCGCGGTGACCGCGGCGCTGGACGTGTAGGTGCTCACTCCACCGACGACGCCGGCTGCCGCACCGACGAGTGCGACGAGCGTGGCGGACATCCGCATGGTGGTGCTCCTTCAGTTCGGGTTCAGTTCATGTCTGTGGCCGGGCACGCCGTGCCGCCGACGCTCCGAGTGTGTCGGGACGGCTGCCTATGGTCGACCTCGTGGGAACGTCAAGAGCACCGTAAGAACCGGGTGGACGGCCTTGGGGCCGAACCGGGCCGGCTACCTGACGTGGGCTTAACAGAGGGATGAGGACGACTTTGTCCGGCGCTCTCGCATGCTGGGGGACGCCTGAAAGATCTCGGGAGGGAGACCCATGCGCTACACGCCACGTTCGCGTGACCGCATACAAGAACATGCTCGCCCTGCTCACCGGTGCCGCCACGTTCGGCTCGTTCGTCGCCACCGGAGCGGCCACCGGAGCGGTGGCCCGCAAGACCGGCGAGGAGGAGCAGGCCAAGGCCCAGCAGAAGGCCGACGTCGCCCGTGCCCAGTACACGGCGGGTCGTCGCGCCACCCAGAGGATCCCGTGGACACCGACCTTCACCGTGACCGAGCCGCGACCGCAGCGGACGGTCGTGCAGCAGGTGAGCGGGTCGGCCGCCACTGCTGTGGGATCGGGGGGGACCGTCGGCGCCGCCCCGAGCGGCCCCTGCTGCACCCGCAGCCCCGGCCGGTGGCTCGTCGTCGACGACGCGGCTCCGGCACCTTCGGCACCCGCGCCGGCACCGGCACCGGCACCGGCCGCGCCCGCTGCGCCGAGCAGCGGCTCCTGACCGGCCCGGTGCCCGCCACGCACCATGACGTCTCCGTGCGCTGGGAGACCCTGGGGACCTACGGGTTCCTCGCGGTCGACGACCCGGCCTGTCTCGACGCCGCCCACGAGATCGCGCTCGACGAGCTGGCCGCGGTGGACCGCACCTGCAGCCGCTTCCGCGACGGACTCCGACGTCGAGCCGCGCCAACGCGCGCCCGGGCGAGTGGACCGAGGTCGACCCGCTGCTGGTCGCCGCCGTCGAGGTCGCCGTCGAGGCCGCCGACTGTACCGACGGACTGGTCGACCCGTGCCTGGGCCGGACCATGATGCTCCGATCGGGTACGACGCCGACCTGGCACGTCGTACGCGCGAACGAGCGCACCCGGTCCTGCGACCGTCCCTGCGCCACCGCCCGCCTCGGGCTGGCGCGAGATCCGCACCGACCCGGACGGGGCGCTCCGGGTGCCCGACGGGGTGCCAGCTGGACCTCGGCGCCACGGCGAAGGCCTGGGCGCGCGACCTCGTCGCGGCGAGCATCGTCGAGCGGCTCGGCTGCCACGCTGCTGGTCAGCCTCGGCGGGGACGTCCGGATCGAGGACCCCCCGACGTGCCGGCGCCCTCGTCCGTGGACGGTGCGGGTCACCGAGCAGCCGCGCGACCCGGGACGGCGAGATGGTGACCGCTGGACGGCGGGGGGCTCGCCACGTCGAGCACCGCTGGCGCGGCGCTGGCGCACCGGCACCGACGGTCAGGCGCACCACGTCGTGGACCCGCGCACCGGGCGGCCGACCGACGAGCACTGGCGCACCGTCACGGCCGACGGGACCGACCTGCGTCGGCCGCCAACATCGGCGACCACGGCCGCCCTGGTGCTGGGTCCCGGAAGCGGTCCGCCGTGGCTGGACAGGCCACGGCGTTGACCGCGCGGCTCGTCGAGCCGGGACGGCTCAGGTCACGACCGGAGCGGCCACTGGCCGCAAGCACCCGCAACCACGACAGCGAAGCAATCGATGGGATGGAACTGATGGACGGTCCATTCCTCTGGTACGCCAACCGCGGCACCGGAGTCGTCCTGCTCGTGCTGCTCAGCACTGACGACCGTGCTCGGGGTCCTCGCGACGCGCGGCGACGCCCACGGCCGGGTGCCTCCGAGTTTCCTCGACCCAGTCCTTGCACCGCAACGTGTGGCGCTGATCTAGGTCGGCCCTGCTGACTCGCCCACGTCGCCACGGCCGTGGTCGACGACGTACGTCGACATCCGCTGGTGGCAGGCGTTCGTGCCGTTCGTCGGGGCGACCTACCGAGCCGCTGTAGCTCGGCCTGGGCACGGTCGCCCTCGACCTGGTGCTCGTCGTCGTGGTCGTCACCAGCCTGCTGCGGAACCGCGCTGCCGCACCGGGCATGGCGGCTGCTCCACCTGCTCGCCTACGCGTGCTGGGGGCTCTCCGTGCCTGCACGGCCTCGGCATCGGCACCGACGCGGCCGCGCCGTGGGACGACCGGCTCGGCCTCGCCTGCGTCGCCGCGGTCAGGCTCGCGACCGCGTACCGGCCGGACCTCGACCGGCCTCGCGCTGTGGCGCAGACGTCGCGAGCAGCACCCCGTCCCCACACGCGTCCTGCCGGCTGGAGGCCACCGATGAACCACGCCTACGACCCCACCACCCAGGTGCACCCCTCCGACGGGACCGCGCTGGCCGTGCACCCCGGCCCGCGGCTCCTCGAGCGGCGTCGCCCGACGGCTCCGTCCCTGGACGTGCACCGGGCCACCGTCGGCCCGCTGCCCGACCTGTCCCTGGACGAGCTGCTCGACTTGTTGCGCGGCGCCAACGTGCGCGGCCGGGGCGGGGCCGGCTTCCCGTTCGGCACGAAGCTCGAGGCGGCCTCTGCCGCGTCCGGCGGCGCCAGGGAGGTCGTGGTCAACGTGAGCGAGGGCGAGCCGGCGAGCCTCAAGGACGCCGCGCTGGCCCTGACCCGCCCGCATCTGGTCCTCGACGGTGCCGTGCTGACGGCACGTGTCCTCGGCACCCGCGCAGATCCACCTGGTGCTGCCGGGTGAGCACCCGCACGTACGGCGGAAGCCTCGAGACGGCGCTCGTCGAGCGCGAAGGCTCGCGACGGCCGGATCCGCGTGGCGCTCCACACCGGGCCGACCAGCGGTTCGTCGCCGGGCAGGCCCGCGCGGTGATCGAGCTGATGTCCGGCCGCGCGAACCTGCCCGTCACCGCGCTGGCGGCCGCGAGGCCCACAAGGGCTACCGCGGCAAGCCCACCTTGCTGTCCAACGCCGAGACGTTCAGCCCACGTCGCCCTGCTGGCGCACGTCGGCGCCGACGGCGTACGCCGCGATCGGGCACCGAGGACGAGCCGGGGACCTGGCTGCTCACCATCGACGGCGAGACCGCGACCCCCGAGGTGCTCGAGGTCGCGCACGGCACCGGCTGGTCCGAGGTGCTCAACGACGCGGTCCTCGACCGGCCGGTGCTGGTCGGCGGCTACCACGGCACGTGGGCGGCACCGTCCGCGCTCCGGCGAGCTGCGTGTCTCCGGTCGGGCATGGCCGCAGGCCGGCCTCGACGCTCGGTGCCGGTGTGGTCCTGCCGCTCGAGGCCGGAGGACTGTCCCGTGCACCGCACCGCCCGGCATCACGGCCTACCTCGCCGGGGAGTCGGCCGGCCGCTGCGGCCCCTGCCTCAACGGTCTGCCCGCCCTCGCCGAGGCGGTGTGGGCGCGTGCACCGCGGGGACCAGGGCACCGAGCGCATCGAGCGAGCTGGCCACGCTCGTCACCCGACGCGGCGCCTGCGCGCACCCGGACGGCACGCGCGGCTGGTCCAGTCGATGCTGACCACGTTCGCCGACGAGGTGCAGCGCACGCGGACGGTCTCTGCACCTACGTCGAGAGCGACGCGGCGACCGAGACGTGACCCTCGACCTGACGGGAGTGGCCCGATGAGCAAGCAGCTACGTGTCGACTGGCCGGACTGCAAGGGACGGGGCATGTGCTCCGAGGTGCTGCCCGAGGCTATCGCGCTCGACGAGTGGGGCTACCCGGTGATCACCTCCGACATCGACGAGGACACCGTCGACCTGGCCCGCGAGGCCGTCAAGGCCTGCCCGACCCTGGCGCTGCGGATGGTGGACGCGCGCCGCTGACCCGGGACGCCTACTCGCCCTCGTTGACGTAGAGGCAGAACGGGTGTCCGGCGGGGTCGAGCATCACGCGCACGTCGTCCTGCGGCTGGTACGCCGCGAGCTCCGCGCCGCACTCGAGGGCGAAGGCGACCGAGTCCTCGAGGTCGTCGACCTGGATGTCGAGGTGCAGCATCATCTGCGGCTGCCCCTCGACCGCCGGCCAGACGGGTCGCACGTAGAGCGGCTCGGTCTGGCAGGCGATGTTGTAGCCGCCGTCCTCGGACGGGCGCGACGGCGGCACCGCGCCGCGCGGGTCCGGGAAGAGCTGCCAGCCCAGCAGCCGGGCGTAGAACTCCGCCAGCGCCGGACCGTCGGGTGCGTCGAGCACCACGCCCCACCAGGTGTTCCTCGTCCGCAGCGGCACGGCGTCTCCTCAGACGGCTGGTTGAGGAACCAGCGGTGGCCGAACGGGTCGCGCAGCACGGCGACGCGCCGACGGGCGGGTTGTCCTCGGGGCCGCGGTCGAGCACGGCTCCCCCGTCCCGCATCCGCTGCGCCACGCGCGTCGACGTCGGCGACGGTGAGGTGGAGCGTGACCGCGGCGCCGCGTCCCTCGGCCGGCGCCTCGACCTGGATCTCGGGGTGCTCGTCGGCCATCATCCAGCGGGCGCCGTCGACGGGTCAGCTCGACGTGGCCGATCCGGCCGTCGGGCATCACGATCGGGCTCGTAGGTGACCTCGGCGTCCGAGGTGGTCGACGTACCAGTCGATGGCGGCGCGCGCGTCGCGCACCGCGAGGTAGGGAGTCAGCTCGCTCACCCGGCCACCCTAGGCGAGGTCAGCGGCAGCACGGCCAGCACGTCGTCGCGACCGAGCATCGCGACGCACCAGTCGAAGTGGCCGTCCTCGCCGGTGGGGCTGAAGCAGGTGGCGGTGACGACGGCGTACGCCGCACGGTGGATCGCCGCACGTCGCGGGTCGACGCCGATCCGCGCGTCCAGCCGTGCCTCGGCGTCCCGGGCGTCGGGACCGTACATGTCGAAGATGCTGGCCGTCACCGCCGCGTCGAACGCGGGGTCGCCGACGGTGGTCAGGAAGCCGAAGTCGATCACGGCCGACGGGCCGGCCGGCGTCGTCGAGCAGGACGTTCGCCGGGATCAGGTCGCCGTGCACCAGGGCCGGTGGCGCCGGCGGCAGGGACCGGAGCGCCGCCGTCACCGAGGAGACCACGGCGGGGAGGTCGGGCACCGCCGTGGCGAGCACGGGGTTCGCCCGGCGCTCGACCAGCCCGGCGAGCCCTGCCTCGAACCCGGCGGACACGTCGAGCGGCGGCCTCCCCGGGCAGCGCGCCGAGGGCCGTCATGGCGGGCGTGGGCCGCACCGAGGCGAGCGCGGCCAGCACGTCGGCCACCGCGTCCACGCCGCTCGTCGGTGGGCGGGCCCGCCAGCGGGGTGCCGTGCAGCAGCGGCTCGATGCTCGCCCACCGGTCCCCCACCCGCACGACGTCGAGCATCCGGGTCGTCCGCAGCGGCAGCGCGTCGGCGACGTCGGCGTAGAACCGCTGCCGCACGGCCAGGTCGTCGGCGCTCGCGGCGTGCCAGACCTTGGCCACCAGGTCCCCCTCGAGCCGGACCACCGTGCCCTCCATGCCCGACCCGATCTCCTCGACCGGCAGTCAGCCCGAGCGGCGCGAACGCGGCCGCCCAGTCCGTGCTCACCAGCACGGCGGCCTGCGGTCGATCCAGGGGGCGGCGGCCTCGATCTGCGCGGAGAGCCCGAGCAGCACGTGCTCCTCGGCGGGGCGGCCGGCCAGCATCACCCCGACCGGCAGGCCGTCCGTCGGTCATGTGCAGCGGCAGCGACACCGCCGGCATGCCGGTGAGGTTCCACGCCGAGGTCCAGGGCGTGAACGCCTTCTGGTTCTCGAAGTCGCGGGCCGGGTCGGCGTCGTCGCGGATCGCCCCGACCGGCAGGGGCGGCTGCGCCAGCGTCGGGGTCAGCACCGCGTCGTACGGCGCGAGCGCGCGGATGGCGCGCGCCGCGATCCGTCGTGCCTCGCCGACCGCCAGCCCGAACTCCGGACCGGACACCGCCCGTCCGCGGTCCGAGAGCCAGACGGTCAACGGACGCAGCAGGTGCTCGGTCCCGGGAGGCACCGACGGACAGCGCGGTCAGCACGGCCCAGCAGGTCTCGAACGTCGCGACCGCCTCCGGCGGCACCGGTACGTCGATCTCCTCGACGTCGTGGCCCAAGCGAGACCAGCAGCCGGGTCGCGGACTCGTAGGCCTCGACGACCTCGGGGTGCACCGTCGGCGTCGGCGATCACCGGGGTGAGGAACCGCGCGATGCGGAGCCGGCCGGGCTCGACGTCGCACGACGCCGAGGAACGACTGCGGCGGGGGCGGCGCCCAGAACGGGTCGCCCACCGCAGGTCCGGCGAGCACGTCGAGCATCGCCGCCGCGTCGCGCACGGTCCGCGCCAGCGGTCCGGCCGTCGACGAGGCCGACGGGGTCGCCGTACATCGGGCTGCCGCTGATCCGGCCGCGCGAGGGCTTGAGGCCGAACAGGCCGCAGCAGCTCGCGGGGATCCGGATCGAGCCGCCGCCGTCGGAGCCCTGCGCCACCGGGACCAGGCCGGCGGCGACCGCGGCCGCGGCGCCTCCGCTGGAGCCGCCGGCCATCCGGTCGAGGTCCCACGGCGTGCGGGCGGCGGGTGCGTTGTCCGGCTCGGTGTAGCAGGGCGACCCGAACTCGGGCGTGGTGGTCTTGCCGAGGCTGACCAGGCCGGCCGCCTCGAGGCGGAGCACCACCTCGTCGGAGACGTCCGGGACGTAGCCCTTCATCGTCGCCGACCCGAACTCGGTGACCACCCCGGCCGTCGCGTTCAGGTCCTTGACCGCCGTCGGCACCCCGGCCAGGGGACCGTCGCCGCGCGGTGTGGCGGACCGCGCGGCCTCGGCCGTCACGGTGACGAACGCGCCGACCGTGTCGGAGAGCCGCTCGATCCGTGCGAGGTAGTGCTCGACCAGCTCGGCCGACGACACCTCGCCCGCCCGGATCGCGGAACCCTGCTCGAGGGCGGTCAGGTCGTGGAGGTCGCCCATCAGGCGAGCTGCGGCAGCTTGGTCAGCGCCTCCGCGACCGCCGCCTGCAGCTCGGAGTCCTCCCACGAGGTGTCCTCGATCGAGCCGGAGAGGTAGGCGGCGTACGCGGGCAGGTCGAGGTGGCCGTGGCCGCACAGCGCGGTCAGGATCACCTTCTCCTCCCCGCTCTCCTTGCACCGCACGGCCTCCTCCACGGCGGCGGCCAGCGCGTGGGTCGGCTCGGGCGCCGGGACGATGCCCTCGGTGCGCGCGAACAGCACCCCGGCCGCGAAGCACTCCTTCTGCTGCTTGGCGACGGCCTCGATCTCACCGGTCTCGTAGAGGTGGCTGATCAGGGGGCTCATCCCGTGGTAGCGCAGCCCACCGGCGTGGATCGGGATCGGGCACGAAGTCGTGGCCCAGCGTGTGCATCTTCATCAAGCGGCGTCATGCCGGCGGTGTCCCCGAAGTCGTAGGCGTAGGTCCCCTGGGTCAGCGACGGGCACGCCGCCGGCTCGACGGCCCGCACCGTCGGCGCCATCCGGCCGGCCCACTTCTCGCGCAGGAACGGGAACATCAGCCCGCCGAAGTTGGACCCGCCACCGGTGCAGCCGACCAGCAGGTCGGCGGTCTCGCCGACCTTCGCCAGCTGGAGCAGGGCCTCCTCCCCGATCACCGTCTGGTGCATCAGGACGTGGTTGAGCACGCTGCCCAGCGCGTAGTTCGTCGTCGGGTCCTGCGCGGCCATCTCGACCGCCTCGCTGATCGCGATGCCCAGCGACCCGGTCGAGTCGGGGTGCTCGGCGAGGATCGCCCGGCCCGCCTCGGTGAGGTCGGACGGGCTGGGGTGCACGGTGCCGCCGAACACCTCGATCATCATCTTGCGGTAGGGCTTCTGGTCGTACGACGCCCGCACCTGCCAGACCTCGCACTCCAGGTCGAACTGCGCGCACGCGAACGCCAGCGCCGTGCCCCACTGACCGGCACCGGTCTCGGTGGTCAGCCTCTTGATGCCTGCCTTCGCGTTGTAGAACGCCTGCGGCACCGCGGTGTTCGGCTTGTGCGAGCCCGCCGGCGAGACACCTTCGTACTTGTAGTAGATCCGCGCCGGTGTGCCGAGCGCCTTCTCCAGCCGGTGTGCGCGGAACAGCGGGCTCGGCCGCCAGAGCCGGTAGACGTCGAGCACCTCCTCGGGGATGTCGACGTACTGGTCGGTCGACACCTCCTGCAGGATCAGGTCCATCGGGAACAGCGGCGCGAGGTCGTCCGGCCCGACCGGCTGGCCGGTGCCGGGGTGCAGCACCGGCGGCGGCGGGGTCGGCAGGTCGTGGAGCACGTTGTACCAACGCGTCGGCATCTCGCTCTCGTCGAGCTGGATCTTGTGCTGCCGCACGTCTGCCATCGCGTCCTCCGCCGTGAGATCGGTCCCGGTCCCTGACACTAAACTCCGCGGCGTGCGGTGGCGAGGGGTCGACCCGGGGCCCTACCTTCAGCTGTCGGGACCAGACGGAGGGAGCTGACATGCCGGCGTGGATCTGTGTGACCTGCGGGGTGCAGCACGAGGACACCGAGCGGCCGCCCGCCCGGTGCGACATCTGCCTCGACGAGCGGCAGTACGTCGGGTGGGACGGCCAGCGCTGGACGACGAGGGCCGAGCTGCTGGAGAGCCGGGTCAACGACGTTCGCGAGGAGGAGCCCGGCCTGCTCGGCATCGGCGTCGACCCGCCGGTCGCGATCGGCCAGCGTGCCCTGCTGGTGCAGACGCCCGGCGGCAACGTGCTCTGGGACTGCGTGCCGGTCCTCGACGAGGCCACCCGCACCCGGATCGAGGAGCTCGGCGGCATCGACGCGATCTGCATGTCGCACCCGCACTTCTACGCCGCCAACGTCGACATCGCGGACGCGTTCGACGCGACCATCCACATCCCGCGCGCGGACCAGCAGTGGGTGCGGCGCGGCTCGCGGCGGATCGAGCTGTTCGACGACGAGGTGGAGCCGGTGCCCGGGGTCACGATGGCTCGCATCGGCGGCCACTTCGACGGCGCGGCGGTGCTGCACTGGCCGGGCGGCTCGGACGGCCGTGGGGCGCTGCTGACCGGTGACACGATCATGGTCGTCCAGGACCGCGCCTGGGTGAGCTTCATGTGGAGCTTCCCCAACCTCATCCCGCTGGACGAGGCCACCGTGCTCGACATCGCCACCCGGGTCGAGCGCTTCGACTTCGACCGCGTCTACGGCGGCTGGTGGGGCAAGGTCGTGGTCCAGGACGGCGCCGCGTCGGTCCGTCGTTCCGCGGAGAGGTACGTCGCCCGGCTCCGCGGCGAGCGGCCGGAGGCCGAGCGCGGCCGACAGGCGTAGCGTGATCGCATGACGTCGCGGACCTGGCAGGAGCGTTCCGCCGCCCGCGTCGCCGAGCCCGGTGAAGGCATCTCCCCGACGAGCTCGGGCTCGCCGCGCGCAACCACGGGATGCCCACCGAGGCCCTGCAGTGGGACACCACGCCCGTGGGGCTGCACTACGTGCTGGTGCACTACGACATCCCCGCGGTGGACCCGGGCTCGTGGCGGCTGCGGGTCGACGGCGGTGCCGGCAGCACGCAGGAGCTCGCCCTGGCCGACCTGGCCTCGATGCCCCAGCACACGGTGCGCGTGACGCTGGAGTGCGCCGGCAACGGCCGCGCGCTGCTCGAGCCGAGGCCGGTGAGCCAGCCGTGGCTGACCGGCGCGGTGGGCACCGCGGACTGGAGCGGTGTGCGGCTGGCCGACCTGCTGGCCCGGGTGGACCTGCGGCCCGACGCGGTCGACGTGGTCTTCACCGGAGCGGACCACGGCGTGGAGCGCGGGGTCGAGCAGGACTACGCACGCGCGCTCCCGGTGGCCGAGGCGCTGCGGCCCGACGTGCTGGTCGCGACCGCGATGAACGGTGCCCCGCTGCCGGTGCAGCACGGCTTCCCGGCCCGGCTCGTGGTGCCGGGGTGGTACGGCATGGCGAGCGTGAAGTGGCTGACCGACATCACCGTGTCCGACGAGCGGTTCGAGGGTTTCCAGCACCAGGCCTACCGGCTGCGGCAGACCCCCGACGACGAGGGCGTGCCGCTGACCCGGATCGGCCGCGGGCGCTGCTGCTGCCCCCGGGGTTCCCCGACTTCATGACCCGCGAGCGCGTGCTGACCGCGGTCGCGTGCAGCTGACCGGCCGCGCCTGGTCCGGGCGCGGGACGGTGCGACCGGGTCGAGGTGAGCACCGACGGGGGCACGACCTGGCAGGAGGCCGCGCTGGCGGCCTCACCCGGACGGCACGCGTGGCGCGCGTTCTCCTGCTCGTGGGAGGCCGAGCCGGGCGACCACGTCCTGCTGGCGCGGGCGACCGACGACTCGGGCGCCGTCCAGCCGGTCGACCCGGCGTGGAGCCGCGGCGGCTTCGCGAACAACGCCAGCGACGCGGTCCACGTCCACGTCCGCTGACGTGTCAGACCCTCAGGCGGCGTGGCGGCGCAGGCCGTAGGTGACCGCGTCGACGAGGGCACCCCACGACGCCTCGATGACGTTGTGGCCCACGCCGACGGTCACCCAGCTGGAGACGCCGTCGGTGGTCTCGATGAGCACCCGGGTGACCGCGTCGGTGCCGTGCCCCTGGTCGAGGATGCGCACCTTGTAGTCGATCAGCTCGAACTTCGCGACCTCCGGGTAGGCCTGGCCGATCGCCTCGCGCAGGGACTGGTCGAGCGCGTTGACGGGGCCGTTGCCCTCGCCGGTCGTGATGATCCGGGCGCCCCCGGCGAGCAGCTTGATGGTCGCCTCCGACACCGCCTCCTCCCCCGGCTTGGAGTCGGTGATCACCCGCCACGACTCCACCTCGAAGTACGACGGACGGGTGCCCTCGACCTCCTCGACCAGCAGCAGCTCGAACGAGGCGTCGGCCGCCTCGAAGGTGTACCCCTGCGACTCGAGCTGCTTGACGCGGTCGGTGATCCGGGTGATGAGCGCCCGGCCGTCGTCCATCGAGGCCAGGTCGAAGCCGAGCTCGGCGCCCTTCAGCTCGATGCTGGCGCGGCCGGCCATGTCGGAGATCAGCAGCCGCATGTCGTTGCCGATGAGCTCGGGGTCCATGTGCTGGTAGAGGTTCGGGTCGACCTTGATCGCGGAGGCGTGCAGGCCGGCCTTGTGGGCGAAGGCGCTCGTCCCGACGTACGGCTGGCGCGACGCGGGCGGGAAGTTCGTCACCTCCGCCACCGCGTGCGCGATCCGGGTCGCGTCGCGCAGCCGGCCCTCGGGGAGCACCGGCCGGCCGAGCTTGAGCTCCAGGTTCGCGACCACGGAGACCAGGTCGGCGTTCCCGGTGCGCTCGCCGTAGCCGTTCAGGGTGCCCTGCACGTGGGTCGCGCCGGCGTCGACCGCGGAGAGCGTGTTGGCGACCGCGCAGCCGGTGTCGTTGTGGCAGTGGATGCCGACGCGCACCCCGGTCGTGGACAGCACGTCCTCCACGACGTCGCCGACCCAGCCCGGGAGCATGCCGCCGTTGGTGTCGCACAGGGCGACGACCTCCGCCCCGGCGTCGTAGGCCGTGCGCAGCACCTCGAGCGCGTAGTCGCGGTTGTCGCGGTAGCCGTCGAAGAAGTGCTCCGCGTCCAGGAAGACCCGCTGGCCCTCGGTGCGCAGGTGCGTCACCGTGTCGCGCACCATCGCGAGGTTCTCCTCCAGCGTGGTGCGCAGCGCGAGCTCGACGTGCCGGTCGTGCGACTTGGCCACCAGCGTCACGACGGAGGCGCCGCTGTCGCGCAGCGCGGCCACCAGCGGGTCGTCCGCGGCGGCCACCCCGGCGCGACGGGTCGCCCCGAACGCGGCCAGCGTGGCGTGCTCGAGCCGGAGCTCCTCGCGGGCCCGCCGGAAGAACTCGGTGTCCTTGGGGTTGGCGCCGGGCCAGCCACCCTCGATGTAGCCCACCCCGAGCCCGTCGAGCTGGCGGGCGATGTTGAGCTTGTCGGCGACCGAGAGGTTCAGGCCCTCCTGCTGGGCGCCGTCGCGCAGCGTCGTGTCGTAGACGTGGAAGGCCTGCTGGTCGGCTGGCCCGGCGGCCTGGGTGGTGCTCATGCGCGGTCTCCGGAGGTCGGGGCTGAGGTCGGGCAACAAAAAGACCTCCCGTGGGAACGAGAGGTCAGCGCGCCAGGTGTCTGGACGCGCTAGCTGATAATGATCCGGCTCTGCTGCACGTCTCCACTGTGCCACCGATGCCCGAGGCGTGGAACCCGGTCTCGGATTCCGGTCAGAGCCAGCGGAGGATGTCGCCGAGCAGGGTGCCGGAGCGCCAGGGCGGTCCCGGCTGGGGGTCCCACACCACGCCGCCGGTGAGCAGGGCGTAGCCGCAGGCCGCTGCGGCAGCGGCCACCACGAGGGCGCCGACCCAGCCGAGCCAGGGGTTGCGAGTGGTCGCGACCATGAGCCGCCGCGTGGGCACCCGGAGCCGTCGCGCGGCCGGACCCCACCACAAGGAGGTGGCGAACACGGCTCCCATCACGAGGAGCCCCGGGACCAGCGGACCCCGGAAGAGCAGGTAGGCGAACCCGACGACGAACGCGACGAACGCCGACCAGAGCAGCAGCATCAGCGTGCCGCCGGTGGCCACGACGAGGTACCACGGCGAGCTGGCCACGGTCAGCGGTCCGTCGTACCAGCGCCGGCGACCCCGCAGGTGCTGGCGCTCACGGGCCGACTCGGTGGTCCAGGAGACGGTGCGGACGGCCAGCGCGAGCACGGCCGCGACCACCAGGCAGAGGTACGGCGCGCGGGCGAACCCGAGCGTCGCCGTCGCGAAGAGACCGGTCAGCAGGAGCCCCCGCTGGAGGCGGGGCAGGCCGCCGCGGCGGTCCGGCGCCGGTCGCTGGGGTGCCGGGGGCTGCATGTACGGCGCGCGGGCCGGCTGCAGCACCGTCTCGAGCCGCGTGGGCGGGGCCGACTGGCGCGCGGTGGGCTCGGGGGTCGCGAGGGCGAACGGCAGGGTCGGGTCGTCGCGGACGGGTCGCGCCGTGCGAGGGGGCCGCCGACCGGAGCGAGGCCAGCACGGCGGCGGTCTCGGGACGGTCGGCCGGGTCGGGGGCGAGGCACGCGCGCACCAGGGGAAGCAGCGCGGGCGGGACCGCGGACAGGTCGTGCTCGCCGCGCCGGACCCGGTCCATGATCGCCATCGCGGGGCCGGTGCCGAACGGTGGCCTGCCGGTCGCCGCGAACACGACGGTCGCCGCCCACGAGTGCACGTCGGAGGCCGTCGTCGCGTCGTCGCCGTAGAGGATCTCGGGGGCGAGGTAGCCGGGCGTGCCGAGCAGCCAGCCGGTGTGCGTCAGTCGCGGGTCCTCGGCGAGCCGGGCCAGGCCGAAGTCGATGAGCACCGGGGACCGGCCCTCGAGCAGGACGTTCGACGGCTTGATGTCGCGGTGCAGCACGCCGACCTGGTGGACCGCGATGACGGCCTCGGCGAGACCCGTGGCGAAGTGCCGCAGGTCCTCGCCGGAGATCGGGCCCTCCTGGCGTGCGTGCTCGTGCAGCGAGAGGCCGGGGATGTAGCGGGTGGCGACGAAGGGGGTCGCCCCCCAGGGGTCCGCGTCGATCACCTCGGCGATCCGCGGGCTCCTCACCCGGCGCAGCGACGCGACCTCGCGGGCCAACCGCTCGCGCGCCTCGTCGTCGCCGATGATGTGCGGCCGCAGCACCTTGAGCGCGACCCGGTTGCCGTCGGGTCCCTGGGCCAGGTGCACCACGCCCATCCCGCCCTCGCCGATCTTGGCGAGCAGGCGGTACTCGCCCACGCGGGCGACCCCCGGGGCCGGGGGCGTCGGTCGCTGGTTCAGCACCGCTCCACGGTATCCGAGCGGGACGGTTCAGCGACCGATCCGGGCGTAGGCCTGCTCCGTGGCGGATTTCTGCGGGCCCCACCAGTCCTCGTGGTCGCGGTACCACGACACGGTCTGCTCGAGCCCGTCCCGCAGGTCGGCGTACTGCGGCGTCCAGCCGGTCTCGGCCCGCAGCTTGCTCGAGTCGATCGCGTAGCGCAGGTCGTGCCCGGGCCGGTCGTTGACGTGCTCGAACCAGTCCGCCGGCTTCCCGGTGATCTCGAGCAGCAGCGCGATGATCTGCCGGTTGTCGCGCTCGCCGTCGGCGCCGATGAGGTAGGTCTGCCCGAGCCGGCCCTGCTCGATGATCGCGACCACGGCGTCGTTGTGGTCGTCGACGTGGATCCAGTCGCGGACGTTCTCGCCCTTGCCGTAGAGCTTCGGCTTCACGCCCTGGAGGATGCCGGTGATCTGCCGCGGGATGAACTTCTCGACGTGCTGGAGCGGGCCGTAGTTGTTCGAGCAGTTCGACAGCGTCGCCTCCAGCCCGAAGCTCCGGATCCAGGCCCGCACCAGCAGGTCGGCCGAGGCCTTGGAGGCGCTGTACGGCGAGGAGGGGTTCACCGGCGTCGACTCGGTGAACCGGGCTGGGTCGTCGAGCGCCAGGTCGCCGTAGACCTCGTCGGTCGACACGTGGTGCAGCCGCTTGCCGTGCCGGCGGACCGCCTCGAGCAGCCGGTAGGTGCCGATGATGTTGGTCTCGACGAACGGCCACGGCTCCGACAGCGAGTTGTCGTTGTGGCTCTCCGCGGCGAAGTGCACGACCACGTCGGTCTCCGCGACCAGCGAGTCGACCAGGTCGGCGTCGGCGATGGAGCCGTGCACGAACCGGATCGTGTCCGCGACCGGTGCCAGGCTGGCCTGGTTGCCGGCGTAGGTCAGGGCATCGACGACGGTGATGTCCCAGTCGGGCCGGGTGCGCGCCGTACGCAGCACGAAGTTGGCGCCGATGAAGCCGGCACCGCCGGTGACGAGCACTCGCATGGGATCTCCTCTGGTTGGTTCCGATGAGCGAGCTAGCGGAGCTCGGGCTGGGTCAGTCGGTGGTCTCGCGCAGGCCGGGCGGGCCGTCGGTGCTGCCCGGCGACCACTCGTGGAACTCCACCTCGAGGGAGAACCGGTGGGCGAGGTAGCGGTGGTCGGAGAGCGCGACGGGCCGGCCGTCGGCGGAGCGTGCGAGCCGGCGTACGACGAGGAGGGGCGTGCCGGCCTCGACCTCGAGCAGCCGGGCGTCGTCCTCGCCGGCGACGGCGGCCGTGATGGTCTGGTGCACCGACGCCACGCGGTGCCCCTCGCGGCCGAGGCTCGGCCACAGGCCGGGGTCAGTCGCGTCGTCGCGGGACAGCCCGCCGGCCAGCGCCCCGGGCACCCACTCGGTGACCAGGTCGAGCGGACGCTCCTCGACGGTGCGCACCGAGCGGCACTGCAGCGCCTCGTCCGCCGGGTCGAGGTCCAGCGCGTGCGCGACCGGGGACGGGGCCTGCTGCCAGCCGAAGGACACCACGCGTCGGGTCAGCCGCTGGCCGGACTCGGCGACCGCGGAGGCGGCGTGCCGGAAGGAGCCGATCGCCAGCCGCTGGTGGAAGGACGAGCCCGCCACGAACCAGCCGGCCCCGCGCCTGCTCTCGACGAGGCCGCCGTCGCGGAGCAGCTCGAGCGCCTTGCGGACGGTGACCCGGCTGGTGGCGTAGCGGGCGCCGAGCTCCGCCTCGCTCTCGAGCTGGCCGGAGCCGCCGACGTCCCCCAGCGCGATGCGTTCGCGCAGGTCGTCGGCCACCTCGCGGTACCGGGCACCTGTCATAGACCTGTATGCTACAGGTCGATCGAGCGATGTCCAGCGCGTTGCCGACTCAGACGACGCGGTGCATCCAGCCGAAGGTGTCCTCGGCCCGGCCGTACTGGATGTCGACGAGCGCGGTGCGGACCTGCGCGGTGACCGGGCCGGTGTCCTCCGCCGCCGCCGACGGCGCCACCGCGCCACTTCAGCTCGCCGACCGGCGTCACGACGGCCGCGGTGCCGCAGGCGAAGACCTCGGTGATCCGTCCCGACGCCACGCCGTCGCGCCACTCGTCGACGGTGAAGGGGCGTTCCTCGACGCGGTGACCGAGCTTGCCGCACAGCTCGATGATGGAGCTGCGGGTGATCCCCTCGAGGATCGTGCCGGACGTCGCGGGCGTGACGATCGTGCCGTCGTCGTGGACGAAGTAGAGGTTCATCCCGCCGAGCTCCTCGACGTACCTCCCCTCGGCCGCGTCCAGGAAGGCGACCTGGTCGCACCCTTCGGCGATGGCCTCCTGCTGCGCGACCAGCGAGCTGGCGTAGTTGCCACCGGTCTTGGCCGCGCCCATCCCGCCGCGGCCGGCGCGGGTGTACTCCTCGCTGAGCCAGATCGAGACCGGCTTGAGGCCCTTGCTGAAGTAGGCGCCCGCGGGCGAGGCGATGACCAGGAAGGTGACGTGCTGGGAGGGGCGCACCCCGAGGAACACCTCGGAGGCGAACATGAACGGCCGGAGGTAGAGGCTCTTCTCCCCCGCCGCCTCCGGCACCCAGCGCTCGTCGGCCTTGACCAGGGCGTCGACCGAGGCGATGAAGTCCTCGACGGGCAGCTGCGGCAGGGCCAGCCGCTTCGACGAGCGGATCATCCGCGCCGCGTTCTCCTCGGGGCGGAACGTCCAGACCGAGCCGTCCTCGTGCCGGTAGGCCTTCATGCCCTCGAAGATCTCCTGCGCGTAGTGCAGGACCGCGGTGGCCGGGTCGATCGAGAGCGGCGCGTACGGCGTGACCCGCGCGTCGTGCCAGCCCTTCGCGGGCGTCCACTCGACGACGAACATGTGGTCGGTGAAGTGCAGTCCGAAGCCGGGGTTGGCGAGGATCTCCGCCAGCCGCTCGGGGGCCACCGGTCGGTCGGTGGGCGTGACGTCGATCTGCAGCGAGCTGTCCATGTGGTGCACGGTACCGAACCTCCGGGAAGTGACGAGCAGGGCTGAGGGTCAGCCGGCTACTCGTGCGGCGATCGCGTCGCCCACCTCGGAGGTACGGCGCACGGCGCCCGGCTCGCGGGCGGCGAGCTCGGCCACCACCGCGTCCTCGACGGCGCGCGCGGCGTCCTCGAGGCCGAGGTGCTCCAGGAGCAGGGCCGTCGACAGGATGGCGGCCGTGGGGTCGGCCTTCTGCTGGCCGGCGATGTCGGGCGCCGAGCCGTGCACGGGCTCGAACATGCTCGGCGCCGTGCGGTCGGGGTTCACGTTGCCGCTCGCCGCCAGCCCGATGCCGCCGGTGATCGCGGCCGCGAGGTCGGTGATGATGTCGCCGAACAGGTTGTCGGTGACGATCACGTCGAAGCGCGCCGGGTCGGTGGTCATGAAGATCGTGGCCGCGTCGATGTGCAGGTAGTCGACGGTCACGTCGGGGAAGTCCTCGGCGACCGCGTCCACGACGCGCGACCAGATGCCGCCGGCGTGCACGAGCACGTTGGTCTTGTGCACGAGCGTCAGCTTCTTGCGGGGCCGCTTCTGTGCTCGGGAGAACGCGTCGCGCACGACGCGCTCGACCCCGAACGCGGTGTTCACGCTGACCTCGGTCGCGATCTCGTGCGGGGTGCCGACCCGCAGCGCGCCACCGTTGCCGACGTACGGACCCTCGGTGCCCTCGCGCACGACCACGAAGTCGACCTCACCCGACTGCAGCACCTCTGCGCGCAGCGGCGAGGCGGCCCCGGGGTAGATGCGGGACGGGCGGAGGTTGACGTAGTGGTCCAGCTCGAAGCGCAGCCGGAGCAGCAGCCCCCGCTCGAGGATGCCCGGCGGGAGGCTCTTGTCGCCCGGCTTGCCGCCCACCGCGCCGAGCAGGATCGCGTCGTGGTCGCGGATCTCGGCGAGCACGGAGTCGGGCAGCACCTCGCCGGTCGCGAGGTACCGCTCGGCGCCGAGGTCGTAGCGGGTGGGCTCGAACTTCACGCCTCCGCCGTGTCCGGCGGCCACCTGCTCGAGGACCTTGAGGGCCTCGGCGGTGACCTCCGGACCGATCCCGTCACCCGGGATGACGGCGAGCTGGAACGTCTTGAGGGTCTGCGTCACGCCGGGACTCTAGTTGTCGTCGGGACGCTGGCCGCCGTTGTCTCGCAGGTCGAGCCCGACCTGGACGCTCGTCAGGGCGTCGTCGTTGTCGTCTCGGTTCCGGCTCGGGCCCCACTCGGGGTACATGTCATACATCGGGAACAGCTCCAGGAATTGGTCGTGTGCATAACGGGATGTCTGGTCGTGGGGCGCCCCGTCCGACGACGGGTACGTCGGGTCGGGCGCGCCGGCTCCGCGGCCAGCGGTGGAGGCCCGGTCCCGGACGCGGGTCGCGCGTGTCACGGGGAGGAGCCTCGGAAGCGGAAGGGGTGCTGCTGCTTCACTCGCTGCGGAGGATCTTCGTAAGACCGGGCAGGAGAACGCACTGCCAACCACCGCGACGAGGTGGCCTTACTGAGAGGCCTCGCCGCGGCGCTCGATAAGTACGAAGAACGTCCGCATGGTCCGGCAAGGCTAACGTGGCCGCGCCGGTCGCGCCCGTGGATTTCCCGAGCTTTCCGGGATGTGAGACGAGGTCTCGCAGATCGGACGTCGCACGGGGTTCTGACAGACTCGCCCCATGAGCGCCCCTCCCGACCTCCCGGACGTCGTCCGGCGCGCCTTCGACCTCTCCCGACGGGCCGGCTTCGTGTCCTTCTGCCGCAACGAGACCGGACGGCTGCTGGCGACCCTGGCCGCCACCCGCACCGGCACGCTCGCCGAGTTCGGCACCGGCTGCGGCGTCGGCACCGCCTGGCTCAGCAGCGGCATCCGCGACGACACCCGCATCGTCACCGCCGAGCTCGACCCCAAGCTGGCCGACGCGGCCGCGAAGATCTTCGTCGACGACGACCGGGTCGAGGTGCTCGCCGCCGACTGGTCGACGCTGCTCGACAAGGGCCCGTTCTCCCTGCTGTTCATCGACTCCCGCGACTCCAAGGACGCCGGCCCCGACGCCATCGTCGACCTCGTCGAGTCCGGCGGGGTGGTGGTGCTCGACGACTTCACCCCGTGCTCGTCGTGGCCGCCGGTCTACGAGGGCCGGGTCGACGTCCTCCGGGAGCACTGGCTGACCGACGAGCGGTTCACCACCGCGGAGGTCATGGTCGCCCCCGACGCGTCCGTGCTGATCGCCACCAAGCGCTAGGCCGGCCCGGCAGGGTCGAGATCGGCCTTGAGGGTGACCAGCTCGGCCACCGCGAGGGCCACCCGGTCGAACTCGTGCCGGCTGAGCACCCGGCCACCGGCCCGCTGGGCACGGACCCGGTCGACGTCGAGGCCTGCCGCGAGGGCGATCTCCCCCGTCGACAGGTCGGCGCGTCCCGCGAGCAGCTCGAGGAAACCGAGCCCGGGCTCGGCCCGCTCGGCGGAGGCGGTCATCCGCAGCACCGCCGCGGCGAAGGTCCGGGCCTCCTCGACGCCGACCACCTGCTGACCCAGCACCACCCGGACGGTGTCGGAGCCGGCCATCTGGATCATCCGGGCGACCAGCGGGTCCTCCGCGTCGCCGACCTCGATGTCCTCGCTCACGTGCGGGTGGACGGCGCCGGAGCCCGGGTCGCTCACCAGGCTCCGGCACCAGGTCGGACAGCTCTTCTCGAGCTCGTTGCGCTGTTCGGTCATGGTTGTTCTCCCCCTGCTCCCCGACCTGCTCCCCTGCAGGTGCACTGCGCCCAGCGTGGGACGGGGCCGACCCGGGAATGTCCGGTTTTACCCGGTTTTTACCGTTCCTCGGTCAAGTCGACGGCGCGCACCGACACGGCGTCCATGGCCTGGGAGATCTGCTCCAGCACCGCGGGCGGGATCGCCGAGTCGACCGAGAGCGCGACCAGCGCATGGCCGCCCTTGGTCTCGCGCGCCACCTGCATGCCGGCGATGTTCACCTGGGCCTCGCCCAGGATGCCGCCGACCGTGCCGACCATCCCGGGACGGTCGGAGTAGCGGACGAACGCCAGGTGGTCCGTCGGCTCGATGTCGACCTCGTAGCCGTCGACCTCGACGAGCCGCTCCCGCTGGGAGATACCGATGAGGGTGCCGGACACCGACACCTGGGACCCGTCCGCGAGGGTGCCGCGCAGGGTGATCAGGTTGCGGTGGTCCGGGCTCTCGGGGTCGGTCACCAGCCGCACGGCCACGCCGCGCTCGGCCGCGAGCAGGGGGGCGTTGACGTAGGACACCGCCTCCTCGACCACGTCGGAGAACACGCCCTTGAGGGCGGCCAGCTCGAGCACCTTGACGTCGTACTGGGTGATCTCGCCGCGGACCTCCACGTCGAGCTGCTGGGCGACCTCGCCGGCCAGCGCGGTGAAGATCCGGCCGAGCTTCTCGGTGAGCGGGATGCCCGGCCGCACGTCCTCGGCGATCACGCCGCCCTGCACGTTGACGGCGTCGGGGACCAGCTCGCCGGACAGCGCGAGCCGGACCGACTTGGCCACCGCGATGCCGGCCTTCTCCTGGGCCTCGTCGGTCGACGCCCCGAGGTGCGGGGTCGCCACGACGTTCTCGAACTCGAACAGCGGGCTGTCGGTGCACGGCTCGCTGGCGAAGACGTCGAGCCCGGCGGCGGCGATCCGGCCCTCCTTGACGGCCACGTGCAGCGCGTGCTCGTCGACGATGCCTCCGCGGGCGGCGTTCACCAGCACGAGGTGCGGCCGGACGCGGGCGAGCTCGTCCTCGCCGATCAGGCCGAGGGTCTCCGGGGTCTTGGGAAGGTGCACCGACATGAAGTCGGACTGCTCCAGCAGCTCGTCGAGGCTGACCAGGCGAACGCCCATCTGCGCGGCCCGGCCGGCCTGCACGTAGGGGTCGTAGGCGATCACCTTCATGCCGAACGCCGAGAGCCGCTGCGCGACGAGCACGCCGATCCGGCCGAGGCCGACGATGCCGACGGTCTTCTCGTAGAGCTCGATGCCGGTGTACTTGCTGCGCTTCCACTCGCCGTTCTTCAGCGAGGCGTTGGCCGGCGCGACGTGCCGGGCGGCCGCGAGCATCAGCGCGACGGCGAGCTCGGCGGCCGAGACGATGTTGGAGGTGGGCGCGTTGACGACCATCACGCCGCCCTGGGTGGCCGCCTTGACGTCCACGTTGTCGAGGCCGACGCCGGCGCGGGCGACCACCTTGAGCCGGGGGGCCGCGGCCAGCGCCTCGGCGTCGACCTTGGTGGCGCTGCGCACGAGCAGCGCGTCGGCGTCCGCGAGCGCCGGGAGGAGCTCGGCACGGTCCGCGCCGTTGCAGCTGCGGATCTCGAAGTCCGGCCCCAGCGCCTCGACGGTGGCGGGGCTGAGCTCTTCGGCGATGAGTACGACGGGCTTGCTCACGTGGCAGTCCTCGGATTCGGATCGGTCGCTGGTGGTGGCCTCGACCCCTCGGCGCACGAGCTGGAGCCGGGAAAGGGGATGCCGTGCACGACGCTGTGCCCGTTCGTCGACTCTACCCGATGACGCCGGTCGCCCGGCCGGTGGAGGCGCGCGCCGAGCACGGACGCCGTACGCCGGAGCAGCTCGTCGCCGTCGCCGTCCACCGGGTCGACCGTCAGCACGCTCAGCACCTCGCCGCGGCGCTGGTAGACGACCTCGGAGCGGCGCCGGTGCCGGCCAGGTCGGTCACGGTGAGCGAGCACCGCCAGCGACGAGTGGCCGGCGCGGGTCGCGGCCACGGTGTAGCGGCGCTCGAGGGACTGGACCCCGCGCAGCAGGTGCGGGGCCGGGACCGCGCGGGCACTCGCGTCGACGGACTCCCGGAGCTGCCGCAGCACGTCCGCGGCCCCGCCGCGCTCGTAGGACGCGACCTCGCCGGTGACGCGGCGCCCGTCGCCGGTGAGCACGAGCTGCCGCGCGGAAAGGCGGTGCGCGTCGCCGGCCAGGGCGCGTCCGCAGACGTCGCGGTTCGGGCTGTCGTCGAGCTGGCGTCCGTAGCGGTCCGACTGCACGGCGAAGCCGGCCGGAAGGTCACCGGGCACCAGGGCCACCGCTGCGAGCGCCGGATCGCCGGACGGCCGCGGCGCGAGACGACCGTGCCAGCAGGCGGGCCAGCTCGACGGTTCTCGACGCATCCGCGCCGTCGACCTCGAGGACCTCCAGCACGGCGCCGCTGCGCAGCACGACCAGCTCGCGACGCCGGGGGCCGTCCGGTCCGGGGCGGACGCGCACGTGGAGCGCGAGGACGGACGGCAGCTCCACCCGTGCCCGGCGGGACCGGGACGGAGCACCGGGGCGCCTGGGCCCGCAGGGCGGCGAGGGCCCGGGCGGCGCCGTCGTTCGCGTAGAACGCCACCTCCGTGCGCACCCTCCGGCCGTCGAGGGCGCGGAAGGCCCGGCGGTGGCCGGCGAGCCGACCCGTCGCCGACGGCACCGCCGCGGCGCAGAAGTGCAGCCGGTCCCCCGGGTCGAGGTCGTTACCCGGCCCGCGCCGGGACCTCCCGGTAGCCGGCCGGGAGGTCGTGGCGGACGAGGTCGATCCGCTCCACCAGACCCACGGCCGCCACCACCGACACCCGGGAGCCGGACGGGGCGGGCGCCGGCTCGTGGCGCTCCTCCGACGTGTCGTTGCCCCAGCCGGCCGTGGCGACGGCCGCCGCGACGAGCGCGGCGACCGCCAGCCAGGAGAGCCAGTGCCGGGGGCCGGACACGTCAGCGGGTGGCGGTGCCCTCGGTGTAGTCCGAGTCGTCGTCCTTGACCCAGGCCATCAGCTTGCGCAGCTCGCGCCCGGTCTCCTCGATCGGGTGCGCCTCGCCCTTGGCGCGCAGCTCCTTGAACTCCGGGGCCCCGGCGTCCTGGTCGTCGATGAAGCGCTGGGCGAACTTGCCGCTCTTGATGTCGGCGAGCACGTCCTGCATGCGGCCCTTCACCGAGTCGTCGATGATCCGCGGGCCGGAGACGTAGTCGCCGTACTCAGCGGTGTCGGAGACCGACCAGCGCTGCTTGGCGATGCCGCCCTCGTACATCAGGTCGACGATCAGCTTGAGCTCGTGCAGGCACTCGAAGTAGGCGACCTCGGGCTGGTAGCCGGCCTCGGTGAGGACCTCGAAGCCCTTCATCACCAGCTCGGACATGCCGCCGCAGAGCACGGCCTGCTCGCCGAACAGGTCGGTCTCGGTCTCCTCGGTGAAGGTGGTCTTGATGCCACCCGCACGCAGGCCGCCGATGCCCTTGGCGTAGGCCAGTGCGAGGTCCCACGCCTTGCCGGTCGCGTCGTTCTCGACCGCGACGAGCACGGGGACGCCGCGGCCCGAGGAGTACTCCCGGCGGACCAGGTGGCCCGGGCCCTTCGGCGCGACCATGGCCACGTCGACGCCGGCGGGCGGCTTGATGTAGCCGAAGCGGATGTTGAAGCCGTGCCCGAAGAACAGCGCGTCGCCGTCGACGAGGTTCGGCTCGACCGACTCGGCGTACAGCTTCCGCTGGATGTGGTCGGGCGCGAGGATCATGATCAGGTCGGCCTCCTCGACCGCCTCGCTCGGCGTGAGCACGCGCAGCCCCTCGGCCTCGGCCTTGGCGCGGCTCTTCGAGCCCTCGGGCAGCCCGACGCGCACGTCCACGCCGGAGTCGCGCAGGGACAGCGCGTGCGCGTGTCCCTGGCTGCCGTAGCCGAGGACGGCCACGTTGCGCCCCTGGATCACGGACAGGTCGGCGTCGTCGTCGTAGAACATCTCAGCCACTTGCTGGCACTCCTTCTGGTTGGTACTTCGGTCGGGTCGTACGGCGGTCAGCTGGCCGCCGGGGGAGCGGGCACGGTGACGGGACGCAGGGTGCGCTCGCTGATCGAGCGGCTGCCGCGGCCGATCGCCACCACGCCGGACTGCACGAGCTCGCGGACCCCGAAGGGCTCGACGATCCGCAGGAAGTCCTCGAGCTTGTCCGCGTTGCCGACCACCTGCACGGTGATCGCGTCGGTGGCCACGTCGACCACCTTGGCCTTGAACAGCTGGACGACCTCGAGCACCTGGCCGCGGGTCGTGGCGTCGGCCTTGACCTTGACCAGCAGCAGCTCGCGGGAGACCGAGGCGCCGCCGTCGAGCTCGACGATCTTGATCACCTCGACGAGCTTGTTGAGCTGCTTGGTGACCTGCTCGAGCGGGGAGTCCTCGACGTTGACCACGATGGTCATCCGGGACACCTCGGGGTGCTCGGTCGGGCCCACCGCGAGCGAGTCGATGTTGAAGCCGCGCCGGCTGAACAGCCCGGCGATGCGGGCCAGCACACCGGGCTTGTTCTCGACCAGCACGCTCAAGGTGTGCCTGCTCATGCGTCCCGGCCTTCCAGGTCGTCGTCGTCGAAGTCGGGCGCCATGTCCCGGGCGAACTTGATGTCGTCGTTGCTGGTGCCGGCGGCGACCATCGGCCACACCATGGCGTCGCGGTGCACCCGGAAGTCCACGACCACGGGCACGTCGTCGATCTCCATCGCCTTGTTGATCGTGGCGTCGACGTCGTCCGGGGAGTCGCAGGCCAGGCCGACGCAGCCGTAGGCGTCGGCGAGCTTCACGAAGTCGGGGATGCGCCGCTTGGTGTCACGCTGGAGGTTCGTGTTGCAGTAGCGCTCGTTGTAGAACAGCGTCTGCCACTGCCGCACCATGCCGAGCGACTCGTTGTTGATGATCGCGACCTTGATCGGGATGCCCTCGATCGCGCAGGTGGCGAGCTCCTGGTTGGTCATCTGGAAGCAGCCGTCGCCGTCGATCGACCAGACGGTCGTGTCCGGCCGGCCGACCTTGGCGCCCATCGCCGCCGGGACCGAGAAGCCCATCGTGCCGAGCCCGCCGGAGTTGATCCAGGTGCCGGGGTTCTCGTAGCCGACGAAGTGCGCGGCCCACATCTGGTGCTGGCCCACGCCGGAGACGTAGATCGCCTCGGGGCCGGCGATCCTGCCGAGCCGCTCGATGACGTACTGCGGCGACAGCGATCCGTCGGAGGGCTGGTCGTAGCCGAGCGGGTACTTCTTCTTCACGCCGGCGAGGAACGCGACCCAGGCCTCGTAGTCGCCCTGGTTGCCGGCGTCGGCCTCGGTCTGGAGCGCGACGATCAGGTCCGCGATCACCTCGCGGGCGTCGCCGACGATCGGGCACGTCGGCGTGCCGGTTCTTGCCGATCTCGGCCGGGTCGATGTCGGCGTGGATCACCTGGGCGTTCGGGGCGAACGAGTCGAGGTTGCCGGTGACCCGGTCGTCGAAGCGGGCGCCGAGGCTGATGATCAGGTCGCTGCGCTGGAGACCGGCGACCGCCGCGACGGTGCCGTGCATGCCGGGCATGCCGAGGTGCTGGACGTGGCTGTCCGGGAAGGCGCCGCGGGCCATCAGCGTGGTGACGACCGGCATCCCGGTCATCTCCGCGAGCACCTTCAGCTCCTTCGACGCGTCGGCCCGGATGACGCCGCCGCCGACGTACAGGACGGGGCGGCGGGCCTCGAGGATCAGCCGGGCCGCCTCACGGATCTGCTTGGCGTGCGGGCGGGTCACCGGGCGGTAGCCGGGCAGCAGCAGCTCGGTGGGCCACGTGAACGTGGTCTGCCGCTGCATCGCGTCCTTGGCCACGTCGACCAGCACCGGGCCGGGGCGGCCGGTCGAGGCGATGTAGAACGCCTCGGCGATCGTGCGCGGGATCTCGGCGGGGTCGGTGACCAGGAAGTTGTGCTTCGTGATCGGCATCGTGATGCCGCGGATGTCGGCCTCCTGGAAGGCGTCGGTGCCGATCGCCGCGCTGGAGACCTGGCCGGTGACCGCGACCATCGGGACCGAGTCCATGTAGGCGTCCGCGATCGGCGTGACGAGGTTCGTCGCGCCGGGACCGCTGGTCGCCATGCAGACGCCGACCTTGCCGGTCGCCGCGGCGTAGCCCTGGGCGGCGTGGCCCGCGCCCTGCTCGTGCCGGACCAGGATGTGCCGGATCTTGACCGAGTCGTAGAGCGGGTCGTACGCCGGGAGGATCGCGCCGCCCGGGATGCCGAAGACGTTCTCGGCGCCCGCGCACTCCAGGGACCTGATCAGGCTCTGGGCGCCCGTAACCGGTGCCCCGCTGCCCTGCTCGCTCATCGTGACCTTCCTCTGGTGCCTCTGGTGCTGTGCCACAAAAAAACCCCTCGGCCCGGTGGGCAGACGAGGGGGCGACGCGGGTGCGTGGATCGGTTCGGTGAACCTGTCCTCAACGACCGCGTCGGGTGCGTACAAGAATGTCGGAACGCATGGGGTAACCGTCTCCGGTGCCGTCTGCCTCGTCAAGCGAGTGTGACAGCCGTCTCGTGATGTGGGACCGCTGTCCCAACATGCGACATGCGAGCAGTGGTGCCCATGAGATTCGTGATGGAGGTCGACCTCTCCCCATGGTCGACGGGCGCGAGGCGGACGAGCTGTCCCGGATCCTGCGCTACTGGGCAGGGGCCGTGAAGCAGGTGCCGATCAAGCCGGGGACCTCGCAGGCGGTCTTCGACAGCGAGTACACCGAGGTGGGCTCGTGGGAGATCGAGGAGTAGACCCGGGCTCAGTCGCGGGTCGTCGTCGAACGCCGGCAGCCCGTCGATGCTGGTGCGGTTCTTGAGCCGGCGGTAGTCGAGCAGCCCGTCGGCGCCCTTGCGCTCCATGTGCTCGGGCAGCAGCGTCGCGCTCCTCGGTGAAGTCCATCAGCGGCACGCCGTACCCGCACGAGTCGGACACCCGCTCGACGTCGACCACGATCACCGCCCGGGCACCCCGCGTCTCCGTGAAGCGGTCCGCCCACCCGGCGTACTCGTCGTCGTAGACCGAGACCACCCGCCCGGTGCCCTGGAGGCGTACGACGTTCGGGCGAGCGGTCGAAGGAGCAGAACATCAGCGTGATCCGGCCGTTGCCGGGCTCGCGCAGGTGCGCGATCGTCTCCGCGCCGCTCGCCGTGATGTCGAGGTAGGCGACGGTGTGCTCGTCGACGACCACGAAGGTGCCCGCGATCCCCTTCGGCGAGACGTTGACGCGCCCGCCGGCGAGCGGTGCCGTGGCGACGAAGAAGACGTGCTGCGCCTCGACGAACGTCGCGCAGCCGCCCGTCGATCGCCTCGTGCACCTGGCCCATGCCGAAAGGCTAGTCCCGGGTCTGGTCACGGGCCTGGTCCGGTCGAACACTGGAGCCATGGACGCACGCACCGGACGCGCGCTGGACCGCGCACACCTGCACGCCTCGGCCTGGCTGTCCGTCGTTGCACGACCGACCGGTCCCGGCCCGCGTCGGCGCGGACGCCGTCGCCGACACGCTCGGTCGCGACCTGCCCGAGCACGGTTCCCCGGCGGAGGAGGTCGTCGACCTGCTTGCCGGTGCGTGTGAGCCCGGCCTGGTGGCGATGCCGTCGGGCCGGTTCTTCGGCTTCGTCATCGGCGGCTCGCACCCGGCCGCGCTGGCTGCCGACTGGCTGGTCGGCGCCTGGGACCAGAACGCCGTGCTCCGCCAGGTGACGCCGGCCGTGGCGGCCGTCGAGGAGGTGGCCGGTGCCTGGCTGCTCGACCTGCTCGGGCTGCCGCCCGGGAGCGGGGTCGGCTTCGCCACCGGGGCGACCACCGCAAACTTCTCCGGGATCGCCGCCGGCCGCGACGCGCTGCTGCGACAGGCCGGGTGGGACATCGCTCGGGGGCTCGCCGGCGGTCCCGCGGTCCGGGTGCTCGCCGGACGCGAGCGGCACGACTCGGTCGACCTCGCCCTGAGGTACGCCGGCCTGCCGGCTCCCGAGATCGTCGACGTCGACCGGCAGGGACGGATGCTGCCCGACGCACTCGAGGAGCGTGCTGTCCACCGGCGGCGGTCCGACCCTGCGTCCTGCTCCAGGCCGGCAACCTGCACTCGGGCGCGAGCGACCCGTTCGAGACCTGCGTGGCTCTCGCGCACGAGCACGGCGCCTGGGTGCACGTCGACGGCGCTTTCGGACTGTGGGCGGCCGCCTCTCCGTCGTACCGGCACCTGACGGCCGGAGTCGCGGAGGCCGACTCGTGGGCCACGGACGCGCACAAGACGCTCAACGTGCCCTACGACTGCGGGATGGTCGCGGTGCGCGACGCGGCCGCGCTGACCGCCGCCATGAGCGTGCAGGGCGACTACCTGATCCAGGACGACGGCGACCCGTTCGGGCGGGTGCCGGAGATGTCGCGCCGGGCGCGGGGGGTGCCCGTGTGGGCGGCGTTGCGAGCCCTGGGTCGGCAGGGCGTCGCCGACCTGGTGGACCGGATGTGCCGGCACGCCTCGACGTTCGCCGACGAGATCGGCCGCATCGATGGCGCCGAGGTGGTCAACGACGTCGTGTTCACGCAGGTGTGCGCGACGTTCGGCGACGACGAGCGCACCCGGTCGGTCGTGGACCGGATGCTGGCCGACGGCACCGCCTGGACCAGCGGGTCGCGCTGGCAGGGACGTTCGGTGCTGCGCCTCTCGGTGAGCAACGCCGGCACCAGCGCCGAGGACGTGCGGCGCACCGTCGAGGCGCTGCGCAGGGCCGCCGCCGGCTGAGCCCGGTCAGCCGCAGATCGCGCCGTGCGCGGCGGACTGCACGAGCTTGGCGTACTTCCCGAGCACCCCGCGGGTGAACTTGGGCTCGTTGGGCGTCCAGCCCTCCCGGCGCGCCGCGAGCTCCTCGGCGTCGACCGCGACGTCGAGCACCTTGTTGGCCACGTCGAGCGTGATCCTGTCGCCGTCGCGCACGAACGCGATCGGCCCGCCGTCCACGGCCTCGGGCGCGACGTGGCCCACGCACAGGCCGGTGGTGCCCCCGGAGAACCGGCCGTCGGTCATCAGCAGCACGTCCTTGCCGAGGCCCGCGCCCTTGATGGCGCCGGTGATCGCGAGCATCTCGCGCATGCCCGGGCCGCCCTTGGGACCCTCGTAGCGGATCACGACCACGTCGCCCGCCACGATCTGCCCGGCCTCGAGGGCGTCCATCGCGGCGCGCTCCCCGTCGAAGACGCGGGCGGTGCCCTCGAACACCGACTCGTCGAAGCCCGCGGACTTCACCACGGCCCCCTCGGGGGCCAGCGAGCCCTTGAGGATCGTGATGCCGCCGGTCGCGTGGATCGGCTTCGCCAGCTCGCGGATGATGTTGCCGTCCACGTCGGGCGGGGCGATCTCGGCGAGGTTCTCCGCCATCGTCCTGCCGGTCACCGTGAGGCAGTCGCCGTGCATCAGGCCCGCGTCGAGGAGCGCCTTCATGACGACCGGGATGCCGCCGATCTTGTCGACGTCGTTCATCACGAAGCGCCCGAACGGCTTGAGGTCGCCGAGGTGGGGGACCTTGTCGCCGATGCGGGTGAAGTCGTCGAGGGTCAGGTCGACCTCGGCCTCGCGGGCGATCGCGAGCAGGTGGAGCACGGCGTTCGTGGAGCCGCCGAGCGCCATCACCACGGCGATCGCGTTCTCGAAGGCCTCCTTGGTCAGGATCTGCCGGGCGGTGATGCCCTGGCGCAGCATCGCGACGACGGCCTCGCCGGAGCGGTGCGCGAACCCGTCGCGGCGGCGGTCGACGGCCGGCGGCGCGGCCGAGCCCGGCAGCGACATGCCGAGCGCCTCGCCGACGGCGGCCATCGTGTTGGCGGTGTACATCCCGCCGCAGGCACCCTCGCCCGGGCAGATGGCCCGCTCGATCCGGTCGACCTCGTCGCGGGTGATCTTGCCCGCGAGGCAGGCGCCCGACGGCCTCGAACGCGTCGATGATCGTGACGTCCTTGCCGTCGACCTGGCCCGGCATGATCGAGCCGGCGTAGAGGAACACCGACGCCAGGTCGAGCCGCGCGGCGGCCATCATCATGCCGGGCAGCGACTTGTCGCAGCCGGCCAGCAGCACCGAGCCGTCGAGCCGCTCGGCCATCATCACGGTCTCGACGCTGTCGGCGATCACCTCGCGCGACACCAGCGAGAAGTGCATGCCCTCGTGACCCATCGAGATGCCGTCGGAGACCGAGATGGTGCCGAACTCGAGCGGGTAGCCGCCGGCGGCGTGCACGCCGTTCTTCACGGCCTTCGCCAGCCGGTCGAGGCTGAGGTTGCAGGGCGTGATCTCGTTCCACGACGACGCGACGCCGATCTGCGGCTTCTCCCAGTCGTCGTCGCCCATCCCGACGGCGCGGAGCATGCCGCGCGCCGCGGCCTTCTCGAGGCCGTCGGTGACGTCGCGGCTGCGGGGCTTGATGTCGGGCGTGCCTGTGGTGCCGTGAGTCGTGGAGTCGCTGGGCATGCCCGGATGCTACGCCGGGCCCGCGCGACGTACGGACGGTCGTCTCAGACCTGAGCCGGCGCGCACGCACGCATCACGTCGGGCAGGTGCGCGGATCAGCTCGCGCCAGCGAGTCGCCCTCGTCGAACGACGCCGAAGACGTGCCGTCGCGGGCGCCGAAGTAGAGCCCCGTCCGGGTCGTGGTCGTCGACGCGACATCGCGTCCCGCATCACGCCGGTGAAGAAGCCGTCGGGCAGGCCGTTGCGCTCGTCGCGCCCAGCGGCGCCCAGGTCTCGCCGGCGTCGCGTGGAGCGCCACACGCGCGCGCGCCGTCGGTCGGGTAGCGGCCGTCGGCCCCGTCGAGCGGGAAGACGAAGACCGTGCCGGGGTCGTGCGGGTGCGACCACGATCGGGAAGCCGAAGTCGCGAGGGCAGCCCCTCGGCGATCGACTCCCAGGTGCCGCCCTCGTCGTCGGTGCGGTAGACGCCGCCGTGGTTCTGGAGCGTAGAGCCGGTCGGGGTCGCGAGGGGTGCGCGGGCGACCTTGTGCACGCACTGGCCGAACGCGGGGTACTGCTGCGCCCTCCGGCAGGAAGCTCGGCCCGGATGCCCTGGTTGCGCGGGCGCCCAGGAGTCGCCGCCGTCGGTACGTGCGGTAGACGCCGCCGGTCGAGATGGCCGCGGTCAGGGACCCGGGGTCGGTGGGGTGCGGCAGCACGCGTGTGGAACGCCTGACCGCCGTAACCGGCGCCCCACTGCTCGCGGTGCGGGTGGTCCCAGAGCGCGCGATATCGAGGGTGAGTCTCGCCGCCGTCCGTCGAGCCTGAACAGCGCCGCGGCTCGGTGCCGGCCCACACGATGTCGTCGTCGATGCCGAGGCTGCGAGCTGCCAGACGGCGCTCGAGGAGGCGGCCGGTGTCGGCCGGGAAGCGGATCGCCGCCGTCGGGCCCGTGCGACCAGGTGGCGCCGAGGTCGTCGCGAGGTGCAGCCACCTGCGGCCCGAGTGCCAGGCTCGACGCCATGACAGCGCGAGCAGCCGCGGCGCGGTGCTCGCCGTGTCGACCATGACGGAGTAGACCTCCTGCATGTCGAACTGCGGGCCCGTCCACTGCCACGTCTTGCGGTCGTCGTCCTGAGTGACCGATCCACAACCCCTTGCGCGTGCCCACCAACGCCACGGTCTGCGTCGCCATAGCCGCCTCCTGAGTCAGATTGTCGACTGATCCGAGGTTAGACCCGAGCGGGGACCAAAAGTCATCGCTCAGTACTCCCCCGTCATCACGTTCTCGCAGCGGCTCCCCTGCGGCGTACCTCCCGAGCTGCTCGCGCACGAGCTTGTGCGCCCGCGGCCACATCGCCGGCGTGGCACCGCCGACGTGCGGGGTGATCAGGACATTCGGGGCGGACCACAACGGATGACCCTCCGGCAGCGGCTCCGGATCGGTGACGTCGAGCGCCGCGTGGACGTGCCCGGCCTCCAGGGCGGCGACCAGGTCGTCGGTGACCACCACGGGGCCGCGCGCGACGTTGACCAGCAGCGCGCCCTGCTTCATCTGCCCCAGGAAGGTGGCGTCGACGAGTCCCCGGGTCTCGCTCGTGGCGGGGACGATGAGGATGACCACGTCGGCGTCCGGCAGCAGGTCCGGCAGCTCGTCGAGCGTGTGCACGCCGTCCCGGGCGGTCCGCGCGACGCGGCGCACCTCGACCTCGAACGGGACCAGCCGCCGCTCGACGTCGCGCCCGATGTCGCCGTACCCCACGATCAGCACCGTCTTGTCGGCAAGCGACTGCCGCCAGCCCTGGTTCCACCGGCCCTGGTGCTGGTCGTCGACGAAGCCGGGAACCCCGCGCAGCGACGCCAGCGTCAGGGTGAGCGCGAGCTCGGCCGTCGAGGCGTTGTGGATGCCGCGGCCGTTGCAGAGCAGTACGCCGTCGGGCACCTGGTCGCGGACGTGGTCGACACCGGCCGTCAGGGTCTGCACCACCTCGAGCCGGGGCATCCGCGGGAACAGCTCGCCCTGCTCGGCGCCGAGGTCGTACGCCGGCACGTAGAACCTGACGTCCTGTCGCGGAGTCGGGCAGGTCGTCGAGCGAGCGGGGCACGACCGTCTCGATCTGCAGCCCGTCCGGCGCTCCGCCCAGCTCGTCGACGTCGAACGGGATCCACACCAGAGGTCGCTCGTCAGCCATCCCCCCAACCTAGACACCTCCACGCCGTGTCGTCCGAACCTCGATGGTTGAGCCGGCCTTCCTCGTTGGTTGAGCCGGGCGGAGCGAAGCGGAGCCCGTGTCGAAACCACCCGCACCCGCGCGCCGGTCGTCGCTGGTGTCCCACGTTGGTTGAGCCGGGCGGAGCGAAGCGGAGCCCGTGTCGAAACCACCCGCACCTGCGCGCCGTCGTCGCTGGTCTCCCTCGTTGGTTGAGCCGGGCGGAGCGAAGCGGAGCCCGTGTCGAAACCACCCGCACCCACGCGCCGGTCGTCGCGGTCTCCCTCGTTGGTTGAGCCGGGCGGAGCGAAGCGGAGCCCGCGTCGAAACCACCCGCACCCGCGCGCTCGACCCGGCTCCGCTCGTTGGTTGAGCCGGGCGGAGCGAAGCGGAGCCCGCGTCGAAACCACCCGCGCACCGACGCGCTCGACCGCGCTCCGCTCGTTGGTTGAGCCGGGCGGAGCGAAGCGGAGCCCGTGTCGAAACCACCCGGCACCGACGCGCGTCGACCGGCTCGCCCGTCGAGAAGTTTCGAGATTCCCCTTGTGGACAACACGATTCTCGCCGTTTCTGGGGCCGAAAGTGTCGGTGGTCGGGCCTAGGTTGGGTTCATGACCAGCACCGTCCACGACCCGCTCGAGGTCGACCCCGGGCTGCGGGACCTGACCCCCGCGCAGGTGCTGGACGCGGTCGCCGACCGGCGGCGGACGGCGGACCGGGCCGAGGCCGAGCTGCTGGCGTTGGCGGTGCACTGGGTCGACCTGCACCCCGTCACTCCCGACCGGCCGGCCGCGTCGTTCACCGCGCCGCACGGGATCGCCGGGTGGTCCTGGGCGAGACGACCGTCGAGGCGGGGCTCGCCGGGCGAGGGGACGCCGGGGATCGCCGAGTACGCGGTCGAGACCCTCGCCGCCACCCTCGGTCTCTCCTACGCCGCGGGGCTGCGGCTGGTCTCCGAGGCGGTCGAGCTGTGCTTCCGGCTGCCGCGGCTCTGGGACCTGGTCCAGGACGGCCGGTTGCAGGCGTGGAAGGCCCGCCGGGTCGCCGCCGAGACCACCCGCCTCTCGCCCGAGGCGGTCGGGTTCGTGGACCGGCACCTCGCCGTGACCGCCCGCCGCAACCAGACCCCCTCGCCGGGGAAGCTGTCCGAGCTGGTGCACGAGGCGATCTGCGCTGCGACCCGGACCGGGCCGCCGGGATCGAACAAGAAGCCCTGGACGCCCGCGGGGTCTGGTTCGACCACCGGGCCTCGACCGCCACCACCGATCTCACCGCCCGCCTCGACACCCTCGACGCGCTCGACCTGGAAGCCTCCATCGGCGACCTCGCCGGCGTCCTGGGCCGGCTCGGTGACGACCGCCCGTACGAGATCCGGCAGGCCACCGCCCTCGGCCTGCTCGCCCACCCCCAACGCGCCCTCGACCTCGCCGCCAACGACAACCGGTCAGCGCCGGCACCGGCAGCACCGCGCAGCGCGGGCAGCGCCGCAGCACCGGCGACCCGCTCCGGTCGAGCCGGGCTTGAACGGGTCACGAGGCACGCTGTTCCTGCACGTCACCACCGACGACCTCGCCCACGACACCGGCGGCACCGGCGGGAGGGTGGAGAAGCTCGGACCCGCCACCCTCTCGCTGCTGCAGGACTGGATCGGCCGGTTCTCGACGGTCACGATCCGGCCGGTCCTCGACCTCGCCCGCAGATGACGCGGTCGACGTGCACGACCCGCCCGGCTGGATGCGGGAGACCGTCATCCTGCGCGACCGGCACTGCGTGTTCCCCGGCTGCAGCATCGACGCCCGCTCCTGCGACCTCGACCACATCGAGCCCTATGTGCCACCCGACGACGGCGGACCACCCGGCCAGACCACCCCAGCCAACCTCGCCTGCCTGTGCCGCCGGCACCACCGACTCAAGACCTTCACCGCCTGGACCTACCAGCGCCTGCCCGACGGCACGTACGAGTGGACCGACCCGCACGGCCACACCTACCGGACCACCCCCGGCCACTGAGCCCTGCCCTCGCGCGTTAAGGCGCGACCGCGCGTGCCTCGACGCTGGTCACCTCTGCGCGAGCAGGTCACCCCGGTTGCAGCGTCGCCAGCTGGTCGGACCGAACACATCGGTTGAATCGGGAGACCGACTGAATGCGTGGTGGACGCAGTCGCCGCCAATGCTGCTTGCCTTGCCCGCCGCTACGGCCCTGCGCGCGCCCGATCGTCGGTCACGGCTTGCCCATCGTCCGCGCCGCCGGACGTCGACGTGGCCTGATCGCCCGCGCAGAGGTGGCGGTCAGGCGGGCCGATGGTCCGCAAGACTCGCCGGAAGCAGCCGGGAGCAGCCGGGAGCAAACGAGGAGCGGTAGCGATCGCCGACCAGGACCGCGCTGGTCCCCTGTGATCACGGAGCTCCGGTCGGAACCACCCTCACCCCGCGAATGGGTCCGATCACGCTGGAGCTCGTTCACCTGAATGTCACACCACGTTGACGGCGGAGAAGCACCCGAACCCTAGGTTCGAAGAGCACCATTCGGCCCACCCCGACGAGCCAACTCGGGAGTTCCCCGTGAGCATCCAGACGATCCAGCAGCTCCAGCGCACCCCGTGGCGCCTGGTCACCGCCGCCGCCACCTGGCACGTGACCAGCCAGCAGCAGGCACGCCGCAACGCCCGGGTGGCCAGCACGGCGCTCATGCAGCGCCGCCGCGAGCTGCTCGACGTCGAGGATTTCCTCGCCGCGCACGCCGCTCGGACGACCAACCCGATCCCCGCGCCACGGGCGGTGCGCCGCTCCGCCTGACCGCCGCTCGGGCAGACTGTGCCCATGTCAGCCACGCCGCGCGTCGTCTCGCTGCCCACCCCGGGCGGTCACGAGTCCCTCCGGTTCTACGACGTCGTCAGCGCAGACGGCACCCGTCTGCGGGCCTGGACGAACGACGCGGACGGCCCGACGGTGCTGCTGTGCAACGGACTCGGCACGAACCCGTACGCCTGGCCGGCTCTGCTGCGGTCCGACTGCGGGGTCCGCGTCATCTCCTGGAACCACCGCGGCGTCGGCGGCTCCGAACGCCCGGCCGACCGTGACCGGGTCGACGTCACCGCGTTCGTCGAGGACGCGGTCGCGGTGCTCGACGACGCCGAGGTCAGGTCCTGCCCGGTCGTCGGCTGGTCGATCGGTGTCAACACCGCCTTCGAGCTCGCCGTGGAGCACCCCGACCGGGTGAGCGCCCTGTTCGCGCTCGCCGGCGTCCCCGGAGGGACGTTCGCGTCGATGGGGGCACCGCTGCAGATCCCCCGCTGGGCCCGCCGACCGTTGAGCATCGGCATCGCCACCACGCTGGAGTACACCGGGTGGGCGATCACTCCGGTCACCAGCAGGCTTCCGATCGGCCCGATGGCCGCGAACCTGCTGCGGCACAGCGGCTTCATGATGCCGAACGCCGCCACCGAGGTCGTCGAGCGTGCCCTGCGGGAGTTCCTGACGACGCCCGTGCAGTGGTACATGCACCTCGCCCGCGCCGCCGCCCGCCACGACCGGGTCTCCCTGCGGCGCATCCGCGTGCCGGCCGCTGTTCGTGGGCGGCAGCCACGACATCCTCGCCTCCGCCCGAGGACATGAGGACCGCGAGCGAACGCATCCCCGGGGCGACGTACGTCGAGCTGCGGGGCTCGCACTTCCTGCAGATGGAGCGACCCGACGAGCGTGCACCAGCAGCTGCTCTCGCTCGTGGGCGGGCTGGGACGCTGACCGTACGCTGACCAGGGTGAAGGCGCCGCTCGCACCCGTCCTCCTGGTGGCCGTGCTCGGGCCTCGCCGCCGGCTGCACGTCGGGCGACGGCGACCCCACCGGTCTCGGCACACCGCCCGACACGCCCCAGCCCACGACGCAGACCGGCAGGCCGGCGGCGCCGAGCAGCAGCGCGGGGAGCGGACGGCCCCGCGTCGTCGGCACCGTCGCGACCGGGCTCGCGGCCCCGTGGGGCGTGACGTTCCTGCCCGACGGCAGCGCGCTCGTCGGCGAGCGGGACACGACGCGCGTCGTGTCGCGATCGACGGCGGGGCGGTCCGGCCGGTCGGCCGCGTCGAGGGAGTGCGCCCCCAGGGCGAGGCCGGACTGCTCGGGCTCGCGGTCTCCCCGACGTACGACGAGGACCGGCTGGTCTACGCCTACCTCACCACCGACCGCGACAACCGCGTCGTGACGATGACGTACGACGGGCAGCGGCTCGGCCCGCGCGAAGCCGATCCTCACCGGCATCCCCAACGGGTTCATCCACGACGGAGGACGGCTGCTGTTCGCGCCCGACGGCAACCTGTTCGTGTCCACCGGCGAGACCGGCGACGAGCAGCTCGCCCAGGACCGCGACTCCCTCGGCGGCAAGATCCTGCGGATCACTCCCGAGGGCAGGCCGGCTCCGGGCAACCCGGTCAAGGGCTCGCCGGTCTGGACGATGGGGCACCGCAACGTGCAGGGTCTCGCGTTCGACGGGGACGGTCAGCTGTGGGCCAGCGAGTTCGGCCAGGACACCTGGGACGAGCTGAACCGGATCGACAAGGCCCGCAACTACGGCTGGCCGCTCGAGGAGGGCCGGGGCGACGACCCGCAGTACCGCAACCCGTTCGTGCAGTGGCGGACCTCCGAGGCCTCACCGTCCGGGCTCGCCTACCTCGACGGCTCGCTGTGGGCCGGGGCTCTGCGGGGCGGCCGGCTGTGGCAGGTGCCCGTCACCGACGGCGGGACCGGCCGGCCGCAGGACTGGTTCGTCGGCGACTACGGCCGGCTGCGCACCGTCGTGGCGGCGCCCGACGGCAACCTGTGGGTGACGACCAGCAACCGGGACGGCCGCGGAGACCCCGGGCCGGACGACGACCGGATCCTGGTGGTCGACCCCGGCTGAGGTCGGCTCAGGACAGCCGCTCGAGGATCAGCTCGCGGACCCGGCCGGCGTCGGCCTGGCCGCGCATCTCCTTCATGACCGCGCCGATCAGGGCGCCGGCCGCGGCGACCTTGCCGTCCCGGATCTTCTCGGCGACGTCGGGGTTGGCCTCGATCGCCCGCTCGACGGCCGCGGACAGCGCGCCGTCGTCGGACACGACCGCGAGCCCGCGCGCCGCGACGACCTCGTCGGGCGAACCCTCGCCGGCCAGCACGCCGTCGAACACCTGACGGGCGAGCTTGTCGTTGATCTTGCCCTCGTCGACGAGCGCCTGGACGCGGGCCACGTCGGCCGGGCGTGACCGGCAGGTCGGCGAGGTCGACCCCCTGCTCGTTGGCGCGACGCGCCATCTCCGAGAGCCACCACTTGCGGGCCGACGGCGGGAGAGGCACCGGCAGCGATGGTCTCCTCGACCAGGCCGAGCGCCCCGGCGCCGACGGTGTCGCGCATCTCCAGGTCGCGTGAACCCCCACTCCGCCTGGAGCCGGGCCCGTCGGACCCGCGGCGGCTCGGGCAGGGCGGCGGCGCAGCTTCTCGACCCACTCGCGCGACGGCGCGATGGGCACCAGGTCCGGCTCCGGGAAGTAGCGGTAGTCCTCCGCGTCCGACTTCTCGCGGCCGGAGGTGGTGATGCCCGTGTCCTCGTGCCAGTGCCGGGTCTCCTGCACGATCGCGGTGCCGCCGTCGAGCAGCGCCGCCTGCCGGCCGATCTCGTAGCGGACCGCCCGCTCGACCGAGCGCAGCGAGTTGACGTTCTTGGTCTCCGTGCGGGTGCCGAGAGACCCGGAGTCCTTGGGTGCCAGGGACAGGTTGACGTCGCAGCGCAGCGAGCCCTGCTCCATGCGTACGTCGGAGACCCCGAGCCCGAGGAGCAGGTCACGCAGCTGGGCGACGTACGCCTTGGCCACCAGCGGGGCCTTCTCGCGCGTGCCCGGGATCGTCTTGGTGACGATCTCGATCAACGGGATGCCGGCCCGGTTGTAGTCGACCAGCGAGTGGTCGGCGCCGTGGATCCGGCCGGTGGCGCCACCGACGTGCAGCGACTTGCCGGTGTCCTCCTCCATGTGCGCGCGCTCGATCTCGACCCGGACGACCTCCCCGTCGACGTCCACGTCCATCCAGCCGTCGAAGGCGATCGGCTCGTCGTACTGGGAGGTCTGGAAGTTCTTCGGCATGTCCGGGTAGAAGTAGTTCTTCCGCGCGAAGCGGCACCACTCGGCGATCGAGCAGTTCAGCGCGAGGCCGATCCGCATCGCGGACTCCACCGCGGTGCCGTTGACCACCGGCATGGCGCCGGGCAGCCCGAGGCAGACCGGGCACACCTGGGTGTTGGGCTCGGCGCCGAACTCCGTGGCGCAGCGAGCAGAACATCTTCGAGGCGGTGTTCAGCTCGACGTGCACCTCGAGGCCCATGGTGGGGTCGAACTTGGCCAGCGCGTCCTCGAAGGACAGCACCTCGGCCTGCGTCTGCGTCATCGTGCGGTCTCCAGTTCCGGTGCACGGTCGAGCAGCGGCCCGCCCCACTGCTTCTGCAACAAGGTCTCCAGCGCGGCACCGACCCGGTAGACCCGGTCGTCGGCCATCGCCGGGGCCAGCACCTGTACGCCGGTCGGCAGGCCGTCCTCGTCGGCGAGACCGCTCGGCACGGAGATGCCGGGGACCCCGGCGAGGTTCGCGGGGATGGTCGCGAGGTCGTTGAGGTACATCGCCACCGGGTCGTCGACCTTCTCCCCCAGCCGGAACGCCGTGGTCGGCGCGGTCGGCGAGACCAGCACGTCGGCCTGCGCGAACGCCGCCGTGAAGTCCCGGCTGATCAGCGTGCGGACCTTCTGGGCCTGCCCGTAGTAGGCGTCGTAGTAGCCGCTGGACAGGGCGTAGGTGCCCAGGATGATCCGGCGCTTCACCTCGTCCCCGAAGCCCCGGTCACGGGTCGCCCGCATCACCTCCTCGGCGCTGGGCGCGTCCACGCCCTCGGGCAGCACCCGCAGGCCGTGGCGCATCCCGTCGAACTTCGCGAGGTTGGACGACGCCTCCGCCGGGAGGATCAGGTAGTAGGTCGCGAGCGCGTGCACGAAGGTGGGGCAGGAGACCTCCACCACCTCCGCGCCGGCATCGACGAGCGCCTGCACCGACTCGTCGAAGCGTTGCTGGACTCCGGCCTGGTAGCCCTCGCCGGTCAGCTCCTTGATCACGCCGATGCGCAGCCCCGTCACGTCGCCGCTCGCGCCCTGGCGTGCGGCGTCGACCAGCGACGGGAGCGGCTGGTCGATCGACGTCGAGTCGAGCGGGTCGTGCCCGCCGATGATCTCGTGCAGCAGGGCCGCGTCGAGCACGGTCCGGGTGACCGGGCCGGCCTGGTCGAGCGAGTTGGCCAGGGCGACGAGTCCGTAGCGCGAGACCCCGCCGAACGTCGGCTTCACCCCGACGGTTCCGGTCACGGCACCGGGCTGGCGGATCGACCCGCCGGTGTCGGTGCCCAGCGGCGAGCGGGGCCTCGAACGCGGCGACGGCGGCCGCCGAGCCACCACCCGAGCCGCCCGGGATCCGGTCGAGGTCCCACGGGTTGTGGGTCGGGCCGTAGGCGGAGTGCTCGGTGGACGACCCCATCGCGAACTCGTCCATGTTGGTCTTGCCGAGGATCGGCAGGCCGGCCGTGCGCAGCCGGGCGACGGCGGTGGCGTCGTACGGCGGGAGCCAGCCCTCGAGGATGCGGGAGCCGCACGTGGTGGGCAGGCCCGCGGTGGCCAGCACGTCCTTGACGGCGATCGGCACGCCGTCCAGGGCGGAGGCCGGGGTGCCGGACGCCCGACGCTGGTCGGCGGCGCGCGCGGATGCGAGGGCGCCGTCGGCATCGACGTGGAGGAAGGCGTGCACGGCGCCGTCGACGGCGTCGATCCGGTCGAGGTGGGCCTGGGTGAGCTCGACGGAGCTGGTCTCCCCGGCGGCCAGCGCGTCCGCGAGCTCGGCGGCGTTCTTCCGGGTGAGGTCGCTCATGCCTCCTCCCCCAGGATCCGCGGCACGCTGAAGCGCTGCTGCTCGACCTCGGGAGCTCCGGACAGCGCCTGCTCAGCGGTCAGGCCGGGTCGCGCGACGTCCTCGCGGAAGACGTTGGTGAGCGGCAGCGCGTGCGACGTGGGCGGCACGTCGTCCGCGGCCACCTCGCTGATCGAGGCGATGGCCTCGAGGATCACGGACAGCTGGGGGGCGAGGTGGTCGAGCTCCTCGGCGGACAGGTCGATGCGCGCCAGGTCGGCGAGGTGCGAGACCTCGTCGCGGCTGATGTCAGGCATGCCCGCCATCCTAGGGAACGCCTCACGACGTCATGCGGCCGCGTCTTCAGGACTCCGCCGGCTGACCGTCCCCGACCTGCGCGCCCTCGCGGGCCGCGTCCGGGCCGTCGGAGAGCAGCACCCGGAAGCCGTCCTCGTCGAGCACCGGCACCTTGAGCGAGACGGCCTTGTCGTACTTCGACCCGGGTGACTCGCCCACGACCACGAAGTCGGTCTTCTTGGAGACCGAGGAGACGGCCTTGCCCCCGCGGGCGAGGATCGCCTCCTTGGCCTGGTCGCGGCTGTAGTCGACGAGGGAGCCGGTGACCACGATGTTCATGCCCGCGAGCGTCCGGGGTGTGCCCTCGTCGCGCTCGTCCTCCATGGTCACCCCGGCACGACGCCACTTGTCGAGGATGGTCCGGTGCCAGTCGACCGCGAACCACTCGACCACCGCCTCGGCGATGGTGGGACCCACTCCCTCGGCCGCCGCGAGCTTGGCGAGGTCGGCCGCCTCGATCTCCGCCATCGACCCGAACTCCGTCGCCAGTGCCCGGGCGGCGGTCGGTCCGACGTGCCGGATGGACAGGCCGACGATCACCCGCCACAAGGGCCGGTCCTTGGCCGCGGCGAGGTTGTCGAGCAGCCGTTGTCCGTTGGCCGAGAGCACCGGGGCGTCGCCCTCGCCCTTCTTGGGCGCGCGGGTGAACAGCGGTGCCCGGAGCAGCTTGGCCTCGTCGAGGAAGAACACGTCTCCCTCGTCCTCGATGACGCCCGCCTCGAGCAGCGCGTGGGCCGCCTCGGACCCGAGCCCCTCGATGTCGAAGGCCCCCCGGCCCGCCACGTGGTAGACGCGGTCGAGCAGCTGGGCGGGGCACTTGCGGTGGTTGGGGCAGCGCAGGTCCTTGTCGCCCTCCTTCTGCTGCACGAGCGTCGTGCCGCAGGACGGGCACTCGGTCGGCATCACCCAGGGCTCGAGTCCTTCGGACCGCAGCGCCAGCACCGGACCCACGATCTCGGGGATCACGTCGCCGGCCTTGCGCAGGACGACGGTGTCGCCGGGACGCACGTCCTTGCGCTTCACCTCGTGTGCGTTGTGCAGGGTCGCGCGCTCGACCGTCGACCCGGCCACCCGGGTCGGCTCCATCACGCCGAAGGGCGTCACCCGTCCGGTGCGACCGGTGTTCACCTCGATGGCCAGCAGCTTGGCGTTGACCTCCTCGGGTGGGTACTTGAAGGCGATCGCCCAGCGCGGCGCCCGGCTGGTCGACCCCAGGCGGCGCTGCAGGTTGACGTCGTCGACCTTGATCACCACGCCGTCGATCTCGTGCTCCACGTCGTGGCGGTGCTCGCCGTAGTACTCGATGAACTTCTCGACCGCAGCCAGGTCGGGCAGCACCTTGGCCCGGTCACTGGTCGGCAGCCCCCAGGCCTCGAGGGCGGCGTAGGACTCGGACTGGGCACGCGGCGTGAAGCCCTCGCGCAGCCCGAGGCCGTGGCAGACCATGGCCAGCGCCCTGGTCGCGGTCACCCGCGGGTCCTTCTGCCGCAGCGAGCCGGCCGCGGCGTTGCGGGGGTTCGCGAACATCGGCTTGCCGGCCTCGGACATCGACTCGTTGAGCCGCTCGAACGCCTCGACCGGGAGGAACACCTCACCGCGCACCTCGACACGGGTCGGGACGGGGTACGCCTCGGTGCCGGTCAGCCGGTTGGGCACGTTGTCGATCGTGCGCACGTTGGGCGTGACGTCCTCGCCCGTGCGGCCGTCGCCCCGTGTCGCGGCCCGCACCAGGCGGCCGTCCTCGTAGAGCAGGTTGATCGCCAGCCCGTCGACCTTGAGCTCGCAGAGCATGGCGGCGTCCTCGACCCCTTCGCGGGCGAGCCGCGCGCGCCAGGTCGCGAGCTCCTCGTAGGAGAACGCGTTGTCCAGGCTCATCATCGGCTCGAGGTGGTCGACGGCCGTGAACTCGGTGGAGACCGCTCCCCCGACCTTCTGCGTCGGCGAGTCCGGCGTGCGCAGCTCCGGGAACTCCTCCTCGAGCTCCTCGAGCCTGCGCATCCGCACGTCGAAGTCGTGGTCGGACAGCGTCGGGTCGTCGAGCACGTAGTAGCGCCAGCGGGCGTCCTCGAGCTGCTCGGACAGGTCGCGGTGCTCCTCGCGGGCGTCGGTCGTCGCGATGGCGGGCTGCTGCGGCATGGCACCCATCTTGCCGTGCCTCGCCGACACCCACCGATCCTGCCGGGGTTCCCCTTTCATTTGCATGCAGCACGCATGGAGGTTAGGCTCACGGATGAAACGAAACCGTTTCGTTTCATCCGTCCGACCCGAGGACGCCCCGATGATCCGCCGACGACGCACGAGCGGCCACCGGCCTCGCGTCGAAGGCGAGCGTGAGTCGGAGATCCTCGACGCGGCCCTCGCCCTGCTCGCCCGGGTCGGCTACGACCGGCTCACCATGGACGCCGTCGCGAGCCGAGGCCAAGGCCAGCAAGGCGACCCTCTACCGACGCTGGGCCAGCAAGCCCTCGCTGGTGGTGGACGCCATCCTCCGCACCAAGGAGGCCCTCCAGGCGCCCGACGCCGACACCGGCAACCTGCGCGACGACCTGGTCCAGATGGCGTGCGGGCACGGCGGCCTGACCGACGCGAAGTCGGCGCAGATCATGGCCGGCATCGTCACCGCCCTGCACCACGACCCCGACTTCGCCGAGGAGTTCCGCACCCGCGTCCTCGGACCCAAGATCGAGAGCACCCGCGCGATCTTCCAGCGCGCCAAGGACCGCGGGGAGATCACCGCGGACCTCGACCTCGACCTGCTGTCCCCCGCTCTCGCGGGGATCATCCTGCACCGCAGCTTCGTGCTGGGGCTCCCCGCCGACGAGAAGACCGTGGCCCAGGTCGTGGACGAGATCATCCTGCCCGCCGCGACCCGCCGCACCCCCTGACCCCTTCCTCCACTCCCTCAAGGAACCTGATGACCACCGCAACGACTACCGAGGTCGAGCACGTCTCGAGCCACGGCCACCGCCACCTCGGGTGGGCCCTCGTGCTCATCTCCGTGGCCCAGCTGATGGTGGTGCTCGACGCCACCATCGCCAACATCGCCCTGCCGTACATCAAGCAGGACCTCGACATCTCGCAGGCCAACCTGTCCTGGATCGTCACCGGCTACTCGCTGGCCTTCGGCGGCCTGCTGCTGCTCGGCGGCCGGCTCGGTGACCTCTACGGTCGCCGCCGGATGTTCATGGTCGGCGTCACCGTCTTCGGCATCGCCTCGCTGCTCGGCGGCCTGGCCACCAACGAGGGCCTGCTGCTGGGCGCCCGTGGCCTCCAGGGCCTCGGCGCCGCGCTCGCCTCCCCCGCCGCACTCGCCCTGATCACCACGACCTTCCCGGCCGGCCCGCAGCGCAACCGCGCCTTCTCGATCTACGCCGCGATGTCCGGGGCCGGTGCGGCCGTCGGCCTGGTCCTCGGCGGCTGGCTGACCGGACTCGAGCCGACCTTCTTCGGCCACGTCGTCGACGGCTGGCGGCTCACCTTCCTGATCAACGTCCCGATCGGCCTCGCGGCCGCCTTCGCGGCTCCGCGGCTCCTCGCCGAGAGCGAGTCGCACCCCGGCGAGCTCGACCTCCCCGGTGCCCTGTCCGGCACGCTCGGCCTGGTCGGGATCGTCTACGGCCTGACCCGTGCGGGCGACCCCCGCTACGGCTGGGGCGACGGCTGGACGATGGCCTCCCTGGCCGCGGGCGTGCTGCTCCTCGCGGCGTTCGTGCTGATCGAGCGCTCCGTCCAGCACCCGCTGCTGCCGTTCCGGATCCTCGCCAACCGCACCCGCGCCACCAGCTTCGTCGTGATGATGCTGGTGCCGGCCGCGATGTTCGCGATGTTCTACTTCCTGTCGCAGTTCGTGCAGAACGTCATGGGCTTCTCGCCGCTCAAGACCGGCGTCTCGTTCCTGCCCTTCAGCGCCGGCATCATCATCGCGGCCACGGTCTCCTCGAAGCTGATGGAGAAGGTCGACCCGCGCTGGCTGGCCGGCATCGGCACCGCGATGGCGGGTGCGGCCCTGTTCGGGTTCTCCCGGCTGCCGTACGACGACTCGCTGGCCAGCCTCTCGGTCAGCGCCAGCTACGCCTCGGACATCCTGCCCTTCATCATCTTGATGAGCCTGGGCATGGGCATGACGTTCGTGCCGATCACCCTGACCGCCGTGCACGGGGTGGGGGCGCGTGACTCGGGCATCGGCTCGGGCGTGCTGAACACCATGCAGCAGGTCGGCGGCGCGCTCGGCCTGGCCACGCTCTCCACCGTCGCCGTGCACTTCACCTCCGACAAGGTGGCCTCCCTCTCCGGAGCGGCCCAGTCCGCGGGTGGCTCCGCCGACCCCGCCCAGGTGGAGAAGATGCAGACCCTGATCGGGCAGGTGGCGTTCACCGAGGGCGCGACGCACGCGTTCCTCGCCGGCGCCGCGATGATCTGGCTCGGCACGGTGATCGTGCTGCTCTTCCTCAACGCGAGGCACGAGGACCTGGCGACCGACGAGGTCCCCGAGGGCGTCGGGGTCTGACCCGGGTCAGGAGAGGGCGGCTGCGACCTGCTGGCTGAGTCGCAGCGCCCTCCGCGCCCACTGCGGGTCCGCCCCGGACAGCCCGCAGGACGGGGTGACCACCAGGGACGGCGCGGCCTCGGGGTCGAGCCCGAGCATGTCGAGCCAGCGCAGCACGCGCTCGGTCACGGTGCCGTCGGACAGGGGCTGCGCGGGCGCGGTGGTCGGGATGACCCCGAGGTGGACCGGCCGGCCCTGCTCGAGCAGGGCGCCGAGGTCGTCGTACGCCGACACGGGCAGCACGTCGAGGTCGACGGAGACCCCCGCGGCACCCGCGCCGGTCAGCAGCCCGATGGGTACGTCGGACGCGCAGCAGTGCGCGACGGGGGTGGCCCCCGACTCGGTCACGGCCTCGAACACCCACTCCAGCGCGGGGCTCGCCCGCGGGGCGTCGACCGAGCGGTGCCGGTGGAAGCCGGACGCCGTCGGGATGCTGCCCGGCCATCACGGCGGGCAGGGCGGGCTCGTCGACCTGGACGATGATGTCCGCGTCGGGGATCCGGCGCCGGACGTCGGCGACGTGGTCGCGCAGTCCCTCGGCCAGCGCCTGGGCCAGCTCGCGGCGGGCGCCGTGGTCGGCGAGCACCCGGTCGCCGCGGGGACGCTCGACGGTCGCCGCGAGCGTCCAGGGCCCGGCGACCTGGATCTTGAACGGACCGGTGTAGCCCTGCGTGTGCTCCTCGACGACGTCGAGGTCCTGGGCCAGCAGCGACCGGGCCCGGCGGTGGTCGACGCCCGGAGCGTCGGTCAACCGCCAGCCGGCCGGCTGCAGGTCGGCCCCGAGCTCGCTCATCACGGCGAGGGCGCGGCCGGTCATGTCCGCGTGCGCGCCGCGCCCCGGCATCTCGGGCAGGTGTGCGAGGTCGGGCAGCTCCTCGAGCACGACCTTGACCGCGAGGTCGAAGTCGGCCGTGTCGTCGCCCGGCATCGAACCCGACGCCGGTGGCGCGGATCATGCGGAGACGCCGGTGCGCGAGGTCGAGGAGATCGTGCACGAGCCGACGACGCGCGTGCCGTCGTACACCACCGCGGCCTGACCGGGCGCGATCCCCTGCGCCGGGTCGAGCAGGTCGACCACGACCCGGTCGTCCGCGACCGTCACCACGGCTCGGTGCTCGTCGCCGTGCGCCCGCAGCTGCACCGTCCCGTGCAGCGGCGCGCCGGGAGCCGTGCCGCACCAGCGCGGGCGGATGCCCTCGATGCGGTCGACGGTCAGCTCCTCGCGCGGCCCGACCGTGACGGTGCCGGAGACCGGCTCGATGTCGAGCACGAAGCGGGGCTTCCCGTCCTCGGCCGGCCGGCCGATCCGCAGGCCCTTGCGCTGGCCGATCGTGAAGCGGTGGGAGCCGTCGTGGCTGCCGAGCACCTCGCCGGTCGCGTGGTCGACGATCTGCCCGGACCCGGCGCCGAGCTTCTCGGTGAGCCAGCCCGCGGTGTCCCCGTCGGAGATGAAGCAGATGTCGTGGCTGTCCGGCTTGTGCGCCACCTGGAGGCCGCGACGGGTGGCCTCCTCGCGCACGTCCGACTTGCGGGAGTCGCCGAGGGGGAACAGCGAGTGCGCGAGCTGTTCCTGGGTGAGCACGCCGAGCACGTAGGACTGGTCCTTGCCCATGTCCACGGCGCGGTGCATCGCGATCAGCCCGTCCTCACCGGTCTCGAGCTGCGCGTAGTGCCCGGTCGCGACCGCGTCGAAGCCGAGCGCCACGGCCCGGTCGAGGACGGCGGCGAACTTGATCTTCTCGTTGCAGCGCAGGCAGGGGTTCGGGGTGCGGCCGGAGGAGTACTCGGCCATGAAGTCCTCGACCACGTCCTCGTGGAACCGGTCGCTCATGTCCCAGACGTAGAACGGGATGCCGATCACGTCGGCGGCCCGGCGGGCGTCGTTGGAGTCCTCGATGGTGCAGCAGCCGCGGGCACCGGTGCGGTAGCTCTGCGGGTTGCGGGAGAGCGCCAGGTGGATGCCGGTGACGTCGTGCCCGGCCTCGGCGGCGCGAGCGGCGGCCACGGCGGAGTCGACGCCGCCGGACATGGCAGCGAGCACGCGCACGACGATCAGCCGGCCTTCTTGGACGAGCCGAAGCCGGCCGCGGCGCCGGCGGCCCGGGCCCGTTCGACGACCGGGGCGATGGCCGCCGCGAGCGCATCGACGTCGGACTCGGTGCTGGTGTGGCCGAGCGAGAACCGCAGCGAGCTCCGGGCCTGCTCCTCGTCACGTCCCATGGCGAGCAGCACGTGGGACGGCTGCGGGCACGCCGGCCGAGCAGGCCGACCCGGTCGAGCAGGCGATGCCGCGCGCGTCGAGCAGCATCAGCAGGGAGTCGCCCTCGCAGCCGGGGAAGGTCAGGTGCGCGTTGCCGGGGAGCCGGTGCTCGAGGCCGGTGTCCGGGTCGCCGTTGACGCGGGCGTCCGGCACCTGCGACTGGATCCGCTCGACCAGCTCGTCGCGCAGCGCGGCGACCCGGACGGCGTGGTCGGGCTGGTGCTTGACCGCGAGCTCGACGGCCCGGGCGAACCCGGCGATCGCGGGGGTGTCGATGGTGCCGGAGCGGATGTCGCGCTCCTGGCCGCCGCCGTGCAGCTGCGGCGTGACGTCGAGGTCCCGGCGTACGACGAGCGCGCCGACGCCGTACGGCCCGCCCACCTTGTGCGCGGTCAGGGTGAGGGCGTCGACGCCGGACGCGGCGAAGTCGACGGGCACCTGCCCGACGGCCTGCACGGCGTCGGTGTGCACGGGGACGGAGTGCGCGTGCGCGAGCTCGACCACCTCGGCGACCGGCTGGATCGTGCCGACCTCGTTGTTGGCCCACATCAGCGAGACCAGGGCGACGCTGGACGGGTCGCGCTCCAGGGACTCGCGCAGCGCGTCCAGGTCGAGGCGACCGAGCGGGTCGACGGGCAGCAGCTCGACGTCGGCGCCCTCGTGCTCGGCGAGCCAGTGCAGCGGGTCGAGGACCGCGTGGTGCTCCACCGACGACGCCAGGATGCGGGTGCGGCGGGGGTCCTGCGCGCGCCGGGCCCAGAACAGGCCCTTGACGGCGAGGTTGTCCGACTCGGTGCCGCCCGAGGTGAAGACCACCTCGCCGGGGCGGCAGCTCAGCGCGCGCGCGATGGTCTCGCGGGACTCCTCGACGACGCGGCGCGCGGCCCGCCCGGAGGCGTGCAGCGACGACGGGTTGCCCAGGTGGGTCAGCTGCTCGGTCATCGCAGCAACTGCCTCGGCGTACATGGGCGTGGAGGCAGCGTGATCGAGGTAGACGGTGTCGTCGGTCATTGCATCTACCAGCGTACGGCGTGCGGCTCAGCCCTGCTCGGCACCGTCCAGCCGGGGCTGCCACGGGTGGTCGGGGTAGTCGCGGCGGACCCGTTCGCGCAGCCAGTCCTGCTTCTCGGGCGACAGCAAGGGCCACACGTTGCGCAGGTCGATCGTGTCCTTGTCCCGGTGCTGGAGCGCCTTGTAGTGCAGGACGATCTCGGGACCCAGGTAGCGCACCCCGTCGTCGGCGAGCCAGGTGACGTCGTCGAGGTCGGCAACCAGGTCCTCGTCACGCTTGGACTGCCAGAGCCCGTCGCGGCTGGGGTTGAGCGGGCAGTCGACGCGCCACGGCGAGCGGGAGTCCGTCCGCATCCACACCTGGTTCAGGGGGTGCAGCGGCTCGGGATGCTCGTCGTCGAGGATCCGGAACGTGCCGTCGTGGATGCACCAGAGGTGGAACACGTCGCGGAACTGCTCGCGCAGCGCCGGCAGGTCGTCGGTGAAGACCACCAGGTCGATGTCCTCGTGGAAGCGCCGGACACCGGTGAACGCCTCCACCGCGTAGCCGCCGACCACCCACCAGGGCGCCGGGAACCCCGCCATCAGGTCGCGCAGCTCGGCGGGCGGGAGGGCGTCCCAGTCGCCGTAGACGTCGCAGAACGCCTCGTCCTCCGCCGTCGGCCGCCAGGCCAGCGCCTCCTCGCTCACAGGGCGACGGTCGCGACGAGCGCGCGGTGGTCGGTGCCCTCGACCGTGACGGACTCGGTGCGCAGAGCCCTGCAGGCCGGAGCTGAGGAGGACGTGGTCGATCGGCACCAGGGACGGCACCGAGAACCCCAGCCGGGACACCTCCCCCGCCGCGGGCCAGGTCGGCTGCCACTGCGAGTCGGCCTGCGTCGCGGCGTCCTCGAAGCCGATGCCGACCAGCGTCCGCATCGGCAGGTGGTCCATGGTGGCGTTGAGGTCGCCGACGATCATCGTGGGCGCGGCGGTCGCCCTGGCCGCGTGCCGGAGCACGCCCTGGTCCCCGCGCCAACCGGACACGTCGCCGACGGGCGGGCGCGGGTGCGCCGCGATCAGGTGCACGCGGCCGGCCGGCGTGCGCACGTCCATCGCGTAGCTGCCGAAGAAGGTGCCGAGCTTCCGGACGTGCCGCAGCGGGTAGCGCGAGAACACCATCGTCCCCGCGGGCCCCTCGGCCGCCGACCCGGCGCGGTGCGGGAGCGCCTGCCGGAGCCCGGCGCCCTCCAGGCCGGACAGCGCCTGCGGAGTGACCTCCTGGAGCACGAGCACGTCGACGTCGTCGGCCACCGCGACCTCCACGACGCGTGCGGTGCTCGCCTGCCCGAAACGCAGGTTCGACGTCATCACGTGCAGCCGGACCTTGCCCGCGGCCTCGGCCGCCGGCGTCCCGACGTACGGTCCGCTGGCCCAGAACGCGTGCACCACCACACCGAGCAGCGACACCACCACCAGCAGCCGCGCGGTCCCGCGCCAGAACCCGCGCCCGCGCCACCAGGCCAGGAGCAGGAGCAGCAGGGCGACGGCGTAGAGCACGAGCGCGTACGGCGTGAACGACACCAGCCGGACCCACGTCCCGCCGGGGAGGTCGAGCATCCGCGCCGTCGTGAGCAGCAGTGCGGGCACGAGGAGGAGCGTCGTGAGCACGCCGAGCAGGAGCCACCGCAGCTTCATGCCTCCCACGCTAGGCGCTCCGCGCGTCGCGGATCTCACACCGCGCCGGGGCGGCGGAATTCGTGCCGCTGACCCGTGGACCGGTACAGTCGTCCTTGCTGGCCCCATCAGTTCTGCCTCGGGCCAGGCTTCGTCATCCACCGAGCGCCGCGACCGGACCGCACCACGGGGTCCCGGGTCGCGCCGGGCAGGACGACCTCTTCTAGCTTTCGGAGCACCACTACCCATGGCACTCATGCCTTCCTTCGCCGACCTCGGCGTCCCCTCCCCCCTCGTCGCGGTCCTTGCGGACTCCGGCATCACCGAGCCCTTCCCGATCCAGACCGCGACGCTCCCCGACTCGCTGGCGGGCCGTGACGTCCTCGGCCGGGGCCGCACCGGCTCCGGCAAGACCTACGCCTTCGTGCTGCCGGTGCTGGCGCGTCTCGCCGCCGGTCGCGGCAAGCGCCAGCCGGGTCGCCCGCGCGCCCTGGTGCTCGCGCCGACCCGCGAGCTCGCCAGCCAGATCGAGGCCGCGATGGCCCCGCTCGCCAAGGCGATGAACCTGCGCACGCTGACCATCTTCGGCGGCGTCCGCCCCAACCCGCAGATCCAGGGCCTCCGCAACGGGGTCGACATCGTCATCGCCTGCCCGGGCCGGCTGGCCGACCACGTGCAGACCGGGCACTGCGACCTGGGCTCCATCGAGATCACCGTGCTCGACGAGGCCGACCACATGGCCGACCTGGGCTTCCTGCCCGTCGTACGCCGGCTGATGGACAAGACCCCGAAGCAGGGGCAGCGGATGCTGTTCTCGGCCACCCTCGACGGCGGCGTCGACGTGCTGGTGAAGCGCTTCCTGACCAACCCGGTCACGCACAGCGTCGACTCGGCCCAGTCGCCGGTGTCGAACATGACGCACCACGTGCTGCACGTGAGCAAGGAGGGCCGGGTGCCGGTCCTCGCCGACCTGGCCGCCGCGCCGGGCAAGAAGATCGTCTTCACCCGCACCAAGCACGGCGCCAAGGCGCTCGCCCGTCAGCTCAACGCCCGCGGCGTGCCCGCGGTCGAGCTGCACGGCAACCTGTCGCAGAACGCACGCACCCGGAACCTCACCGCCTTCGGCAGCGGTACGGCGACCACGCTCGTCGCCACCGACATCGCGGCCCGCGGCATCCACGTGGACGACGTCAGCCTCGTCGTGCACGCCGACCCGCCGGTCGAGCACAAGGCCTACCTGCACCGCTCGGGCCGCACCGCCCGCGCCGGCAACGAGGGCACGGTCGTCACGCTGATGCTCGACGCCCAGGTCAGCGACGTCCGCGACCTGACCCGCCGCGCCGGCATCAAGCCGACGATCACCCGCATCCAGCTCGGCGACGCGCTGCTGACCCAGATCGCCCCGGGCGAGCGCACCTACGTCGCCGAGGCCGACCGGCCGGTCGCGGAGCAGCCCGCACGCACCGGCAACGGCGGCAACGGCGGCAACGGCGGCGGTCGCAACCGTGGTGGCGGCGGACGTCGCCAGCCCGCGAAGGCCTCGGGCCGCGGCGGTTCCTCCGGCCGACGTTCCGGCGGTCCCGCCCGGGCCACGGCCGGTGCCGGTGGCGGTGGCGGCAACCACAGCGCAGCGTCGTTCTCGTCCGCGCGCCGCGGTCGCTGAGCCGGGTCGACAGCCAGGTGATCTGAGCCAGACCCAGGATCACCCGAACGGACTATGCAGGCGACCTGTTCGGCGCTGCACGAGGTCCGGAAGGCGGTCGTCCGTTCTGTCCGTTTCGCGGACACTTCAGACATGGTCATGGCAGCTGCACACCGCGAGGTCACGGTGCACCGTGTCCTGGCGCCGTGCGCCGGGGCCATCGCGGTGAGCACCTCCGTCCTGCTGCTGGTGGGCCTGTTCAACCTCGACGACGTCTCGTCGAGCGCGCTGACCCTGGACGCCTTCGAGCTCGCGGCGTCCGCGCTCTTCCTCGCGGCCGGGATCCTGCGCCTCTCGCGGTGGCGGGTCACGACCGACCCGCACAGCGGGCTGCTCGCCTCCGCGATGGTCGTGCTCGGCCTGCTCTCGCTCCCCCTCGGCAACCTCGTCGGTCAGGTGCTGGCCGGTCCGGTCGAGCCGTTGCTCGCCCTCGGCGTGCGCGCCGCGGGCACTGCGGCTTGCGTTGCCCTGGCTCTACGCGCGATCACGGTCCACGACGACGGCGTCCGCACCGACTGGCCACGCACGCTCCTGGTCGCGACGGCCTTCGCGGTCACGGGGGTGGTCGCACTCGTCGGGCTCTTCAACGTCGCGCCCGCCGACCTGACCACGGTGGCGGTGGCGGCTGTGGCCGTGGACGTCCTGCTCGGCGGCACCTGGGTGGCGCTCGGCCTCGTCGCCTCGCTGCGGGACGCGCGGCAGCCCTGGGCCGGTCGCGCGGCCCCGCTGTACGCGTCCCTCGGTCTCGTCGAGCTGCTGCACGCCCTCGACCAGGTGCAGCCCGGCGACTGGTCCCTGCCCGCGGCCGCCCTGCTCGGATCGGTCGCCATGATCACCGCGCACGCGGCGTACGTCGACCTCGTCGAGTCCGCCCGGTTCGCGTCCACGATCCGGCAGCGCACCGCCGAGGTCCGCGCGGAACGCACCGGCACCTGGGACTCCGAGCCCACCGGCAGCGCCGAGGCGGTCACCGAGTTCGACGTGGCCGACTGTGTCAACGCCGTCGTCGAGCAGCGGCTGGCGGCCGGTCAGGAGGTGCGTGTCCGCGGCGGCGCCGGCTTCGCGCTCGGGCGCCGGGGCGACCTGACGGCCGCAGTCGGGAAGCTCCTCGTCAACGCCCACACCTACGCCGCGCACAGCCCGGTCACCGTGCACGTCGTCGCGATCGGACCCCGCATCGAGGTGTCCGTGGCCGACCGCGGACCCGGCATGTCGGCCGCCGTGGCCGAGAGCGCCTTCGGTCCCGCGCACGTGGCGCGGGCCCTGATGGAGCGCAACGGTGGCGGCCTCGAGCTGCGCAACCGGATCGGCGGCACCACGATCGTGCTCACCCTTCCGGCAGCCGCGGACCAGCGCACCCCGCCCGCGGTGCCGGCGTGGGACAGCCTGCCCCAGCACGCCTAGCCCTTGCGCTTGGTGATCTCCTCGGTGGCGGCGGGCAGCACGGCGTGCAGGTCGCCGACGACGCCGAAGTCGACGAGCTCGAAGATCGGCGCCTCGTCGTCCTTGTTGACCGCGACGATCGTCTTCGAGGTCTGCATGCCGGCCCGGTGCTGGATCGCGCCGGAGATGCCGTTCGCGACGTACAGCTGCGGCGACACGGTCTTGCCGGTCTGGCCGACCTGGAACGCGTGCGGGATCCAGCCGGAGTCGACGGCGGCGCGCGAGGCGCCGACGGCGGCACCGAGCGAGTCGGCGAAGCCCTCGACCTCGGAGAAGTCGCCGCCGGTGCCACGGCCGCCGGAGACCACGATCGCGGCCTCGGTCAGCTCGGGACGGCCCGACGCCTTGCGGGGCTCGGACGCGGTGATCCGCGCGCCCTTGGCGGCCTCGGAGATGGTCGCGGCGAACGGCTCCTCGGCGTGCCCGGCGCCGTCGGCCGCCTCCGGGGTGGCGGAGTTCGGCTTCACGGTGATGATCGGGGTGCCCTTGGTGACCTTGGCCTGGACGGTGAAGTTGCCGGCGAACACGCGACTGCGTGGTCACCGGCGCGCCGCCGTCACCGGCCTGGACGTCGACCGCGTCGGTGATCAGGCCGGAGTCGGTCTTGACGGCCAGCCGGCCGGCGATCTCCTTGCCCTCACCGCCGGAGGACGAGCAGCACGGCGGCCGGGGAGGTCTTCTCGACCAGCTGGGCGAGCACCTCGGCCTTCGGGGCGACCAGGTAGCCCTTGATGTCGGCGTCGTCGACGACGTAGATCTTCTCGGCGCCGAACTTCGTCAGCGTCTCGGCCGCCGCGGCGGCGTCGCCGCCGATCAGCACCGCGGACGGCTCGCCGAGCCGGCGGGCGATCGTCAGCAGCTCGAGGGTGGGCTTGGTGACCTTGCCGTCGACGTGGTCGACGAGAACCAGAACTTCGCTCATGTCTGCTCTCCTAGTCCCGGGCTGCTCAGATGAACTTCTTCGACGCGAGGAACTCGACCAGCGCCGTGGCGCCCGATCCGTCCTCGTCGGTGACGACCTCGCCCGGCGGTGCGCGGCGGGCGGGCCTCGGTGCCCTCGACGGTGCTCCAGGCGGCGGACAGGCCGACCAGCTCCGCGTCGACGCCGAGGTCGGCCAGCGACCAGGTCTCCAGCGGCTTCTTCTTCGCGGCCATGATGCCCTTGAAGGACGGGTAGCGCGCCTCGCCGGACTGGTCGGTCACCGACAGCACCAGCGGGCAGCGTGCCCTCGATCGTCTCGGTGGCGGCGTCGCCGTCGCGGCGGATCCGTGACCGTGGTGCCGTCGACGGCGATCTCCGAGCCGAGGGTGACGCGCCGGGACGCCGAGCCGCTCGGCCAGCATCGCCGGGACCACGCCCATCGAGCCGTCGGTCGAGGCCATGCCGCACACCACCAGGTCGTGCTCGATCTTCTTGACCGCCTCGGCGAGCACCAGCGAGGTGGCCAGCGCGTCGGAGCCGGCGATCGCGTCGTCGACGCACGTGCACGCCCTTGTCGGCGCCCATCTGCAGCGCCTTGCGGATCGCGTCGGTGGCCTGCTCGGGACCGACGGTCAGCACCGTCACCTCGGTGTCGTCGCCGAGCTTCTCCTTGACCTGCAGCGCCTGCTCGACGGCGTACTCGTCGAGCTCGGAGAGCAGCCCGTCCACGCCGACGCGGTCGACGGTGTTGTCATCCTCGAAGTGCCGGTCCGCGGTGGCGTCCGGCACGTACTTCACGCACACGACAATGTTCATGGGTTCACCGGCCCCGCAGGGCCCCTCCTGTGCGGTCGGTTGGCACTGAGGTTACCCGCGCGTAGCAACGCGGGAAACCGGGTCCGGGGTGGGGTCAGTCACACGGCCGACGCGGCCGTCCGGTCAGGGGCGGATGATGCGGTCCAGCACCTTGCCGACGACGAGGTAGACCACCGCGGCGATGCCCCAGTTGATCAGGGCGTTCTTGGTCGCCGCGTTCTTGCCGAGGTGAAGATGCCTTCCGTGCGGCTGAAGATGCCGAGGTCGAGCTTGTCCGCGGCGTCGAGGACGAACTTCACGATCGCGTTGTCCTGGTTGGCGTGCAGCGCGATCAGCAGCGCACCGACGGCGAGGAACAGGGCGCACACCACCGCGACCAGCCAGACCACCGAGGCGATCCGGGAGCGCACGGCGTTGGCGCCGGCGACGACCTTCTTGCCGGCGCGGTCCTGCCGCGTCCTCTCCGCCCGTGGCTTCTTCTCCGTACGCGGCCGCGCTCGTCCTGCTGGGCTCTTCTCGCCGGCGCTTCTCGGTGTCGGCCACGGCACGCTCCTAGGTATGAGTTGGACGCACCGACTAGCCGAGCCGGCTCAGCGGCCCTCGGAACTCCGCCTTGCCCGGGCCGCTCTCCACGAACGAGCGCATGCCGGTGGTGCGGTCCTCGGTCGCGAACAGCGCGGCGAACTGGACCCGCTCGATCTCGAGCCCGGTGTCGAGGTCGACCTCGAGGCCGCGGTCGACCGACTCCTTGGCGGCCCGCAGCGCGAACGACGCCGCCGTCGAGAACTGGCCGCGCCCAGGTCCGCGCCGCGGCGTACACCTCCTCGTCGGGGACGACCCGGTCGACCAGCCCGATGCCGCAGCGCCTCGTCGGCCTTCACGAAGCGGCCGGTGAAGATGATGTCCTTCGCCCGCGACGGGCCGACCAGCCGGGTCAGCCGCTGGGTGCCGCCGGCGCCCGGGGATGACGCCGAGCAGGATCTCGGGCTGGCCGAGGGTGGCGCCCTCCCCCGCGATCCGGACGTCCGCGCACAGCGCGAGCTCGCAGCCGCCGCCCAGGGCGTAGCCGGTGACCGCGGCGACGACGGGCTTCGGGATCTTGGCGACCGCGGTGAACGCGGACTGCAGCCCGCCGGAGCGCGCGACCATGTCGGTGTAGGACATGTCCGCCATCTCCTTGACGTCGGCGCCGGCCGCGAACACCCGCTCGCCGCCGTACACGATCACGGCGCGTACGTCGTCCCGGGTGGCCGCCTCGGCGGCGCAGTCGCGGATCTCCTCCTGCACCTGCACGTTGAGCGCGTTCATCTTCGGCCGGTCGATGCGGATCGTGCCGACGCCGTCCTCGACCTCGAGCCGTACGAACTCACCCATGCCGCCGCTCCTCGTGTCCTCGTCCTGCCTGCTGTGGTCTGACCCGACTGTAGCCGGGCACAATGTCCGGCGTGACGACGTCAGCGTGGCCCGGCAGCCACCAGCCGCTGGGTGCCACGTGGGACGCGGAGAGCACCAACTTCGCGGTGTTCGCCCCCGAGGCGACGGCGGTCGAGCTCTGCCTGTTCGACGAGGACGACGTCGAGACCCGCTACACGCTGACCGAGCAGACGCTGGGCATCTGGCACGGCGCCCTGCCCGGGATCGAGCCGGGCCAGCGCTACGGCTTCCGGGCCGACGGTCCCTGGGAGCCCCAGCGCGGGCGCGTGTTCAACCCCGCCAAGCTGCTGCTCGACCCCTACGCCCGTGCGGTGAGCGGGACGGTCGACCCGACCGGACCGATCTACGGCTACTCGCGGCCCGCCTCCCGCGACCTCGACGAGGTGCGCGCCGCGCAGCGCCGGCCCGCGCGACGAGCAGGACTCCGCGCCGTACGTGCCCAAGGGCGGTCGTCGTGCGACGACGACTTCGACTGGGGGGACGACGAGCAGGTCCGTCCCCGGCACCGGTGGACCGACACGATCGTCTACGAGGCGCACGTCAAGGGATTCACCCAGCTGCACAACGAGGTGCCCGAGGCCATCCGCGGGACGTACGCCGGGCTGACCACGAACGCCGCGGTGCACTACCTCAAGGACCTGGGCATCACCACCGTCGAGCTGCTGCCCGGTGCACCAGTTCGCCTCGGAGCCGGACCTGGCCGAGTCGGGGCTGACGAACTACTGGGGCTACAACTCGATCGGCTTCTTCGCCCCGCACGGCGCCTACAGCTCGTCCGGCGACCGCGGCGAGCAGGTCAACGAGTTCAAGGCGATGGTCAAGGCCCTGCACCGCGCCGGGCTCGAGGTGATCCTCGACGTGGTCTACAACCACACCGCCGAGGGCAGCCCGCTCGGTCCGACGCTGAGCTTCCGCGGCCTCGACGACATCGGCTACTACAAGCACGTCGACTGGGTGACCGACGGTGCGACGTACTTCGACGTCACCGGCTGCGGCAACACCGTCGACGCGGCGTACCCGCCGGCGCTGCGGCTGATCCTCGACTCGCTGCGCTACTGGGTGACCGAGATGCACGTCGACGGGTTCCGCTTCGACCTGACGCCGGCCCTGACCCGCACGGGCCACCGGGTCGACCTCGGCGGGCACTTCATCACCACCATCGGGCAGGACCCGGTGCTGCGGCACGTGAAGCTGATCGCCGAGCCGTGGGACGCGAGCATGGACGGCTACCAGGTCGGCCGGTTCCCGCCGCCGTGGTGCGAGTGGAACGACAAGTACCGCGACACGCTGCGCGACTTCTGGCGGCTCGAGTCCGGCGGCATCCGCGACGTGGCCTCGCGGCTGTCCGGCTCCTCCGACCTGTACGCCGACGACGGCCGCTCGCCGTACGCCTCGGTCAACTTCGTGACCGCCCACGACGGGTTCACGCTGCGCGACCTGGTGTCCTACGACCGCAAGCACAACGAGGCCAACGGCGAGCACAACCGGGACGGGACCGACAACAACCGGTCGTGGAACTGCGGCGTCGAGGGCGACACCGACGACGACGAGGTCGTGGCGCTGCGCCGCAAGCAGGCGGCGAACCTGCTGGTGACCTTGTGCCTGTCGGCCGGCGTGCCGATGATCACCGCCGGCGACGAGCGCGGCCGCACGCAGCGGGGCAACAACAACGCCTACGTCCAGGACAACGAGACGTCGTGGATGGACTGGCGGCCCGACGACGCGTGGCTCGACATCTACGACATAGCCAAGACGGCGCTGCGGCTGCGCCGCGAGCACCCGGCGCTGCGGCAGCGGCACTTCCTCGAGGGCCGACCCACCGTCGAGGGCGGCCCCAAGGACCTCGCCTGGGTGCACCCCGAGGGCCGCGAGATGACCGAGTCCGACTGGTACGACGAGAAGCTGCACACCTTCGGCATGTTCGTCTCGGGCGACCCGCTGCGCGCGCCCGGACCGCGCGGCGAGCAGCTGCACGACTCGTCGTTCCTGATGTGGTTCCACGCACACGCCGAGCCGGGCAAGGCCAAGCTGCCCGTCAACAACTGGGTCCGGGCCGGCGAGGTGGTGCTGAGCACCGACTCCGGGCACCCGGTGGGCGAGATCGTCTCGGCCGGCGAGGTCATCGAGATCGAGCCCCGGTCCCTGATCGTGCTCCGTCAGGTCTGACGGAGCACGACCAGGGCACGACCAGGGGCGCCAGGTCAGTACGTCGGGAGCGTGACGCGACCCAGCTCGGCCGATGACGCCAGGTGCGCGTTCTTCGGCAGCACCCGCACCGTGTAGCCGAAGGGCCCGGTGGTGGCCAGCGCGACGGTGCCCTCGAAGCGGTGCCGGCCGTCCTCGTAGGTCTCCGCCAGGCCCAGCGACGTGACGCTCGTGTCGACCAGGTCGTCCTCGTGCTTGACCCGGCCGTGCACGACCTGCACGTCGACGTCCACGGGCGAGAGCCCGCCGAGCGACACGAAGGCGCGGACCTCGAGGGTCTCCCCCAGCTCGGGAGCGTCGGTGACGCCGCTCGACTCGACGTGGTCGATCGCCACGCCGGACCAGCCGTCGCGCACCTTGTGCTTCCAGTCGGCGAGCTCCTGCGCGCCGGCGTAGTCGCCGTTGAGGGTGCGCGAGCTCTGCGCCGACGGGCTGTAGAGCTTCATCACGTAGTCGCGGACCATCCGGTCGGCGAGCACCTTGGGGCCGAGCGACTTCAGCGTGTGGCGGACCATCTCGATCCAGCGGACCGGCGTGCCCTCCTCGTCCTCGTCGTAGAACCGCGGCGCGACCTCGTTCTCGATGAGGTCGTAGAGCGCGGTCGCCTCGATGTCGTCGCGGTGGTCGGCGTCGTCGACGCCGTCGGCCGACGGGATCGACCAGCCGTTGTTGCCGTCGTACCACTCGTCCCACCACCCGTCGAGGATGGAGAGGTTGAGGCCGCCGTTCAGCGCCGCCTTCATGCCGGACGTGCCGCAGGCCTCGTAGGGGCGCAGCGGGTTGTTCAGCCACACGTCGCAGCCGGGGTAGAGCGGCTGCGCCATCGCGATGTCGTAGTTCGGGAGGAACACGATGCGGTGCCGGACCTCGGGGTCGTCGGCGAAGCGCACCATCTCCTGGATCAGCTTCTTGCCGCCCTCGTCGGCCGGGTGCGACTTGCCGGCGATGACCAGCTGCACCGGACGCTCGGGGTGCAGCAGCAGGCGCTTGAGCCGCTCGGGGTCGCGCAGCATCAGCGTCAGCCGCTTGTACGACGGGACGCGGCGGGCGAACCCGATCGTCAGCACGTTCGCGTCGAGGGCCTTGTCGATCCACTTCAGCTCGGCCGGCGCCGCACCGCGCTGCTTCCACGACTTGCGCATCCGGGAGCGGGCGTCGTCGACGAGGCGCTGGCGCAGGACCCGCTTGGTGTCCCAGATCTCCTTGCCGGGAACCTTGTCGACCACGTCGAAGACCATGTCCGGGCTGTCCGCGTCGGGGTCGGGGCCGGGACGGACACCGTGGGTGCGGGCGAGGTCGAAGATCTCGCGGGCCACCCAGGTCGGCGCGTGCACGCCGTTGGTGATCGAGGTGATCGGGCGCTCGTCGGCGTCGAACTGCGGCCACAGGCCACCGAACATGCCGCGGCTGACCACGCCGTGCAGCTGGGAGACGCCGTTGGCGCGCTGCGAGAGCCGGAAGCCCATCACGGCCATGTTGAACATGGCCGGGTCGCCGCCCTCGTAGTCCTCGGAGCCGAGGTCCAGGATGCGGTCGACGGGGACGCCGGGGCAGGCGTTGTCGCCGCCGAAGTACTGCTCGACGAGGTCGCGCGGGAAGCGGTCGATGCCCGCCGGGACGGGGGTGTGCGTCGTGAAGACGGTGCCGGCGCGCGAGACCTCGAGGGCCGCGTCGAACCCGAGTCCGGTGTCCTCGGTGAGCTCACGGATGCGCTCGAGGCCGAGGAAGCCGGCGTGGCCCTCGTTGGTGTGGAACACCTCGGGGGCTGCGGCGCCGGTGAGGCGGGAGAACGCGCGGATGGCGCGCACGCCGCCGATGCCGAGGAGCATCTCCTGGCGAAGCCGGTGCTCGGTGTTGCCGCCGTACAGCCGGTCGGTGACGGTGCGGATGACCTCGCTGTTCTCCTCGACGTCGGAGTCGAGGAGCAGCAGCGGGACCCGGCCGACCTGGGCGACCCAGATGCGCGCGGTGAGCGACTGCTCGTCGGGCAGGCCGATCTCGATCTTCGCGACCGAGCCGTCCTCCTCGCGCAGCAGCGACAGCGGCAGGCCGTCGGGGTCGAGGACCGGGTAGGTCTCCTGCTGCCAGCCGTCGCGGGACAGGGACTGGCGGAAGTACCCGTGGCGGTAGAGCAGGCCGACACCGATGATCGGCACGCCGAGGTCGCTCGCGGTCTTGAGGTGGTCGCCGGCCAGGATGCCGAGACCGCCGGAGTACTGCGGCAGCACCGCGGTGATGCCGAACTCCGGGGAGAAGTAGCCGATCGACGCGGGCAGCGGCGCCTCGGACGACGCGCGCTTCTGGTACCACCGCGCGCCGGTCATGTACTGCTCGAGGTCCGCGCGGGCAGCGGACAGCCGGCCGAGGAACTCCTCGTCGGACGCCAGCTGGTCCAGACGTGCGCTCGGCACGGAGCCGAGGAAGCGGACGGGGTCGTGCCCCGAGGACTCCCACGCACGGGCGTCGACGGAGGCAAACAGGTCCTGGGTCTCGGGGTGCCAGGACCAGCGCAGGTTGCCCGCGAGCTCCCCGAGGGCGTGCAGCGGCTCGGGCAGGACGGGGCGGACGGTGAAACGTCGGATGGCTCTCACCGGAGCACCATAATGCAGATCGACTTGAACGATCCAATCTTTGCGTCTTCGCTCAGCACCCGGCCGTGTTTCGGCGTGTCGCCAGCACGGTATGTTCGGGCCATGGTCGGACGAATTCCCGTCATGGATGTCTCCCCGGTCGTCGAAGGCGGCCACTACCCGGCGAAAGCTGCGGTGGGCGAGCCGTTCGCCGTCAGCGCAACGATCTTCAGGGAAGGACACGACGAGCTCAACGCCGACGTGGTGCCCGTCGGACCCGACGGCGCGCCCCGCCGACCGGTCCGGATGGCCAAGGACGCCACCGAGCCCGACATCTGGCACGCCTCGTTCACGCCGGACGCCGTCGGGCCCTGGACGTTCTCCATCGAGTCCTGGAGCGACCCCGTCGCCACCTGGCGCCACAACTCCGAGATCAAGATCCCGGCCGGCATCGACGTCGACCTGATGTTCACCGAGGGCGTGCTCCTGCTCGAGCGTCTCGCCGGCCGAGCTCCCGAAGCGGTCCGCGGGCCGCAAGACCGTCACGGACGCCCTCAAGGCGCTCCGCGACACGTCCCGGCCCGAGCCGGTCCGCTACGCCGCCGCCGTGTCCCCCCAGATCGACGCGCTGCTCGCCGAGCACCCGCTGCGCGACCTCGTCACCACCGAGGGCCCCTATCCGCTGTTCGCCGACCGCGAGCGGGCGCTGTTCAGCTCCTGGTACGAGTTCTTCCCGCGTTCCGAGGGTGCCTACGTCGACGAGGAGACCGGCAAGGTCGTGTCGGGGACGTTCAAGACCGCGGCCAAGCGGCTCGACGCGGTCGCGGAGATGGGCTTCGACATCATCTACCTGCCGCCGATCCATCCGATCGGCCGGCTGAACCGCAAGGGCCGCAACAACACGCTCGACCCGGGGCCCGACGACACCGGCTCGCCGTGGGCGATCGGCTCCGACGAGGGTGGCCACGACGCGATCCACCCGGAGCTCGGCACCTTCAAGGACCTCGACGCGTTCGTCGCCCGGGCCCAGGAGCTCGGCCTCGAGGTGGCCCTCGACCTCGCGCTCCAGGCGGCTCCCGACCACCCCTGGGTGAAGCAGCACCCGGAGTGGTTCACCACCCGCGCCGACGGCAGCATCGCCTACGCCGAGAACCCGCCGAAGAAGTACCAGGACATCTACCCGATCAACTTCGACAACGACCCCGAGGGCATCTACGCCGAGGTGCTGCGGATCGTGCAAGCTCTGGATGTCCCACGGCATCCGGGTGTTCCGCGTCGACAACCCGCACACCAAGCCGGTCGAGTTCTGGCAGTGGCTGATGGGCGAGGTCCGTCGTACCGACCCGGACGTGCTGTTCCTGTCGGAGGCCTTCACGAAGCCGGCGATGATGCGCGCGCTCGGCACGGTCGGCTTCCACCAGTCCTACTCCTACTTCACCTGGCGCAACGCGAAGTGGGAGATCGAGGAGTACTTCCAGGAGGTCTCGCACCAGACCAGCCACGTGCTGCGGCCCAGCTTCTGGGTGAACACGCCCGACATCCTGCCGTTCTTCCTGCAGTACGGCGGCCCGGCGGCGTTCAAGATCCGCGCCGTCCTGGCGGCCACCGGCTCACCGAGCTGGGGTGTCTACGCGGGGTTCGAGCTCTTCGAGCACGTCGCGCTGCAGCCCGGCAAGGAGGAGTACCTCGACTCCGAGAAGTTCCAGATCCGCGTCCGCGACTGGGAGGCCGCCGACCGGACCGGTCACACGCTCAAGCCCTACCTCACGCGGCTCAACGAGATCCGCCGTGCGCACCCGGCGCTGCAGCAGCTGCGCAACCTGACGGTGCACTCGAGCGACGACGACAACACCGTCGTGTTCAGCAAGACCGCCGGCGACGACACGGTCATCGTCGTCGTCAACGTCGACCCGCACGGCACCCGCGAGAGCACCGTGCACCTGAACATGCCCGCCCTCGGGATGGACTGGCACGACCAGTTCGCCGTGCACGACGAGATCACCGGGGAGACCTGGACCTGGGGCGAACGCAACTACGTCCGACTGGACCCGTACGTCGAACCCGCCCACATCCTGACGGTCCGGAGGACCCACCAGTGACCCAACATGTCGTGAGCGAGCCGAGCACGCTGCGGGAGGACCAGCCGGACTGGTTCAAGTCGGCCGTGTTCTACGAGGTGCTGGTCCGGTCGTTCAAGGACAGCAACGGCGACGGGGTCGGCGACTTCCAGGGGCTCATCGAGAAGCTCGACTACCTCGAGTGGCTCGGCGTCGACTGCCTGTGGATCCCGCCGTTCTTCTCCTCGCCGCTTCGCGACGGCGGGTACGACGTCTCGGACTACACCAACATCCTGCCCGAGATCGGCACCGTCGAGGACTTCCACACCTTCCTCGACGCGGCCCACTCCCGCGGCATCCGGGTGATCATCGACTTCGTCATGAACCACACCTCGGACGCCCACCCCTGGTTCCAGGCCAGCCGGGAGGACCCCGAGGGCCCCTACGGCGACTTCTACGTCTGGTCCGACACCGACGAGATGTACGAGGACGCCCGGGTCATCTTCGTCGACACCGAGCCCTCGAACTGGACCTGGGACCCGGTCCGGCAGCAGTACTTCTGGCACCGGTTCTTCTCCCACCAGCCCGACCTCAACTTCGACAACCCGCAAGGTGCACGACGCGATCCTCGAGGCGGTGTCCTTCTGGTTCGACATGGGCCTGGACGGCTTCCGGCTCGACGCGGTGCCCTACCTCTACGAGCGCGAGGGCACCAACGGCGAGAACCTCAAGGAGACGCACGACTTCCTCAAGAAGGTCCGGACGTACGTCGACGAGCACTACCCCGGCAAGGTGCTGCTCGCCGAGGCCAACCAGTGGCCCGCCGACGTCGTCGACTACTTCGGCGGCAAGACCGACCCGGAGACGGGCGAGCTCGTCGGCGACGAGTGCCACATGTGCTTCCACTTCCCGGTGATGCCGCGCATCTTCATGGCCGTGCGCCGCGAGTCGCGCTTCCCGATCTCGGAGATCATGGAGCAGACCCCGGCCATCCCCGGCGGCACCCAGTGGGGCATCTTCCTGCGCAACCACGACGAGCTGACGCTCGAGATGGTCAGCGACGAGGACCGCGACTACATGTGGGGCGAGTACGCCAAGGACCCCCGCATGAAGGCGAACATCGGCATCCGTCGCCGGCTCGCTCCCCTGCTGGACAACGACATCAACCAGATCGAGCTGTTCACCGCGCTGCTGCTGTCCCTGCCCGGCTCGCCGGTGCTCTACTACGGCGACGAGATCGGGATGGGCGACAACATCTGGCTCGGTGACCGCGACGGCGTCCGCACGCCGATGCAGTGGACGCCGGACCGCAACGCCGGGTTCTCCGTCGCGACGCCCGGCCGGCTGCACCTCCCTCCGATCCAGGACCCGGTCTTCGGGTACCAGCGCGTCAACGTGGAGACCGAGCTCGAGAACGCGTCCTCGTTGCTGCACTGGACCCGGCGGATGATCCACTCCCGCAAGAAGCACCCCGCCTTCGGGCTGGGCGAGTTCTCCGACCTCGGCGGGTCCAACCCGAGCGTGCTCAGCTACGTCCGGGAGTTCACCGACGAGGAGGGCAACACCGACACGGTGCTCTGCGTCAACAACCTCTCCCGCTTCCCGCAGCCGGTCGAGCTCGACCTGCGGCGCTTCGAGGGCGTGGCCCCGATCGAGCTGCTCGGCGGCGTCCGGTTCCCGGAGATCGGCGAGCTCCCCTACCTGCTGACCCTGGGCGCCTACGGCTTCTACTGGTTCCGGCTGCCCAACCCGGACACGCCGCCACTCGGTTCGGCCCCGACGGAGAAGGAGCGCGCGTGAACGCCATCGCCCTGGAGGCCGTGGCGGAGTACCTCGCGACCGCACGCTGGTTCGGCGGCAAGGGCCGCGAGCTCACCGTCATCGGCTCCGAGCGGGTCGGCACGCTCGGCGACCCCGGCCGCGGCTGGCCGGTCGTGTGCGTCGAGCTCGTCACCGTCGAGTACACCGGTGCGGAGCCGCACGAGAGGGAGATCTACCAGGTCCCGCTGGCCTTCTACGACGAGCCCCAGGACCGGCTCGAGCACGCCCTGGTCGGCACCTGGAAGGACGCCGACCTCGGCACCGTGACGGCCTACGACGCCGTCCACGACCGGGAGGCCGCCGCGCTGTACCTCCGCGCGTTCGACGACGCCTCCGGCGGGTCGAAGGAGCACGGCGACCTCACGTTCCACCGGCTGCCCGGCCACGACCTCGACCTGGACACCCACTCGACGCTGTTCTCGGGCGAGCAGAGCAACTCCTCCGTCGCCTTCGGCGAGGACGCCCTGATGAAGCTGTTCCGCAAGGTCAACACCGGCCGCAACCCCGACATCGTGATCCACGGCGCGCTGACCCAGCGCGAGAGCGAGCACGTCGCGGCCCTCTACGGCTGGCTCGAGCTGTCCCCGGCGAAGGAGTCGGACGAGCCGGTCCAGCTCGCGATGCTGCAGCAGTTCCTGCGCACCGCGAGCGACGGCTGGGACCTCGCCCTGGCCAGCGTCCGCGACCTGTTCGCGGAGGCCGACCTGCACGCCGACGAGGTCGGCGGGGACTTCGCCGCCGAGGCCGAGCGCCTCGGTCTCGCGACCGCGCAGGTGCACGACGTGCTGGCCGAGCAGTTCCCGACCGAGACCTGGGGAGCCGCCGACCTGACCGCCCTGTCGGAGGCGATGCTGACCCGGCTCGAGGTCGCGCTGGCGATCGTCCCGCAGCTCGGGGAGCACGGGGACGCCCTGCGCGAGATCTTCTCGGGCGTCGCCTCCCTCGGCACGTCCGGCCAGTCCGCCACCGCCCAGCGCGTGCACGGCGACTTCCACCTCGGGCAGACGTTGCGCACGGTCAGGGGCTGGAAGATCGTCGACTTCGAGGGCGAGCCGGCCAAGCCGCTGTCCGAGCGCGTCCGGCCCGACCTGGTCTGGCGTGACGTCGCCGGCATGCTGCGCTCCTTCGACTACGCCGCGCACGCCGTCGAGGCCGACGTCCAGGTCGACGGCGACGAGCGCGCTCAGATCGCGTTCCGCGCCCACGAGTGGGCCGACCGCAACACGAGCGCCTTCCTGCGCGGGTACGTCGACAACAGCGGGCGTACGTCGGAAGGCACCCTCTCGCCCGAGCAGGACCTGATCCTGCGCGCGTACATCGCCGACAAGGCGGTCTACGAGGCGGTCTACGAGGCACGCAACCGGCCGACCTGGCTCCCGATCCCCCTCGGCGCGCTCGCCCGCATCACCCAGCCCGCTTCTCCCCTCGACCGCACGGAGGCACACGAAGCATGAGCAAGGTCCTCCCCCTCGACACCGCGATCCTCGACCAGGTGGTCGACGGACGGCACGGCAACCCGCACGAGGTGCTCGGCGCCCACCCCCACGACGGCGCGGTCACCGTCCGCACCTTCCGGCCGCTGGCCGAGTCGGTCGTCGTGGTGCACGGCAGCCACCGCAGCCCCCTGGAGCACGAGCACGAAGGCATCTGGGCCGGCGTCGTCGACGTACCCGACGTCCCGGACTACCGGCTCGAGGTCACCTACGCGGGTGGCTCGCCGATGGTCACCGACGACGCCTACCGCTACCTCCCGACGCTCGGCGAGGTCGACCTGCACCTGATCAACGAGGGCCGCCACGAGCAGCTCTGGACGGTGCTCGGCGCCCACGTGCACGTCTACGACGGGGTCGGCGGGCCGATCACCGGCACGTCGTTCGCGGTGTGGGCGCCGCACGCCAAGGGCATCCGGATCAAGGGCGACTTCAACAGCTGGGACGGCCGCGAGCACCCGATGCGGCAGCTCGGCATCTCCGGCGTCTGGGAGCTGTTCGTGCCCGGCGTGGCCTCCGGCTCGCACTACAAGTTCGTGGTGCTCGGCGCCGACGACCAGTGGCGCGAGAAGGCCGACCCGATGGCCTTCCACACCGAGGTCGCCCCGGCGACGTCGTCGAAGGTGTTCGAGTCGAAGTACACCTGGAACGACGACGCCTGGATGACCGCGCGCAAGGAGGGCGGCGCGCACGAGAAGCCGATGTCGACCTACGAGGTGCACCTCGCCTCGTGGCGGCGCGGCAAGTCCTACGAGGAGCTGGCCGACGAGCTGGTCGCCTACGTCAGCGAGACCGGCTTCACGCACGTCGAGCTGATGCCCGTGATGCAGCACCCCTTCGGTGGTTCGTGGGGATACCACGTCACGTCGTACTTCGCGGCGGACGCCCGCTTCGGCGACCCCGACGGGCTGCGGCTGGTCATCGACCGGCTGCACCAGGCCGGCATCGGCGTCATCCTCGACTGGGTGCCCGGGCACTTCGCGACCGACGAGTGGGCGCTGGCCCGCTTCGACGGGACGCCGCTCTACGAGGACCCCAACCCCCAGCGCGGCTGGCACAAGGAGTGGGGCTCCCACATCTTCAACTTCGGCCGCAAGGAGGTGCGCAACTTCCTCTACGCCAACGCCATCTTCTGGCTCGAGGAGTTCCACGCCGACGGCCTGCGCGTCGACGGCGTCGCGTCGATGCTCTACCTCGACTACTCCCGCGAGGAGGGCGAGTGGACGCCGAACGTGCACGGCGGCCGCGAGAACCTCGAGGCGGTGGCGTTCCTGCAGGAGATGAACGCGACGGCGTACCGCCGGGTCCCGGGCGCCATCACGATCGCCGAGGAGTCCACGTCGTGGCCCGGCGTCACCCGGCCCACGGATCTCGGCGGCCTCGGCTTCGGCTTCAAGTGGAACATGGGCTGGATGCACGACAGCCTCGGCTACGTGGAGAACGACCCGATCCACCGGCAGTACCACCACGGCCAGATGACGTTCTCGCTCGTCTACGCCTACTCCGAGAACTTCGTGCTGCCGATCAGCCACGACGAGGTCGTGCACGGCAAGGGCTCCCTGCTGCGCAAGATGCCGGGCGACCGGTGGCAGCAGCTCGCGAACCTGCGCACCTTCCTCGCGTACATGTGGGCGCACCCCGGCAAGCAGCTGCTGTTCATGGGCTCGGAGTTCGGCCAGGAGTCCGAGTGGGCCGAGAGCCGCGAGCTCGACTGGTGGCTGCTCGACAACGCCGACCACCGCGGCGTGCACTCGCTGGTGCGCGACATGAACGCGATCTACAAGGAGACCTCCGCGCTGTGGTCGCTCGACACCGAGGGCTCCGGCTTCTCGTGGATCGACGCCAACGACTCCGCCAACAACGTGTTCAGCTTCATCCGGTTCCCCAAGGACCCGGACGACGACCCGCTGGTGTGCGTCGCGAACTTCTCCGCCGTACCCCACCACAACTACCGCCTCGGGCTGCCCCGGGCAGGGTCGTGGACCGAGCTGCTGAACACGGACGCGGGCACGTACTCCGGGTCGGGCGTCGGCAACCTCGGGGTGGTGACCGCCGACCAGGGCGAGCACCACGGACAGCCCGCCTCGGCGTCCCTCACCGTCCCGCCGCTCGCCACCCTCTGGCTCCGACCGTCCTGACGTGCGGGTCGCCGTCCTCGTCGAGGGTGCCAGCGACCGGGTGGCCGTGGAGGCCCTGGCCGCGGGCCGGGGCGTCGACCTGCACGGGGCCGGCGTCTCCGTCGTGTCGATGGGCGGTGCCACGTCGATCTGGCACTTCCTCGAGCGGTTCACCCGTGAGGACCCGGACGTCCGGCTGGCCGGGCTCTGCGACGCGGGCGAGGAGGGCTACTTCCGGCGCGGCATCGAGCGGGCCGGCCTGGGCACCGCCGCGGGACCGGGCCGCCCTGGAGGCGCTCGGCTTCTTCGTGTGCGACGAGGACCTCGAGGACGAGCTGATCCGGACGCTCGGCGTGCGCGGCCGTGGAGCGGGTGATCGAGTCCGAGGGCGAGATCCGGTCGCTGCGGGCGCTGCAGAAGCAGCCGGCCCAGCGCGACCGGTCCGTGGACCTGCAGGTGCGCCGGTTCCTCGGTTCCGGCAGCGGCCGCAAGATCCGCTACGCCCGGCTCCTGGTCGAGGCGCTCCACCACGACGACGTCCCCCGACCGCTCGACCGTCTGCTCGAGCATGTGCTGTCTGGCTAGGGTGACGAGGTGACGTCCGCCGAGCCGCAGCCCACCCTGACCGACGGCGTCGTGACACTGCGGCCCTGGCGCGACGAGGACGTCGAGCCCGCCGTCGCCGGCCACGACGAGGAGATCGCGCACTGGTTCGGCTTCCCGGTCGTGACCCCGTCCCCCGAGCAGCAGCGTGCCGCGATCGAGCGGTGGCGGGCCGGGTACGACGACGGCCGTTCCCTCGTCGCCTTCGTCATCGAGGCCGGCGGCGACGTGGTCGGCTGCATCGACGTCCGGGACGTCGGCGACCGGACCGGTCACCTCTCGTGGGCGGTCTTCCGGGGTCATCGTCGGCACGGCTACGCGACGCGCGCGGCCCGGCTGCTCGGCGACTACGCCTTCGCGGAGCTGGGGATGACGCGGGTCGAGGCCAAGGTCGAGCCGGGGAACATCGGCAGCATCCGGGTGGCGACCCGTGCCGGGATGCGGCGCGAGGGCGTGCGGCGGGTCGACCCCGGCAGCGGCGACCGGGCCGAGACGACCGAGTACGTCTACCTCGCGCGGCTCGCCTCCGACCCTCCCCTGGACCGGCCGGAGAGCTTCCGGGCGATGCTCAACTCGTTCCTGCCCCGCAAGCGGGCGATCGCGCCAGATGCTGGTCCGCGACGATGCCGGGCGGGTCCTGCTGTGCCAGCTGACGTACAAGGCCGACTGGGACCTGCCCGGCGGCGTCGTCGAGGTGGGTGAGTCCCCGCAGGAGGCCGTCAGCCCGCGAGGTCGAGGAGGAGCTCGGCCTCACCATCAAGGCCGGTCCGCTCTGCTGACCGACTGGCTGCCGCCGTGGAGCGGCTGGGACGACGCGCTCTGCCTGGTCTTCGACGGTGGCGTCCTCGCCCCGTCGGTGCTCGACGGCGCCGTGCTCCAGCCGCGCGAGATCGCGTCCGTCCAGTTCTGCACGCTCGACGAGGTCCGCGAGCACTGCGCCGACTTCACGGCCCGGCGGGTCGAGTCCGCGCTCCGGGTGCTCGAGGGTGGCGGTCCGGCGTACACGGAGTCCGGGCGGGCGTGACGTCGGAAGCGCGCGCATAAGGCGAGGGGCGCCTACCGCACCTGCCCTGATGACTCACCGTTGGGTGACGGGGCGGCTCGTGGCGCCGACGCCTGCGACATGTCGCAGTGCCGACGCACGACCCGGCCACCGGGAGACACGCTCCCGGGTGACAACCCTGCGGTGCAGGGCCCTGTCTTGAAGATGGATCCTTTTCGTGATGGGCCAAGGAGCCGGCCCGTGCCCGAAGCCGCATGCCTCCGACGATGTCTGGGCGCCTCCTGTGCCTCCTGGCCGCGACTACCGACGAAGACGCAGCGCCGGTGGAGTCCGTCGTCGGACCAAAGGGGTCCGCCCTTGACCTTTCGTAGGCGCTCGTCGGAGCCGGTCGGTCTGCGACAGAGGAGGATCCGCGAGAGTTCTCCCCTTGCCCACTCAGGCCGTGTTGGGGGAAGTCGATCTCGATGAGGTTGTCGGTGGGGTAGATCTCGAGGTCGGGGTCGTGGCTGCGGGCCGGGCCGGCGTGGTGGCCGGGTGGGGTGATCTGGTGGGTGCCGGTGTGGTCCTCGAGGTAGAGTGGCCGTGGGGGTCGCGCCAGAGGTAGATCCCGGCGAAGGGTTGCCGGAGGATCCAGTTGCCGTGGGTCTTGATCCGGTGGTGGGACCGGCCGAGCGGTCCGAGGTTCCCGATCCGGGTGGACCAGTGCCGTCTCGGGTCCGGTGGCGTGGGTGGGGTCGTAGGCCACGGTGTGGTCGACGTCGAGGTTCCGGCTGGTGGTGCCGGCGAAGGGGAACACGTCGGCGGGTGCGAGCAGGCGGACGGCCTCGCGGAGCCGGTCGGGCAGCTCGTAGGCGTCGACGGGTGCCTGGTGGGCGAGGTCGATGACCGGTCGGATGACGTAGTCGTGCAGCGGGCGCAGGTGCTCGTGCACGAACCCGTGGGTGACCGGCCCCTCGCCCTCCCAGCGGACCACCCCACCTTCCCCGGACGGTCAGGTCGTCGGCGGACGAAGTGCAGGTACAGCGTCAGCGACGGCAGCAGCTTCGACCAGTCGAACCGGAACTCCGGTCTCGCCTGCCGGGCGGTGGATCCGATCGCCGGCGATCGGCTACCGCGCCCGGTGGATCGCTGGCGCTCGGTGGCGCGTGGTCGTCCGGTGGATGGTGCTCGTGATCCGGTGGCGTTGGGGTGAGCCAGTCCGGCAGCCGGGTGGGGGTGAACCCGACCCGCCGCGCGAACGCATCCATCCGTGCCAACGCATCGACGGGCGACCTCCGGCTGGTCGCGGCACGTCGTCGTCGACGGGGAGCCCGGCGTCGACGGGCAGTCGGCGTCGTCGAGCAGTCGAGCGTCGAGGTCGGGGGTGTCGGCTGCGGTGGGCGGCGAACGCGGCGAGCAGCTCGACCGCGCGGACCGGGTTGGCCAGCAGCGCGACGGCCTTGACCCGGCGCAGGTCCTCGGGGTCGGTGTCCCCGAAGACGGCCAGCGCGTCGGCGAGGAACGCGACGGTGGCGTCCAGCCGGGCGATCACCCCGACCGTGGAGCGGACGTAGAACCCGGCGATGCCGCGCTCGCTGGACCGGGTCCGCGCGGCGAACTGCTCGCCGGCCGCGGCGGCCTCCCGCTGGGCCGCCGCGGCCGCGGGTCGGCCTTGACGATCTGGCCGGCCAGCCGGGTCGTCGAACCGGCCCCAGGGCAGCGACCCGTCCACGAAGTCGACCATCGCCGCGTCCACCACCGCGGCGGCCTCCACCGAGAGGTGCCGGGTCCTGGCGGCGACCCGGCGCGCGTTCCCGACCCGGGCCTGCCCGGCCAGCACCCGGGCCCAGATCAACGGCAGCCGGTGCCGGACGTCGAGGGCGTCGGCGACCAGCTGCCGCGCCGACCAGGGGCTGATCTGCAGCCGGGCACCGAGCTCGGCCCACGCGAACTCCGCCACCGGCGGCGTGCCGACCCCGCCGACCCGGACCGCGCGCTCCAGCCCCGGCAGCACCCGCCGCGACCGCGGCAGCGTGGAGCGACGTCGCCGGAGTGCTGGTCGGCGAACACCGCCGCCAGCTCGAACAACCCCGCATCCGCATCGGTCCGGACCGCGTGCAGGCGGGACACCTCCTCCAGCGTCGCCTCGACGCTGTCGGGGCGGATCCGCGTTGCCTGCATGAGGAAACTCTCCCAGCCAGCACCGACACAAACCGCCCCGGAAGCAGGCTGAGACACCGAATGTGGAGAACTATTTCACAGAAGTTTCGCGACCCGCGCGGGCCGCATGCTTGCGGCGTGGGATGGTCCCGGCGCGCACCGAAGTCCGCACGTCAACCACCGGGCCGGCCGGGGCGGGTCTCTCGACAGCCTCGACCAGGGGGCGGCTCCCGACCACCAAGGTGCGCGCGCGCCCGGAGGGCTGGTCAGAAGAGCGCGGAGGCGAGTCCCTGGCGGCCCTTGAGCACGCGCGGGTCGTCGTTGCCGACGGCGGCGAACAGGCCGAGCAGGTGCTGCCGGGCGCGGTCCCGCTCGTCCCCGGAGGTACGACGGACCAGGTCGACCAACCGGGTGAACGAGTCGTCGACGTGACCGCCGAGCATGTCGAGGTCGGCGACCAGCGTCTGGGCCTCGACGTCGTCACGCCGCTCGGCGGCGGCGGCGCGGGCGGCGGTGGCGTCGACGCCCTGGGTGCGCTGGAGCACCTTGGCCATGGCCAGGCCACCGGCGGCCTCGGTGTCCGCGGGGTTGGCGTCGACGAGCTTCTGGTACTCCGCCACAGCGCCGTCGACGTCACCGGCGGCCAGGGCGTCCTGGGCGGCCACGTAGCGCGGGTCGACGTACTCCTCGTCGTCGTCCTCCGCCGGGACGGCCGCACCGGTCAGCGGCTGGTGCCGCCCGGTGACGCCCTGGGTCGCCATCTGCTCGAGCACCTGGGTGATGAGCGGCGCGCAGCTCCTCGAGCGGAGGCGTGTCCTGCAGCAGAGGCATCAGCCGGCCCTGCACGACGAGCGCCACGAGCGGGATCGACGGGATCTGCAGAGCCTGCGCGAGCTGGGGAGTCGTGTCGACGTCGATCTTGCCGAGCAGGAAGCGGCCCTCGAACTCGTCGGCGAGCGTCTCGAGGTCCTGCACCATCCGGGCGCTCTCGGGGTCCTGCGAGGGCGAGTAGACCGTCATCAGCACGGGCGCGTTCATCGAGGACTCGAGCTGCGCCTGGATGTTCTGCTCGTCGAGGTCGACGGAGTACGACCCGGCGGGGCCTCCTGCCGGCGGGGCGGCCCGAGGGAGCCTGCCCACCGGCAGGGCCCGCCGGGCGTCCGAGGGCCGAGAGGTCGACGGCACCGGGGCGCGAGAACGGCTGCTGTGTCATGCCCCTATCTTGTCCGATCGCGTCGCGAGAGGCGAAAGCCGGTCCGGGTCTACGATCCCGGGCATGAGCACCCCCTCGATGGAGAAACCCAGCGACGCCGCCCGCGAGCGCTACGACCGGCTGCTGCAGGAGCTCGGCGAGGAGCTCGACGTCGCGAAGGTGTCGATGTTCGGGATGCCGTCGATCAAGCGACGAAGTGGCAAGGCGTTCGCCGGTCTGTACGGCGAGGACATGGTGTTCAAGCTCGCGGGCGACGCGCACGCCGAGGCGCTGGCCCTCGAGGGCGCACACCTCTTCGAGCCGATGGCGGGCCGCCCCATGAAGGCATGGGTGGTCGTCCCGCCGGCGCACGAGGACCGGTACGTCGACCTGGCGAAGGCCGCGGAAGCAGCCTGTAGGACGCGCTAGAAGCGCGCCGGCTCGCGGTACTCGCCCCACTCGGCGCGCAGCGCGTCGCAGATCTCCCCGAGGGTCGCCTCGACCCGGCAGGCCTCGAGCATCGCCGGGATCATGTTCTCCTCGGTGCGGGAGACCTCGATCATCTTCGCGATCGCCGCGTCGATGACCGCCTGGTCGCGGCGGCCCTTGCGCGCCGACAGCTCGCGCACCTGCTCGACCTCGACCTCGTGCGAGACGCGGAGGATCTCCAGGTCGTGGGTGACGGACTCCTTGTGGCAGTTCACGCCGACGATCTTCTTCTCGCTCTTCTCGAGACCGACCTGGTAGACGAAGGCGGCCTCGGCGATCTCGGACATGAACCAGCCGTCCTCGATGCCGCGCAGGATGCCCTTGGTCATCGGCCAGGCGCTGGCGGTGCGGGCCTGGTGTGCTCGGCGGACCTGCTCGGCGAGCGTCGCGTGGTCGCGCGCCGACAGTGGTCGAGCCGCCCATCGACAGGATCTTGTCGAAGATCTCGTAGGCCTCGGCCTCGAGCTTGTCGGTGAGCGCCTCGACGTACCAGGAGCCGCCGAGCGGGTCCGCGACGTTGACGACGCCGGTCTCCTCCATGATCACCTGCTGCGTGCGCAGGGCGATCTCGGCGGCCTGCTCGGACGGCAGCGCGAGGGTCTCGTCGAGGGCGTTGGTGTGCAGCGAGTTCGTGCCGCCGAGCACCGCGGCGAGCGCCTCGATGCCGGTCCGCACCACGTTGTTGTAGGGCTGCTGCGCGGTCAGCGAGACGCCGGCGGTCTGGGTGTGGAACCGCAGCCACTGCGCCTTCTCGGTCTTCGCGCCGTACACGTCGCGCAGCCAGGTCGCCCAGATCCGGCGCGCGGCACGGAACTTCGCGATCTCCTCGAAGAAGTCGACGTGGCTGTCGAAGAAGAACGACAGGCCCGGCGCGAACGCGTCGACGTCCATGCCGCGCGACAGCCCGAGCTCGACGTAGCCGAAGCCGTCGGCCAGCGTGAACGCGAGCTCCTGCGCGGCCGTCGAGCCGGCCTCGCGGATGTGGTAGCCGGACACGGAGATCGGCTTGTAGGCCGGGATCTCCTCGGCGCAGTACTCCATCAGGTCGCCGATCAGGCGCAGGTGCGGCTCGGGGCCGAACAGCCACTCCTTCTGGGCGATGTACTCCTTGAAGATGTCGGTCTGCAGCGTGCCGTTGAGCTTGCCGGTGTCGATGCCCTGGCGCTCGGCGGAGACCAGCATCATGCAGAAGACGGGTACGGCGGGGCCGCTGATCGTCATCGACGTGGTGACGTCGGCCAGCGGGATGTCGCCGAACAGGATGTCCATGTCGGCGGCGGTGTCGATCGCGACGCCGCAGTGGCCGACCTCGCCGAGCGCCTTCGGGTCGTCGGAGTCGCGGCCCATCAGGGTCGGCATGTCGAAGGCGACGGAGAGCCCGCCGCCGCCGCGGTTGAGGATCATCTTGTAGCGCTCGTTGGTCTGCTGCGCGTTGCCGAAGCCGGCGAACTGCCGGATCGTCCACGTGCGGCCGCGGTAGCCGGTGGCGTAGAGCCCGCGCGTGAACGGGAACTCCCCGGGCCACTCGCCCGTGCCGTCGGGCGCGCCGTACGCGGGCTCGACCTCGAGGCCGGAGACCGTGGTGAAGTCGGCGTCGCGGACCCGGGACCTCTCGTAGCGTTCCTGCCAGCGGTCACGTGCAGTGGGATCGGCCATACGAAAATAGTAGGACGTCCAACTATCTGTGTCGACTCGGTCTAGAAGTCGCCCGCGCGCCTGCCGGACCGGGCGGAGCAGGGCGGAGAGCGCCCGGAGGTCGTCCACGGGTACGTCGGCCAGGGCGAACCGCGCGCCGACCAGGTCCGCGGTGGCCGCCTCCACGACGGCACGGCCGGCGTCGGTGATCTCCGCGAGGATGGCGCGGCCGTCCTGCGGGTGCCGCCGGCGTACGACGTGACCGGCGGACTCGAGGCGGTCGACGATGGACGTGACCGACGTGGGGTGCACCTGGAGCCGCTCCCCCATCTTGCCCAGCGGCAGCGACCCGGCCCGCGAGAAGGTCAGCAGCACCAGGGCCTCGTAGCGCGCGAAGGACAACCCGTGCGGCTTGAGCAGGTCGTCGAGCTCAGCGAGCACCAGCTGCTGCACGCGCATCAGCGAGGTCACCGCGTGCATCTGGTCCACCGCACCCCACCGCAGCCCCCACTGCCGCGCTGCCTCGTCGATCGGGTCGAAAGCCAGCTTCTTGCGCATGGGCAGATCCAATCACCCCTGCTCGGCCCACCGCAGGGTCGAGGGTCGCCCCAGCCGCGTGGTGCGGCGCGAGACGAGCACCGCGATCAGGGTGGCGAAGCCGAAGAGCACCGCCGCGACGCCGCCGACGAGGAGCCACGGGGTGGTGTAGACGGGCGTCGGGTCGTGCGCCGCCGCGGAGCCCAGCGAGATCGACGGCAGCACCAGCAGCAGCGAGAGGTAGGCGGAGAGCACGCCGAGCAGCACCGCGACGCCGAGCAGGACGACGTACTCGAGCACCGAGCCGCGCACCAGCGCGCGCTGGGAGACGCCGACGACGCGCAGCGAGGCGACCTCGTAGGACCGCCAGCGCGACTGGAGGACGGCGGAGGCGAACACGCCGAAGATCGCGATGAGCAGGGTGGCTGCGCCGACGAGGAGGAACAGGCGCAGGCCGAGGCTGAAGGCGTCGTCGCGGAGGTCGTGGAGGGTGCCGGCCAGCGTTCGCTGCTCGCTCAGGGCGACGCCCTGGTCCCGGACCGCAGCGATCACCGAAGCGGGCGTGCCTTCCGCGACCAGGAGCTGCGTGGTCACCTGCGCGCCCGCGCGGCGGGTCGAACTCCACCAGTGCCGTCTCGAGGTCGGACAGCGACCCCTCGGTGCCGACGAGCGGCAGCGTGCTGACGCGGTCGACGACGCGCATCGGCACCTGCTGGCCGTTCAGCGAGACTCCCGCGACTGTCGAGGCGGGGTAGGTCAGCGCGATGCCCGAGCCGTTCTGCGCCGCCGACTGCGTCCGGGTCCCGGACGTCACGAGGGCGGGCACGGTGTCCGGTGTGGTCGCGGGCGTGATCCGCCCGAAGCCGCTGACCTGGGCGTTCTGCGGGCCCTGCCCCGGCGGCAGCTGGCCGAGGTACAGCTTGAGCTGGAGGCCGCGCTGCGCGCCCGCCCCGATCACGACCGGTGGGTCCACGAGCGAGACGGGGAAGGGCCGGGCCGGCCGCCACGAGCCGGGGTCCAGGTGCCAGTTGGCCAGCCGGTGGTCGACCTCGACCGACAGGATCGTCAGCTCGCCCTGGACGTCGCTGACCGAGACGTTGCTGCCGGTGACGTAGATCTGCTCCAGGACGCACTCCGTCTCGACAGCCCTCGAGCGGGACCTCCAGCACCTGACGCGGACCGTTGCGGAGCTCGCCGACGGTCAGGTCCGTCTGCTCGCCGCGCCCGTCGACGTACTGGACCCGCAGGCTCGACCGGACGCCGGTGCGGGAGCGCAGCGACACGTCGCCGACGTCGACCAGCAGCTCCTTGCCCGCGAAGGTGATGCGGTCCCCGTGGTCGGGCGTGAGCTGGCGCTGCAGGGACGCGAGCGAGCGGTCGGACCATGCGGGGTCCCAGGCGACCACTGGCGCAGGCGGCTGGTGTCCACGAACACGCTCCGGCTCATGTCGTCGCCGACCGTGTTGGTCACGGCAGCCGCCAGGTACCTCCCGCCCGGGTCGACCCGGCGGGTCACGTCGAGGAGCCGGCCCGGGGAGGAGTCGGTGACGAAGGTGCGGGCGGCCCCGACCTCGGCCCGGGCCCGAGCGACCCTCCAGTCGTCGGAGGTCGCGGTCGTGGCGGTGGCGAACGTCAGCACGGAGGCGGCGAGCAGCAGCGGCAGCATCAGGTTCGCGACGTCCTGGCGGCGGCTGAGCCGGCGGGCGGCGAGGTAGGCCGCAGTGCCGCCGGAGGACGCCGTACGGCGCGTCCACGTGCGCCCGACCAGGCGCAGCAGCTGGGCGCCGCCCACCGCAACGGCGAGCGCCACGAAGGTCGGCGTCAGCAGCGCGAGCAGCTGGCTCGACTGGTCACCGGACGTGAGCAGGTTCCCGACCGCAGCCAGCGCGACGGCGACCACCGCGCTGCGCATCACCAGCGAGAAGCGCGACGAGGTCCCGCGCCGCACCGCTCGCGGCGAGCGCGACCGACAGCGGTTCTCGGATGACGGCCAGCGCGGCCACCGCCGAGGCGGCCAACGCCGCTGCCACGACCGTCACCAGGCTGACCACCGCGACGGTGTCCAGCCCCACCGGGATGCCGGGGTGCAGCCAGCGGCGCGCGATCACGTGGGCGGCAGCCAGTGCGGTCCCCACCCCCACGGGGACCGCGATCAGCACCACCAGGAACGGCTCGCCGAGCGCGAACCGCATCACCTGGGCCCGGGACTGGCCACGCAGCTTGGCCAGCGCGACGTGCGGACGCCGGACCTGGGCGGCGGTCGAGACCAGCGCGAAGAGCAGCAGCAGGGTGAGCAGCACCAGCGGCACCAGGGCCGCCACCATCACGCGCGACAGCAGGGTTCGCTCCGACCGGACCTGGTCGAACACCGACGCCACGTCGAGGTCGGGCAGGACGTCCGGCGCGTTGCCGTCCGAGGCGTTGATGGCGGCCGTCTTGAAGCGCGTGGCGACGTCCTCGACGCGGTCCAGGCGTGGCCAGGTCCACCGCAGTCGTGTCGATCGGCCGGTCGATGCCCACCCGGAACGACTGCGACGTCATCGAGCCGGGCGCCACGAGCAGGGCCGGGGCCGCGGGAGCCGCACCGGTCCCGCGCTGAGGAGGCACGACGAGGTCGTCCAGGCCGGTGAAGCGCGACAGGTCGAACCAGGCGGGCGATCCCGGGTCGTCGACGACGTAGGTCCCGACGATCCGGTAGTCCACGACGCGCTCGCGTCGCCGCTCGACGCCCTCCGGGGAGCTCTTGGTGCGCACCAGGACGGTGTCGGCGTAGGTCACGGGGAAGGTGTCGCCCGCGGCGAGACCGAGCCTCTTCGCCGTCGTGGCCTGCATCAGCGCCTCGTCGGCGGCCCGCGGGCAGCGGCCGGAGACGCGGGCCAGGTCGCACATGTTCTCGCGCCAGTACGTCGGAGCGGCGAAGGTCAGCTGTCCGAAGGTGAACGTGCCGCTGCGGTCCTCGGCCCACGAGGTGGCGGGAGACCAGTAGCGCGCCACGTCGGGGTCGCGGAAGGGCTGCGAGACGTCGGCGAGCAGCTCGTCGACCGTCGGCCGGGTGTCGCCGGACGGTACGGAGAGGGTCAGGCCCGTCGTGTACGGCGCGCGCTCGTCGAGCCGCGTGTCCAGCAGGTGCTCGGCCGACTCGCGGCCGTACATCGGCCCCAGCACCGCGGCGACGATCGCGATCACCGAGACCAGCAGGCTCGTCGCGTTCATCCCGCGTCGGGTCCACAGCCCGGCCAGCAGGACCCTCATCTGCGCTCACCCTGCTCGTCGATGGGCCGCAGCACGACGCCGTCGCGGGTCTCCTCGAACTGCACCAGCGTCCCGGCCGGGAAGCGCGCGGCGAGGTCGTCGGGGATGTGCACGGCACCGTCCTCGTCGACCACCCCGAAGTCGAACCCGTGCCGGCCCTCCGACCCGATCCGGCCGTTGCGGATGGTGATGCTGCGCGGCATCTGCGCGGCGACCTCCGGGTCGTGGGTCACCAGCACGACCGTCGTGCCGAACTCCGCGTTGACGACGTGGATCAGCTCGAGCATCGCGTCGCGGTCGTCGTGGCTGAGCTGCGAGGTCGGCTCGTCGGCCAGCAGGAGGCCGGCCCCGGACGAGACCGCGGACGCGAACGCCACACGCTGGCGCTCGCCGCCCGACATGCCCTGGAGCGGGCGGCCGGCGAGGTCGCCCATGCCGAGCTGGTCGAGCAGCCGTCGCGGCTCGGGGAGCCGGCGCCGCAGCGACGGGGCGACCGCCTTGCGGGCGAACGAGACGTTCTCCTCCGGGCTGGCATAGGGCAGCAGGTTGCGGCTCGCACCCTGCAGCAGGGACGACACCGTCCCGGACCGGAGCCGGCCGAGCTCGGACTCCTTGATCCGGGAGATGTCGCGCCCGTCGACGACGACCTTGCCCGCCGAGGGGCGCAGGACGCCGCCGAACAGGCTGAGCAGCGTGGACTTGCCCGACCCCGAGGGGCCGAGCAGGGCGACCTGCTCCCCCGGCGTGATGTCGAGGTTCACGCCGCGCAGCGCGACCACGTCGTGCCCACCGGCGGTGGTGTAGATCTGCACGACGTTGACGCAGCGGACGGCGACGCCGGTCACGAGGGCCTCCGGAACATGTCGTGCACGTGCTCGGGACCGTCCGTGACGGTCGGCACCGTGCGCACGGCCTCGCCGACCCGCAGGCCGTCGACGAGGTGGAGCTCGTCGTCGCAGAGGTCCGCGACCTCCGGGTCGTGGGTGGCGAGCACGACGACCGCACCGCGGTCGGCCTCGAGGCGCAGCTCGGCGACCACCAGGTCGCGGTTGTGCTCGTCGAGCTCGCTGGTCGGCTCGTCGGCCAGCAGGACGTCCGGCTCCACGGCCAGCGCCCGGGCCACCGCGACGCGCTGGAGCTGGCCGCCGGAGAGCTCGGTCACCAGCCGCTCGGCGAGGTCTCCGACGCCGACCCGCTCCAGCGCGACCGAGCTCCGGGTGATCGCGTCGACCGGCGCCACGCCGCGGGCGCGCAGGGCGATCGCGACGTTCTCCTCCGCGGTCAGCGTCGGCACCAGGCCGTAGGTCTGCAGCACGAACGCCGTACCGGCCCGGGGCTCGCCCGAGCGCGTGCCGACCGGCTCTCCGGCGTACGTCGCGTCCCCCTGGTCGGGCCGCACGAGGCCGCCGAGCACGGAGAGCAGCGTGGTCTTGCCGGAGCCGCTGGAGCCGGTCACGGCCAGGATGCGGCCCGGGTGCGCCTCGAGGGAGATCCCGTCCAGGAGCGGCCGCTGGGGGCCGGACACCCCGACCGCCTCCGCGCGCAGCACCCCGTCGTTCACGAGGACAGACCTTGCAGGACCCGGCTGGCCGGTCGCAACCGGCGCGACCGACCGTGGCGAGATCGTGACCTGGGGTTCAGCGCAGGCGGGGCCCGCGGAGGCCGGACATCTGCACGTGCCGCTGGATGACGAGGTCCCGGTCGAGCGGCTTCGCGACGTAGCGGATGTCGCGCAGCCCCTGTTCCTGCGCCGCCGACTCGAACGTGAAGTGGCCGAACCCGAGCACCAGGCCGAGGAACGGCTGGTCGACCGTGATGTCGAGGATCCGCGAGAGCGGCGTGGTGGCGTGCTTGCTCGAGAAGACGCCGGTCACCCGGAACACCCGCATGTTGGTGACCACGAAGACGTCCATGAACTCGACCAGCGACTTCCAGGCGACGTGGCCCAGCAGCGCCCCGATCAGGAGCAGGAGCAGCCAGCCGACGTCCGGCGACGAGACGAGGAACAGGTAGAACAGCGCGGCGGCGGCACCGACCTCGAGGGCCGGGACCGTGTACACGACCCAGTGGTGGTGCACCTCGTCGACGATGTCCTCGTGGGCGTCCTCGTCGCGCAGCAGCCGGCGGCGGACGCGGCCGTCGCGGACCTTGCGCAGCCACCCCAGGACCGGCACGGCGGGCCTAGTGGAACAGCGCGGTGATGAACGTGATCGCCGCGTTGAAGGCGTCACCCACGACCCCGCCCGCGCCCTTGACGACCTCGGCGGCCGACTGTGGCTGGGTCAGGAGGTAGAACAGCGCGAAGGCGATGGCGACACCGCCCAGCAGCTTCTTCATCCGTGCTCCGTCCCGAGTGCTCAGCCCCGTTCGTCCGGGCCGATCACACGACCCGGTCCATTCGTAGCAAAGACAGGCGCCGCGGTGGCGGAGGCGCGCGGTTGCGGACGCGTCATCCGGGTAACGCACGGGCATGGACGAGAAGACCGTCGAGGCCATCGGCAGGATCACCGAGGCTCTCGAGACCACCGAGCGGGCCCGCGGCCACCTGTACTCCTTCCACCAGCTCACCGGCAGCGCCGACCTGCAGCTCGGCGAGGGCTGCGACCTGCTGCGCGAGGCCGGGCACGTCGAGCTGGCCGGGCGGATCGAGCGCGACCTCGTCGGCCGCAACGTGATCCCGGACCACTGGACCTTCCAGATCATGGAGGAGTACGACGACACGTACTGGTCGGTGTTCCGGACGTTCGAGAGGGAGGCCCGCGAGGCGCTGACCGACGGTCGGCGTCACCTGCACGAGGCCGGGATGAAGGAGGACCGTCGCACCCACGGCCACCCCCACCACACGAAGGAGCCGTGACCTACTCGGTGTAGGTCTCCAGCAGGGCGTCGGCGGCGGCGTACGGGTCGGAGGTGCCTGCCACGACCTGCTCCGCGAGCGAGTCGAGCTCGGTGCGCTCGTGCACGTTGCCCCAGCGCCGGCGCAGGGCGGTCACCGCGATCGCCTCGATCTCGTCGCGCGCCCGGCGTACCCGGCGACCGTCGAGCTGCCCCGAGGACTCCAGCCAGGCCCGGTGCTCGTCGATCCTCTCGACCACCTCGTCGACGCCCTGGCCGGTCTGCGCGACGGTCTGCACGATCGGTGGCTTCCAGTCGTCGTCCGACCGCTCCGCGAGCGCGATCATGTTCCGCAGGTCGCGCCGGACCTGGTCGGCGCCGTCCCGGTCGGCCTTGTTGACCACGAAGACGTCACCGATCTCGAGGATGCCGGCCTTGGCGGCCTGGATCCCGTCACCCATCCCGGGCGCGGTCAGCACCAGCGTCGTGTCCGCGAGCCCGGCGATCTCGACCTCGCTCTGCCCGACCCCGACGGTCTCGATCAGCACCACGTCGCAGCCCGCCGCGTCGAGCACCCGCAGCGCCTGCGGGGTGGACCAGGCGAGGCCTCCGAGGTGCCCGCGAGAGGCCATCGAGCGGATGTAGACGTCCTTGTCGAGCGCGTGGTCCTGCATCCGGACGCGGTCGCCGAGCAGGGCTCCCCCGGAGAACGGCGACGAGGGGTCGACCGCCAGCACGCCGACGCGCTTCCCGCTCGACCGCAGCGCCTTGACCAGCGCGTTGGTCGAGGTGGACTTGCCGACCCCGGGCGGGCCGGTGACGCCGACGATCTGCGCGTTGCCCGCGTACGGCGCGAGGCCGGCCATCACCTCACGCAGGAGCGGTGACTCGTCCTCGACCAGCGAGATCAGCCGGGCCACGGCACGCGCCTCGCCCTTGCGGGCACGCTCGACGAGGTCGGGGACCGACGCCTGGGAGCGCCGGCCGCCGACGCCGGTCGTCACGCGGGAACGTGCAGGATCAGCGCGTCACCCTGGCCGCCGCCGCCGCACAGGGCGGCCGCACCGGTGCCCCCACCGCGCCGCTTGAGCTCCAGGGCGAGGTGCAGCGCGATCCGGGCGCCGGACATGCCGACCGGGTGGCCGAGCGCGATGGCGCCACCGTTGACGTTGACCTTGTCCTCGTCGAGGCCGAGCTCGCGGGCGGAGACGATGCCGACGGCCGCGAAGGCCTCGTTGATCTCGACCAGGTCGAGCGCACCGACCTCGATGCCCTCCTTCTGGCAAGCCTTGGCGATCGCGTTGGCCGGCTGCATCTGGAGGGTGGAGTCGGGGCCGGCGACCTGGCCGGAGGCGCCGATCTCCGCGAGCCAGGTCAGCCCGAGCTCCTCGGCCTTGGCCTTGCTCATCACGACCACGGCGCAGGCGCCGTCGGAGATCTGCGAGGCCGAGCCGGCGGTGATCGTGCCGGACTTGTCGAAGGCGGGCCGCAGCCTGGACAGCGACTCGGTCGTGGTGTCGCCGCGGATGCCCTCGTCCTGCGAGACGACCACCGGGTCGCCCTTGCGCTGCGGGATCTCGACGGGCACGACCTCGTCGTCGAACAGGCCGTTCTTCCACGCCTCGGCGGCGCGCTGGTGGGACCGGGCGGAGAAGGCGTCCTGCTCCTCGCGGGTGAGGCCGGCGCCCTCGGCGTTGCAGCTCTCGGTGAGACCGCCCATCGGCTGGTCCGTGAGCTGGTCGTAGAGCGCGTCGTAGGCCATCGAGTCCACGAGCTTCACGTCGCCGTACTTGAAGCCCTCGCGGGACTTGGGGAGCAGGTGCGGCGCCTGGGTCATGGACTCCATGCCGCCGGCGACGATGATCTCGTGCTCGCCGGCCCGGATCAGCTGGTCGGCCATCGCGATCGCGTTGATGCCGGACAGGCAGACCTTGTTGATCGTGATCGACGGGACGTCGAGCGGGATGCCGCCCTTGTGGGCGGCCTGGCGCGCGGTGATCTGGCCGGTGCCGGCCTGGATGACCTGGCCCATGATCACGTACTCGACCTGGTCCCCGGTGATCCCGGCCTTCTCCAGGGCGCCCTTGATCGCGACCCCGCCGAGGTCGGCGGCGGACTGGTCCTTGAGCCCTCCCAGCAGCCGGCCGATCGGGGTGCGGGCACCGGCAACGATGACGGATCCGGACATGACGCCTCCTGCGGGGAACGAGAACCTTCGACGCTTCGGACCCTACCCAGCGACGGCCCGCGACGGGAGGGGCGGTGGCGCCCTCCGCGTGAGGGACAGGTCACAGTCCCTCGCGGGCCGCTCGCCGCCGGGGCCACCATGTGCTCATGAGCGTCGACATCCCGGAACAGCTGTTCGTCTGCATCGACCACGTCGGCGTGGCGGTGCCCGACCTCGACGAGGCCATCGCGTTCTACGCCGACGCCTTCGGGATGCGGGTCACCCACCAGGAGACCAACGTGGACCAGGGCGTCCGCGAGGCGATGGTGGCCGTCGGCGACACCGACCAGCGCATCCAGCTGCTCGCGCCCATCGACGAGACCTCGACGATCGCCAAGTTCCTGGACCGCTCGGGGCCCGGCCTGCAGCAGATCGCCTACCGGGTGACCGACGTCGACCGCGTCTCCGCGGTGCTCCGTGAGCGCGGCCTGCGACTGCTCTACGACGAGCCCCGGCGGGGTACGGCGGACAGCCGGATCAACTTCGTGCACCCCAAGGACGCCGGCGGTGTCCTGGTGGAGCTCGTCGAGCCGGCCGGCCACGAGCCGGGCTAGAGAACTAGGTCACAGCCGGGTGACAGCCCGGTTACCCATCAGTAGATTCGGAGCCATGAAGCAGATCCTCGACGCCATCCTCGCCGGAGACACCTCGCCGGAGGACTTCGCCGCCCTTCCGCTGCCCGAGTCCTACCGCGCCGTGACCGTCCACAAGGACGAGACCGACATGTTCGACGGCCTCGAGTCGCGGGACAAGGACCCGCGCAAGTCGCTGCACGTCGAGGACGTCGCCCTGCCCGAGCTCGGTCCCGGCGAGGCCTACGTCGCCGTGATGGCGAGCGCGATCAACTACAACACCGTGTGGACCTCGATCTTCGAGCCGATGTCCACGTTCGGGTTCCTGGAGCGCTACGGCAAGTCCTCTCCGCTGGCGAGGAAGCACGACCTGCCCTACCACGTGGTCGGTTCCGACCTCGCCGGCGTGGTGCTCGCCACCGGGCCCGGCGTACACACCTGGCAGCCCGGTCGCGAGGTCGTCGCGCACTGCCTGTCCGTCGAGCTGGAGAGCTTCGAGGGGCACAACGACACGATGCTCGACCCGCAGCAGCGCATCTGGGGCTTCGAGACGAACTTCGGCGGGCTGGCCCACATCGCGCTGGTCAAGTCCAACCAGCTGATGCCCAAGCCGGCCCACCTGACCTGGGAGGAGGCGGCCAGCCCCGGCCTGGTGAACTCCACCGCCTACCGCCAGCTGGTCAGCCGCAACGGCGCCGGGATGAAGCAGGGCGACAACGTGCTGATCTGGGGCGCGAGCGGAGGCCTCGGCGGGTACGCCACCCAGTTCGCGCTCAACGGCGGCGCCACCCCCGTGTGCGTGGTCTCCAGCGACGACAAGGCCGACATCTGCCGCAAGATGGGCGCCGAGCTGATCATCGACCGCCGGGCCGAGGACTACCGGTTCTGGAAGGACGAGACCACCCAGGACCCCAAGGAGTGGCGCAGGTTCGGCAACCGGATCCGCGAGCTCACCGGGGGCGAGGACGTCGACATCGTCTTCGAGCACCCGGGCCGCGAGACCTTCGGCGCCTCGGTGTTCGCCGCGCGCAAGGGCGGCACGATCGTGACCTGCGCCTCGACCAGCGGCTACATGCACGAGTACGACAACCGCTACCTGTGGATGAACCTCAAGCGCATCGTCGGCTCGCACTTCGCGAACTACCGCGAGGCCTGGGAGGCCAACCGGCTGATCGCCAAGGGCCAGATCCATCCGACCCTGTCCAGGGCCTACACGATGGACGAGGTCGGCCAGGCGGCGTACGACGTCCACAAGAACCTCCACCAGGGCAAGGTCGGCGTGCTCTGCCTGGCGCCCGAGGAGGGTCTCGGCGTGCGGGACGTGGAGAAGCGCGCGGCCCACCTCGACGAGATCAACCGGTTCCGCGGGGTCTGAAACCTCGCCTCTCCGTCGGGGTGCCTCCCGTGTGTAGGTTGGAGATTCCGGAACACTGGACGCATGAGCGAGCAGACGACGGAGGAACGATCGATGAGCGACCGACCCGGCCTGTCCATCTTCGACGACCCGGAGGACAACGGGGAGCGCGGCGCCGACGAGGCGACCCAGGTGATGCCCGCGGTCAAGCAGCCCCCCACGCGCAGCACGCCGGCGGCGACACCGTCGGCGCCCGTCGCAGCCGGCGGCTGCCGCCTCGCGTCCCGAGGCGTCCGCCCGGCCGACCTTCCCGGTGGTGCGCCGCGGTGGCTACGACACCGCGGCCGTCGACCGGCAGATGCACGCCCACGCGGGTGAGAAGGCCGGTCTCGCGGCGAGCCTCCAGGACGCCGGCGACCGGGTGACCAGCCTCGAGAAGGAGCTGGCCGCGCTGCGCGAGAAGGTCTCCGAGAACGACAACCCGACGTACGCCGGGCTGGGCGGCCGGGCCAGCGAGATGCTGCGCCTCGCCGAGGAGCAGTCCGACGAGGTGCTCGTGCAGGCGCGCGCCCAGGCCGACGAGATCAGGCGTCAGGCCACCAAGGACGCCGACGTGCTCCGGGCCCAGGCGGCCCGCGACGCCGAGGACATGCGGATGGTCCAGCTCAAGGAGCTCGACGAGACCCGCGCCCGCGCCATGGCCGAGGTCGAGCAGGAGCGCACGATGGCGAAGGCCGAGGCCGACGACCTGCTCGCCGCGGCGAAGCGGGAGAGCGAGCAGCTGCGGCTGGCCGCCCAGCAGGAGACCAACGGGATGCGCACGAGCGCCAAGCGCGACGCCGAGCAGGCCCGGGCCGCCGCGGACCGCGAGGTCCAGGAGGCCCGGCGCACGCTCGCGGTGGAGAAGGAGCGGCTGACCCGGGAGGCGGCCGAGCACCACACCAGCGCCACCGCGGAGACCCAGAAGCTCGTCGAGGAGGCGGAGCAGCGCGCCAACGCCGCCGAGGCGCGCGGCCGCGAGGCCATCACCGCCGCGACCAGCCACCGCAAGCAGGCCCACGACGAGGCCGAGCGGCTGCTCAGCCACGCCCGGCGCGAGGCGGAGCAGATCGTGTCCTCCGCCCAGACCCAGGCGGCGACCTTCACGGCGGCCGGCCAGGCCGAGGCCGAGCGCGAGCTCGCGGTGCTCAAGGCCGAGGTGGACCGCTACCAGAAGCGTCGCGACGCGATCGTCGGCCAGCTCGGCGCGCTGCGCGACGTGATCTCCGGGTTCGGTGACGACCCGGCTCCGGCGAAGAAGAAGGACGACGGGACCGCGTGAGCAAGCCCGCGACGCGGGCGGGACGGGTCACCCGGCACGTCCAGGACACCACCCGGTCCTCGACGAGCGCCGACGTCGCCCTGCACCGCCCGTTCCGGCTCGGCTTCTTCCTGGCGCTCGGGGCGTTCCTCGCCTGGTGGCTGGGCGGCCTGATCCTGTCGATCGGGTCGACCCTGATCCTGATCCTGGTGGCCGGGTTCCTGGCGGCGGGTCTGAACCCGGTCGTCGAGTGGCTGGGACGGCGCGGCCTGGGCCGCAACTGGGCGGTGCTCGTGGTGATCACCGGTGTCGTGCTGGCCGTCGCGCTCTTCGTGGTGGCCCTGGTGCCGGTGATCAGCGACCAGGTCAGCGCGATCGCCAAGAGCGCGCCCGGCTGGGTCGACCAGCTCCAGCACAACCGCAGCATCCAGCGGCTCGACAACCGCTACGACGTGCTCAACAAGGCGCAGGACGCGTTGTCCGGCGGGAAGGTCGGCTCGGCGCTCTTCGGCGGAGTCGTGGGCGTCGGGCTCAAGGTGCTGTCGTTCTTCGCCAACACCTTCATCGTGATCGTGCTGACGCTGTACTTCCTCGCCACGCTGCCCAAGGTCAAGCGCTCGACCTACCGGTTCGCCCCGGCCAGCCGGCGTGAGCGGGTCACCGAGCTCGGCGACCGGATCGTCGACAACGTGGGCGCCTACGTCTCCGGCGCCTTCGTCGTGGCGATGGCGGCCGGCATCAGCTCGCTGGTCTTCCTGTTCGCCGTCGGGCTGAGCGAGTACGCCGTCGCGCTGGCCGCCGTGGTCGCGCTGCTCGACGTGATCCCCATGATCGGTGCCACGCTGGGCGCGGTGATCGTGACCGCGATCGGCTTCGCGACCGACCCGCAGATCGGGCTCGCCTGCCTGATCTTCTACGTGCTCTACCAGCAGTTCGAGAACTACGTGATCTACCCGCGGGTGATGTCCCACTCGGTGGACCTGCCCGGCTCGATCATCGTGATCGCGGCGCTCATCGGGGCGGGCCTGCTGGGCGTCATCGGCGCCCTGCTCGCGATCCCCACGGCGGCGGCGATCACGCTGCTCGTCAAGGAGGTCTTCATCCCCCGCCAGGAAGTCTCCTAGCGGGGGACGTCCTTGAACGCGGCGGTCGTCCGGTCCGCGTAGGCGCTGGTGTCCGCGGTCTCCATCGGCCCGTCCCACTCCCTCGGCAGCGGTACGTCGACCTCGGGCGCGACCCGCTGCACGACCAGGTCGAGCACGGTCTCGGCGTCCCCGACCCACAGGTGCTTCGCGCCCTCGACGCCGATCACCTCGGCCTGCGGCACGGCGGCGAAGCGCTCCACGGCCTCGGGCGGCTGGAGGTAGTCGTCGTGCTCGGGCACCAGGGCGGTCAGCGGCTTGCCGGAGTCGGCCCAGGCGGCCAGGTGCTCGGGGCCGGAGAACCGCAGCGGCGGCGAGAGCAGGATCGCGCCGGTCACGGCCGGGTCGTTCGCGTGCATCAGCACGAGGTCGGTCCCGAACGACCAGCCGAGCACCCAGATGTTCGGCAGGTCGTGGAACTCGGCGTACTCGATGGCGGCGGCGACGTCGAAGCGCTCGCCGTCGGCGTTGTCGAAGGTCCCCTCGCTGGTGCCCTGCATGCTCGACGTGCCGCGGGTGTTGAAGCGCAGCACCGCGACGCCCGCCAGCGCCGGCAGCCGGAACGCGGCCTTGCGGAAGACGTGGCTGTCCATCATCCCGCCGTGGGTCGGCAACGGGTGCAGGGCGATGAGGGTGGCGACCGGCTCGCGGTCCTCCGGGACGGCCAGCTCCCCCACCAGGGTGAGGCCGTCGGCGGTGTGCAGCGTGATCGCCTCCCGTCGGGCGGGCAGGACCGAGTTGGCGCGGATCGCAGGCATGCCGACCATTCTCACCGACGGCTGTCGCGGGCGGCCCAGCAGGCGGTGTGCCAGTGCCGGCGCTCGTCGAGGCCGGTGGCGTCGCGCGCGAACGACGTCGGGACCACCGGCCACGCGACGGTGTGCGGCGTCGCGGGCCGGATCACCTGGTGGCAGCCCGGGCACCGGTAGGGCTTCGTCGCGGCCGAGCCGGTGACCCGGCGCACGACGGTAGTCCTCGCCGCGGAAGGCCTCGACGCGGTCGGCGCTCATGCGGTCTGGTGGGCGCTCAGGAAGCGCTCGAGCCGACGGTCGGGCACCAGCCACATGCCGGCGACGACGGTGTAGACGCCGAGGCCGAGCGAGCGGGGCCACGAAGCAGAGCACGATGCCGACCAGGTAGATCACCGGTGACGACTTCCCCTTGTAGTCGGCTCCCAGCGCCTCGCGCAGCCGCTCCCCTCCCGGGCAGCGGAACAGCGTCAGCTGCAGCAGGTAGTAGGCGAACCCGGCCATCAGCAGGTCGATGCCGTAGACGATCGTGGGCACCCGCTCGAAGCCCGACTCGTCCATCCAGGCCGTCGTGAACGGCAGCAACGAGAGCCAGAACAGCAGGTGCAGGTTGGCCCACAGCACGCCGCCGCGCACCGAGTCGACCACCTGGAACATGTGGTGGTGGTTGTTCCAGTAGATCCCGATGTAGACGAAGCTCAGGGCGTAGGTGAGGAACCCGGTGGCGGAGTCGCCGAGCGCGGACCAGTCCGTGCCCTCCGGCACGTGCAGCTCCAGCACCATGATCGTGATGATGATGGCGAGGACGCCGTCACTGAACGCCTCGAGGCGACTCGTCTTCATCGCCCCATCCTCCCCGACGGCTCAGCGGATCGTGTAGTCGCGGAAGCCGCGCTGCGTCTTGCGGCCGAGGTAGCCGGCCGTGACCAGGTGCTCGAGCAGCGGTGCCGGCGCGAAGCCGGGCTCGCGGAACTCGAGGTACAGCTCGCGCTGGATCGCCAGCGACACGTCGTTGCCGACGACGTCCAGCAGCTCGAACGGCCCCATCGGCAGGGCACAGCCGTACTTCATGGCGGTGTCGATGTCGTCGGCGGTGGCGTAGTGCGCCTCGAGCATCTTGACCGCGTCGTTGAGGTAGGGGAACAGCAGCGCGTTGACGATGAACCCGGCCCGGTCGCCGCAGGAGACGGCGACCTTGCCCACCTTCGCGCACAGCGCACGGGCCGTCTCGGCGACGTCGTCGCCGGTGCTGACGGTGCTCACCACCTCGACCAGCTTCATGATCGGGGCGGGGTTGAAGAAGTGCATGCCGACGACGTCGCGCGCCCGGCCGGTCACCTTGGCCAGCGAGATCACCGGCAGCGACGAGGTCGTGGTGGCCAGGATCGCGCCCGGCTTGCAGATCTCGTCGAGGTTCTCGAACAGCACCGACTTGATCTTGACGTCCTCGGCGATGGCCTCGACGACGATGTCGACGTCCGCGAGGTCGTCCAGGGACGTCGTACCCGTCAGCCGGGACAGCACCTCGTCGCGGGCGGACTCCTCGAGCTTCCCGCGCTGGATCGCCTTCTCCAGGGACTTCTCGATCGTGGCGCGCACGCCTTCGACCTTGGCGTCGCTGCGTCCGACGTACGTGACGGGGAAGCCCGCCTTCGCGAAGACCTCGACGATCCCGGTCGCCATCGTGCCGGTGCCGACCACGCCGACGACGCGGATGTCGTGGCGCAGCCGGGGCACGTCGTCGGCGCGACGGGGTGAGCGCGTCGTCGACGACGACGGGGCTGTCCGCGTCCTCGTAGGTGTAGAAGCCGCGGCCCGACTTCCGGCCGAGCAGGCCGGCGGTGACCATCTGCTTGAGGACCGGGGCCGGCGCGTGCAGACGGTCGCGGCCCTGCTTGTACATCGTGTCCAGGATCTCGTAGGCCGTGTCGAGGCCGATCAGGTCGAGCAGCGCGAGGGGGCCCATCGGGTAGCCGCAGCCGAAGCGCATCGCGGCGTCGAGGTCCTCGCGGGTGGCGTACTTCTGCTCGAACATCGACGCGGCGTGGTTGAGGTAGCCGAACAGCAGGGCGTTCGCGATGAACCCCGCCTTGTCACCCACGACGACCGGCGTCTTCCGCAGGGAGCGAGCGAGCTCCGCTGCGTCCTCGAGCACGTCGGGCTCGGTCACCACGGTGCGGATGATCTCGACGAGGTTCTGCACCGGCGCCGGGTTGAAGAAGTGCACGCCGATGACGCGGCCCGGGTGGGACGTCGCGGTGCTGATCTCGGTGACCGAGAGCGAGGAGGTGTTGGTCGCGAGCACCGCGTCGGCGCCGACGATCTCGTCGAGAGCGCGGAAGATCTGCTGCTTCACGTGCAGCTGCTCCACGACCGCCTCGACGACCAGGCCGCAGTCCTTGACGTCGGCCATGTCGGTGGTGAACGTGATGCGGCCGACGAGCTCGGACTGCTCGTCCTCGCTCAGCTTCCCGCGCTTGACCGCCCGGCCGGTGGAGTGCTCGACGTGCTGGCGACCGCGCTCGAGGGTCTCCTCGGTCTGCTCGACGCCGACCACCTGGTAGCCGTTGCGGGCGAAGACCTCGGCGATGCCGGCGCCCATGGTCCCCAGGCCGATCACGCCGATGGAGCTGAAGTCACGTGTGCCACTCGTCATGCGCGCATCATGGCACGCCGTCCGCTCGCACCGCCGTGAGGTAGACCACCCGTGGCCGGGTAGATTGCCGCCTCGTGAGACTCGTCGTTGCGCGCTGCCAGGTCGACTACGCGGGACGGCTGACGGCCCACCTGCCGATGGCCACCCGGCTGATCATGGTCAAGAACGACGGCTCGGTGCTGGTGCACTCCGACGGCGGCTCGTACAAGCCGCTGAACTGGATGTCGCCTCCCTGCAAGGTCGCGGAGGGAGTCAGCGAGGACGGCGTCCCGGAGTGGCTGGTGACCGGCAAGGACGGCGACACCCTGCGCATCCTGCTCGAGGAGGTGCTGCACGACACGCGCCCACGACCTCGGCGTGGACCCCGGCCTGCAGAAGGACGGCGTCGAGAAGCACCTGCAGGAGCTGCTCGCCGACCACCCGGCGACGCTGGCCGACGGGCCTGACGCTGGTACGGCGCGAGTACCCCACCGCGATCGGCCCGGTCGACCTGATGTGCCGGGACACCGAGGGGAGGTCCGTCGCGGTGGAGATCAAGCGGCGTGGCGAGATCGACGGCGTCGAGCAGCTGACCCGCTACCTCGAGCTGCTCAACCGCGACCCGAAGCTGCGCCCGGTGCGCGGGATCTTCGCGGCCCAGGAGATCAAGCCGCAGGCCCGCGTCCTGGCCACCGACCGCGGCATCGCCTGCGCCGTGGTCGACTACGACGCGCTGCGCGGCATGGACGACCCGTCCGAGCGGCTGTTCTGATGCGGATCTTCCACGTCACGACGCCCGACGCCTGGGCCGCCGCGCAACGGGCGGGCAGCTACACGACGTCCACCCGTGGGGTCTCGCTCGAGCAGGAGGGCTACATCCACTGCTCCGAAGCGCACCAGGTCGAGGGCGTGCGAACCCGGTACTTCGCCGACCTCGACGACCTCGTGCTCCTCGAGATCGAGACCGACCGGCTCACCTCCCCGTGGCGCACCGAGCAGCTGGAGGGGACGGACGAGGCCTACCCGCACGTCTACGGCCCGGTCGACCTGGCCGCCGTGGTCGACGTGCGCCGGCTCTAAGGACCGACGAGCCCGGCGACCTCGGCCGCGCAGCCCCACGACAGGGTCACGCCCGCGCCGCCGTGCCCGTAGCAGTGCACGACCAGCCGGTCGTCCTTCCGCTCGGCCTCCAGCCGGACCGACGGCCGCGCGGGACGCAGCCCGACGCGGTGGCCGATCACCCGCGCCCTGGCCAGCGACGGCACCACGCCGATCGCGCGCTCGAGGATCAGCTTCGCGACGTCGGGGTCGGGCCGCCGGTCCCACTCCCCCTCGTCGTCGGTCCCGCCGACGACGATGTCCCTCGAGCGCGGGACGACGTAGACCGGTCCCCCTTCGGCCGCGGCGTCGAGCCACCAGCGCTCGAGGCCGACCTGCTCGACGTACACGACCTGGCCGCGCACCGGCAGCACCGAGGGGTCGTCGGCCATCCGGCGGGCGCCGAGCCCGGTCGCGTTGACGACCACCTCGGCGTGGTCGGGCAGCGCCGACAGCGCCATCCGCGTGATCGTGCCGCCCAGCGCCTCGACGCGACCGGCCAGCCAGGTCAGGTAGACCGGCATCTCCACGACCGGCGCCACGAAGGTCCAGCCGTCGACGTACGGCGGGCCCAGCGCCTCCACCCGGGTGAGGGTCGGCACGGCGTCGCGCCACCAGGGGTCCGCCTGGGCCGTGCGGTGCAGCTCGGTGCCCGGCACCATCCGCACGCCGGTGCCGTCGAGGTCCGCGAGCACCTCCAGCTCGCGTGTACGTCGCCCGCGACCAGGCGGTCACCCGCTCGAACGGGTAGGCACGGTACGGGCCCCACAGGGCGGCGGCGACCGCCGACGTCGTCTCCAGCGGCAGGTCGCGGGCGACGACACCGACGTCGTGCCCGGCCTCGAGCAGCCGGACGGCGCACGACAGCCCCACGACACCCGCCCCGACGACGATGACCCTGGCCATGGGAGGAGTCTGCCCTAGGAGGCGGGCCGGTAGTCCGCGATCATCACCGCTCCGGACCGGTCGGAGACGGTCGCGACGACGTAGCGGTCGTCGCCGGGCCGCCGCACGTGGCAGACGATCCGGCTGCCGACCTCGGCGGGGTAGGCGGCCCGGTCGCCGCAGTCCGCCACCCTCCAGCCCTGGTCCCGCAGGGTCCCCTCCAGCTTGCGGGTGGCGATCACCCCGTCGAGCAGCCGGGCGTCGAAGCCGACGGCCTTGCCCTCGACCGCGGCCTTCAGGTGGACCGCGACGTGCGCGACCAGCCCGTCGACGTACCCCCGGCAGGTGAGCCGCTGCGGCACCGTCCCGTCCCAGTGCGGGCAGGCGAGGTAGGTCAGGGTCAGCCCCTGCCCGGCGATCTGCGCCGCCAGGCGCGCGTGCACGGGCTTCTCGAGGCTGTCCATCGCCCGCGACGGCGGCTGCTGCTCGTGCGGCACCTCACCGCCCACGACCGGCGGCCGGGTGCTGCCGGTGGCCGACGAGCTCGGTGCATCCGGACGCGGAGCCCGCGGGCGCGGCGTCGCAGCCGGCCAGCGCTCCCGCGAGCGCAACGGACAGGAGCATCGGAGCCAGGACCACCCGTGCGCGCACTCCACCTCCAGCTCGTCCGACCCCCTGCCGACGATAGCCGCGCGGGCCAACGTCCTACGGCGAGATCGGGTCGTCCGGGCGGCGCCGGATGTCCGCGAGCAGCACGCTCTGGCCGTTGCCGGCGGCCGGCGACCGCACCGTCAGCTCCACCTCGACCTCGGTGCCGTCGCGACGCAACGCGGGCACCACGACCGTGGTGTCGAGCAGCGGCTTGCGGCCGACGAGAAGGTACATCGTGAAGCCCGCGACGTGGGCCTGCCGGTAGCGCTCCGGGATGATCGTCACGATCCGTCGACCCACGACCTCGGCGGGGTCGTCGTACCCGAGGATCTCGGCTGGCGGTGCGGCTGATGGCGATGATGCGGCTCGTGGTGTCGGCCGCGATCAGCCCTCCGGTGGCCTCGGTGACGACGCTCGCGTCCCAGTCGACGAGAGCCGGGGCGTTGCCCACGGCATCCTCGGGGACCTCCCACGGCTCGGGACGTCCGCCCGCGGCCTGGCTCAGCACCTGGCGGCAGATCCACCGGCGGAACGCCTGGACCTCCGGCTGCGAGGGCGCGGTGAGCACCAGCCCCTCCCGGGACAGGTCGAGGGCGGCCTGGATCGCCCGGTCGAGCGTCTCGAAGTGCGCCACGGACCCGAGCGGCACGGGCACGTCGACGCGGCTGGCGGACACCAGCGGCTCGACGGCGTCACCCATCAGCTCGTCGGGGCTCATCGCGACCGTGGCCCGTGGCACGTGCTCCTCGAGGACGGCGATCGCGTCGGTGGCGTCCGCGTGCATCTGGATGGGGTCGGCGGCCTCGGAGTCGAGGTTCGCGAGCAGGTACTCCCGCAGCAGCGCCTCGGCGTGCTCCTGCCAGGCCGCGTGCAGCAGGAGGGGCATGTTCCGGAGCTCCACGTCCACGTTGTCGCGTCCCATGACGGCGACACCGGGCTGGTCGGTCCGGGGCTCGTCCCGGTCGGGGAGGTCGTTGTCGGGCCCGGAGACGCGGAACCACACGGTCTTCCCGGTGCGGTGCCGGATCACTCCCCAGTCGTCGACCAGCGACTCGAGCATGAGCAGACCGCGGCCGGTGCCCGCGGTGGCGGCGTACCGTCGCCGCGAGGGCAGGTGCGGACTGCCGTCGCCGATCTCGACCCGCAGACCCTTGTCGTCCAGTCGCGCGGCGACGTCGATGTCGGTCCCGGCGTGCAGCAGGGCATTGGTGACCAGCTCGCTGACCAGCAGCACCGCCGTCTCGGCGAGGTCGTCACGGTCCGCTTCGTCGAGCAGGCGGCGGACGTGTGCGCGCGCGTCGCCCACGCTCGAGGGCTGCGGCGGCAAGCCGCACCTCGAACGAGCCGTGACCCGTCACGCTGGACGTCAGACCCACCAGAGCTTGCTCCCCATCGCCTCAACGAAAGCCTTCGGTGGATGACGCGCCCCGAGCCGCCCCTCCGCTACCTGCATTCTGGCCCCAAAAGGCACGCGAGTCACGCGACGTCGCCCGGATCGCCGTCCCAGCTGCGCAGCACCCATCCGTCGGCGTCGATGGTGACCTCGACGACGGCGCCGCCGGCCAGGTCGAGGGGCGCAACGACCAGCACCGTCTCGCCGCGGTGCAGGTCGGCGATCCCCTCGAGGTCCGCCGACCGGTCGAGCGCCTGGTCGAGGACAGTCACCGGGACACCCGTCTCGTCGCCGACGACCTCCGCGGTCTGCGCCGCCTCGGCCGATCCGGCGGTGTAGATCGCCGCCAGCCGGGCGGACCGCAGCGAGCGGCCGAGCCTGCGGGACTCGGACTCGGACACGCCGTGCTGGACGAGAAGCAGGGTGGCCGCGCACTGCAGGTCGGACATGCCGGCCAGGCTAGGCGATGACCGCGTCGATGGTCTTCTTCAGGGCGCTCGGCTGCGACGGCTTGCGCGGCGCCTTCTTCTTCGCCTCCAGCATCTCCGCACCGAGGTCCTGCAGGGTCTTGCGACCCAGGCCCTCCCGGACCTTCGGGAACCACTCCTGCTCCTCCTCCTCGATGTGGTGCCGGACGTTCTCGATGAGCACGGTGGTCTTGGCGGTGAACCGCTCGGCGGTCGGCTTCATCGCCGCGAGCTCGACGACGAGCACGTCGGCGACGTGGTGCTCCTCGTAGGACTCGAGCACGTCGTCCTCGACCTCGGGCAGCAGCGCTCGCACGCGGGGGTACATCACCTCGTTCTCGATGTAGGTGTGCACCGTCAGCAGCTCGATGATCCTGTTCACGATCTTGCCCTTGGCGGCGTGAGCGTTCTCGCCGGCCTTCTCGAAGTCCTTGAAGGACCTTGAGGATCTCCTTGTGGTCGTTCTTGAGCAGCACGATCGCGTCGGTCGACATGGGTTCTCCTGGATACGCGGGGCAATGACGTAAGCGGGGTACCCAGGCCGCGGACGCCTAGTCGCGCGCGAGCCCGTGTGCCAGGCGGATCTCGGCGAGGATGCCCGCCATGATCTCGGTCAGGCCGAAGTCCTTGGGCGTGAACACCGCGGCGACGCCCAGCTCCTTGAGCTTCGCCGCATCGGCGGACGGCACGATGCCACCGACGACCACCGGCACGTCCTCGATCCCCTGCTCGCGCATCCCGTCGAGGACCGCGGGCACCAGCTCCATGTGCGAGCCGGACAGGATCGACAGACCCACGCAGTGCACGTCCTCGGCGACCGCGGCCGCCACGATCTGGTCCGGCGTCAGCCGGATGCCCTGGTAGATCACCTCGAAGCCGGCGTCGCGGGCCCGCACCGCGACCTGCTCCGCGCCGTTGGAGTGACCGTCGAGCCCGGGCTTGCCGACCAGCAGCCGGAGGCGGCTCCCGAGCTCCTCCCCCGTCCGACGGACGTCCTCCCGGACCTTGGTCAGGTCGGCCCCGGCGTCGGCCACGCCGACGGCCCCGGAGACGCCCGTCGGGGCGCGGAACTCGCCGAACACCTCACGCAGCGTGCCGGCCCACTCGCCGGTCGTGGCGCCCGCGCGGGCCGCGACGAGGGTGGCCTCCATCAGGTTGGCGCCCGACTTCGCGGCCTCCGCCAACCCGGCGAGAGCGGTCTCCACCTCGGCGTCGTCCCGCTCGGCACGCCACGCCTCGAGGCCGGCCACGGCGGACCGCTCGGCCTCCGGGTCCGCCGCCTGGATCGCGGCGTCGAGGTCGGCGGTCAGCGGGGACGGCTCGGTCGTCTCGTAGCAGTTGACCCCGACGACCTTGTCCTCGCCGGACTCGATCCGGCCCCGGCGGGCCGCGTGCGAGGAGACCAGCGCCTGCTTCATGTAGCCGGACTCGACCGCCGCGACGGCACCGCCCATCGCCTGGACCCGGTCCATCTCGGCCCGGGCACCGGCGACGAGCCTCCCGACCTCGGCCTCCACGACCTTGGAGCCCTCGAACAGGTCGTCGTGCTCCAGCAGGTCGGACTCGAAGGCCAGCACCTGCTGCAGCCGCAGCGACCACTGCTGGTCCCAGGGGCGCGGCAGGCCGAGCGCCTCGTTCCACGCCGGCAGCTGGACGGCGCGGGCGCGGGCGTCCTTCGACAGGGTCACGCCGAGCATCTCCAGCACGATCCGCTGCACGTTGTTCTCGGGCTGCGCCTCCGTCAGGCCCAGGCTGTTCACCTGGACGCCGTACCGGAAGCGGCGCATCTTCTCGTCCTCGACGCCGTAGCGCTCGCGGGTGACCTCGTCCCAGAGCTGCACGAAGGCGCGCATCTTGCACATCTCCTCGACGAAGCGCACCCCGGCGTTGACGAAGAACGAGATGCGTCCGACGACCTTGGGGAAGTCCTCGGGCGACACCTGCCCCGAGTCGCGCACCGTGTCGAGCACGGCGATCGCCGTGCACAGGGCGTAGGCGAGCTCCTGCGTGGGCGTCGCGCCGGCCTCCTGCAGGTGGTAGCTGCAGATGTTGATCGGGTTCCACTTCGGGATGTGGTTGACGGTGTAGGCGATCAGGTCACCGGTCAGCCGCAGCGAGTGCTCGGGCGGGAAGACGTAGGTCCCGCGGGAGAGGTACTCCTTGATGATGTCGTTCTGGGTGGTGCCGGCCAGCGTGCCGTGCACGTCCTCGAAGCCGTCCTCGGCGTGCCCCGACGCCATCGCCTGCTCCTCGGCGACGACCTGGTAGAGCGCGAGCAGCCACATCGCGGTCGCGTTGATCGTCATCGAGGTGTTCATCGTGTCGAGCGGGATCTCCTCGAACAGCCGCCGCATCTCCCCCAGGTGCGGGACCGGCACCCCGACCTTGCCGACCTCGCCGCGGGCCAGCGGGTGGTCCGGGTCGTAGCCGGTCTGGGTGGGTAGGTCGAAGGCGACCGAGAAGCCGGTCTGGCCCTTCGACAGGTTCGTCCGGTAGAGCGCGTTGGAGTCGGCCGCCGAGCTGTGTCCGGCGTAGGTGCGCATCACCCACGGGCGGTCCTTCGAGTCGGTCATGGCCTGAGAGTACGGCGGAGGTGACCGCCGGGTAACCGTGTGTGAACTACTCCACTCGGCCCGCTGCGTCGACTAGGTCACAGCCCGGTGGTCACAGGGGGTGCGGGGTCTGGCCGTGCTCGGCGTAGAACCAGCGGCGCAGCCGGGTGAACGCGATGACCCGGCGCAGCGCCGGCGAGCAGCCCCGGAGGGTGAGCGTGTGCCCCTCGCGCTCCATCCGCGCGCTGGCCGCTGCCAGCAGCCGCAGCGCGGTCAGGTCGATCGACTCCACGCCGGTCATGTCCACGACGACCACCTCGTGCGCGGCCATCAGGGAGGTGAGCACCTCGCGGACCTCGCTCGTCGAGCGACCGTCGAACCGGCCACTCAGACACATCGTCGGACCCTGCGTCGTGACGAGCATCCGGCTGCTCCCTCCGTGCGGAACAACCCCCCGTGGTTGTCCCCTACCACTATGACGCACGGGACCGGCGAATGGTGCCTGGCGACACCGGCGAGTGTCGCTCGTCAGTCGCCGAGGTCGGGTACGTCGACCCGCTCGATGTCGACACCGAGGCCGGAGAGCATCTCCACGAAGTACGGGTAGCCCCGGTCGATGTGCTGCGACTCGGCCACGGTCGTGGTGCCCTGGGCGGCGAGGCCGGCGAGCACCAGCGCGGCCCCGGCCCGGATGTCGTGCGCGACGACGGGCGCGCCGGACAGCACCGGCTTGCCCCGCACCACCGCGTGGTGGCCGTCGGTGCGCAGGTCGGCGCCGAGCCGGGCGAGCTCCTGGGCGAACATGAACCGCGCCTCGAAGACGTTCTCGGTGATCATCGCGGTCCCGTCGCTGACGGCCGCAAGCGCCATCGCGAACGGCTGCAGGTCCGTCGGGAACCCCGGGTAGGGCAGGGTGACCACGTCGAAGGAGTCGAGCCGGCGGTCGACGTACACGTGGAAGCCGCCGTCGACGTCGCTGACCGACGCTCCCGACGGACACCAGCTTGTCGAGCACGATGTCGAGGTGCCGGGCCTGCCCGCCGCGGACCGTCAGGTCGCCGCCGGCGATCGCGGTGGCGAAGGCCCAGGTGCCGGCGACGATCCGGTCGGACACCGTCGCGTGCTCGACCGGCTCGAGCCGGGAGACCCCGTGCACGGTCAGCGTCGAGGTGGAGACGCCCTCGATCTTGGCGCCCATCGCGATGAGCATCTCGCAGAGGTCGATGATCTCCGGCTCGCGCGCGACGTTGTCGATGACCGTCGTCCCGTCCGCCAGCACCGAGGCCATCAGCAGGTTCTCGGTCGCGCCGACGCTCGGGAAGTCCAGCCACAGGCTCGCGCCGGTCAGCCGGCCGGCCACCTCGGCGACCACGAAGCCGTGCTCGATGCGCACCTGCGCGCCGAGCTCGGTCAGCCCGGTCATGTGCATGTCCAGGCCGCGCGAGCCGATGTTGTCGCCGCCGGGCAGCGCCACCCGCGCCCGCCCGCAGCGCGCGACCAGCGGGCCGAGCACGCTGATCGACGCCCGCAGCCGGCGCACCAGGTCGTAGGGCGCCACGTGCCCGAGCTCGTCGGGCACGTCGATGGTCACCGTCCCGCTCGGGTTGGCGTCGACGCACGGCTCCGGCGCGGGGTGCTCCACCGTCCACCGTGCAGCCGAGCTCCTCGAGCAGCCGCGCCATCACGTGCACGTCGAGGATGTCCGGGACGTTGGTGATCCGGCTCCGCCCGCGGGCCAGCAGCGCGGCGGCCATCAGCTTCAGGGCGCTGTTCTTCGCCCCGCCGACGTGCGCGCGTGCCGCGCAGCGGGTGCGAGAGCGGCCCCTCGGACCGGACCTGGAATCCCTGCATCAGGCGGAATGCTAGTGCCGGTGACGGCACCGCCTAGGGTGTGGGGCATGGTCAACCTCACCCGCATCTACACCCGCACCGGCGACGGCGGCGAGACCCGCCTCGGCGACATGAGCGTCACGACGAAGAACGACCTCCGGCTCCACGCCTACGCCGACGTCGACGAGGCCAACGCCCACATCGGGCGTGGCGCTGGCCGTCGGCGGCCTCGAGGACGACGGTCGTCGCGGTGCTCACCACGGGTGCAGAACGACCTGTTCGACGTCGGCGCCGACTTCTGCACGCCGGTCGTCGAGAACCCCGAGTTCCCGCCGCTGCGCATCGAGCAGGAGTACGTCGACCGGCTCGAGGCCTGGTGCGACGAGTTCAACGAGGACCTGCCGAAGCTGCGGTCGTTCATCCTCAACGGCGGCACGCCCGGCGGCGCCCACCTGCACGTCGCCCGCACCGTCGTCCGGCGGGCGGAGCGGTCCGCCTGGGCGGCCTTCGAGGAGCACGAGGCGACCATGAACGTGCTGGCGATCAAGTACCTCAACCGGCTCTCGACCTGCTGTTCATCCTGGCCCGGCACGCGAACCGGCAGGACGGCGACGTGCTCTGGAAGCCCGGCGGCGAGCGCTGACGGCTCACGCGGCGCAGCGGCGGCTGGCGACGGCCGGGCGGGGCGGCCTCGAGCCAGGCGAGGAAGCCGGTCAGCGCGTCGGGGCTCATCGCCACCTCGAGCGGGCCGGACGGGGTCTGGCAGGACACGATGATGTGGCCGGAGTAGAGCGAGTACGGCCTCGGCGCCGACGGGGTCGCGCCGTCCGACGTACTCCAGGTCGGCGCGCTGGTAGCGGTACCGCGGCCGGGGCGCCAGCGAGAAGATCCGGAACCACTCGAGCAGGTCGCCGGAGTAGCGGCCGACCCCGAGAATCCAGCCGCGCCCGGCCCTACCGGACCGGACGCGGACGCTGAACTCGAAGGTGCCGCCGTTGCGGGAGATCCATCGACGGCGGACGACCAGGCGAGGCCGTAGAGCAGCAGCAGGAACAGCAGGACCCCGACGGAGTCGACCAGCCACTCCCACAGCGGCATCAGGGTCAGGACGCCTTCTCGGCCGCCCGGACACGGGCCTCGGCCCACGCCTCCTCGGCCTGCGGCCAGGGCCTCGTCGTCGCCCGCGCCCTCGCTCTTGCAGCGCTCGAGGTCGGCGCGCGCCTTCTCCAGGTCGATGTCGTGCGACATCTCGGCGTGCTCGGACAGGATCGAGATCCGGTTGTTCGCCACCGACAGGAAGCCGGCGTCGACCGCCGCGATCCAGGTCTCGTTGTCCGTGGTCGTCACGTCGACGATGCCGTGCACCATCTGGACAGCATCGGCGCGTGGTTCGGCAGGATGCCGACGTCGCCCTCGGTGGTGCGGGCGATGACCATCTTGGCCTCGCCCGACCAGACCAGCCGGTCGGCTGCGACCAGCTCGACCTGCATCAGGTCGTCACTCACGCGGACTCCTCAGTCTGCGTCCTCGTGCTGCGCACAGCGGCTCGAGGAACCTCAGAGGCTCTTCTGGATCTCGTCCCACTTCTTCTCGACGTCGTCGAGGCCACCGCACATGAAGAAGGCCTGCTCGGCGACGTGGTCGTAGTCGCCGTCGGCGATCTTGGTGAACGCCTCGATGGTGTCCTCGATCGGGACGGTCGAGCCCTCGATGCCGGTGAACTGCTTGGCGACGTAGGTGTTCTGCGACAGGAACCGCTGGATGCGGCGGGCCCGGGAGACGATGATCTTGTCCTCCTCGGACAGCTCGTCGACACCGAGGATCGCGATGATGTCCTGCAGCTCCTTGTTGCGCTGGAGGATCTGCTTGATCCGGACCGCGGTGTTGTAGTGGTCCTCGCCGATGTACTGCGCGTCCAGGATCCGCGACGTCGAGGTCAGCGGGTCCACGGCCGGGTAGATGCCGAGCGACGCGATCTCGCGGGACAGCTCCGTCGTCGCGTCGAGGTGCGCGAACGTGGTGGCCGGCGCCGGGTCGGTGTAGTCGTCGGCGGGCACGTAGATCGCCTGCATCGAGGTGATCGAGTGACCACGCGTCGAGGTGATCCGCTCCTGGAGCACGCCCATCTCGTCGGCGAGGTTGGGCTGGTAGCCCACCGCGGACGGCATCCGGCCGAGCAGCGTCGACACCTCGGAACCGGCCTGGGTGAACCGGAAGATGTTGTCGATGAACAGCAGCACGTCCTGGCTCTGCACGTCGCGGAAGTACTCCGCCATCGTCAGCGCGGACAGCGCGACCCGCAGGCGGGTGCCCGGCGGCTCGTCCATCTGGCCGAACACCAGGGCGGTCTGGCCGATGACGCCGGCCTCGTCCATCTCCGCGATCAGGTCGTTGCCCTCACGGGTGCGCTCGCCGACACCGGCGAACACCGACACACCGCCGTGGTCCTTGGCGACGCGGGCGATCATCTCCTGGATCAGCACGGTCTTGCCGACACCGGCGCCACCGAACAGGCCGATCTTGCCGCCCTGGACGTACGGGGTGAGCAGGTCGATGACCTTGATGCCGGTCTCGAACATCTCGGTCTTGGACTCGAGCTGGTCGAAGGCCGGGCGCCTTGCGGTGGATGCCCCAGCGCTCGTTGACCTCGAGCTGCTCGCCCTCCTCGAGGTTGAGGCAGTCGCCGAGCGTGTTGAACACGTGGCCGAGGGTGGCGTCGCCGACGGGCACCGTGATCGGGCCGCCGGTGTCCTGCACCTGCGCGCCGCGGACCAGGCCGTCGGTCGGCTGCATCGAGATGGCGCGGACCATGCCGTCGCCGATGTGCTGCGCGACCTCGAGGGTCAGCGTGCGCGGTCTCGCCGCTCGAGCTCGAGCTCGGTCTTGAGCATGTTGTACATCTCGGGCATCGAGTCCGCGGGGAACTCGACGTCGACGACCGGCCCGATCACGCGGGCGATGCGACCTACGCCGCCCGCGGCCTGCTCGGTTCCTCGTTCTTCAGTCGTGGCAGTCATCTCTCTCACTCACTCCCGGCATTCGCGTCGGCCAGCGCGTTGACGCCACCGACGATCTCGCTGATTTCCTGGGTGATCCCGGCCTGGCGGGCCTGGTTGGCCGATGCGGGTGTACTTCTTGATGAGCTCGTCGGCGTTGTCCGTCGCGGACTTCATCGCCCGCTGCCGGGCGGCCAGCTCGGAGGCGGCCGCCTGCAGCAGGGCGAAGTAGATCCGGCTCTGGACGTAGCGCGGGAGCAGCGAGTCGAGCACCTCGGACGCGCGACGGCTCGAACTCGTAGAGCGGCAGCACCTCGTCCTCGGCTCGGGCTCCTCGGTGCCCTCGACGACCTCCAGCGGCAGCAGCCGGATGGCCGTCGGCTCCTGGACCAGCATCGACCGGAACCGCGTGTAGACCACGTGGACCTCGTCGACGTCCTTCGCGCCCTCGGGCAGCTCGACCTCGGGGTGGTCCTCACCGGCGAGGAACGCCGTGATCAGCGCGTCGCCGATCTCGCGGGCGACGTCGTACGTCGGCTGGTCGGAGAACCCGGTCCAGCTCTGCACGATCGGGCGCTGGCGGAAGTTGAAGTAGGCCGACGCCCTTGCGTCCGGTGACGTAGGTCTCGACCTCCTTGCCCTCGCCGCGGAGCTTCTCGGCGAGGCGCTCGGCCTCCTTGAGCACGGACGAGGAGTAGGCACCGGCCAGCCCGCGGTCGCTGGTCACGATCAGGACCGCGGCCCGCTTGGGGTCCTCCGGCTCGGTGGTCAGCGCGTGCTCGACGTTGGAGAACGTCGCCACCGCCGACACCGCACGGGTGAGCTCACGGGCGTACGGCGCGGCGGCCTGGGCCCGCTGCTGCGCCTTGATGATGCGGGACGCAGCGATGAGCTCCATGGCGCGCGTGATCTTCTTCATCGACTCGGTCGACTTGATCCGTGCGCGGTACTCACGCAGCGAGAGGGCCATCGGTCAGCCCCGCTTCTGCTTGACGATCTGCTCCTGCTCGACGTCCTCGTCCTCGAGCGCCTCGTGCTCCTCCTTGCCGGCCTTGATGGACTCGCCATCGGAGGTCTCGAACTGGTCGAGGAAGGAGTTGTAGGCGTCCTCGAGCGCGGAGGCGGTGTCGTCGGTGAAGTCGTTCGACTCGCGGATGCCCGACGAGGATGCCCTCGTGCGAGCGGCGCAGGTAGTCGAGGAACTCCGCCTCGAAGCGCAGCACGTCGTCGGTCGGGCACCTTGTCGAGGCGACCCGTCGTGCCGGTCCACAGCGAGGCGGCCATCTCCTCGACCGGGTAGGGCGAGTACTGCGGCTGCCGGAGCAGCGCCATCAGGCGCTGGCCACGGTCGAGCTGCTGGCGGGACGCGGCGTCGAGGTCGGAGGCGAACATCGCGAACGCCTCCATCGCGCGGAACTGCGCGAGGTCGACCTTGAGCGAGCCGGTGACCTTCTTCATGGCCTTGGTCATCGCCGCACCACCCACGCGGGACACCGAGACACCGACGTCGATGGCCGGGCGCTGGTTGGCCGCGAACAGGTCGGACTGCAGGAAGATCTGGCCGTCGGTGATCGAGATGACGTTGGTCGGGATGAACGCCGACACGTCGTTGGCCTTGGTCTCGACGATCGGCAGACCGGTCATCGAGCCCGCGCCGAGCTCGTCGGACAGCTTCGCGCAGCGCTCGAGGAGCCGGCTGTGCAGGTAGAACACGTCACCCGGGTAGGCCTCACGGCCCGGCGGGCGGCGCAGCAGCAGCGACACGGCGCGGTAGGCCTCGGCCTGCTTGGTCAGGTCGTCGAACACGATCAGCACGTGCTTGCCGTCGTACATCCAGTGCTGGCCGATGGCCGAGCCGGTGTACGGCGCGAGGTACTTGAAGCCGGCCGAGTCGGACGCCGGGGAGGCCACGATGGTGGTGTACTCCAGCGCGCCGGCCTCCTCGAGGGCGCCGCGCACGGCGGCGATGGTCGAGCCCTTCTGGCCGATCGCGACGTAGATGCAGCGGACCTGCTTGTCCGGGTCGCCGGTCTCCCAGTTCTGCTTCTGGTTGATGATCGTGTCGATCGCGATCGTCGACTTGCCGGTCGCGCGGTCGCCGATGATCAGCTGGCGCTGGCCGCGGCCGATCGGGGTCAGCGCGTCGATCGCCTTGATGCCGGTGGCGAGCGGCTCGTGCACCGACTTGCGGGCCATCACGCCGGGAGCCTGGAGCTCGAGGGCGCGGCGGCCGTCGGTGCTCGACCTCGCCGAGGCCGTCGATCGGCTGGCCGAGCGGGTCGACCACGCGGCCGAGGTAGCCGTCGCCGACCGGGACCGAGAGGATCTCGCCGGTGCGGCGGACCGTCTGGCCCTCCTCGATGCCGCTCGAACTCACCCAGGATGACGACACCGATCTCGCGGGTGTCGAGGTTCAGGGCGATGCCGAGCGTGCCGTCCTCGAACTCGAGGAGCTCGTTGGCCATCGCCGAGGGCAGGCCGGACACGCGGGCGATGCCGTCGCCGGCCTCCGCGACGCGTGCCGACCTCTTCGCGGCTGGCGGTGTCGGGCTTGTAGTCCGACACGAACCGCTGAAGTGCGTCCCGGATCTCCTCCGGACGGATCGAAAGCTCCGTCATTTCGTCATCCCTGCTCTCTTGGGTCTCTCGTGCTGTGGTTGTCTGGGCGAGCGCCGGTCAGCCGGCGAGCTGTCGTCGGGCGTCGTCGAGGCGGCTGGCGACGGTGCCGTCGATGACGTCGTCACCGATGGCCACCCGCATCCCGCCGATGACGTCGGGGTCGACGACGACGTTGAGGTGCACCGGGCGGCCGTACTGCCGGGCCAGGGCGTCCTGCAGGCGCTGCGCGTCCTCGGCGCCGCGAGCTCGCGGGCCACCCGGACGGTGGCGACGAGCCGGTTGCGGTGCTCGGCGGCGATCTTCTGGTAGCTCTCGAGCGCGACCGCCACGGTGCGGTGCGTGCCGGCGACGGCCTGCTCGGCCAGCCGGACGGTGGCCGAGGTGGCCTTGCCGTCGAGCAGGTCCTTGAGCAGCCGGCGCTTGTCGTCGTTGCTGCGGGCCGGGTCCGAGAGCGCGTCGCGGAGCTCGGGGCTCCCCGACACCATCCGCTCGAAGGCGAACAGCTCGTTCTCGAGGTCGTCGGCCTTGCCCTTCTGCTCGGCGCCCCGCACGACCGCGACGACCCCGAGGTGCTCGAGGGCGTCGCGCCAGGTCGCGGCGTCGCGGCCCAGCGGCGCGCCGCGGCCGCGGCCACGAGGTCGGCCGACGCCGGGTCGAGCTGCTCGCCGAAGATGCCGCGCAGCAGGTCGGCCTTGGCCTCCGGCCGGGACCGACACGTCGGTCGCGACCCGGCGCAGGCCGGGCTCGCGGCGGAGGACGTCGGCGACGCCGAAGAGGTCGTCGCCGACCTTCGACGCGTCCGACGCCGCCCTCGACCGCCGTACCGAGGGCCTCGGTCAGCGCGTGGAGCGAGTCGGAGGAGGCGCCCTGCATCAGCGGGCCCCGTTCCCGTCGTCGACCGTCGGCTGGCTCTCGAGGTCGGCGAGGAAGCGCTCGACGACCCGGCTCTGGCGAGCCTCGTCGTCCAGCGACTCCCCGACGATGCGACCGGCGAGCGACGTGGCCAGCGAGCCGACCTCGGCCCGGAGCGAGGTGACCGCCTGCTGGCGCTCGGCCTCGATCTGGGTGTGCGCGTGCTCGACGATGCGCGCCGCCTCGGTCTGCGCCTGCTCGCGCATCTCCGCGACGATCGCCGCACCCTGCTCACGCGCCTCCTCGCGGATGCGCGCCGCCTCGTGCCGGGCGTCGCCGAGCTGCTTCTCGAGCTCGGCCAGCTTGGCGTCGGCCTCGGCCTGCTTGGTCTCGGCCGCCTTCAGACCGCCCTCGATGGCGGCCGTCCGGTCGGCGAAGGTCTTCTCGAAGTTCGGGACGACCCACTTCTTGACGGCGAGGAACAGCAGACCGAAGACGACCAGCGCGAGGATGATCTCCACCGAGGTGCGGCGCGAGGGGGTTCGGTGCCCTCCTCAGCCGCGAGGATGATCGAGTTCATCAGCTGTGGTCCTTCGTCAGTGCGTGTCAGCGGGTTACTAGAGGACGAACGCGAGGGCGATACCGATGATGGCGAGCGCCTCGGCGAGCGCGAAGCCCAGGATGGCGATCGACTGCAGGCGGCTCTGCGCCTCGGGCTGACGCGCGACACCGTTGATGTAGGCGGCGAAGATCAGGCCGATGCCGACACCGGGGCCGACGGCGGCGAGGCCGTAGCCGATCATGTTGAGCGAGCCGGTCACGATGGTTCCTTTCGGTTGTTTCCTTGAGGTGTTGCCGGGGGACTGAACGGGTCTCAGTGCTCGTCTGCGAGAGCGCCCGAGATGTACATGGCGTTCAGCAGGACGAAGACGTAGGCCTGCAGGAACTGGACCAGCAGCTCCAGGAAGCCGATCGCGATGAAGAGCAGCCAGGCCAGGATGCCGACGGGCTTGAGCAGCGTCGCGCCGTGCACCAGGAGGTACTCGCCGCCGAGTCGCGAACAGCAGCGATCAGGATGTGGCCGGCGAACATGTTGGCGAACAGTCGCAGGGCCAGCGTGATCGGCCGGACGATGAGGTTCGAGATGAACTCCAGCGGGACGAGCAGGGCGAGGATCGGGCCCGTGATGCCGCCGGGGACGCACTGCAGCTTGAGGTAGCCGAGGAAGCCGTGCTTCTGGATGCCCACGTAGTTGTAGATGATCCAGCGACAGCGCGGCGAGCCCGTAGACCATGCCCGGCGCGGGAGAACGTCGGGAACTGGATGAACGGGATCGAGCCGAAGAGGTTGTTGAGCAGGATGAAGAAGAAGAGCGTGACCAGGTAGGGCACGAAGCGCATGAAGTCGTGGCTGCCGATGATGTCGCGGGCCACGCGAGTTGCGGACGAAGCCGTAGGCGCTCTCGCCGGCGAACTGCAGCTTGCCGGGGACCATCGCCCGCTTGCGCGAGGCCAGCGTAGAGGAACCCGAAGACCAGCGACCGCGGCCAGCACGAGCTGGAGCATCGGCTTGGTGACGCCCGACGCCCCGCGATCGTGAAGACCGTCGGGCAGGTCGAAGTCGCCCGGCCCCGGGGGGACGAACTCCTCGCTCGCGATGCACGACACTTCCTGCCAGGCTCACCGTGGTACCCCTACTTCTCTTCTTTCTGCCGTCGAGGCAGAGCGTCGAACCGAGCAATGGTCATGTAGATGCCGAAGCCGGCGCCCACCAGGATCCCGATCGCGACCAGGAACGAGGTCCCCAGCCAGCGGTCCGCCAGCCAGCCCAGGGCGCCGTACAGGAACACCCCGGAGACGAGGTAGCCGTACGCGTGCCAGGGGTCCCCGCCTCGGGGTGGAGGTTTCTGCGGATGCTGCTGAGTCATCGCGCACCGGACAATAGCAGTCAAGGGGTGTCATCGCGCACTCGCCTCCGGCCCGTCCGGACGGCGCTCGGGGAGGTCGTAGAGGGGCTGCCGGGACCGGGTCGCGGAGACGATGTGGGACACCAGCCAGACCAGCGTCGCGGCGATGACGGCGCCGCCGGCCCAGGCCCGGTCGACCGTGTCCGTCGAGGGCGCCGCTGCGGTCGAGGGCCGCGAAGACCACGCCCACGAGCACCACCTGGAGGGTGTAGGTGAGCAGCGCGACCAGCAGCGAGGCGGACGGGCTGACGGAGGCGACCGCGTTGACCACGACGCGCGCCGGTGCCGAAGAAGACGAGGACCATCGCGAAGCCGATCGCGGCGCCGAGCGGCGGCGGGCGCACCCGAGAGGAGGGCCCGCAGCCGACGGCGACCAGGCCGACCAGCGAGGGTCGCGAGCGCAGCGGACCGCACCTGGCCACCCGCGGTCACCGGCCGGGCAGGCCGGGCTGCGGACCCGTTGGTCGCTGGTGCGGTCGTCATGTCGGCGGCCGATCTGTGGAGCTGGCGGGGGCGGCGTCCGGGATCGTGCTGCTCCGGAAACCTTGGTCTCGGCAACTTCCTGAGCATTTCCTGAACGCTTGTGAAAACTAGCACAAAGTCTCGGCGGGGCGGAAATCGAGGTCGCGTCCCCCACCCTCACGCAGGCGGAAAGCCCGCGTCAACGACGCGTCCGGCCCGGCATCAGCACCGGTACGGAGGTGGGCCGCTGCACGCGCGGCAGCACGAAGGTCAGCACCACGGTCAGCACCACCCAGGCCGCCAGCAGCACGGTGGTCAGCGCGGCCGGCGTACAGGCTGGCCAGCACTCCCCCGAACGCGATCAGCCCGGCCCACAGCCACATGATCAGCACCGCGCGCCGGTGCGAGTGGCCGATCTCGAGCAGCCGGTGGTGCAGGTGCTCCTTGTCCGGGCGCGAACGGCGACCGGCCGGCCCGGGTACGGCGGATCACCGCGAGCACCAGGTCGGCGAACGGCACGATCAGGATCGAGATCGGCAGCAGGATCGGGCAGCAGCGTGGGCAGCAGGCTGGCCTGCGCCGCCCCGGCGCCCTGGGTCATGTCGACCGAGGCGAACTGGCCGGTCAGCGTCAGCGCCGACCCGGAGAGCACCAGGCCGATCAGCATCGAGCCGGAGTCGCCCATGAAGATCCGGGCCGGGAAGAAGTTGTGCGGCAGGAAGCCGACGCAGGCGCCGCCGAGCGCCGCGCACAGCAGCGCGGCGGTGATCGCCAGGGTCTCGTCGTTGGCGTCCGCGAGCTTGTAGGCGAAGGCGAAGAACGCCACCGCGCCGATGCCCACGACCCCGGCGGCGAGGCCGTCCAGGCCGTCGACGAAGTTCACCGCGTTCACGGTCGCGACCACCACGACGACGCTGAGCAGCGCCGCCTGGGTCGCGGTCGAGGCTGAACTGGCCCGCGGCCCGGGATCTGGAAGGAGAAGTAGCTGCACCTGGTTGAGCGACCAGGAAGCCGGCCGCCAGCACCTGGCCGCCGAGCTTGGTCAGCGCGTCGAGCTCGAACAGGTCGTCGAGGACGCCGAGCACGCAGATCATCGCGCCGGCGATGAGCACGATCGTCGCGTCGTGGAAGACCTGGTCGTCGCTCAGCGAGAGGAACGGCAGGCGGCTGCGCGACGAGGTACGCCGCCCCGAGCCCGCCGAGCATCGCGACGCCCGCCGAAGTACGGGATCGGGACGGCGTGCACGTCCCGGTCGCGGACCTTGGCGACCGCTCCGGTGCGCAGCGCGACCTCGCGGGCCACCACCCCGAGCAGGTAGGTGACGACGGCGGCCACCAGGAAGACGGTGAGGTACTCGCGCACGCGTGCCTAGCCCTCGTCGAGGATCTCGACGCCGAGCGGCAGCGACGATCTCGTTGAGCCGCTCGAGCGAGATCGCCCCCATGCCGCAGCACCCGACCCTCGGGTCCCGGTGACGTCGACGATCGTGGACGGCTCCGACCCGGGCGTGGGTCCGGCGTCGAGGATCACCGCGACCGACGTGCCGAGCATCTCCTCGGCCGCGTCGGCGTCGGTGGCGGCCGGCCGTCCGGTGCGGTTGGCGCTGCTCACCGCCAGCGGGCCGGTCCGCGCGAGCAGCTCCAGGGCCACCTCGTGGTCGGGCATCCGCACCGCGACGGTCCCGCGGGTGTCCCCGAGGTCCCACTGCAGCGACGGCTGCTGGCGGCAGACCAGCGTGAGCGGCCCGGGCCACAGCTCGGCGATCAGCGCCCGGGCGTACGACGGGACGCCGACCGCCGAGCGCGTCGAGGGTCGTCGGCGCGGAGACCAGCACCGGCGGCGGCATCTCGCGGCCCCGGCCCTTGGCGTCGAGCAGCCGCTGCACGGCCTCGGGGTCGAACGCGTCGGCGCCGATGCCGTAGACGGTGTCGGTGGGCAGCACCACCAGCTGGCCGCGCTGCACGGCCAGGGCGGCGGTCGCCAGGCCGGCCTCGCGCTCGTTCGCGTTGACGGTCCCGTATCGCTGGGCCCGCTCGTCCGCCTGGGCTCGTGGGGCTCGGTCACGTCTGGCACACCGTCATCGTGCCAGTCGCGCGGTCACGAAGCGGGACCGACCTGCCAGGTCGGGGTGGTCGCGTACGTCGGACCAGCGGCCGGTCGCCACGAAGACGGCCGGCGCGGACTCGCCCTGCACGTCGGCGTGCTCGGCGCCGGCCACGCCCGACGGCTCGGAGCAGCCGCGCCGCGACCTGCTCGACGACCCGCAGCGCGACGAGGCCGTCCTGCCCCGGAGAACAGCGCCAGGTCGGGGTCGTGGTCCCGGGCCTCGGGGGCGACGGACTCGTAGGCCTCGAGCGGGATGTAGGGCGGGTTGCAGACCACCACGTCGACGGTCCCGTCGAGGTCGCCGAACGCGTCGGCCATGTCGCCGTGCCGCAGGTCGACCCCGGAGCCCGGCCAGGTTGCGGGCGGCCCAGGCGTGCGCCGGGTCGCCGAGCTCGACGGCGTGCACCTCGGCCGCGGGCACCTCGGTCGCGACCGCGAGCGCGATCGCCCCGGAGCCGGTGCAGAGGTCGACGACGACCGGCACCCGGCCCGCGTCGGCGACGGCCCGCGCCTGCTCGACGGCCCAGCCGGCGAGCAGCTCGGTCTCGGGACGCGGCACGAACACCCCCGGGCCCACGGCGAGCTCGACGTAGCGGAAGGCGGCGGTCCCGGTGAGGTGCTGCAGCGGCTCCCGGGCAGCGCGACGGGCCACCAGGCCGTCGTACGCCTCGGACTGCTCGGCGGTCACGGCCTCGACGAGCGGCAGCCGGGAGCGGGTGGTGCCCAGCACGTGGGCGAGCAGCTCGGCGGCGTCGAAGTCGGGGCTGGCGACGCCGGCAGCCGCCAGCCGTCGCGGTCGCCTGCCGGACGAGCTCCTGGGTCACGTCTGCGACTCGATCGCGTCCAGCCGGGCCGCGAGGTCGGCGTCGACGGCGGAGGCGATGACCGCCTCGAGGTCGCCGTCGAGCACCGGCGTCGAGGTTGTAGGACTTGTAGCCGGTGCGGTGGTCGGAGATCCGGTTCTCCGGGTAGTTGTAGGTGCGGATCCGCTCGGAGCGGTCCACGGTGCGCACCTGCGAGCTGGCGGGCGTCGGACGCCTCCGCGTCCTGCGGTGTCCTGCGCCGCCTGGAGCAGCCGGGCCCGCAGGATGCGCATGGCCTGCTCGCGGTTCTGCAGCTGGCTCTTCTCGTTCTGGCAGCTGACCACGATGCCGGTCGGGAGGTGGGTGATGCGGACCGCGGAGTCGGTGGTGTTGACCGACTGGCCGCCCGGCCCCGAGGAGCGGAACACGTCGATGCGCAGGTCCTTCTCCTCGATCGTGACGTCGACCTGCTCGGCCTCGGGCATCACCAGCACGCCCGCCGCGGACGTGTGGACGCGGCCCTGGCTCTCGGTGACCGGCACGCGCTGCACGCGGTGCACGCCGCCCTCGAACTTCAGCAGGGCGTAGGGCGCCTCACCCGGCTCCGGGGTGCCCTTGGCCTTGACCGCGACGGTGACGGACTTGTAGCCGCCGAGGTCGGACTCGTTGGCGTCGAGCTGCTCGGTCTTCCAGCCCCGCCGCTCGGCGTAGCGGGTGTACATCCGCAGCAGGTCGCCGGCGAACAGCGCGGACTCCTCGCCGCCCTCGCCGGACTTGATCTCGAGCAGCGCGTCCTTGGAGTCGGCGGGGTCGCGGGGCACCAGCAGGTGGCGCAGCCGCTCCTCGGCGACGGCGCGGCGCTCGGCGAGCGCCTCGGCCTCCTCGGCGAAGGAGGCGTCCTCGTGGGCGAGCTCGCGGGCGGCCCCGATGTCGTCGCCGAGCCGCAGCCAGTCGTCGTAGGTCCGCACGATCGCCGACAGCTCGGCGTAGCGCTGGTTGAGCCGCTTCGCCAGCCCCTGGTCGGCGTGGATGCTCGGGTCCGCGAGCCGCTGCTCGAGCTCGGCGTGCTCGGCCACCAGCCCTTCGACTGCCTCGAACATGCTCGCCTTCCCGCAGATGCGGTCCGGACACAGACAGAGCGCCGGTCTCCGCAGCTGCGGGGACCGGCGCTCGGCTGGAGCTACTTCTTCGCGTCCGCCGTCTTCTGGGCGTAGCGCTTCTCGAAGCGGGCGACGCGGCCGCCGGTGTCGAGGATCTTCTGCTTGCCGGTGTAGAACGGGTGGCACTGCGAGCAGACGTCCGAGTGGATGGAGCCGCTGGCCACGGTGCTGCGCGTGGTGAACGTGTTGCCGCAGGTGCAGGTCACCTGGGTCTCGGTGTAGTCCGGGTGGATGTTCTTCTTCATGGTTTCCTCTCGAGGGTGTCGGTCGCCGGGTCGTCCCTCCGCGAGCGGGGAACGTGAACCGGAACCAGCCATCTAGTGTGCCAGGGAGCAGTCGGCGAGCGCCAATCGGATCCCTGACGGTCCTCACAACCGCCGCGCGGTGGGCTTTTCTTCCCGCCAGACGTCGGCTGCCTGATCGAGCGCTCGAGCGCGACCGGTCGCGTCGAGCTCGGAGCCGGGCGTTCTGGAGCACGCTGTTAGCCCTCGCGACGCGTCGGAGCTCGCGGGGCTGAACGGGTCCGCGACGTGGTGCCGCCGGCACCCGGCCTCGACGGCCCTGCAGTCGATGGTCGCGATCTGCCTGGGCGCGGGTGAGCAGCAGCGACCTCGAGCCGGAGAGACCGGACGCCGACGTCAGGGCGTCCGGGACGCTAGCGCTCGGCGAGGCCGCAGTCCCGCCGACCGGCTCGCCGGCGGCATCCGGTCGAACTGCTCGAGCACGACTTGGTCGAGATGTCCCTCCCCGCCGGCAGGTCGAGGCGCGGCTCGGCGTACGTCGCGAACCAGTCCTCGACGGCGGCTTCCTGGCGGGCCACCTCGGGAGCGACGGAGCCGTGCTGCCCGGCGTACTGCTGCAGGCGCAGCTGCTCGCGGACGACCTGCCTGCGCGCGACGAAGTACGGCTCCAGGAACTCGCGGTCGTCCGTGGCCACCCATCCGCGCAGCGCGGCCTCGGCGGCGGTCATGTCCTGCAGGACCGCCTCGTTGGCGTCTGCGGCGGGGGCGAGCTCGTCGGCGAGCCGGTCCACGGTCGAGGTGGCGATCGCGACGCCGACCAGTCCCGTGAACCCGGCGACCATGACGAGGAGCACCAGGCCGAACACCAGCAGCCGGAGCTGGCCGGTGATCCCGCCGAGCCAGCGCCGCACGTCCTGCCCGGTCCTCGCCAGGCCCGACTCAGTCGTTGTCGCGGCCGTTGCCGGTCGTCGGCGTGGTCTTCTGCACCTGGGTGAGGAACTCGATGTTGCTCGAGGACTTCTTGAGCCGCTCCAGCAGCAGCTCGAGGGCCTGCTGGCTGTCGAGACCGGAGAGCACCCGGCGGAGCTTCCAGACGATCGACAGCTCCTCCTTGCTCATCAGGAGCTCCTCGCGGCGGGTGCCGGACTGCACGGCGTCGATGGCCGGGAAGATCCGCTTGTCGGCGAAGTCGCGGCGCAGCCGGATCTCCATGTTGCCGGTGCCCTTGAACTCCTCGAAGATCACCTCGTCCATCTTCGAGCCGCTCTCGATCAGCGCGGTGGCGAGGATGGTCAGCGAGCCGCCGTCCTCGATGTTGCGCGCGGCGCCGAAGAACCGCTTCGGCGGGTAGAGCGCCGCGGAGTCGACGCCACCGGACAGGATGCGCCCGCTGGCCGGTGCGGCCAGGTTGTAGGCGCGGCCCAGGCGGGTGATGCCGTCGAGCAGCACGACCACGTCGTGGCCGAGCTCGACCAGGCGCTTGGCCCGCTCGATCGCGAGCTCGGCGACCGCGGTGTGGTCGCTGGCGGGACGGTCGAACGTCGAGGAGATGACCTCGCCCTTGACCGAGCGCTCGAAGTCGGTGACCTCCTCGGGACGCTCGTCGACCAGCACCACCATCAGGTGGCACTCGGGGTTGTTCGTGGTGATCGAGTTGGCGATCGACTGCATGATCATCGTCTTGCCGGCCTTGGACGGCGAGACGATCAGGCCGCGCTGGCCCTTGCCGATCGGGGCGGCGATGTCGATGACGCGGCCGATCAGGTTCGTCGACTCGGTCTCGAGGCGCAGCCGCTCGGAGGCGTAGAGCGGGGTGAGCTTCTGGAACTCGACGCGGCCCTTGGCGGCCTCCGGGTCGGCGCCGTTGATGGTGTCGATGCGCACCATCGGGTTGAACTTCTCCTTGCGGTCGCCCTCGCGCGGCTGGCGGACCTGGCCGGTGACGGCGTCGCCGCGGCGCAGGCCGAACCTGCGGACCATCGAGAGCGAGACGTAGACGTCGTCGGCGCCGGGCAGGTAGCCGCTGGTGCGGACGAAGGCGTAGTTGTCGAGGACGTCGAGGATGCCGGCGGCCGGCACCAGCACGTCGTCCTCGAGCACGGTGGTGTCGGGCTCGTTGCGGCTGCCCCGCCCACCCCGGTCGCCGCGGTCGGTCCGCTCGGGGCGGTCGTTGCGGTCGTTGCGGTCGTTGCGGTCGTTGCGGTCGCGGCCCCGGCGGCGCCGGTTGCGGCGGCCGCCCTCGTCCTCGTTGCGGGAGTCGCTCCGGTTGTCGCTCTGCTGGCCGCCCCGGTTGTCGCTCCGGTTGTCGCTCTGCTGGCCGCCCTGGTTGTCGCTCCGGTCGTCGCTCTGCTGGCCGCCGCGGTTGTCGCTCCGGTTGTCGCCCTGCTGGCCGCCGCGGTTGTCGCTGCGGTCGCGGTTGTCGCTCCGGTCGCTGGTCTGCTGGCCGCCACGGTTCTCGGTGCGGGCGGCCCGGGTCGCTCGCTGGCCCGGTTCTCGCTGCTCCGGTTCGTCGCTGGCCCGGTTCTCGCTGGCCCGGTTCTCGTCGCGGCCCCGGTTGCGGGTCTCACGGGCGTCGCCCTGCGGCTGCTCGGTGCGCTCCGGACGCGCCTGGGTCTGGCGGCGGCGGCCTCCGCCGGAGCGGCGCTCGCGCTTCGTCGCGGGCCTGCCGGCCGCGGCTGCCGGACTGGCTGCCCGACTGGCTGCCGGACTGGCTGCCGGACTGGCTGCCCGACTGGGCGGCCTTGATGGCGTCGATCAGCTGGCTCTTGCGCATGCCGCCGACACCCTTGATGCCCAGCCCACCCGCCATCTGCTTGAGCTCGGGGAGGAGCATGCCGGCGAGCCCGGCCGCCCGGCGCTTGGCGCCGCCCGCCACCGGCGCGTCGGCGCTGCCGGTGGAGTCAGGGGTGGTGGTTGTTTCCGTCACGTGAGGTCCTTCCCACGTTCGGGCCGGACCGGGTCGTCCCGGTGGCCTCGTTCAGTGTGGTTCCGCACCCCGGACCTGGATCCCTCGGCGAATGCACCGAGAGACGTCGCAGGGCAGAGAGTGCGGGAGAGAAATGCGCGACCGCGTGAATCGCTGGTTCGGCGCGTCGTTACGCACCACGATCACCGGCGCACCGGCAGCCTAGCACTTCGGGCTGTTCGCGCTGCCAACTGCCGAGAACACCGGCGGACCCGTCTGCTACTCCGGCAGGCCGACCCGGGCGCCGTCCCTGTCGATGGGCACGGTGAGCGCCGTCCAGCCCTCCGGGCAGCGGCCGGCGACCGCCTGCTGCTGGCTCGCGTCGGTGAAGCACCAGCACGGTCGGACCGGCACCGGAGACGACCGCCGGCAGCCCGTCGGCGCGCAGCGCGCCGACCAGGTCGAGGGAGGCGGGCATGGCCGGCGCCCGGTAGCTCTGGTGGAGCCGGTCCTCGGTCGCGGGGAGCAGCAGCTCGGGCTGGCGGCCGAGCGCCGCGACGAGCAGCGCCGCCCGTCCGGCGTTGGCGGCGGCGTCGCGCGTGCGGCGACCGTCGCCGGCAGCAGGCCCCGCGCGACCGAGGTCTCGACGCCGTCCGGCGGCACGAACGCCACCACCTGGACGCGGGGGTCGACCGCCAGGGTGGTCGCCCGGAACCGGTCGCCGTCGCGGTAGGCGACGGTGAACCCGCCGTAGAGCGCCGGCGCCACGTTGTCCGGGTGCCCCTCGAGGTCGGCGGCGAGCGCGAAGACGGCGTCGTCGTCCATCAGCAGCGAGCCGCCCCCGACCAGCCCGCGGGCCGCGCAGACCCCCGCGACGATGGCCGCGGACGACGAGCCGAGGCCGCGGGCGTGGGGGACGACGTTGGTGCAGTGCGAGCCGGATGCCCGGGCACCGCGACGCCCATGTGGCCGAACGCCGCGAGCATCGAGCGGTAGACGAGGTGCCGCTCGTCGAGCGGGACGGTGCCCTCCCCCATGCCCGACACCGAGATCTGGACGCCCGGCGACGTCGACGACCTCGGCGGTGACGCGTGTCGCGGTGGTCGAGCGCGAGGCCGAGCGCGTCGAAGCCGGGTCCGAGGTTGGCGCTGGTGGCCGGGACGCTCACCGTCACCGGACCGGTCAGCAGCGTGGTCAACGCAGCCCCGCGGCCTCGGCGGCGGCGTCGACGTCGGCGTCCACCACGGTGTCGACGAGGTCGGTGAACGTGGACAGCGCGGTGTCGATGTCCTTGAGCCCGTGGCCGGTCACCGTGACGACCATCCGGGCACCGGCGTACGACGTGCCCTCGGCCACCTCGGCGAGCAGCCCGGCGACACCCGGCGGCGGAGGCCGGCTCGACGAAGACGCCGTCGGCGGCGGCGAGCTCGCGCTGGGCGGCCAGGATCTGCTCGTCGGTGACCGCGCGGAAGCGGCCACCGGACTTCTCGGCGGCGTCGACCGCGAGGTGCCACGACGCGGGGTTGCCGATCCGGATCGCAGAGGCGACCGTCTCCGGGTCGCGTCACCGGCGAGCCCGACACCAGCGGCGCGGCGCCGGCGGCCTGCCAGCCGAGCATCCGCGGGCAGCCGGGTGGAGCGGCCGGCCTTCTCGTACTCCTGGTAGCCCTTCCAGTACGCCGAGATGTTGCCGGCGTTGCCGACCGGGAGCACGTGCACGTCGGGGGCGTCGCCGAGGAAGTCGACGATCTCGAAGGACGCGGTCTTCTGGCCCTCGAGGCGCATCGGGTTCACGGAGTTGACCAGCGCCACCGGGTAGTGGTCGGCGAGGCCGCGGGACATCCGCAGGCAGTCGTCGAAGTTGCCGCGCACCATGATCACCTGCGCGCCGTGCACGATCGCCTGCGCGAGCTTGCCGGCCGCGATCTTGCCCTGCGGCACCAGCACCAGCGGCTTGATCCGGGCCCGCGCGGCGTACGCCGCCATCGACGCGGACGTGTTGCCGGTCGAGGCGCACACGACCGCCTCGGCGCCCTCGCCGACGGCGACGGAGAGCGCCACGGTCATGCCGCGGTCCTTGAAGGAGCCGGTCGGGTTGTCGCCCTCGACCTTGAGCCACACCTCGGCCCCGGTCAGCTCGGAGAGCCAGCGGCTGTCGACCAGCGGCGTGCCGCCCTCACGCAGGGTGATCGTCGGGGTGTCGTCGGGGATGTCGAGCCAGTCGCGGTACTCCTCGATGACCCCGCGCCACTGGTGCGCGCCCTTCACTCGCCGTCACCCTCCACCCGCATCACCGAGGAGACGTCGTGCACGAAGTCCATGGCCCGCAGGGCCTCCACGGTCGCGGACAGCGCGGCGTCGGTCGCCCGGTGCGAGACGACCACGAGCTGCGCGTCGTGCCCGTGGCCCTCCTGGCGGACGGTCTGGATCGACACGTCGTGCTCGGCGAACGCATGCGCGACCGCGGCGAGCACGCCGGCGCGGTCGTCGACGTCGAGCGCCACGTGGTAGCGGGTCAGCGTCTCCCCCATCGGCAGCACCTCGCACTGGGCGTAGGCCGACTCACCCGGAGCCGCGCACGTCGTTGAGCCGGTTGCGGGCCACCGTCACGAGGTCGCCGAGCACCGCGCTCGCGGTCGGCGAGCCGCCGGCGCCGGGGCCGTAGAACATCAGCTGGCCGGCCGCCTCGCTCTCCACGAACACCGCGTTGTAGGCCTCGCGGACGCTGGCCAGCGGGTGCGAGCGCGGGATCATCGCCGGGTGCACCCGGGCCGAGACGGCCGGGCCCGTGGGGGTCGTCGCGCAGCTCGCAGATCGCGAGCAGCTTGACCACGCTGTCCATCTCGCGCGCGGACGCGACGTCGGACGCGCTGACCTCGGAGATGCCCTCGCGGTAGACGTCGGCGGCGGTGACCCGGGTGTGGAACGCGAGGCTGGCGAGGATCGCCGCCTTGGCGGCGGCGTCGTACCCCTCGACGTCGGCGGTCGGGTCGGCCTCGGCGTACCCGAGCGCCTGCGCCTCCTCGAGCACCTCGGCGAAGCCGCTGCCGTGGGTGTCCATCTTGTCGAGGATGAAGTTGGTGGTGCCGTTGACGATGCCGAGCACCCGGCGCACCCGGTCGCCGGCGAGCGACTCGCGCAGCGGCCGGATGATCGGGATCGCGCCGGCGACGGCGGCCTCGAAGTAGAGGTCGCGGTTGGCCTTCTCGGCGGCGGCGAACAGCGTGCTGCCGTCCTCGGCCAGCAGCGCCTTGTTGGCGGTGACCACCGAGGCGCCGCTCTCGAGCGCGGCCAGGATCAGCGACCGGGCCGGCTCGATGCCGCCGATCACCTCGACCACCAGGTCGACGTCGTCGCGCGTGACCAGCCCCAGCGGCGTCGGTGGTGAGCAGCTCGCGCGGCACCTCGGCGTCGCGCTGGAGGTCCGGACGGCGTACGGCGACCCCGACCAGCTCGATCGGCGCGCCGACCCGTGCGGTCAGGTCGTCGGCCTGCTCGCGCAGCAGCCGCACGACCTGGCTGCCGACCGACCCGCACCCGAGCAGGGCGAGCCTCAGCGGTGTGTTCGAGCTCGTGTTCACGGGTTCAGGCTCCCACGTCCGTGCGCAGCAGATCGTCCTCCGTCTCACGACGGACGACGACCGCGCTCGCCCCGTCGCGCACCGCCACCACCGGCGGCCGCAGGGCGTGGTTGTAGTTGCTGGCCATCGAGCGGCAGTAGGCGCCCGTGCCGGGCACCGCCAGCAGGTCGCCCGGGGCGAGGTCGCCGGGGACGAACTCGTCCTTGACCACGATGTCGCCGGCCTCGCAGTGCTTGCCGACCACGCGGCCGAGCACCGGCGCGGCGTCCGAGCGCCGCGACGCGATCGTGCAGGAGTAGTCGGCGTCGTAGAGCGCGGTGCGGATGTTGTCGCTCATCCCGCCGTCGACGGAGACGTAGGTGCGCGAGGCGCCCGCGTCGAGCCCGACCTCCTTGACGGTGCCGACCTCGTAGACCGTGCACACGGCCGGGCCGACGATCGCGCGGCCCGGCTCGATCGACAGCGCCGGGCACCTCGACGCTGCAGCGCCCGGCACTCGTGCTCGACGATCTTGGTCAGCTCGGTGGCCAGCTGCGCCGGGTCGGACGGGTCGTCCTGGGTCGTGTAGGCGATGCCGAAGCCGCCGCCGAGGTCCAGCTCGGGCATCGTCACGCCGAGCTCGTCGGACACCTGTGCGTGCAGGGTCAGCACCCGGCGGGCGGCGACCTCGAACCCGGAGGTGTCGAAGATCTGCGAGCCGATGTGCGAGTGCAGGCCGAGCAGCTCCAGGCCCGGGGCGTCCAGCACCCGGCGTACGGCGTCCAGGGCGTCGCCCGAGGTGATCGAGAAGCCGAACTTCTGGTCCTCGTGGGCGGTGGCGATGTACTCGTGGGTGTGCGCCTCGACGCCGGCGGTCACCCGCACCATCACCCGGGCCGTGGCGTCGAGCTCGGCCGTCACGGCGGCCAGCCGCTCGATCTCGTGGAAGGAGTCGACGACGATGCGGCCGACGCCGGCCGCGACCGCGCGGCGCAGCTCGTCGGTCGTCTTGTTGTTGCCGTGGTAGCCGATGCGCGCCGGGTCGAAGCCGGCCCGCAGCGCGACCGTCAGCTCACCGGCCGAGCAGACGTCGAGGCAGAGCCCCTCCTCCGCCACCCAGCGCGCGACCGTCGTGCACAGGAACGCCTTGCCGGCGTAGTAGACGTCGTAGTCGCCGAACGCGTCCCGGAACGCCCGGGCCCGGGCCCGGAAGTCGGCCTCGTCCAGGACGTAGGCCGGCGACCCGTGCTCGGCGACCAGGTCGCGCAGGTCCACGCCGCCGACCTCGAGCGCGCCGTCGTCGTTCTTGCGCGCGGTCGAGGACCACAGCAGCGGGACCAGGCCGTTGACGTCCTGCGGGGCGCGCAGCCAGGCGGGCCCGCGGGACGAGCCCTCGCCGTGGGCCCAGCCCGCTTCGTGCGCGCGTGCCATCTACATCCGCTCGGGGGCGGAGACCCCGAGCAGTCGCAGCCCGTTGGCGAACACGGTGCGGGTCGCCTCGACGAGCAGCAGCCGCGCGTCGTGGATCGGCGCGGGCTCCTCGTCGCCCATCGGCAGCACCCGGCAGGCGTCGTAGAACCTGTGGAACTTCGCCGGCGGTCTCCTCGAGGTAGCGCGCCACCCGGTGCGGCTCGCGCAGCTGCGCGGCGGCCGCGACCACCCGCGGGAACTCGGCGAGCGCCCGGAGCAGGTCGCCCTCCTTCTCGTGCGACGAGCAGCGACGGGTCGAAGCGTCGCCGCCGGCGCCGAGCGCCGAGGTCGGCGGCGTTGCGCAGGATCGCGGACAGCCGGGCGTGGGCGTACTGCACGTAGTAGACCGGGTTGTCGCTGCTCTGCTTGGTCCACAGCTCGAGGTCGATGTCGATGGTGGTGTCGGAGGTGTAGCGGGCCAGGGCGTAGCGGGCGGCGTCCACGCCGATCGCCTCGACCAGGTCGTCGAGCGTGATCACCGTGCCGGCCCGCTTGGACATCCGCAGCGGCTTGCCGTCGCTGAGCAGGTTGACCATCTGGCCGATGAGCACCTCGAGGTCCTTGCCCGGGCTCGTCCCCGAACGCCGCGCAGAGCGCCATCAGCCGGCCGACGTACCCGTGGTGGTCCGCGCCGAGCATGATCAGGCAGCGGTCGAAGCCGCGCTCCTTCTTGTCGAGGTAGTAGGCGGCGTCACCGGAGATGTAGGCGCCGCTCGCCGTCGGACTTGATGATCACCCGGTCCTTGTCGTCGCCGTACTTCTCGGTGCGGATCCACAGCGCGCCGTCCTGCTCGTAGGTGTTGCCCATCTCGGTGAGCCGCTTGATCGCCCGCTCGACGGCGCCGGACTCGTGCAGGTTGTTCTCGTGGAAGTAGACGTCGAAGTCGACCCCGAACTCGTGCAGGGTCTGCTTGATCTCGTCGAACATCATGTTGACGCCGACCTCGCGGAAGACCTCCTGCGCCTCGGCGTCGGGCAGGTCGAGCACGTCGGGGTGCGCGGCGACGACCTTCTGCGGCGATCTCGACGATGTACTCGCCGCCGTACCCGTCCTCGGGCGGCGGCCTCGCCCTTCGCGCTGGCGAGCAGCGACCGCGCGAACCGGTCGATCTGGGCGCCGTGGTCGTTGAAGTAGTACTCCCGGGTCACCTCGGCGCCGGAGAGCGTGAAGATCCGGCCGAGCGCGTCGCCCACGGCGGCCCAGCGGGTGCCGCCGAGGTGGATCGGGCCGGTCGGGTTGGCCGAGACGAACTCGAGGTTGACCTTCTCGCCCGCGAACAGGTCGCTCGAGCCGTACGTCGCACCGGCCGCGACGACCTGTGCGGCGACGGCGCCCTGCGCACCGGCCTCGACGCGGATGTTCAGGAACCCGGGGCCGGCGATCTCCGCGCTCGCGACGCCGTCCGCCTCGGCGAGCTCGGCGGCCAGCAGGCCCGCGAGGTCGCGGGGCGGCACGCCGGCCTTCTTGGCCAGCTGGAGGGCGACGTTGGTGGCGTAGTCGCCGTGCTCCTTGCTGCGCGGGCGCTCGACGACCACCGTGCCGGGCACCCCGTCGGGCAGGCTCAGGGAGCCGTCCTCGACGAGGGCGTTCAGGGCATGGACGATCGCGGCCGACAGCTGTTCGGGAGTCACCGGTCAAGGGTATCGGCGCGCTGCCGGAGGGCTCACCCCGATATCGCCAGCCGACCCACGACGGCGACCAGCTCGGCCGGCTCGAACGGCTTGGTGAGGTAGGCGTCGGCGCCGAGCGCCTCGCCCCGCGCCCGGTCGGCGGCCTGCGCGCGGCCGGTGACGACGACGACCGGGATGTCCGCCGTGCCGGGTCGGCCCGCAGCCGCTCCAAGGTCTCGAACCCGCCGAGCCGCGGCATCACCACGTCGAGCGTGATCACGTCGGGCCGCCACTCCGTGACGACCTCGAGCGCCTGCTGCCCGTCGACGGCCTGGCGGACGTCGAACCCCTCGAGCTGGAGGTTGACCACGATCAGCCCCCGGATGGCGTCCGAGTCGTCGACCACCAGCACCCGCCGGGTGCGCTCGGTGGTCTCGAAGCCCCCCATCGCGGGTCCTCTCCCGTCATGTACGCTCGTGCCGCACCATGAGCCCCCGTAGCTCAGGGGATAGAGCACCGCCCTCCGGAGGCGGTGGCGTAGGTTCGAATCCTACCGGGGGCACCACTCGTTTCGTGCTCGTTCCGCCACCGACGCCGCGGCCGTCAGCAGCCGTGGTCCAGCGTCCCGTCCTTGCGTGCGTCGTCGCCGAGGCGGCGGGCCTGGGCCATGTCGGCGAACACCACGCTCGCGCCGCCGGCGTTGCCGGTCGGACCGCTGACGACGCACCCCTTCAGCTTCCCGGGCTCGATGCCGGTGACGCCTGGGCGAGCCGGTAGAGCTCCGAGGGCGCCAGGTCGGTGTCCATGAACTTCACCGAGGCGAGCAGCCCGCGCTCCATGAAACCCGGGTCGGACTGGTGGGCCCGGACCTTGCGCAGGATGCTCCGCAGCAGCTCCTGCTGGTTGGCGGACCGGTCGAAGTCGCCGCGCGGCAGCGGGTGCCGGACCCGGCCGAAGATCAGCGCCTGGAACGGGTTGAGGTTGTTCTCGCCCCGGTGGTAGCCCTGCGGCCGGACCGGGTCGGAGAACGCGAACCTCGAGTTCACCGTGACCCCGTCGATGGCGCGGACCATCCCCCGGAACCCGAGGAAGCCGGTGGTGAAGACGTAGTCGGGGCGTACGCCGACCATCCGGCCGACCGAGTCGGCCATCAGCTGCGGGCCGCCGAAGACCATCGAGGCGTTGATCTTGTTGCGACCGTGGCCGCGGATGTCGACGTAGGAGTCGCGCGGGATGCCGATGATCGTGCCGGCGCCGGTGTCCAGGTTGAGCCCGACCAGCTGGATGGCGTCGGCCCGGGTGCCCGTGAGCCGCTGGCCCGGGCCGGGCGTCGGAGCCGAGGCAGAGGATCCACACCACGCTGCGGGGGTGGTCGACGGCCTGGGCGGTCTGCACCTTGACCAGGCTGGCGTCGGGGGTGCGCACGGTGGCGGGCGGCATCACCAGCGCGGCGACCGCGAGCACGACGGCGAGCACGAGGACGCGGCGGGTCGGGAACCTCATCAGGAGTCACTCCTCGGGGTCACGGAGCGGTGCAGGTCGTAGCCGAAGATCGACCAGCCGTCGCCCGACGCGCTGCGGGTCAGCAGCAGCCGGCCGGCCAGCCGGACCCGCTGGGCGGGCCGGTCGCCGCGGTCGACCAGGAACACCAGGTCGACCTTGGCGGTGACCCCGGCGGCCACCTTGTAGGGCGCGAGCACGGAGAGGTACGCCGTGCGCCGGGTCGCCCGCACCGACTCGGTGGTCGGCCCGAGCTCGCGGTTGGTGAGCAGGTCCTGGTCGCGCCGCGCGTCCCGCGCCGCGCCGCGGCGTGAAGGCGCCGAAGGAGTCCCCGAAGTCCGAGCGGGGATAGTCGCCGGACAGGAACGCAGCATCGACGTACGCCGAGACGGCCTTGGCGACGTTGGCCTCCAGGGCCGGTCGGCTGCTGTCCGGGAGCCGGCCCGAGCACGCGGGTCACCACCACCTTGAGCGGCACCGAGGCCGGCGTCCCGCGGCTCGGAGCGTGCTCGCGGCGGGGGTCGGCGCGTCGGAGCGCCTCGCGGGGCGCTGGCCTCGTCGCTGCAGCCCACGGCGGTGACCAGCAGCGCGCCCCCGAGGAGCAGGGCCGACAGCCTCGCGGAGAGCGGTTTCACGCGGCTCGCCTCTTCCTTCGTCGGTCCGTCCGGAGGTTCCGTCTGTGACCCCGGCAACACCACGTCGTCGGTCGGCGATCCCGGCTGCGCCGAGTTGTCGCCAAGGTCTAGCCTGGTAGCCGTTCCCACCCTAGAGACGCATCACAGGAAATCAGCGGAAGAGGCGATCCGGCCGTGGCCGAGTCTTCGAAAGGCGCAACCCCCGTCGACAGCGGGACTGACGACAACCCCCTAGCCGCGTTCGGCGCGAACGAGTGGCTCGTCGACGAGATGTACGAGCAGTACCAGCGCGACCCGAACAGCGTCGACAAGGCGTGGTGGGACTTCTTCAAGCACAACGACCCCGGTGGGAACGGTGGGTCCAACGGCGGCACCGGTGCCGCGAAACCGACGTCGGCCCCGAAGGCAGCCCCAAGGCGGCCCCCAAGGCGGCCGCGAAGCCGGTCGAGAAGCCCGTCGAGAAGCCAGCCGCGCAGGCCGACGCCCGCCGCGAAGCCGGCCCCGGACACCGGGGCCCGCGCCGACACCCGGCCGGCCCAGCCCTCGAGCGCCGGCCCGGTGCCGAAGGAGCCCGAGAAGCCGGCCCAGGCCGAGGCCTCCGACGAGCCGAAGCTGACCGTGCTGCGCGGCGCCCCGGCGCGCACGGTGCAGAACATGGACGCCAGCCTCACGGTGCCGACCGCGACCTCCGTCCGCTCGGTCCCGGTCAAGCTGCTGTGGGACAACCGCATCGTCATCAACAACCACCTCTCCCGCGCCCGCGGCGGCAAGGTGTCGTTCACGCACCTGATCGGCTACGCGCTGGTCAAGGCGCTCAAGGCGATGCCGGAGATGAACAACGGCTTCGACGTCGTCGACGGCAAGCCCACCCTGATCACGCCCGCGCACATCAACCTCGGCCTCGCGATCGACCTGCCCAAGCCCGACGGGACCCGTCAGCTGCTGGTGCCGTCCATCAAGGCCGCCGAGTCGATGGACTTCGCCGCCTTCTGGACGGCCTACGAGGACATCGTCCGCAAGGCGCGCAACAACAAGCTCGCGGTCACCGACTTCCAGGGCACCACGATCACCCTGACCAACCCGGGCACGATCGGCACCAACCACTCCGTGCCCGCGGCTGATGAAGGGCCAGGGCGCGATCATCGGCGTCGGCTCGATGGACTACCCGCCGGAGTACCAGGGCGCCTCCGACGAGACGCTGAGCCGCAACGCGGTCAGCAAGGTCATGACGCTCACCTCGACCTACGACCACCGGGTCATCCAGGGCGCCCAGTCCGGCGAGTTCCTCAAGCGCGTGCACGCCCTGCTCCTCGGCGAGGAGGACTTCTACGACGAGATCTTCCGCGCGCTGCGGATCCCCTACGAGCCGATCCGCTGGTCGCAAGCGACATCTCGGCCAGCCACGACGACGAGATCAGCAAGCAGGCCCGGATCCTCGAGCTGATCCACGCCTACCGCGTGCGCGGCCACATCATGGCCGACACCGACCCGCTGGAGTACCAGCAGCGCAGCCACCCCGACCTCGAGGTGGAGAGCCACGGCCTGACCCTGTGGGACCTCGACCGCGAGTTCGCGACCGGGCTCGTTCGGCGGCGAGGGCCGCCGGTTCATGAAGCTGCGCAACATCCTCGGCATCCTGCGCGACTCGTACTGCCGCACGGTCGGCATCGAGTACATGCACATCCAGGACCCCGAGCAGCGCCGCTGGATCCAGCAGCGCGTCGAGCAGCCGCACGTGAAGCCGCCCCGCGAGGAGCAGCTGCGCATCCTGCTCAAGCTCAACCAGGCCGAGGCCTTCGAGACCTTCCTGCAGACGAAGTTCGTCGGCCAGAAGCGGTTCAGCCTCGAGGGCGGCGAGACGACCATCCCGCTGATCGACGAGATCTGCGAGGCGGCGGCCGAGGACGGCCTCGACGAGGTCGCCATCGGCATGGCGCACCGCGGCCGGCTCAACGTGCTCGCGAACATCGTCGGCAAGAAGTACAGCCAGATCTTCCGCGAGTTCGAGGGCAACATCGACCCGCGCACGGTCCAGGGCTCCGGCGACGTGAAGTACCACCTCGGCGCCGAGGGCGAGTTCAGCGCCGGCTCCGGGGCCAAGATCAAGGTGTCGGTGGCGGCGAACCCGTCCCACCTCGAGGCCGTCGACCCGGTGCTCGAGGGCATCGCCCGCGCCAAGCAGGACGTGCTCAACAAGGGCGCCGCGTTCCCGGTCCTCCCGCTGCTCGTCCACGGCGACGCGGCGTTCGCCGGCCAGGGCGTGGTCGCCGAGACGCTCAACCTCTCGCAGCTGCGCGGCTACCGCACCGGCGGCACGATCCACGTCGTCGTCAACAACCAGGTCGGCTTCACCACCTCGCCGGCCTCGTCGCGCTCGTCGCTCTACTGCACCGACGTCGCCCGGATGGTGCAGGCGCCGATCTTCCACGTGAACGGCGACGACCCCGAGGCGTGCATCCGGGTCGCCCGGCTCGCGTTCGAGTACCGCCAGGCGTTCAAGAAGGACGTCGTCATCGACCTCGTCTGCTACCGCCGCCGCGGTCACAACGAGGGCGACGACCCGTCGTACACGCAGCCGCTGATGTACGACCTCATCGAGCAGAAGCGCTCGGTGCGCAAGCTCTACACCGAGTCCCTGATCGGCCGTGGCGACATCACGGTCGAGGAGGCCGAGCAGGTGCTGCGCGACTACCAGCAGCAGCTCGAGCGGGTGTTCACCGAGGTCCGCGAGGCCAGCCAGGGCCCGACGGAGTGGACGCACGGTCCCGGACTACCCCGAGAAGCGCGGCTTCGAGGAGTCGACGGCGATCCCGATGGAGACCCTCAAGCGGATCTCCGACGCGCACGTCAACGCGCCCGACGGCTTCACCGTGCACCCCAAGGTGCTCCCCCAGCTGCAGCGCCGCGCGGCCGCGATCACCGAGGGCCCGATCGACTGGGGCACCGGCGAGATCCTCGCGTTCGGCTCGCTGCTGATGGACGGCCGCCCCGTGCGGCTGTCCGGCCAGGACTCGCGCCGCGGCACGTTCGTGTCCCGCTTCGCGACGATCATCGACCGGAAGAACGCCGACGAGTGGACGCCGCTGGCCAACCTCACCGAGGAGCAGGCCCAGTTCTACGTCTACGACTCGCTGCTCTCGGAGTACGCCGTCGCTCGGCTTCGAGTACGGCTACTCGGTGGCCCGCCCCGACGCGCTCGTGCTGTGGGAGGCGCAGTTCGGCGACTTCGTCAACGGCGCCCAGACCGTCATCGACGAGTTCATCACCTCCGGCCAGACCAAGTGGCGCCAGCAGTCCGGCGTCGTGCTGCTGCTGCCGCACGGCTACGAGGGCCAGGGCCCCGACCACTCCTCGGCCCGCATCGAGCGGTTCCTGGCGATGGGCGCCGACGAGGCGTTCGTGGTGGCCCAGCCGTCGACCCCGGCGAGCTACTTCCACCTGCTGCGCAAGCACTCGCTCGGCGAGGAGCACCGGCCGCTGATCGTGTTCACCCCCAAGTCGATGCTCAAGCGCAAGGAGGCCGCGTCGCAGCCGAGCGACTTCACCGAGGGCACGTTCCGCCCGGTGATCGGCGACGACGCAGGTCGACGCCGGCGTCGGTCGAGAAGGTGCTGCTGTGCAGCGGCCGGATCACCTGGGACCTGATGGTCGAGCGCAAGAAGCAGGAGGGCGACACCCCGCACACGGCGATCGTCCGCGTCGAGCAGCTCTACCCGCGTCCGGTCGAGGAGCTCAAGGCCGAGCTCGCGAAGTACCCGAACCTCAAGGAGGTCCGCTGGGTGCAGGACGAGCCGGCGAACATGGGCCCGTGGCCGCACATGGCGCTGAACCTGACTCCGGAGCTCGGCGGCATCCCGTTCTACCGGGTGTCGCGTCCGGAGTCGTCGTCGCCCTCGGTGGGCCAGCACTCGCCGGCACATCGAGGAGCAGAAGGCCCTGACTCGCGCAGGCCTTCAGCTGAGACCGATGTACTTCACCGACCGAGGGATCGAGGAGCTCGAGAAGCGCCGCGGCGACGAGGAGGTCACCCTCGCCTGGCTGGCCGACCGCCTGCAGGAGTTCGTCGACACCTACCCGGAGTTCGAGATCCCGGTCGAGCGGCTGGCCACCTGGCTGGCCCGCCTCGACGACCGCGGACGACGACGTAGCCCCGGTGGCGATTCGGGGGAGCCGTCGGATCGCTGCGGCGGGTGGTCACCAACCGCTATGCGCCGCTGCCGTAGGATGCGCCCGCCGTCGGTGGCCAGGTCCGACGATCCCGGCCGTCGCGGCGCTGCTCGACGAGGGCCTCGACCGGCCCGGCATGGCGTCACGCTTGCGCTACTTAGCGCCGACGTGCTCTGAGCGGCCGTGGCTCAGCGCGTGAAGACGACCTTGCCGAACAGGTCGCCGCCGTGCATCGCGGCGAAGCCGTCCGCGGCCTGCTCCATCGGCAGCACCTGGTCGATCACCGGGCGGACGCCGCTCACGTCGAGCAGCTCGACCAGGGACGCCAGCTCCGCGCGGGTGCCCATCGTCGAGCCGATCACCCGCAGCTGGAGGAAGAACACCCGGGTCAGCTCGGCGTTCTCGACGTCCGGCCCGCTCGTCGTACCGGAGACCACCAGCGTGCCGCCGGGACGCAGCGACTTGACGCTGTGCGACCAGGTCGCCTTGCCGACCGTCTCCATGACGGCGTCGACGCGCTGCGGCAGCCGCGCGTTGCTCTCGAAGACCTCGTGGGCGCCGAGGTCGAGCGCGCGCTTGCGCTTGGCCTCGTCGCGGCTGGTGGCGAAGACCCGGAGGCCGCCGGCGCGGCCGAGCGCGATCAGGGCCGTCGCCACGCCACCGCCGGCGCCCTGCACCAGCACGCTGTCGCCGGGCTTGAGACCGCCCTGGGTGTAGAGCATCCGGTAGGCGGTCAGCCACGCCGTCGGGAGGCAGGCCGCCTCCTCGAAGCTGAGCGAGGCCGGCTTGGGCACCACGTTGCGCCGGGGCACGACCACCTTGTCGGCGAACGTGCCCTGGTAGCGCTCGCTGAGCAGCGACCGCTTCGGGTCGAGCGTCTCGTCACCGGTCCACGACGGGTCGCTGATCACGGCGTGCACGACGACCTCGTTGCCGTCCTCGTCGAGCCCGGCCGCGTCGCAGCCGAGGATCATCGGCAGCGCCTCTTCCTTGAGCCCGACGCCGCGCAGCGACCAGAGGTCGTGGTGGTTCAGCGAGGCGGCCTTGACGTCGATCGTGGTCCACCCCGGCTCGGCGACCGGGTCGGGTCGCTCGTCGACCTTCAGCGCGGACAGCGGGTCTTCGGCGGAGAAGGAGTCGGCGTAGACGGCGAACATGTCCCGACCCTAGCGGCGGGCGACGCCGTCGGCGCGGGCGGCCTCGGCGACGGCCGCGGCGACGGCCGGGCCGACGCGCGCGTCGAACGGCGACGGGACGATGTAGTCCTCGCGCAGGTCGTCGCCGACCAGGCCGGCCAGCGCGTTCGCCGCCGCGAGCTTCATGCCCTCGGTGATCGCCGTGGCCCGCACGTCGAAGGCGCCGCGGAAGATGCCGGGGAAGGCCAGCACGTTGTTGATCTGGTTCGGGTAGTCCGAGCGGCCGGTCGCGACGACGCGGGCGTGCCGGTGCGCGATCTCCGGGTGCACCTCGGGGGTCGGGTTGGCGAGCCCGAAGATGATCGCCTCGGGCGCCATCCGGGCGACGACCTCCTCGGGGACGGAACCGCCCGAGACCCCGATGTAGACGTCGGCGCCGTCGAGCACGTCCTCGAGCGTTCCCGGTGCGCCCGGTCCGGTCGGCGGTGTCCTGGGCCAGCGACAGCTTGACCGGGGTGAGGTCGCCGCGGCGCGAGTGCAGCACGCCGCGGCGGTCGGTCACCGCGAGGTCGGTGATGCCGGCGGCGAGCAGGATCCGGGCCACCGCGACGCCGGCCGCGCCGGCTCCGGAGATGACGACCCGGGGCTGGTCGATGCTCCGGCCGGTGATGCGGAGCGCGCTCTCGAGCGCGGCGAGCGCCACGACCGCCGTACCGTGCTGGTCGTCGTGGAAGACGGGGATGTCGAGCATCTCCTTGAGCCGCTGCTCGATCTCGAAGCAGCGCGGCGCGGAGATGTCCTCCAGGTTGATGCCGCCGAAGCTCGGCGCCAGCCGGGCGACGGTCTCGACGATCTCGTCGGTGTCCTTGGTGTCCAGGCAGATGGGTACGGCGTCCACGCCGCCGAACTGCTTGAACAGCACGGCCTTGCCCTCCATGACCGGCATCGCCGCAGCCGGGCCGATGTCACCGAGGCCGAGCACCGCCGTGCCGTCGGTGACGACGGCGACCGTGTTGGAGACCCAGGTGTAGTCGTCGACCAGCGAGGGGTCGGCCGCGATCGCCTCGCACACGCGGGCCACGCCCGGGGTGTAGGCCATCGAGAGGTCGTCGGCGCCGTCGAGCGCGACCGTCGAGGCGATCTCCATCTTGCCGCCGAGGTGCAGGTCGAAGACGGGGTCGCCGGCGAAGGCCGGGGGCGCCTGGGGCAGGGAGGGATCGGGAGTCTGTGCCATCGCTGCGATGCTAACGGGGTCCCGTCGCGGCCGTCGGTCCGCCGTCTCAGCAGCGGCCGGACCCGGGCCCGCACGACGGCCACCACGTCGGCGTCCGGGATCGCACCGACCTGCCAGGAGTCGACCCCCTCGGCGGGGTTGTCCCGCTCGACCCACCACCCGCCGTCGCGTCGCATCGTGGCCCGCTTGACGGCGACCACCCCGTCCGGCAGGCGTACGACGACCAGGGCACCCGCCCGAGGTGTCGCGCCGTGCCGCACGAGCAGCACGTCCCCGTCGTACAGGGTGGGCTGCATGGACCGGCCCCGCACCACCGCGAAGCCCCAGGAGGCGAGGCGGCGGCGCATGTGCGCGAGGAGCATGGGTACCCACCTCTCTCCCGACGCCGCGCCTGCGGCCCGCCCGGATCCGTGCCCGGAACCCGGAGTAGTGTCGCAGGTGGCCTTCTCACCACCTGACGAAAGGACCCGCATGTTCGCGCGACTCCTCGCTCCGACCCTCGAAGTCCACGCCCACTGCGACCTGCCCTGCGGCGTCTACGACCCGGCGCAGGCACGCATCGAGGCCGAGTCGATCAAGGGCATCATCGCCAAGGTCGACGACAACGACGACGCGGACTTCCGCACCCGCGCCATCCTCATCAAGGAGCAGCGGGCCGAGCTCGTGAAGCACCACCTCTGGGTGCTGTGGACCGACTACTTCAAGCCCCCGCACTTCGAGAAGTACCCGCAGCTGCACCAGCTCGTCAACGAGGCCACCAAGCTGGCCGGGGCGACCGGCGCCAAGGGCTCCCTCGACGCCAAGGTCGCCGACGACCTGCTGGCGAAGATCGACGAGATCGCGGAAATCTTCTGGGAGACCAAGAAGTCCTGACAGACTGCCCCTGTCTCGACGGACAGACGGCAGTGGAACGACGCGAGGAGGGGTCGGGCGCGAGAGCGTCCGACCCCCTTCGTGCGAAGCGACGGAAGGGACAGCAAAGCTCGTGGGAGACAACCAGCCGGACGTGGAGCTCCGCATTCCGGCCGACAGCGCCTACCTGGCGGTGCTGCGCACGGCGACGGCCGGGCTGGCCGCCCGGCTCGACTTCACCCTCGACGACATCGAGGACCTGCGCATCGCCGTCGACGAGGCCTGCGCCATGGTGCTGCCGCAGGCACGCGCCAACTCGGACCTGACCTGCACGTTCGACCTGGCCCCCACGCGGCTCACGGTCGCGGTCACCGCCGAGTGCGACGCGCCCCGCCCCCCGAACCGGGACGGGTTCGCGTGGACGGTCCTGGCGGCGCTGACCAACGAGGTCGCCGCCGACGTCGACGGTGACCGGCTGACCGTGACGCTGGCCCGCGGAACGTCCGACCCGGAGTAGGTGTGGTGATCGGGGGTTCGCGACAGGAGCACGGCGACCTGGCCCAGATGCGGGCCCGGAGCGCCGAGCTCTTCGCGCAGCTCCGCGAGGAGGGCGCCTCCGAGACGCAGCGCACGCACTGCCGCGACCAGCTGGTGCGACTGCACCTGCCGCTCGTCGAGCACTTCGCGCGGCGGTTCGTCAACCGCGGGGAGCCCTTCGACGACCTCCTCCAGGTCGGCACGATCGGGCTGATCAAGGCCATCGACCGCTTCGACACCGAGCGCGGGGTCGAGTTCTCGACCTACGCCACGCCCACGATCGTCGGCGAGATCAAGCGGCACTTCCGGGACCGGGGCTGGGCCATCCGGGTGCCGCGCCGGCTGCAGGAGCTGCGGCTGTCGATCACCTCGGCGACCGCCGACCTGACCCAGCAGCACGGCCGGTCACCGACGGTCTCCGAGCTGGCCCTGCGCATCGGCGTCTCCGACGAGGAGATCATCGAGGGCCTGGAGTCCTCGAACGCCTACTCCACCCTGTCACTGGACGCGCCGGACTCCAGCGACGACAGCGCCCTGTCGATGATCGACGTCATCGGCGGCGACGACGAGGCCCTCGAGCACGTGGAGAACCGCGAGACGATCAAGCCGCTGCTGGAGGCGCTCGACCCGCGGGAGAAGCACATCTTGACCCTGCGGTTCTTCCGCGGCATGACGCAGTCGCAGATCGCCGCCGAGATCGGCATCTCGCAGATGCACGTCTCCCGGCTGCTGGCCCGCACCCTGGAGCGGCTGCGCGAGTCGCTCGAGGCCGAGTCGAGCCTGCGCGACTAGCGCGCGTCCTCCTCGGCCAGCGCCCGCAGGGACGCCGGGTGGAAGATGCCGACGAGCACGACCACCGCGACGACCGTCAGCAGCACCGAGACGACCGCGGTCTCCCCCGACCGGAAGCTCCAGGCGACCCCGAGCTGGATCAGCTGGGCGAGCACGACCGGGGCACGCGTCCAGGACTGCCGCCGATGCAGCAGCCAGGCGAACACGCCGAGCCCGGCGCCGTACACCGCGAAGAACAGCGAGGTGGTGATCCCCATGGTGAGCTTGCTGGTCTCGAGCGAGCGCAGCTCGACCACGCCGAAGACGACGAGGGCGACCGCCTCCAGCGCCACGAGGGAGCACGCGACGACCAGCGGAGCGGGCGCGACCCCTGGTCGGGAGCCGGCAGAGGCGGCTGGGCGGGGGTCGGTCACGGGACCCGATGCTACGCACGTCCACGAGGCTGTTCCCCGATGGGGACCGCTCACACCATCGGCGGCGAAATCGGCGACTCGCGGGCTAGATCGCCCTGGGAAACCCGTATCCGGTCCGTTATTGTCGTGCGCTGTGACCAACGTGACGATCACGGAGGGTTGAACGAGCCCCGAACAACCGGGATGCTGGTCATTGGTCATCAGGCGTCATGGACCTGTCACGATGGTGGCCGCCCCCTGCAACCCCCACCGGGGTGCACGGGAGCCAGACCTCGTGAAAGCGTTCACAACAGGGGAACGCCCGCCACGAACACGACAAGAAGCGTCGGCCACCCCGCCGCCACCCCCGACTGAAGGAGTCGTCCGCCATGGATTGGCGCCACCGCTCTGCGTGCCTCGACGAGGACCCGGAGCTGTTCTTCCCGATCGGCAACACCGGTCCGGCCATCCTCCAGATCGAGGAGGCCAAGCAGGTGTGCCGACGCTGCGACGTGCGCGAACAGTGCCTCGCGTGGGCCCTCGAGGCCGGGCAGGACCACGGTGTCTGGGGCGGGATGAGCGAGGACGAGCGCCGCGCGCTGAAGCGTCGCAACGCCCGCGCCAAGGTGCGCACCGCCTGACGCGTCAGCCGGCGAGGACCGGGATGTCGAGCATCACCCGGGTGCCGCCGCCTGCGGGGCCGGCCCCATCTCGAGCTGACCGTCGAGCTCGGACTCCACCAGGGTCCGCACGATCGACAGCCCCAGGCTGGTCGACCCGTCGAGGTCGAACGCGGCGGGCAGCCCCGCCCCGTCGTCGACCACCGTCACCCGGAGCCGCCCCACGAGGCGGTCCGCGGTCACGGTGATCGTGCCCTCCCCTGCGCCGAACCCGTGCTCGACGGCGTTCTGGAGCACCTCGGTGAGCACCATCGCCAGCGGCGTGGCCACCTCGGCGGTCAGCGTGCCGAAGCTGCCCTCCCGTCGCGAGTGCACGCTCGCACCGCGCGAGCTCACCTCCGCGACCATCACCCGCAGCCGGTCGGCCACGTCGTCGAAGTCGACGAACTCGTCGAAGGCCTGGCTGAGCGTCTCGTGCACGATCGCGATCGAGCCGACCCGGCGCACGGCCTCCTCGAGCGCCTCCCGCCCCTCCGGTACGTCGATCCGGCGCGCCTGGAGCCGCAGCAGCGCCGCGACGGTCTGGAGGTTGTTCTTCACCCGGTGGTGGATCTCCCGGATCGTCGCGTCCTTGGTGACCAGCTCACGGTCGCGGCGGCGCAGGTCGGTCACGTCGCGCAGCAGCACGAGCGCGCCGATGTGCTCGCCGGCCGGCCGCAGCGGGATGGCCCGCAGGATCAGGGTGGTGTCCTCGGTGCCGGTCTCGGTGTCCCGGGGCGACGTACCCCCGAGGACCGCGCTCAGGGTCTCCTCGTCGGGACGCCGCGCGGGCGGCACCAGGGACCGCGTCGTCTCGGCGAGGTCCAGGCCGGTCAGGTCGGCGGAGAGCCCGAGCCGCCGGTAGACGGACAGCGCGTTGGGGCTGGCGTAGGTCACCCGGCCGGCCGCGTCGATGCGCAGGAACCCGTCGCCGACCCGCGGCGAGTCCGCGTGGTCGGAGCGCTGGCCCGGGAACGGGAAGTGCCCGCCGGCGATCATCTGGGTCAGGTCGGTGGCGGTCTGGAGGTAGGCCAGCTCCAGCCGGCTCGGCGTGCGCACCCCCAGCAGGTTGGTGTTGCGGGCGATGATCCCGAGGATCCGGTCCCCGCGCCGCACCGGGATCGCCTCGACCCGCACCGGGATGTCGTCCCGCCACTCCGGGTCCCCCTCGCGCGCCACCCGCTGGTGCTCGTGGGCGGAGTCGATCAGCGGCCGCTTCCCGACGCCGACGAAGGCGCCCACCAGGTCGTCGACGTACGCCGTCGGACCGGTCGTCGGGCCGCATCTGGGCCACCGCCCAGTAGCCGGAGCCGTCCCGGTCGGGGAGCCAGAGCACCAGGTCGGCGAACGAGAGGTCGGCGATGATCTGCCAGTCCGCGAGCAGCAGCTGGAGCCACGCCACGTCCTCGGCGTCGAGGTCGGTGTGGGCCCGGACGAGCTCGGTCAGGGAGGGCACGCCCGCCAGCATAGGAGCGCCGTGGGCAGTGGCAGGATGGCCGACATGGAGTCGGCGTTCTGGGACCGTGTCGTGGCCGAGGGCCACAAGGTCCCCGCCGACCGGCCGCTGGCCGACCTGACCGCCGAGCTGACCACGATGCTCGGGTCCGCCGACCCCTACCTCCGCGACGGGATCGCCTTCCCCACGCTGGCGACCTGGGTCGCCGAAGGCGTGTTCGACGACCTGCTCGAGGGTCTCGGGGACGGGATGACCGCCGGCCTCTCGGTGGGCATCGGCGAGGACGGCACCGACACGGTCTTCCGTCGCAGCTTCTCGGCGCTGGTGCTCGCGGCAGTGCCTCGAGCGCGCCACCGCGCCCGGGAGCCGACCAGCACGGCGTCTCCGACGACGCCGTGATGCGCTGGGGCGACCGGGTCGCGGGCTGGCTGGTGCGCGAGCAGGACCTGCGGGGGTTCGTCCCCGGCAAGGGCTGGGCGCACGCCGTGGCCCACGGCGCCGACGCCCTCGGGGTGCTGGCGGAGGCACCCGGTGATGGGCCGGCTGGAGCTGACCGTGCTCCTCGACGTCATCGCGGACCGGCTGCTCGCGCCGACGCGGGCGCGCCTGGTGCACGGCGAGGACGACCGCCTCGCCATGGCCACGATGCGGGTGCTGCGCCGGAACCTGGTCGGCCTCGACGTGCTGGAGCCGTGGGTGGCGCGGCTGGCCGGGCACGCCCAGCCGGCGGCCGAGGGGGACGACGACCCGTACCTCGTCGCCGGCAACGTCCAGTCCTACCTGCGTTCCCTGCACCTCCAGGTGGCCCTGGCACCCCGTCCGCCGGCCTGCCGGGCCGACCTGCTGCTGGTGCTGATCGACCAGCTCAAGAGGGCGAACCCCCGCCAGCTTCGCTGAACCGGACCAAGCCGGGCGCGTGCCGCTCCTTCCACATCGTCCCGGATGTGGCTAGCGTCACGCCGGTTGACCGCTCACTCGGAGGTGGATCGCACATGTCGGTTCGGAACCCTGCATCGGACGGGCCCGGGTCACCCCCGCGCCGTCGCCCCACCGGAGCGTGGGCGGTGGTCGCCGTGCTCCTCGGCCTCGGCATCGTGGTCCCGCTGCTGGTCCCGATCTACGACTCGGAGACGCCCGCACTGTTCGGCTTCCCGTTCTTCTACTGGTTCCAGTTCGCGCTGATCCCGGTGGTCTCGCTGTTCACCTTCATCGCGTTCCGGCTCTCGCTGCGCGCCACCGAGCAGGACCGCCCCAGGTTCGGCCTGCCGCCCGAGCCCGACGCGGACGGCGGTGAGCGGCCATGAAGGACGTCAACGGCGTCGAGCTCGCCATCTTCTTGTTCTTCTTCCTGCTGGTCACCGTGCTGGGCTTCCTGGCCGCCCGGTGGCGCCGCGCCGAGTCCCTGGACAGTCTCGACGAGTGGGGTCTGGGCGGCCGCGGCTTCGGCACGTTCATCACCTGGTTCCTGCTGGGCGGCGACCTCTACACGGCGTACACGTTCATCGCGGTGCCCGCGACGCTGTACGCCGGTTCGGTGGTCGGCTTCTTCGCGGTGCCCTACACGATCGTGCTCTTCCCGATCATCTTCATCTTCATCCCGCGGTTCTGGTCGGTGTCCCACCGGCACGGCTACGTCACGCCCGCCGACTTCGTCCGCGGGCGCTTCGGCTCGCAGCCCCTCGCGCTGGCCATCGCGATCACCGGCATCCTCGCGACCATGCCGTACATCGCCCTGCAGCTCATCGGCATCCAGGTGGTCCTCGAGGTGATGGGGATCGGCGGTGGCGAGGACTCGACGTTCCTGGCCAAGGACCTCCCGCTGTTCATCGCGTTCGCGGTGCTGGCCGCCTACACCTACGCCTCGGGACTGCGCGCGCCGGCGCTGATCGCGTTCGTCAAGGACACGCTGATCTACATCGTGATCATCGCCGCCGTGATCTACCTGCCGACGCAGCTGGGTGGCTGGGACGGCATCTTCTCCGCCGCGAAGAAGTCCTTCGACGCCTTCAACGTCGAGAACGCCGACGCGATCGCAGCCGGGACGGCGCAGGGCAAGGGCATGATCCCGCCCGCGGCGGCGCAGTGGGGCTACGCCTCCCTGGCGCTCGGCTCGGCGCTGGCCCTGTTCATGTACCCGCACTCGCTGACCGGTGTGCTCTCGTCGAAGAACCGCTCGGTCATCCGGCGCAACGCGGCCCTGCTGCCGGCGTACTCCTTCCTCCTCGGCCTGCTCGCGCTGCTCGGTTTCGCGGCCATCGCCGCCGGTGTGCAGGTCGACAACCCGCAGCAGGCGGTGCCCGCGCTGTTCGACACGATGTTCCCCGACTGGTTCGCGGGAGTCGCGTTCGCCGCCATCGCGATCGGGGCGCTCGTCCCGGCCGCCATCATGTCGATCGCGGCGGCGAACCTCTGGACGCGCAACATCTACAAGGAGTTCATCAACCCGGACGCGACACCGAAGCAGGAGGCCCGGCAGAGCAAGCTGATGTCGCTGGTCGTGAAGTTCGGTGCCCTGGCCTTCGTCCTCGGTCTCGACGCTCAGGACGCGATCAACTTCCAGCTCCTCGGCGGCGTGTGGATCCTGCAGACGATGCCGACCCTGGTGTTCGCGCTGTACACCCGGTGGTTCCACCGCTGGGCACTGTTCGCCGGCTGGGCGGTCGGCATGCTCTACGGCACCTGGACGGCGTACAACGTCGAGGCGGTCGGCAAGCCGGGCAGCCACTTCGGCGGCCCGCTCGCGCTGATCCCGTTCACCGAGACCAAGGGCTACATCGCGTTGACCGCCTTCGTGATCAACGTGCTGGTCGCCGTGGTGCTGACCTTCGTGTTCCGGGCGATGAAGGTCGAGGAGGGCGCTGACGAGACGTCGCCGAGCGACTACCACGCCGACGCCGGGGACCGGGGTGTCGAGGACGTGCTGGAGGGAGAGCCGGGGACGGCGCCTACCACCCGGTAACCTCACCGGTATGAGCGACGTCACCGAGTCCCCCACGTCCGCGTCCGACTCCGGGACGGGTTCCGAGGAGGGGCACGGCGGCGAGCACGCCGTCGCGGTCGCGGCCGCGCACGGCGTCCAGACGATGTTCACGCTGTCCGGCGCGCACGTCTTCCCGATGTACGACGGAGCCGTGCACGCCGACCCGCCGATGCGGATCCTCGACGTGCGGCACGAGCAGACCGCGGTGTTCGCGGCGGAGGCCGTCGGCAAGCTGACGCGCGTGCCCGGGCTCGCGGTGCTGACGGCCGGCCCCGGGGTGACCAACGGCGTCAGCGCGGTCACCCAGGCGCGGTTCAGCGGCTCGCCCCTCGTCGTGGTGGGCGGCCGGGCCCCGGCCAACCGCTGGGGCATGGGCAGCCTCCAGGAGCTCGACCACCCGCCGCTGCTCGAGCCCGTCACCAAGCTGGCGCGCACCGTGCACCAGGTCGCCGAGATCGCGGGCGCCATGGACGAGGCGTTCACGCTGGCCGGCTCCTCGCACCGCGGGCCGACCTTTCTCGACGTGCCCATGGACCAGCTCTTCGACAAGGCGACCGTCGACCGTCCGGTGACGATGCCGCGGGCGCGCCTGGAGGCCGACCCCGACGCGCTGCGGCAAGGTCGCCGCGCTGCTCGCCGCGGCCTCGCGGCCGGTCCTCGTGCTGGGCACCGACGTCTGGGCCGACGGCGCCGAGGAGGCCGCGCTGCGCTTCGTCGAGCAGACCGGCATCCCGGTCGTCACCAACGGCATGGGCCGCGGCCTGGTCCCGGGCGGTCATCCGCAGCTGGTCACCAAGGCCCGATCCAAGGCGTTCGGCACCAGCGACCTGGTCGTCGTGGTCGGGCACACCGCTGGACTTCCGGCTGGGCTACGGCGTCTTCGGCGGCAAGGACGGAGCGCCGGCGGCCCAGGTCGTGCACCTTGCGGACTCCCCCGACCAGGTCTCCCGGCACGCCGAGCTGGCCGCCTCCGCCTCCGGCGACCTCACCTCGGTCCTCGACGGTGTGCAGGCCGCCCTCGAGGCGCAGCCGCACAAGCCCGACTGGTCCCCCTGGGTCGACGACCTCCAGGCCGCCGTCGCCGCAGCCGTCGAGCGCGACGCGGAGCTGCTCCGCTCGGAGGCCGACCCGATCCACCCGGCCCGCATCTACGGCGAGCTGGTCCCCCGACTGGCCGACGACTCGGTCGTCATCGGGGACGGTGGCGACTTCGTGTCGTTCGCCGGCAAGTACGTCGAGCCCAAGCGACCCGGCGGCTGGCTCGACCCGGGCCCCTACGGCTGCCTGGGCGCCGGTCTGGGCTCGGCCATCGCCGCGCGCATCGCCCGCCCCTCGGCACAGGTCGTGCTGCTCCTCGGCGACGGCGCGGCCGGCATGTCCCTGATGGACGTGGACACCCTGGTCCGCCACGACCTGCCGGTCGTGATGGTCTGCGGGAACAACTCGGCCTGGGGGCTGGAGAAGGGTCCGATGCAGATGCTCTACGGCTACGACGTCGCGGCCGACCTGGCCCCGCAGACCCGCTACGACGAGGTCGTCAGGGCCCTCGGCGGCGGTGGCGAGACGGTCACCGACCCGACCCAGATCGGTCCCGCGCTGGACCGGGCCTTCGCGGCCGGCACGCCGTACCTCGTCAACGTGATCACCGACGTGAACGCCGCCTACCCGCGGGCCACGTTCGGCGTCTGACGGCTGCTCATGATCCCGGTCCGGCCGGCGCACGTCTCCGAGCTCGCCGCCGTCGGCGAGCTCACCGTCACGGCGTACGCCGCCGACGGGCTCCTGGTCGAGGACGACCCCTACGCCGACCACCTGCGCGACGCGGTCACCCGGGCGCGGGAGGCAGAGGTGTACGTCGCGGTCGTCGACGACCAGCTCGCCGGCACCGTCACGTTCTGCCCGCAGGGGTCGCCGTGGGGCGAGATCGCCCAGCCCGGCGAGGGTGAGTTCCGGATGCTCGCCGTCGCGCCGGCCTTCCGGGGGCGCGGCGTCGCGCGGGCCCTGGTCGGGGTGTGCCTGGAGCGATCGACCGAGCTCGGCTACACGGCCGTCGTGCTGTGCAGCCTCGAGGCCCAGGCACCCGCGCACCGCGTCTACGAAGGGCTCGGCTTCCGCCGGCTCCCGGAGCGGGACTGGTCGCCGTACCCGGGCGTCGACCTGATGGCGTTCCGTCTCGACCTCTGAGCGTGTCGGGCGGTCCCCGCCTGCGCGCGCAGAAGACACGTCGGGATCCGGCCCTTGAGGAGACCTCGATCCGGCTTGACAAACCTCCCCCGGGAATGGCCCCAGCGATCGGGGGGACTGGGGCCATTCCGACGCCGGGTCGCCTTTGGGGGTGACGGCCCGGCCGGGTCGCCCCTGGGAGGTAAGCGACCCTGCGAGTCTTCTATTTCGACCCTGAAGAAACCTTGTGCGTGAGATTCGGAAGAAGAGCTGCTTCGTGGCCGGCGAGGGTGGGTACCCCTTCGGACGCCTGAGGGCCTCGGACCAGGACACGGGACTGACGGAGCCCGCGGCACCAGGGGCACGTCGACCATTCGCTGGGGTTTCAAGGGAGTTCTCATGAACAAGCTCGCTTCTCTGACCGTAGCCACCGCCACGCTGGCTGTCCTCGTCCTCGACGGTGGCGCCGCCGTCGCCCGGGGAGGAGGAGGCTCTTCCTCCGGAGGTGGGTCTGCTTCCGGCACCTGGCCTGCCAACCTTCCGCTGCCCACCAACCCGGGGACGGTGACCTCGCAGGGCTCGACCACGGCGGTGGTCAGGTCGACCGACGAGGTCGCTGTCGTCCGCAGCAAGCTGGACGACCTGTACGTCACCCAGAAGGGCTGCACCCTCAGGCTGGCCGTGAACCGACCGAAGGACTACCTCTGCCCAACAGCGCGACCGGGAAGACCGACGAGGTCTACTTCACCTTCGCCGCCCTCGACCCGACCGCGACCGACCCCTCGCGCTCCCAGACCAACGCGTTCTACGTCAAGGGCTAGCCAGGTCCGAGGCGGGACAGGAAGCGGTCGCGGTCGACGACGACGCGGGTCACCTCGCCGTGCGCGAGGACCTTGCCCTCGGGCCCTGCTCGACGACCACCTCGAAACGCACCAGCCGGCCGTCGACGTACGCGACCGTGGCCGTGACCCGGACGAGCGAGCCGACCGCGCTGGCGCCGACGTGCTCGAGCTGGACCCGGGTGCCGACGCTGCTGTTCGCGTCGGTCATCGAGGCGTCGATCGCCGCACACGTGGCCGCCTCGCACCAGGCGAGCAGCCGCGGGGTCGCCAGCACCGGGAGGTCGCCCGAGCCGAGGGCGACCGCCGTGTCGTCGTCGGTGACCGTGAACTCGAGGGTTGCGCTGTCAGCCAGGTCCATCCGCCCATCCTGCCCGATTGGCCCGAGCGGACGCCCGGATGCGACACTGGGGGCGCAATCAGCAGCGTTGAGGAGGACACCATGGGTAAGACCGGCCGCAAGCGCCGCGCCCGCAAGAAGAAGGCCGCCAACCACGGAAAGCGCCCCAACGCCTGAACCCAGGCGAACTTGTGCATCACGCGCGCGAAATGAAAAGACCCCGTTGCCACCTGGCACGGGGTCTTTTGCATGAAGGTGAGGCTCAGTCGAGCAGCCTGGTCTCCGTCGTGATCTCGACCTGCACCTGACGGATCCGCAGCAGCACCTTGTCCCGCAGCGTCTCCGGTGCGTGCTCCGAGCAGGACCTCTGCACCAGCGCCTTCACCGTGCGCTCGAGGTCGTACTTCTGCAGGCACGGCCCGCACTCGTCGAGGTGGTGCTGGATCTCGGACGAGTCGGCGTTGGGCAGCTCGTTGTCGATGAAGAAGAAGACCCGCTCCAGGACCTCCGAGCAGTCCTTGTCATGGGGGCTGCCGCAGCTCATGACCCGTCCCCCTTCGCAGCCGTGCCCGCCGCGGACAGCCCGCGGTTGCGGGCGTAGTCCGACAGCTTGTCACGCAGCTGGCGCCGCCCTCGGTGCAGACGTGACATGACGGTGCCGATCGGGGTGTCCATGATCTCCGCGATCTCCTTGTACGGGAATCCCTCGACGTCCGCGAGGTAGACCGCGAGCCGGAAGTCCTCCGGGAGCTGCTGGAGGGCTTCCTTGACGTCGCTGTCGGGGAGGTGGTCGAGCGCCTCCGCCTCGGCGGACTTCAGACCGGTGGAGGAGTGCGACTCCGCGCGGGCGAGCTGCCAGTCCTCGACGTCCTCGGCCATGGACTGCTGCGGCTCGCGCTGCTTCTTCCGGTAGGTGTTGATGAACGTGTTCGTCAGGATGCGGTACAGCCACGCCTTGAGGTTCGTGCCGGGCTTGAACTGGTGGAACGCGGCGAAGGCCTTGGCGAACGTCTCCTGGACCAGGTCCTCGGCGTCGGCGGGGTTGCGGGTCATCCGCATCGCCGCCGAGTAGAGCTGGTCGAGGTACTGCATCGCGTCGGCCTCGAACCGAAGGGTGCGCTCCGCCTCGGTCTCGGTGGCCATGTCCACGCTGTCGACCTCGTCGGTCGGCTCGACCTCGGGTGCTGGGTTCTCTGTCATTGCCTTCCAGCCTACCGGCAGGGCCGGGTACGACGGTCGTCCGCTCGTCGCCCGGGGTCCCTGGTGCCGCCCGTCGCGGGGCCACGTCGCACGTCAGTGTGTCGGCCACACCCGCTCCCTTCACATCATGGGTGGATCACCTGGCCCAACACGTCACCCGCGGATCTGATTCCCCGTGCCGGTGACCGGCCACACCCACCCCGGCACCCACCACGTCGCGCACGATCCACTCGAGCACCGCCTCGACCACGATGGCCATCGCCTCCTCGGGCGTCACGGCACCCCGCTTGGGCACGTGGAAGCCGTGGTCGGCCCCCGGGACGACGGCCAGCTCCCGGTCCGGTGGGAACTCCTCGGGGCGACCGAACGCGTCGCGCTCCCCCTGCACCACGAGGGTGGGGACCTGCACGGCAGTCAGCTCGTCGAGCCGCGACTTCTCCGGCCGACCCGGCGGGTGCAGCGGGAACGAGAGCGCGAGGAAGCCCGAGGCGCCGAGCTCGCGCGCCGTACGCGCCGCGGAGCGGGCCCCTGCCGACCGTCCGCCGACGACCAGCGGGGTGCGCACCCGCAGCTTGTCGGCGGCCGCGACGAAGCAGGCGTCGAGCACCTCGGGCCGCGGCGCGATCTTCTTGCCGGCGACCCGCCACGGCTGCTCGACCCGCACCACGGAGATGCCCTGGCGCGGCAGCGCGGCCGCCAGCGCCTCGAGGTCCGGCGCGTCCACGCCACCACCCGCGCCGTGCCCGAGCAGCAGCGTCGCGATCGGGTGCCGCGACCGGTCGCGGTGCAGGCGGGCGTCACCGTGCGGGGTGGGCACGACCGACACGTCGGTCATGCCGAGGGCTCGGCGTCGAGGGCGTCGAGGGCGTCGAGCAGCTCCGGGCCGTTGTTGCGCACGTTGTTGACCATCGTGCTGACCGGGTAGGCCTCGAGCCGCCCGGGAGCGGCCGGCACCAGCAGCTTCTTCAGGTCGTCGGGGTCGGATGCGGCCGGGTCGAGCCAGGCGGCGTACCGCTGCGGCTCGACGAGCAGCGGCATCCGGTCGTGGATGTGCCCGACGGCGTCCTCGGCTGTCGTGGTCAGCACCGTGCAGGTCCACGAGAACCGGAGGGGGTCGTCCTCCTCGCGGGTCGGGTCCTTCCAGATCTCGTAGAGACCGGCCATCGCCATCACGCCCCCGTCGGCCGGGTGGATGAAGAACGGCTGCTTGAGGGGCTTGCCGGCCTTGGACTTCTGCTCCGTGGCGTACCACTCGAAGTAGCCGTCGGCCGGGAGCAGGCAGCGCCGCGACGCGAAGGGCCGGCGGAAGGCCGGCTTCTCGTGCACGGTCTCCATGCGGGCGTTGATCATCTTGTTGCCGATCGAGGGGTCCTTCGCCCAGAACGGGACGAGCCCCCACCTCAGGGTGCGCAGCTGCCGCTCGGACGCACCCTGCTTGTCCTCCGGGTCGGCGGGTCGCTGCACCACGGCGTACACCTGCTTGGTGGGCGCGACGTTGTAGTCGGGGGCGAGCGTCTCCTTGACCTCGACCTTGTCGATCTCGAACTCCTCGACGAGGTCCTCGGGCTTCCGGCTCGACGCGTAGCGGCCACACATGGGGCCAGGCTAGCCGGGCGCGGCGACAGGGGCGGGCAGTCAGCGGGCGAGGTCGTCGAGCAGGCGGGTCGCGGAGTCGGCGGAGCGGGGCAGGCCCTCGATCCAGACGCGTACGTCGGCCTCGCCGAGGTCGAGGTCGCCGAGGTAGTCGCGCAGCAGGGCCACCGACGTGCCGAGGTCCACCGTGCGCGGGACGACGGCGACGGCACGGTCGAGGCCGAGGCGGCCGAGGGTCTGGCCTCCTGAGTAGACCGCCCGCATCGCCTCGGTCACCTGGACCAGCCGCAGGGCGCGGGTGAAGTGGTGGCCGGGGACCCCCGTGGGTCCCCGGAAGCAGAGCTCGACGATGACCAGGGCGTGGCTGCCCGGGACGAGCACGTCGGTCATCTCGGACTCGCGGTAGATCTCGTCGAGCCGGGTCCGCACGTGCGCCAGGCTGGCGAGCCCGGTCAGCGGGTCCTCGCAGGACAGGTCGTGGAGGTACTCCAAGGTGGCGTCGCTCCAGGCGACGGACAGCGCCTCGGCGGCCTCGAACGCGGGCGACGTACCGAGGACGAGCCGGTAGGTCGTACGCAGCCCGGATAGTGCCTCTCCCAGGGCGGCACCGTCACGGGCCACGTCACGACCCACCACCGTGCACGCGGCGATCACGTCCCTCTGGGACAGGAGCGCCTCACCGACCGCCTCGAAACGCATCGGCAGCGCGAGCCGCACGTCTTCGGAGAGGTCGGGCACGTCGACCGCGGGCGTCCTGGAGCGGAGTGCGACGAAACGTCGACGTCAGGAAGTTCGGCATGCCGAGGGTCCCCTCACGTCGTCCGTTCCGCTGCCCCGTCAGCAGCGTCACCACGGTCTTTCAGGGAGGAGACGGGGCACGGACGCGGTGCATGACGCGGGTTTCGCGGCTTTTTTCGGCCGAACCGCCACGGAATCGTGGCCGAGCGGACGAATTCCGGTGATGGCCAGCGGATCCGGGGGTCGGCGACTACCGTGTCGACAGGAGAAACCCGCCCGGTTCCGCGTCATGAGTGGCGTCGGGGCCCGTTCCTTCACCAGAGGCCATGACAGATCTCCTGAGCGACGTAGAGACGCCCAGCGACGCCGAGCTGATCTCGCGCGTCCGCGGGGGGGACGTCGCTGCCTACGGGGACCTGTTCAGCCGCCACAAGGACGCCGCCGGCCGCCTGGCCCGCCAGCTCGTGCGCGGCCCCGACTCCGACGACCTCGTCTCCGAGGCGTTCGCCAAGGTGCTCTCGGTCCTCCAGGGCGGCGGCGGCCCGGACGTCGCGTTCCGCGCCTACCTCCTCACCGCCGTACGCCGCTTGCACGTCGACCGGGTCCGGTCCGGGCAGCGGCTGCAGACCACCGACGACATGACCCCGTTCGACCCCGGGGTCCCGTTCCAGGACACCGCGGTCGCGGGCTTCGAGAGCGGTGCCGCGGCCAAGGCGTTCGCGTCGCTGCCGGAGCGCTGGCAGCTCGTGCTGTGGCACCTCGAGGTCGAGGGGCAGAAGCCGGCCGACATCGCGCCGCTGCTGGGCATGAGCGCCAACTCGGTCTCGGCGCTGGCCTACCGCGCCCGGGAGGGCCTCCGTCAGGCCTTCCTGACCATGCACATCTCCGACCTGACCGACACCGAGTGCCGCTGGGTCAACGAGCACCTCGGCGCCTACATCCGCAAGGGCCTCTCGAAGCGCGACGCGGGCAAGGTGCAGGCGCACCTCGACGACTGCCGGCGGTGCACGGCGATGTACCTCGAGCTGACCGAGGTCAACTCCAACCTCGCCGGGATCATCGCCCCGCTGCTGCTCGGTGCGGCGGCCAGCGGCTACCTCGCCTCGAGCGGTGCCGGCGCGGCCGGGGTCCTCGGGCTGGTGTCCCGCGCCAAGGAGTTCGTCGGCGCCAACACCGGTGCCGTCACCGCCGCGAGCGTGGCTGCGGGCGTCGCCGCCGCTGCCGCAGCGGTCGCGGTCGTGCTCGGCGGTGGCGGGGACGACGCCAGGCCGGTCGTGGCCGATCCGCCGGCCGCCGTGTCGACACCGGCAGCGCCCTCGGCGAGCCCTCCGGTGAAGGTCGGCAAGCAGCAGTCCGAGACGGCCAGTCCGTCGGCCGGCGCCACGGCCTCGGCGGCCTCGGCGGCCCCGTCGGCCCGGCTGGCGCAGCCCCCGACCGTGCCGGTGGCCGGTGCGGTCCCGGACTTCACCAACGAGGTCCCGACCTCGGGCGACGTGCCCGCGGGGGCCGGGCCCACCGACCCGGGCACCTCCGGCACGCAGGACACGCCGGCACCGACTCGGCGCCCGTCGTCCTCGGTCGACCTCAGCGGCACGACGATCGACGACAACGGCGTCCACTTCGCCGCCCTCGGGTCGCCGAGCCTGCCGCCCGTCATGACGGTGCGGCTGACCTCGGACCCCGGCGGCGTGGTCTTCACCCAGGCCGGCAACGACTGCTCGGTGGCCGGTGACGGGCTCTCCGCTGTGTGCAGCACGGTCAGCGGCGGGGCCGGCGCCCGGACGCCGGGAGCGGCCAGGCTGCTCGCCACGTCGTCGTACACGGCGGAGCTGCCGTTCGACCAGACGGTCGGCCCGGACAGCGCCGACGTCTCCGTCAGCATCGCCAAGCTGCCCGACGGCTACCGCCTGGCCGACGCAGCGCGGCTCCTTGCCGTCCCACCGCTACCAGCGTCCGGCCCAGGTGCGCCGGGTCGACGCTGCCCTCGCCCTCGACGCCGCGCGCGTGCGTCCCGCAGCGGGTGAGCAGTACACCGTCGGCGGCACCCTGGCGGTCACCGGCGCCTCCGCCGCGACGCTGGCACCGTGACCTACACCGTCTCCGGTGGTTCCTTCCTCGACGGCACCGCCCCGACCCAGACGCTCACCCGACCGGCCGACGCGAAGCCGAGCTTCGTCGTGGTGCCCGACAACCACCGGAAGCCCCGCCGGTCGCGATCCGGGTCGGCGTGCCTGCGCCGTACATCGACACCACCCCGGGCAACGACGGCGCGCCGGCGAACCTCGCGCCGTACGACGTGAAGCTGACCGGGCTCACCGCGGCGACGCCGAACGCGGACAACCAGGGCGACCAGCAGTTCACGGCCACGGTCGACGACGACGGCTTCCCGTCCCCCGCCCAGCTCACGTTCGCACTCGGGCCGGGATCGACGGACGTGCTCACGTCGGCCGAGCGCATCGGGAACACCGTCACGCTCACCGTCCGCTCGACGTCGACGGCCCCGCACGCACTGACCTTCGTCGCGTCCCTGCCGAGCGGGTTCACCAACGCCTCGAACGGCAACCTCGCGCAGGCGTCCTGGACCCCCGCGCCCCCGCCGTCGCCGAAGGACGTCGACGTGTCGATGCTGTTGACCGCGACGAACGTGCGGCCCGATCTCGACGACGTCTACACGCTGCACCCCCTGGTCTCCCGCACTGGCCCTGGCGCCGGTGACCTGACCGAGCTCACCTACACCGTCACGGGAGGCACGTTCGCGGGGGGCGACTGTGCGACGGGCAGGGAGTGCACCCGGCCGTTCACCGGCGCGCCGACGTTCCTGGTCACCCCGGACGACCCGTCAGCCGTCTCGACGGTGAGGATCACGGCGGGCGTGCCGGCCGGCTTCCACGAGACGAACGTCGACGACAACACAGCCAGCGCGACCCTCCAGCGCTTCGACGCCAGCCTCACCGGGCTCACCGTGAACACGGGGACGGCCGACTCCGACGGCGACCAGACGTTCACCGCGACGCTGGACGCCGACGGCTTCCCGACGCTCGACGACCTCACCTACACGCTCAGCAGCCCCGAGGCCGGCGACGAGATCCTCTCGTCGGCCCGCAACGACGGGACCGTCACGTTCGTGATCCGGTCGAGCTCCACCGTCGCTCACGAGGTGTCGGTTGCCGTGAACCTGCCGCCCGGCTACACCGACGGCGCCCCCGGCGACAACACCGCCGGCCCCGCGACCTGGACCCCGCTGCCGCCGGCACCCACCGACCAGGACGTCGACGTGTCGATGGTGCTGACCGCGACCGACGTGCGCCCGGGGGCGGACGACAGGTACAAGCTCAACGCCCTGGTGACCTTCGGCGAGTCGGGCGTGGTCCCGCCGTCGGTCCGCTACACGATCACCGGCGGCTCGTTCGTTCCCGACGACGACTGCACCGCGACGGCATGCACGAAGCCGGCCACCGGCGCCCCGTCCTTCGTGCGTGACACCGGACGACCCGGCGGCGGTCTCGGCGGTGACGATCACCGCGAACGTGCCGGCCGGCTTCCACGACACCGACCCGTCCAACGACACCGCCGGCGCGACGCTCCAGCGCTACGACGTCGGCCTGTCCGACCTGGCCGCCGCGCCGGGCACGGCCGACGCCAAGGGCAACCAGACCTTCACCGCCACCCTCGACGACGACGGCTTCACGGCACCTGACGACCTCACGTACACGCTCACGGGCCCCCAGAAGGGCGACGAGATCGTCTCGGCGACCCGCAAGGGCACCACGGTCACGTTCGTCGTCCACTCGACGTCTGCCGACGCGCACGCCGTGTCGATCGCGGCGCACCTCCCGGCCGGCTACACCGACGCCGCCGCGGGCAACGACACCGCCGGGCCCGCGACGTGGGCTCCGAACAAGGACGTCGACGTCGCGCTGAGCGGGCTGCCGACGACCGCCGTGCGTCCTGGGACGAACGACATCTACAGCGTGTCCGGCGACCGTGTCCGTCACTGGACCCGCCGCGGCGCGCGTGCAAGACATCACCTACACGGTCACGGGCGCGCAGTTCGTCGACGGCAACGCCACGTCCGACACCGTCACGCTGCCCGCGCACGACCAAGGCGCCCACCTTCACGCTCACCCGGAAGGGCAGTGGCACCGCGACGATCACGGCCTCGGCCACGGGCTTCGCCGAGACCGATGCAGACGACAACACCGGTGGTGTGGAGCTTCGGCCGTACGACATCGAGCTCGGTCCGCTGACGCCCTTGTCCGACTCCGCGAACCACGACGGCGACCAGAGGTTCACCGCGACACTCAAACGCGATGGCTTCTCCGGAGACATCGGATTCTCGCTTCCCGGCGCCCCGGGTGACCTGACCCTCACCAGGCCCTCGGCGTCGGGCACCCAGGTCACGTTCACCGTCCACTCGGCAGCGAAGGATCTCGGCACCGCGCCCTTCCAGATCCGGGCGGACCTGCCGGCGGCGTACACCGACTACGACATGGCCGACAACAGCGCCGGCGGGACGTACACCTACGCGACGACGCCGGCGCCCGCCGATCGCAGACGGACACCAGCGGCGCAGCGACATCCGGCAAGTCCGGCAAGGGCACCGTCACCGCGCACGTGACAGCGCGTCCGGCGGGGGCCACGCTGCACGTCGCCGTCGACCTCTGAGGCCGTCGGACGTTCACCTCAGCGCCGATCGGCTGCACGATCTCCGACGCGGGTCACGCCCTGACGTGCTACGCCCGCCGCGACGCGGCCCGCTGACGTTCGTATTCCGGGCAAAGCTTCGTCGGCCGCCAGGGCCAGCAGACGACGGCACGCTCACCTTCGACGGACCGTCGGGCTGACCTCGCGACTCGACCCGCGAGACAACGACGATCACCAACCTGATCCGCAAGCAGCAACTCGGTTGGCGCGCACCGTCCCGGCCGCCGTACGATCTGCCGGCAATGCGTGGACGGAGACGAGTAGTCGCCGGCCGACGGAGCACAGAGAACCGCCTGCACTGCTGAGAGGGCGGAGTCCGTCGCGGCGACGAAGACACTCCCGAGCAGAGCAGCACCAACGAGGTCGCGTCCGTCCCGGTCGTGACGAAGGTGTGGTGGCACAGCGAGTCTCCCCGTCGCCCACACCTCCTGGGGTTCCAACAGGAGGTGAAGGCAGATGAGACGCACGCTCGCACGAGAGCTCCCGGCGCAGCAGCCGGGCTCGACGGTCACGGTCCAGGGCTGGGTGCACCGGCGGCGCACGCTGGCGACGGTCACGTTCGTGGTCGTCCGCGACCGGTCCGGCTGGCCCAGGTGGTCGTCAAGGACCCGGCCACGGTCCAGCAGGTCACGCAGTACGGCGAGGAGACGGTCGTCTCGGTCACGGGCACGGTCACGGCCAACCCGTCGGCGCCCGGTGGCGTCGAGGTCGTCGACGCGACGTTCGAGGCCCTGACCGAGCCGGCCGCGACCCCGCCGGTCGAGCTGTGGCGACCGACCCTCGAGCGCGGGGCTGCCGACGCTGCTCGACCACGCCGGGGTGACCCTGCGGCACCGGACCCGGCAGGCCGCCTGGCAGATCGCGGCGGCCAGCCTGCGCGGCTTCCGGGAGACCCTGGACGCGCGGGACTTCACCGAGGTGCACAGCCCCAAGCTGGTCGACTCGGCGACCGAGAGCGGCGCGAACGTCTTCGAGGTCGACTACTTCGGCCGGCCGGCCTACCTGGCGCAGTCGCCGCAGCTCTACAAGCAGGTGCTGGTCGGGGTCTTCGAGCGGGTCTACGAGGTCGGGCCGGTGTTCCGCGCCGAGCCGCACGACACGGTCCGGCACCTCGCGGAGTACGTCTCGCTCGACGTCGAGCTCGGGTTCGTCCGCGACCACCGCGACGTGGTGGCGGTGCTCCGCGACGTGGTCGCCGGCATGGTCGCGGCGGTGCACGAGCACGCTGCCGAGGCCGTGGAGCTGCTCGGGGTCGACGTACCCGGTCGTGCCCGAGTCGATCCCCGTCGCTGCACTTCCGCGAGGCGCTGGAGATCGCCGGCGCACCCGCCGACGAGCCGGACCTCGCGCCGGCCCACGAGCGAGCCATCGGCGAGTGGGGCCTGCGCGAGCACGGCAGCGACCTCGTCGTCGTCGAGGGCTACCCGACCGCGAGCCGGGCGTTCTACAGCCACCCCGACCCGGAGGACCCGCACTGGTCGCGCTCCTTCGACCTGATCTTCCGGGGCGTCGAGCTGGTCAGCGGGGCCCAGCGGCTGCACCGCTACGACGACTACGTCGCCGCGCTGGCTGCGCGGGGCTACCCGCTCGAGGCGTACGCGTCGTACGTCGACGCGTTCCGCTACGGCATGCCGCCGCACGGCGGGTTCGCGATCGGGCTCGAGCGGTGGGTGTCGCGGCTGACGGGTGCGACCAACGTCCGGGAGGTCACGCTGTTCCCGCGCGACCTGCACCGGCTCACCCCGTAGCGGCGCCGGTCTAGGGGCGGACGCGTGACGGGTCGAGATTGGGGTATGAAGGGCCCATGACTCTGATCCGACTCGTTGCGCGTCCGATGCTGGCCTCGATGTTCGTCATGGGAGGCGTCAGCGCGCTGCGGAACCCCCAGCAGCACGTCCGGATGGCCGAGCCCGGTCACCGGCAAGCTCTCCGACGCCGCCGCCGACACCGAGCAGATCCCGGTCAACCCCGACGAGAAGCAGCTGGTCCTGATCAACGGCGCCGCCCAGGTGGTCGGCGGGCTCGCGCTGGCCACCGGCCGCTTCCCGCGGCTGTCCGCGCTGGTCCTGGCCGCCTCCCTGGCTCCCACGACGTACGCCGGCCACCGGTTCTGGGAGGAGAAGGACAAGACCCAGCGGGCCAACCAGCAGATCCACTTCTTCAAGAACGTCTCGATGTTCGGCGGCCTGCTGATCGCCGCCGTCGACACCGAGGGCAAGCCGGGCGTGGCCTGGCGCGCGAGCCACGCCGTGGGCACCGCCAAGCGCGAGGCGAAGCACCTCCGGCGCGAGGCGAAGGCGCAGGCCCGGCTGGCCGCGAAGAGCATCGGCGGCTGACGCCCGGTGCGGGGCCGCTACGCTCGGTCGCGATGAACGACGCACAGCGACCTCTGGCCCGCCCCGCATCCCGACGGCCCGGTGCACGCCACCGTCCGGCTGCCGGGCTCGAAGTCGATCACCAACCGCGCCCTCGTGCTCGCCGCGCTGTCCGACGGACCGAGCGTGGTCCGGCAGGCGCTGCGCTCCCGGGACACGCTGCTGATGGCCGCCGCCCTGGCCCAGCTCGGCGTCGGCGTCGACACCACCGGCGACGACTGGAAGGTCACGCCCGGCCGGCTGCACGGCCGGGAGACCCTCGACTGCGGCCTCGCCGGCACCGTGATGCGGTTCGTCCCGCCGGTCGCCGCGCTGGCCGACGGTCCGGTGGTCTTCGACGGCGACCCGCACGCCCGCCTCCGGCCGATGGGCGAGATCCTCCAGGGGCTCCGGGACCTCGGCGTGACCGTCGAGGACGAGGACCGCGGCGCGCTGCCGTTCACCGTCGTCGGCACCGGGAGGGTGCGCGGTGGCGAGGTCACCATCGACGCCTCCGCCTCCAGCCAGTTCATCTCCGCGCTGCTGCTGGCCGGCGCCGCGGTACGACGAGGGCGTCGACGTCCGCCACGACGGCAAGCCGGTCCCCTCGCTCCCCCACATCGACATGACCGTCGAGCAGCTGCGGCTGCACGGCGTCGACGTCGACGACTCCGAGCCGAACCGCTGGCGGGTCCGGCCCGTCCGAGATCCGCGCGGTCGACGTGCTCGTGGAGCCGGACCTGTCCAACGCGGCGCCGTTCCTCGCCGCGGGCCTGGTCACCGGCGGCAGCGTGACCGTGCTCGACTGGCCGACCGCGCACCACGCAGGCCGGCGACGCGCTGCGCGAGATCGTCACGCTGATGGGCGGCCGCGCCGAGCTGACCGACGAGGGCCTGACCGTCACGCGGCACCGGCACGCTGCACGGGCTCGACTACGACCTGCACGACGTCGGCGAGCTGACCCCGGCCGTCGCGGCCCTGTGCCTGATGGCCGACGGCCCCTCGCACCTGCGCGGGATCGCCCACATCCGCGGCCACGAGACCGACCGGCTCGCGGCGCTGGCGACCGAGTTCAACTCGATGGGCGCGCCACGTCACCGAGACCGAGGACGGCCTGACGATCCGGCCCACGCCGCTCAACGGCGGCAGCGTTCCGCACCTACGCCGACCACCGGATGGCGCACGCCGGCGTGATCCTCGGGCTCGCGGTCGCCGGGCGTCGAGCGTCGAGGACATCGCCACCACGTCCAAGACGTTCCCGGACTTCGCCGGCGCCTGGTCGGCCCTGTTCCGATGAGCCGCTGACGCATGCCGCGCTACGACGAGAACGACATCGAGTCCTACGACCGTCCGCGCCGCCGCACCCGTCCCCGCACCAAGGACCGGCCCGTCCTACGACGACGCGGTCGAGGGCACGGTCGTGACCGTGGACCGCGGCCGGTACACCGCCCTGGTCGACGGCCGGGTCGTCACCGCGATGAAGTCCCGGCCGCTCGGCCGCAAGGGCGTGGTCGTCGGCGACGCCGTACGCATCGTCGGCGACGTCACCGGCGACGACGGCTCGCTGGCCCGGATCGTCGCGGTCGACGAGCGCCGCACGGTGCTGCGCCGCACCGCCGACGACGACGACCCGGTCGAGCGGGTCATCGTCGCCAACGCCGACCAGCTCGTCGTGGTCGCCGCGCTCGCCGACCCCGAGCCCCGCCCGCGGCTGATCGACCGGGCCCTGGTCGCGGCGTACGACGCGGGCCTCGACCCCCTGCTCTGCGTGACCAAGGCCGACCTCGCCGACCCCGAGACGCTGCTGTCGATCTACCGGCCGCTCGGCGTCCCGTACGTCGTGACGCAGCGCGGCGACGACCTCACCGAGGTGCGCGAGCGGCTGCACGGCAAGGTCAGCGTGCTCATCGGCCACAGCGGCGTCGGCAAGTCCACGCTGGTCAACGCGCTCGTCCCCGGCAGCGACCGGGCGATCGGCCACGTCAACGCGGTCACCGGCCGCGGCCGGCAGACCTCCACCTCGGCGCTGATGCTCGCCGCTGCCGGACGGCGGCTGGATCGTGGACACCCCCGGCATCCGGTCCTTCGGGCTCGCGCACGTCGAGGCGGCGACGCTGATCGACGCGTTCCCCGACCTGGCCGAGCTCACCGGCAGCTGTCCGCGCGGCTGCACGCACGGCGAGGGCGCGCCCGAGTGCGGGCTGGACGAGGCGGTCGCCGACGGCCGCACCGATGCCGCGCGCGTCGACTCGTTCCGCCGCCTGCTCGCCAGCCGCGAGAGCGCCGACGACTACTGAGCTCGACTAGCCCCAGACGGCGCGGGCGCCGGAGTCGCCGGTCAGCACGACCTGCACGAGCACGACGACCGCGGCCAGCACCAGCAGCACCGGCAGCACCTTGTCGGCGATCACCACCCGGCTCGCCACGGCGCCCCTGCCGCTCGCCAGCCCGGAGGGCCCGGGCAGCAGCAACGCCGCGGCCACCACGACCACGGCGAGCACGATGGTGAGCTGGGCCAGCAGCTCGCCGCGGTCGGCGTGCGTCCTGCGACCAGCTGCTCGAGCTCGGGCCTCGCCTCCTCGAGGGCCTCCCCGCTGGTGGTCGCGAGGTAGGCGAGCGCGATGCGCGACCAGCGAGGCCAGGGCCGTCGGCCAGCGGATCAGCCAGCGCCACCGCGGCAGCACGGCGAACCCGATCGCGAGCACGCGGTGAGCGGGATCAGCACCACGGCGCCGTGCACGACGAGGGGGTGCAGCGGCAGTCCGGCGATCGTCATGCATGCCAATCGTAGACGCGACATGCCCCGATTCGTGATGAGGCGACGGTCGCTGCGACCGGTGCGGGCCTCCCCGATGCGGGAGCCGGGCGGGGCATACCCTGAGGGCCATGCCCACCACCTTCACCGACGACCTGCGGCTGGCCCACGTCCTCGCGGACGACGCCGACTCGCTGTCCACGAGCCGGTTCAAGGCGCTGGACCTGCACGTGGTGAACAAGCCCGACCTGACGCCGGTCACCGACGCCGACAAGTCCGTCGAGGAGGGCATCCGGCGGACCCTGTCCCGCGCGCGTCCCCGCGACGCCGTGCTCGGCGAGGAGACCGGCTCGACCGGGCACAGCCAGCGCCGCTGGGTCGTCGACCCGATCGACGGCACCAAGAACTTCGTCCGCGGCGTGCCCGTCTGGGCGACGCTGATCGCGCTGATGGTCGACGACGAGGTCGTCGTGGGCTGCGTGTCCGCCCCGATGCTGCAGCGCCGCTGGTGGGCCTCCAAGGACGGCGGCGCCTGGACCGGCACGTCGCTGCTCAAGGCCTCGGAGTGCCACGTCTCGGACGTCTCCCGCCTCGACGACGCGTCGCTGTCCTACTCGTCCTTCTCGGGCTGGGACGAGCGCGACCGGCTCGACGCGTTCCTCGCGCTGTCGCGCCGCTGCTGGCGGACCCGGGCCTACGGCGACTTCTGGTCCTACATGCTGCTCGCCGAGGGCGCGGTCGACCTGGCCGCCGAGCCCGACCTGGAGCTCTACGACATGGCTGCCCTCGACGTGATCGTCCGCGAGGCCGGCGGCACGTTCACGTCCCTCGACGGCACCCCCGGACCCACCGGCGGCAACGCGCTGGCCAGCAACGGCCGGCTGCACGACCAGGCGCTGGCGTTCCTCGGCTCGCTGCCCGACGACGAGGACGACCCCGACGTCGCGCCGCGTCGGCACGGGTCGCTGCACGACCTCAGCGCGCGTCGGCGGCCTCCGGCCGAGGCTCCGGCGCCGGATGCCGACGCCGACGACGAGTGAGGGCCAGCAGGTACGGCGCGGCCAGCAGCCCGGCCAGGTCGAACCAGCCGTAGCCGCCCGCGGCGCCCGACGGCGGGTTGCCGATCGAGACCAGACCCGTCGGGTCGTGGGTGCCCCACGTCCAGGTGCCGAGGTGGGTGCCGACGAGCTCCAGGTAGCTCACCGCGACGAAGGCGCCGACGTAGACCGGCTGCGACGGCCCGAAGAACATGAACAGGGCCAGGCAGACGTACCAGAAGGCGCCGAGCACGTCCGGTCGGTCGGCCACCAGGACGCCGTACGCCGCCCACAGGCCGCCCACGCCGAGCACCGCGGCGACGCACGCCCGCCGGTGCCGCTCGACGAACGCCGCGTGCCCGAGGGCGTACGCCGAGAGGTAGACCAGCCCGTGCCCGGGCGGCACGAAGGCGGGCACGTTGTCGAAGCGGTAGGTGTAGACCTCGAGGGTCGGGCTGAAGACGTACTCGACCACGGTCGCGAACGCGACGACCACCGCCGTCTGCGCCCGCACGGTGGGGCTGACCCGCCAGAGGACCGTCAGCAGCACGCCCCAGGTGAGCAGTCCGAGGCCCCGTTGCTGCCACAGCCCGCCGCCCCCGCCGGCGCGGTCCAGCCAGAGCACGACGGTCAGCCAGCCCATCAGGGCCGCACAGACCCAGGCGGGCAGCTCGCGTCGCATCGGCCCATCCTCGCAGGCGCGACCGGGGTCGGTCGTGTCTAGCCGAGCCGCGCCCGAAGTGGCTAGCCTGAGCCACCTGACCGACGCGAGCTCGGTCACGCCAGCGACACGGGAGGTAGCCCGATGAGGATCCACGAGGTGCTCGCCAGCAAGCCCACACAGGACGTCGTGACGGTGAAGCCGGACGCGACCGTACGCGAGCTGATCGGTGTGCTCGCCGAGCACAACATCGGCGCCCTGGTGGTCAGCGTCGACGGCGGCAGCGTCGACGGGATCGTCTCCGAGCGCGACGTGGTCCGTCGTCTGCACGAGGACGAGGCGGTGCTCGAGTCGCCCGTCTCGGCGATCATGTCGGGCGACGTGCAGACCTGCGAGGTCGACGCGACCGTCAACGAGCTGATGCAGGTGATGACCGAGCGGCGCTTCCGGCACGTCCCCGTCGTCGACGAGGACGGCCGGCTGACCGGCATCATGAGCATCGGCGACGTGGTGAAGAGCCGGATGAGCGAGCTCCAGTTCGAGCGCGACCAGCTCGACTCCTACGTGCACAGCAGCCAGACCTGATCCCGGCGTCCGGTTGAGCGGCGGGCCGCCGGCTCGACTAGCGTGGGAAGCCGTCCCACCCGACATCGAGAGGAACCTCATGACGCACGAGAAGCCCGAGATCGACTTCCCCGAGGGGCCGCCGCCGACCGAGCTCGAGGTGACCGAGCTGGTCGAGGGTGACGGCGCCGAGGCGGAGGCCGGCCAGACCGTGCACGTGCACTACGTCGGCGTGGCCCACTCGACCGGCGAGGAGTTCGACGCGTCGTACAACCGCGGCGAGCCGCTCCAGTTCCGGCTCGGCATCGGCCAGGTCATCGCCGGCTGGGACCAGGGCGTCCAGGGCATGAAGGTCGGCGGCCGCCGCCGGCTCGTGATCCCGCCGCACCTCGGGTACGGCGACCGGGGCGCGGGCGGCGTGATCAAGCCCGGCGAGACGCTGATCTTCGTCGTGGACCTCGTCGACGTCCGCTGACGCACTAGGCGACGCGGACGGCGGCGTCGCCCAGGGTGACCACGTCACCCCGGGCGAGCTGCCGGCCGCGACGCGTCTCGACCTCGCCGTTCACGCGACCGCGCCCTGGATCATCAGCGGCTTGACGTCGGCGCCGTTGTCGATCAGGTCGGCGAGCTTGAGGAACTGACCCAGCCGGATCGACTCCTCGCGGATCGGGACGTCACGGGGTGCACTCACCCCTCCATCCTCGCGCACCGTCCCGGCGACGTTCACGTCGATGCCGCGCGGGGTTCACGTGGGCACGGTTCCGTGGGGTCATGCACCGTGAACACCGGCACGGGACTCAGAGCAGGATGCTCACGGCGTGGATGACCACGCCGACCAGGCCGCCGACGATGGTGCCGTTGATCCGGATGAACTGCAGGTCGCGGCCGACGTGCAGCTCGATCTTGCGGGCCGCCTCCTTGCCGTCCCAGCGGTCGACGGTGTGGGTGATGACGGCGGTCAGCTCGTCGCCGTACCTGCCCACCACGAACACGGCGAGGTCGGCGGCGTAGCGGTCCAGCCTGCGCGCGCAGGGCGGCGTCCCGGCCGAGCCGGTCCCCGAAGGCGCCCAGCTCGACCAGCCCGCGGCGACGCAGCGGCCCCTCGGCGTCGGCGAGCGACTCGAGGAGCGCGCGGCGGAACGCGCTCCACAGCGAGGTCGCGGTCACCAGCACCTGCGGGTGGCTGAGCACCCGGTCCTTGAGCCGCTCCATCCGGTCCTGGGTCGCGGCGTCGTGCAGCAGGTCCTGGGCGAGCTGCTCGAGAGCGCTGTCCAGGGCGACGCGGGCGTGGTGGTAGGGGTCGCGCCGGATGTCGTCGACCCACGCCACCACCTCGAGGTGGATGCGGTGGGTGACCCGGTCGTTGACGGCGCTCGGCGACCACCACGGGGCCCGCTCCCCCACGATCTCGACGAAGGCCTTCTCGTTGAGGGTGAGCCAGCGGTGCGCCTCGTCGAGCGCCAGGTCGACCAGCCCGTGGTGCGCGCCGTCCCGGACCACCTCCTCGAGCAGGCTGCCCGCGATCGGGCTGACCGGCTCCGCGAGGAACCGCGGCAGCAGCGCCTCCTCCACCAGAGCGACGAGGTCCTCGTCGCGGACCCGGGTGAGCCCGATCTGCAGCAGGCTGGCCGCCTCGTCCACGACCCGGCGGGCGTTGCGCTCGTCGGTGAGCCACTGGCCCGACCCGGCTGCTGAGGTGGGCCGCGTCGATCCGCTCGCGGATGATCGACTCCTGCAGGAAGTTCTCGCCGACGAACTCCTCGAGGCTCCGGCCGAGCTCGTCCTTGCGCTTGGGGATCAGCGCGGTGTGCGGGATCGGAAGCCCGAGCGGGTGCTTGAACAGGGCCGTCACGGCGAACCAGTCGGCGATCGCGCCGACCATGGACGCCTCCGCCCCGGCGTTGACGAAGCCCAGGAAGCCGCCGGCATCCCTCGTCGCGACGTACACGACGGCGGCGAGAAGCAGCAGCGAGACCGCGAGCGTGCGCATCTGCCGGAGGCCCCGACGACGTTGCTCGTCGAGCTCCGGGTCTGCGGTGACGATCTGTTGGACGCTCATCAGGCGTCGAACCTACAGGCTGGTCAGGCCAGCGTCCGGCTTGCGCGCCGCGGGTACGGCGAGGGCGGACGGCACCAGGATGATCGAGACGAGCAGCAACGCCTGGAGGACACCGAACTGGCTGCCCAGGAAGCCGAGCAACGGCGGACCGGCGAGGAACGCCGTGTAGCCGATCGTCGAGACGACGCTGACCCGCGCGGGCGCCTTGACCGGGTCGTCCGCGGCGGCGCTCATGCCGACCGGGAACCCGAGCGAGGCCCCCAGACCCCCAGAGCACGATGCCGAACGTGACCAGCACGGGCACCTGGCCGAGCACCACGAGGAGTACGCCGACCGCGGCGACCGCCATGCTGCCCCAGAGCACGGGGAGCCGACCGAAGGTGTCGAGCAGCACGGTCCCGGTGACCCGGCCGGTCGTCATCGCCGCGACGAACAGGGCGAACGCCGCCGCGCCGAGCCACGCCGGCGCGCCGTACCCGTCGACCATCGCGACGCCGAGCCAGTCGTTGGCGACGCCCTCGGTGAGCGCCATGGCCAGGACCATGACGCCGATCATGAGGGTGCGCGGCTCGGTCCAGGCCTTGAGCGCGTGGCTCGGCCGGGCCTCGGCGTCGGCGTGCGGCTCGACGGCCAGGAACCCGCGCACGGAGGCGGCACCGAGCAGCGCGACGAGCACCGCGACAGCCCCCACGTGCCACCCGATCCCGACGCCGACGAACGTCACGAAGGCGCCGACGGCGGCGCCGGCGACCGTGCCCAGGCTGAAGGCGGCGTGGAAGCGCGGCATGATCGAGCGGCCCAGCAGCCGCTCGACCTCGGCGCCCTCGACGTTCATCGCCACGTCCCAGGTGCCGGTGCCCAGGCCCACCAGGAACAGGCCGACCGCCGTGACCGGCACCGTCTCGAGAACGCCGACACCGACGGCGACGAGCAGCAGCCCGGCCGCCTCGAACAGCGTGGCCCCGATCACCACGCGGCGGGCGCCGAAGCGTTGCACGGTCCCACCGGACGTGGGCAGCGCGATGACCGACCCGATCGACACCGCCAGCAGCAGCAGCCCCAGCTGCGCCGGGCCCAGGTCGAGCGCGTGCCGGACCGACGGGATGCGTGAGGCCCAGGTGGCGAACGCGAAGCCGTTGAGGAAGAACGTGGCCATCACGGCGTTGCGGGCGGTCAGCAGCTCGCGGGTTGCTGTACCGGTAGAGAGACTCACCCTGCGTACTCTATCCCGTCCCGGGCCGCGCCCTGGCACCGTCCGGACGTGACCCCCATGACAGGATTCGCCCATGAGCAAGACCGTCATCACCTTCGGCACCTTCGACGTGTTCCACGTCGGTCACCTGCGCGTGATCGAGCGCGCCGCGGCCCTCGGCGACCGGCTGGTCGTCGGCGTCTCGGCCGACGCGCTCAACGAGCGCAAGAAGGGCCGGTCGCCGGTCTTCTCCCAGGCCGAGCGCCTGGAGATCGTGGCCGCCCTCAAGCCGGTCGACGCGGTGTTCGTGGAGGAGAGCCTCGAGCTCAAGCGCGACTACATCCTCGAGCACGAGGCCGACATCCTGGTGATGGGCGACGACTGGGCCGGCAAGTTCGACGAGTTCGAGGACATCTGCGAGGTGCACTACCTCACCCGCACCCCGGCGATCTCCACCACCGCGCTGATCGAGAAGATCTCCGCGAGCTCCTGACGCCGAGGGCCCGTACGAGGCTCCGCTCCTGGACGACCTACCCTGGGAGCATGTCTCACGGCCAGTCCGGCCCACCCGCGGTCCGCAAGCACCTGATGACCCCGGGGCAGCCACGCCCGCCGCAGCGGGACTCGATGAGCCTCGGCTCGGTGCAGAAGTGGGTGATGTCCACGCTGGTCGCGACGACGATCCTGCACCTCTCGGCCGGCGTCGTCGTCGCGGCGTACTTCTCCGACGAGGTGGTCTCGCAGGTCGGCCTGCTGGTGATCTCGGCGCTGTTCGGGCTGATCGCCTTCGAGGCCGCGCTGCTGATCCACAAGCACCGGCCGGTCTCGCTCTGGCTGCTGCCGGGCCTGCTGCCCGCGCTGGTGGGCGCCTACCTGATCTTCGGCCGCTGACCCTCGCCTAGACCGGGTGCAGGGTGCCGTCGGGCATGCGCGAGACGAGACCGTCGTTGACCGCGAGGTCGAGCGCCCGCTGGAAGCGGTGCTCCTCCCAGTAGGTCGCCCCGACGTGGGCCTCGAGCTCCTCGGGCGTGGAGGGACCGTTGGCCTCCAGGGCCCGCACGATCTGCCCCATCTCGTGGAAGGCCTGACGGTCGCGACGGCCCTCGGTGCTGGGCTTGGGGGGTGGCATGGGCATGGCGTTGCGTCCTTTCCCTACCTGGCGCCGTCAGGCCGGCTGCGGGGCGTTGCGTCGTGGCCGGCCTCGGGCGCGTCGGCGTCCTCGGCCGTGAGCGGCTTGGCGATGTTCTCCAGCGTCTCCCCCTCGGCGTGCACGCCGAGGAAGATCGCGACGATGCCGCCGGCGACCATCAGCGCCGCGCCGAGGAAGTAGCCGGGCGCGATGCCGGTGATGTCCTTGGCCGCCGAGGCGTTGTCGATCAGCTTGCCGAAGTACAGCGGGCCGGTGATGCCGCCGATCGCGGTGCCGATCGGCGTAGAAGAACGCGATGCACAGGGCCCGCGTCTCCATCGGGAAGACCTCGCTGGCGGTGAGGTAGGCCGCGCTGGCACCGGCCGAGGCGAAGAAGAAGATCACCATGCCGAAGATCGTCAGCGTCATCGCGGTCAGGTCGCCGAGCATGAAGCCGGCGACGCCGAGCAGCACGCCGGAGAGGATGTAGGTGCCGGCGATCATCTTGACCCGGCCGACCGTGTCGAACAGCGACCCGAGCAGCAGGGCGCCGAGGAAGTTGCTGGCCGCGAACGCCGCGATGTAGTAGCCGGTCTGCTTCACGCCGAAGAACGTCGACAGGCTGTCGCCGTAGGTGAAGAAGAACGCGTTGTAGAGGAACGCCTGGCCGATGAACAGCGCGAGGCAGAGCACCGTGCGCTTCGGGTAGAGCGTGAAGACGGTCTTGGCGATCGTGGGCAGGCTGATGGTCTTGCGCTGCCGGATCGTGAGCGTCTCCGAGACGGTCGAGAGCCGCTTGCCGGTCTCGCTCTCGACCGTCTGCTCGATCTCGCGGACGATCTTCTCGGCCTCCTCCTCGCGGCCGTGGATGAACAGCCAGCGGGGGCTCTCCGGGACGTTGCGGCGGACCAGCAGGACGCCGAGCGCGAGGACCGCGCCGAGCGCGAACGCCCCGCGCCAGCCGAGCTCGGGGTTCGACGATCGTGGGGTCGAGCAGCGGGATGGTGAGCAGCGCGCCCGACGGCCGCGCCGACCCAGAACGAGCCGTTGATCGCGATGTCGATGCGGCCGCGGTACTTCGCGGGGATCAGCTCGTCGATCGCGGAGTTGATCGCGGCGTACTCACCGCCGATGCCGGCGCCGGTGATGGCGCGGCAGACGAAGTACCACATCGGGCTCATCGAGAAGGCCGTCAGCACGGTGCCGACGAGGTAGACGCCGAGCGTGATCATGAACAGCTTCTTGCGGCCGAACCGGTCGGTCAGCTGCCCGAAGAACAGGGCGCCGAGGCAGGCGCCGGCGACGTAGACCGCGCCGGCCAGGCCGATGTCGGAGCTGCTCAGCCCCAGGCCGGTGCTCTCCGACTTGAGGGCGTCGGACAGCGAGCCGACGATCGTGACCTCGATGCCGTCGAGGATCCACACCGTGCCCAGCCCGATGACGATGAGCCAGTGCCACCGCGCCCAGGGCAGCCGGTCCATCCGCGCCGGGATGTCGGTGGTGATCCGCCCGGTCTCCACTCCGCTGGCCATGCGTTGCCTCCCTGTCACGGCCGCCACTCGCTGGCAGCCCCGTGAGGCCTCATACCCCGGTCGACGGTGTGATCATGCACACGTCAGCCGTCGCCGGTCCCGGTCAGGACGGCGCTCCGTCACCCGTGGCGGTCGTCGGGTCGAGGAACACGTGCCGCACCTCCGGGTAGGCCTCACGGATGCCGCGGCTCGACGTCGTCGGCGACCCGCTCCAGGTCGCCCCCGTGGCGGCGTCGTCGACGTCGACCCGGGCCGCGACCAGCACGTCGTCCGGGCCCAGCCGCATGGTCAGCAGCTCGACGACCACGTCGACGCCGACCGACTCGTTGATGAGCCGGGTGAGGCCCTCGCGCTTCGCCTCCGGCAGGGCCTCGCCGATCAGGTTGCGCTTGCTCGTCGAGCCCAGGGAGATCGCGACGCCGACGAGCAGCACGCCGATCGCGGATCGAGGCGATGCCGTCCCAGACCCCCGAGCCGGTCAGCAGGTGCAGGGTGATGCCGCCGGCGGCGAGCACGATGCCGATCAGGGCCGCGGTGTCCTCGAACGCGACCGTCTTGGCCGTCGGGTCCGGGGTGGTGACCACGTGCCTGAACAGGCCGACCTGGCGCTCACCGGCCTCGCGGCGCAGCTGCAGCAGCGCCTTGAGCCAGGAGGCGCCCTCGAACAGGAACGAGACACCCAGGACGACGTACGCGACGAGCGGCGCCTCCACCGGCTCGGGGTGCAGCAGCGAGTGGATGCCCTCGTAGATCGAGAAGCCGGCGCCGAGCACGAAGATCCCGACGGCCGCGAGCAGCGACCAGAAGTAGCGCTCCATGCCGTAGCCGAACGGGTGCTGGGCGTCGGCCGGCTTCTTGCTGCGCGACAGCGCGGTCAGCAGGAACAGCTGGTTCACCGTGTCCGCGACCGAGTGCGCGCCCTCGGCGAGCATCGCCGACGAGCCGGTCAGGGCACCGGCCACGAGCTTCGCGACCGCGATCGCGAGGTTCGCCCCGCCCGCCAGCAGGACGGTCGCCGAACGACCCGTCCTTCTCCGTCTGCTCAGCCATGGGAGTCGTGTGCCCGCGCATCCGCCCCGGGGAAACCCGGTGCGCGGCGTGGGAGGCTGGAGCGGTGAGACGATCGGGCTGCTCGGCGGGATGAGCTGGGAGAGCAGCGCGGAGTACTACCGGCTGCTGAACGTGCTGGTGCGCGAGCGGCTGGGCGGGCTGGCGTCGGCCGAGTGCCTGCTGCTACTCGGTGAACTTCGCGGAGATCGAGGCGATGCAGGTCGAGGGCCGGTGGGAGGACGCCGGCGACCGGCTGGCGGAGGCGGCGCGGTCGCTGGAGGCGGGTGGCGCCGAGCTGGTGCTGCTCTGCACGAACACGATGCACAAGGTCGCCGACGCCGTCGCGGCCGCGGTGACGGTCCCGCTGCTGCACCTCGGCGACACCACCGCGGACGCCGTACGACGGGCGGGGCTCGACCACCGTCGGCCTGCTGGGGACCGCGTTCACGATGGAGCAGGACTTCTACCGCGACCGGCTGGCCTCGCACGGCCTCGACGGTGCTCGTCCCGGACGCCGAGGACCGGGCGCTGGTGCACCGGGTGATCTACGAGGAGCTCTGCCTCGGCGTCGTGCGGCCCGAGTCGCGGGCGGCGTACGTCGCCGTCATCGACCGGCTGGCCGCGGCCGGCGCCGAGGGCGTCGTGCTCGGCTGCACCGAGATCGAGCTGCTGATCGGCCAGGACGACGTGGACCTGCCGGTGTTCCCGACCACCCGGCTGCACGTCGAGGCGGCCCTGGACGCGGCCCTCGCTCAGTGAACGACCGAGGCGGGAGCCGCGGACCTGTGCCCTCGGTTCCTGCGAACGAGGCGCCGACGGACACACGCCGGTAGCGTTCGGGGCGTGAAGCCGTTCCTGCTGCTCGGCACCCGCGCCGAGGACGAGGCCGCCGACAACGAGTACGACGCCTTCCTGGGCTTCACCGGCCTCGACGAGTCGACGCTGCGTCCGGGTGCGCCTCGAGCAGCGAGCCCCTCGGGCCCGTCGACCTGGACGAGTGGTCGGGGATCTTCCTCGGCGGGGGGCCGTTCAACGCCAGCGACGACGTGTCGACCAAGTCCGCCGTGCAGCTCCGCGTCGAGGACGAGCTGCGCGGCCTGCTCGACGAGGTGCTCGCACGCGACTTCCCGTTGCTCGGCGCCTGCTACGGCATCGGCGTCATCGGCACCCACCGCGGCGGCACGGTCGACCGCGACCTACAGCGAGCCGATCGGTCGCGTGCCGGTCACCCTCACCGCGGAGGGACGGGCGGACCCGTTGCTCGCCGACCTGCCGGAGACGTTCGAGGCGTTCGTCGGCCACAAGGAGGCGGTCCGCGACCTCCCGCGGGACGCCGTACACCTGGCGTCGTCGCCGGCCTGCCCGGTGCAGGCGTTCCGGATCGGCGCGCAACGTCTACGCGACCCAGTTCCACCCGGAGCTCGACATCCACGGCCTGTGCACGCGCATCGAGGTCTACAAGCACGCCGGCTACTTCGAGCCGTCCGAGGCGGAGTCGGTCAAGGCGATGGCCCGGGCCGGCCATGTCTTCGAGCCGCCGAAGATGCTGAAGTCCTTCGTGCAGCGGTACGCCCGCTGACCTCTCCCTCCGTCGACCTGACCGATCGGGTGGTGGCGTGAGCGGTCGTGCGATGCCAGAGTCGGCGGCATGAGCGCGACCGACACCTACCGCACCGCCCGCGACCTGCTGCTCGACCTGCGCGAGGACCCGGACCGCGCGCATGCGGAGTTCTCCTGGCCCGACGTCGGCGACCGGTTCAACTGGGCGGTCGACTGGTTCGACGCCGTCGCCCGCGGCAACGACAAGCCGGCGCTGGTGATCGTCGAGGAGGACGGCCGGTCGACCGAGCGGACCTTCGACGAGATGGCGCCGCGTCCGACCAGGTCGCGGCCTGGCTGGCCGAGCAGGGAGTACGTCGCGGCGACGCGGTGATCGTGATGCTCGGCAACCAGGTCGAGCTGTGGGAGACGATGCTCGCGATCATGAAGCTCGGCGCGGTGATCATGCCGACGACGACGGCCGTCGGGCCCGCCGACCTGGCCGACCGGATCGAGCGCGGCGGGGCGCGGTTCGTGGTCGTGCAACCCCGCCGACGCCGCGAAGTTCGAGTCCGTCCCCGGGCGACTACACGGTCGCTCACCACCGAGCAGCTGCACGACGCCTACGACGCTCGACGTGCCGCCGGCGGAGCACCCGGGCACCGCACCGTCGGACCGGCTGCTGCTCTACTTCACGTCGGGCACGACGTCCAAGCCCAAGCTCGTCGAGCACACGCAGGTGTCCTACCCCGTGGGGCATCTCGCGACGATGTACTGGCTCGGCCTCCGCCCGGGCGACGTGCACCTGAACATCTCCTCGCCGGGCTGGGCCAAGCACGCGTGGTCGTGCTTCTTCGCGCCCTGGATCGCGGAGGCGACGATCTTCCTCTACAACTACACGCGCTTCGACGCCGAGGCACTGCTCGGGCAGCTGCGCGAGCGGGAGGTGACGTCGTTCTGCGCGCCGCCGACGGTGTGGCGGATGCTGATCAAGTCCGACCTGTCCGGCGGCCCGGGCACGCTGCGCGAGGTGATCGGCGCCGGCGAGCCGCTCAACCCCGAGGTCATCGAGCAGGTCAGGGCCAAGTGGGGGCTGACGATCCGCGACGGCTACGGCCAGACCGAGACCAGCGCGCAGGTCGGCAACACCCCGGGCACGACCGGTCAAGCCCGGCTCGATGGGCAAGCCGCTCCCGGGGCTGCCGGTGGTGCTGGTCGACCCGCTGACCGAGCCAGGTCGTCGAGGGCGTCGGCGAGGGCGAGATCTGCCTCGACCTCTCGGCACGTCCGCTCCCGCTGATGACCGGCTACCAGGGCGACGACGAGCGCAACGCCGAGGCGATGGCCGGCGGTTTCTACCACACCGGCGACGTCGCGAGCCGGGACGAGGACGGCTACATCACCTACGTCGGCCGCACCGACGACGTGTTCAAGGCGAGCGACTACAAGATCAGCCCGTTCGAGCTCGAGTCGGTGCTGATCGAGCATCCGGCGGTGGCCGAGGCGGCCGTCGTCCCCGCTCCCGACCCGGTGCGGCTCGCGGTGCCCAAGGCGTACGTCGCCCTGGCCCCGGGCTTCGAGCCGACCGAGGAGACGGCGTTCGAGATCCTGAAGTACGCCCGCGAGCACCTGGCGCCGTACCTCCGGGTCCGGCGCCTCGAGTTCTACGAGCTGCCCAAGACGATCTCCGGCAAGATCCGGCGCGTCGAGCTGCGGGGCCGCGAGAACGACCTCGCGGCCGGCGCGGCGCAGTTCGAGGGCGGGACCCGCGAGTGGCGCGACGAGGACTTCCCGGGGCTGCGCGGCTGACCGGGAACCGACGGGACCCGCCGCTACGGTGACGGCATGACCGACACCCCGCTGGTGACCGACCTCGTCCTCGAGGGCGGCGGCGTCAAGGGCGTCGCGCTCGCCGGCGCCCTGCAGCCGTTCGCGGACGCCGGCTACTCCTTCGCGCGCATCGGCGGCACGTCGGCCGGCGCGATCGTCGGCGCGGTGCTGGCGGCCCTCGAGCAGCGCGGTGAACCGGTCAGCCGGCTGGAGGACGTCGCCCGGACGCTCGACTACTCGAAGTTCCCCGACCGTGGCTTCCCCGGCAGCGCGCTCGGTCCGCTGGGCTTCCTCGTCGACGGTCTCTCGGTGCTCATCGAGGACGGCGCCTACGAGGGTGCCTACCTGCGCCGGTGGCTGACCGGCGTGCTCGGCCGACCTGGGCGTCACGACGTTCGGCGACCTGCGCACCGACGACCCGGGCGACGACGGCAGCATCCACGCGCGCTACCGGCTCACCGTCACCGCCACCGACCTGTCCCGCCGTCGTCTGGTCTACCTCCCCTGGCAGTACGACGAGTACGCCCGCGACCCGGACGAGCAGCACGTCGTCGACGCCGTGCGCGCCTCCGCGTCGATCCCCTACTTCTTCGAGCCCGTGTCGCTCGCCGGCCCGCGCGGCACCTCGACGCTCGTCGACGGCGGCCTGGTCTCGAACTACCCGATCTCGATGTTCGACCGCACCGACGGACGCCCGGCCCGGTGGCCGACCATCGGCATCCGGCTCGGCGCCCCCGCGCCCGACACCGGCGACGTGCACCGGGTCCGCGGCGCGGTGCCGCTAGGCATCTCGCTCGTGCAGACCGCGATCGAGGCCTGCCAGGCCGAGCACGTCCTCGAGCCCTGCAACGTGGCGCGCAGCGTCGCCGTGGACACCGGCGCGGTGAGCGCGATCGACTTCGACATCACCGACGCGCAACGAGCCGCGCTGGACCGGGCCGGACGCGACGGCGTCGACGACCTTCCTGTCCGGCTGGGACTACGCCGGCTGGACGGCGAGCTGCCGACCCGGTCCGCCCGCGGCGGCCTCAGCCCGCTGAGGCCGGCTCGAGAACCCGCCGCGACGGCTCTCCGGCGATCGGCGCGTCGAGGTCGCGACCACGCGTCTCCGGCAGGAACCGGGCGCGACACCAGGCTGATGACCGCCACGATGACGTTGTACCCGGCCACCAACCAGAGGCTGCCGCCGCTGCGGCTGACCAGCCACGCCGCGATGAGCGGGGTCAGGCCGGAGGCCACCACGCCGGAGACCTGGTAGAGCGTGCTCAGCGCGGTGTAGCGGTAGCGGGTGTCGAAAAGCCGGACCAGAACGCCGCGAGCGGGCCGTGCGAGAGCAGCCCGAGTCCGATCACGAAGACCGCGAAGACCGCGACACCGTTGGCCGACTGCACGAGCGCGGCCACCGGGAAGGCGACCACCAGCGCGAGCCAGGCACCGACCGCCGAGGGCGTGATGCCGGTCCTGCGCGCGAAGGGGATCTACGGCCCGGGCGCCCGCGAGCGGAAGCTGGTCCGCTCCGCCTGACCTCCGTCCTTGCCGACCCAACTCTGAGAGACTACTCTCGAAACATGTCTCTCAGAGTTGGGTCCATGAGGTGGCGAACCCGTACGACGACGTCGAGCTGACCGACCCGCGGGCGATGCGGGCGCTGTCGCACCCCGTCCGGCTGGCGATCCTGTCCCGGCTCCAGGGCGCGGGACCCGCGACCGCGACGGAGCTCTCCGAGCACGTCGACGCCTCCCCCTCGGTGACCAGCTGGCACCTGCGCCACCTCGCCGAGTTCGGCCTGGTGCGCGACAGCGACACCGGCGGACCTTCGGGGAGCGACGGGCGCAAGCGCTACTGGGAGGCGGTCGCGCGGGGCTTCCGGTTCGAGTTCCCCGACGACGAGGAGGGACGCGCGGCGAGCCAGGTGCTGAGCAGCACCATGTTCGAGCAGTACGCCGGCCTCCCCCGGCACTGGATGGCCGAGGTGGAGCCGCGGCTCGAGCCCGGGTGGCGCCGCGAGGCCGGGCTGTCCAACACGCGCGTCCGCCTCACGGTCGAGGAGCTCGCGCACGTGAACCGCGAGATCGAGCAGCTGCTCGCGCCGTACGTCACCCGCGACCGCCGCGACGTGCCGGACGACGCCCGCGACGTACGCCTGCTGCGCTACGTGCTGCCCGAGACGGACCAGGGATGACGACCACACCGGCCACCGGCGCGCACGCTGCTCCGCGAGCCGCGGTTCCGCTCGTTCTTCGTCGCGCACACGGTCTCGCAGCTCGGCGACCGGGTCTCCGACATCGCGTTCCCGCTGATCGCGATCCTGGTGCTCGACGCGACACCCGGCCAGGTGTCCGTGCTCACCGCACTCATGTGGCTGCCGAACCTCGCGTCGGTCTTCTTCGGGGCCTGGATCGACCGGCAGGAGCAGAAGAAGCGGATCATGGTCGCCGCCGACCTGGTCCGCGCGGCCCTGCTGGTGACGGTGCCCCTCGCGTTCGCGTTCGACGCCGTGACCATGGTGCAGCTGTACGCCGTGGCGCTGCTGACCGGCGCGTTCTCGGCACTGTTCAACACGACGTACCCGGCGTTCTTCGTGCTGCTCGTCGACCGCCCCGACTACATCGCCGCGAACAGCGCCCTCAGCGCCAGCCGGTCGGTGTCCTACATCGCCGGACCGGCGCTCGGCGGCGCTCTCGTGCAGGCCTTCAGCGCGCCGGTCGCCCTGCTCGTGGACGCGGTGTCGTTCGTCGTCTCCGCGGTGTTCCTGGGCCGGACCGGCACGCTGCGCCGACCGGAGATGCCGGACGGCGAGGACGTCGCGCCGGCCAAGCTGCTGCACGACGCGCGCGACGGGCTGTCGTTCACGGTCCGGCACCCGGTGCTCCGGGGCGTGCTCGGCTGCTGCACCACGGCGAACTACTTCACGTTCGTCGGCGCCTCCGCGCTGGTCATCGTCTACGCCAGTCGCGAGCTGCGCCTCTCCTCCGGCCTGATCGGGCTGGCCCTCGGCGTGGGCGCCGTCGGCGGCCTCGTCGGCGCGGTCACCGCCCCGTGGCTGTCGCGGCGCATCGGCGTGGGCGCCACGGTCGTGCTCGGCGGCGTGGTGTTCCCCGCCTCGATCGCGGTGGTCACCCTGGCCGGCGGCCCGGTGCCGGTGCGGGCCGGCGTGCTCGGGCTCGCGGAGTTCTTCAGCGGTCTGGGCGTGATGTGGTTCGACATCAACATGAACTCGGTGATGGCCACGGTGATCCCCGACCACCTGCGCGCCCGGGTGTCCGGGGCGTTCTCGGCGGTCAACTACGGCTCCCGGCCGCTGGGCGCCCTGACCGGCGGCGTGCTGAGCGCCGTGATCGGGCTGCAGGCGACCCTGTGGGTGGCCGCCGCCGGGGGTGCCGCGTGCGTGCTGTGGCTGCTCGGCAACCCCGTCCTGCACGCCCGCTCCCTCGCCGACCTCGACCCCGCCCCCGTCGAGCCGGGCCTGAGCCGTTGACCCGGGCCTCGGCTCGACGGTGACTGAGCCCCGGCTCAACCGTGATTCAGGCCCGGGTCAACGGGTTCGGGGGTCAGTCGAGAGGGCGCAGCTCGTCGGCGTACGAGACGGAGACTCGTCGCAGGACGCCCGCGTCGCTGACGGCGTACTGGCCCATCCGCCACAGCGGCGGGGAGTACGCGTGCACGGACACCGAGCCGGGCTCGGCGCCGTTGAGGCGGTGGATGTGCTCGGGGCCGAAGGAGTAGGCCTTGCCCGCACCGATCCGGGTCTCGACCCCGCCGGACGCGACGGTCAGGTTGTTCTCCGCCAGCTCACCGGCCACCACTGCGACGGCACCCGAGGAGATGTCGTGGTCGTGCCAACCGGTGTCGTTCTCCGGCGTCCAGCACAGCAGCCACACGTCGACGTGCGCGTCGCGGTGCAGCGAGGCGTACACCCGCTGGTCCGCGTCGAACGCGACGTGGTGCGCCCACGCGGCCGGGTCGGAGGCGATGCTGGCGACCAGCTCCCTCAGCTCGTCGGCGTCGAGGTCGCGGCCCGGCAGGTTGTCGAGCGTGGTCCGCCCGGCCTCCGGGGCGAAGTCCACGGCCCGCTCGGCGGGCACTGCTACTTCGGTCAGCTGGCTCGGGGCCATGTCCGTCCCTCCACTCTCACTCGGTGCTGCGTGACATCGGTGCCGGCCAGGAGCCGGCGCGGGTTGGCGACCCGGATCGCATGGGTGGCCGCGTCCCCGAGCAGCCGGTCGATCGGCGCGGCGTACGGCCGGTCGCTGCCGAGTGCGAGTACGTCGATCCCGAGGACCCGCACCAGAGCGTCGAGCGCCTGCGGGCCGTACGACGAGGTGTCGACGTACACGTGCGGGTCGATCGTCGGCGACTCACCGCCCCGGGCGACGTGCCGCTCGTGGTGCACCGGAGCCAGACCGGCACCGGCGCCGAACAGCACCCGCAGCGACGGGAACAGCTCACGGCCACGCAGCGCGTGCCAGCCCCACCACGCCGCCTGCATCTGCGTCGTGTAGCCGACGACCGGGGCCCACCACCCGGGCAGCTCGCCGCTCAGCGGCCGCGACAGCTCCGGACCGGGGTGCACGAAGACCGGCTTGCCGGCCGCCTCGGCGACACGGAGAACGTCCCCTGCGCGCTCCCACGCGGCCGGCGAGGCAAGGTCGGTCGCCGGCACCTGCACGCCGACGAAGCCGTCGTCGAGCAGGGCGGCGAGCTGGTCGAGGTCGGGGTCGACCATCGGCACGGAGGCCCAGGCGCGGAAGTGCTCCGGGAACGCCGCAGCGCCCTCGTGCCAGGCGGCCAGCAGCGCGCCGGCCTCCGGTCGCACGAGGTTCTCGATGCCCAGCGGGGCGGACAGGGAGACACAGGCCGTCCCGACCCCGTCCGCCAGGTCCGCCGTGATGCGCGTCTCGATGTCGTGGTGCGCCGGGTCGACGTCGTACGCCGGCTCGCCACGCGTGTACAGCGTCCAGCCCCGCAGGTACGGCGCCCGGCTGCGTGCGCGCAACCGGTCGACGAGCTGCTCGGGCCAGAGGTGCTGGTGCACGTCGGTCGCAAGTGCTGCTCCCATGTCTCCTCCTCCCGCTTGTCGGTCTAATCACAGTAAGTTACTCGACTTTATATGATCAGGCGCCACGCCGGAGGAGGTTCCACGCCTCAGGACCGAGGGACGGCACCGTCCCGCGGGAGAACCGGCACGTCGCCGGGCCCCAGCGGGACCGTCTCGGGGTACTTCAGGCCGGTGCCGGTGTTGAGCACCACGACCTTCTCGCCCTCGGCGATCCAGCCGCTCTCGCGCAGCTGACGCGCGGCGACGAAGCACGCCGCGCCTTCCGGACAGACCCACGTGCCCTCGCGGGACGCAAGCGTGGCCAGCTCGGTGAGGATGTCCTCGTCGGTCACCGCGATCGCCGTACCCCCGGACTCGCGGACCGCCTGCAGCACCAGGAAGTCGCCGAGCGCCTTGGGCACGTTGATCCCGAACGCGAGCGTGTGCGTGCCCTCGACCAGCGTGCTCTCGTCGAGTCCGGCGTCGAACGCGTCGACGATCGGCTTGCAGCCCGTCGACTGGACCGCGACGAGGCGCGGGAGCTCGTCCCCGATCCAGCCGAGCTCGCGCATCTCGAGCATCGCCTTGTGGATGCCGATCAGGCCGACCCCTCCCCCGGCCGGGTAGAGGATCACGTCGGGCACGCGCCAGCCGAGCTGCTCGGCGATCTCGTAGCCCATCGTCTTCTTGCCCTCGATCCGGTAGGGCTCCTTGAGGGTGGAGACCTCCTGGGTTCCCGGCCGTTCAGCCACCGCGGCCTTGACCAGCGCACCGGCGTGGTTGATCAGGCCGTCGACCAGGAACAGCTCGGCGCCCGACACGACGCACTCGCGCCGGGTGATCTCCGGGGCGTCGACCGGCATCACGATCAGGCTGCCCATCCCCGCGCGCGCGGCGTACACCGACCAGGCCGCGCCGGCGTTCCCGTTGGTGGGCATGGCGACGGCGCGGACACCGAGCTCGCGGGCCCGCGAGACGCCGACCGCCGCGCCGCGCGCCTTGAAGCTCCCGGTCGGCACGAGCCCCTCGTCCTTCATCAGCAGCCCTGGCACGCCGATCGAGGCGCCGTACGACGGAAGGGGCAGGAGCGGCGTCATCCCCTCGCCGAGCGTGGTGACGTGCGAGGGGTCCCGCACCGGCAGCACCTCGTGGTAGCGCCACAGGTCGTGCGGCCGCGAGGCGATCTCGTCGCGGGTGACCGTCGACCGGACCTCGTCGAGGTCGTAGCGCGCCAGCAGCGGCGCCCCGGTCCTGCTCACCCCCTGCACCACGTCGGCGTCGTAGCGGTCGCCGGTCTTCGAGCACTCGAGATGGGACAGCGAGGAGAAAGGCATGCAGGCCACCCTCGCACGGGCGCTCCAGCGTGCCCGGTCTCCACCGAGGTGCTGGGGGCCACGGCGCGGCACTACGCTTCAGGGATGCCCCCGCACGACGACAACGACCAGTCCGAGCCGAACCTCACCTTCGCCGACCTCGGCATCGACAAGCGGGTGCTGAAGGCACTGTCCGACGTCGGGTACGAGTCGCCGTCCCCCATCCAGGCCGCGACGATCCCCGCGCTGCTGGCCGGCCGGCACGTCGTGGGCCTCGCCCAGACCGGCACCGGCAAGACCGCGGCCTTCGCGGTCCCGATCCTGTCCCAGATCGACCTGAAGCAGAAGACCCCGCAGGCCCTGGTGCTGGCCCCGACCCGCGAGCTCGCGCTCCAGGTCTCCGAGGCCTTCGAGCGCTACGCCGCGCACCTGCCCGGGCTGCACGTGCTGCCCATCTACGGAGGCCAGGGGTACGGCGTCCAGCTGTCCGCCCTGCGCAGGGGCGTGCACGTCGTGGTCGGCACGCCGGGCCGGATCATGGACCACCTGGAGAAGGGCACCCTCGACCTGTCCGAGCTCCGGTTCCTGGTCCTCGACGAGGCCGACGAGATGCTCAAGATGGGCTTCGCCGAGGACGTCGAGAAGATCCTGTCGGACACCCCGGACGACAAGCACGTCGCGCTGTTCTCGGCGACGATGCCGGCGCAGATCCGTCGCATCGCGAAGAAGTACCTCACCGACGCCGAAGAGATCACGGTCAAGAACAAGACCACGACGTCGGCCAACACCAACCAGCGCTACCTGATCGTGTCCTACCCGCAGAAGGTCGACGCGCTCACCCGGATCCTCGAGGTCGAGAACTTCGAGGGGATGATCGTCTTCGTCCGCACCAAGCAGGTCACCGAGCAGCTCGCCGAACGGCTGCGGGCGCGCGGGTTCTCGGCCGCCGCGATCAACGGTGACATCGTGCAGGCGCAGCGCGAACGCACCATCAACCAGCTGCGCGAGGCCAAGCTGGACATCCTGGTGGCGACCGACGTCGCGGCCCGCGGGCTCGACGTCGAGCGGATCTCCCACGTGGTGAACTTCGACATCCCCACCGACACCGAGTCCTACGTGCACCGCATCGGCCGCACCGGTCGCGCGGGCCGGACCGGCGACGCCATCTCGTTCATCACCCCGCGCGAGCGGCACCTGCTCAAGGCCATCGAGCGCGCGACCCGCCAGCCGCTGACGCCGATGCGGCTCCCCACGGTCGAGGACGTCAACGAGACCCGGGTGGCGCGGTTCCGCGAGTCGATCACCGAGGCGCTGCAGCTCGGACCAGGTGTCGTTCTACCGCGACCTCATCAACGACTACGAGCAGGAGCACGACGTGCCGGCCGCGGACATCGCCGCCGCGCTCGCGGTGCTCACCCACGACGAACGCCCGCTGCTCATGGCGCCCGAGCCGGAGGCGCCGCCGAAGGTGTTCGACGGGAAGCGCGAGAAGACCGGCGGCGCCTGGGACCACGAGAAGGGCCGACGCCGCGACCAGGACGACCGGCCCCGGAGGCGCGAGGCCCCGTCCAAGGGTCCGCGCCGCGCACGGTCCGAGGTGCCCATGACGACGTACCGGATCGCGGTCGGCAAGCGGCACAAGGTCGAGCCGCGCCAGATCGTCGGCGCGATCGCCAACGAGGGCGGGCTCGACCGGGCCGACTTCGGGCACATCGACATCCGCGGCGACCACTCGCTCGTGGAGCTGCCGGTCTCGTTGTCGGAGCAGACCCGCTCGGCGCTCGAACGGACCCGCATCTCCGGCAAGCTCATCGAGCTCACCCTCGACGGCGGGTCCACCGCACGCCCGACCGGACCCGACAAGGAGCGCAAGAAGCCGCGGCACAAGAGCCGCGACTAGCGTTCCCTAGACGTAGGTCGTGACCTCGCCGGCGAGCATCGTCACGCCGCCGGTGGCGAACGTGGCGACGTCACCGCCGGCCGCCTTGCCCTCCTCGCTGCCCATGCCCGCACCGAACGCGGCCTCGTCGTCGAAGACGAGCATCGCGACGAGGTACTCCGCGGGGTCGTCCCCCAGTCCGCGGCCGGGCTTCTGCGAGGTGTAGCTGCGCAGGCCGGGGATCTTCTGCGCGAGCGGGGCGTGCGTCGACTCGTAGTGCTCGTCGAACGCCGCCGGGTCCTCGGGGTGGTGGTAGATGACGGTCAGCTGGTAGCTCATACCGGACACTCTCGCGCGTGCCGGACGATCGGGCCACCCCCTACTCGGACGGGATCATCACCCAGAGCACGATGTAGATCAGGAACTGCGGTCCGGGCAGGATGCAGCTCAGCACGAACAGCAGGCGGACGACGTTCGGGGACATGCCGAACCGATCCGCAAGACCTGCGCAGACCCCGGCGATGACCCGGCGACGCGGGCGGACGAGTGCACTCATGCTCGAGGCTAACCCTCCGCCCCGCCCACCCGCCGCTTGTAACGCGGGGTTATGGACGCTCCACCCACGGCATACCTCGTGCGAACCGTCCACAAGGCGTGCACAGCCGCCCGATCCTCGGCGTACGAGGCTCCATGACCCCGCGTTACAGCGGGTCGGGCCGCCGGCGACCGATCGGCTCGCAGATGTCCTGCACGCGCCGGGTCGCCAGGTCGATGACCATCCGCGCGGCCGGTGAGAGCTCGGCGTCCTGGCGATGCACGACGGCCATCGTCTCGTACATCCGCGGCCGCAGGGACACCCAGCCGACGTTCGGTGCCAGCCGCGGGGCGAGCTGCTCGACGGCGCCGCGCGGCAGGACGGAGTCGGCGAGCCCGAGCCCGACGATCTCGACGGCCGTCTCCACGTCCTCGACCTCGATGCGCGTCTGCAGGGTGTGCCCGGTCCGCTGGAGTGCCTCACGCAGCAGCCCCCGGGCCGAGTCCACGTCGCGCCAGCTGGTCTCGGCCATCACCAGGTCGGCGCGGGCCAGCGCACCCACGGACACCGGCTTGCCCAGCTGCTCGGGGTCGGCGCTGACGTAGACGAGCTCGTCGCGCGCGACCGGCGTGACGGTCATCCGCTCGGTGGCGACGGGGATCGCGATCAGCGCCGCCTCGAGACGTCCACGGCGCAGGTCCTCCTGCACCGCGACGGAGTTCTGCCCGACCAGCTCGACGCGCACGCCCGGCGCCCGGGCCAGCACGTCGGCGACCAGCTGGGCACCGAAGTAGAGGCGGGCCGTGCCGAAGGTGCCGAAGCGGACGGTGCCGGTGACGAGCCCGGCCACCGCCGACACCGCCCGCCGACCGGCGTCGACGGAGGCCAGGGTGCGCTCCGCGTGCGGGCGAAGGGCCTCGGCCGACTCGGTCGGGACGACCCCGCGCCCGACCCGGCGGAAGAGCGTCACGCCCATGCTCCGCTCGAGCAGCCGGACCTGCTCCGAGACCGACGGCTGGGCGTAGCCGAGCTCGTCGGCCGCCGCGGTCAGGGAGCCGAGCTCGTAGGCGGCGAGGAAGCAGCGGAGCTGGTGGATCGAAGCCATAGGTTCTTCCTTGAGTAGAGCCAGGAAAGAGAGGCTACCCCTAGATTTCGGCGCTCCTTAGGCTGGTCGTACGACGGACCGCCAGGTCCGACCGGACCACCGAAGGAGGAGCTCCCATGTTCGACCACTACTGCCCCGCGTGCGAGAAGCGACAGCTGCTCTTCCCCTCGCAGATCACCCAGATCGTCAACGACGAGCAGGGCATCGTCGTGCTGCTGACCTGCTGGTGCGGCGAGCCCGCCGCCGTCCGCACGGGCAAGGGCTCCGGACCCCGGTCCACGCCCGACCGCGGCGCGCGCCCTCGTCTCCTGACGGCACAGGGGCGCAAACCCCTCATTTGGGCGGTGGCGGCTCCCGAACTGGGTCAGAATGGTGCCGGCACGTCAGCGTGCTCGGCCCGGAACCCCCTCCGGTGGCCGTCGCCGCCTGGACGGAGGGCCGTGGACGCGCGAGTCATGGAGTCCCGGCTGCGTGCGGCCGTCCGGGACGGCCGTCTCGACCTCCACTACCAACCGGTCGTGGACCTCTCGAACGGGGCCACCACCGGCGTGGAGGCCCTGGCCCGCTGGACCGACCCGGAGCTCGGGGTCGTCCCGCCGGACGTGTTCATCCCGTTGGCCGAGACGACGGACCTGATCGTGGAGCTCGGCCGCTGGGTGCTCTCGCGAGCGTGCCGCCAGGCGGTGGTCTGGTCGGAGGCCAGCGGGGTCCCCCTGATGATGTCGGTGAACGTCTCCCCCGTGCAGCTGCGCGAGCCGTCCTTCGTGGACGACGTACGCGGGGCGCTCGAGGACAGCGGGCTGGCCCCCGAGCGGCTCGTGCTCGAGGTGACCGAGACCGCGATCGTCACCGACGTGCCGGACGCCGCGGCCACGCTGCACAAGGTCCGAGACCTCGGCGTCCACTTCGCGCTCGACGACTTCGGCACCGGCCACTCCTCCCTGACGCTGCTGCGCAACCTCCCACTCGCCTCGGTCAAGATCGACCGCTCCCTGATCAGCAAGGTCACCACCGGCGCCCAGGACGCGGTGCTCGTGCAGCTGGTCGTGGACGCGGCGCACACGCTCGGCCTGCGGGTCTGCGCGGAAGGCGTCGAGCACGTCGACCAGGCCCAGCAGCTGGTCTCGCTCGGCTGCGACACCGGGCAGGGCTGGCTGTTCGGGCGCCCCGCGCCGGCCACCGCGGACGGCGGCCCGCTCGCGAACCAGGACGGCCGGGACTGGCTCGGCTCGACCGGCACGCCGCCGGTGGCCCTCTCGGGCAGCGAGGACCTCGTCGTGGTGACCGACCGGCACCGGCAGGTCACCTACGTCTCGGCCTCCTGTCGCCGCATCCTGGGCAGGATGCCCTCCGAGGTGATGGGTCGCCCGCTCGCGGAGCTCCTCGGCGTCGGTCACGACGAGGGACCGGTCACCCTCCGCGTGCCCCACCGCGACGGTGCCGACCGCTGGCTGCGTGGTGTGGTCCAGCCGCTGTACGACGGGAGCGGGGACGTCCGCGAGATCCTGTCGGTGCTGACCGACGTGACCTCGACCGTGCTCGGCGACCAGGCGCTCGCCGACAGCGAGGAGCTGTTCCGCAGCGCGTTCAGCGGCGCCCCGATCGGGATCGCCCTGAGCGACTTCGACGGCAGGCTGCTCCGGGTGAACCCGGCGCTCGCCCAGCTCCTCGGCCGGTCGGTTCCCGAACTGCTCGACCTGTCGGTCGCCGACATCACCCATCCCGACGACCGGTCGGGCGACGTGGCCAACCTGGCCGAGGTGCGGACGGGCGCCGTCCGCCAGCACCGCGTGGCCAAGCGGTACGTGCACGCCGACGGCCGCGCGATCCCCGTCGAGGTGTTCGCCGCCAGCGTGCGCACCGCCGCCGGTGAGCCCTACTGCGTCGTGGCCCACATCCTCCCGGCCGGGGCGGCCCGCACCACGTAGCGGACGTCCGACCCTGAGAGGAACTACCAGGGTGCGACCGGGGGCGGGGTCAGCGGCATCCCTGATGTGCGAGCACCCCTGGTCCGGCCAGGCTTCTCGACATGATCAAGGTCGAGACACTCACCAAGAAGTACGGCGCCACCACCGCCGTCGACGACATCACCTTCACGGCCAGGTCCGGTCACGTCACCGGCTTCCTCGGTCCCAACGGCGCCGGCAAGTCCACCACGCTCCGCATCATGGTCTCGCTCACGCCCCCCACCTCGGGGTCCGCCACCATCAACGGCCAGCGGTTCGCCGACCTGCCCAACCCGGGTGTCGAGGTCGGGGTCCTGCTCGACGCGTCGGCCCAGCACGCCGGCCGCACCGGCCGCGAGATCCTCACGATCGCGCAGCGCACCATGGGTCTCCCCGCCGGTCGCGTGGACGAGATGCTCGACCTGGTCGGGCTGACCGAGTCCGAGTCCCAGCGCCGCGTCCGCAACTACTCGCTCGGCATGCGCCAGCGGCTCGGCATCGGCACCGCGCTGATCGGCGACCCGGGCGTCCTCATCCTCGACGAGCCCGCCAACGGTCTCGACCCGGGCGGCATCCGCTGGATGCGTGACCTGCTGCGGGACTTCGCGAACCGGGGCGGGACCGTCCTGCTCTCCTCGCACCTGCTGCACGAGATCGAGGTCATCGCCGACGACATCGTCGTCATCGGCCACGGCCGCATCGTCGCGCAGGGCACCAAGGCGGAGCTCCTGCAGACCGCAGGGACGATGGTCCGTTCCACGGACCTCGACCGGCTCGCCCGGGTCCTCGGCGTCTCGGGCATCCACGCGACGCACTCCGGCGACGGCGCGCTGCGCACGGACGCCGCCCCCGACCTGGTCGGGCAGGCCGCGCTGGCCGGCGGGGTGGCCCTCACCGAGCTGCGCAACGCCGACGGCGCCGGTCTCGAGGAGATGTTCCTCGAGCTCACCGCAGACACCCAACGAGAAGGAGCAGCAGCATGAGTGCCATCGCAGTCGAGCAGGTCCGTCCTGCCCGCGTCGCGGCCGGTCGGATCCCGATGACCCGGGTGGTCTCCGTCGAGCTGAGAAAGATGTTCGACACGCGGTCGGGCTTCTGGCTGATGGCGAGCATCGTCATCGCGTCCGTGCTGGCGACGGGAGCGGTGGTCCTGTTCGCGCCGGACCGGGAGATCACCTACAACACGTTCGCCGCGGCCATCGGCTTCCCGATGGCGGTCATCCTGCCGATGATCGCGATCCTGTCGGTGACCAGCGAGTGGAGCCAGCGCAGCGGGCTCACCACGTTCACGCTGGTGCCGCACCGCGGCCGGGTCATCCGGGCCAAGGTGGTCTCGGCCGTCACGATCGCTGTCGTCTCCATGCTGATCGCGTTCGCCGTCGGCGCGATCGGCAACCTGGTCGGCACCGCGATCACCGGCACCTCCCTGGTCTGGGACATCTCGCTCACCGAGGCCGCCTACATCGTGCTCGGGAACGTGCTCGGCCTGCTGATCGGATTCATGCTGGGTGTCCTGGTCCGGAACTCGGCCGGTGCGATCGTGGCGTACTTCGTGTACTCGCTGCTGCTGCCAACCGTGCTCGGACTGCTCGCCGCGAACGCCGCGTGGTTCCGGGACCTGCAGCCGTGGGTGGACTTCAACTTCGCCCAGGGCGCCTTGTTCAACGGTGTGATGACAGGTCAGCAGTGGGCTCACCTGGCCGTCGCCGGTGTCCTCTGGCTGGTCGCCCCGCTCGCCGTCGGGCTCGCCCTGGTGATGCGCTCAGAGGTGAAGTAGCACCTCCGTGCGGTGGAGGTGCGAGAGGCCGGACCGTCTCCTCAGGTCCGGCCTCTCGCCCGTGCGTGGGGCGTATGGCCCAAGAGGTCAGTCGGCGTCCAGGCGCGCGATCTCGTCCTCGGTCAGCTGCAGGTCCGCGGCGGCCGCCGAGTCGGTGATCGACTCGGGACGCTTGGCGCCCGGGATCGGGATCACGACCGGGGACTGCGCCAGCTCCCACGCCAGCGCGACCTGCTGGGCGCTGACGCCGCGCTCGTCGGCGACCTGCTGGAAGGCGGGGTGCTTCTCCGCCAGCGACTTGGCGTCGCCCAGCCCGCCCAGCGGGCTCCAGGGCAGGAAGGCCAGGCCGAGCTCGGTGCACACGTCGATCTCGGGGCGGCTGCTGCGGTACGCCGGTGAGAACTGGTTCTGCACGCTGACCAGGGCGCCGCCGAGCGTCTCGTGGGCCTGCCGGATCTGGGCCGGGTCTGCGTTGGAGAGGCCGACCATGCGGACCTTGCCCGAGGCGTGGATCTCGCCGAGCGTGCCGATCACCTCGGCGTAGTCGACGTCCGGGTCGGGGCGGTGGTGCTGCCAGAGCGCGATCTCGTCGACGCCCAGCCGCTTGAGGCTCGCGTCGACCGCCTCCCGCAGGTGCTCGGGGCGGCTGTCGGTCGCCCACTCACCCCCGTCGGTGCGGACGTGGCCGCCCTTCGTGGCCAGGAGCACCCGGTCGCGCACCCCGAGCTCGTCGAGCAGGCCGGCGATCAGGACCTCGTTGGCGCCCTGGGCGTCGGCGCCGAGCTCGTCGCCCGGACCGTAGGCGTCGGCGGTGTCGAACAGCGTCACGCCCGCGTCGAGGGCCGCTCGGACGGTGGCGGCCAGCTGCTCCCGGGGCTGGGTTCCGGACTGGTCGAAGGTCATCAGCCCGAGCCCGATCGCACCCACCTCGACGCGTCCGACCTGGTCGTTGCCGATGTCTCGTGTCTGCATACCTGAGGTCGTTCCCCGCTGCGCGCTCCGGAAACTCGTACGACGGTCGGTCCGGTGGTCGAGACGCCACCTGTTGACGCTCGACGTTTTTGACCGGTACAAAGGATGCATGTCCCGGGTGACCCTGCAGACCGTTGCCGATGCGGCGAGCGTCAGCAAGATGACGGTGTCGAACGCGTTCGCGCATCCCGAACGCCTCTCCCCCGACCTGCTCTCGCGCATCCTCCAGGTGGCCGGCGAGCTCGGCTACGCCGGACCCGACGCGTCGGCCCGGGCCCTCGCCCGGGGCCGGACCGGCGTCGCGGGAGTGCTCCTGACCGACGCTCCCGAGGACGCGTTCAACGACGAGGTGGCCCTGGCGTTCGTCGGCTCGGTCGCTCGTGCTCTGCGGCCCCGCTCGCTCTCGATGGTGCTGCTCTCCGGGGCCAGCCAGGACGATCTCGTGCCCGCGCGCGACGTCGCGATGGACGGCGTGATCGTCTACTCCGGGTCACCCGACACCACGTCGATCGACTGGTTGCTGAGCCGGCGGCTGCCGCTGGTGATGGTCGACCGCACGCGGCGGGCCGGCATCAGCTCGGTGGGGGTCGAGAACACCGACGGCGCGGGCGAGGCGGCCGAGCACGTGCTCTCCCTGGGGCACCGGGACGTGGCGGTGCTGACCTCATGGGTGGATGCCCCGCAAGGGGCGCCGGCGCCCGCCGTGCAGTCGGTCGCGGGCCACCATCGCGAGCGGCTCGAGGGGTGGGCCCAGGTGCTGGCCACCGAAGGCGTGGTCCCGCTGGTAGCCGGGCTCGCCCACGAGATGACCCGGCGGGAGGCTGCTGACGTGGCACGCACCCTGCTGAGCCGCTCCGATCGGCCGACCGCCGTGCTCTGCTTCTCCGACCTCATCGCCGCAGGAGTGCTGGACGCGGCCGACGAGCTGGGGCTCGCGGTCCCCCACCACCTGACCGTCGTCGGGTTCGACGACGCTCCCCTGGCCGCCGCGACGACGCCGCCGCTCACGACGGTGCGGCAGGACCTCGACGCGAAGGGGACCACGGCCGTGAGCCTGCTCTTCGCGGCGATGGACGCGGAGCGCGAGGGTCGCAGGCACCGGCCCCGGCACCACCGGGTGCCGACGAGCCTGGTGGTCCGCGGCAGCTCCGGTCCTGTGCCGGCGACGCGCGCGGTGGTCTCGGATGCGTGAGGACGTGCGCTTTCCCAGCGACCGGCACACGTTCACGTCCCTCGGCCTCCAGGCCGTGGTGAACGCATTCGTCTACTCGACGTACATCGCGCGCCTGCCCGACCTGCGCGACCAGGCGCACCTGTCGATCGCGGCCATGGGTGTGGTGATGACGCTCGGGAACCTCGCCGGGATGGTGGCGACCCTCGGCACCGAGCCCGCGATCAGGCGGCTGGGCAGCAAGCGGGTGATGATCGCCGCCGGCATCCTCTACGTGCTGGCGTTGCCGGTGATCGGTACGTCGACGTCGCCGGTGCTCCTGGTGACGGCGATCATCACGATGATGGTGATGAACACGTTCGTCGACGTCGCGATCGCCATGCAGTCCGTCGCGTTCGGCAACCGTCGGGGCCGGCCCGTGAACGCACGGCTCTCGGGGCTCTACAGCCTCGGCACCCTCGGAGGCGGAGCGCTCGCCGCCGTCATCGTGCGCGCAGGCTTCGACGTGTCGCTGCACCTGGTCGCGCTGGCGCTGCTGCTCGCCGGCGGTCTGTGGTTCGTCGGGCCGGGACTGCTGCCCGTCGACGAGCACCGGACCCCGCGCCGGCGCCGCCCTACCCGGCTGCCCCGGCTGCGGATCAGCCGGCCGGTCCTCCTGCTGGCGCTGGCCAGTGCTCTCACCGTGCCGCTCGACGTGGTGCCGGGCGAGTGGGCGACCTTCCGCATCGTCGACGACCTGGGGGCCGGCCCGTCGGCCGCCGCCGCGGCCTACCTGGCCTTCACGGTCGGGATGACTGCGGGCAGGTTCGGCGGCGACTGGGCCACGGTCCGGTTCGGGCCGACCCGGCTGGTGCGGACGTCAGTGGCAGTGTCTGCCGGCGGGCTCGTGCTCGCCGCCGTGACGCCGGCGCCGCTCGTCGCGATGGCCGGCTTCCTGCTGGCCGGGCTCGGCGTCTCGGTCCAGTCCCCCCTGCTGACCCAGGCCGCCGGCAACCTTCCGGCGGGCGGCTTCACCGCCCTGTTCGTCGGCAACCGGACCGCCGGGCTGTTGACCCCGTTGGCGATGGGCACGCTCGCCGGAACCTCCGCGCTCGAGGTCGGTGACGCGATGCTGGTCGTCGTGCTCCCCTGCGCCGCCCTGCTGGTCGTCCTCGCCGTGTCGGTGCTGCGCGTGAGGCCGTCCGACCGCGCGGAGGTCGTCAGGGTCTAGGCGTCGACGGGCGTGAGCGCCACGACGGCCAGCCGGCGGCTGACCTTCCGCTGGTAGGACTCGTAGTCGAAGACGTCGTCGTTGAGCCGCTTCCACAGGTCCTCGCGCTCGGGTCCCGTGACCTCGGCCCCGCGCACCGGGGTCCGCACCCCCTGCAGCTCGACCGTGCCGGGGGCCCCTGCCTGCAGGTTCAGCCACCAGCCGGGCTCCCAGTCGGCACCGCCGTTGGAGGCGACCGCGACCCAGCGCCCGGCGTCCTGGAGGTACAGCAGCGGGGTCGTCCGCTGCTGTCCGGACTTGCGCCCCGTCGTGGTCAGGAACAGCAGGTCCCCGCCGCGGAAGCGGCGCAGCTTCAGCCGCCGCACGACGACGTTGGCGACTCGGTTGACCAGGACGAAGAGGCGTCGTTTCATGTCCGGCAAGATAGCGCCCCGCACGCGGGAAGGGTGGGGCTTTCAGCGACGCCAGGTGCGGGGGACGAGCCTGCCCAGGCGGTCGTGCGCGACGGCGGCCCGGGCGGCGTTCATGCCCGGCGCGCCGTGCACGCCGCCGCCGGGGTGCGCCGAGGCGGAGCCCAGGTAGAGGCGGCGCACCGGCGTCTCGGCCCGGCCGAGGCCCGGCACCGGCCGGAAGACCAGCTCCTGGTGCAGCTGCGACGTGCCGCCGTTGATCGCGCCGCCGATCAGGTTGGCGTCGCGCGCCTCCAGCTCGCGCGGCCCGAGGATGCGCCGTGCGGCGATGCGCGAGCCGAAGCCCGGCGCGAGCTCCTCGATCCGGGCCTGCATCCGGTCGGCGAAGCGCTCGAGGTCGTCGTGGCCCCAGTCGCCGCGGATGCCCTCCTCGCCGGCGTCGCGGACGACCTCCTGGGGCACGTGCGTGTAGGCCCACATCGACTCCGTGCCCGCCGGCGACCGGGTCGGGTCGGTGGTGGTCATCTGGCCGGCGAGCAGGAACGGCTGGGCGGGTACGGCGTTCGCCGCGACCTGGCCGAAGGCCTCGGTCATCTGCTCGACCGAGTCGCGCGACGTGGATCGTGCCCGGGGCGTACGCCGGTGTCGAGGCCCAGGGCACCGGTCCGGACAGGGCCCAGTCCACCTTGACGGTCGACGGGTCGAGCTGGAAGCGGCGCATCGCCTCGCGCCGTACGCTCCGGCACGTCGTCCGGACCGAGGAGGCGGCCGTAGAGGATCGGTGCGGCGACGTCGGCGACCACGGCCCGGGTCGCCTCGATCCGGTCCCCGTGCTCGGTCCGCACCCCGGTGGCGCCGGCCGTCCGTCGACGTCGATCGACGTCACCGGCGCACGACGAGCGGATCTCGCCGCCCAGCGACTCGATGCGCCGCGCCAGCGCCCCGCTGAGCTGACCGGCCCCGCCCTCCGGGACGGGGAACCCGACGGTCTGGCCGAGCATCGTCATCAGCAGCGCCATCAGCCCGGAGCCGGGCGAGTCCAGCGGGATGTCGGCGTGCCCGGCGTTGCCGGCGAGCAGCAGCGGCGGCGTGGGGCCCGCCGAACAGGGACCGGCCGAGGTCGGCGGCCGGGGTCAGCAGCGTCTTGACGAACTCGAGCCCGCCGACCGAGCGAAGCTGCGCGAGCACGGCGAGCCCGGAACGGACCGGCGGGAACGGGGTCACCAGACCGGTGACCAGGTGCTCGCCGATCCGGTCCCACTGCCCGCACAGCTGCGCCCACGCCTCGCCGTCCCCGGGCCGGGCGTCCTCCAGGAGCCGGGCGGTCACGTCGCGGTCGCGGTGCAGCAGCGCCCAGGACCCGTCCGGCCGCGGGTGGCCGAGCACGGCGGGAGCGTGCCGCCAGCGCAGGCCGTGCCGCTCGAGGTCGAGGGAGCGGATCGTGGGCGAGGCGGCGGCCAGCGGGTAGAACGAGCTGAACGTGTCGTGCACGAAACCCGGAGCTCGACGTCCTCGGCGCTGCGGACCGCTCCCCCGACGTCGGGCTGCGCCTCCAGCACCAGCACGGACCAGCCCTTGTCGAGCAGGTGGTTGGCGGCCACCAGGCCGTTGGGGCCGGACCCGACCACGACCGCGTCGTAGCTCACGGCGCGTTGCGTCCCTCTGCGAGGAACGCGAGCCGGCGCAGGGTCTCGACGTTGCGCACCTTGATGGAAGCTCCCTTCACCGGTTCGGGGACGAGCTTGCCCGGGCCGGCGACGGCCTCCTCGTCGATCTCGACCAGGGTGCCCGGCGCCCGAGGGGCTCAGCGTCAGGGCGACCTCCGCCTCACCGATGGGCCAGCCCCGCGCCCGCAGCCGCAGGTGGCGGCCGGGGTCGCACTCGAGGACCTCGGTGTTGTCGTCCAGGACCAGCGGCCAGACCCCGACGGAGTGGTGCAGCTTGGTGCCGACCTCCGGCCAGCCGGCGTCGACCGCCCGCATGCGCGTGGCGCCCACCACCCACAGCGGGTAGAGCCAGCCGTCGGCGAGGACGTCCCAGACGCGGTCGGGGGTGGTCCGGATCACGCGCGTGTTTCTGGTCATGCAGTGGACTACCCGGTTGCCGGAGGTCGCATGCGGACGCGTCAGTAGCCGCCGCTCTTGCGCAGCGGACGGGGACGGCCGTCGGGGTCGTGCAGCAGCAGGTACGGCCGGCAGGGCGAGGGCCCGGGTGACCGGTCCCAGCTCCGGCGGCTGCAGCCGGCGCAGCCGTCCGGCCGGCCGGGGCCCGCGCCGGCCGCCCTCGTGCCAGGCGTCGAGCGCACGCGCCGTCGTCGGCGAACGCGTCGAACATGCCGACCGGGTCGACGCAGTCGGCCATCACGCGCAGCAGCGAGGCCTCGTCGCTCGCGTCGACCTCCGGGTCGAAGGGGCGGTCGAGATGCTCGGCGGCCAGGGCGAGCCGGAGCCGGCGGGCGTAGACGCCGTGCGCGCCGGTCGTCGTCGGAGCTCCGGTCGACGACGACGGCGGACAGCTCGGAGTCGTGCGTCCAGGACCGGCGGTTGAAGTTGTCGGAGCCGACCGTGGCCCAGGCGTCGTCGACGACACAGGCCTTCGCGTGCACGTAGACCGGTGTGCCCGCGTGGTTCTCGATCCCGTAGACCGCGACCCGGCCGGGCGCTGCCTCGATCATCTCGACCATCGAGCGCCGGCGGCCGAGCAGCTGCGGCAGCCGCTGGAACCCGTCCAGGTCGGGGTACAGCGGCACCACAGCGATCACGCGCAGGTCCGGGTTGTCGCGCAGCGCCTCGGTGAACACGTTGCCGACGTGGCTCCCCCAGAGGTACTGGTCCTCGAGGTAGACCAGGCGCCGGGCCCGCCCCAGCGCCTTGGAGTAGCCGCGCGCGACGCTCCGCTCACCGCCCTCGGGCGAACGCGTAGTCCCGTCCGCGTCGGAGGTTCGGGTAGGTGCGCAGCAGCTGTACGACGTGCGTGCCGCCCTCGACGGGCGGTGGCGGCGGCGCCTGCTCCGGGAGCGGGTCGGGAGACAGGTCCATGCCGAGCAGCCGGTCACGCACGACGTTGAGCGGGTTCCGGCTCAACGGGGTCGGGTCCTCCCACCGCTCCCGGAACACGGTCTCGACGTCGTGCACGGCGGGACCGCTGATCGCCGCCTGGACGTCGTGCCACGGTGGCGTCGGCGCCGTACTCCTCGGTGAGATCCATCGCCTGGGGGTCCCCGTGGTGGTCGGCGTCGTCGCGCCGCGAGTGGCACAGGTCGATGCCTCCGACGTACGCGATGTCGCGGCGTCGGGTCGTCGCGGTGGCGGATGACGACGAACTTCTGGTGGTGCGAACCGCCCGTGCGGACCCGCATGTCGAGGAGCGCCTCCGCTCCCCGGCGCTGGAGGTCGCGGCCGAGCCGCCGGTTCTCGCCGGCCGTGAACCCGATCTTCTCCCAGTGCGAGCGCCACACCAGGCCGCGCACGTCCACCCCCCGCTCGTCCGCGCGGCCGAGCACGTCGGCGACCTCGCTGCCCGGCTCCCCGGTCAGCCGCTCGTCGGCGTCACCCTGCCAGTCGGTGAACAGCACCAGGTCGCCCTCGCGGGTGGCCTCGAGACGCTGGTGGAGCTCGGCGAAGTAGGTCGCGCCGTGGATCAGCGGCCGGACCAGGTTTCCCTCGGACCACGCCTGCTGCCCCGGGTGTCGGTCGTCGAGGCGCGAACGCGGGTTGCCGCGCTCCTCCTGCGTGAGCAGCCAGTCGGTCAGGTCGCCCGCATCGCTTGGTGTCACCCAGCAAGCATGCCCGGTCGCGGTCCTACTGCGACAGCGCGTCGGTGAGCAGGGCGACCAGTGCCTCGAGCTGTACGTCGGCCGAGGAGGCGACTTCCTCGTCGGACCCGTCGAGGGCCCGCGCCGCCAGACCGGCCTTGCTGTCGATCAGCTCGGCGATCCTGGTGTCGATGGTCTGCGCCGCGATGATGCGCCACGCCGTCACGGGCTCGTCCTGCCCGATGCGGTGCACGCGGTCGATGGCCTGGGTCTGCTCGGCGTCGGTCCACGAGAGCTCGGCCAGCACCATGTTCGAGGCGACCTGGAGGTTGAGCCCGACACCGGCGGCGGTCAGGGAGCAGACCACGATCGCGACGTCCGGGTCGTTGACGAAGGCGTCGATGTTCTTCTGCCGCGCCGCACGGGTCTGGTTGCCGCGGATCGAGGCGTAGCGGATGCCTCGCTTTGCGAAGGTCTCCTCCGCCTCGTCCATGACGTCGACGTGCTTGGCGAAGAACACGACCTTGCCGACGCTGCGGGCGAGCTGGGCGGCGTAGTCGGCAGCCAGGCCGGCCTTGGCCTGGCCGATCTGGCGCATCATGCCGAAGACGTTCTCGCCGGTGGCCGTCGTCGTGTCCTCGCGCTCCCAGGTGGCGACCCGGCGCACGAGCTCGTGGTCGATGCCCTCGACCACGGAGCCCGACCGACGGGTCTCCAGGGCGCTCTCGTAGCGCGCCACCAGGCGACGTGCGAGCTCACGCTCTGCGGCGCGGATCGAGCGGCCGGCCTCGTCGTCGAGCTCGACCGGGAGGTCGGCGATGCGACGGGCGGGAATGTCCTTCGCGACGTCGACCTTGCGACGGCGCACGATGCCGAGGTCGACCACGCTCTTGCGGGCCTCGCGGTAGAACCCGGCGTCCGCGGGGCTCAGACCGGTCTCCTCGAGAGCGTCCATGAGCGCGGCCAGCGGCTTCTTGTCGTCGATCCAGCCGAGGAACTGCCAGATGGCCCGGAAGTCCTCGATGTCGTTGATCAGCGGGGTGCCGGTGAGGGCCATCATCAGCGGCCGCGCCGTGCGGGCCCGGATCCGGTCGGCCAGCTGCAGCACGTTCTGCGAGCGCTGCGAGGTCTTGTTCTTGATGAAGTGCGCCTCGTCGACGACCATGCCGCGGAAGCCGAAGTCGGCGAGCCAGCCGACGTGCCGGTCGAGCACCTCGTAGTTGACGACCACGATGTCGGCGAACCCGTCGATCGTGTCGCCGTTGCCGTGGATCACGGTGGCCAGGTGCTTCGGGGTCCACAGCCCCGCCTCGCGGGCCCAGTTCATCTTGACGACGTTGGGGACGACGACCAGCAGCGGGTAGGCGTTCGACGCCTGCGCCGCGAGCAGCGCCTCGGCGGTCTTGCCGAGGCCGGGCTCGTCGGCGAGCAGGAACGTCCGGTGCCCCTCGGCGGCTGCGGCGACGACCTGCGTCTGGTGCGGCATCGGGACGAGTCCGCCCGGTGCGCGCAGCGGGGTCGCGTCGGGCAGCGGCATGCAGACCGGTGCACCCGTGCCGCCGTACTCGAAGGAACGGAAGAGAGGACCGAGGAGCTCCCAGGTGGCCAGGCGTCGCGGACCGGACTTGGCCTTCTCGGCGGCGGTGAACTCGGGGACCAGGAACGGGTTCGCGAGCTGGCGGGCGACGACCGACTGGGGAACGACCCGGCGCTCGGCGCCCGCGGACGGGGCGGTCGGCTCCGCGGGGGCGACCTCGGGCGGCGCCTCGAGGCCGGCGGCCGTCATGAGCTCCCGCTTGAGGGCCTTGGCCGAGTCGGACACGACGGCGTCCTCGGCCAGCAGCGTGAACAGGGAGGTGTCGCGGGCCGCGGTCTTCGCGAGGATGGTCGCGATGCCGTCCAGACGCTTGAGCTGCTCGGCCCGGTGGGCCTCGGTGCTGGCGACGTCGGCCTTGATCCTGGCCCGCTCCTCGCGGACCAGCAGGGCGACGACCTGGAACTTCGTGCGCACCGAGGACATCGCGGAGCCGCGCTCGACGGCGGTCTCGACCTCGCGGACGTTGCGGGCGAGCACCGGGATGATGCCCTCGTTGTCGATGTCGCGCACCCGCCGCTGGTTGCGGGCGGGCGCACGACGGGCAGTCGACTGGCGCTGGCCTCGTCGAGCCACTGACTCCTCCTCTGGAGTGACCGGTGCGACCGCCGCGACGGCAGGTGCACCGCACACGGTCCCGCGCCGGGGACGCTGGGACGTCGAGCGGAATGGGCCGGAGAGCCCCTTCCGCGACGTGGCTCGTTCCCACGGATCTGCGAGAGATCGACGAGCGGACCGACAGTCCGCACGCTGTGGAACCGACGACCATCACGTCGATGGCCGGGCACTCACCACCGAGCAGGACTCGTCACCGACGAGCAGATGGCCGGCGGTTGGTGCCGAGACCATTCTAGCGCCCACCCGGGCGTCCGTGTGCAACGGTGTCCGGAGCGTCGCCCTCGACGCTCCGGTCGGCCCGTTCAGGGCTTGAAGACCACCTTGACGGTGCCGTCCTGCTTCTTCTGGAAGTTCTCGTAGGCCGCCGGCGCCTCGGCCAGCGGCACCTGGTGGGTGGCGAACTCCTCGGTGCCGAGCGGGTCGGCGTCGTCGAGCAGCAGCGGCATGATGTCGTCGACCCAGCGCTTGACGTTGGCCTGCCCCATCCGGAGCTGGATCTGCTTGTCGAACATCGTCAGCATCGGCATCGGGTCGCGTCTGCCCGCCGTACACGCCGATCAGGGAGACCGTGCCGCCGCGGCGGACCGCGTCGATCGCGGTGTAGATCGCCGCCATCCGGTCGAGGCCGACCTTGCTCATCACCGCCGCGCGTGAGCCGCTTGGGCAGCACGTTGAACAGCCGCTGCCCGATCTCGGCGACCGGCGAGCCGTGCGCCTCCATGCCGACCGCGTCGATGACGGCGTCGGCGCCGCGGCCGTCGGTGCGGGAGCGGACCTCCTCGCCGACGTCGTCGACGGCCGTCAGGTCGATCACCTCGGCGCCGCGGGCCTGCGCCCGGGCGAGCCGCTCGGGCACCAGGTCGACGCCGATCACGCGGACGCCCTGGTGCAGCGGCGATCCGGGACGGCCATGTCGCCGATCGGGCCCGAGCCCGAGCACCAGCAGGGTGCCGCCCTCGGGCACGTCGGCGTAGGCCACCGACTGCCAGGCCGTCGGCAGCACGTCGGAGAGGAACAGGAACCGCTCGTCGGCCGGGCCCTCGGGCACCTTGATCGGCATGAACTGCGCCTGCGGCACGCGCAGGTACTCCGCCTGGGCGCCGGGCACCTCGCCGTACAGCTTGCTGAAGCCGAACAGCGCGGCGCCCATGCCCTGGTCGCGGACCTGCGTGGTCTCGCACTGCGTGTGCAGGCCCTGGGTGCACATCCAGCAGTGTCCGCAGCAGATCTGGAACGGCATCACCACCCGGTCGCCGACCTTGAGGTCACCGTGCCTCGGGCCCGACCTCCTCGACGATGCCCATCGGCTCGTGGCCGAGGATGTCGCCCTCGCCCATGAACGGCCCGAGCGTCTCGTAGAGGTGCAGGTCGGAGCCGCACAGCCCGCTCGAGGTGATCCGCACGATCGCGTCGTTCGGCTCCTTGAGGATCGGGTCGGGCACCTCCTCCACGCGGACGTCGCGCGTGCCGTGCCAGGTGACTGCCTTCATGGTCGACTCTTCCTCGGGGAAGCACGGTGTCGGACCGCGCCGTTACCCGACCCGACGCGACACATGCAGGGCCCGGTCAGAGGATGGGACGGCCGCCGGTCACCGCGACCCGGGAGCCGGACATGTAGCTGCCCTCGTCCGAGGCGAGCAGCACGTAGGCACCCGCCAGCTCGGCCGGCTGGCCCGGTCGGCCCGAGAGGGGTGTCGTCCCCGAACTGCTCGACCTTCTCCGGCGGCATCGTCGCCGGGATCAGCGGTGTCCAGATCGGGCCGGGAGCGACACTGTTCACCCGGATGCCGCGGGGTCCGAGCATCTGCGCCAGGCTGGCGCAGAAGTTGGCGATCGCCGCCTTGGTCGCGGCGTACGGCGCGAGGTCCGGTGAGGGCATGTCGGAGTTCACCGACGTGCTGCCGATGATCGAGGAGCCGCGAGCGCATGTGCGGCAGCGCGGCCTTCACGAGGTAGAACATCGCGGACACGTTCGTCGCGAAGGTGTGCTCCCACTCCTCGTCGGAGATCTCCTCGAGGTCGGAATGGCTCATCTGGTAGGCCGCGTTGCTGACCAGGATGTCGATGCGGCCGAACTCCCGGACGGTGCGCGTCACGATCTCCCGGCAGTGCTGGGCCTTCGAGATGTCTCCGGAGATCGGCGAGGGCCTTGCGTCCGGCCTCGGCCGACCCACCGGGCCGTGTCCTCGGCGTCCTCGTCCTCGGAGAGGTAGCTGATGACCACGTCCGCACCCTCGCGTGCATAGGCGATCGCGACCGCGCGGCCGATGCCGCTGTCGCCGCCGGTGATCACGGCCACCTTGCCGGTCAGCTTCCCGGAGCCCCGGTAGCTCGACTCACCGCAGTCCGGCGTCGGGTCCATGGCGCTCTGGGTGCCGGGGACTTCCTGCTGCTGTGCGGGCTGGTTCATCGGTTCCTCCTCGGATGGAGGGGTTTCGTACCCGCGCTCCGGCCGAAGCAAACGAAAGCCCGGCGGTCGGGGGTGCCCCTCGAGCCGAAAACGGGTACACCGTCCGGAGAACGACCTGGAGGGGGGCATGACCGACGCAGAGGCGGATCTCGAAGAGGTCCTGAGGGTGCTCGTCCGGTTGGCCTCGGGCGACTTCGCGGCCCGGGGCACCGCATCCGGTGTCTCCGAGGAGTTCGCCGCGTTGCTGCTCGGCGTGAACATGCTGGCCGAGGAGCTCGAGGCCGGCCGGGCCGAGCTGGAGCAACGGGTGAGGACGCGGACCGCGGAGCTCGAGCGGCTGAACAGCGACATCCTGGCAATCTCGGCGCTCGGTGACCGGCTCCAGCAGTGCGGGAGCACCGAGGAGGCGATCGCCGTGACCGTTCAAGGCGTTGAGGCCATGTTCGCGCATCTCGCGGGAGCCCTGTACGTCCGGGCCGCGGAGACGGACGCCTTCGACCTGGTGACCTCGTGGGGCGGCGCGTCACCGGTCGGCACGACGCTGCGTACGGCGGAGTGCCAGGCGCTCCACCGGGTGCACGGCCGCACGGATGGGAGCGCGGGGCCCGTTCGCGGCTGCACCCACCTGATGGGGGAAACGCTCGACTCGATCTGTGTCCCGATGACCGCACAAGGACAGGTGCTGGGGATGCTTCACCTGGCCGACCTCGCGGCCGACGCGGTGACCGGCAGTGCACACAAGCGAGCTGCCGCAACAGCTGGCCACGGCGGCTGCGGAACGTGCGGCCATGGCACTCGCGAACCTCCGCCTGCGTGAGGCGCTCCAGGAACAGGCGATACGGGATCCGCTCACGGGCTTGTACAACCGGCGGTTCATGGACGAGTGGGTCCAGGGCGAGGTCAGCCGCACCGACCGTGCGGGTGGGTCGCTCGGGATCGTCCTGGTCGACGTCGACCTCTTCAAGCAGGTCAACGACGAGCACGGGCACGAGGCAGGCGACGAGGTCCTCCAGGCGATCGCCGCCGCGTTGCGCGACTCCTTGCGCCCCGAGGACATCTCGTGCCGCTACGGCGGCGACGAGTTCATCCTGCTGCTGAGCTTCATCGACCTGGAGACGCTGGGAAACCGGGCCGAGGACCTCCGATCGCGGGTCGCGAGCTGCGGCTCGAGCACGGAGGCAGGGACCTTCCCTCGGTGACCGTGTCGGCGGGCTTCGCGGCGTACCCGCAGAACGGCAGCTCTCCGGCACGGGTGTTCGCGGCCGCCGACGCGGCCTTGTACAGGGCCAAACGGAGCGGCCGCAACCGGGTGCTGCCCCCCGCGGACGACACCTGAGACTGCCTGATCGACTCAGCCGGCGGTCGGAGGGCGAGCGACCCGCGGGGTCCCCGCCTCCGTGCGCTTGAGGACCAGGGCGGCGACGTCGTCGTCGCGCACCGGGTCGGTCACGACGCGGACCAGGTGGTCGAGAGCGTCGTTGAGCGAGCCGATCGGCAGTCGTGCACAGGCCTCGAGCAGCCGCCGCTGGCCGACGTCTATCCCCTCGTCGCGCCGTTCGACGAGACCGTCGGTGAAGGCGAGGAGCGCGTCCCCGGGTGCCAGCGTGAAGACGCCGACGGAACGCGGTGCACCGCCCGCGCCGAGCAGCAGCTCCTCGCGCACGGGGACGGTCTCGGCAGACCCGTCCGCGCGGATGATCACCGGCGGCAGGTGCCCTGCGTTGGCGATCACCACCTGGTCCGAGGCAGGGTCCGCCACGGCGTACAACATCGTGACCAGCTGGTCCAGGTCGTAGTGGTCGAAGAACTTGTCGAGGCGCGGTAGGACCGAGGCCGGGTCGGGGTTCACGGCAACCAGTGCCCGCACGGCCGACCGCATCTGCGCCATGGCGGCCGCGGCGTGGACGCCACGGCCCATGACGTCGCCGATGAAGAAGGCGACGCGCGGCTCCTCCAGGGGGATGACGTCGTAGAAGTCGCCGCCGGCCTCGAGATGACCTGCCGGCGAGTAGTGCGCCGCGATCTCCCAGCCGTCCAGCTTGGGCAACGCAGCGGGCAGCACCGCCCGTTGCAGGCGGATGGCCATCTCGCGCAGCTCCGTGTGCAGCTGCGCGTTGTCGATGGCCACGGCGGCGCGTCTCGCGAGGTCCTCACCGAAGGCGACGTCGTCAGCGGTGAAGCGACGCCCTCGCTCCCCGGCCACCCAGGTGACCACCCCGAGGACCCGGTCACCGAGCTTGAGGGGGACGGAGATGGCGCTGCGGAGGTTGAGCTGTCTCGACCATCGCGCGCTGCTCGTCGTCGTCCAGGAGCTGGTCCAGCATCTCGTCCGTGATCTCTGGCGTGAGCTGGCTCTCGCCCGAGCGGAACACCTGGTAGGAACCGCGTGTCGGCGTCCCGGTCGGGCGGGTACCGGCGCTCGAACTCCTTCGCCAGCGCCACCTTCCTGGGGTCGACGTGCGCCACCGCCAGGGTTCGGAGCTCGCCGTCGAACGCCAACGCGATCGAGCACCAGTCGGCGAACCACGGCACCGCCGCCTGTGCGACGTTGGTCAGGGTGCGCTCGTAGTCGAGGCTGCTGGCCAGCTCCGTCGTGGCGTCGGCCAGGAACTGCAGCTTGGCGGACTGGTCGGCCGCCGCGGAGACGGCGCGCAACGGTCGATCGCCTGCGAGCACGTGTCCGCCATGACGCCGAAGAACTCGAGCTCCGTGCCGCTGAACGTGCGTCGCCCGGGGAAGGTCATCGTCACCACGCCGATGGGCCCGGTGCCCACCAGGAGCGGCAGGCACACCAGTGAACGCTCACCTTCCGCCGCGGCTTCGAGCGTGGGATATCGGGAGTGGATCTCGTCGCGACCGCTCAGCACCAGCGTGCTTGGCGCTGGCGACGCAGTCGCCCGCGGGCGTCCCCTGCCGGCTGTAGGTCCTCCAGCGGTCCACCGCCCCGGGACGCCCACCTCGCATCCCGACCAGTCGCAAGCCGGTCCTCGTCGACCAGGATCGACAGCGACGCGACCGTGGCGCCCGCCGCGTCAGCCAGATGCCCCGTGACGATCTCGGTCACCGCATCGAGGTCGGAGGCCAGCAGCAGCTCGGCCGCTGCCCGCGCCAGACTCGTCAGGCGCTCGGCCAGGCGCTGGGCCCGGCCCCGGGAGGTGGCGAGGTCCTCCAGGACCAGCAGTGACCCCGTCACGTCCTGGCCGTCGAGGAGGGGGGCCCACGAGAGGTGAGCGGGACGGCGGCCCCCGGAGGCTCGGGCGACCGGAAGCTCGCCCTGCCAGGTCTCGCCCCTCAGCACCTTGCGATGCACCTCGTCCGCGGCACCCTGCTCCGGTTCGGCGAAGAGCTCCTCGATCGCAGGTGCACCGCGGGGGTCCCAGCCGTCCGCGCCCAGGAAGGCGCGCGCACGCGCGTTGACCGCGACCAGCCGAGCCTCCACGTCGACGGCGAGGGCGGCCATCGGCATGGCGTCGAGGACCTGGGCCAGGACACCTGGGCCCCGGGGCTCACCCCGCGTTGCGCTCACGGGTCCATCCTTGCAGGTCCGGCGCGCCGAGGCGTGTGCCTTGTCGGAGAGCACGCCGCGCCGACCCTCGCTCAGGTGCTCGCCTGGTCAGCCGGGTCGAGGCCCGAGAACAGGTCGGGCTCGTCGAGGACCTGACCCGGGACGCGCGTCGGGGTGGCGGACCATGGAACCGGCGAACCCCGGGCCGGGGTCGGGAGCGGTCCGCTCCTTCCAGGAGGCGGCCGCGCCGTTGGCCAGCCGGTCTGCCTCCTCGTTGAGCTCGTGACCCGAGTGGCCCTTGACCCAGACGAAGCGCACCCGCCGACCGCTCATCGCCTCGTCGAGGGCCTTCATGATCTCGACGTTGAGGACGGACTTCCCGTCCCCCTTCCTCCAGCCCCGCCGCTTCCAACCCGGCATCCACTTCGTGATCGAGTTGATGACGTAGGTGCTGTCGCAGTAGACGAGCAGGTCGTCGTCGAGGTGCGCGGTCTGCTGGAGCAGGTCGAGCACGGCGGTCAGCTCCGCCATGTTGTTCGTGCCGTGCGCCCAGCCGCCGACCGCCCAGCATCCCTCGTCGACGTACCAGCCCCAGCCGGCCGGACCCGGGTTGCCGAGCGCCGAGCCGTCCGCCGCCGCGATGATCGTCACGACCCGCATCCTGCCATCCCGGCAGGTCGCCAGTCGTCACAGGTCGGGCACAGGTACTAGTACCAGCGGACAGTGTCGCGATGGCCCGCCCTTCGGAAAGGATGAAGGAACAATCTCGGAGCCACCCGTGGGCGCGACTGCCCCCAGCAGCCCGCGGATCTGCCGGCACACCAGCCCCCCGGTGGACCGGCAGGAAGGGTGACCCCGGTCCGCCTCCCAGGCAGTGACCGGGGTCGCTCTGCGTGGCGACCGACACGTCGGTGCGCAGCGACGAGCCCGGCCAACCGAGGTGGTTGGCCGGGCTCGCGTGGTCACGACGCCGAGGTCACCGAGCGCTGACCTTGTTCGACCGTGCCGACTGGACGCCGCTGCCGACGGCGTTGACGGCCTGGACGGTGAACCGGTACTTGCCGGCCCGCAAGGTCATCCGCAGCTGCCGGGCCGAGGCCGGCCGGGTGACCCTCTTGGTGGAGAGGACGGCTCCGCGGGGGTTCACCCGCAGGGCCCGGACGACGTACCCGCGGATCGCGGAGCCACCGTTGCTCGGCGCCCTCCAGGAGACCGACGCGGTGACCGGGCCGCGTGCCTTGCCCGCCTTCGCCTTCGGTGTCGCCGGACGTGCGGGGGCCTTCGCCCCTGCAGGAGTCGTCAGGAGTCCCCGCGACGGCCCCGATCACGTAGGCGAAGCTGGCTGCCGGGCTCATGTTGCCTGCCGCGTCGACGACGATCGCCTTCAGCGTCCTGCTGGTGGTGATGTCGATGGGCGGCCGGTCTACCGAGGTGCCCGTCGGGGTGCTTCCGTCGGTGGTGAAGCGGACGACCGATGACGCCGGCTCACCTGCGGCCGGGCTCAGGATCACGCGCTGGGCCGCGGCGTACCGACCGGGCGCGGTGTCGCTGGTCGGCGCCGCCGGGACCACGGTGTCCTTGAGGACCGACGTGCCGGTCCCCGGGATCGTCCCAGCGGGGGTGACGAAGCTGCTCGTCGCCGTGAGGGTCCCGTCGCGGAGACCGCTCAGCTGGGCGCCGTTGAACGGCACCGAGTAGGAACCCGCCGCGGGCGTCGCGGTGGCGGTGGCGGCCGGGGTGGCCGGGTCGCTGTCGTCGAGCGTCACGGTGACGCTGGTGGCGTCGTTCGAGCTGCCGCTCAGCGTGAGACCCGCGCCGATGTTGGAGGCGTTGACTGCCGAGGAAGGCCCGAAGATCGAGTAGACCGCCGCTGCCGGGCATCCGCCGAAGCCCGGTCCGCCGATCAGGCCGGCCTCGTAGATGGTGACGCCGAGGCGGTTCCCCGCGGCGTCGGTGCCCTGCCAGGCCATCCCGCGCGTCTCGCCGGCGACGGCGACGTCCTTCTGGGCCTGGGTGAGCGAGGCCGAGGGTAGGTCGCGGTCCAGCTCCCGGGCGTGGCGCCGGGCGTGATCAGGCCGAGGCTTCCCCCGTCCGAGGTGGCGCGGATGTCGCGCCTCGCGATGCCGACGTCACGGAAGGCCGGGTTGATGATGCGCTGCTCGATCAAACCCAGGTCCATCGGGCTGCCGTCGGCGTTGAACGCGGTGCCGGTGCACCACGAGGTTCCCCGCGGCGATCCTGGACGCACCGCCGCTGGGCCGTCACGTTCTGCGTCGTCGCGGCGAATCCGGTGTCGGCGGCGGCACCCGACTCCCGCACCTGGAGCCTGTCCCCGGGCAGGATGTCCGGGGTGGACCCCGCCCAGCACAGGCCGCCGGGGTGGTTCACCTCGAGGATGTTCTCGGCGGCGTCGGTGGTCAGGGCCGGGCTCACCTGGGCGCTGGCGGCGTGGCCGATGACCACGCCGTTGCGGGTCAGGTCGAAGGTCAGCTGCCTTCGCGGCGCCGTCCCAGGTGACCGAGACGAAGTCACGCTCCGGGAAGATGGTGATGTCGAACGGGAACGGCGGCGGCTCCTGGACTGCCGCATTCGCCGGCAGGGCCAGCACGGGGAGGGAGACCATCGCCATCGCTGTGGACAGGGTCATGGTGGCGGCCCGTGGCCAGGCTCGACGACGGGCGGAAACGGGTGGTGAGTTGGGTGAAACGGTCATGAGAGGTCCCCTCAGGCTGCGGTTGATACACCCAGGACACGCCCTGACACCTTGAAGAATCCTTGACAAACCACCCTGGTTGACCCGAATTGGGGGTCCTAGCACCTTCGTCCCACTCGTCACCGCACGTCGCGGTGCGAGACGCTGGGGTCCTGGGGCCACTCGACGTGTTTGCGATCCTCGGGACGCACCCGTCCGAGCGAAAAGGGGACGCTCATGTTTCGACTGGTGATCGCGGCTGCCGACGAACGGAGGAGCCGTCGACTGGTGCAGGCGTTCTCCGCCGTGCAAGGTCTCGAGGTGGTGGGGGCGGCAACCGATGCCGCGCACGCACTCGACGAGGTGCGGGACCAGGCTCCCGGCATCGTCCTGGTCGATCTCTCCATCCCGCCGATCGGCGGCCCGGCCCTGGTCCAGGCGATCAAGCGGGAGGCGCCGGGCACCCACGTCCTGGTCCTGCCCAGCAGAGCGGCGCCGAGCACCCTCCAGGAGGCGTACGCCGCGGGAGCGCTGGGCTACCTGATGGACTGGCAGTCGAACCGGCGCCCGTCGCACGCGCGGTCGTGACGGCGACGGCAGGCCGCCGCACGGGCCACCTGCGTAGGCAGATCAGGGGCCCGTCAGCCCTGCTGCGCTGCGTTGAACACGCTCGTCGACTGGTCGACGGGCAGGTCGAAGGCGTTGAAGACCGCCAGCCCGCTCCCGGCCAGCCCGAAGGCTGCAACGGCCACGATCCCCGCGAAGGCGATCGCCACCAGGTGGGACGACCTCGGACGGCCCGCGCGTGGTCGGCTGGGCACGAAGCAGCGCGGCGGCGCAGAGCAAGGCGGCCAGCTCGAGGACACCCGCAGCCACGCCGGCCAGGCCGACGCCCTCGGGAGTATCCGGGCCGAAGGGCAGCCCCACGGTGCGTGAGCACGCCCAGATCAGCAGGGGGCCCAGTGAGATCGCCACGGCGCACCACGACACCAGCCGCACCGGGCTGACGCAGGACCAGGACACCCACGACGAGCTCCGCCGCGGCGAGCGCCGCGAGGAACGCTCCCGCCGCACCCCAGTCGGCCAGGAGCCCCGCCGCGACGGCAGCATGCACCACAGCGCTGGCGACGAGTGCGGCACCGAGCAAGCAGACGTACGTCGTGCCGCCGCCCCGTGCGAGACCGGGGTCGCGTCGAGCCGATCTCCAGCCGACCACCCCGGAACGCCAACGTCCAGCCGACGACGACGAGGTTGGAGACGAGGAGCAGCGCGGCACCGATGGCGACGGCGTGGATCTGGAGGGACAGGGTCGCCTGCAGCTGGTGGGCCTGGCAGCCGCCCACGCAGGATCCGCCCACCGCATGTCTCAAGGCGACCTGTTGCGCCTGCAGGTGGTAGTCGTATGCCGAGCTGGCAGCCAGCAGAGCAGTGCCGACGACCGTGCCGAGCGCCGCGACCAGCACTGCCGTCGAGAGGTAGGCCTTCGGGCCGCGAGGCACCGGACCGAACCAGCGGTGCGCCAGTGTGAGGGCGACCAGGACCGCGACCACGAACAGTGGCAGCACCCAGCGTCGACCCTCTCCACCAGCTCGCGAATGGCGTCTGCGTCCGCTCGATCGCGCCAACGGAACCCCTCATGGAGATGATCCAGAAGCCGCTGACGTAGGCCATGGCCACTGCGAGTGGGAGCACGGTCGACCAAGGAATGGTCGACCGAGCGGATGAGGTGCGCCGCTGAGCGTCAGGGGCGCGGAGTGTGGTCGTCATGATGATGCTCCCTGCATCTGGTCCGGGACGCCCTGCCGTGCCAGGGAACCTGGCACGGCAGGGCGAGGACGGGGCTGACTACGGGGTGATCTCCCAGCCGAACATCATGGCGTGGTCCTCGTGGGCCAGGTTGTGGCAGTGCGCCACGTAGGGTCCGACGAAGTCCCGGAACCCGCGGTAGATGATCACCGACTCGCTCGGGTCGAGGGCGACCAGGTCCTCTCGGGAGACGTCGTCGGGATGTCCCGGACTCGACTTGGTCACGTCCTTGCCGTTGCGCATCACGGTGCGGTGCTCCTCCATGTGCAGGTGGAACGGGTGCACCCAGCCGCCGCCGCCGTTGCGGATCTCCCAGAGGTTGAAGCTGCCCATCTTCTGCTGGGCCAGCGGCGTCTTGCCGGCCGGGTTCTTCAGGCTCGTCGCCACGGCGCCGGGGTCGAAGCTGCTTGCCGTTGATCAGCCACTCGAGTCCGCCGCCGACCGCTGCCGCGCTGGACCTCGAAGATCAGCCGGTTGTCCATCATGCGTCTGCCAGTTGCTGGGCAGCGGCGGGAGGTCGCGCAGCTTGGTCGTCGGGATCGGCATGACGCTGTCGTCCGGGGCGTCGTCGCCGATCACGAACTTCATCACCGGCACCTTGTAGGCCGGGTCGGGGAAGAACCGCGAGGAGTTGGTCCACATCCGGCCGTTCGGGCATCTTCATCACGTTGGTCAGGTAGATGACGTCGCCCTTCGTGGTCGGCGAGCCGTCCTGGTACTTGGTGAAGTCGACGATGACCTCGCGCCGCTTGGCCGGCCACAGCTCGAAGGAGTCCCGGACGATCGGGAACGGCAGCAGCCCGCCGTCGGAGGCGATCTGGGTGAACTTCATGCACTGCTGGCCGTCCGGGATGCGGTACTGGCCCTCGAGCTCGTCACCGGTGTAGCCGAGCGACGCCGCCGTCTTCGGGCCCTGGGTCGAGGTCATCAGCTTGAACTCGTAGATCCGGGCGACCGAGGCGTCCAGGAACCGGAACCGGTACTTGCGGCGCTTGACCTCCAGCACCGGGTAGGCCGTGCCGTTGACGGTGAAGATGTCGCCGACGAAGCCGTGGTTGGGGAAGTGCTTGAAGAACGTCTTGCCCCACCACTCCGGGTGCGTCTTCGGGTTGCTGGCGGCCGGGAACTCGCCCATGCCGTCGTGGATGTCCTTGTGCACCGTGACGCCGTCGTCGAGCCGGCAGTCGTAGAACGCCAGCGGGATGTCGTACTCGACGTCGAAGCTGCCGTCCGGGTTGTCCGTGCGGACGCCGGGCAGCCGCAGGCCCTTGGCGCTCGTCGCCCATGTCCATGCCGTTCTTGGGGTCGTAGATCGGGTAGAGCCCGACCATGCCCTTGTAGACGTTCGACCCGGTGTGGTCCATCCGGTGGTCGTGGAACCAGAAGAAGCTCTGCTTCTCGCGGTCGTCCCCGCCGGCCGGCCAGTTCAGGTACAGGTTGTCGACGAACATCTTCGGCAGGTAGCCCTGGGCCTTCGGCCCGTACCTCATCGAGTAGTGCGGGTTGCCGTCGCTCTCCGGCGCGGTGTGCCCGTTGTGCAGGTGGGTCAGGAACGACCAGTCCGGGGAGCCGAAGTCCTGGCGGTCCAGGCCGAGCGGGTTCTCGTCCAGGTGGTTCTCGAAGCGGACCAGGCACGGCTTGCCGTACTCCGCGTTGATCATCGGGCCGGGGAACGTGCCGTTGAAGCCGTAGATCGTGCTCGGCGGCAGCTTCCGCTTGCCGGCCGGCACCTTCTTGCCGTTGGCGTCGAAGGAGACCGTCGGCTGGCCGAGCGAGTTGATCGGCAGCACCTGCGACGTGGTGAACGAGTGCGTCCGCAGCTGCACGTCGATCTTGTAGACGATCGGGTCCGGGTAGCCGACCTCGCTGGCCCAGAGCTGGTGCCGCTCGTTGCGGAGCGAGTTCTGCTGGCCGAGCCCCGGCCCGGGCGTGTACTTCCAGGTTCGTGTCCTTGTACTCCGACGCCGGGATCGGCGCCAGGGCCTTCGGGATCGGCAGCGGGTCCGTGAACGGGGAGAGGATCAGCGGGCTGGTCGGGAAGTTCTCCTTGTAGAACAGCAGGTCGCCGATCGCGGTCGAGGTGGCGGCGAAGGCGCCGTCGGCCGAGAGCAGGCCCTTCTGCGCAAGGAAGGGCCCCCCCAGTCCCTGCGCCGCTGCCACGCCGACCCCGAGACCGCCGAACGCGCCGGCGCGCAGCAGGGTGCGTCGGGAGACGTCGTTCCCGCCCTCACCTTCTGGCTCCAGGTTCTCGTCCTCGTGAACTGTCCATCCATCTACGGTCATCGGGATGCCCTCCTCGTCGGCCCCTCCGGTGGCCGCTCGACGGCGGCCCCAACGCGGCCGGGTCCCTCTCCGGCCTGCATGAGAAGCCTCGCCTCGGGTGCTTGGGAAAAAGTTGAGCCGTACAACAGGTGTCTAGACTTTTTCCGCAAGCTCCAAGGGGGCGGTACCGATACCGCTACTGCGAAGGACGAGCCCGACTCGCGACCGCCGACACACGCCATGGCCGACGTGCTCGGGGAGCCCACCTGCGAAGACGTGCGTCCACGGCGCGGTAGCACCTCCACGCCCCCACGCCCACTGCGAGCGACAGCAGGGTGGCCGCCAGGGGGTGGTCCATCTCCAGGTGCGGGTAGACCTGCCAGTGGGTGAGGTAGACGAACAGCGACGAGGCGGCCAGCTTCGTGACCAGGACGCGCAGCAGGTGCGGTGCCGCGACACGCGGCAGCCAGGTCAGCAAGAGGAGGCCGCCAACGACCAGACCTTCGCGCACGACGTCGTCGAAGAATCCGTACGTCGCACCGGCGGCCAGCACGGACGTCGACAAGCGCGCCCGACGTGGTCGTCGACCGTGCCACGAGCCATCCGAGGGCGATGCACCACAACACGACGGGCAGGGCGTACCGCTCGGTGGGTCCGGCCACGACGCCGACGAGCACGTAGCGGAGTGTGAGGGTCACTGCGAGGACCCCGACCGCGAACGCGTAGGGCCTGCGCCGCTCCCACGTGTCGACCCACGGAAGGAGGACCAGACCCGCGACCAGCGCCTGTGACCAGACAGCGGCCTCGAGGAACCAGAACTGCCACTGCACGTCCCAGACCCTGCTGCCGACCAGGTTGTTGAGCATCAGGGCTGTCGCAGGCCGGTACATGCCGGTGACGAACCCCACGCCGAGGATCCAGATGCCGGCGGGGACAGCGACCTGGGCCGCTGCCCGGACCAGGTCGCGCGCACGGTCCCTGCGGTGGCGACCGGAGAGCTGGAACCGGGCCAGGTTGAAGCCGACCAGGCCGAGCATCAGGTGGGCACCACCCATGACGGTGATGAGGTTGGCGTGCGTGGCCACGATCAGGAAGATCGCCGCCGCTCGGAGCGCGACGGAGGTCTCGACGTGCCCGCTGCGCCATCGGCCGGGCCGCGACGGGGGTCGCGGCGCCGGCGCCCGGGTCAGCTCGGAGCAGGACCGCTCGGGCCAGTCCGAGGGCAGCGGACCCAGCAGGTCGCCGAGCCGGACCGACACCTCGACGTACGACAGCGAGTCGCCACGCAGGTCGACGAAGCTGTCCTCCACGGTTGCGTCCGGGCGGCCCAGGAGCTCGGCGAGCAGGTCGCGCACGTCGGCGGCCTCCGGCGCCGCTCGCACGGTGCCCTGCCGTGCGGACCGTTCCACGACCGCCGCGTGGCGGGTCAGCGAGGCGTAGTCGGGCTTGCCGGAGGAGGTGGCCGGGAAGGACGAGACGACGAGGCGCGTGAGGCCGGCGGGCGGCACACCGCAGAGCACCGCCACGCTGTCGAGGGACGCGAGGTCCAGGTGTCTGGTCACGAAGAGCACGAGCTTCCCGTCGTGCTCGACCGCGCGTGCCTGGAGACCCCGCTCGGCGGCGATCCGCTCGACACGGTCGAGGTCGATCCGCAGTCCGAAGACCTTCGCGAACCGGCTGTTCCGGCCGACCAGCTCGAAGATGCCGTCCTCGTGCTGCCGGGCGAGGTCGCCCGTGCGCAGCTCGTGCACGACACGACCCGCCGCAAGGTCCCGGGGACCGGAGGCGTAGCCGAGCATCACGTTGGGTCCGGTGTAGACGAGCTCGCCGACGCCGTCCCGTGCGTCCGCTGACCCGGTGTCGATGCGGAGTGACCCGCCCGGGACGGGGATGCCGATCGCCTCCGGCCGGGCCTCCGCCAGGTGCGCCGGCAGGTAGGCCATCCGCGCCGTGGCTTCCGTCTGCCCGTACATCACCACCAGGTCGAAGCCGCGCTGACGTCCGAGTGCCGCGTAGCGCCGTACCTTCTCCGGCGCCAGGCGACCACCGGCCTGGGTCACGTAGCGCAGTGAGGGCAGGTGCCGGGCCGCGAACCCGGCGGCGTCGAGCAGGTCGAAGGTGTGCGGCACGCCTGCGAAGGACGTCGCCCGCGAGGCCCGGAAGTCGTCCCAGAACTCGTCGTCGACGACCGATCTCTCGGTGACGAGCAGGCTCGCGCCCACCAGCAGATGGCTGTTGAGGACCGACAGCCCGTAGCAGTAGTGGAGCGGAAGGGTGGTGGCTGCGCGGTCGTCCGGGGTGATGGAGAGGTACGTCGCGATGCTGTCGGCGTTCGCGCGGAGGTTCTCGTGCGAGAGGCGGACCAGCTTGGGCGACCCGGTCGAGCCGGACGTGCTCATCAGCAGCGCGAGGTCCTCGTGGAGCCGGTGGCGGGTGCCCGGGCGCCGTTCCTCGACCGTGTCACCGGCCGCCACCACGTCGGGCTCGTAACGGGTGGTCAGCTCGCCGAAGCGCGGGTGCCGAGACGTCGCCGTCGGTCAGCAGCACCGGGTGCCGGCCCTGCTGGGCGGCGAGATACGTCACCACCGTCTCCACGTCGTTGCGGCAGCCGAGCATGACGAGCCGTCGGGTCGGGCCCAGCTGCGCCGCCCGCTCGTCGACGCGGTCGGCGAGCTCGTCGTAGGACAGGCTGTGGCCGTCGGTGACGAGGACCGGCGCTGAGCCGTGCCGACGGAGGTCCGGAAGCGACGGGTCCCGGTGGTCCAGGAGCCGCAGCCTGGCGCTCATCCCGAGACCCCCACGGGACCGTGCACGTGCACACCGGTGACGTCACCGACCCGCGGCAGGTCGGTGGCACCGACGCGCGCCACCAGGCCGACGACCGCGGCGCCGTCGGCATCCAGCAGGGAGAGACGCACCGTGGCGTAGGCCCCGAAGAAGTCGACAGCATCCACCCGTGCGCGAGCCTGCGCCCCGCCGGCATCGACCAGATGGATCTGCTCGGGCCGCACCAGCACGGTCACCGTTCCTCCGGGGTGTGCGCCCTCCTCCACCTCCACCGCGCCGAGGAGGCAGTCGGCCGTCGTGCCGTTCAGGGTCGCCGGGAGGGCCGCTCCCCCACCCACGAACATCGCGACGGCGACATCCGCGGGTCGGCGGTACAGGTCGACGGGCGCGCTGACCTGCGCCACCCGACCGTCGCGGAAGACCGCGACCCGGTCCGCGAGGGACAGCGCCTCTCCCTGGTCGTGCGTCACCAGGATGGCCGTCGTGCCCGCCGCGCGCAGCACACGCGTCACGGAGCGCCCGGCAGCCAGGCGCAGCGAGGCGTCCAGGGAGGAGAAGGGCTCGTCGAGGAGGACGACGCGGGGCCGGGGCGCCAGGGCCCGCGCGAGCGCCACTCTCTGCTGCTGGCCACCGGACAGCTGGTGCGGGTAGATCCCCGCCAGGTCGTGACCCAGGTCCGCGAGGTCCAGCATCTCGAGCAGGCGTTCCTCGGTCCGCTCCGCCCGCGGCAGCCCGAACAGGATGTTGCCGCGTACGTCGAGATGCGGGAACAGGGCACCCTCCTGCGGCACGTAGCCCACCCGGCGCCGCTGCGGCGGGACACCGCGGTGCGGTCCCGCGACCGGCCTCTCGTCGAAGTGCACGGTGCCGTGGTCGGGGTCCAGGAAGCCGGCGATGATGCGGAGCATCGTGGTCTTGCCGCCTCCGGAGGGGCCGAGCACGGCCATGATCTCGCCGTCCGCCACCTCCAGGTCGCACCCGTCGAGGACGCGACGGGACCCGAAGGCCTTGCCGATGCCGCGCAACGTCACCCGGCTCATCGGGCGTCACCGGGACGGGCCTGTCGGCTGAGCAGGTAGGTGGCGGGCACCGAGACGAGCACGAGGAGCAGGGCGTACGGCGCGGCCGCTCCGTACCGCACGGACGACGTGTTCGACCAGAACTCGGTCGCGAGCGTGGACGTGCCCAACGGGGCGAGCAGCAGGGTCGCGGTGAGCTCGGTCGACACGGCCAGGAACACCAGGGCCGCACCGGCTCCGACGCCTGACCTGATCAGCGGCAACGTGACCCGGACCAGCGTCTGCAGACGACCGTCGCCGAGGCTGCGCGCCACGTCCTCGAGGACCGGCGGGGCCTGCTCGAGGCTGCTGCGGATGCTGACCAGCGCACGCGGGAGGAACATGATGCAGTAGCCGACGAGCAGCAGCGGCAGGGTCTGGTAGAGCGGCCGCACCGAACGGATCGAGATCGCCACCAGCGCCAGGGCGACCACGATGCCGGGCAGGGCGTGCGCCGCGAACGTGCACCGCTCGATCACGGTGGAGAGCCGGCCCCGGTGCCGGACCGCCAGCCAGACCACGGGGAAGGCCAGCGACGCTGGCCACCAGCGGCGGCGCCCAACGCCAGCGCGAAGGTGGTGGCGGCCGCGGCCACCAGCTCCCCCATCGGGAAGGCCGTCGACGAGCCCTTCACCAGCCAGCGCACCAGGCTGGCGAACGGAACCCCGAGCGCCAGCACGACCACGGCGGCCATGACCGACGCGACGAGCGGCCGGCCCCGGCCGAGCCGAAGCGGCTCGACCGGCCGGGCACTTCCACCGCCGACGCGCCACAGCGCCACGTCGCCGCGGAGTCGCAGCTCCGCGAGCAGCAGGAGCAGGCAGCCCAGCACGAGCACCCCGGCCAGCACGTTGGCCGGGGCGCTGTTGAAGGCCGAACGGTACTGGTCGTAGATCGCGGTCGTGAAGGTCGGGAAACGCAGCATCTGCAGGGCCCCGAACTCGGCGAGCACGTGCAGTCCCACGAGGAGCGCGCCACCCACGAGCGCCGGCCGTGCACCGCGGAGCACGACGGAGAAGAACACCGAGGCGCGGGACCTGCCGAGGGAGAAGGCGACCTCCTCGTGGGCGGGGTCGAGGCCGCGCAGGGCGGCGACCATCGGGAGGTAGACCAGCGGGAAGTACGACAACGTCACCACGAGCACCGCCCCGAGGTAGTTCTGCACGCCGTGGGTGAGGGAGACCCAGCCGTAGCTGTTGACGAAGGCGGGCACGGCGAGCGGTGCGGCGAGGAGCACGTGCCAGACGGACTTGCCGGGCAGGTCGGTCCGCTCCACGACCCAGGCGCAGCCGACGCCGAGCAGCGGTGCTCAACAGGACGGTGCCGACCACCAGGCCCACGGTGTTCACGAGCAGCTCACCGACCCGCGGCCGGAACAGGAGGTTCCACGTCTCGGCGAGCCCCAGCGATGCGGCGTACCACGCGACGTACCCCAGCGGGAGCAGCGCGAGACTCGCCACGGCGGACGCCATGACGACGAGCGGAGATCGGTGGCAACCCGCGTCCCCGGGGCCTGGCCCCCGAGGGTGTCGCCGCGAGGTGCGCGCTCAGAGGAAGCCGGCTTCCTGCATCAACGTGACGACCTGGGGTCCGTTCAGGTCGGACACGTCGACGTCCGGCGGGTCCAGCTCGGAGAGCGGCTTGACGCCGCGACCGAGCTGCACGTCGGGATTGAGGGTGTACTCCAGCGCGTAGCTGTCCGCGATGACCTGCTGACCCTCCGTGCTGGCCAGGTAGTTCACGAACTTCTGGGCGTCCGAGGCGTCGTCGGAGGACTCCAGCACGCCGGCGCCGGACACGCTGACGAAGGCGCCCGGGTCCTGGTTCCCGAAGAAGTGCAGCCTGGAGCTGTCGCTGTTCTCGCCGCTCTCCTCCTGGTCGCGGTACCAGTAGTAGTGGTAGATCACGCCGGCGGGCTTCTCGCCGGAGTTGACCGACTCCAGGACCACGTTGTTGCCGTCGTACACCGTCCCGTTGCGCTTGAGGCCCGCCAGCCAGTCCTTCGTGGCCTGCTCACCCTGGGTCGCGAGCACCGCGCTGACGATCGCCTGGAAGTCGGCGCCCGTCGGCGAGAACGAGATCCGGTCCTTCCACTCCGGCTTCGCCAGATCCATGATCGACGTCGGCAGCTCGTCCGCGCCGATCTGGTCGGTGTTGTACACCAGCACCGTCGACCGAGCCGCGAAGCCGGTCCACTCGCCGTCGTCCGGGCGGTACTGGTCGGGCACCAGGTCGAGGGTCTTCGCGTCCAGCGGGCGCAGCATCTGCTTGCTGTCCACCAGGGTCATGGCGGGGGAGTTCTCGGTCAGGAACACGTCGGCCGGGGACGCGTCGCCCTCTTCGACGAGCTGGTTCGCGAGCTCGAGGTCGGAGCCGTTGCGCAGCTCGACCTCGATGCCGGTCTTCTTGGTGAACGCCTTGGCCACCGCGTCGATGAGCTCTTCGTGCTGCGCGTTGTAGACCACCAACCCCGGGTCGTCGGAGCTGCAGGCCGCCAGGAGAGGCGCGGTCAGGACAAGAAGGGCGGCGCCGGCGAGCCACCGTCGGGAGCTGGTCATCAGGGTCCTTCGGGTTAGGGTTGGCTTACCTTACCGACGCCCCGTCGCCGGATCACCAGCCGAGTCCGCCGGAGACCCCCGACGTCGATCAAGGGGTCGGTAGTACTAGTACCAACGTCGGATGGTCCGCGCCCCGGCGCTGCACCAGAGTGTCCGTAGGACGAAAGCGGACGACGGTTGGGGACTGTCAATGAAACTCATCGCCATCATCGGGGCGACGGCGGCGATAGTGGCGGCCGCTCCCGCATCGATCGGACTCATCGGCAACCCCACCTTCTCCGAGGGCGTCCCGGTCCGCGTCCCGGCCACCGCCACGCTGCTGGACGACGAGGGTCATCCCACCTCCGGACCGTCCGCGCGGGCCAGCGAGGGCGCCGACGACCACGGCGGCGACCGGCCTCGCAGCGACCGCACCGAACCGGGCGACGACCACGGCGGCCGCCACGGCGGCGACCACGGCGACAAGCGCGACCAGCGAGACCGAGGCGGGCGACGACCACGGCGGCAACCGCGGACCCGAGCCGGGCCCAGCGAGGCCGAGGCGGGCGACGACCACGGCGGCAACCGCGGATCCAGCGGCCCAGCGAGGCCGAGGCGGGCGACGACCACGGCGGCAACCGCCGAGCGGGCGAGCGCCAGGCCGGCGACGACAAGAGGACTGCCACGAGCAACAAGCGCCTCGCCAGTGGCACCGGCGGCACCAAGCCCGACGACGACCCCGGCGGCACCAACACATCCAGCGGATCTAGCGGATCCGGCGGTTCCAGCGGCTCCGGCGCATCGGCGGCGGGTCCAGCGGGTCCAGCGGTTCCAGCCAGACGGAGTCGGACGGCGGCCACGGCAGCAGTGACGACAGCAGCCGTCACGGTGGTGATGACCAGCCCGACGCCGACTGATGGACACCGAACCGCCACTGAGGCACCGCCCTGACTCGCTGCCTCCGGACCAGCGACCGTGGACCATGCTGTCCGATTCGATGCGGACCGGCGCCTCCGACGACCTGACTTCGATCAGCCGCCGCAAGGTGGTGGCCCTCGTGCTGGGTGGCGCGGTGGCCGTGCTGGTGCTCGTCGCCATCACCGGGTCGATCGCGGCGCAACGTCTGGCCGCGAAGGAGTCGGTCCACGACGCTGCGCAGAGCGCCGGCCTGCTCGCCGATGCGGTCGTGCAGCCGGCCCTGCGCGACGACCTGGGCTCGGGGAACCCCGCGGCCCTCGCCGCCATGGACCGGGCCGTCCGCGACCACGTGCTCGGACCGTCGACGATCCGCGTGAAGATCTGGACGCCCGAGGGACGGATCATCTACTCCGACGAGCCCAGGCTGATCGGACGCACCTACGACCTCGGTGCGGAGGAGCGGGAGGTCCTCTCCCATCCCAGCACCCAGGCGGAGGTCTCCGACCTGTCCCGTCCGGAGAACGTCTTCGAGCGGGGGCAGGGCAAGCTGCTCGAGGTGTACCGCCCGGTGTGGACACCCTCGGGCGATCCGCTGCTGATGGAGATCTACGCGCCGTACGACGGGGTGACGGCTCGCGCGGGCCAGCTCTGGCGCGCCTTCGCCGGGATCACGGTCTCGAGCCTGCTCGCCATGGTGGCCCTGATGCTTCCGCTCCTGTGGCGCATGCTGTCGAGGCTCCGCGAGGCGCAGGACCAACGAGCGCTGCTCCTCGAGCGGGCCGTGCACGCGTCCAACGACGAACGTCGACGCATCGCCGGCACGCTCCACGACGGAGTGATCCAGGACCTCGCCGGCGCTTCCCTGATCGTCTCCAGCGCCGCAGCCCGGTCCGCGGAGTCCAGCGAGCCGGGTCTGGCCGCCGACCTCCGCGGCGCCGCGGACACGGTGCGACGTGGGATCAGCGGGATGCGGACCCTGCTCGTCGACATCTACCCCCCGAACCTGGAGGGGTCAGGGCTTCTCGCCGCCCTCGAGGACCACGTCGCCAGCCTGGGAGCCCGCGACATCGACGTGCTGATGGACCTCGACCCTGCCGCCGTGCGGTGCCTCGACCACGCCCAGGAGCGGCTGTTCTACCGCGTGGCCCACGAGTGCCTGCTCAACACGATCAGGCACGCCCGCGCTCATCGCGTCACGCTGTCGCTGCGGAACGACGGGGACGCGACGGTCCTCGAGATCAGCGACGACGGGATCGGGTTCGACGCGCGAGACGGCGGTGACCGACCCGGCACCGGGTCACTTCGGACTGCGCGTCCTCATCGACCTCGCCCACGAGGCAGGTGCAGAGCTGTACGTGGCGTCCGCTCAGGGCGCCGGCACGCGCTGGCTGCTGCGCGGCTGAGAGACCATACGGCGGACAGCCAGCAGGAGCGCCACCACGGTGAGTGCGACCGCGAAGCCGGCCATGACGGCGCTGGCGACTCGCTGGTCCGCGACGGGATCGGCCCACCACCAGCCGAGGTCCGCGTACCAGCCCCCGGCGTAGCCGAGCCCGGTGTCGCGCATGTGCCACGCGTTGTACCCGAGTGCAACCGCCAGGACGACGAACGGCTCGTACGCCGTACGGCCCGGCGACCGTCCGACCAGGTCCGCGCGAAGCAGGGGCACGAAGAGTGCGAGCCCGGCAGCGAGCACGACCACACCGACCAGGACGTGCGTGACCACGGTGCGGAGCGCCAGCGTCAGGACGGGGGTCTCGAGGACGATCACGAGGACCAGCACCGAGGCGAGACAACCGTTGGTGATGGTGGCTGGGGCGGGCCACCGGAGGGTTCGGCCCGCCGGCGGTCGGGGCAGCCCCAGCGCGAGCAGCGGCGGGACCAGGAGGCCCAGGACCAGGAGCTGTGCCACCTGGGCGCTCAGGAGCGCGGTCGCATAGGCGCCGAGGCCGCCCGTCATCGCCCAGGCCAGGACGACCGACCCGAGACCGAAGAGCAGCCGCTGCCGCGACGACCAGGTCCAGCCCACGGCGGCCGCGGAGCGCAGGGCCAGGACGGCCGCGACCAGGACGGCGACGGTGCCGGTCAGGACGATGGCGTCGGGACGGACCCCGACCAGGAGCCGCCACGGGGAGACCGCCGCGAGCGCCGGGTCCACGGTGGGGTAGGTCGAGGCGTGCGGCGGAGCTGCACGCAGCGTCGCGCTGATCGGAGGAGACGTCCGCGCCAGCACGACCGCGAGCCCGACCATGACACCCATGAGCATCACCTCCACGGTCGCCAGGCGCGCGAAGCTGCGCGGGCGTCCGAGGGCGAGCAGCCGGATGGTCCTGGACCGGTGCCAGGCTCCGATGACGCCGAGCGCGACGAGCCCGGCCGTCTTGACCAGCAGCAGCACGCCGTACGACGAGGTCCAGGCGCTGGTGTCCAGGCCGAGGCGGGTCCACGCCCCGAGCACCCCGCTGAGCAGCAAGGCGAGGAAGGTCCAGCCCGCCAGCCGGCTGAAGCGCGGGACGGCGTGCGCGAGCACCCCAGGCTGACGTCGCACGTGGACGACGAGGGCCAGCAGCCCGCCGGACCACAGCGTCACGGCCAGGACGTGCACCAGCAGGGTCTCCGTGCTGAGCAGGTGGTTGGATGCGGTGGCGGCGTGGCCCGTGGCCAGCAGCGGTCCCATCGAAGCGAGGGCGGCGACCGCGAGCCAGCGGGCCTGGCTCGGTCGGACCAGGACGCCGGCCCAGGTGATGATCACGCTGGCCACCACGATGACGAGCAAGAGTGACCGTCCCTGCGGCAGACGGAGGCCGTACGCCAGAAGTCCTACGGAGCCCCACAGACGGGAGATCGGCACCCCCAGGACTTCGGAGGTGGATGCCAGCAGCTGGACCAGGGCCGCCACGCACCAGCCCGCCGCCCAGCGCGAGGACGAGCGCATCAACGTGGCTCGGACGCGCACCTCGGCGTCGCCGTCCCCCACCACCAGCCAGCCCGCGGCAACGAGGGTGCCTACCGCGCCGAGGGCGCACAGGTCGAACAGGGCGCGGGACGCCGGGAGCAGTCGACGGGTCAGGTCACCCGCATCCGCGAGTCCGAGACCCGCGGAGGTGCTCGGTGTGCTGGTGAGCTGGAGGCCGAGCGCCACGGCAGCGAGGCAGAACCCGATCAGGGCCAGCACGCGCAGGGCACCAGACGGTCGGGGCTGAACCGTTTGTGCGGGGGCGGCCAGGACGCGTGTCGTCATGAGCTGCCCTTCCGCACTGCGAAGCGGAGCCGCAGGGCCAGGACGATGCCCACCGCGACCAGGGCCGAGACGGGCAGCACCAGCGCTGACGTCTGGGGCGCGATGTCCGTCGACGCCAGGGCCGGGCCACCCGCGACGACTGAGCCTGCTTCCCTGTCCGCCCCGGAACGTACGGCGAATCGGAAGCTGCCGACCACGGGATGTCCGTCCGCGGCCACCACGCGGTAGGTCACGCGGTAGGCACCACGGGCTTCGGCCCCGGCGAGCCGAGAGCTGAGACGAGAGCCGAAGCTGCTCGGGCGCCCGACCGCGAGGTTGCGTCCCGCCTTGTCCCGCACGACCAGCTGGCTGAGCTCGGGCACGATGACGTCGGTGAACGTCAGGTCCACCGAGCCCACCGAGCCCTCGATCACCTGACCGGCGGCCGGGTAGCTCTGCGTCAGCTCGGTGTGCGCCGAGGCGCCACCGCTGAAGCCCACCACGATGCTCGTCACGAGGCACAGCACGAGGCCGAGCCTGCGGAGCTGCCATGTTGCACGGCGTCTCATCCTGCTACCCCACCCATAGATCCGATTGGCCAGATGATCAACGAGACCCGGGCGTCGACGTGGTCCAGGGGGACCGCGCCGTACGAGCGCGAGTCTCGCGAGTTGCGTCGGTCGTCGCCCATCACGAAGATCTCGCCGTCGGGCACCTTCACCGGTCCGAAGTAGACGCTGTCGATGCGGTCCGGGTCGGCGTAGGTCTCGTGGACGACCCGCCCGTTGACGAACAGCGCCCCGTCGCGGATCGCGACCCGGTCTCCTCCGAGACCCACCACGCGCTTGACGTTCAGCGGCCCGTGTCCCACGTCGACGCGCGACGACGTCCCCGCGCGAGAGGTCCGGGGTCAGCAACGGCAGCTTCCACGACAGCACGTGCTCACCCGGGACCAGCGTCGGAGCCATGCTCCCGGTCGCGATGTGCAGCGGTTCGGCCACCCAGATCCTGATAGGCACGAGAGCCACCACCAGCACGGCCAGCGTGCGAAGCGCCACAGGTAGTGGTCTCATCACGTCCGCCGAGCCGCCGGCTCAGGACTCCCACACTGCAGCGGCGGCCGTGATCGGGTCCACGTCGGGCAGGTGGTCGGGGTCGCCGACGCTGAACTGCATCATCATGTCGTGGTCCTCGTGGACCAGGTTGTGGCAGTGCATCATGTAGCGCCCGTGCGGGACCGGCCATCCGGGGCCCGCGCTGCGGTCCCGCGAACCGCATGGCCACGTTGACCGTCTCGTTCTCGCCCACGTAGACGACGTCCTTGGGGCCCTTCTCGAACGGCCGCACGTTCGCGGCGAGATCCGTTGCGCGAGAGCACCTGGAAGTCGACGAGGTGGATGTGCACCGGGTGGAACCATCCCCCGGACGTGTTCGTCAGCTTCCAGATCTCCACCGCGTTGAGGTCGGGCTCGGCCATGCAGTGGGTGTACTTGCTGTCGATCACGTTCTCCCAGGTCTCCCCGTTGATCGTCCAGTGACCGTTGGTCCGGATGAACTTGAACTCGCGCTGGGGAACACCCTTGGCGATGAGGGCCGACTCGTTGAAGGACATGCACTCGATCGGTGCGATCCGCTCGCCCCAGTTCGGCGACACGACGTTGTCCACCGTTGTTCACGGGGTCGGCCGTGCCGACCCGGAACTGCATGACCTCGGACATGGTGCTGTAGTCGATGTTGTTCTTGGGCGACAGGTTCTTCAGGGTGAGCTTGGCGCCCTTGTACTTCGAGAAGTCGATGACGATCTCGTAGCGCTCGGCCATGCCGTGGCGCAGGCTGGTGACCACCTGCGGCTTGGGCACCAGGCCGGCGTCCGTACCGATCACGGTCATCGGGACCGGGGCGACACCGTCGTGGAGCTGCCACTCGTAGGACCGTGACACCGAGGCGTTCAGGATCCGGAAACGGTAGATCCGCGGCTCGACGTCGAGGAACGGCCACGGCACTCCGTTGATCAGCGGCGACGTCGCCGTACACGCCCGACTCGCTGTTGTCGTCGTAGATCAGGCTGCCGTCGGTGGCGAACGTCGCGTCACGGACGATCGAGCGGGATGTCGTAGTCGCCGGACGCGGCCTTGCGCGTGGTGGCGAGACGGCCGCCGTCGGGATGTCGAGGGCGGTCTCGTGCTTGTCGTGCAGGATGTACATCGCCGGCCAGCCCGTTGTAGGCGTTCTGCGAGGTGTGGTGCACGCCGTGGTCGTGGTACCACAGCGTCCGCGCCTCCTGGCTGTTCGGGTAGAAGTAGTCCTTGGCCTGACCCGGGACGGGTGATGTCGGAGGCGTACCCGTCGAACTGCGGCAGCGACGCCGAGCCGTGCAGGTGCGTCGAGGTCGTCCGCTGCCACGGGTCGCTCGTGTAGGGCGAGGGCATCTTGACGTTCTGGTACGGCGCCGCCGGGGGCTGCTGCAGCGCGTTGGCCTGGCGTACGACGACGGGCTGGCCCTTGAACGCCCGGATGGTCGGGCCCGGGGTCACGCCGTTGTAGCCGAAGAACGGCGTCTTGTAGCCCGGCATGATCTCCGCGACCGTGAACCGCTGGCGGATGTCGTAGCGGGGGTACAGCCGGGTTCGCCGGTCCGGGCAGAGCACGCTGGCCGAGCCCGTGGAGCTCAGGACCGGTGGCCGGACGAGCCGCTGCGAGAACTTGGCGGGCATCTTGCTCACCGGCATGCGCTCGGCCGTCGTCCCCGTCAGTCCGAGCCGCTCCAGGGGCAGCGTCAAGGCCGCTCCACCCACCAGGCCGAACTTCAACATGTCGCGTCGTGTCAGGTTCACGATGTGCCCTCCGGTTGCTGCCCGCTCGCGGGCACCGCCCCCCGGGTGGATGGCTTCAACCTTGGTTGACCGGGCTTGAGGGAACCTTGGGAACGACTAGGAGATGGACGGGTCGCCCCAGGCTGCGACAGGGAACCGCGCCTCGATCTGTGCCCCGCCGAGGGCACTCCGCCCCAGGGTCAGCCGGCCGCCGATGTCCTCGACCACGTCGTGGATGAGTCGTAGCCCGAAGTGCCCGACCTCGGCGTCCACCGCCTGACCCTCCGCTCCGGGGAAGCCCTGACCGTCGTCTCCGATGGACACCAGCACCTCCTCGCCATCGACGCTCACCTGCGCCTGCAGGGTGCTCGCCTCCGAGTGCTTGATGGAGTTGCGGATGCCCTCACGAAGCAGCCCGAAGACGAGCCGGGTCGTCTCCCGCGGCAAGGTCATACGTGGGATCGACACGTCCACGACGATGCCGGCCTCGACCGCATCCTGGACCAGGTTCTCCACGGCCAGGTGCAGGCCGTCCCGTTCCAGGTTCGGAGGGTAGAGGTCGACGAGCATCGAGCGCAGCGCTGCGACGTCGCGGGTGAGCAGGGCGCTGATCCGCGAGTAGGTCTGCTCGTCCTCGTCCTCGGTCGCCCCCTGGTCCGCACGCCGGCGCAGGTTCGGCATGAGGTAGCTGATCCCCGCGAGGTCCTGGATGACCCCGTCATGCAGCTCCTGGGCGATCCTCCGCCGCTCGAGGTCCGAGGCGTAGAGCGCGTGCCGGGTCATCCTGAGCCGGTCCTGCCGAGCGGTCTCGATGCGTCGCGCGAGGGCCACCCCCAGGGGGAGCATGGCTCCCGCGAAGAGGAGAAGGGCTCCCCCCGCCACTCCGACCACCGCGACGACGATGCGGCGTTGGTCCTCCTGCAGGCGGTCCGTCGGGAGGTAGGCCTCCAGCACGAACGGCTGACCTTCGGAGTCACGTTCGCGGACGTACACCTCGAGCAGCCGGCCGTCCGCGCGTTCGGCCACGTTCTCGGCCTTGGAGAGGTCGGAGACCTCCGCGTGCGCCGTCCCCGTCGCCACCAGGCCGCGCACCTCCTCGGGCAACGGGAAGCGCCTTCCGATGATCTCCGGTTCGTCGGCCCACAGGATCTCCCCGCCGATCGACCACACCTTGACGTGTGTGATGGACCGGCGCTGCATCGAGTCGCCCAGCAGCCTGTCCAGCTCGTCCATCGAGCCCGCACGGTGCGACCGCACCGAGCTGTTGATCGCGGGTGAGACGAGGGTGTCAGCGAGCGACGTGGCGCTGATGCGTGCCTCGTGAAGGGCGTTCTCGCGCGCGATCTGTCGCCCGAGCAGGAAGGAGGCCACCAGCAGGACCAGGAAGGTCAGTGCGATCGAGATACCGAACCGCCGGAGAGCACGACGGGCCGTCAGGTCACCAGGAGGTGGACGGTCGTCCGAGTCCGAGTCTGGGTCCGGCTCAGACATTGACGATGCCCCGGCGGATCGCGATGACGACCGCCTCGAGCTGTGAGCGCGCGCCCAGCTTGTGGACGAGCGTCTGCACGTAACCGCGGTAGGTGTGCACCGAGAGGTTGAGCTCACGGGCGATCGCAGCGGTGTCCTTGCCCATCACGAGCAGCTGCAGCACCGTCAGCTCTCGCGGGGTCAGAGGCTGCAACGGTTCCTCGTCGGCCGGTGGGGTCTGGGTCACGAGCGCCCGCAGCAACGCAGGATCGACGATGAACCCGCCACGTCGCGCGGACCGCAGTGCCTTCAGCAGGTCCGGCAGGGCCCCGTTCTTCGGCAGCAGACAGGAGGCGTCGGCCGCGGCCGCCTGCATGGCGAGATCCCGCGTGGCATGGGCGGTCAGGATCACCACGCTGAGGTCCGGCGTAGGCCGAGGTGAGCTCCGCGGTCACCGCGATCCCGTTGTCACCGCCGAGGTCGACGTCCATGACCACGACGTCGGGTCGGTGCTGCGAGACGAGCTGCAGTGCGCTGCTCCGGTCGTGTGCCGTGCCGACGCACTCGAGATCCTGCTCCCCCGACAGGGCCAGGGAGAGCAGGTCCGAGAACGTCTTGTGGTCGTCGACGACGACGATCGTTCGCACTGCCTGCGACCTCTGCTGGTTTTGTGGCTCGCCATGACGTCCCCCAACGCATCCGCCGGTGCCCCCCGGCTCCTCGAAGTATGGTCCGCGGACTACTTCGGAGTGCCGGTACCTGCGAAAATGCGCGTTCCTGGGGCGATTCTTTACGCAGACGCTGCCGCGACCACGCGTACGGCGACCTCGCTGAGACGTGAGTCCTGGTCCGGTACGTGGACCCCCGGAAGGGACTCGAGCGCCTGTCGCAGCAGCCGGATCAGCGAGCTCACCTCCGAGTGGCTGCTCACCGAGCTCGGCGCGGAGTCCGGTCCTTGCAGGATGTCGGCGTAGAGCGAGCGACTGGCCACGGACGGCTCGGTTCCGAGCTCGTCGAGGAGGAGCGCGCGAAGTCGGGCGTAGGTGCTGAGCGCCTCGGCGTCCCTGCCCTCCTGGACCAGGGCCCTCATCTCGAGCTGCCACGCCAGCTCGTTCAGGGGCTCGTGCCCGGTGGCCAGACGGGACAGCCGGCGAGCCAGGGTGGTCTCACCCGCGACCAGCATCGACTCGGCCGCCTGCGTGCACGACGAGGTGAGCTCACGGGTGTGGACCGCGCGTTGCACCGCGGCCCAGGCGGCGCCGGGCTCGCTGCCCAGCAGCTCCCCCGACAGCAACGTCAGGGCCTGCTCGACGAGCGAGGTGCGCTCGTCGGCTGACGGGGTCATGCCGGCCAGGCTGAGCATCCTCCGCGCTTCCACGAAGTCGACCCACACCATGTCCGCACGGAGCAGGTAGCCGGTGGTCGTCGTCTGCAGCGCGGAGTTGCGTCCCTTCGCCCCCAACGCCCGACGGAGCAGACACACGTAGCTCTCGAGCGTCCCGACGTACGACGGTGGCGGCTCGTTGTCCCACAACAGCTGGGCGATCCGGTCCTTGGAGACCGGTCGACCTACTGACAGCGCTAGGATCTCCAGCACCTGGCGGGGCTTGACCCCGCCGAACTTCTCAACAACGTTGTCGTTCTCGTCCAGCGCGCGTGTCTCGCCGCAGACGAAGATACGTAATTTCCCCATGATGAGTCCCCACCCAATCCGCAACCCCCCGGTCGCGATCTAAGAGTCGCCTGAGCACAGGACTTCGCGCGAGACCAAGGCGGGCGGTTTTCGCCCCCCACACTTGGATGGTTCGATCGGCCCCCGTAGGGGCTCCGGACTGACTAGGTCGGCGGGCGATGTAGCCATCAGCTGACTTCCGGACGCGAGCCACCGGGTCCGCGCACCGCCCGGTCCGGGCCGTGATGCGGGCTGCATCGCGGTACTAGTACCTGTGGGCACTTTCGACGTGGACCCCGGTTGGAAAAAGATGTGGGAGCAAGCTCTGACCGGGAAGGGGAAACCCGTGCACCGCGGTGACGAGGACCGTCTGCTGGTCGAGGATCCCTCGCTACCCGGCGGCCGGCTGATCCTGACGTCGAGCCACTTGGAGACCTGGCTTAGCGAGAACTTGGACCAGCGATGCAGCGTCCGTCTCCGGCGGCTGCGCTACAAGCCCGGCACCAGCGTGACGCTCGGCTTCGACCTCACCGTCGAGCGCGACGGGGTCAAGGTGACCGAACCGTGCCTGGCGAGGACCTATGCCAGCCATGCGTCGGTCAAGATGTCGAAGACCCTGAAGACAGTGCCGGTGTCCACGTGGCTCGCCCGGGACACCGAGACGCACACCCTGGTGACGACTGCGGGCGGGGACCGCGCGCTGCCGACCCTCGGCCGGTTGCTGCACCGGCCGGACGGCCCGGCCCGCGTTCTCGAGAAGCTGCTGCACGACTCGTCGGGGCTGGACCGAGCGAGCGTCCGGACCATCCGATACACCCCCGGCCGCCGCTGGGTCGGGGTTCTCGAGCGCGCGGGCGCGCCCGACCTGGTGCTCCGCACGTACCACGACGGCACGAAGATGCGCCGCGCTGCCGAGTCCTACGCGACCCTCGAGCGCGGCACCCCGGTCCGTACGCCGTGCCTGGTCGCGCGGTCCTGCTCACTTGCCCTCCTCGCCGTCACCCGGGTGGACGGACAGGAGCTGGCCGCCACCATCCGTCCCGACGCGTGGTCAGCCGCGGGTCGAGCCCTGGCCACCCTGCACGGCAGTGACCCAGGGATGCGGCTGCACACCTCCGGTCCGGCCTCCGACGTCGCCGCTGTCGAGCGAACGGCACGGCAGGTCGCCAAGCTGCTGCCCGAGCGGCGCGCGGACGCGGCCCACCTGGCCGTGGCCGTTGCACGGCTCCTCGAGCACGTGCCGCGTGACCGGGCCGCCCTGCACGGAGACTTCTCCCCCGACCGGGTGGTCATCTCGCCAGACGGCCGCCCCGGCCTGATCGACCTCGACTCCGCAGGCTGGGGGCCATCGGCTGCAGATCTCGGATGCTTCATCGCCTCGACTCTCAACGCCGCCGAGGCGACCGGGATGGCTCAGCGCGGCGTGCGATCCGTGGAGGCGATGCTGGGTGGCTACACGGAGGTACGCAGAGCACCCGACCCCTTCGCCCTGGCGGTGCACACCCTCGCCTACCGGCTGCGCGAGACCGTTGAGCCGTTCCGGACCTGCTCGCCGACCTGGCGGGAACAGGTCGGGGAACGGCTGACGAACGCCCGGATCCAGCTCGACGAGCTGTCATCCGCCGGGAGCGGTCGATGAGCCCGGCCGACCGCTCTGGTCGGCCGGGCTCGCTTCGTCACGCCGCGTGGGTCATCGAGCCCTGACCGCGTTCGACCGTGCCGAGGGGCTGCCACCACCCACGGCGTTGACGGCCCGGACGGTGAAGCGGTACTTGCCGGCCCGTGCGAACGTCATCTTCAGCTGCCGGGCGCTGGCTGGCCGCTTGGCGAACGTCCTCGAGGACACGATGGCTCCAGAGGGGCTGATCCGCAGGGCCCGGACGACGTACCCGTTGATGGGTGAGCCGCCGTTGCGCGGTGCGGCCCAGGAGACCGACGCTGTGATCGGACCGCGTGGCTTCCCTGGCTTCGCCGTCGGTCGGGCCGGACGTGCCGGAGCAGTGGCCGCGCGAGGAGCCACCACGGGCGGGGTCGTGGCCGCCGTACGCGTGAACGTACGGGTGGTCACCGGGCTCACGTTGTCGACCGCATCCACCGCGAAGAGATGGAGCGTCTGGGTCGAGCTCAGCGTCAGGACGCCGGGGAACGGGACCCCTGCAGCCGGTGCGACCGTCAGCGCCGGCCCGACACCGTACCGGAGCGTCTCTCCGGCGCTGGGCGTGGCGAACACGTTGAGACTGCCGGTGAAGCTGCCGCCATTGGGAGAAAGTGCCGGGGCTGCCGGAGCCACCACGTCCTTGGGGAGCACCTTCGACACACCGGTGAGGGTCGCGGCCCCACGGGTAGACGTCATGGTGATCTCAACGTTGCCGTCCGGGAGGGTCAGCACCTGGCTCATCGGGACCGACGCGGACCACGTCTGCTGCCCGCTGGCTCCGACCACGTTCGCGGTCACGGGTGCGAGCGTTCCCACCTTGACCTGGACGGCGGTGCTGTCGAACGAGACGCCGCTGATGTCCAGGTTCCCTGCAGCCGTCGTGGTCTTGTTCAGCTTGTCGTGGTTGGTCTGTGTCACGCCGTCCGCGGCAGAGGGTGACCCCTCGCAACCGGGCGCCGGCCCGGGGCTGTCCCCGAAACCCTCGACGAGCATGGCCTCGTCGGGCAGTGGGGCCACGTGCCCGAAGCCGGCCGCATGCCCGTCGTCGTTCAGCAGCGACTGCTTGCGCTGCTCCTGGGTCACGCCGACCCCCGGGTCCTTGACGTCGCCGTCGTACGGCGCGTGGTAGAGCATCACGAACCCGCCGGCGACGCCCGGGTCGGCGACGATGTCTTCCGGGGTCGCCCGGAACTGCTCCCCTCCGATGAGACTGCGGAACTCACCTGAGTTGAGCTCGGCCACCGGGATCGTCGCGCCGGCGGCGGTCTGGGCGACACCTCGCACCTCGACATCGCCTGTCGTCGGGTTCTCGCTGGCTCCGGAGAGGCTGATGTTGTCGACGACGACCTCGCTGGTGGTGCCGCCACCGGTGACCCGGATCAGGTCGCCGGGACGGATGTCGGGGGTGTGACCCTCCCAGCAGTCGCCGTCGACCGGGGCACCGACCGGTCCGTGGTTGACCTCGAGCGCTCCACCGTCGGGAGCTGCGTCGAACGTCGGGCCGGTCTCGGTGCCGATCACGACCCCGTTGCGGAGCACGTCGACCGTCACGGTCTCGCCGACGGGCCACCCGAAGGTCGCCACGAAGTCGATGTTGTGGAACACGGAGATGTTGATCCCCGGCGCGATGCCGGCCGGACCGACGGTGGCTGATGCGGGGGCGAGACCGGCGCCGGCTGCGACGACCGCCATCGTGGAGAGGGCCGCGATCAGCCCCCGCCTCGATCGGGGCCGTCGGGCGCTGTGTTGTCCGGGCATGGCGGAGCGGCGTTCTGAGGGCATGGCGGTCTCCAGGGTGGGTGATGTCCGGAGTGCCGGGGCACCTCATGTGGCACTCTGGCTCGACCGTCGCAGCAGCGGGTTGAACAAACCTTGGGGGCGTTCCGGCTTGCACCGATTTGCACTCATTGGGGGGTCCGGCTGGCGCCGGCTGCGCCCGTACGGTGGAGGGGTGACCCGTCGCGCCCTCCTGACGGCCGCCATCGCCCTGACGGCGGCATCGCTGGCGTCCTGCACCGAGGCTGCTCGCAGGCCCACCTCGTCGCCGCAGCCCTCGACGTCCCCTTCACCCACCACCCCTGCGATGTCCCCGTCACCCGGGCCGACTGCCCTGAGCGACACCGTGCAGATCCCGCACCCCGGGGCGAGGACGGGCGACGGGCGGCCCCGACGGGCGAGGCTGAGCGTCCCGGCCCTGGGACTGCACGACCTGGCGGTCGTGCCCTACCGCGGCCGGACCGATGACGCGCCCGGCACGCGCATCCAGGACACCGGCGTCGGGGCCAGCCCCCACGGCCCCCGCGGCGGCGTCGGGCCGGGTGGGCTCGGCAACTACCAGATCACGGCGCACCGGACCTCCTCGACGCGGGCGTTCGAGAGCCTCCCCGCACTCCGAGCCGGGCACCGGGCACTCGTGGAGGCCGGCGGCGTCCGCTACGTCTACGAGATCCGTCGCACGCGGGAGACGTCCTTCCGCTCGCCGCGGTCCCTGGCCGAGCAGCGGGCCGCCGTACCCGGCCGACCGGGTGCGTCGCCGACACGGGCGTTCCTCACCTTGTCGACGTGTGCGACGCCGGAGGACCACGCCGCGGGCAACTACTGGGCCGACGTGCTCCACAACCCCGAGCACCGCATCGACAAGATCGGCGTGCTCGTGCGAAGCACCGTCCTGAGGTGACAAGGGACGGCGCGGCGCCCAGGCTGTCTCCCGGGCCCCCACGGACCTAGTCTCTTCGTGTGACGAGCGGCCTGACCGAGAACGCCGAGACCGGCCTCACGCTTCTGCGTCGGCTGGCGGCCGCCTTCGGCGACGCGTTCACGCTCGACGAGGTGGCGAGAGGCGCCCTCAACGTCGCCCTCGAGATCCCCGGCGTCGTGCGGGCCGGGATCGCTCTGGACAACGTGGGCGGCCGACAGCTGCAGTTCGTGTCCACGGACCCGGACGCCCTGACCGCGACGCGGGTCCGCTGGTGCCTCATCGACGCTTTCGCCGACGTTCCGCTCAACGACGCAGTCCGCGACGGGACGGACGTGTTCGTCTCCACCGTGTCCGAGCTCGACGCCCGTTACCCGAACATCGCCGCTCGACAGCGGGAGCTGGGCACCCGGAGCCTGGTCGCCCTCTCCCTGTCCACCGGCTCCGAGCGCGTCGGTGGCCTGCTCCTCAGCTTCTCCAGCGAGCAGGAGTTCGAGGCGGAGCAGAGATGGTTGTTGGGCGCGCTGGCCTCGCAGATGAGCCAGGCCTTGCGCGCCGGCATCGTCCATCAGCTGCGGCAGGCCACCGCGGAGCAGCTCCAGCGCGGCCTGATGCCGAGGTCCCTTCCCGAGATCGCCGGGCTGTCGCTGGGGGCGCACTACCAGCCCGGTGGCACGGGTTCGGACGTGGGCGGCGACTGGTACGACGTCATCGAGCTGCCCGACGGAGCGGCAGCGCTGGTCCTGGGCGACATCGCGGGCAGGGGCACCCGCGCGGCCATGGTGATGAGCGAGATGCGGGCGGCGCTGCGGGCCTACGTCGTGCTCGATCCGGCACCCTCGGCCGTGCTGGAGCGCATGGACGCCTTCGTGGCCTCGCGCCCCGGATCCGAGCAGCTCGTGACCGTTGCCTACGGGGTCGTCTCCGCCGACCGCCGTACGCTGACGTTCGCTCTCGCCGGCCACCCGCCGCCGCTGAGCATCCATCCGGGAGGCCCGACCCGCCAGCTCGGCGAGGTCACTGGTCCCGCCCTCGGCCTCGGAGCCGGGCCCTGGCCGCAGACCGAGGTGGAGCTCGCCCCCGGTCACGTCGTGGTCTTCTACAGCGACGGTGTCGAGGCCAGGCGGAACAGCGAACCATCCGGCATCACCGTTGTCGCCGGCCTCATCGAGGCCCTGGCGCCGCGGCGGAAGCGACCGAGGGAGCTGTGCGCCCGGATCGCCCAGCTGAGCACCCTCGACCGGACCGACGACGACGTCGCCCTGCTTGCGGTCTCCGCGGCACCTCCTGGGACTCGTCGGGCATCCAGTCAGCTGCCCGAGGACCTCACGGCACCCCGACTCGCACGGCGCTTCCTGCGCCAGACTCTGGGCGACTGGGGTGTCGAGGACGAGATCGTCGAGGTGGCAGAGCTCTGCGTGTCGGAGCTGACGACGAACGCGGTGATCCACACCGGCACCTCGACGGACCTCACGGTCGAGCTGGACGCCGACACGGTGACGGTCCTGGTCCGTGACGCCGGCACCACCGGCACGGTGAAGCTGGCCGCCCAGCAGACCGACGTGCCCGACATCGCCGGCAGGGGGCTCGCTCTCGTGGATGCCCTCACCACGGCCTGGGCGGCCGAGCACCAGGCCGACGGCACGACCGTGTGGTTCGAGATCGAGCGGTCGACCTGACTTCGACCACGCCTTCTCCGAAACCCGGACCGACGCCTGGCGGCGTGCGGGAGTCCCGGGCGAGGAGCCGCCTGACAGCACCCGGCCGCATCGTGGGTGTCGACGTCGCACGATGCGTCGCCCTGATCGGCATGATCGCCACGCACGCGCTGCCGACTCGGGACGTCGACGGCGGCCTGGGGCTCGCGCACGAGATCGCGGGCGGGCGCGCGTCGGCTCTGTTCGCCGTACTCGCGGGCGTGAGCCTGGCGCTGATGTCTGGCGGGACCGATCCTGTGCGCGGGGCAGAGCGTCGAGCAGTCAGGGTCGGCCTGGCTGCTCGGGCGTTGACCATCGCACTCATCGGGCTGATCCTCGGTGCGCTACCCACCACGATCGCGATCATCCTCACCTACTACGGCGTGCTGTTCCTGCTCGGCCTCCCGTTCCTCGGCCTGCGCTGGAAGGCGCTCGCGGTCTTCGGCGGAGCGTGGCTTCTCGTCGCACCGGTGCTGTCCCACCTGGCCCGCCCGCACCTCCCGCCGCGCGGGTTCGAGAGCCCTCACCCCGCGGCGCTGGCCGACCCGTGGCAGATGCTCACCGAGCTCACCTTCACCGGCTACTACCCCGCGGTGCCGTGGCTCGGCTATCTGCTGGTGGGAATGGCCATCGGACGGACTGACCTCCGCCGGTGGCGTACGACGGTCGTGGTCCTGTCCCTCGGAGCCTGTCTGGCGGCCGCCTCGTGGCTGGTCTCGGAGACGCTGCTGCGGCAGCCCGGGGCCGCCCGCGCACTGCTGGGCACCTCGCCGCAGCCCGGCATGACCATGGGACAGCTCCGACGAACCCTCGAGGAAGGCACCTTCGGGACGACGCCCACTGGGTCCTGGTGGTGGCTGGCCGTGCATGCTCCGCACTCCGGTACGTCGTTCGACCTGCTCCACACCACCGGGACGGCGATGCTCGTGCTCGGCGTGTGCCTCGCGCTGGGGCGGCTTTGGCCGCGGGCGACGGCTGTGGTCTTCGGTGCAGGGGCGATGACGCTCACCCTGTACACCCTTCACGTGGTGCTGCGCACCCCGCCGTTCCTTCCGGACGATGACCCGGTCACCTTCGCCCGACACGTCGTGGTCGTGCTCGTGGTGGGTGCGACGTTCCGGCTGATGACGTGGCGGGGACCGCTGGAGTCCATGACTGCCCTGTTCGCCAAACGGGCCGGCGGGCAGACCTGAGGCCGCTCAGACGTCGGGGTGACGCACCCAGTCCCATGCCATCACGAGGACGGACGTGCTGGCGAAGGTGATACCGATCAGCGCGGTGAGCATGCGGCCCCGGTGCCCGACAAGCAGTCGGTTCATGCCTCCGGGTCGCCCAGGTCACACCCGTGGCCGTTTCCTGTTTGCCACGTGCTCTCGGGGGAACGCTGAGAGTGCTCCCGCCTCATGACTCCCCCGGTCACGAGACGGGAGCCCCTTCGAGCGGAAGAGCAGCCCATGACCGCGACCGACTCATCCGACGCATGGCCCGGCGCCCACGACTACACGGCCCGGGTCGCCCTGGCGGAACACATCGCCTCAGGGCTCCACGACGAGCAGCACGATGATCTCCCTCAGGACGGCCTGAGCCGGGACCCGTGCGAGGGTTCAGCCGGTGCGGCGCGCCATCCACTCCTCCCACGGCACCGGCGCCGCACCGTCCTGGATCTGCTGCACGACCTCCTCGGTCATCCATGCCCTGAGCGCCCGAAGCTGCTCGGAAGAAGCCAGCGTCAGCAGTCGCATCTCCTCACAGTGCACGTCCGCCGCCTTGACGGCGAGATCGAGCTTCTGCACCTCGACGCTGAACTCGACCGGCATCGCCATGTCGATGTCGATGTAGTCCTGACCGGCCGCCGCCGCCTGCTGGGCGACACGGCGACCCATGTGTCGCGCATGCGCGGGGCCACTGAGCAGGCCCTGGAGCTCACGAGCCAACGCCTGGGACGTCGGGTTGTCCCGGTCCGCGCCGACGAGCTGCAGCTCTCGGATCAGCTCGTCGAGGTGTTCGTCCTGACGAAGGCTCAGCCGGACGGGGCAGCCGGCCAGACGCACGCGCGCCCAACCGGAGGGTAGGACCGGCTCCGAGCGGCCAGCGGGCTCATCGTCGTGGGTCGTGGGCAGACGCACCCCGTGCTCCCTGGCCGCATCCGTGATCTCGAACCAGACCCGCTTGCCACCCTGCGTGCTCTCCACGCCCCAGTCGCTCGCGAGGATCGACACGATGGCCAGCCCGCGACCCGTGGTTGCCTCATCGGCCAGCACCAGCTCGCCCGCGTCCGCGGGGTCAGGGAAGCTGGGTCGCGGGACCACCGCCTGAGCGGGCACGGCGCCGTCGTCCTCGACGCTGACCCTCACCACGTCCTGGACCAGGCCCACACCGATGTGCATGAAGGAGCCGGCGCTGTGCAGCGCAGCGTTGCCCGCGAGCTCGCTCACGCACAGCGTGGCGTCGTCCAGGAGGTCGCCGAGACCCCAGGCCAGCAGCCCGTCCGCGACGAACCGTCGAGCGGCGGGCACGCTCACGGGCTCCGCAGCCAGGCTGAGCCGCAGCTGACGGCCGACGACTCCCGGGTTCTCGAGCACGTGACGATGATGCACCAAAGCTGCTGCGGGGGCTCATCCTTTTGACCGGAGGCCCGCACCGCAGTCACCTCGTGCGGTGTGCTCGTCCCGCTGCGCCTCGGGCGGGCTGGCTCGGCACCAGGTGCGCCAGGACGCCGGCGTCCGGGTCCTCTTCCGGGACGAGCCAGTGCAGGCGTGCGGTGACCTGATCGTCGGGCCCGGTGGGCGCGAGGAGGCCGTCCGCCCCGGCGGTCAACGCGCGGTGGGCGGTCACCTCTCGACCTTCTGCCGCGACGACCACTACCCGGGTGCCGGGCCGGGCAGCCTTGATGCTGTCGATCAGCCCCAGGTCTCCCACCGGCTGCAGCGAGATGTCGACGAAGACCACGTGAGGCTCCGTCAGGCGCACCATCTCGAGAGCACGCGCCGCGTCCGGCGCCGTACCGACGACGGAAAGACCGTCCACGCCGGACAACGAACCCGTCAGCCGAAGCGTCAGGAGCTCGTCGGGCGAGACGATCACGATCCGGAACATGCGCTTCCTGACTTCGGGTGTTCTGCCCACTCACGGTGGCTGGTCCACCTCCAGGACAACTGTATGCACCCGACGCGGCGGTGCGGCCGCCGGCCCACCGTTCACACGGCCGAGGTTTGGGTCGTCCTGGCCCCATTTGGCCCAATTTCCAGCCAATCTCACCCATCCGGTGGCAGCCGCGCCGCGAACCACCGGGTGAGGCGTGCGCACAGGTGTCACGTCGCTGCACCCGCGACGAGAGACCGGAGGACCTTGTGCGCAAGCTCGTGGCTGTCCTTGTCGTGGCCGTGGCGGCGCTCGCGGCGGTCAGCCCGGACTCGGCCTTGTCGTCCACGTCCCGGGAGGGACTTCGGCACCCGCCACGCTGGCGGCGCCGCCCCGTTCACGGTTCTGCAGATGAACCTGTGCCTGTCCGGACAGGCCGACTGCTACGCCCGCACCGCCTACCCCTCCATCGTGGACGAAGCCACCGCACAGATCCTCGACCACGACGTGGACGCGGTGACGCTCAACGAGGCCTGCAGCGGGGACGCTGTCGGAGCTGGCTCAACGAACCGGCTATCAGGTGCGCTTCACCGCCGTCCTCTTCCGGGGGCGCCAGCTCCCCTGCGTGAAGCCGGCGGGCCGGGGCGTGTTCGGGCTCGCCATCCTCGCCAAGGACCGGATCACCAGCTCCCACGACGAGGCTTTCGCCGTCCACGCGGACGTGGAGGAGCGACGGTGGATGTGCGCCACGACGGCACGCGCCGTCAACGTGTGCACCGCGCACCTCGGCACTCGCGGGTCGGCCGCGGGGCGACGTGCCAATGATGCCGAGTGCCGCCAGCTCCGAGGTGTCCTGGCGCGGTACGACGAGGCAGGTGCCACCATGTTCGGTGGCGACGTGAACCGGCAGCACAGATGCTCCCCCGCCACCATGTGGGCGCGGCGGGACACGGCGGCCGCCCAGACCCGGGGCATCCAGCACATCTACGGCAGTGCTTCTCTGGACGCACCCTCATCACGAGTGACCCCGGCGACGTACACGGACCACGACTTCTTCCTCGCGGCCAGCACGCCGCTCCGGCGCCTGGGCTGACTCCCCGCCGGTGCTATGGGGGGAAGCGCCGGCGAGGAGCCCAGCGGCTCGCGGTTCGGCTTCCCGTGTCCCGGGCAAGGGAACGGTTTCGGCTCACGAGCCACGAAGAGTGCCCGGGGATCAGGGGTGTGGGCACTTCCTCGTCGCTGAGCACACCAATTACTTGGTGCTTGACCCAAGGAGAGCACAGTCACCCGATCGCCGGATAGTCCCCGCGACGTATGTGGGGAAATGTGGGAGGCACGAGCCGGACGAACCGGATCACGAGCCTCGTCAGTGGGCGTGCGCGGTGATCGACGTGCCGCAGCGAGGACAGTGCGCTCGCGAGCAGACGTCCAGGTCCTGGCCACAGCCGCACACCCTGGGGAACGCCGCCCAGACCGTGGCTGTCGTGCCGCGGTTCGAGGTCCATGAGTGCTCTTCGGTGTTCATCGGTCCTCACCGCCTTCCGATTCTTGTCGTCTCTGGTTGTTCGCGCTGGGGCTGGCTCCGGTTTGCTGACCGCGCGGTCGGCTGCGGCTCGTGCAGGTCGAGCAGTCCGTGCCGGCGGGCTGCGGCCACGGCCTCCAGCTGGGAATGGGCGTGCAGCTTGCTCAGCAGGCTCTTCACGTAGCCACGACAGGTGTTCAGCGAGATCCCGAGCTGGCCCGCGATCACCCGGGCATCCATACCCGCGGCGAGCAGCCGCAGCACGTCGACCTCACGCCCGCTCAACCGCACCTGCTGGTCCGGAACCGACGAGCCCTCCCTCATCAGGCTGCGCAACAGCACCGGATGCACGACCAGCCCCTGGTCACCGGCCGTGCGCAACGCCTGCAGGAGATCCGGCAACGAACCATTCTTCGCCATCAACGAACACACCCCGGCCTCCGCGGCCCGCCGCAGCACCGAACGGTCCGCGTGCCCGGTCAACAGCACCACCCGCGTCGCGGGACTCAATCGCCGCACCTCGGCCGCGGCCGCCACCCCGTCCACCGGCTGACCCGCGAAGTGCACGTCCATGATCACCAGGTCCGGGCGCTCCCGCGCCACGACCGCCAGACCCTCGCCCGGCGAGCTCGCCACGCCCAGGCACTCGAACTCCTCATAGGAGGAGATCGCCACCTCCAGCAGCTCCGCGAACGTGCGCTGGTCGTCCACGATCAGCACCCGCTGGCGTGCGCACTCCGGTGGCGGCGTTGCGACTGCATCGACAATCCCCATGTCGTTTTCCCCTTTGCCCAGCCGCACCCCACGGCTTCTTCCCCAATGGCTTCCCAGTCTCGACGGAAGCCCCGCATTCGATTCTCGCTCAGCGCCCCCGCCGGTTGCCATAGGCCATGTAAGTCAAGAAGCCCGCTTCCGGCCGACCTCCACACGACGATCCCGGGGCCCATACGGGCCACACGCAGGCCCGACGTCGTGACGACGTCGGGTGGCACGCCGAGTGCTAGGACCTACGGCCATCTCGCAACCGGGACCGTGATGCGCGCAGTGTCGCCGTACAAAGTCAACCGCGCCGGCGCCAGACCGGTCTGAACACTGGGAGCTCGTCATGAACGTTCGTCGCACCGTCGCCACCGTCACCGTTACTGCCGCTGCGTTGTCCGGGGTGTCTCTCCTGGCCCCGGCCGCCGAGGCCTCCGGTGGCGGGCAACGTGTCATCAAGTCCGGGTCGTGCAGTGGCAGCGCCGACTGGAAGCTGAAGGCCAAGCACGACAACGGACGCCTCGAGGTCGAGTTCGAGGTGGACAGCAACAGGACAGGTCAGTCCTGGGCGGTGCGTGTCACCGACAACGGTGCCCAGGTCTTCTCGGGACGCCGCACCACCCAGGGCCGCAGCGGGTCCTTCTCGCTCGACCTGCGACCCGCCAACCGGGCCGGGCAGGACACCGTCCGGGCTCGGGCCACGCACGCGGGCCAGACCTGCGTCGGCACGGTCCAGGTCTGAGGCACGACCACCACGACGACCGGCCCGCTGGTGGCCGGTGCGTCGCGGGGAGGTCAGCCGCGGCTCTTGCGGAAAGCGGCCTGGTCCTTCTTCGAGGACGCGACGTAGGCCTTGAACCGCACGCCGGGCTTGAACGCCGGGACGCTGGTCTTCTTGATCTTGACCTTCTCGCCGGTCTGCGGGTTGCGGCCCTCGCGCGCTGCGCGCTCCCGCTTCTCGAACGTCCCGAACCCGGGCAGGGTGACCTTCTCGCCGCTCGCAACGGAGTCGCTGACCGTGTCCAGCACGGTGGTCAGCGCGAGCTCGGCCTCGCGCCTGGTCCAACCGGTCTTGTCGATGATGGCGTCGACGAACTGTGTCTTGTTCACGAAAAACCCTTCTGCGGTGGGGGATCTGGTTGACCGCCGTCATCCTAGGGCCCGGCGCGCATCGCCCGAGGACGGTGGGCCTGTCGACTCGCCGTCGTCGATCAGGACCCGCACGCGCCTGCGCACCGCAAGCTCGGCGCTTCTGCTCCGGAACGGTTCGGCGTCGCCCGTAACATTCTGGGCATGCGCAAGCTCGCCGTTCTCCTGGCCACCACGACGACCGCCGTCCTGCTGTCCAGCTGTGGCGCCGACACAGCCTCAGACTCCCCCAGCCCCGACCAGGGGAGCACGGCTGCGTCCGACTCGGGCGGCGGCTCGTGCACGTACACGTCGACAGGGGACGCCGCGCGGAAGGTCGATCCGCCGCCGAGCGACCCTGCTCCGGCCGGGTCCTTGAAGATCACCACCAACCGCGGCGTGGTCACCACCACCCTGGATGCCACGAACACCCCGTGCACCGCGAACTCGTTCACCTCACTGGCCAAGCAGGGGTTCTTCGACGACACCAAGTGCCACCGGGTGACGACCCAGGGCATCTTCGTCCTCCAGTGCGGGGACCCGACCGCCACCGGTGCCGGTGGTCCTGGCTACTCGTTCGACGACGAGCTCACCGGCCAGGAGACCTACCCCGCCGGCACGCTGGCGATGGCGAACGCCGGCCCGAACACGAACGGGTCGCAGTTCTTCATCGTGTACGCCGACACTCCGCTCCCGCCGAGCTACACCGTGTTCGGCAGGATCGACCCGGAGGGGCTTCGAGTGGTCAAGGCCATCGCCAGAGCGGGCACCGCCGACGGCGGCACCGATGGCGCTCCGAAGGAAGACGTCATCATCAAGTCGGTCAGGTAGGCGCCTCCGGCAACGTCCGGGTGGGGCTCTGACGACCCGACTAGGGTCGGACGCATGGCGAACAAGACGATCGGCATCTCCGACGAGCTCGCGGCCTACGTCATCGAGGTCGGCACCGGGAACCCGACGTCCTCGCCCGGCTGCGCGCGGAGACCGCTGCCCTGCCCCAGCACGGGATGCAGATCTCACCGGAGGAGGGCGCCTTCCTCGCCCTCCTGGTCGAGCTGATGGGGGCGCACCGGTGCATCGAGGTCGGCACCTTCACCGGGTACTCGTCCATCGCCGTAGCGCTGGCCCTCCCCGACGCACGGTCGGCTCGTGTGCTGCGACGTCTCCACGGACTGGACCTCTCTCGCCCGCAAGTACTGGGACGAGGCCGGGGTGGCGCACAAGATCGACCTGCACGTCGCGCCTGCCACCGAGACGCTCGACCAGCTGCTCGCGGACGGCGAGGAAGCGGCGTTCGACTTCGCTTTCGTCGACGCCGACAAGACCGGCTACGACGCTTACTACGAGCGGCTCCTGCGGCTGGTGCGCCCCGGCGGCCTGATCGTCTTCGACAACACGTTGTGGGACGGCAAGGTGGTCGACCAGGACGCCGACGACCCGGACACCCGCGCGATCCGGGCGCTCAACACGAAGCTGGCCGGAGACGAACGGGTCACGACCTGCCTTCTCCCGGTCGCCGACGGCGTGACACTCGCCCGCCGTCGCTGAGCCCACCCCGGGAACGCCCGGCCCTTGCCCATCTGTGCTCAATTCTAAAAGATATAAGTCTTGACTATAGAGGCTCCACGGGTCTAGCGTCCGAAGGGCAGTCTTCTACAGTTCTGGAGGCCGTCATGACCGTTCCCCGTTCGCTCTCGTGCCCGGCCCTACGCGCCGAGGTCCTTTCGCCGACCCGCACCAGCCGGGTGGCCTGATGACCACCGCGTTCGTCCTCTCGGGCGGAGGGAGCCTCGGGGCGGTGCAGGTCGGCATGCTCCAGGCGCTCGCTGCCCACGGCATCCAGCCCGACCTGCTGGTGGGGACCTCCGCGGGGGCCGTGAACGCGACGTGGGTGGCTCAGCACGGCATGTCGACGACCTCCTTGACGGCTCTCGCCGAGGTCTGGGGTCGGCTCCGTCGACGCGACGTCTTCCCGGTGAGTCCGACCTGGGCCCTTGCGGCCCTTCGTGGTCGGGGTGGCGGCCTGTGCTCGAACGAAAGACTCGGCGACCTGATGCGTCGCCACGTCGACCTGGGTGACCTGACCGAGGCGCCCGTTCCGGTGCACCTGGTCGCTACCGATCTGCTGACCGGTCGCGAGGTGCTGGTCTCTCGGGGTGACGTGGTCGACGCCGTGCTCGCCAGTGCCGCTGTCCCGGGCATCTTCCCGCCGGTGTTCCACGATGGCCGTTGGCTCATCGACGGCGCGGTCGCAGGCCACTCCGGTGTCTCGCAAGCGGTGTGGTTGGGGGCGACCGAGGTGTACGTCCTTCCCGCGGGCGTCGCCTGCGCGTTGCCCGGTCCGCCGCGGTCACCGGTCGCCATCGCCCTGCATGCGTTGACGGTTCTCATCGAGCAGCGGCTCATCCTCGAAGTCGCCGACCGGACCTCGGGAGCCGTCGTCAAGGTCCTTCCCCCGCTGTGTCCCCTGGCCGTGCCCGCGTCGGACTTCGGTCACGCAGCCGAGCTCGTCCGACGTGGCCGGACGGAGAGCGCCCGCTGGTTGGCCGAGGGTGGCACGCGCCGGCCGCACCAGGAGCAGTTCCTCGGGCTCCACGGTCACGAGCGCGGCCGGCGTGAGGGCGGCGCGGATGGCAGGAGTCCCGTGGCGTCCCTGGGCTGAAAGGGGAAGCGGCCCGACGTGTGCCGCGAGTCGGTCAGGAGGGTGCGACCGGTGGTCCTAGGACCATCGGACCACTGGTAGCCGAGGGCGCCAGAGACCATGGTGAGTCCATGTTTCGCATCGTGATCGCCGACCCTGACAAGGAGCGCATGGTCGCGCTGTCCGATGCCTTCTCGCGTGGCGGTGCCTTGCGAGTGGTCGGGACGGCGTACGACGGCGGAAGTGCCCTGGCCCTGGCGGTGGTCAGGAGGCCGGACGTGGTCTTCGTCGGCGCCACCCTGCAGCCCCTGGGGGGTCATGCCTCGGTCGGGGCCATCAAGGGCGCCATGCCTGGCACCCGGGTCGTGATCATCGACACTGCATCGGACGATGCGTCGGTCCGGCGCGCACTGGCTGCCGGCGCGGACGGCTTGCTCACCGTCGACGGGTCGGCGCAGCACGCGCCTCGACTTCGGTGGCTCACCCCCGGGGACGCGGACACCGCTCCGCCCCACGGCGCAACGGAGCCCGTTGCGCCGGCACGGTTTCCGCCTCTACCCCGATGTCGAGGCGTCCAACGGGAGGACCGAGTCGTATGGACAGCCACACCGGCACCCCTGCACCCGGACTACCCCCGGTCACCGTGTTCGCGTCCGGCGAGCTCGATCTCGCCACGGCGCCGCACCTGCGGAAACGGCTGCAGCAGAGGGCCGACCCGTTCGGCGAGCTCGTCGTCGACCTGTCCGCGGTCACCTTCATGGACTGCTCCGGGGCCCGGCCGCTGCTCGAGGCGCGCATCGCGATCGGCAGACGCCTGTGCTTGCGGTCGGTCCCGCCGCCGGTGACTCGTCTGCTCACCTTGGCCGGTCTCCTGCCCCACTTCCGGTACGCCGACTCCCCCACCGAACAGCGCTAGCCTGACGCAGGCAGCTCGCTACGCTCGGGGCAGACATGCCTCGCAGACGGGAACCCCTTGGCTCCACCATCGCAGTCGCCCACGGGAATCGCGTACGACCGGGCCGGACCGCGCGACGGCCTGCCGGTCGTCCTCCTTCATGCCGGCATCGCCGACCGCCGGATGTGGAGCCCCCAATGGTCGACCCTTACCGCCGAACGCGACGTGGTCAGGCTGGACTTTCGTGGTTTCGGCGACTCCACCGAACGACCCTCCGGACTGCTCGCCCCCGTCGATGACGTGGTCGACACGTTGGCGGCCATCGACATCGAGCGCTGTCATCTGGTGGGTGCCTCGTTCGGCGCGGGCGTGGCCGTCGAGATCGCGCTAACCCACCCGGAGCTGGTGGAGTCGCTCCTGCTCAGCGCTCCCGGTGGATCCCTGCTCGCCGAGGCCACGCCGGACTTGAGGGAGTTCTTCGACGCGGAGGAGTCTGCACTGGCGCGTGCTGACGTAGACGGCGCCGTGGAGGCGAACCTCTCGTGGTGGGTCGACGGACCTGGGTGCGACGCCGGCCGCGTGGATCCGTCCGTGCGAGACCTGGTCGGGCAGATGCAACGGCGCGCCTTCGAGCTCACGGCTACGTGGGACGACCTCGAGGAGCAGGAGCTCGACCCGCCGGCGCTCGAACGGCTCGCGGAGATCCGGGTGCCCACCCTCGTCCTCGTGGGCGGCCTCGATCTCGACGCCATCCGGGACGCGGCTCGACGGGTGGCCGACGGAATCCCCGAGCGCTCGTCGCACCGACTGGCCCGATGCCGCGCACCTACCCTCGATGGAGCGCCCCGACGACTTCCTGACCCTGCTGGTCGACTGGCTGGCGACCTGACGAGCCCCCACGCGGGGCAGCGTGGGGGCTCGTGAGTGGGGTCTGACTCCTCCTCGGTTGTGCCGGCTATCCGTTGGCCACGTTGAACGGTCCGGCGACGCCGCCAGCGCTGGACTTCACGAAGATCCGTCCAGGGTTGGTGGCCGGCACGTTGGCGCGCTGCCGGATGTCGTAGTCGCCGATGCCCGGTGGGGCTGCGGCGACCACCGCTGCGGTCGCGCCGGTGAGGGCCGCGCCCAGGGTCCCGTCCGCGTTGACGCGGTAGGCCTGCACGGTGACCCCGACCCGGTCGCCGGTGCCGACGATGCGGAAGTCACCGGCCTTCCACTTGGCCGAGGTGATCGTGACCCTGTCGGTGCCGACCTGGGTGGTGACGGAGATCTGGTCCGAGGCCGGACCCGATCCTGTGGCGTTCTTGGCTGCGACGCTGAACTTGTACGTCGTGGCCGGGTTGAGGCCGGAGACGGTCTGCTTGGCCACCGTGGTGACGGGAGGCTGCGTGGCCAGCTTCGTGGTCCCGTCGGCTGCGTACGCGGTCACCTGGTAGCCCGTCACCGATGTGTCGGTCGAGGCGTCCCAGGTCAACGCGACCGACGTCTGCGTCGGCGTGCCGGCGAGCCCGGCCACCTTCGCAGGCACCGGTGCTGCAGGAGCAGGAGCGAAGTCGCCCTGCGTGGTGGTGAAGTTGCCGACCTGGTTGAACGCCGCGACCCGAAGCGTGGTCGGTGCGGTGATCGGAATCGACGTACCGGTCAGTGCCTGGGCCGAGTCCGAGGGCATGTCGCCGTTCACGACGGGTGAGCCGTCGGTGGTGAAGAACACCTGTCCGGTGCTGGCGACGGTGACCTTGTCGGTCAGCGTGACGCCTGCGGCCGCGGCGGGGGTCAGGCTCAGGGTGGGCACGGCGGTGTCGGCCGGCCCCCCTGTCGTGGTGAACGGGACGCTCATCTTCGCGCCGGCCTGGGACCGGACCTCGACGGTGTACGTCTCGGCCGGCGTGAGGCCGGTGAGGGTCGCCGACGTGGCCAGCGGCCCGGTGCGGACACCGGTGGTGACCTGGCTCCCGCCGGTGGTCGTGGCGGCGACGGCCTCGACGCTGAAGCCGGTGACGGCGTCGGCACCCGGCTGGGGGGCGTCCGGTGTCCATCGGACCTGCATCGAGGTCTTGTCGGCAGACCGGACCACGGTCGCGGAGCCGGCCGGGGCGCCTGCGTCGGCCGGACCGGCCGGGCAGCCACCGAAGCCGGGGCCGCCGAGCTCGCCGAACTCGGCGATCGTGAGGCCCTGCCGGTTGCCGTCGGCGTCCTGGACCTGCCAGTTCATCGCCCGCTCGCCCAGGTCGGCGGCGGCGGTGGTGGCCGCACCCTCGGCGGTGTCGAAGTTGTAGGTCGCCACGAACGTCCCGGCGGCCGCTGTCGACCTCCATGCCGGAGCTGTAGCCACCCCTCGCGGCCGGCACGACCGGACCAGGCAGGGCGCGGACGTCGCGCTTGCCGACAACCGCGACCAGGTCCGGGTTGATGATGCGCTGTTCCATGAAGTCGGGGTTGACGTCAGGCCCGAACGAACCCTTCACCGTGACCGTGTTGCCGGTGCGGGTCATGTCTCCTGTCACCGTCGCCGAGGACGTGGTGGTCGACTCGCTCGTCCCGTCGGGGAACTTGATGGTCACGACGTCGCCGGCCTGGATGTCCGGTGTCACCTTCAGCGCCGTCCCTGCACCCCAGCAGACGCCGCCGGGGTGGTTGACCTCGAAGGCGACACCGCTGTCCGACACGAGGGCCTGGGCCGATCCCATGACCCCGACGCCGGGCCGGGACACCTCCAGCGTCGCGGTCTCCCCGGCGTGCGCCTCGTAGCCCTCGACGGACACGAAGTCACGGTTCGGGAACACCACGATGTTGTCCGGGAATGACGGCACCACGGCGGCCGAGGCCGGGCTCATCGTGACGAACGTCGTGGCGGCAAGTCCCACGATGCTCATGGCACCGATGGCGGCACGCCCCCGACGCCGCCCGATACCTGTTGCTGATTCTCGTTGCATGACTGCTCCCTAGGCAGTAGGTGGAACCTGGATTGGCACCGAGCCGATCGACCTCTCGGTTCGTCCACCGTGCTGCCCGCGACCTTGACCAATCCTTGAGAAACGGCCCCTGAAGGTGGGTACTAGGACCATTGGACAAGGCAACGATCAGACGTGGTCTGAGCCACCTCAGCAGTCGCAGGAACCGCTCACCTCGCGCAGGGCTACGTGCTCATCCGTCCCGGCCCTCCGACGAGGAGTCCGCACTCGAGGGGTCGAACCGCTCGACCCATTCAGCGCGCCAACCGGGCGGCTCCCAGGGGTCTCCGAAGTAGATCCGTTCGCGCACGACCAGGCCATCGCGGAACTCCATGATGCCGACGACCATCACCGGTTCGTCGTCGTACCTGATCGTGTACTCGTTGACCCAGAGGTCGTGACAACCGGTGGTCCGATGCAGCTCGAACTGCTGACGGGCCGGGTACGAGGACCGGAACGCGATGATGTTCTCCCTGCCGCGCAGGCGCTCGCCGCCCTGCGGCCACTCGACGACGGCGTCGTCGGCGTAGATCTCCGAGGCGCGGGCGATGTCGTCACCTGGTCCGCCGCCGGCGGCGCCGACGTTCGAGGCGTCGAAGTGCGCCTGGATCATGGCCCGCGCCGTCTCTTCGATCATCGAGGAGCCCCCTCTACGAACGCTTGGAAGACCCCGCTCCCGGGGAGGTCGAGGTCGTCAGTGCACGACGACAGGAGGGATGCCCTCGTCGTCGAGCAGGTGTGCCTCCTCGTGCTTCCGAGGCAGGAACATCGCCGGGATCACCGTCAGCAGCACCATCGCCCAGGCCACCCAGTAGGTCTCGGCGAACGCGTTGGCCGCATCCTCCAGCCCCTTCGCGATCGCAGCGGCCGGGAGCTTCTCGGCCAGGTCCGGGATGTTCAGCGAGGCCATCGCCGGTCCGGCGAGCCGGGAGGCCTGAAGATGGTTGGTGAGCAGGACGGACATGATCGCGACGCCCACCGAGCTGGCGACCTGCTGGGTGATGTTCAGCAGCGTCGAGCCGCGGGCTACCTCGTGGGCCTTCAACGTCTTCAATGCCGACGTGAACAGCGGCATCATCGTCGCGCCCATCCCGAGCCCCATCACGAACAGCTCGGCGATGATCACCGGGTACGGCGTTGTGGCGGTGAGCTGGGTCAGGCCGAACATACCGATCAGGATGAGGATCAGGCCGAACGGCACGATCCGGCCGATCGGGTGCTTGTCCACCTGGGACCCCGCGATCGGCATCGTGATCATCGCCCCGATGCCCTGGGGTGCCACCAGCAGGCCGGCCTGCAGCGTCGACTCCCCGCGGACCTCCTGGAAGTACGTCGGCACCAGCAGCAGCCCGCCGAAGAACGCTGCGGCGAACAGGAACATGGTGATGATCGAGACCGTCAGGTTGCGGTTCTTGAACAACCGCAGGTCGAGCAGCGGGTGCTCCGGGCGGAAGGAGTGGAACACGAAGAGCACCATCAGCGCGGTGCCGATCACCATCGAGACCCAGACCCGCGGGGCGGTGGCCGTACCTTCGGCGGGGATGGAGGACACGCCGAACAGGAACAACGCCAGCCCCGGTGACATCAGCGCCATCCCGAGGAAGTCGAAGGACTCGGACGGCTCGGGGGTGTCCCTGGGCAGCACCCGCCAGGCGTAGATGACCGCGACCAGGCCGATCGGCGCGTTGATCAGGAAGATCCAGTGCCAGCTGGCTGCTTGGATGAGCCAGCCGCCGATGATCGGGCCGAGGATCGGGCCCAGGAGCATCGGGACGCCGAGGATCGCCATCAGCCGACCCATCCGGTGCGGTCCCGCCGCGCGGGTCATGATCGTCATGCCCAGCGGCATCAACATGCCACCACCGAGACCCTGAAGGATCCGGAAGCAGATCAGGGCGCCGATGCTCCACGCGGCCGCACACAGCACTGAACCGGTGACGAACAGCGCGATGGCGGTCATGTAGAGCCGCTTGGTGCCGAAGCGGTCCGCGGCCCAGCCCGTCATCGGGATCACGGTGGCCAGCGCAAGCGTGTAGGCGGTGACGGACCAGGCGACCGTGGAGTATGCGATCGGGTGGCCGGGAGTGCCGAACACCGTCTGGAAAGTCGGCAGTGCGACGTTGACAACGGTGATGTCCAGGATGGACATGATCGCGCCCATCACGACCACGCCCGCGATCTTCAGGACAGCGGCATCGATGTGGTCGGGCAGGTCAGGCACGTCGACTTTGCTGCCAGAAGACATGGGAGGCTCCTTCGCACACAAGTCCCGTCAGTCTACCCGCGGGCACGTCGCTGCGTCCCCGCGAAGGCGCGGGCTCGTCTCGTCCCTGCCCCGCCTTCCTCCTGCCCTGCCGGATCGTCGGGAGGGCAGCGATGGCCTCGTCGACCGTGGGGTAGATCGTCTGCAGGACGCTTTCCTGTCCGCCGGCGCGGCGCAGCACGTCGCGCATCTGGCCGATGCCGTGCGCGACCAGCAGCTCGACGCCTTGCCGGCGAAGGTCCTGCGCGAGCCGGGCGAGCATCTCGGTGGCGGACACGTCGATGAACGGGGTCGTCTCCGCGTCGAGGACGACGGCAACGGTGGCCGGAGACACCCGGGCGAGGATCGTTCCGCGCACGTGATCGGCGTTGGCGAAGAACAGACCCGGCAGGGTGTCGAAGACCAGAACGCCGAGCAGCGCCGCAAGCGCTGCCAGGAAGTCCGCTCGGGCAGCCCACCCGTAGATGCCGCCGAGACGGCCCGTCCAGACCCGGTAGAGGCGCACCAGGGCGGGGATGTCGACGAGCTCCACGACCGCGGCGATGACCACCGCGGCCAAGGTCGCCTCGGGAAGGTCTCGAAGAGCCCGGTCAGGAACATCAACGTGAGCACCGTCATGGCCGCCACGGTCAGGCCCGAGACCTGGCTCTTCGCCCCCGCGCCACCATTGACCGCGGTCTTCGAGGGACTGCCGTTGACCACCATCCCCGACGCGAGCCCGGCCCCGAGGTTCGCGGCCCCCACACCGACCAGCTCACGGTTGGCGTCGATGTCATACCCAGCCTGCGCGGCATACGTCTTGGCTGCTGCCAGGCCCTCGGCGGAGCCGACCAGCAGAACCCCGACCGAGGCCCCCACGAGACCGAGGTAGTCACTCAGCGGGCGCTCCTGGGGGAGCCCGACCCGAGGTAGCCCGGCCTCGATGGAACCGACGATGTCCACGCCGTGGCCCACGAGATCGAGCACGGTGACGCCCGCGATCCCTATCAGCACGGCGACCAACGACCCCGGGACCAGGGGAGCCAGCGACGAAGACCCAGCACGACGACCAGACTGGTCAGGCCGACGAGCGTCGTGGCCGAGTTGGTGTCCCCCAGGCTCCCCACCAGATGTGCCAGCTGCTCGAAGAAGTCCCCGCCCTCCTTGGCCACCCCCACCAGCTGACCGACGATGATCGTCAGGGCGAGCCCGATGATGAACCCCTTGAGCACCGGCTCGGAGATGAACGAAGCCAGGAACCCCAACCGGCACAGCCCGGCCAGCAGCCCGAGGGCGCCGGTCACGATCGCCAAGGTGGCGGTCAGGGACGCGTAGTCGTCGGTGCCGGCCTCGGCGTACACCGCCACGACGCTCGCCGACAGCGCTGCGGTCGCCTACATCGTCGCCACGACCAGGTGCCGCGAGGACCCGAGCGCGCAGTACAGGACGAGTGACGGAACTGCGGCGTACAGCCCCACCACCGGTGGAACTCCGGCGATGGTCGCGTAGGCGAGGGACTCCGGGACCAGGACCGCCCACACGGTCAGACCGGCGAGAAGATCCGCCTTCAGCCAGCCGGCCTGGTAGTGCCACAACGAGGAGAAGAGAAGCTGCCGTCGTGATGTCGTGACGTGCACCCCCTCGACCCGACCGGAACCCGCTCCCGGACAGACTCTGCCGTCGTGTCCGCCCTACCGGCTCGACCTGATGAGATCAGTGCTCAGGTCCGTCACGAACTCGACTGCGCGGAAGAAGCCGACGAGCGTCGTCACGAGCGCAATCACTGCTGCCCGCATCCAGACCTCCTCCTCCGACAGTCCGGTCCCGTCGGCGACGGCCCGGACGATCTGGTGGGTGCCACTCGGCAGGCTCATGTGGACTACTTCCGGAGAGCGGGTCGGTGCCGCGCCAAGCGCAACGGGACGGTTTCGTCCCTCCACGGTGTCTCCGACGCACCTGACTGACATCACCCCGCGAGGATGAGCGCCCGCGCAGCAGGGGGCCCCGCCCTCCCGGGGTTACCGGAGGATCCGCACGGACCGGACCGGCGAGAGCGCCGCGGTGGTCACCAGGGTCGGCGACGTCGTGCCCGGCGCGTAGGTGCGGAACTTCCAGATGCCGAGCCGTCCGGTGGGCACCTTGATCGTGTAGGTGGTCGTGGTCAGCGGGCCGACGGCCGAGACGGTGTGCCAGGTCCTGTCGCGGTAGAGCCGCTGGATCTTCACGACCCGGTTCGCGAAGTCGGGACTGACGGTCCCGGTCATCACCACCGACCGGTTGCGGTGGACCCGGGTCTTGTTGAGCGTGCCGGTGAGCACGGTCGTGTGCTGGACAGGAGCAGGCGTCTCGGGAACCGGCGGGGGGACGACCGGCGGTAGACCTGCGGTGATGAGGGCGTCGTAGAAACCGACGTACTGGTCGTAGGAGGTCTGGTCGTCCCCGACCTCGACGATGGTCTCCTCGTTGCGGAACGACTGGTTGGTCCAGTTGTCCGACCCGGTCCAGATGCGGGTGTGCGGGCCGGTCGCGTCCAGGTAGGAGGCGAGCATCAGCTTGGTGTGGATGCGTTTCTTGTTCGGAAAGACTCCGGGGTACATCGGGATGCCCGCCCGGGTCAGGATGTTCTTGACGCCGGTGCCGACGGACTCTCCGACCACCGCGGTCACGGTCGCTCCGGCCGCCTTCTTGGCGGCGAGTGCGTTGGCGATCCAGATCCCGCGCGTGTCGTACCAGGCGAACTGCGCGACCCGGATGTTGGTGTTCACGTCCGAGGGCAGCGAGTTGATCCGGGTGACGACGGGGTCCGTCTCGTAGGTGCGCGGTCGGATGCGGGAAGAAGTAACCGGACCCGTTCGTCCATGGCCAGGTCATGTACGGGACCGGGACCGGGGTGTCGAGCTTCTGACGGCTCTGCAGCGAGGCGAACGCGTCGTAGACGTCCTTGCGGTTGGTGTAGGTGTACATGTCGGAGTACTGGACTTCCATGCCGTACCTGGTCAGGTTCGTGGACCCGACCATGGTCACGAACGGGGTCTGACCGACCTTGGAGAACGCCCAGGACTTCTGGTGGGTGACGCCCCTGGTGCCGCGTGCCGAGCCCTTGGTGAGGACCAGGTAGTCACGCTTGGTGGGGTCGGACCCGAGCACGGCGGCGAGCCGGGTCGAGGGCGACCACGCCCGCGAGTGGCCGTCGAGGACGACCTGGAGGTGGACGCCGCGCCTCTTGGCGGCGAGCAGGGCGTCGGCGACCCTGCCCATCGAGAAGGAGTAGCCGACGATCCGGATCGTGCCGTTCCGGGGCGTGTGGTTGATGTTGTTCAGCAGCCGCGACAGGATCTGGTTCGACGTGGCGGTGGGGTCTCCGAAGACGGGTCCCGGGATCGGTGTGAACGAGTCGGCGGCAGCGGCAGGGGCCTGGAGCCCCGTCAGCGCGGTCGCGGTCAGGGTCAGCGAGGTGAGCGCGGCGGCCAGCGTCCGCAGAGGCGAGAACGACATCAGGCAGAGGTCTCTATCCGAGAGTAGGGACGAGGGCGATCCTTAACCTACTCGGCCTTGTGGATCTTCTCAGGGATTCTGGAAGGTGCTGGCCAGGTGAGGTCGTTAGCCCCTAGGAACGGATCCCGCGACTGGCGACGCTTGATGACATGGGAACGCTGGTTGCGGAGCCGACCGCGAGCCACCTCTGGCGCCTCTGGCTGCTGGGGTGGTCCGGCATGGTGGCCGCCGCGCTCGTGAACGGCACGCTCCGGGCCTTGGTGACGCAGCCGCTGCTGGGCGAGACCGCTGCCCGGCAGCTCGCGACCATCCTGCTCCTGGGCCTGCTCTTCTCCTACCAGTGGTGGCTGAGCCGGCTCGCGCCGATCCCCACGAGGAGGCAGGCGCTGTTCATCGGGGCCGCCTGGATGTCGATGACGCTGGTCTTCGAGCTCAGCTTCGGTCGATTCGTCGAGCACCTTGACTGGTCCACGCTGCTCGCCGACTACGACGTCACCAATGGTCGCATCTGGGTGCTGGTTCCGATGTGGCTACTCGTCGGACCCGCGACCATCAGATCCTGGACGAGTCGCAAGGAAGGCACGAGGTCGTGATGAGGGGTTGGACCCGTCGACCGGCTGTGCTCGTCGGAGCGTCCGCGGCGACCGGGTACCTGGCCCTTCAGGTTCTGGGGAGGACGGCTGGCGCGACCACTGCGGAACGCGCGGCCGCCGTGCCCGGCGACGAGCTCATCGGCAAGCCCCAGATGGTCACGAACCACGGGGTCACCATCGACGGCGCGGCCGAGGACGTATGGCCCTGGTTGACGCAGATGGGATGGCATCTCGGCGGCTACTACACCCCAGCATGGGTGGACCGCCTCCTCCTGCCGGCCAACTGGCCGAGTCTGCGGCGACTCGACCCACGGCTGGTCCGCGACCTCAGGGCTGGTGACACCATCCCGGACGGGCCACCAGGCACGGCGGTGTACGTCGTTGCCGAGGTCGACGCCCCGCGCCTGCTCGTGCTGCGGTCCAGCACGCATGTTCCGCCCGGTTGGGGTGGTCGTGGGGCACGGTTCACCTGGACGTGGTGCTTCAGGCTGACAGAGCTCGATGACGGGCGCACGCGGGTCCAGCTGCGCGCGCGTGGACACAGCGCGCCCTGGTGGCTCACCGTCGCGTACGTCGGCGCGCTCGTTCCGGCGGACTACGTGATGGCGACCGGGATGCTTCGCGGGCTGAGACGGCGGGTCGAGGAAGAGGACAAGACATGGCGAGGAACATCTCCTCGCCGATCTGCCGGTTGGTCAGTCCGCGTCCGATGAGCTCGAGGACGCGACTTCGGTGGTCAGCGGCGCGAGGGCAGGACTCGCCGACGGCGCGGGGTCACGGCGTGCCCGGAAGGACTTTGGTCACCACCGCCGAAGACCTTCGGTCCTGCTGCGCGAAACGCTCGTGTCGAAGAATCGGAGCCGTAGACAAGGAGCAGCCGATGTCACCCACATCGATCGTCACCGTGCTGGACGGCCACCCGGACTCGCTGGACGCCACCCGCTGGGCGGCCTGGCTGAGCCAGGAGACCCGACTACCACTCTGCGTCGTGCACGCCTTCACCCACCAGTCGCCGCCACCGGCGAGGAGGCACGCGCGGCGCGAGACCGCCGGGAACGAGCGAAGGCGCGAGGCTGGCTGCGGGCCGCCCTCGACCCCTGCCCCTCTCTTCCCCACGAACTTCGGTTGGTCGTGGCCGAAGGTGACCTCGTGACGGTCGTGGGCCAGCACATCGACAAGGGGGGCGTGCTGGTGTGCGGCTCTCACGGGCCGGCCGATCTCCTGGCCTGGAGCTGCCGGATCCGCCGTTGCCCCGTGGTCCTGGTGCCTGCGACACGTACGCCGGACGCGGCTGGCCTTCAGCAGACGGATCCGAACGCAGTCCCCTCAGCCGCGGGAATGCCTGCGTGAGGGCGAAGGGAGAGGTCATGGGCACCCAGGCAAGCACCGGCCGGCGGCCCCTCGAGAGCGAGTCCCGGGCCCGCATCCTGGTGAGGGTCGCTGACATCGACCACGCCTCCGGCCCCCTGTTCTGGGCCTGCCGGGAGGCCGACCGCCAGCACGCCTCGCTCCAGGTCGTGTCCGGACCGCCTGCCCAGGTGCTGGACGCAATCGACGAGAACACCGTGATGCTTGTCGTCGGGCGCCGAACCCACGCCGCTGTCCAGCACCAGGTGCTCGGCAGCACCTCGCAGGTTGTCGCCGGTCGTGCATCGGTGCCCGTCGTCGTCGTTCCGGCCCGCTGGGCCCCGGTGCAGCCGGCGACGTCGCCACCACTCGTCGTCGGGGTGAGCGGACGGGACCGTGACGAGGCGGTGCTGCGCTTTGCCTTCGAGCGCTCCGTGGCGCTTGGGGTGTCCGCTCGTCGTGGTGCATGCCTGGGAGATCTCCCCCTTGTTGAGCTGGTCACCGGACGACCTGGACGATCGACGCACCCGCGTGACCGACGGGATCGAGCGGTGGCTTGGACCTTGGCGTGCAAGGTTCCCCGACCTGGAGGTCGTCATCGAGACACCGGCCGAACGGTCCGTGGACGCGGTCCTGGACGCCGGCCGAGGGTCCCAGCTCGTGATCATCGGCCGGCACGGCAAGCGTGGAAGTCACCTCGGGTCGACCGCCCGGGGTGTGCTGCACCGCGCCGAGGTCCCCGTGGCCGTCGTTCCCGTGGAACCGCTCCGCACGAACAGGCGAAAGAGCACCCGCGTCGGATCCGGCGTGTGGGCACCCACGTACTGAGAGGAGAGCTTCATGAACACGATGAGCAGCTGGGCGGCCGGCCACCTCCGAGAGCTCGATCTCGCCGAGTGCCTCGAGCTTGTCGGCACCAAGTCAGTTGGCCGGATCGCGTTCTGCTCCGCCGAAGGGCCGGTCGTGCTGCCGGTCAACTACCTGGTCCACGGCGACGCGGTCGTATTTCGGACTTCCCCTCACAACTCCATCGCGCGGCAGGTCAACGGCACCCGAGCGGCGTTCGAGGTCGATGAGGTCGACGAGTTCACGCAGTCGGGCTGGAGCGTCCTGATCCGAGGGAGCGCCGAGCTGGTTGACGACGTGACCAGCCTTCCCGAGGAGGCGCGTCCTGTCCCGTGGGCGGAGGGCACGCGCTCGCTGTACGTCCGGATCCCGACCCAGACAGTCACCGGCCGCCGGCTCTACCCCACCTGACCGAAGACCCTTGCAGGGCCGGCCTTCGCCCATCACCGCCGCTCGCGGACTTCGCGGACTTCGTCGAGGGTCCGGCGAGCCGTAGGGGCAGGGTGCTGGTCGGCCGTAGCCGGCCAACCGACGCGGAGCAGGACCTGCGGGAACGCGAGGTCTCCGAGGAGGCGGGTCTGCAGCTCCCGGCGGGTCTCATCCACTTCCACGGCCTGGCTCAGCGGCACCAGCGACATCCCGTCCACCGTGGCGTTCAACCACACCGCGCTGAGTGCTTCGCCGGCGCGGATGCGAGAGATCGTGTCATCGGAGGAGGTGCAGATCAGGAGCATGCCGTCCTCGGTGTCCCCAGGCCCCACGTCCCCGTCATCGAGCGTCCCTCCAGGGAAACGTCGGTAGACAGCCTCCTTCGGGTCGTCGCCGCCACGGGCGGGAAGATGAGCGGACGTGATCCCCTCGCTGGCGGATGCGTCGATCCAGGCTGCCAGCTCAGCCACGTATCGCTCGTTGCGCTGCTGCGTCTGATTCGCCTTGCGGGTGAGTCGCCGCATGTCCGCCTTGGCCCCTTCGTCGTAGACAGGCAACACCTGGGCCCCCCAGGCCGACCCGCTGGAGGCCAAGGAGCTCAGCCGCTCGGGAGGGACGGGCCATGACGTGAACGGCGACGGTCCGTCCGGCGGCGAGTCAGGGCCTCCAGCAGATCCTCGTCCTCCACCGAGGCAGGGTGAGGCTTCAACAGGATGCTGGCGATGTGCCGCTCGTCGGACGGGTCCGGTTGCCGCCGTACGCGTGCTCGCCACCCCAGCCCGGCGGAGGCGATCTGCAGGTGGTGCAACGCGGCACCGCAGCTGATGTGGAGGTCACGGCGGGCAGGATCGGCATAGACCAGCTGACGCCGGTAGTCAGCGAACAGTTCGATCCGTTCGCCCGCCGCCCGCCACTTCCAGGGCTGGGAGTTGTGCACGCTCGGTGCGCGGCAGGCAAACGTGAGGATGTCGTCGGTGGGTGGTACTTCGGTCATGGCTGACTCCTTGGTGACAGGTGTGGCCAGTCCTTCGCGGCGAGAATGACGAGGACAGCCAGCACGGGAACGCTCCAGACGAAGAAGCCGAGACCGAACAGCATCAGCAGGACGTTGAAGGCGATGACGCCCGACCAGCCGACCTTCGCCCAACCTCCGCCGAGGAGCAGCAGGACTCCGAGCAATGTCTCGCCGACCACCAGGCACAGACCCCAGAAGTCGGGATGGGCCATGAAGACGTCGGACCACCGGTCGCGCACGAAAGGCAGGAGAGCGTCCTCGGCGAAGGGCCGGTAGAAGTTCGTGTCGGCAGCCACGATGCCCAGGTGCACGCCGCCCGTGAACAGGTAGAAGCCCCCGACCACGGACCGACCAACGTGGCGTCGGCGTGCCGTCATATCTGGAGGTCAGCGGCGGGACGACGGTGCGTGGCCCTCGCGCCGGGCCCGCATGTCGGCGGCGAGGCCCCGGCCCCAGGCCCGTGCTCGTTCGAGCTCGCCCGGCAACAGGGGACCCTGAGTGTCGGACACGTAGAAGCTCGCGTGCCCGACTGGGGCGTAGCCGAGATCGCGTGCCAGCCGCTGAGCCTTCTTGGCTGCCGAGCCGGGGAGGCGTCGCACCCGGTCGACCCGGGTGTCGAACGTGGCGACCAGCTCGGAGTGAGGGCCCTTCCGCAGCTGTCCCAGCCACTCACGCAGCCCGGTCTCGGCGCGTTCAGCCGGTGCGCCCTGCCGGACCGCGTCGGCCCGGGTGTTGGCCCGACTCAACGAGAAGGCGTGTGTCGGGCCGCCCAGCACGATGAGGGTGAGGAAGTCCGTGACTGTCTGGGGCGCGTGGGCGACCTCGCGAAGGTCCACCTCCATCTCCTCTGCGAGGCCCTCGGCCACCGCGTGTGCCACCGCCTCGGTGTTACCGAACATCGACTCGTACACCACCAGAGCTTTCATGACTCCTCCATCGAATTCGTCTGGGCTACCAGCCTTCCGCGCCGCCCCCGCTCCGGGCAGGGTCCTTCGTTGTCCTTCCGACAGGACAAAGGTCCTGAGGGTCGGGGCCACGAGCGTGACGCGCGGTACGGCGTGCCTCGAGCCGACAGGGTCGAAGGTCCCAGCCGGGGCCCGGGCGAGGCTACGCTGCCCGACATGAGCAAGGGCGGATCCGCTGCACGGTCTCGCGAGGACCAGGACCTCTCGCGCCGAGCTCTACGAGGCCGAGCTCTCCCGTCTGCAGGCCGAGCTGGTCAAGGTGCAGGAGTGGATCAAGGCTGAGGGACAGCGCCTCGTCGTCGTGTTCGAGGGCCGCGACGCCGCCGGGAAGGGCGGCACGATCAAGCGGATCACCCAGTACCTCAGCCCTCGCGTGGCGCGCATCGCGGCGCTGCCTGCACCGACGGAACGCGAACGGACCCAGTGGTACTTCCAGCGCTATGTCGAGCACCTGCCGAGTGCCGGCGAGATCGTCCTCTTCGACCGGTCCTGGTACAACCGCGCGGGGGTCGAGAGGGTGATGGGCTTCTGCACGCCCGCGGAGCATCGGCGGTTCCTGCACCAGTGCCCGATCTTCGAACGGCTGCTCGTCGAGGACGGGATCCTCTTGCGCAAGTACTGGTTCTCCGTCAGCGACCGTGAGCAGCAACGCCGCTTCCAAGCACGCCTCGAGGACCCGATGCGGCAATGGAAGCTGTCCCCGATGGACCTCGAGTCCATCAATCGATGGGAGGACTACTCCCGCGCCAAGGACGAGATGATGGTCCACACCGACGTACCCGAGGCACCCTGGTTCGTCGTGGAGAGCGACATCAAGCGGCAGGCACGAGTGAACATGATGGCGCACCTGCTCTCGACTCTTCCGTACGCCGATGTGCCTCCCCCGACCCTGGAGCTACCACGTCGGCCCAGCTCGAAGGGCTACGAGCGCACCCCGAGAGAACACGCCACCTACGTCCCTGACCACTTCGCCACCCTGGCTCCCTAGCCGCCGAGCAGGGTGACTTCGGCGCGGATCGTCTTGTCCCCGAACGCATGTGCGACTGCCACGCGATGATGCCCGTCGAGCACGTAGTAGCCGTCTCTCGCCCGGTACAGCGTCACCGGCGGCAGGCTGACATCGTCGCTCCGCGCCGCGAACACCGCTCGGAAACGTGGCCAGGCGTCGTCCGAGGTCGGCTCGAAGTGCCTGTCGAAGGCATGGCGACCTCCGTCGACCGAGCCGACGATCTCCGCCAGCGCCACCATCTGCTCGTCCACCGAGCGCCTGCCCAACCGGGCGTACGACTGATGCAGGACGGGGAGGGAAAGGCATCGGCGGCGTCCGATCAGGGTCATCCCCAACCACGCCCGGCTGTGTCGCCAGCGTGCGCTCTCGAATGCGCTTCGGCTGTCGAGCCACTCGAACCCGGTGCCGCCGCCACGCCGCGTGTCCACCGACCCCACGCGCATGACCGTGACCGCGAGCCAGAAGCCCAACATCGGCACGATCGCCGACAACAGGTATGTCATGTCCATGGCTCGCCTCCGACCGCGAAGAGTTGCCTCGGCCCGAGCCCCTTTCCCGCAGAACATCGAGGCACCCGTTTGTGTTCCCGCGGCGCCCCCGGGTCGTTCCGGATCCCCCGCTCCGAACCGCAGGAGGGCGCTCCCAGGTAATGTCGTGGCGACGCCTCACCTTCGGGAGACTCCATGCCGGCGAGCACGGACCTGCTGGTGATCGGAGCGGGACCATACGCCTACTCCGCCGCCGCCTTCGCCCGTGACAACGGGATCGACACCCACGTCGTCGGCCACCCGATGGCGTTCTGGCGGGAGCAGATGCCCGCCGACATGTTCTTGCGGTCGGGCCCCGGCTGGCACCTCGACGGCAGCGGCACCTACACCTTCGAAGCCTTCTTCGAGGACCGGGGGATGTCGCCGGAGGAGTTCGACCCGGTGCCCATCGCGGTCTTCCTCGACTACACCGAGTGGTTCCGCGATCGCACGTCACTCGACGTCGACGAACGGATGGTCGCGGACGTGACCACGGCCGAACGGGGGCTTCCTGGCGACGATGGAGGACGGCTCGACGATCACGGCGGAGAAGGTGCTCGCCGCCCCCGGCATCCGCCACTTCGTCAACCTCCCGGAGTGGTACGCGATCCGTACCGCCGCAGCGGCGGTCGCACACGAGTGAGCTGGTGTCGTTCGACGAGCTGGCGGGCGCCCGCGTCGTGATCATCGGGGGAAGGCAGAGCGCCTACGAGTGGGCGGCCCTGCTGTGCGACCACGGCGCCGAGGAGGTACATGTGGTGCACCGCCACCCCACTCCGAAGTTCGCGAAGGTCAGCTGGGCGTTCGTGGACGAGTACGTCGACCAGACTCTGGCGCATCCAGGATGGTGGCGCCAGCCTCGCGGCTGAGGAGCAGCGAGCGATCGCCGGCGAGTTCTGGCAGGTCGGCCGTCTCACCCTGGAGCCCTGGCTCGTCCCGCGCCTCTCCGCGGAGGTCGTGACCAGCCATCCCGGATGCGACGGTGGTCGATGTGGCAGTCGGTGAGCAGGACGTGACCTTGACGCTCTCGGACCACACGGTCCTGACTGCCGACCACGTGGTCTTCGCCTCCGGCTACAAGGCGGATCTCACTCGGGTTCCCTACCTGCGCGGCGTCCTTGACCAGGTGACGATGACCGATGGCTTCCCCGACCTGACCGAGGGCTTCGAGACGTCGCAACCGGGCCTCTACGTGACCGGCTTCGCCTCCACCCGGGACTTCGGCCCCTTCTACGGGTTCACCAAGGGCTGCCCGTCCTCCGCGCGCATCACGGTCGCCGACATGATGCGTTGAGGTCCCCCTGGGCGGGGCCACGCCGGCCCCTGTCATCCGGAAACGGCCGCACGCACCTGGTCCAGCATGGCCTCCTCGCGCTCGCTGACGCGCTGTGCGCCGATCCCCATGAACCCACCCTCCTTGGCGGCGTCGGCCGCCGCCTGCGCAGCGGTCACCATCCACCGTCCGAAAGCGGCGGCTTCATCGGGTGCGGCCTTGGCGGCGACCAGCGCCTGCACAGCGCGCAGCTCCTCGAGGACCTGCTCACCCCAGGGGGTCCCCTCCGCCGTGGGTCTGTACCCGCCGAGCGGACTCTGCCTCTGCTGGGTCATTCCCTGGACGTCCAGGGCTACCTCGGCCAACAGCTGCTCACGACTCGGAGGGTTCGTGGCGCTCTTGAGCGTCGCCATGGTCTCCTTCGTGGCCTCGATGGGACCACCGGGATCGGCGAGCGAGATCGCCATGCCGGCCACGAACGGCGCTCGCACGATTCGGGACCATTCGTCCTCGGTGAAGTCACTCTTCGTCGTCACAGCGAGCGTCCCTCCAGCCTCAGGCCGGGCATCGAAGCGACCGGCTCCCAGAGGAACGGTGGGGCCGCAGAACAGCCAGCACCTCACCCCTGGAGGGTGAAACGCGACGTCCCCTCGTCACCCTGCTGCCCGTAGGCACTAGCACCTACGTTCACTGGGAACTCGCACCTCCCCTGATTCACGCTGTTGTGCACCAGCCAAGGAGGCGCACCATGTGGGACACAGCGGAGACGATGCCGACGGTGACGCACCTTCCGCACGACATGCAGTGCGTCCGCTGCGGCCACCCCGGTCACACCTACCTGCCCTGCTCCGACTCATGCGCGTGCGTGCCGTCGCTGCCGCCGGGTGTGTACTCAGCTGGCCACGATCGGACCGCCGCGGCGTGACTGGTCGCGATGACGAGCCACATTCGTCTCCACCCGCGCATGCTCACTCGGCCCGGGTCCGGGCCTCGAGTCGTATGACGTGCAGGACGGCGTTGATCAGCGCGAGATGAGTGAACGCCTGGGGAAAGTTCCCCAGGTGCTGACCGCTGTGGGCGTCGATCTCCTCGGCGTAGAGCTCGAGGGGTCCTGCGAAGGACAGCAGCTTCGCGCACAGCTTGCGAGCCTTGCTGATCTCCCCGATCTCGCACAACGCGGAGACGAGCCAGAAGGAACAGATCGTGAAGGTCCCCTCCTCGCCGTGGAACCCGTCATCGGTCTCCTCGACCCGGTAGCGGAGCACCAACCCGTCCACCGTCAGCTCGTCGCGGATCGCCATCACCGTCGCGCGGATGCGCGGGTCGTCCGCAGGAAGGAAGCGCACGAGCGGGGCCAGGAGAAGTGAGGCGTCGAGAGCGGTGCCGCCGTAGTACTGGGTCAGGACTCCGCGGTCGTCGACGCCGTGACTGAGGATGTCCTCCTTGATCTCCGCGGCCGCCAGCTCCCACTCGGCAGCCTTCGCGTGCTCCCCACTCGTCCGGGCGAGCTTCGCCCCTCGGTCGACCGCGACCCAGCACATGATCTTCGACGACGTGAAGTGCCGGAGCTCGCCGCGGACCTCCCAGATCCCGGCGTCGGGCTCGCGCCAGTGCTTCAGCGCCTGGCTGACCTGCTTGTCGAGGATCGGCCAGATGCGGTTGTCGAGGTGGTCGACCGCCTTGGAGTGCAGGTAGACCGAGTCGAGCAGCGCACCCCAGACGTCGTGCTGCTTCTGGGCGAAAGCGGCGTTGCCGATCCGCACCGGGCGGGAGTCGGCGTATCCCGGGAGGTGGTCGAGCGTGACCTCGGTGAGGTCGCGCTCCCCTCCGATGCCGTACATGATCTGCAGGTCGTCGTCGCGCTCGGCGAGGTCGGCGATGAAGGAGAAGAAGTCGACGGCCTCCCAGTCGAAACCGAGGGAGTACATCCCCCACAGCGCGAACGTGGCGTCGCGGATCCACGTGAAGCGATAGTCGTAGTTGCGGTCGCCTCCCGGCGTCTCCGGCAACGAGGTCGTGGCGGCTGCCATCACCGCGCCGGTCGGCGCATAGGTCAGCCCGCGAAGGGTCAGGGCGCTGCGCTGCAGATAGCTGCGCCACGGGTGGTCCGGGAACTTTCCGCGCGCCAGCCAGTGCTGCCAGTGGTGTGCGGTCCACACGAGCTTCTGGTAGGCGTCCTCGATCGTCTCGGGTGGTTGCCCGCCGCCCCATGACAGGGCCACGAAGCGGGTGTCACCTTGCTTGAGCATCGTGCGGGCACTGGCCTGCCCGCCCTCGAAGCCGAGCAGCATGTCCGTCGTGAGGGTCAAGGCGACATCGGAGCCCGGGGCGGTGGACCGAGCCTGGTGGTAGCTGTCGCCGGTGTAGTCCCAGCGCACGGGAGTCCTGCCGTAGTCGAGCACCGGTTCGCAGTCCATGACGACCTGCATCTCCCCGGAGACACAGCGGATGGTGCGGAGCAGCACATGTTCGGCCTCGTAGTCGTTCGGGGTGCGCTGGTAGGTCCGCGAGCGGTCGACCTGGTGGTGCCACGGGCCGATCAGCAGCACGTCCCGCACGATCATCCAGCCGGTCTTCGTACCCCAGCTGGTCTCGAGGATCATCGTCCCGGGCAGGTAGCGGCGATCCGCCGGCACCTTGGCGTCCAACGGGGCGACCCGGAACGAGCCGGCCCGCTTGCCCAGGACTGATCCGAAGACGCTGGGCGCGTCGAATCGAGGGATGCACATCCAGTCCACCGAGCCGGCCGGCGCCACCAGCGCGGAGACCTCGCCGTCGCTGAGGAAGCCGTAGTCACCGATCGGCACCGACCGCGACTGCTTGATCGAGTTGGTGAGCCGTGCCGACTTCCCGTTCTTCGCCATTCACGAAGCATGATCGCGTGGCTCAGGCCCCGCAAGACGTCCGCTCCGAAGGCAGCTGCCGTGGCAACGCTTCTGGACCTGAGTTCGTGCAGGTCTGGCCCGCGTGGGCGGCGGGCCCGAAGATGGAGACGTCCGAGCAGTCGAAGGGCAATCCCGCTCGGTCAGGGACGGAGGATCCGATGGGTGATGAATCGGCGAGGCGCCGAGCTGAGCGGGCCGAGCAGACCAAGTACCACGCCGAGGCGCAGCGGCGGCGCGAGGAGCAGGAGTCGGCGAAGGCCCGGGCGCTGATCGACCGCTTCGTCACGCAGGCGACGCAGGCGGGGCTGACGCCCGAGGAGCTGACGGCTCGTCCGTGGTCCGGGCGTGGCCGCTACCGGACCGGTGTGGTCGGCTGGTACCTGCGACGCGACCGCTCGGTCGGCGTGGGACTGGACGGCAGCTACTACGTGCTCGTCGTGGCGCCGGAGCGGTTCGGCCGCTGGCGCACCGTTCCGGTCGACCCGACCCCGCCGCCGCTCCAGGTGGGCCGGGGTGCCCGCGACGGCGAGTCGGTCGCCCTGAAGGAGCTGCTGGGAATGCGGCTGTCGTGGTCGGACTCCACGAAGGGCTGAGCGCTGCCCCACGAACAGCCGGCTCTTTTTTCACGTTTCTCCACGCGTGCCTCCCCAATCACGAGCCGGGATCCTGCTGCACTGAGCTATGACGTTGATGGACACTGCCCCGCCCGACCCGTGGGCGGTCAGCAACGACTACGCCACCCGGGTTGCCGTGGCGGCGGACATCGCAAGCGGCATTCTGGAGGACGAGCCGGAAGACGTTCGCCCCCAGGTCGTCGCCACGACCCTGGCCTGACCACGGGGCACGACGATCCCGCCAGGAGCTGTTGGCGGATAGTCTGTGGGACGAGGAGGCACCATGACTGCTCCGAACGAATCCGTCGTTGTCCTCTCCCGCGCACTGGACCAGGCGGGCGACGTGCTCGCCGCCGTCCACGCGGACCAGCTTGCACGGCCGACGCCGTGTGGTGACTGGGATGTGGCGCATCTGATCGGCCATCTCGTGGACGCACCGATGCACTTCCTGGAGATGGCTCGGAACAGGGAACCCGACTGGTCGGCGGGGCCGCGGGCGGTCACCGGCAACTGGGCGGCCGAGTTCCGGTCCAACGCCGACGACCTGATCCACCACTGGCACCAGGCCGGTGACTCGGTGGACGCCGGCCAGGTGGACTGGCAGACCGCGGAGATCGCGGTGCACACCTGGGACGTCGCCCGGGCGACTGGCCAGTCGCCACCCCTCCTGCCGGAGGTGGCCGAGCGTGGGCTGGCGTTCATGTCCGCCATGCTGACGCCGGAGAACCGCGGGAAGGTGTTCGGGCCGGCGGTGCCTGTGCCCGACGACGCCCCGGTCTACGACCGTCTGGCCGCCTTCGCGGGGCGTGCTCCCGGGGACGGCTGACGCCTAGCAGCGCGCGCGTGCCCGCGCGCTGCTGGACGGGCTATGTACATCGCCCGGGGGTGAGCGCAAGATGAAGGTTCCGATTGGCCCGGCCCCCGCCAATGCCGCAGAAGCCTGAGCGAGGACCACCATGGCCGTCGAGCCTGCGCACGTCAACGTGCCCTATCCGCCAGTCACGATGATCGGCACGTGGCGCCGGGACCCGTCACCGTTCGCGCGCCGTTACCAGACCGGCTGCTGGCGAGTGATCGAGGGGATCGGCGAGCTGGACATCCGGGCTGTCCCGTCCTTGGCCGACCTCACGGCGGACGTTCCCAGCCATGTCGTCTTCGACTTCCGTCGGGTGACTTTCACCGACGCGGCCGTGCTCGGAGTTCTTGCCGCCACCCGGGACAACTTGGGGCGTCGGCACGGCGCTGTGCACGTGGTGGGAGCCTGCGACGTGGTGCGTCACGTGCTTGCGATCACGAGACTCGATGCGGCGTTACCGATGTTTGACTCCATGGAAGACGCATTCGCCGGACACGAGTCCTGCTAGCCACCCGACCCGCGGTCGTGCGCGACCCACTCGATCAGCGCTCGGGGGCGCGTTCGGGTCGGTCGGGGGGTTGTCCGAGCGGGATCGACCTGTGTCATGCGGCGATCCGACGTTCCGAGTCGACGTCCAGCGTCTCGCTCATCCTCACCAGCGCGGCTGACCGTGCCAGCCCGTCGGCGTGGCCGTTCGCGAGGAACATACTGACCTCGTGGACCTCGTCTTCAGCGGCCAGGTGATCGAGTGGCGCGGCCCGTCGCCCTACTACTTCGTCCCGGTGCCGGACGCGGAAGCGGCCGACATCCGCGAGGTGGCCGCGATCGCCACGTACGGATGGGGTGTGATCCCGGTCGAGGCGCGGATCGGGGAGATCGCCTTCGAGACATCACTCTTCCCGAAGGACGGCGGCTACCTGCTGCCGCTCAAGGATGCTGTCCGCAAGCCGGACCGCCTATCTGCAGGCGACGATGTGGCCGTGGAGATGACTATCCGCCTCAGGTCCTAGCCAGGCCATGACATTGCCGGTGCTGGTCGGGGTCGGTATCGCTGCAGCACCACTCCGGACTGGTATCCCGTGACGTCGAGGAGCTCCAGGCTGAGCGTCGTACCTTCGAACGGTCGCGTCCCGGCTCCACCGATCGCGGGGTGGATCCACAGGTTCACCTCATCGACCACGCCGCCCTCGAGCAGGCCGCACGCGAGCTCGCCGCAACCGGAGAGGAACAGGTCACCCTCGATGTCCTCCTTCAGCCGGCGGATCCCGTCGACGGCGTCACCCTCGATGACGTGCGCGTTCCATTCCAGGTCGCCGCTGAGCGTTCGTGAGGCGATGTACTTCGGCATCGGATTGAGCACCTCTGCCCAAGGACCGGTGCCGACGGCCAGAAGCCGAGAAAGCCTTCGTAGCACTTGCGTCCGGTCACGAACCCGGCCGCGGCAGCGAGCTGGTCGACTCCGGCTGTGTCGTGGTCACCCTCGGCGACGAACCAGGCGCCGACATCACACAGTCCGTCGACGGTCATGCTGGTGTTGCTCACCAGTCTGCCCATCATGTTCTCCCTTCGCAGGCCCAGAGTTCCGACCCGGGCGACCACCAGAACTCACCGGCGCGCAGGGTCCTGACCGATGAGTCTGGACGCGGGGCAGGTCGGCAGGTGAGAACCACGGTAGAGGGCCGATCCCGCCCAGGGACTTCGTCGCGATGACGCCGGGGCCGCCCAGCACTCCTCACACGTAACCTCATCACGTGATCAACGGCAGCCATGTCATCTTGTCCAGCCGTGAACCCGAAGCGGACCGCGCCTTCTTCGCTGATGTCCTGGAGCAACCGCATGTGGACGCCGGCGGCGGGTGGCTGATCTTCAGGCTGCCCCCCGCGGAGCTGGCCGTGCATCCGGCCGACGGTCCGCCCGGGCACGAGCTGTACTTCATGTGCGACGACGTCGAGGCCACCGTGCGAGACCTTCGCGCGAGGGGCGTTGAGTTCACCCAGGGCATCTCCGAGGAGCGGTGGGGGCGGCTTACCCGCTTCGCTTGCCCGGCGGAGGCGAGGTCGGGATGTACGAGCCCGCCACCGCGGGCCAGCGGGGCCGAAGCCTGACCCGGCACGCGACGACCAGCGGATCAACACGGTCCGAAGGCGATCGCCGGAGGCAATGTCGTAGCAGCACGCACGCCTTGTTGCCGTCCTGGTCGGCGACCACGGTGTACGACGGCGCCTGGCTGTCGTCGACGACGATCCCGCCCGCGGCGACGGCGGCGGCGATCCGCTGCTCGGCCACCTCGGGCGGCACCCAGACGTCGACGTGGAACCGCTGACGCGGGGTCTCGTGCTCGTCGGTGTCCTGGAACCACAGGATCGGCACCCGTCCGGTGGCGTCCCGGACGTCGTCGCCGATGGTCCCGCGGCCCCGGGCCTCGGTGCTCCCGGTCAGCAGGGCCGCCCACACCGGGGCGATCGTCGCGGCGTGCGCCGTGTCGAGGGCGAGCTCGATCGTGGTGATCGAGGCCGGGTCGGCGTCGACCGCCTGCTCGGCGGCGATCTCGGTGACCCGTCGCGCGAGGTCGACGTCCCGCTGGGTCACCCATTCGACGATGTGCTCGGTGCCCTCGTCGTCGCGGTAGACGGCGTCGTCGCTGACAGCTTGAGATCGACGTACCCGTCGCCCATCGTCACGCGCGGGTGGTGGCCGAGCGCGTCGCCGGCCTCGCCCACCGCGGCGACGAACCGTACGCCGGTGCCGAAGTCGCCGACCACGTAGCGGGCATGTAGTCCCTGACCCAGCTTGCGCCAGTCGGTCAGGTTGGCCTCGGCGATCTGCTCGCCCGTCAGCATGTCCATGACCGGGAATCTCAACCCGGTCGTCGACGGAGGATCAGCGAGAGTCGTGCTCGGAGAACGGCTCGCCGTTTGGTCGGGGCGCGGGCGGGAACGCATGTGGGACGCCCCCCCGCCCGAGGAGACACCATGCACCTGCCCGACGAGCTGCTCGCCCTGCTGAAGGGGTCCAGCACCTGTTATCTCGCGACGACGATGCCGGACGGGTCACCGCAGCTCACCCAGGTGTGGGTCGACACCGACGGGACCCACATCCTGGTCAACACGGTCGAGGGGCACCAGAAGGCCCGAAACATCGAGCGGGACCCCCGCGTCGCGGTCACGGTGTCCGACCCGAGCCATCCCAGCCGCTACCACTCGGTCCGCGGCACCGTCACCGACGTCACCGCCGAGGGCGGCGCCGAGCACATCGAGGAGCTCGCGCAGCGCTACCTCGGACGCCCCTACCCCTGGTACGGCGGCCGCGACCAGGTCCGGCTCGTCGTCACCATCGCACCGAAGAAGCTGCACTCGATGGGCTGACCCGCCGCCCAGCTGCACGGCTACGCACCTGTGGCCTCCGGGTTCTCCAGGACGACCGCGAGGGCCTGGCCCACGCCGATGCAGATCGCGGCCACGCCCCACCGGTCGCCGGTCTCGACGAGCCGCGCGGCGAGCGTGCCGACGATGCGTCCGCCGGAGGCGCCCAGCGGGTGGCCGATGGCGATGGCGCCGCCCTTGGTGTTGACGATCTCGGGGTCGACCTTCCAGGCGTCGACGCATGCCAGCGACTGCACGGCGAAGGCCTCGTTGAGCTCGACCGCGGCCACGTCCGCCCAGGTGATGCCGGCGCGCGCAAGCGCCCGCTCGGCGGCCTCGACGGGCGCGAACCCGAACATCTGCGGCTCGAGCGCAGCCGCGCCCCGGCCGGCGACACGGGCCAACGGCGCGCGACCGATCCGGACGGCGGCCTCCTCGCTGCCGACGACCAGTGCGGACGCGCCGTCGTTGAGGGGCGAGGCGTTGCCGGCGGTGATGGTGCCGGCGGGCCGGAAGGACGGCTTCAGCCCGGCCAGCGACTCTGGGGTGCTGCCGGGGCGGATGCTCTCGTCGCGCGCCAGGTCCGCGCCCGGCACCGGGACCACGAGGTCGTCGTAGAAGCCCGTCGACCAGGCCTCGTCGGCGAGCCGGTGCGACCGTGCGGCGAACACGTCCTGGCGCTCGCGGGAGATGGCGAAACGCTCCTGCAGCTGCTCGTTGCACTCCCCCAGCGAGACCGTCCACTCCGCGGGCATCCGCTCGTTGACCAGCCGCCAACCGAGCGTCGTCGAGACCCCGGTGACGTTGCCGGCCGGGAACGCCCGGCTCGGCTTCGGGAGCACCCAGGGGGCCCGGGTCATCGACTCGACGCCGCCGGCGACCACGATGTCCGCGTCGCCCGACTCCACCGTCCGCGACGCCAGGATGGTGGCGTCCAGGGAGGAGCCGCACAGCCGGTTGACCGTGGTCGCGGGGACGGTGACCGGCAGCCCGGCCAGCAGCACCGCCATCCGGCCGACGTTGCGGTTGTCCTCCCCTGCGCCGTTGGCGTTGCCCCAGACCACGTCGCCGATCTCGGCCGGGTCGAGGGCAGGGACCTTGCCCAGCAGGCCCGTCAGCGCGGCCGCCGCGAGGTCGTCGGGGCGGACCTCGGCGAGGGCGCCGCCGAAGCGGCCGAACGGGGTACGCGCTGCTGCGTAGACGAAGGAAGCGGTCATTCGGAGGACCTCACGTGTAGGGACGCGGACACATTCTTGGTGTGGATGTCTGAGTCAGGGCAGCTGCGCTGCCAACCGCACATGGGTGTTGGCGCTGCCGTAGCCGTCGTAGCCTCCGCGGCGCTCGAGCAGCTCGACGTAGAAGCCGGTCGGCAGCACGTCGGTGTAGACGTGCAGCAGCTCGCCGTCACCCACCCGGTCGTAGAGCACGCCGTGCTCGCGGAGCTCGGCGAGGGTCGACTCGGGCAGGTCGAAGCGCGCCGCGAGGTCGACGTAGTAGTTGTCGGGCACCGTCATCAGCGGCGACTCCGCGGGCCCGCAGCAGCCGCACCTGGGCCAGCAGGTCGTTGCAGCCGAACGCCACCTGGGTGATGCCCTGCCGCGGCGCCCGTGACCGGACGTCCTCGACGTTGATGACCAGGCGGGTGTCGCCGTGCGCGGGTCGCAGGGCGCGGCTGCGGAGCCGGCCCTGGGGCTCCCAGAACTCCTCGACCGGTGCAGGCTCGAGGTCGAAGACCGTGCGCAGGAAGCCGACCTCCTCGTTGAGCCGCTCCGCCGGTACGGCGACCCCCACGTGGTCCAGGCCGGACCAACCCCCGTCAGGCGCCGTCGGTCGACGTCACGAAGTCGCCGCGCCAGTCGTCGTCCTCGCCCGCCGCCGCACTCACGAACACGTGCACCCCCGACGGGGAGGTGATGCCCGGGAGCCGCGCCTCGCCCGCGCCGCGGGTCCGGTCGACCGCGGGCCAGAGCAGCGCCTTCGCCCGTGCGGCGACGGTCGCGACCTCGGGCGTGACCACACCGAGCGCGTGCCACGTGCTCGCCCCGGGGGTGTCGTTGAGGACGACGTACGCGTCCCCGTTGCGCCACATCGACACCGGCTTGCTGCGGTGCACACCCGAGCGGACGAAGCCGAGGGACGCCAGCAGCGCTGCGGGCTCGGGTGAGCCGTCGGGGTTGGCGAGCTCGACGAAGGCGAGGTCGGTGCGGGTCGGCGCCGGCGGGGGCGCCGCCACGGCCGAGGCCGCGGGGTCGCGTGAGCCGGGCGGCGAGCTGGTCCTCGAGGAACACCAGCGAGCGGTAGCCGTCGCGGGCGGTGAGGAACGGGTCCGCCTTGCGGACCACGTCGCTGAAGACCTCGAGCGAGACCGGTCCGCGGTAGCCCGCGTCGAGGCTCGCGGCGACGACGCCGGCGACGTCGAGGACACCCTGGCCGGGGAAGCAGCGGAAGTGCCGGCTCCACTCGAGGAGGTCCATCCGGAGCAGCGGGCCGTCCGCGACCTGCACGAAGCCGATCCGGTCCCCCGGGACGCCGGCGAGCGCGGTGCCGTCGTCGCCGCGGGCGAGCATGTGGAAGGTGTCGACGGCCAGCGTCACGGCCGGGTGACCGGCGCGCTGCACGGCCTCCCAGGCCTGGCCGACCCGGTTGACGTGGCGCCCCCAGGCCAGCGCCTCGTAGGCGATGCTCAGCCCGTGCTCCGACGCCGCGTCGCCCAGGGCGTGCAGCTGCTCGGCGAGCAGGTCGAGGTCGTCGACCGAGGCGTCCCCGACGTGCGAGCAGGCCAGCACCACCGGCGCCCCGAGCTCGGCGGCGACCACGAGCTTGGCCCGCACCCGGCGCAGGGTGTCCTCGAACTCCGCCGGGGCCACGCCCGCGGCGTCCCGCACCGGCTGGAACAGGTCGATGGCAAGGCCCAGGTCCGCGCAGCGGGCGGCGACGTCGCGGGGCGGGGCCGGGCAGGCGACCAGGTCGTTGTCGAAGACCTCGATGCCGTCGAACCCGGCGGCCGCGATCGCGGGGAGCTTGTCCAGCAACCGGCCGCGGACGGACAGCGTGGCGATCCCGGTGCGCATCAGGCGGTCAGCTCCTCGAAGTGCCGCGTCATCCGCCGCGGGTCGGCGACCCGGCCGGTGAAGTACTCGAACGCTCCCACCGCCTGGTGCACGGCCATGCCGCCGCCGGGAACCACCCGGCAGCCACGGCTCCGGGCCAGCGCGAGCAGCTCGGTCTCGAGCGGGAAGTAGACGACGTCGGAGACCCAGAGGTCGTGGCGAACCAGCCGTTCGGGGACGGACATCCCCGGGTGGCCGACCATCCCGACCGGGGTGGCGTTGACCAGCCCCTGCGCATCGGCGAGTGCCTGCTCGAGGCCGCCCGCGACGCTGACGCGGTCGTCACCGAAGCGCTTGGCCAGCCGCACCACGCAGGCGTCGGCCCGGTCCCGGTTGGCGTCCAGGACCCAGACGTGCTCGGCGCCCTGCTCCAGCAGGCCGTACCCGACCGCCACGCCCGCTCCCCCGGCGCCCACGAGGACCACGCGGTCCTCGACGGCGTCCGGGAGCACCCGGCGGAACGCGCGGCCGTAGCCCGACCAGTCGGTGTTGCGACCGAGCGCGCCGACCGTCGCGGAACACCACGGTGTTGACCGCGCCGAGATCGGCGGCGTCCTCGGACAGCTCGTCGAGGAGCGGGACCACGGCCTGCTTGAACGGGTGGGTGACGTTGAGCCCGTCGAAGCCGAGCCGCTGGGCCCAGGTGAGCAGCTCGGGCAGGTCGTCGACCCCGAACCCTCGCTGCGTCGCGTCGAGGAGGCGGTAGCTCACCTCGAGCCCGCGACTCGCGCCCCTCCCGCTCCTGCATCGCCGGCGTCAGCGAGGCACCGATGCCGTCGCCGACCAGCCCGAGCAGGTACGACGTCTGCTCGGTGCTCATGCGGACACCACCGCCGGTCGGGTCGCACGGGTGGCGACGTACTCCACCGCGGCTGCGTAGCCTGCGGGCCCCGAGGCCGGCGACGACGGCCGTGGCCACGTCGGCGAGGTAAGACCGGCGCCGGAACTCCTCGCGGGCGTGCACGTTGGTGAGGTGGACCTCGACCACCGGCCCGGGGACGGTCACCAGCGCGTCGCGCAGCGCGATCGAGGTGTGCGTGTAGGCGCCGGCGTTGACCACCAGGCCGGCCGCGCTCTCCCGCAGCTCGTGCACCCAGTCCACGAGGACGCCTTCGTGGTTGGTCTGTCGCAGGTCGACGTCGCAGCCGAAGCGGTCGGCCGTGCACCGGCACAGCTCCTCGACGTCGGCGAGCGTCTCGCGGCCGTACAGCGCGGGCTCCCGCTGGCCCAGCAGGTTGAGGTTGGGGCCGTTGAGGACCGCGACCAGCGGCCGACTCATGCAGCCACCTCGACCGCGCGGGCGCGGGCGGTGGGGGCGCCGAGCTGCGGGGTCGGCACCAGGTGGGTGTTGCGGGGACCGGTCACGACGGCGATCGCGGAGATCACGCAGGCACCCGAGGCCATCGCGGCCACCCGCACCCAGTTGTCAGCGTCGCCGGCCATCAGGGCGCCGGCGATGGTGGGAGTGAAGCCGGCGAGCGCGAAGCCGAACTGGGTGCCGATCGCCATGCCGGAGAGCCGGACCTTGGTCGGGAAGTACTCCGCGTAGGTGGCCGGCCAGACGGCGTTGGGCATCGAGTAGACGACACCGGCGAGCAGCACACCGAGGACGAAGGTGAGCACCACGTTGCCGGCCGCGATCGCGCCGAGGAAGGCGGTGACCAGGACGGCGCTGCCGAGCAGCCCGGTGACGAAGACCGGCTTGCGGCCGATGCGGTCCGAGAGCCGTGCCCAGAACGGGATGGTGGCGATGGCGACCAGGTTGGCCACGATCGCCAACCACAGCATCGTGGTGCTGCTGATCTTGATGCCGTAGTCGTCGGAGGTCGCGAAGTTGAGCGCGAACACCTGGAACATCGTGTTGACCATCGCGATGAACGCCGCGAAGAAGACCCGCAGGACGTTCTTCCAGTGGTGCGCGAACAGCTCGGCCAGCGGCGGCCGGGTGACCTCGGCCTCGAGCACGTCGGACTCGAAGGCGGGGGTCTCGTCGAGCCGGGTCCGGATCACCAGGCCGACGACGACCACGAGCGCGCTGGCCCAGAACGGCACCCGCCAGCCCCAGCTGAGCAGCTGGTCCTCCGGGAGGATCGCCGCGAGCGGGAGGAACACCGCCGGGGCGAGCACCTGGCCGCCCTGGGTGCCGCTCAGCGTGAAGCTGGTGAAGAAGCCGCGCCGGTCGTCGGGCGCGTGCTCGAAGGACATCGAGTTGGCACCGGCCTGCTCCCCCGCGGCCGAGAGGCCCTGCAGGAGCCGGAGCACGACGAGCAGGGCGGGGGCGAGCAGCCCGACCTGCGGGTACGTCGGCAGGCAGCCGACCAGGAAGGTGGAGATGCCCATCAGCAGCAGGGTGCCGACCATGACCTTCTTGCGGCCCAGCCGGTCGCCGATGTGGCCCATCACGAACGAGCCGATCGGCCGGGCGACGTACGCCACGCCGAAGGTCGCGAACGCGGCGATGGTGGCCGCGGACTCGTTGCCCTCCGGGAAGAAGATCTTCGGGAAGACCAGTGCCGCGGCGGTGCCGTAGATCGCCAGGTCGTAGTACTCGAGCGCGCTGCCGCTCCAGGCGGCCAGCGCGGCCTTGCCGGGGGTCCGGCGCCTTTCGGTCGTCGTGTCCATGTGAGCCCTTCCGGATGTGGCGAGCGTCTCAACTGCTCGGTCGTCCGCGACGTTAGGAGTGGCGCTCGTCACTGGCAATCGTTTGCCAAAAGTTGCCATACCCTGTCCAGATGACCCCGACGAGCCATGCGGGAGCCCGGCGCCGGCCGACGATCACCGACGTCGCGCGCGAGTCCGGAGTGGCCACGTCGACCGTCTCGCGGGCGTTCACGCGCCCCGGCCGGGTCAACGCGAGCACCCGCGACCACGTGCTCGCCGTGGCCGAACGACTGGGCTACGCGCCCAACCCGGCCGCCCAGGCGCTGGAGTCCGGGCGCAGCAACACCGTGGCACTGGTGGTCCCCGACATCACCAACCCGTACTTCGCCGGCGTGATCAAGGGCGCGGAGCGCGCCGCCGCCGAGGCGTCGCTGACCCTGGTGCTCGCGGACGCCCAGGAGAACCCGGCCCACGAGGAGCAGCTCGTACGGCGGCTCGGCCCGGCCGTCGACGGCTTCGTGCTGATGGCCTCACGATGCCCGACCAGGTGCTCCGGCGAACCGCGGAGCTCAACCGCGTGGTGCTGGTCAACCGCGCCTGCACCGGCCTGGCCAGCGTGGTCGCCGACTACGACGAGGGCACCCGGGAGATCGTTGCCCACCTCGCCTCGCACGGGCACCGGTCGTTCGTGTTCCTCGGCGGGCCCCCCGAGTCCTGGTCGGGCGCGCGACGGTGGGCCGGCCTGCGCGCAGCCGCCCGCGAGCACGGCCTGGAGGCGACCCGCTTCGGCCCCTTCGCCCCCACCCTCGCCGCGGGACCCGCGGCCGCCGACGCCGTGCTCGCGCACCGGGCCACGGCTGTCGTCGCGCACAACGACATGCTGGCCATCGGGGTGCTCAAGCGCTTGTCCGCGCGAGGTGTCGCGGTCCCCGATCAGGTCAGCGTGGTCGGCTTCGACAACGTCTTCGGCTCCGACTTCTGCCACCCGCCGCTCACCACGCTGGCCGAGCGGACCGAGGAGGCCGGGGCGCACGCGATCGCCGGCCTCGCGCAGCAGGCGGGAGGCGGCACCCGGGACACCCCCGCGCGCGTCCTGCCCACCCACCTGGTCGTGCGCGAGTCCAGTGGCGCGGCCCCGAGCCGGTCCGGGTGACGGACGCCGCCTGGGCTCAGGCCTCCCCCATCTCCCCCAGCACCCGCTGGGCGATCCGGAAGGCCGTGTTGGCGTCGGGTACGCCGCAGTAGATCGCGGTCTGCAGGAGCAGCTCCTTGATCTCGTCGACGCTGACGCCGTTGGTGCGGGCGGCACGGATGTGCATCGCGAGCTCCTCGTGGTGGCCGCGGGCGACCAGGGCGGTCAGCGTGACCAGGGAGCGGGCGCGCCGGTCGAGGCCGGGCCGGGTCCAGATCCCACCCCAGGCGTACTCGGTGATGAACTGCTGGAAGTCCGAGGTCAGGTCCGTGGCGGCGGCCGTGGCCCGGTCCACGTGCTCGGCGCCGAGCACCTCGCGGCGCACCGTCATCCCCTGCTCGCGCACCTGCTCGACCGTCAGGTGGTCACGTCCCGGCACGCCGTACGCCTCCTCGCGGATCAACCGGGCGACGACCTCGGGGGCCTCGGCCGGCGCGAGGTGCCCGACGCCGTCGAGGACCACCAGCCGGCCCTCGGCGACGCCCTCCGCGACCTGGGCCAGGCCGCTCGGCGGCGTGACCGCGTCGGCGGACCCGGCCACCGCGAGCACGGGCACCTTGATCTCCGACAGCCGATCGCGTACGTCGAACGTGGCGAGCGCCTCGCAGACCGCGGCGTAGCCGGCGTCGTCGGCGTCCTGGAGCGCGTGCAGCAGGGCCGAGCCGCGCTCGGGCTCGCGGTCGAGGAAGCCGGGGCCGAACCAGCGGGCGGCGGAGGCGCTGACCAGGCCCGGCGTGCCCGAGGCCCGGACGGCGTCGATCCGCTCCTGCCAGCTCTCGACGGAACCGATCCGGGCACCGGTGCACAGCAGCGTGGCGCTGGCGACCCGCTGCGGGGCGTCGAGCAGCAGCTGGAGGCCGACCGCGCCGCCGACCGAGTCGCCGGCGTAGTGGAACCGCGCGGGCCCGAAGCCGTCGACCAGGCTGTCCACGAGCTCGAGCACGTCGGAGGCCAGGCGGGAGACGGTCAGCGGCTCGTCCTCCGGGAGGGGGAACCGGTTGGTGCCGTGGCCCGGCAGGTCCCACGCGACGACCTGGAAGTCTCGGGCCAGGTGCTGGCCGCGGCCGACCACAGGGTGGTGGCGGAGGTGCCGAGCGAGGGTCCGAGGACCAGCAACGGGAGATCTGGGCGTCCACCGAGGCGGACAGCGGTGACGGTCATGCGGAGGCTCCTCGTCCGACTTCCCGGGCCCGGGCGAGGACCGCGTCCACCAGGTCGGCGGTCACCCCGAGGTAGTCGTCGTGGGGTGGGTGGCCGGCGAGCGCGGCCATGATGCGCTGCTCGGCGCGGACGTCGTCGTGGGCGCCGGCCAGGGTGGCGGCCATCCGGTCGGCGTGCACGCGCAGTCCGGCCAGCAGGTCGGCGGTCTGGGCAGCCGGCGACGACGGCGCGGCGCAGCAGCGTGGCCAGCGTGGCCCACTCGGCGTGCCAGCCGCCGTCGGCGCGCTCGTCGACCTGCCCGGCGGCGGCGACGTGCAGGGTCGCGGCCAGCGAAGGAGCCACCAGCGCCGCCCGCGACAGCGTCGAGAGCACCGGGTTCGCCTTGTGGGGCATCGTCGACGAGCCGCCGCCGGTGCCCTCGGAGAGCTCGCCGACCTCCGGTCGCGACAGGGTGAGCACGTCGTTGGCGATCCGTCCCCAGGCGTCGGTGCAGCGGAATCCCGCGTCGCCGATGCGGGTGATCGTCGTGCGCCGGGTGTGCCAGAGCGAGTCCTTGCCGAGGCCCAGCGCCTGGATCGTCGCGGCGTAGCACTCCTCCGCCGCCTCCTGGCCGCCGAGCTCGACCAGCGCGGCCATGGTGCCGGCGGCGCCGCCGAGCTGGACCGGGAGCACGAGGACCGCTCAGTCGATCGTGGGCGTCGAGGACGCCAGTCAGCCATCCGGCGGCCTTGAGCCCGAACGTGGTGGAGACGGCGTGCGGGCTCAGCGTCCGCGCCACCATGGCCAGGTCCCGGTGCCGCTCTACCAGCGCGAGGACCTCGGTCTGCGCCAGCAGCGAGC
>CAWBAQ010000030.1:0-72251 GCA_963786795.1 uncultured Actinomycetota bacterium
GGAGGATGACGGTCTCCCGCATCCAGCCGGGCGGGTCGTGCACGTCGACCGCGTCGTCGCGGGCGAGGTCGAGGACCGGCCGGATGGTGACCGTCGAGAACCGGCCGATCCAGTTCTGCAGCAGCTGGAGGGTGGCGGGTCCGAGCTTCTCCACCCTGCCCGCCGGTGTCGTGGGCGAGGTCGGCGGTGGTGACGTGCAGGTACAGCGTGCCCCGCGACCCGTTCAGCCCGGCTCGACCGACTGGTGCCGGTCGTCGACGCCGGCCGGTCCGCGGCGCTGGTCGCCGGTGCCGTTGGCGGCGAGGTCGAGGGCGCGTTGGGGGTGGGCGAGCAGGCCGAGTGCGGTGGCCTGCCGGATATCGTACGGGCGGTCGTCGCCGAGCCGGCCCAGGACACCGGCGAGGTCGCCGATGGAGGCCTGCAGGTCGAGGGCGTCCAGGGTGTCGAGGCGGGCGGTGAGATCGGTGGTGGCGGTCGAGGCCCGGTGGTCGAACCAGACCCCGCGGGCGTCCAGGGCGGCTTGTTCGATCCCGGCGGCCCGGTCCGGGTCGCAGCGCAGCATCGCCTCGTGCACCAGCTCGGGCAGCTTCCCCGGCGAGGGGGTGGTGTTGCGGCGGGCGGTCACGGCGAGGTGCCGGTCCACGAACCCGACCGCCTCGGGCGACAGGGTGGTGGTCTCGGCGGCGACCCGGCGGGCCTTCCACGCCTGCAACCGGCCCGTACTGGACCAGGTCCCAGAGCCGCGGCAGCCGGTAGCACAGCTCGACCGCCTCGGAGACCAGCCGCAGCCCCGCGGCATAGGAGAGGCCGAGGGTGGCGGCGAGGGTCTCGACCGCGTACTCGGCGATCCCCGGCGTGCCCTCACCCGCGAGCGCCGCCTCGACGGTCGTCTCGCCCAGCACGATCCCGGCGACCCCCTGCGGCGCCGTGAACGACGCGGCCGGCCGGTCGGGGGTGACGGGGTGCAGGTCGACCCAGTGCACCGCCAACGCCAGCAGCTCGGCCTCGGCCCGGTCCGCGGCCGGCGCCGCTCGGCGACCGCGTCCAGCACCTGCGCGGGGGTCAGGTCCCGCAGCCCGGAGTCGACCTCGAGCGGGTCGTGGACGGTGCTGGTCATGAACCCAACCTAGGCCCGACCACCGACACTTTCGGCCCCGAAACCGGCGAGAATCGTGTTGTCCACAAGGGGAATCTCGAAAATTTTCGCGGGCGACGGTGGTCGAGTCTGGTCGAGCGGCGTCGGTGCGGGTGGTTTCGACACGGGCTCCGCTTCGCTCCGCCCGGCTCAACCAACGAGCCGCGCGCTCATCGGGCTGCGCGTCGGTGCGGGTGGTTTCGACACGGGCTGCGCTTCGCTCCGCCCGGCTCAACCAACGGGGCGCGGAATGGTTTCGACAAGCTCAACCGACGTGGGTGCGGTTCGTTGGGCTCAACCGACGTGGTGGTCGGGTCGCCGCTATCCGAACGGGAGTGGCTCGGGGGCGAGACTGACCGCCTTGGCGCGTGCTGCGGTGAGCTTGCGTCGGTGGTGCTGGCGGCACAGGACCTCGTAGGCAACGACGGCGGGCTCGGAGTCCTGGTCGTCAACGTCCCCCACGACGATGACCTCGCCCTCGGTCACCATCCCGCCGTTCTCGGTGCGCGCGTTGTGGGTGGCGCGCTTGCCGCACCAGCACAGCGCCTCGACCTGGAGGACGTTCATGCGGTCGGCCAGCTCCACCAGGCGACTCGATCCCGGGAACATGCGCGTCCGGAAGTCGGTCAGGATGCCGAAGCAGAACACGTCGATCTGCAGCTCGTCGACGACGCGGGCCAGCTGCTCGATCTGGCTGGGCTCGTAGAACTGGGCTTCGTCGCAGACGAGGTAGTCGATCCTGCCGCCGTGGGTCAAGGACTCCACGACGAAGGTCCAGAAGTCGAAGTCCGTCGGGCACTTCGAGGGCGTCGTGCGGTGAGGCCGAGCCGGGAGGACACGACGGCCTCGCCCGCACGGTCGTGGCTGGTGAAGATGCGACCGACGCGACCACGCGCAGCGTGGTTGTGGTTGACCTGGAGGGCCAGGGTGCTCTTCCCGGAGTCCATGGTCCCTGTGTAGAACTGCAGCTCGGCCACGGGGCGGAATCATGCCACGTCCGTCGATCGCTCCCGTTCGCCTGATTCGGAACGTTCGCCTACGGTGGCCGGATGTCTTTCCCCCGAGCGCTTCGTCGTGCCGCCGTCCTGTCCGTCGTCGCCGCGCTGACCGCGACCCTCTCCGGCGCAGCCCCGGCGTCCGCGTCCGAGTCCCGGCCGACGAACGCCGGCAAGGTGTTCCGTTGGGGCAACGCGCAGTGGGCCGACGACTTCATCGGGCCGGTGAAGGGCGGCATGTGGTCGCTGAACCGGCCGGGCCAGGTCAACAACCAGCACGGCATGCTCACCATCAACGGCACCGCGGGCGGGGGCGACGTGGTCGCGACGGTCACCGGTCGCGCCCGCCAGTACGGCCGCTGGGAGACCCGCGTGCGGGCCGAGCAGTACGGCCGCGGCAACACGCCGTACCGCGTCGTGGCCGAGCTGGTCCCGACCGGGGAGGACCACTGCGGCGCCAGGAGCATCGTGCTCGAGGACTACGCACTCGGCACCAGCCGTGCCCGGATGGCGATCCGCAACCTGCCCAACCGCGAGTTCACCGCGGGCAGGACGCTGAACCTGCGCCCCGGCCCCTTCCACACCTACGCCGTCGAGGTCACCAGCACGCACGTCTCCTGGTTCGTCGACACGCGCGTGGTCATGACCGAGCGTCGCGACGCGGCGCGGTCCGGCGCGACGTACGCCTTCCGCTTCCGGCTGGCCGACCAGGCCGGCGCGCGGATGAACCCGGGCCGGATGCAGATGGACTGGCTGCGCTACTACTCGCTGGCCCGCGACAACGCCCGGTCGATCGCCGCGCCCCAGGCGCGGGCAGGGACGTACGCCGGCGCATGCTGATCTCTCCCGAGGAGCTCGGCCGCGCTGCTGCCGGACGTCACCGTGCTCGACGTGCGCTACCAGCTCGGCCGCTCCGACGGGCACGAGCAGTACCTCGCCGGGCACGTGCCCGGCGCCGTGTACGTCGACCTGGCGACCGACCTCGCCGACCCGCCGGCCGACCCGGTCGACGCACGAGGACGCCACCCGCTCCCGGACCCGGACCGGTTCGCGGAGGCGATGCGTGCCGCCGGTGTGCGCACCGGCCGGCCCGTCGTGGTCTACGACGACTGGTCCTCGATGGCCGCGACCCGGGCCTGGTGGCTGCTCAGGTTCCACGGGCACGACGACGTGCGGGTGCTCGACGGCGGCTGGTCGTGGTGGACGCGCAGCGGGGCCGACCTCGAGACGGGGGAGCGCGACGTCGAGCCGGGCGACTTCCGGGCGGACCCGGGACACCTGCCGGTCGTGGACGCCGACGGCGCGGCGCGGGTCGCCCGCGACGGGGTGCTCCTCGACGCCCGCGCCGCCGAGCGGTTCCGCGGGGAGGTCGAGCCCATCGACCCGGTGGCCGGGCACGTCCCGGGCGCCGTCAACGTGCCGACCGCGCTGAACGTGCGAGGACGGTCGCTTCCGGACGACGGCCGAGCTCGCGGACGTCTACGCCATGGTCCCCGAGGACGGCGAGGTCGCGGCGTACTGCGGCTCCGGCGTCACCGCGACCCACGACCTGTTCGCGCTGCACCTGCTCGGCCGGACCGCGGCGCTCTACCCCGCCAGCTGGAGCGGCTGGGTGAGCGACGCGGCGCGTCCGGTCACCAGTGCACGCCCTTGAGCAGCCTGGCCAGCAGCAGCTGTTGTGGCGTGGTGTCGTCGGTGTCCGTGCCCTTGGCCGCGGCCGAGTCCGGGAAGACCTGGTAGGCCAGGTGCAGCACCCGGAAGGTCGTCTTCGGCGCCAGCGGTGTGCGCGACGGCGCCCAGGTTGCCCAGGGCGGTGTTCACCTCGTGCGGCCGCTCCACCATCGCGGCGATCGCCATGTCGGCGGCCTGGGCCGGTGAGATGGTCGGGAACTTCTGGTAGATCTTCGTCGGCGCGATCATCGGCGTGCGGACCAGCGGCATGTGGATCGTGGAGAAGCTGACGCCGTCCCCGACCAGCTCGGAGGCGACCACGTTGCTCCAGGCGTCGAGCGCCGCCTTCGACGCGACGTACGCGCTGAACCGGGGCGGGTTGGTCTGCACGCCGATCGAGCTGATGTTGACGACGTGGCCGTGCTGCTGCTCGCGCATCAGCGGCAGCAGCCCCATCACCAGCCGGATCGCGCCGAAGTAGTTGAGCTGCATGGTGCGCTCGAAGTCGTGGAAGCGGTCCTCCGAGAGCGCCAGCGACCGGCGGATCGAGCGGCCGGCGTTGTTCACGATGAAGTCGATGGTCTCGTGCTCCGCGGTCAGCTGCTCGCAGAGCGCGTCGATCGCCTCCAGGTCGGAGAGGTCGCAGCCGTAGGCGTGGGCGGTGCCGCCCGCGGCCTCGATCTCGGCCCTGGTGTCCTCGAGCTTGTCCTTGCCGCGGGCCACCAGGATCGGGATGCCGCCGGCCTGCGCGACCTTGAGCGCCACCACCTTGCCGATCCCCGAGGACGCGCCGGTGATGACGACGCGGCGGTTCTCGAGCTTCTCGACGATCGCGCTGTCGCGGGCGGTGTCGGTGTCGAGGTGCTCCTCCCAGTAGGTCCACAGCGTCGCGGCGTACCCCTCGAGGTCGGGGCAGGAGATGCCGGACCCGGACAGTGCGCGCTCGGTGCGCCGGGAGGCGTACGTCGTGGGGAAGGAGATGTGCTCCAGGACCTCCGGCGGGATGCCGAGGCGGCCGATGGTCTCGCGGAGCACGAGCTGGGCCGGCGGCGTGCGGAGCAGGTTCTGCACGCAGCCCGGCGGGGCGCAGGGCGCGGGGGAGCAGGGTCGTGGGCAGCACGCCGGTCACCCGCCGGTCCAGCGGCACGGCGAAGCGGGGTGCCTTCGCCGCGGTCGGCGAGGATGTTCACCACGTCGACGGTGGGCTGGGGGTCGGGGTTGACCAGGTGGAAGGCCTGCCCGTCGAGGCCGGGCTGGTGGGCGATGTGGTCCATCGCCTTGGCGACGTAGTCGACCGGCACCACGTTGGTGTCGCCGAGGTCGACGCCGACGATCGGCATCCACGCGGGCAGGTTGTCGCGCAGCCGCTTGAACAGCGAGAAGAAGTAGTAGGGACCGTCGATCTTGTCCATCGAGCCGGTCTCGGAGTGCCCGACCACGACCGCGGGCCGGTAGACCCGCCACGGCACGGTCGACTCCTCGCGCACGATCCGCTCGGACTCGAACTTCGTCCGGTGGTAGGCCGACGGCAGGCCCTGACCCACGTCGAACATGGTCTCGTCGAACGTCCCCGTGGTAGTCGCCGGACGCCGCGATCGAGGACACCTGGTGGAAGACGCCGGCGTCGAGGGCGGCGGCGAGGTCGAGCGCGGACCGGGTGCCGCCGACGTTGAGCTCCTCGTTGAGCTCGTCGGAGGCGGTCATGTCGTAGAGCGCCGCCACGTGGAAGAAGTGCTCGATGTCGCCGCGGTGCTCGCGCACCCAGGTCTTGGAGACGCCGAGGTTCGGCGCGGTCAGGTCACCGGTGACGGCGGTGACCCGCGTCGGGTTCCCCCAGGAGCGGAGCAGGTGGTCGAGCCGGCCCCGCGAGCCCTTGCGGACCAGCACGAAGATCTCGCCGTCCCGGTTGTCGAGCAGCTCCTGGACGAGGTGCCGACCGATGAACCCGGTCGCGCCCGTGACGAAGTAGGCCATCCGGTCAACCTACTGAACGGTAACCTTCCCGTCCAGGTGACGGTCGTCCCACGTCACTCGCGCTTGCCGCCACCGAACATGATCTCGTCCCAGCTCGGCACGGACGCGCGGCTCTTCTTCTTGCCTGCCCGTCTTGGCGCGCCTCCGGCTCGTCCGGCTCGGCTCCTCCGGCGTCGGGCGGCTCGTCCGCCGGCTCCGCCGACCTCGGGGTCCGACTCGCTGCCCAGCTCGACGGGCTCCACCGGCTTCGCGGGCCGCTCGGTGGCCTGGGTGGCGATCCAGTCGGCGTCGCCGGTCTCGCGGATGGCGGCGGCGGTCGCGCTCAGGTCCTCGGTGGGGTCCTCGGTGGCGCCCTCGCTGACCATCCCGATGGCGTCGTCGCCCAGCGGCAGCTCCACGTCGTCCCCGTGGCTGTCGACGCTGGAGAGCCGGCGCGGGCCCGACGCCGCCCGCGGCTGCGGCCCCTTGCTGGTGGACTGCTCGCCGACCAGCCAGCGGGCCTCGTCGTCCTCGGCCACCACGTAGCGGCCGGGGGCGTCGAACACGAACTCGGCGTGCCGGCTGCTCTCGCCGGAGCGGTAGTCGGCAACCAGCGTCCAGCGGCCGTCCTCGCGGCGCCAGGCGTCCCACTCGACCGACGACGGGTCGACGTTGCGGGCGCGGAGCCGCTCGGCGACGGCGTCACCGAGGAGTCGGGCCGGACCGTCGGTGCCCTTGCGGCGCACCGATGCGCGCTGGGCCCGGTCGGCGACGTGGGCGCGCTCGGCCAGCACCGGGGTGGCGTAGCCCATGATCTTCTCGATCGTGGTCTGGGCGGCGGACGCGACGCTCTCGGGCGACTCGCCCGCCCGGATGCGGGCCTGGATGTCGCGGGGGCGCAGAGCGCTTTCCATGGTGATCTCCAACTGGGCGAGGCGGGCGTGCTCGCCGCGAAGAGCGGCCCGGAGCCTGGCGTCGGCCGGAAGGGTGAACTCCTCGCCCGCGTCACTGACCAGGACGAGCTTCTGCTTGTCCTCCGTCAGCCCCACGAGCGTGAGGTCCTGCTCCTTCATGGGGTGGCCATGCTCCGTTCTTGGTGTTCCTGGTCGTGGGCCGAGCCTACTTCCTCGCGCGCCGTGGGGAGGGTACGCCGCACGCGGGTCGGCGCCGCAAACGGGCGGGGTGCGGGCCTACGCTGACCCGCATGGACCCGACCGTCGCGCATCCCGGGACGGTGCTCGTCGTCCTCGACCTGGTGGGCATCTTCGTGTTCGCCATCACCGGTGCCCTGGTCGCGGTCCGCAAGGAGCTCGACGTCTTCGCGGTGCTGGTGCTGGCGGGTACGGCGGGACTCGGCGGCGGCTTCCTGCGCGACGTGCTCATCGGCGCCGTACCCCCGGCGGCCCTGGCCGACTGGCGCTACCTGCTGGTGCCCGCCGTGGCGGGCCTGGTGACCTTCTTCTTCCACCCCTCGCTCGACCGCAAGGAGCGGGTGATCAACGTGCTCGACGCCGCAGGGCTGGCCCTGTTCTGCGTGACCGGGGCGCTGAAGGCGGTGGCGTTCGGGCTCGGCCCGGTGCCCGCCGCCCTGATGGGGATGCTCACCGGCATCGGCGGCGGCATGCTCCGTGACGTGCTCACCGGCCGCGTGCCGCTCGTGTTCCGGGGTGAGCTCTACGCCACCCCGGCCCTGGTCGGTGCCGCCATCGCGGTGGTCGGGGCCGAGGCCGGCCTGCGGACCGCCGTCGTGGCCGTCCCGGCCGCCCTGGTCTGCTTCCTGTGGCGGGTGGTCGCGATACGCCGCGGCTGGAACGCGCCCCGGGCGTCGGCGTCGTCGAGCACCTGACCGGCTCAGCGGCCGAGCACCCTCTCGAGGTAGGCGTTCGTGAACAGCCGGTCCGGGTCGACGCCGGTCCCGCAGCGCGAGGAGCTCCTCGAAGCGCGGGTAGGTCGGAGCGAGGTCCGCGGCCGTCCGGGTGTGCAGCTTGCCCCAGTGCGGCCGTCCGTCGTACGCCCTCAGGATCCGCTCCACCCCGGAGAAGTACGCCGTGTGGTCGGTGCGTGCGTTGACGTGGAACGCGAGGTAGACCGAGTCACGGGCGTACGCGGTGGACAGCCACACGTCGTCGGCCGGGGCGTGCCGGATCTCCACCGGGAAGCCGATCCGCCAGCCCTGCTGGTCGATCAGGGCACGGACCTCGGTGAGGGCCTGCATGCCGACCTCGCGCGGCACGGCGTACTCCATCTCCCGGAACACCACCCGGCGCGACGACGTGAAGACCCGGTGGGAGACGTCGGTGTAGGTGCGGGCCGACAGGGCCCGGGAGGACACCCGGTTGATCCGGGGGATGCTGCGCGGCACGACGTCGCCGACCCGGTTGAGGGCGCCGAAGAGCGTGTTCGACAACAGCTCGTCGTCGACGTAGGCACGGAACCGGGAGAGCGGCTCGAGGTCGTCGAGGGTGCGGTTGTTGCGCTTGGTCAGCATCCGGTCGGTGTGCGGGAACCAGTAGGCCTCCGCGTGCGTGTTGGTCGTCGACGAGCTCGTCGAAGCCGTCGACGACCCGTGCCCACGGCATCGGCTCCTCGACCGCCTCGAGGGCGAAGGCCGGCTCGACCAGGAAGGTCACCGCGGTGACGATGCCGAGCGCGCCGAGACCGATCCGCGCCGCCTCGAACAGCGTCGATCTCCTCGGCGGTGCCGGTCGGTCGCGCCTGGACGACGGCGCCGTCGGCGGTGACGATCTCCAGCGCCGAGACCTGGGCCGACAGGGACGCCCAGCGTCCACCGGTGCCGTGCGTGCCGGTCGCGATGGCGCCGGCGACGGTCTGCCGGTCGATGTCGCCCATGTTGTGCAGCGCGAGCCCGAGGTGCGTGCAGCCGGTCGTTGAGGACGTGCAGGGGAGTGCCCGCCAGGACCGTGACGGTCATCGCCTCGCGGTCGACGGTGCGGATGCCGACCAGCCGGTCGGGCCGCAGCAGCAGGCCGTCGGTCGACGGCGATGTCGGTGAACGAGTGGCCCGGAGCCGACCATCTTCACGCGGAGGCCGCGACGCGCGCGCGGCGACGACCGCGTCGGCCACCTCGGCGGCGCTCGCGGGCGTCATCACCTGGGCGGGCTGGGCCGTCGACAGGCCCGACCAGCTCTCCCAGCGCAGCATGGCGTGAACAGTACGGGGGCATACTCGCCCGTGTGACCCTCACCGGACCCACCGAGGCCTTCGCCGGCGTCCGGCGCACGCTCGGTGACCGGCTCTTCGCCCGCGTCGCGGGCCCGGAGGGGGCCCGCCGCCGCGAGCGCGTCCACGGCGCCGAGGGGCCGCGCTGGTTCGACGAGGACGCCGCGATCCGGCGGGTGCACGGCGACGCGTCGATGTTCGTCGGCGGGATCCGCGCGCTGCTGCTGCAGTCCCTGCACCCGCTGGCGATGGCCGGCGTGATGGACCACTCCGGCTTCGAGGGCGACCCGTGGGGGCGGCTGCAGCGGACGTCGTACTTCCTGGCCGTGACGACCTTCGGGACCGCCGCCGACGCGGACAAGATGGTGGCCGCGGTCCGGTCGGTGCACGAGCGCGTCGTCGGCACCGCGCCCGGACGGTCGGCGCGTACGCCGCGTCCGACCCGCACCTGCTGCGCTGGGTGCACGTCGCGGAGATCGACAGCTTCCTGGCCGCCCACCAGCGCTACGGCAAGCACCCGCTCGACGCCGACGGGACGGGACGCCTACGTCGCCGACGCCGCCCGGGTGGCCGAGGCGCTCGGCGTGACCGACCCGCCGCGCAGCGAGGCCGAGCTCCGCGCAGCAGCTCGAGCGACTACCGCCCCGAGCTCGAGGGCACCCCGGCCGCCCGGCAGACCGCCCGGTTCCTGCTGCTCACCCGCCGCTGCCGCTGCCCGCCCGCGTGCCGTACGCCGGGCTGGCGGCCGCCGCGGTCGGGCTGATGCCGGTGTGGGCGCGGCGCCAGCTGCTGCTGCCCTACCTCCCGGTGACCGAGCGGCTGCTGGTGCGCACGACCGGGGCCGCGCTCACGCGGACGATCCGCTGGGCGATGCTCGCACCGCGGTGAGCCGGGCCGGGCAGCGAACGCGAGCACGGCACCGAGCAGCCCCGCCGCCGCGCGTCACCCAGTAGCTCGCCGAGGCCCCGGCCGCGTCGACGACCAGGCCGACGAGGGCGGCGCCCGGCGCCAGTCCGGCGGCCAGCCCGGTGGTGAACAGCGTGATGCCCTCGGTGAGCCGGCCCGCGGGCACCGACTCCTCGATCCAGGCGAAGCTCGCGATCAGGGTCGGCGAGATCGCGAAGCCGGACAGGAACAGGAAGACCGCGAGCGGCACGAAGCCGTCGACGAACGGCAGCGGCAGCATCAGCAGGCCGAGCGCGAGCATGCCCCAGCGGAAGCGGGTCGCGTTCGACGCCCGCAGGCGCACGGCGCCGGTGACGACCCCGGACAGCAGGCTGCCCAGCGCCCAGAGGGCGAGCATCAGGCCCGAGAGCGGCTTGGCGCCCAGCTCGTCCGAGAACGCGACCGTCGCGACCTCGGCGCCCGCCGAGCAGGGCGCCCATCGTGAACGCGCAGGCGATGAGCGGGCGCGAGCATCGGCCACGGCATCGGGTCGCCGGCCCGTGTCGTCGGGTCGCCCCGGACGGCGGCGGCTCGGTGCGTCGCTGGCCGACCAGGACCGCCGTACCGAGCGACCGCCGCGACGAGCGCGCGCGCCAGGCCGGCGAGCGGGTGCACGGTCGTCGCGAGCACGGTGACCAGGGCCGGGCCCGAGGATGAACACCGTCTCGTCGACGACCGCCTCGAAGGCGAAGGCGGTGTGCAGGCGCCTGCTTGTCCGGCACCAGGTAGCGACCAGCGGGCCCGCACGCACGAGCCGATCTGCGGCATCGCGGCCCCGGCCAGCGCCGCGAACAGGTGCGGCCACGGGGCGCCGGACGTCCGTCTCGACGGCCGCCATCATCGCCGCCAGCCCGACCGCGAAGACGCCGACGGCGACCGGCAGCACCCGGCTCTGCCCGAGCCGGTCGATCAGCCGGGCCTGGAGGACGGCGAACAGCGCGCTGGCGATGAGGTACGACGCGGAGACGCGTGCCGGCCAGCGAGTAGGAGCCGGTGCGCGTCGACACGAGCAGCACGATGCCGAGGCTGACCATGGAGATCGGGAGCCGGGCGACCAGACCGCTCAGCGAGAACACCAGGGCTCCGGGCAGGCCGAGCACCCGGCGGTAGGTCGTGAACATCGGGGCTGATCCTACGATTGCGTCATGCCCCTCGACACCTCGCCGTACGACGCGCTGCTGCTGGTCTCCTTCGGCGGGCCCGAGAAGCCCGAGGACGTGCTGCCCGTTCCTGGAGAACGTCACCCGCGGCCGCGGCATCCCGCGCGAGCGGCTCGAGGAGGTCGGCGAGCACTACTACGCCTTCGGCGGCCGCAGCCCGATCAACGACCAGAACCGGGCGTTCATCGCCGCGGTCGAGGAGGACCTCGCGGTCCGCGGGCATCGACCTGCCGGTCTACTGGGGCAACCGCAACTGGGACCCCTACCTCGCGGACACGCTGCAGCAGATGAAGGACGACGGGGTCACGCCGGGCCGCCTGCCTGGTGACGAGCGCCTACTCGTCGTACTCCGGCTGCCGGCAGTACCGCGAGAACCTCGCCGAGGCGGTCGCCGCCGTGGGTGCGGGCGCACCCCGGCTCGACCGGCTGCGGCACTACTTCAACCACCCGGGCTTCGTGGAGCCGATGGTCGACGCGACGCTGACCGCGCTCGCCGACCTCGGCGACGCCGCCCGCCGCGACGCGCACGTGCTGTTCGTCACCCACTCCATCCCGACGTCGATGAACGACACCGCCGGCCCGGAGGGCGGCGCCTACGTCGCCCAGCACCGCTCCGTCGCCGACGAGGTGGGGGAGCGGGTCCGCCAGGAGACCGGCCACCGCTACCCGACCGAGCTGGTCTTCTGCTCCCGGTCCGGGCCGCCGCACGTCCCGTGGCTCGAGCCCGACGTGAACGACCGGATCGAGGAGCTCGCCGAGCAGGGCGTCGGCGGCGTCGTGGTGGTCCCGATCGGCTTCGTGTCCGACCACATGGAGGTCATCTACGACCTCGACACCGAGGCGCAGGCGACCGCCGAGAAGGTCGGCGTCGAGTTCGCCCGCGCCGCGACGGCCGGGCGTCGACCCGCGCTTCGTGGCGATGGTCCGCGACCTGCTCCTGGAGCGGGCCGCCGTCGAGCGGGGCGACGAGGTCGCGCCGGGCCAGCGTCGGCGCGCTGGCCCCGTCGTGGGACCGCTGCCCGGTCGGCTGCTGCCCCAACCCGCGCGGCGACAGCCCGGCGCTGTGCGGGCAGGGCCTGACGATGCCGGCCGAGTACGACGAGCTGCTCGACCTCGCGGTCGCGGTGGCCGTCGAGACCGCCGAGATGGTGCGCGTGCGGCGCCGGCGAGGGCGTCGAGGTGGCGGTCCACCAAGTCCAGCCCCGTCGACGTCGTCACCGAGGTGGACCGGGCCGCGGAGCGGCTGATCTTCGACCGGCTGATGGGCGCCCGGCCCGACGACGGCTTCCTGGGCGAGGAGGGCGCGAGCTCGGAGTCGACCAGCGGCGTGGTCTGGATCGTCGACCCGATCGACGGCACCGTGAACTTCCTCTACGGCATCCCGCACTACGCGGTCTCCATCGCGGCCGCCGCTCGACGGCGACCCGGTCGCCGGGGTGGTGCGTCAACGTCGAGAGCGGCGAGCGGTTCACCGCCACCAAGGGCGGCGGGTCCTTCCAGGACGGCGTCCGCCTCCGCGTCGGCTCGGACGGCGTCGCCGCCGCCCCTGTCGCAGCGGCTGGTCGGCACCGGCTTCAACTACGTCGCCGACGTGAAGGTCAAGCAGACCGTCGCGGTCTCCGCGATGCTGCACGAGGTCCGCGACGTCCGCCGGATGGGATCGGCGGCCCTCGACCTGTGCTCGGTGGCCTGCGGGCCGGGTCGACGCCTACGTCGAGGAGGGCCTCAACGTCTGGGACATGGCCGCCGGGTGGACTGGTCGCGACCGAGGCCGGAGCACGGCTGGAGAAGGCCGCCGGCGTCGGCGGCAACGACTGCTTCCTGTGCGCGCCCGGAGGACGGGTTCGACGAGTTCCGGGACCTCGGTCCTGGCCGGACGCGGACTTCCTGCGGGAATAGCGCCGGGTGTCCTGCGCCCCTGTTGAGCCCGCTGCGATGTGAGTCTGGCGACACCATCTGGAATGGCCGTGCACTGCGGGCCTCCGATGGTGCACAATCCGCCTCGCGCACACACGACAGGAACACGCGCCCACGAGCACACACTCGGGCGAACACGGGGGCAGGAGACGGAACATGGCAACTGATTACGACGCTCCTCGCAAGAACGAGGAAGACCAGAGCGAAGAGAGCCTCGAGGAGCTCAAGGCTCGGCGGCACGACAAGAACTCCGGCAAGGTCGACGAGGACGAGGCCGAGGCCGCCGAGTCGTTCGAGCTGCCGGGCGCGGACCTCTCCCACGAGGAGCTCGCGGTCGAGGTGCGGCCCCGGCAGGACGACGAGTTCACCTGCATGAGCTGCTTCCTCGTGCACCACCGCAGCCAGCTCGCGGACGCGAAGAAGATGATCTGCAAGGACTGCGCCTGATCCTCGGCCGCAGCGCTGATCGGGAAGCACCAGACGACGAAAGGCCGGGACCCCCAGGGGATCCCGGCCTCAATCGTCTCGGCGTGCCGGTGCGTCAGACCTCGACGTCCTCCAGGTTCGCCGGCAGGTGCCCGGTCGAGCGCCGGTAGTAGTCCGCGGCCGCCCGGGTCGCGAACATCCGGGCCAGCGCCCACGGCCACGCCGCTGACGCCACCGCCCAGGCGACCGCCTCGCCCGATCGACACGTCGGGGTGCTCGGGGTTGCTCGGCGGCGGCTTGCCCGTCGAGAGCTTCCATGTCGCGGTCATCGCCTTGCGGGCGGCCATCGTGGCCGCCCACCGTCGCGCCGAGTCCGAACACCGTCCAGACCTTCGAGCCCGAAGCCATCTGAGTCTCCTTCATGTGGTTTCGACCAGTGTGCCGGTCGACGAGCTCTCCCGTACCCACCCGGGCGCTGGTCTATCCCGCCGGCCGTGCGTCAGGGCGGCGGCGAGCCGGTCCGGGCGGCGGGTGCTGACCAGCCAGTACGGCGTCGGGTCGGCCGGGTCGTCGATGGCGATCCGCACCGCCCGTCGCAGGTAGGGCCGCAGCAGCAGGTAGGCCCGGGCGTCGGCGTCGCGGCCCGGCGAGCCGGTGGGTGTCCTCGGCGCCGAGGGCGCGCACCTCGCCGACGTGGTCCAGGGAGATCCGGGCCCGCCCGGCGGTCAGCACCCCGTCCGCGACCGAGATCCGCGCCGCGCCGTACCCGAGGAACAGGGCCGAGCAGAGCGATCGTGACCACGCCGGTGCCGGCGACCGCGACCCACGGCGGGGTGGCGACGAGGAACGCGAGCAGCATCGAGGCGACGAACATCGTGGCCAGGGCCCACCAGCGCAGCGGGACGCCGAGCCGCTCGTCATACACGCGCACATCCTGACACCCGGCGCGGTCGCGACGGTCGATAGGGTCGCGGCATGGCAGTCGAGATCCTGATCACCCGGACCGACCCCGACCTGCCCCTCCCGTCGTACGCCCACCCCGGCGACGCCGGCGCGGACCTGGTGACGACCGTCGACGTGCACCTCGAGCCGGGCGAGCGGGCGCTGGTCCCGACCGGCGTCGCCATCGCGCTGCCGGACGGGTACGTCGCGCTGGTGCACCCGCGCTCGGGGCTCGCGGCCCGCTTCGGGGTGTCGATCGTCAACGCGCCCGGCACCGTCGACGCCGGCTACCGGGGCGAGATCAGCGTGCTGCTGGTCAACCTCGACCCGCACGACCCCGTCGACCTGGCCCGGGGCGACCGGGTCGCCCAGCTGGTCGTCCAGCGGGTCGAGAAGGCCCGCTTCGTCGAGGTGGAGCGCCTCCCCGGTTCGGCGCGCGGCGACGGCGGGTACGGTTCCACCGGCGGTTTCCCGGAGCTGTCTGCCGCCGCCCCTGAGGAGACGCCCTGATGTTCCGACGCAAGAAGTCCGACGAGCCCGAGCCGACGAGGCCGACCCGCGGAGGAGACCCCGGACGGGCCCGCGGGCGCAGCGGCCCCTGGGACGTCTCCGAGGTCACCCTCGTCGAGGACGACCCGGACCGGATCGACCTCGGCGGCCTGCTGCTCACCCCGCGCGACGGCCTCGACCTCCAGCTCCAGGTCGACGAGGGCTCCGGCCAGGTCATCGCGGTGATCCTGGCGGGCGAGACCGGCGCCGTCGAGCTCCGGGCGTTCGCGGCCCCCCGCCACGGCGACATCTGGGACGACGTACGCCGCCAGGTGGCCGGCGAGATCGCCCGGATGGGCGGCACCGCCACCGAGACCGAGGGCCCCTGGGGCACCGAGGTCGACCGTCTCCCTGACGGTCGACCGCGGCGACGGCCAGCGCGTCCAGCAGACCTCCAAGGTGATCGGCATCCCCGGCCCGCGCTGGCTGCTGCGGGCCACCCTGTTCGGCCGCCCGGCCGTCGAGCACCTCGAGGACGGCGACGTCGAGCAGGCGCATGCGCGACGTCGTCGTGGTCCGCGGCACCACCCCCGTCCCGCCCGGCGACGCGCTGCCCCTGACCATGCCGCCGAACGCCCAGCGGATGGACGGGCGTGACCCGGCATGACCGCAGACGCGGTTACTCTGGATGACATGGGAGAAGTGAAGGGGCGGCTGCGCAAGAGCCTGAGCAAGTGGGCCAGCAGCGACGACATGGAGGCACGTGAGCTCCAGGAGGGTGCGGTCAAGGCGGGCTGCTGCCCGATCGCCGAGGCCGGCGGACCGTCAGCGCGTCGAGCTGCAGGGCAGCCTGCGCACGGTGACGCTGCGGCCGCGCGGCGGGGTGCCCGCGCTCGAGGCCGAGCTGTACGACGGGTCCGCGCTGATCACGCTCGTCTGGCTGGGCCGTCGGCGGATCGCCGGGATCGAGCCCGGCCGCCAGATCAAGGTCATCGGCCGGATCGGGGTGCAGGACCGGATGCGGGTCATGTTCAACCCGCGCTACGAGCTGCGGTGACCGCGACCGGGACACCGGTCGGGCGCCGAGACGGTCGAGCAGGTCGTCCGGGCCCAGCTCTCCAAGGCGCTCGGCGGACGGCGCGGCATGCTCGAGGCCGCCGTACCCACGCTCGCGTTCACGCTCCTGTTCGTCACCACCAAGCAGCTCGAGCTCGCCGTCGGCGTCAGCGTCGCCACCGCGGTGGTGCTCCTGCGTCGTCCGGCTGGTGCAGCGCTCCACCGTCCAGTTCGTGCTCAACAGCCTGGTCGGCATCGGCATCGGCGCCTTCTTCGCGTGGCGCTCGGCCCGCGGCGGCGGCGACGCCAACGAGCAGGCGCTCGCCTACTTCCTGCCCGGGATGATCTACAACGGCGTCTACGCCGTCGTCATGGTGTTCAGCACCGTGGTCCGCTGGCCGGTGGTCGGCTTCATGGTCGGCAGCGTCGCCGGTGACCCGACCGAGTGGCACCGCGACCCGCAGGTGGTCCGGCTGTGCCGCAACCTGACGCTGATGCTGGCGCTGCCCTGCGTGGTCCGGGTGGCGGTGCAGCTGCCGATCTACCTGGCCGGCAAGGCCGCCGACGACGCGAGCCCGATGGTGGCCGCGCTCGGCGTCAGCAAGATCGCGATGGGCTGGCCGCTGCAGATCGCGGCCCTGGCCGGGATGGCCTGGCTGCTCGCGCGCAACCACACCCCGGTCGAGCCGGAGCCCGAGACCGCCTGAGCTACTCCCCGGTGGCGGGGGCGAGCAGGTCCTGGAGCTCGCCCTCGCCCTCGGGCGAGCTCACGAACAGCAGCTCGTCGCCGGACTCGATCGGCTGCTCGCCGGTGGGGGTGTAGACCTGTCCGTCGCGCAGGATGGTCACCAGCGAGGTGTTCTCCGGCCACGGGATCAGGCCGACCGGCTTGCCGAGGTACGGCGAGTCGTCGGGCAGGGTGAGCTCGACGAGGTTGGCGTTGCCCTGGCGGAAGGTGAACAGCCGGACGATGTCGCCGACGGTCACGGCCTCCTCCACCAGCGCGGACATGATCCGCGGCGTGGACACGTTCACGTCGACGCCCCACGCCTCGCTGAACAGCCACTCGTTGTTGGGGTGGTTGACGCGGGCGACGGTGCGCGGCACGGCGAACTCGGTCTTGGCCAGCAGCGAGGTGACCAGGTTGACCTTGTCGTCACCGGTCGCGGCGATCACCACGTCGCAGGCCTCGAGCTTGGCCTCCTCCAGCGAGGAGAGCTCGCACGAGTCGGCCAGCAGCCACTCGGCGTCCGGGACCCGCTCCGGCTTCAGGGCGGCCGGGTCCTTGTCGATGAGCAGCACGCGGTGACCGTTGCCGATCAGCTCGCGGGCCACGGACCGGCCGACGGCACCGGCTCCTGCGATGGCGACGCGCATCAGTCGTCCTCCGGTCCGTCGTTGAAGACCTCGTAGACCTGCTCGGCGTTCTCCTCGCGCATCACCAGGTGCAGCAGGTCGCCCTCCTGGATGACGGTCTCGCGGGTCCGGGATCATGCCCTCGCCCAGCCGGTCGATCCAGGCGATCCGGCTGCCGGACTGGGACTGGAACTTCACCGTGCGCTGGCCGATCCAGGCCTCGTTGACCGGGACGTGGTCGACGCGGATCGTGCCGGAGGGGTCCCGGAAGTCCGGCTCGGCCCCGGCCGGCAGCAGCCGTCGGAGCACCTGGTCGGCGGTCCACTTGACGGTGGCGACGGTGGTGATGCCGAGCCGCTGGTAGACCTCGGCGCGGCCCGGGTCGTAGATCCGGGCGACGACCTGCTGGATGCCGAACGTCTCGCGGGCCACCCGGGCGGCGATGATGTTGGAGTTGTCACCGCTCGAGACGGCGGCGAACGCGTCGGCCTTCTCGACCCCGGCGCGCTCGAGGACACCCTGGTCGAAGCCGATCCCGGTCACCTTGGTGCCGTTGAACGACGGCCCCAGCCGACGGAAGGCATCGGGGTTGCTGTCGATCACGGACACGGTGTGGTTGCGGTCCTCGAGGGAGCGGGCCAACGCCGAGCCGACCCGGCCACACCCCATGATCACGACATGCACGGGGGAGACGCTACTACGCCGCGAGGTAGGTCTAGCCTTTCCCCTCGTGGGAGTTGGCGACGTCTCGAAACGCATCTTGCTCGGCCGCAAGCTGCGCAGCACGCAGCTCGGCGAGACGCTGCTGTCCAAGCGCATCGCGCTGCCCGTCTTCGCCAGCGACGCACTCTCCTCGGTCGCCTACGCCCCGGACGAGATCTTCATCATGCTGAGCGTCGCCGGCGTCACGGCGTACGCCTGGTCCTGGAAGATCGCGATCCTGGTCGCGATCGTGATGCTCACGGTGGTCGCCTCCTACCGGCAGAACGTGCACGCCTACCCCAGCGGCGGCGGCGACTACGAGGTGGCGACCGTCAACCTCGGGCCGACGGCCGGGTGTCACGGTGGCCAGCGCGCTGCTCGTCGACTACGTGCTGACCGTGGCCGTGTCGATCTCCTCGGGCATCCAGAACGCCGCCTCGGCCATCGGGTTCGTCTCGGGGCACGAGGCGTTCTGGGCCAGCATCCTGGTGCTCGTGCTGGCGGCGCTGAACCTCCGCGGCGTCCGGGAGTCCGGCACGTTCTTCGCCATCCCGACGTACGGCTTCATGCTCGGCATCATGGGGATGTCGCTCTACGGGCTCTTCCGAGAGCTGACCGGCACCCTGCCGGACGTCGAGAGCGCCCAGCTCGCACCTGATCAAGGCGCCCGGCTACGAGGGCGAGATCACCACCATCGCCCTGGTCTTCCTGCTGGCGCGGGCGTTCTCGTCGGGCTGTGCGGCGCTGACCGGCGTCGAGGCGATCTCCAACGGCGTGCCGGCGTTCCGCAAGCCCAAGAGCAGGAACGCCGCGACCACCCTGCTGCTGCTCGGCACCATCGCCGTCACGATGCTGCTCAGCATCATCGCGCTGGCCAACAAGATGCACCTGAAGTACGTCGACCCCAACGACCTCGAGCGGCTCCGGCTGCCGGACGGGAGCCCGCTGCCCGACGGCTACGACCAGCACACGGTGATCGCGCAGATCGCCCGGGCGGTGTTCGACAACTTCACCCCGGGGTTCTACTTCGTGATCGCGATGACCGGCATCATCCTGGTCCTCGCGGCGAACACCGCCTTCAACGGCTTCCCGGTGCTGGCCTCGATCCTGGCCAAGGACGGCTACCTGCCCCGCCAGCTCGGCTCGCGCGGCGACCGGCTCGCCTACAGCAACGGCATCCTGATCCTGGCCTTCATGGCGATCGCGCTGATCGTGGCGTTCGACGCCGAGGTCACCCGGCTGATCCAGCTCTACATCGTCGGCGTCTTCGTGTCGTTCAACCTCAGCCAGCTCGGGATGATCCGGCACTGGACGCGGCTGCTGAAGACCGAGACCGACCCCGCCGGTGCGACGGCGGATGCAGCGCTCCCGCGCTGATCAACACCTTCGGCCTCGCGATGACCGCGGTGGTCTTCGTGATCGTGCTGGTCACCAAGTTCCTCGCCGGCGCCTGGATCGCGATCCTCGCGATGGGCACCTTCTTCATGCTGATGAAGAGCATCCGCCGGCACTACGACAACGTCGGCCGCGAGCTGCCTCGTCGAGGCCGACGACCAGGTGCTGCCCACCCGGGTGCACGCCATCGTGCTGGTCTCCAAGGTGCACAAGCCGACGATGCGGGCGCTGGCCTACGCCAAGGCGACCCGGCCCAACGTGCTCGAGGCGGTGCTCGTCGACGCCGACGCCGCGTCGACGGCGCGGATGCTCGAGGAGTGGGACGACCGGCGGATCGACGTACCCCTGAAGGTGCTGTACTCGCCCTACCGCGAGATCATCCGGCCCGTCGTGGAGTACGTCCGGAGCATCCGGGACGCCAACCCGCGCGGCGTGGTGGCGGTCTACATCCCGGAGTACGTCGTCGGACGCTGGTGGGAGCAGGTGCTGCACAACCAGACCGCGCTGCGGCTCAAGGGCCGGCTGCTGTTCATGCCGGGCGTGATGGTGACGTCCGTGCCCTACCAGCTGCACTCGTCGCTCCTCGCGAAGCAGCGGGCCGAGCGGGCGCTCAACCAGGTCCGTGCCGGTGACGTCCGTCGCGGCGAGACGCTGCGCACGCCGCCGCACCCCCGAAGGACCGCAGCGGGGACGTGAGTTGAGCCCGTCGCGCGGCCGCCGGCCCCGGCCGAAGAAGGTCCGCGGCCGGTCGCTGGTGGGGGAGCGGTACGACGTCCGCGCCGAGCGCGATCGCGCACGGCGGGTTCGTCGTCGCGCGGCACTAGGGCGTCGTCGTCTTCGTCCGGCACGCGCTGCCCGGGGAGCGGGTCGTCGCGCTGGTCACCGAGGGCCAGGAGGGCGACCGGTTCCTGCGCGCCGACGCCGTCGAGGTGCTCGAGGCCTCGCGCCGACCGGGTCGCCCCGCCCTGCCCGTTCTCCGGGCCGGACGCGTGCGGCGGCTGCGACTTCCAGCACGTGGCGCTCCCGGCCCAGCGCGCCCTGAAGGCGGCGGTGGTCGCCGAGCAGCTGCAGCGGCTCGCCGGGCTCGACGTCGACGGTCACGGTGGAGGCGGTGCTCGACCAGCGGACGACGGTCTCGACTGGCGCACCCGCGTGCAGTGGGCGGTCACGTCCGACGGCGGACGCCGGCCTGCGCAAGCACCGCTCCCACGACGTGGTGCCGGTCGACGACTGCCGCATCGCGCACCCCGGCCTCCCCGACGTCACCGGACACCGAGTGGCCCGACGCCACCGAGCGTCGAGTCGATCGTCTCCTCGACCGGCCAGCAGCTCCGCCTGGTCACGACGCGCCGACGGGACGACGTACGCCGACGGGCCGCAGGTGCTCACCGAGCAGGCCGCGGGACGGACCTGGCAGGTCACCGGCTCGGGCTTCTGGCAGGTGCACCCCGGTGCCGCCGACACCCTGGTCGCCGCCGTGCTCGACGGGCTCGACCCGCAGCCGGGGGAGCGGGCCGCCGACCTCTACTCCGGCGTGGGGCTGTTCTCCGGCGCGCTGGCCGAGGCGGTCGGGCTCACCGGCCACGTCGTCGCCGTCGAGTCCGACCGCGGTCGCGGTCGACGGACGCGCAGGTGAACCTCGCGCGACCTGCACCAGGTCTCCGCTGGTCGCGGACCGGGTGGACCGGGCGCTGGCGGCCGACGTGATCGGCACCGCGCGACCTCGTGGTGCTCGACCCGCCGCGCACCGGCGCCAAGCGGGACGTCGTCGCCGGCGATCGCCGCGCTGGCCCCGCGCGCCGTCGCCTACGTCGCCTGCGACCCGGCCGCGCTGGCGCGCGACGTGGCGTTCTTCGCCGAGCACGGCTACGTGCTGGAGTCGCTGCGCGCGTTCGACCTGTTCCCGATGACGCACCACGTCGAGTGCGTCGCGGTGCTGGTGCCGGACACGCCCCCGCTGCCTGAGGCGCGAGCACGTCATGTATCTTGATATCAAGAGACATTGATGGTCCCCCTGTTCCGTGGGTACTCCCGCGGCGGCAAGATGGGACGAGACGAGCACCACCAGACCTCACGAGGAGATCGCGGATGTCGAAGGCCGGCAGCAGTCAGGACAGCTTCGGTGCCAAGGGCACGCTGGACGTGGACGGGAAGTCCTACGAGATCTACCGGCTGAACGCCGTGGAGGGCGAGGGTCTCGACGTCGACTCCCTGCCGTACAGCCTCAAGGTGCTGCTGGAGAACCTGCTCCGCACCGAGGACGGCGCGAACATCACCGCCGACGACATCAAGGCGCTGGCCGGCTGGGACGCGGACGCGGACCCCAGCAAGGAGATCCAGTTCACCCCGGCCCGCGTGATCATGCAGGACTTCACCGGCGTGCCGTGCGTCGTCGACCTGGCCACCATGCGCGAGGCGATGTCCGAGCTCGGCGGCGACGCCACCAGGATCAACCCGCTCGCGCCGGCCGAGATGGTCATCGACCACTCCGTGATCGCCGACGTCTTCGGCACCCCGGAGGCGTTCGAGCGCAACGTCGAGATCGAGTACGAGCGCAACAAGGAGCGCTACCAGTTCCTGCGCTGGGGCCAGGGCGCGTTCGACGACTTCAAGGTCGTCCCCCCGGGCACCGGCATCGTGCACCAGGTCAACATCGAGCACCTGGCCCGCACCGTGTTCACCCGCGAGAGCGAGCGACGGCACGACGCTCGGCCTACCCCGACACCTGCGTCGGCACCGACTCCCACACCACGATGGTCAACGGCATCGGCGTCGTCGGCTGGGGCGTCGGCGGCATCGAGGCCGAGGCGGCCATGCTCGGCCAGCCGGTGTCGATGCTGATCCCGCGGGTCGTCGGCTTCAAGCTCAACGGCGACCTGCCCGAGGGCGCCACCGCGACCGACCTGGTGCTGACGATCACCGAGATGCTGCGCAAGCACGGCGTCGTCGGCAAGTTCGTCGAGTTCTACGGCCCCGGCGTCTCGGCGCTGCCGCTGGCCAACCGCGCCACGATCGGCAACATGTCGCCGGAGTTCGGCTCGACGATCGCGGTCTTCCCGATCGACGAGGAGACCACGAAGTACCTCGAGCTCACCGGCCGCTCCGAGGAGCAGCTCAAGCTCGTCGAGGCCTACGCCAAGGAGCAGGGCCTCTGGCACGACCCGTCGGCCGAGCCGCGGTTCTCCGAGAAGCTCGAGCTCGACCTCGCGACCGTCGTACCGTCGCTGGCCGGTCCGAAGCGCCCGCAGGACCGGGTCTCGCTGTCGGACGCCAAGCAGTCGTTCCGCGGCGCGCTGGCCGACTACGTCGACACCTCCGGCGACCAGACCGGGTACGACGAGGCGGTGGCCGAGACCTTCCCGGCCTCCGACGCCCCGTCCCACGAGGGCAACGGCTCCGAGGCGCCGCACGACTACGTCTCGGCCGCCCCGAGCGACGGCGGCCGGCCGAGCAACCCGGCGCTGGTGACCCTCGGCGGACGGCACGAAGTTCGAGCTCGACCACGGCGCCGTCGCGATCGCGGCGATCACCTCGTGCACGAACACCTCGAACCCGTCGGTGATGATCGGCGCGGCCCTGGTCGCGAAGAAGGCCGTCGAGAAGGGCCTGACCACCAAGCCCTGGGTGAAGACCACGCTGGCCCCCGGGTCGAAGGTCGTCTCCGACTACTACGAGCGCGCCGGCCTCACGCCGTACCTCGACAAGCTCGGCTTCAACCTCGTCGGCTACGGCTGCACGACCTGCATCGGCAACTCCGGTCCGCTCATCCCCGAGGTCAGCCAGGCGGTCAACGACAACGACCTGTCGGTCGTCTCGGTGCTGTCCGGCAACCGCAACTTCGAGGGCCGGATCAACCCGGACGTGAAGATGAACTACCTCGCGTCGCCGCCGCTCGTCGTGGCCTACGCGCTCGCCGGGTCGATGGACCTCGACCTGTACGCCGACCCGCTGGGCCAGGACACGCGACGGCAACGACGTGTTCATGAAGGACATCTGGCCGACCGCGGCCGAGGTCGAGGAGGTCATCGCGCACGCGATCACCTCGGACATGTTCACCGACGACTACGCCGACGTGTTCGCCGGCGACGAGCGCTGGCAGAACCTCGAGACGCCGTCCGGTGACACCTTCGCCTGGGACCCCGAGTCGACGTACGTCCGCAAGCCGCCGTACTTCGACGGGATGCCGGAGGAGCCGACGGCCGTCGTCGACATCGAGGGCGCCCGGGTGCTCGCCCAGCTCGGCGACTCGGTCACGACCGACCACATCTCGCCGGCCGGTGCGATCAAGAAGGACTCGCCGGCCGGCAAGTACCTCGCGGAGCACGGCGTGGCCAACCGGGACTTCAACTCCTACGGCTCACGGCGCGGCAACCACGAGGTGATGATCCGCGGCACGTTCGCGAACATCCGGCTGCGCAACCAGCTGGCGCCGGGCACCGAGGGCGGCTTCACCGTCGACTTCACCGCCGACGGCGCCCGGTGACGACGATCTTCGAGGCCTCGGAGAAGTACCTCGCCGCGGGCACCCCGCTGGTGATCCTGTCCGGCAAGGAGTACGGCTCCGGCTCGTCGCGCGACTGGGCGGCCAAGGGCACGGCGCTGCTCGGGGTCAAGGCGGTCATCGCCGAGTCCTACGAGCGGATCCACCGCTCGAACCTGATCGGCATGGGTGTGCTGCCGCTGCAGTACCCCGCCGGCCAGAACGCGGAGTCGCTCGGGCTCACCGGCGAGGAGACGTTCTCCTTCACCGGCGTCACCGCGCTCAACGACGGCGCGATCCCGAAGACCGTGCACGTCAGGGCCGGCGACGTCGAGTTCGACGCCGTGGTCCGGATCGACACCCCCGGCGAGGCGGACTACTACCGGCACGGCGGGATCATGCAGTACGTCCTGCGGAACCTGCTGAGGGCCTGACCCCAGGGTCAGCGCAGCCCGACGCGGCGCGAGCACGCCGGCCACGCCGTCCAGCCCTGCGCGCGAAGCACCCGCTCGGCGATCCGGATCTGCTGGGTCCGGGTCGCCCGGTGGGCGAGGGCGGCGTACGGCACGCCCGCCGAAGGCGCGCCAGGTGCCGGGACTGAACTGCAGGCCACCGTAGTAGCCGTTGCCGGTGGCGATGTGCCAGCGGCCCCCGGACTCGCAGTGTGCGAGCCGGTCCCAGGTGCCCTGGGAGGTGGCGTCGGCCGGACCGGCGACGGCGAACGGCGCGAGCACGGCGAGCAGGAGCGCGGACAGGAGTGCAGCAAGGCGTACGGGCATGACGGACCGACCTCTCGACCGCCTGCGGGATTAGCTGTCGGGTTCGGGCGGAAAGGTCGATGCCCGGCCGGTGGGGGACCGGCTTCACCCCGAGGCACCCTCACGGATGCCGTCGAGCGTGGGTCTCCCGCTCCTGCCCGATGGGACGGGGAACACCGACCGTGGGCAGGACTCGGCGAGAGCGGCCAGGTGCGGTCCCACTGTCGGGACCACCCGAAGAGTGGGCAATCGCGGCAAAAGGTAAACCGATGGCCTAGCCCATCCGGCTCGGCTAGCGGGTCAGCCCGGACCGGTGCGCGAGCATGACGAGCTGGGCGCGGTCGCGAGCGTCGAGCTTGGTGAGCAGATGGCTCACGTGGGTCTTGACGGTCGAGTAGCTGACGTGGAGGCGTGCGGCGATCTCCGGGTTGGAGAGCCCGTCCGCGACCGCGACGAGGACGTCCTCCTCCCGTGCGGTCAGCGAGGCCAGCGTGGCCGGCTCCGGGGACGGCCGGTCCGGCTCGGCGCGGACGAACCGGTCGATGAGCCGCAGCGTCACGGCCGGCGCCAGGAGGGCGTCTCCGGACGCCACCACCGCGACCGCCTGGATCAGGTCCGCGGGGGCGGTGTCCTTGAGCAGGAACCCGCTCGCCCCGGCGCGCAGGGCGTCGACGACGTACTCGTCCTCGTCGAACGTGGTCACCACGAGGACGCGGACGTCGCGGGTGAGCGGACCGGCCGTGATGTGCCGCGTCGCCTCGATGCCGTCCATGCCGGGCATCCGGATGTCCATCAGGACGACGTCGGGGCGGTGCTCCCGGGCCGCGGCCACGGCCTCCGTCCCGTCGGATGCGGTCGCCACGACCTCGATGCCGGGGTCGGAGCCGAGGATCAGGGCGAACCCCGTCCGCACGAGCTCCTGGTCGTCGGCGACCACGACGGTGATCACGTGGGTGTCCCGAGCGGGATGCGGGCGTCGACCCGGAAGCCGCCTCCGTCCGCCGGTCCGGCGGCCAGCTCCCCGCCGTACACGGACGACACGTTCGCGCATGCCGGCGAGGCCGTGGCCGTCCGGTCCGGGGCGGGGTCGCCTCGTGCCGTTGTCGACGACGGTCACGCGGACCTCGTCGCCGTCGCGGCTGACCCGCACAGAGGCCCGGGTGGCACCCGAGTGCTTGAGGCAGTTGGTGAGGGACTCCTGGACGATGCGGTACGCCGCGAGGTCGATCCCCTGCGGCAACGGGCCGAGGTCTTCGTCGACCGTCGACTCGACCGGCAGCCCGGCGACGCGCACCTCGTCCACCAGCACCGCGAGTGCCGCCAGTGACGGCATCGGTTGCCGGGGGAGGGCGTCGGCCGCACCGTTCCCCTCCCGCAGCGCGCCGAGCACCTGCCGCATCTCCGCCAGCGAGCGTCGGCCCGTGTCGCCGATCTGCGCGAGCGCCGTGCGGGCCTGGCCGGGGTCGGTGTCGAGTAGCCGCTCGGCCACCCCGGCCTGGACGACCATGACCCCCATCGCGTGACCGATGATGTCGTGCAGCTCCCGGGTGATGCGGAGCCGTTCGTCCGCGGCGCTGCGAGCGGCTCGTTCGCGGGCGGCGATGACGTCGGCCTCGAACCTCTCGCGTCGTTCGCGGACCCCGGCGCCGAGCACGCCGGCCCCGGTGAAGATCACAGCCGTCATCACGGCGCCGCCGGTGCTGAGGTCCACCGGTCGCATCAGCAGGCCCAGCGCGACACCGACCACCATCACCGCGACGGCGGTCCGCATCTGTCTCCGCGACCCGACCGCTACCGCCGTGTAGAAGGCGACCGTGCAGCCCAGGGTCGCTGCGCCCACTGTGTTGCGGGTCGCCACCAGCGCCAGCAGCCCGAGGAGGGTGAGGACGAGGACGGTGAGCGGGTAGCGACGGCGTACGACGAGCGGGCCCACCGCCAGGCAGGTCAGCGCCACCGAGAACGGGCTCGGCTCGAGGTTCCGGCTGACGGCCTCCGAGCCGCTCAGGTGGACCGCCACGGCGACCGTCAGGCACGCCGCTCCGAGCACCGGGTCCCAGATCCGCTGCACCGTGCGCGTGACGCCGTCGTGTCTCATCCCGCGCTCACTGTAGGGCTGTCCGCGCGGGCGGGGCATCGGTCTGGAGAGTGAGAACCAGTGGCCCTTCTCCTCCCACCGGCCCGGTCCGGGTGTGGTCGCGCGGCCGACGCGCGGACACCGGAGCCACCGCCAGAGTGGGACCACCGACCCTGGAGGTACACCATGCCTGGCCCAGCCCGTATCGTCCGCACCTACCCGATCACCACGTTCGCCGTCCTGGCCTGCTTGTTCGGCTGGGGGATCTTCATCTCCGCCGGTCTCGGGCTCGGTTCCAACCCGGACAACATGCCCCTCGGTCCGTTGCTCGCGGCACTGGTCGTCGCGTCGTGCCAGGGACGGGAAGCCCTCGGGGCCTGGGGACGTCGCCTGCGTCAGTGGGACGCGGCGCCGAAGTGGTACGCCGTGGCCGTGCTCACCCCGATCGCCGTCCACGTCGTCGACGTGGTCGTCAACCACTGGCTCGGCGCCCCCTCCCGACCGCGGCGCAGCTGGGGCACTGGCCCGAGGTGCCGGTGGCGTTCCTCGTGATGCTGGTCATGGTCGGTATCGGTGAGGAGGCCGGCTGGACCGCGTTCGCGGCACCGCTGCTGCTCAGCCGGCACGGGATCTTCGGGGCGTGGGTCGTGCTCTCTGCTGTGCGCATCCTGTGGCACCTGCCCCTGATGCTCAACGGCGAGATGCCCTGGGTCATGGGCATCGTCGGCAACGCGGCCTTCCAGATGATCGTCCTGCAGCTGTTCACGGCGAGCGGTGGCCGCTGGTGCCTCGCAGCCGTCTGGCACGCAACGCTGAACGCGTTCGGTGGCGCGTTCCTGTTCACCATGGTCAGCGGTGCCGACCGCGTGCGTCTCGGTCTGCTGCTGTCCGGCGCCTACGCCATCCTCGCCGTGGCTGCCGTCGTGATGTCCAGGTCCCGGCGACCGTCGCCGGTCGCCGACCGCCCCCGTGCGAGGGTGGACGCATGATCGTGCCCGTCAGCATCACGCCCGGGGGCGCTCGTGCGTAGCGAGACCCTCGACCTGCACACCGGCTCGCGCGAAGCCGTGCACGACCTGACCCGGGAGTGCGCGGCTTTCGTCGCGGGCGAGCAGGACGGTCTGTTGCACGTCTTCGTGCCGCACGCCACCGCCGGCATCGCGATCCTCGAGACCGGAGCCGGCAGCGACGAGGACCTGCTCGCGGCCCTCGCCGACCTGCTGCCCGCCGACGATCGGTGGCAGCACCGGCACGGTTCCCCCGGGCACGGGCGCTCCCACGTGATGCCCGCGCTCGTTCCGCCGTACGCGTCGGTCCCGGTGCTGGGTGGCCGGCTGGCCCTCGGCACGTGGCAGAGCGTCTGCCTGGTCGACCTCAACGTCGACAACCCCGACCGCTCGGTGCGGCTCTCCTTCCTGCCCGGCTGACTCAGCCGCCGGGGGGCAGCCCCTGCGTGCCGACGTACCAGAGAGCCGACGTCAGCACCGTCACGACGAGCACCGTGAACAACGTGCCGCCCGCGACCGGCAGCAGCCAGCCCGGTGAGGCGTCGGCGTGCAGGCCGACGACCTTGACGACGAAGGCGCCGTACACCAGGCAGCCGGCCAGCGAGTGCACCAGCACCCGGCCGGTTGAGGACGCGAAACCGATCGACCACAGGCACGCGTACGCGACGGGCAGGCTGACCACGAGGGCAAGGGCACCGAGCGCCCTGTGCACCGACCCGAGTCGCGCGGGCGCCGGGCGGCCGAGCCGGCCGTACATCCACAGGGCCGTCACCAGCTGCGCCAGCACCAGCACCCCGACGACGAGTGCCAGCCAGACCTTCATCTGGACCATGCTCCGGAAGCCGAACAGCGTCGACGCTCTCGCCGGTCGTCGTGTGCACCCGGCCGGAGACACCCAGGGCCACGGAGACCAGGGCGCCGGCGGTCACTGCCAGCAGCACCAGGCGGTTGGCGCGGGCTTCGGAGCGCGCGTTCATACCGGTGATGGTGCGCCCCCGGGAGCGCCGGTGTCGATGGCCCGGACGGCTCAAGTCGCTTCCAAGTCGGCCGCAAGGCGCCGGCCGGAGCCTGGTCCCACCAGCGAGCACCATCGACCCGAAGAGGACCACCTCCATGAGCACGACCCAGACCACTCCCACCGACGTCCCTCAGTGGCGGCTGCCCCGCCAGGCCGCTGCGCCGGAAGGCCCGGTCGACGTGAAGATGATGTACGTCATGCACCACGCGTTCCGGCGCGACCTGGTCATGTTCGCCGAGGCGTCCGCCGTGACACCCGCCGACGACCGGGGCGCGTGGGCCGCCCTGGCGCGGCGCTGGCAGGTCTTCAGCGAGATCCTGCACCACCACCACTCCGGCGAGGACGCCGGCCTGTGGCCCTGGCTGACCCGGGCCGCGACCGCGGACGAGCAGGCGACCCTCGAGGCGATGGAGGCCGAGCACGCCGAGATCGACCCGATCCTGACCGCCTGTGCGCAGGGGTTCGAGCGGGTCACCTCGACCACCGACCCGGTGGTCGCCGCACGTCTCGCCGAGCAGCTTGCCGCCGCGCGGGACACCCTGCTCGCGCACATGGGGCACGAGGAGACCGAGGCGATGGCCCTCGTGCAGAAGTACATGACGCAGGAGGACTGGCAGCAGGTCGTCGAGAGCAACTTCGACAAGAAGGTCCCGCCGAAGCTGCTGCTCGCGGTCGTCCCGTGGATCGCCCACGAGCTGCCGCGCGAGAACGTCGACGCGCTGCTCGCGGAGGCCGGCACGCCGATGAAGGTCGTCTGGCTCGCGACCCGCCGCCGGTTCGACGGCTGGACGCGCGGGCCCGGCGACACCTGCGCTGATCCGCCCCGTCAGGGCAGGAAGAGCATGGTGTCTCCGAACTCGTGCCAGAGGTACTGCCGAGGTCCGTGCGTCACCACGCCGTAGGCACCGGTCGACGAGCCGGTCGCCGGCGACCGCCCGCAGCAGGTCGATGTGGCTGGCCTCGGCCTCGTGCAGCCCGGTGAGCAGGCCGTCGACCACGCGGGCGGGGCGCCGCGGTCCCAGGACGAGCGACGTCCAGCCGGCGGCCGGATGGACACGGCCCGTCCCGGTCCGCGACGGTCTCCAGGGCGCGGACGACGGTGGTGCCCACCGCGACCACGCGGCGTCCGGCCGCGCGCGTGCCGTTCACGAGCCGGGCCGTGACCTCGGGGACGACGTACTGCTCCGGCTGCGGCGGCTCGTGCGACTCCTGGCTGGAGACGCCGGTGTGCAGCACGACCGGTGCGACGACGACGCCGCGGGACATCAGCGCGACCAGCACCCGCTCGGACAGCGGGCGACCCGCGCTGGGCATCTCGGCGCTGCCGGGGACGGTGGCGTAGACGTTCTGCCGCGACTCCAGCGGCCACTCGCCGTCGACGTAGGCGTAGGTGATCGGGCGGCCGTGCTCGGTGAGGTACGTCGTCGCGGTCGGTCTCCGGGTGCGGCGTGGCCCGCCAGAGACGTCGCTGCCCCGCGGGGTGCGGTCCCCGGACGTGCGAGGTCGAGCCCGCCGGGCAGGTGGAGGACCGCGCCGTTCGTCGTACGGTCCGGGCCGTCGTTGCCCGGGCGGCGCAGCTCGACGACCCAGTCACCGTCGTCGAGCTGGGTCGAGACGTGCACCGGCCCGACCGCGGCCGGCAGCGTCGCCGAGGTGTTCACGACGAGCAGGTCGCCGGGGTGCAGGACGTCGGGCAGGTCGAGCACCTGGCGGTGCACGAGCAGGTCGGGGGCGGCGACGAGCATGCGGACCTCGTCGCGGGCGAGTCCCCGGGCCTCGGGCGGTGTCGTCGCCTCGCCGGCGACGGGCAGGTCGAAGGCGGGTGCGCTCATGCGGCGGCTCCCTCGGTCACGGCCACGTCGGCGGCGCGGTAGCGGCCGCTCGGCAGGTGCCCGTCGAGGAGGGCGAGCAGGTGGGGTACGACGGTCGACGGCTCGGGCCGGTCGGAGATGTCCTCGCCCGGGAAGGCGTCCTGGTGCATCTGCGTGCGCATGTCGCCCGGGTCGACCGCGTAGACGCGCAGCCCGGGCTGCTCCGCCGCGAGGATCCGGGTCAGCTGGTCCAGGGCGGCCTTGGACGCGCCGTACGCACCCCAGCCCTCGTAGGGCTCCACCGCCGCGTCGCTGGTGATGTTGAGGACGGTGCCGTGGTGCGCGAGCAGCTGGGGGAGCAGCAGCCGGGTCAGCGCGTGCGGGCGCGACGACGTTGGTGAGCAGGGTGTCGTCGAGGACCTCGGCGGACAGGTCGGCGACCTGGGGCATGGGGCTGGCGCCGAGGGTGCTCGCGTTGTTGACGAGCAGGTCGGCGCCGCCGCGGGCCTCGGCGGCGTCCGCGAGGGCCTGCCGGTGGGTGGGGTCCGCGACGTCGCCTGCGACGGCGTGCGTCGAGCTCGACCCGACCGCGGCAGCCAGGGCTTCGGCGTCGCGGGCGTCGACGACGAGGTCCCAGCCGCGTTCGGCGAGGGCGTGGGCCAGGGCGGCGCCGAGGCCGCGGGAGGCTCCGGTGATGACGGCGACAGGCATGGGGTGCTCTCCTTGTTGAGGTGCGTTTCCGCAAGAGTGCAACTTGAAGTGCACTTGAGATCAAGCCGAGTGCTCGGTTGCTCCGGCTCGTCGCTTGGTTGGTCGCAAGGGCGAGCCAGCTTGAGCGAGGGAGTCTCGAGACGTGGCTCGGTGCGGCAGGACGTAGGCCATCGGAGGCCGGCCGATTGGGCGAGGTGCGAGCTTTCGAACCCGCACCGAAGGCTGGTGGCGAGACTCTTTGCAAAACTCGTCTCTTCTACTGGGACGCGCTGCTTCCGGCGACCTAGGGATCCGGCGCGGTTTGCGGTTCGTGGCGGGCCAGGATGCGTTGCTCATTGTTCGTGTGGCTCGGAAGCCCGCGCGGGTCGCGAAACTCTTTGAAAATACTTCTCCACATTCTGTGTCTGGGCCTGCTTTCGGGGCGGTTTGTGTCGGTGCTGGCTGGGAGAGTTTCCTCATGCAGGTAACGCGATCCGTCCCCGACAGCGTCGAGGCGACGCTGGATGAGGTGTCGCGTCTGCACGCGGTCCGGATGCGATGCGGAGGCGGGGTTGTTCGTGCTGGCGGCGGTGTTCGCGGACCAGCACTGCGGCGACTCGCTGCGGGTCGCGGCGGGCGTTGCCGGGGCTGGAGCGCGCGGTGCGGGTGGGTGGGGTCGGGACGCCGCAGGTGGCGGAGTTCGCGTTCGCGGAGCTGGGCGCCCGGATGCAGATGAGCCCGTGGTCCGCGCGGCGGCTGGTCGCCGACGCCCTCGATGTCCGCCACCGGTTGCCGTTGATCTGGGCCCGGGTGGTGGCCGGCCGGGCCCGGGTCTCGAACGCGCGGCTGGTCGCGGCCAGGACGCGGCACCTGTCGGTGGCGGCCGCCGGGCTGGTGGACGCGGCGATGGCCGGGTTCGTGGACGGGTCGCTGCCGTGGGGCCGGTTCGAGACCCGGCTGGCCGGCAAGATCGTCGCCGCCGACCCGGCGGCCGCGGCGGCCCGCGAGGAGGCCGCCGCCCGGGAGCAGTTCGCCGACGGACCCGGTCCAGCGAGCAGGGCATCGCCGGGTTCTACGTCCGCTCCACGGTCGGGGTGATCGCCCGGCTGGACGCCACCGTCGCGTTCCTGGCCGACGCGCTGGCCGCGTTCGGCGACCCCGACGTCGAGGACCTGCGCCGGGTCAAGGCCGTCGCGCTGCTCGCCAACCCGGTCCGCGCGGTCGAGCTGCTCGCCGCCTTCGCCGCCCTCCGCGCCGACACCCCGCGACCCAGCCCGACGACCCGAGCTCGCCGTCGACACCGGGCTCCCGCGTCGACCCCGGAGCGGCCGACCAGCCCGACCAGCCGGAGGTGCCCGACGATGCGTTGGCCGGATGGACGCGTTCGCGCGGCGGGTCGGGTTCACCCCCACCCGGCTACCGGACTGGCTCACCCCGCCGCCACCGGACCACAGCACCGACCCACCCGGCCATCCGGCGAGGCCGATCCACCGCCCGGACCGGGCGGCGAGACCGGAGTTCCGGTTCGACTGGTCGAGGCTGCTGCCGTCGCTGACCCTGTACCTGCACTTCTCCGCCGACGACCTGATCGCCGCCGGGCGAAGGGAGGCGTGGTGCGCTGGGAGGGCGAGGGGCCGGTCACCCACGGGTTCGTGCACGAGCACCTGCGCCCGCTGCACGACTACGTCATCCGACCGGTCATCGACCTCGCCCACCAGGCACCCGTCGACGCCTACGAGCTGCCCGACCGGCTCCGCGAGGCGGTCCGGCTGCTCGCCCCCGCCGACGTGTTCCCCTTCGCCGGCACCAGCAGCCGGGACCTCGACGTGGACCACACCCTGGCCTACGACCCCACCCACGCCACCGGACCCGAACGGCACTGGTCCACCCGGCTCGGCAACCTCGGACCCGCTGGGCCGGTTCCACCACCGGATCAAGACCCACGGCCCCTGGGTCCTCCGGCAGCCCTTCGCCGGGATCTACCTGTGGCGCGACCCGCACGGCATCGTCTACCTCCAGGACCACACCGGCACCCACCAGATCACCCCACCCGGCCAACACGCCGGCCCGGCCCGCAGCCACGACCCCGACCTCGACATCCACCCCACCGACAACCTCATCGAGATCGACTTCACCCGAGCACGGCAAGGGATATCGGACAGTAGTCGAACAGATGTTCGAACATGGCGTATCCTGGGGAGATGGCCCAGCTCGTCTCCCCGCCCGGATGGCCCCGCGCCGTCCGACCTCCTGGTGCTCCCGGCTGGGAGCACTCCGCCGTCTCGTGGCTGCTCGACATCTGTCCGCCGGAGTTCCGTTCCTACCCGGTGCTGCGCCGCCACGAGGTCGTCCTGGCCAGGTTCGCCGTGCTGCACGTCGAGGCCTGCCAGGCGGCGATGCGACGCGGTCTGAGCGAGGCCCGCGCCGAGCTGCGTGACGTGGCCGACCAGGACACCGTCGAGGCGGCGATCGAGACCTGGCACGCGGAGTCCGCGCGGCTGATGGCCGAGCGGCGCGCCGTCGGGCTGGTCGAGGAGGCGCTGCGCGGCAAGCGGTACGTCGCGCGGCTCTGACCCGGTCTGGGAGAGTGACCGCCATGATCCGCATCTCGGTGGTCCTGCTCGTCGACCCGCGCGGTTGGGTGCTGCTCCAGGAGCGCGACGAGCACGCGCCGATCGCCCCGGACAAGTGGAGCATGGTCGGCGGTCACGTCGAGGACGGTGAGGAGTTCGAGCCGGCGGCGTACCGCGAGCTCGAGGAGGAGACCGGCATCCGCCTCGAGCCCGGCGGCCTGCGGCTCTGGCGCGACGACGTGAACCAGTGGGTGCCCGGCCAGGAGACCCGGCGCTACACCGTCTGGATCGGGGAGACCCGGCTGACCGACGCCGACATCGTGGTGGGCGAGGGGCGGCAGATCGTCTTCGTGCACCCGGACGACGTCGCCGAGCTCGACCTGAGCCACTCCTCCGCGCACTACCTGCCGCAGTTCCTGGCCTCGCCGGAGTACGCCGCGCTGGCTGGGTAGCCTCACGTCATGGCCCTCCCGCTGAGCGTCGTACCCGTCCCCGGGCATGGTGCCGAGGACGTCGTCGTCGACGCCGAGGGCTGGGTGTTCACCGGCACCGCGGACGGCGCGGTGTTCCGCGTGCGACCCGACGGTGCCCGCATCGACCGGGTCGGCGACACCGGCGGGCGACCCCTGGGGATCGAGCTCCTGCCCGACGGGCGGCTGCTGGTCTGCGACGCCCGCCGTGGGCTGCTCGCTCTCGACCCGGCCACCGGGGACATCGAGGAGCTGACCACCCTCGTGCACGGGCAGCGGATGGAGTTCTGCAACAACGCCGCCGTGCACAGCGGCGGGGACATCTGGTTCTCCGACTCGTCACGCGTCTACGGCCTGGACCGGTGGAAGGCGGACCTCGTCGAGAACACGTCCTCCGGGCGGCTGCTGCGCCGGTCACCGGACGGGACGGTCGAGGTGGTGCTCGACGGGCTCCGGTTCGCGAACGGTGTCGCGCTGGCCGCGGACGAGTCGTACGTCGCCGTGGCCGAGACTGCCGGCCGGACCGTCGTACGCCGCTGGCTGACCGGTCCTCGTCAGGGAGAGACCGACCACCTGGCGACGGACCTGCCGGGCTACCCCGACAACATCAGCCGCGGCAGCGACGGGCTCGTCTGGGTCACCGTCGCCTCGCCGACGGACCCGGTCGTCGAGCGCCTGATGACGGGTCCGATGCCCCTGCGGCGGCTCGCGTGGCGGCTGCCACCGAAGATCCAGCCGAGACCAAAGCGCACCGTGCGGGTGATGGCCTTCGACGACGACGGCGGGGTCGTGCACGACCTCGCGGCGGACTCGTCCGCGGTTCCACCTGGCGACCGGTGTCCGCGAGCACCACGGCCGGGTCTGGCTCGGCAGCCTGGAGGAGCCAGCGATCGCCTTCCTGGAGGTGCCGCGCTGAGGTTTCGGACGCCTACGGAGTCGGCGGCATAGTCCGAACGGACTAGGGGAACCATCCGAAGTGAGGACTAACGGCCCTGGGGCTCGCCCGTTGGTCAAGGTGACGGAGGAGAGGACGGCATGGACAACGCACTTGACGTGGAGCTCCAGGACGAACAGCTGGTGGACGAGATCCGGCTGGTCACCGAGCTGATGGTGGTGGCCACGCTGGCCCCCGGTGAGCTCGAGCAGGACGTGATCGACCAAGCCCTCGGGGTGGACCCGCCGCGCGGCCTTCCCCGACAGCGGCCCGGGGACTGAGCCTGCCTAGACTGGGTGGTCGACCGTCGGCGTACCGAGGAGGACCACCCATGGGAGTGCTGGACCGGATCACCGGCCCGCGTGACCTGCGCGACCTCACCGACGCGGAGCTCGACGAGCTCGCCACGGAGATCCGGGACTTCATGGTCCGCAAGGTCTCCCGCACCGGCGGCCATCTCGGCCCCAACCTCGGCGTCGTGGAGCTGACGCTGGCGCTGCACCGGGTGTTCGACTCCCCGAAGGACCGGATCGTCTTCGACACCGGTCACCAGGCCTACGTGCACAAGATCGTCACCGGCCGCGCCAAGGGGTTCGACAAGCTCCGCCAGGAGGGCGGCCTCTCCGGCTACCCGAGCCAGTCGGAGTCCGACCACGACGTGGTGGAGAACTCCCACGCGTCGACCTCGCTGTCCTACGCCGACGGGCTGGCCAAGGCGTTCTCCGTCCGCGGCGAGGACCGGCACGTCGCCGCGGTCATCGGCGACGGCGCGCTCACCGGCGGGATGGCCTGGGAGGCGTTGAACAACATCGCGGCGGACGGCGTCAACGGCGACCGCCGCCTGGTGATCGTCGTCAACGACAACGGCCGCTCGTACACGCCCACGGTGGGCGGCCTCGCCAACCACCTGACCACGCTGCGCACCAGCCCGCGCTACGAGCAGCTCCTCGACCTGGTCAAGAAGCGGCTGAACGGCGTCCGTGGCGTCGGCCCGGCGGTGTACGACGCGCTCCACGCCATGAAGAAGGGCATGAAGGACGCCCTCGCTCCGCAGGGCCTCTTCGAGGACCTCGGCCTGAAGTACGTCGGACCGATCGACGGTCACGACCGTCAGGCCGTCGAGCAGGCGCTCACCCAGGCGAAGCGGTTCAACGGCCCGGTGATCGTGCACGTGATCACCCGCAAGGGCTTCGGCTACGACCCGGCCGAGAGGCACGAGGCAGACCAGTTCCACAGCCCCGGCGTGTTCAACGTGGAGACCGGCGAGGAGAACCCCAAGGGCCAGATCTGGACCGACGTGTTCGCCGACGAGATCGTCCAGCTCGGCGCCGAGCGCCAGGACCTGGTCGCGATCACCGCCGCGATGATGCACCCCGTGGGGCTGCACAAGTTCGCTGCGCAGTTCCCCGAGCGCACGTTCGACGTCGGCATCGCGGAGCAGCACGCCGCCACGTCGGCCGCGGGCCTCGCGATGGGCGGCCTGCACCCGGTCGTCGCGCTGTACGCCACCTTCCTCAACCGGGCCTTCGACCAGGTGCTGATGGACGTCGCGCTGCACCGGTGCGGCGTCACGTTCGTGCTGGACCGCTCCGGTGTCACCGGGGACGACGGTGCCTCCCACAACGGCATGTGGGACATGTCGATCCTCCAGGTCGTGCCCGGGCTGCGTCTCGCGGCACCGCGGGACGGCGCCCGGCTGCGAGAGCTCCTCCGCGAGGCCGTCGAGGTCGACGACGCCCCGACCGTCGTACGGTTCCCGAAGGGTCCGCCCAGCGGGGACGTCGAGCGGGTCGACACCGCCGGCGGCTGCGACGTGCTGGTCCGCAACGGCGCCAAGGACGTGCTGATCGTCGGCATCGGCTCGATGGCCGTCACCGCCGTCGACGTGGCCGAGCGGCTCGTCGCCCAGGGCATCGGCGTCACCGTCGTCGACCCGCGCTGGGTCAAGCCGGTCGACCCCGCCCTCCTCGACCTCGCCCGCGAGCACCGGCTGGTGGTGAGCGTCGAGGACAACGGCATCGTCGGCGGCTGCGGCTCGGTGCTGCTCCAGACCCTCAACGCCGCCGGCATCGACACGCCGGTGCGGCTGCACGGCATCCCCCAGGAGTTCCTCCACCACGCCAAGCGCGGTGTGATCCTCGAACGCATCGGGCTCACCGCACAGACACTGGCGCGAAGCATCGTCGAGGACGTCACCGCGCTCGACGCCAGTCCCGCTGGTTGGTCGAGCCTGTCGCGACCGGTGGGCCAGGACTGACCCCTCCCGTCCTGTTGAATGGCGGCATGGACTTCGACGTCGAACGCGTGCGCGCCGGCTTCCCGGCCCTCGGGGACGGGACCGCCTACTTCGACGGCCCCGGCGGATCGCAGGTGCCCCACCAGGTCGCCGCCGCGATCGCCGCGGCCATGGTCACCGGGGTGTCGAACCGCGGCACGGCGACCGCCTCCGAGCGCCGCGCGGAGGACATCGTGGTCGGCGCCCGCGAGGCCATGGGGGACCTGCTCGGGTGCGACCCGGGCGGGGTCGTGTTCGGCCGCTCGATGACCCAGCTGACCTTCGACCTGGCCCGGGCCCTCGCCAAGACGTGGGAGCCCGGCGACGAGGTCGTGGTGACCCGGCTCGACCACGACGCGAACATCCGGCCCTGGAAACGGGCCGCCGACGCGCTCGACCTCACGGTGCGCTGGGTCGACTTCGACCGCGACAGCGCCGAGCTCTCCTTCGACCCGGGCGTGCTGTCGGAGAGGACCCGCCTGGTCGCGGTCACCGGCGCCTCCAACCTGCTCGGCACCCGTCCCGACATCGCCGGGATCGCCGCGGCCGTGCACGCTGCCGGCGCCATGCTCTTCGTGGACGGCGTGCACCTGACGCCGCACGCGCCGATCAGCGTCCGCGACCTGGGCGCGGACTTCTACGCCTGCTCTCCCTACAAGTTCTTCGGCCCGCATCTCGGCGTGCTCGCGGCCGACCCGACGCTGCTCGAGCTGGTGCACCCCGACAAGCTGCTGCCCTCGACGGACGCCGTGCCCGAGCGGTTCGAGCTCGGCACGCTGCCCTACGAGATGCTCGCCGGGGTCACCGCGACCGTCGACTTCATCGCGGACCTCGCGCCCGGCGCCGCCGTCGAGCGCCGCGGCCGCGTGCTGGAGTCGATGCAGCGCGTCGAGGTCTACGAGGACGTGCTGTTCGAGCGACTGCTCTCCGGGCTCGACGCGGTGGACGGGGTGCGTCGCTACGGCCACCCCGCCCGTCGTACGCCGACCGTGCTGTTCTCGGTCGAGGGACGCACCGGCCGCGAGGTGCACGAGGGGCTCGCGGCCCGTGGGGTGAACGCGCCGGCCGGCAGCTTCTACGCCATCGAGGCCTCCCGGTGGCTCGGGCTCGGTGACGGCGGCGCGGTGCGGGCCGGCCTCGCGCCGTACACGTCCGAGGACGACGTGGACCGGCTGATCGCCGGGGTCGCCGAGCTGGCCGGATGACCCAGCGGGCCGTCGCCGGACTGCTCGGCCTGGCGCTGCTGGCGGGCTGCACGGCGGGGGAGCCGGCGGCCGGGCCCTCGACCCAGGCCCGAGCCCCGAACCCTCGACCCAGACGTCCGTCGCACCGGCGACGTCGAGCTCGCCACGACCCAACGCCCAGGACGCCGAGGCACAGCTGCACGAGATGGCGCAGCGGATCCTGCACCGGCGCGAGCGGGCGGTGCGACGGCACGACGAGCAGGCCTTCCTCGCCGACGTCGACCCGTCCGACGAGGAGCTCCTGGCGCGACAACGACGGCGCTTCGAGAACCTGGTCCAGCTGCCCGCTCTCGACGTACCAGCTCGACGCGGTCGGCGCGACGTGGCCGTCGGGGTTCGCGGACGAGGAGTTCCGGAAGACCGCCTACATCCCCTACGTCGAGGAGGCGCTCCGCCTGCGCGGGTTCGACGCCGGCTCCGGTCGTGCAGACGACCGGCGTGACGTTCGCGAAGGTCGACGGACGCTGGCGGATCGTCTCGGACGACGACGTCGCGGACCGGGAGCCGGACGGGTCCCGGAACCTGCCGTGGGACCTCACCCGGATCGTCGTACGCCGCTCCCCGCACGCTCTCGGGATCTTCGACGCCGCGCTCGGCGGCACCGACGCGGACCGGCTGATGGCCTGGACCGAGGACAGCATCGCCACGGTCGACGGGCGGGTGCCCGAGCGCTGGCCCGGGACGGTGGTGTTCTACGCGTTGTCGACCCCGCGGCTGCTGCGCTCGATGGGCACCCGCTTCCTCGACCGCGCGGCGGTCGCCTTCCCGGTCCTCGACGACGTGGAGCGGCCGACCCGGCGGGTGGCCACCCGGGTGGTGATCAACCCGACGTACCTGCCGCACAACGAGGCCGAGGGCACCTACCTGCTCACCCACGAGATCACCCACGTGGCCCTGGCGCGCGACGAACGGGTCGACGCCGACCTGGGTCCAGGAGGGGCTCGCCGAGTACGTCGCCACCGCCGGCGGCGACCCGGGCCGATGGCTGCCCACCCGGGCCACGGTGGCGCGGGCCCGCGAAGGCGCGGACGCGATGCCGGGCAGCACGTTCTTCGGCGACGAGGACCCGGGCTTCGAGTACGACCTGTCGCTGGGCGCCTTCGTCTACCTCGCCGGACCGGTTCGGGGAGGACCAGGCTGTGGGCGTTCCTGGACCGGCTGGTCGCGCGCGCCCGGACGAACGGCGACGCCGAGGGGAACGTCGACCCGGTGCTGCGTTCGATGTTCGGGCTGGACACCGCCCGGCTCGCCGCCGCCGCCGCACGGAGGTGGCCGCGCGCGGCGGCTGATCGGCGAGCGAGGGGTGCCGAAAATCGTCGCGTATGCGCGAGGATGTCGTGGGTTTCGTGCGCCGAGCGTCTCTCGGTGAACTCAGAGCCCACGAGGAGACGCCCGCCGATGTCCCAGTCCCCACCCCGCCGTCGGCTGCTCGCCGCCCTCGGCGTCGCCGCCGCCACTGTCCGTCGCGCTGGTCGCGTCGACCGGCCGCCGGCAACGCCGGCACTCGCCCAGAAGCCGCCGAAGGGGAACGTCAAGCTCCAGATCCTCGCGATCAACGACTTCCACGGGCAGCTCGAGCCGAGCACCTCCTCCAGCTCCGGCGTCATCAACGGGACACCCGCCGGCGGCGCGGAGTACCTCGCGACGCACCTGCGGAAGCTGCGCGCTGCTGGCCCGCTCCAACGGCCGGCACACCGTCACCGTCGCCGCCGGCGACCTGATCGGCGCGACCCCGCTGCTGTCCGCGGCGTTCCACGACGAGCCGACCATCATGGCGATGAACCAGATGGGCCTGCAGATCGCGAGCGTCGGCAACCACGAGTTCGACGAGGGCTGGCGCGAGCTGCGCCGCATGCAGACCGGCGGCTGCCTCGCGGACGGCGACGGCAAGGACAACCAGAACTCCTGCCCGGCCGGCACCTTCCCGGGCGCGAACTTCCAGTACCTCTCCGCCAACGTCACCCGCACCGACACCGGCAAGACGGTCTTCCCGGCGGTCAAGGTCGAGAAGTACGACGGCGTCAAGGTCGGCTTCATCGGCATGACGCTGGAGAACACCCCGAACATCGTCACCAAGTCCGGGGTCGAGGGCCTGAAGTTCTCCGACGAGGTGGAGACCGCCAACCGGCTGGCCAAGCGGATGGACCGCAACGGCGTGAAGTCGATCGTCGTGCTGGTGCACGAGGGCGGCTTCCCGAGCGACCCGACGGCGTACAACACCTGCCCGGGCATCTCCGGCCCGATCGTCGACATCAACAAGGGCCTCAGCCCGCGCATCGACGCGGTCGATCACCGGCCACACGCACCAGGCCTACAACTGCAAGCTCAAGGACCCGAACGACAACCGTCGCCTGGTCACCAGCGGCTCGAGCCTCGGCCGCCTGGTCACCGAACATCAAGCTGACGATCGACCGGAAGACCGGTGACGTCATCCGGCCGTCCGAGACCGCCGGCAACCGCATCGTCACCCGCGACGTCGCCGAAGCGGACGACGATCACCAGCCTGATCACGAAGTTCAAGACGCTGGTCGCCCCGATCGAGAACAAGGTCATCGGGCACCTCGCAGCGGGCACCACCTCGGTCAGCCGCACACCACGACGACAGCGGCGAGTCCCCGCTGGGCAACCTGATCGCGGACGCCCAGAAGGGCGACCCGACCACCGTGACGGCCGGCAAGACCCCCGAGATCGCGTTCATGAACCCGGGCGGCATCCGCGCCGACCTGGCCTCGAACGCCGGATCGGTCACCTACGGCCAGGCGTTCTCGGTGCAGCCGTTCAACAACTTCGACGTCTCGATGGACATGACCGGGGCGCAGATCCTGACCCTGCTCGACCAGCAGTGGTCCGGCACGAACGCCGGCGAGCCCCAAGATCCTGCAGGTCTCCGGCATCACGTACTCCTACGCCGAAGTCCGGCACGACGTTACACGCTCAGGCCGGAGACCGTGCAGGTCAACGGCGCGCCGATCGACCGGGCGCGCACCTACCGCGTCGTGGCCAACTCGTTCCTGTCCGACGGCGGTGACGGCTTCGCCGCCTTCGCCGGGGCGACGAACAAGTTCTTCGGCGGCCTCGACATCGACGCGTTCTCGCGCTACCTCGGCCGCGCACGACCCGTACACCCCGGTCGCCACCGACCGGATCACCGTCGCCCCCTGACCCGGTAGGCACGGCATCTCCGTCGCAAGACGGATGTGGCGGCGCCGGATTCTTCTACCGTCGTCCTCGTGGACCTGCCCAGCTCGTGCGACCGCCGTGGGTCGACGTCGCGCTCGCGGCGGCGTTCGTCGTGATGACGCTGGCCGAGGCCGTGCTCAGCCCGGCGGTCACGTCGCCGGTGGAGCACGCGGTGGTCGGGTCGCTGGCGATGGCACTGCTGGCCTGGCGGCGCGTCGGCCCCGCTCGCCGGTCGCGGCGCTCGTGGTCACCGTCAACGTGCTGACCAACCCCGAGCGGTGAGTTCTCGACCCTGCTGTCGCTGGTGCTGGTGTGCTTCACCATCGGGTCCGAGACCCGGCCGCCGCGCAGCTACGTCGGCCTGCTGCTGGTGCTCGTGCCGTTCGTCGGCGTGAGCATCGCCCACGACCTCGAGCCGAGCGACCTGGCCGCCGCGCTGGTGTTCTTCGTCGGCCCGTGGGCCGTCGGCGGGCTGGTGCGGAGCCGCATCGCACGCAGCGACGAGGCGGTCGCCCGGGCCGAGCGGCTGGAGCGCGAGCGGGAGCTGGAGGCGGCCCGCGCTGCGGCCGAGGAGCGCACCCGGATCGCCCGCGAGCTGCACGACATCGTGTCCCACTCGATCAGCGTGGTGACCATCCAGACCCAGGCGGTGCGTCGCCGGCTCGGCCCCGAGCACGCCGCGGAGGCCGCCGACCTCGCCGCGGTGGAGGCCACCGCGCGGGAGGCGCTCGCCGAGATGCGCCGGCTGTTCGGCGTGCTGCGGGCCGACGGCGAGTCGGTGTCGCTGGCACCGCAGCCCGGGCTCGCCGAGCTCGGCCGGCTGGTCGAGAAGGTGGGGGCCGGCGACCTGCGGGTGCGGCTCAGCGTCGAGGGCGACCCGGTCGACCTGCCGCCCGGGCGTCGACCTCGCGGCGTACCGCATCGCCCAGGAGGGGCTGACCAACGCGGTCCGGCACTCGGGCGCGACCGAGGCGGACGTGCGGCTGCGCTACCGGCCCACCCGGCTCGACATCGAGGTGGAGGACAACGGCCACGGCCTGCGCGCACAACGGACACGCCGGCCACGGGCTGGTCGGCATCCGCGAGCGGGTGGCGCTGTACGACGGCACGGTGGACGTCACGGGGTCGCCGTCCGGCGGCGTGCTGCTCGCCGCCAGCCTCCCGCTGCGGGAGGCCGACATGATCCGGCCTGGTGATCGCCGACGACCAGGGCATGGTCCGCGCCGGCTTCCGTTCGCTGCTCGCCGCCGAGCCCGACCTCGAGGTCGTGGGCGAGGCGGCCGACGGCGAGGCGGCGGTCGAGGTCGTCACCCGGCTGCAGCCCGACGTGACGCTGATGGACATCCGGATGCCCCGGCTCGACGGCATCGCCGCGACCCGGCAGCTGGTCGAGGCGCGGGTGCCGACGCGGGTGCTGGTGCTCACCACCTTCGACCTCGACGAGTACGTCTTCGAGGCGCTGCGGGCCGGCGCCTCGGGCTTCCTGCTCAAGGACGCCCCGGCCGAGGAGCTCGCCGCCGCGATCCGGGTGGTCGCCGCGGGGGAGTCGCTGCTCGCACCCGGGGTCACCCGCCGGGTCATCGACGCGTTCGTACGGCGCGCCGCCCCCGCGACCCGGCCGCGGGACCCGCGGCTCGACCTGCTCACGCCGCGCGAGGTCGAGGTCCTCGGCCTGCTGGCGCGCGGGCTGTCGAACCTCGACATCGCCGAGCGGCTGTTCGTGTCCGAAGGCACCACCAAGACGCACGTCAGCAACGTGCTGATGAAGCTCGGCCTGCGCGACCGGGTGCAGGCGGTGATCTTCGCCTACGAGAACGGCGTCGTGGTGGCCGGCGAGCGGGCCGAGGATCCGTCGTACGACTGAGGCGGAATCCGTCGCGCGGCCGGATCCGGTTGAGACGCGGCGGCGGAAGGCTGGAGGCATCGACACGACCTCCGAAGGAGAACCAGCATGACCACCACCTCCGTCACCGCCGCCGACCTCGGCACGGCCGCTCGCGCCGACGCGGCTCCCGGGTCGCGGGCCCTGGCCGTCCGGCGGGCGCTGCTCGTCGCCAGCCCCGTCCTGGCCGGCCTGTTCTGCGTCGTCGGCGCTGTCGCCGACCCGGCCTCCGGCCTGAGCGGGGACAAGATGACCCGGATCTACATCGACAACCCGGACCCGCTGCAGTGGAAGTCGACCGGCTACCACTGGGCCTACGCCTTCTGGATCGGCACCGCGCTGATGGTCGCGCCCCTGGTCAAGGGCCGCGGCGCCTGGCTGGCCACGATCGCGGCCGTGATCGGCTTCGCCGGCATGGTGACGCTGCCGGGCATGCTGATCAGCGACTGGTACCAGGCCGCCATCGGCCACCACTACGGGCTGGAGGGCGTCAAGCAGGTCGAGGACCAGATGTTCACGACCATGTGGGGCCTCAAGGGCTTCATGGTCGCCGGCTTCCCCGGCCTCGCCTTCGCCCTGCCGCTGGCCGCAGCCGGTCTCTGGCGGGCCCGACTGGTCCGCTGGTGGTCCTTCGCCGCCACGGTCGCCGCGTTCGTGGTGTTCATGGTCAGCCAGGCCACCTGGTGGGGCGCCGCCCTGACCGCCCTGTTCCTGACGGTCTTCGCGGTCTCGCTGGTCGGCGCCACCCGCCGGCCCTAGTGGAAACGGCGGCCGCTGACCCGCTCCGAGATCCCCTCGCGGTCGAGGAGCTGGGTCAGCCCGCCGTTCCAGAACGAGAAGCCGGCTCCGGTGATCATCGCCAGGTCCAGGTCCTCCGGGGCCGCGACGACGCCCTCGTCGAGCATCCGGCGGGCCTCGTCGGCCAGCGCCTCCAGGGTGCGCGCGCGTACGTCGGCCGGGGCCAGCTCGGTCCCGCCCTCGACCGGCTCGAAGATCTCGGCGACCTCCGGGTCGACCGAGAAGTCCGGGGCGTAGACGCTGGTCTTCCCCGACGCGACCAGCCGCTTCAGGTTGGGGGAGACGTAGAACCGGTCGGGGAACGCCTCGTGCAGCGTCTCGCTGTTGTGCAGCGCGATCGGCCGGTCCCGACCAGGGACAGCAGGAGATAGGGCGGCATCGGCGCGACGCCGGCGAAGGAGCCGTCCGCGACGGCGAGCGGGGTGCCCTCGTCGACGATCCGGCCGACCTCGCCCATGAACCGGCCGAGCAGCCGGTTGACGATGAACGAGGGGCTGTCCTTGACGAGGATGCTGGTCTTCTTCAGCGCCTTGCCGGTCGCGAACGCCGTGGCCAGGGTCGCGTCGTCGGTGGCGTCGCCGCGGACGATCTCGAGCAGCGGCATGACCGCGACCGGGTTGAAGAAGTGGAAGCCCACGACCCGCTCCGGGTGCTCGAGGTCGGCGGCCATCTCGGTGATCGACAGCGACGAGGTGTTGGTGGCCAGGATGCAGTCGGCGCTGACGACCGCCTCGACGTCGGCGAAGACCTGCTTCTTGACCTTCATCTCCTCGAACACGGCCTCGATGACGAAGTCCGCGTCCGCGAAGACGTCGGCCTTCTCGGCGGAGCCGGACACCAGCGCCTTGAGCCGGTTGGCCTTGTCGGGGGAGACCCGGCCCTTGGCGAGCAGCTTGTCGACCTCGGCGTGCACGTAGCCCACGCCCTTGTCGACGCGCGCCTGGTCGAGGTCGGTCAGCACGACGGGCACGCCGAGCCGGCGTACGAACAGCAGCGCGAGCTGGGAGGCCATCAGGCCGGCGCCGACGATGCCGACCTTGGTGACCGGGCGGGCCAGCGCCTTGTCGGGCGCGCCGGCCGGACGCTTCGCGCGCTTCTGCACCAGGTCGAAGGAGTACAGGCTCGGCGGCCAGCTCCGGGGTCATCATCAGGTCGGCGAGCGCCTCGTCCTCGGCGGCGAAGCCCTCGTCGCGGGTCGGCGGTCCTCGCGCCGGCGATCAGGTCGAGCGCGCGGTAGGCGGCGGGGGAGGCGCCGCCGGTCTTGGAGTCCGACGATGCCGCGGCCCTTGCGCGACCGCGGCGTCCCAGGCCTCGCCGCGGTCCACCTCGGGCGCGCTCGACGACGACGTCGCCGGTGAGCACCCGGGCGGCCCAGAGCAGCGACTGCTCCAGGAAGTCGGCGCCCTGGAACTCGGCGTCGGCCAGGCCCGCCTCGAAGGCGGCGTGGCCGCCGAGGGTGCGGCCCTGGTTGAGCGGGTTCTCGAGGATCAGCTTCACGGCCGTGGCCGCGCCGACGAGGTTGGGCAGCAGGTAGGCACCACCCCAGCCGGGCACCAGCCCGAGCATGACCTCGGGCAGGCCGAGGGCGGGCGCGGAGTCCAGCACGGTCCGGTAGGTGCAGTGCAGCGCCACCTCGAGGCCGCCGCCGAGCGCGAGCCCGTTGACGAACGCGAACGACGGCTTGCCGCCGTCGCCGAGCTTGCGGAACACCGCGTGCCCGAGCCGGGCGATCAGCAGCGCGTCGTCGCGGCCACGCAGGCCGGTCAGCGCCGTCAGGTCGGCTCCCGCGGCCAGGATGAACGGCTTGCCGGTCACGCCGATGGCGGTGACGTCGTCGCGGCCGAGCGCGGCGTCGATCGCGGTGTTCAGCGACGCCAGCGACCTGGGCCCGAACGTGTTCGGGCCGGGTGTGGTCGAAGCCGTTGTCGAGCGTGATCAGCGCCATCGTGCCGGCGCCGTGCGGCAGCGTCACGTCGCGGGACTTGGCCTCGGTGACGACCTCGTCGGGGGACAGCGCGGCGCCCCGGTCGAGCAGGTCCTGGAGCTCGCTCATGCTGCCTCTCCTTCGAAGTGCGGGTTCTCCCAGATGACGGTGCCGCCCATGCCGATGCCGATGCACATGGTGGTGATGCCGTAGCGCACGTGCGGCTGCTCCTCGAAGGCGCGGGCCAGCTGGTTCATCAGGCGTACGCCGGACGAGGCCAGCGGGTGGCCCATCGCGATCGCCCCGCCGTAGGGGTTCACGCGCGGGTCGTCGTCGCCGATCCCGAAGTGCTCGAGGAACGCCAGCACCTGCACGGCGAACGCCTCGTTGACCTCGAAGGCGCCGATGTCGTCGATGGTCAGGCCGGCCTGCTCGAGCGCCTTCTCGGTCGCGGGGATCGGGCCGGCGCCCATCACCTCGGGCTCGACGCCGACGAAGCTGTAGGCGACCAGCCGCATCTTCACCGGCAGGCCGAGCTCGCGGGCGGTCTCCTCGTCGGCGAGCAGGGCGGCGGTCGCGCCGTCGTTGATGCCGGCGGCGTTGCCCGCGGTCACCCGGCCGTGCGGGCGGAACGGCGTCTTGAGGCCGGCGAGGTCCTCCCGGGTGGTCTGCGGGCGCGGCGGCTCGTCGACGGTGGCCAGGCCCCAGCCGTCCTCGGCGGTGCGGATCGCGACCGGCACCAGGTCGGGCTGGATCTTGCCGTCGGCGTAGGCCTGAGCCGTCTTCTGCTGCGAGCGGATCGCGTAGGCGTCCGCGCGGTCCTTGGTGATGGACGGGTAGCGGTCGTGGAGGTTCTCGGCCGTGTTGCCCATCGAGAGCGCCTCGGGGTCGACGATCCTCTCCGACATGATCCGGGGGTTGGGGTCGACGCCCTCACCCATCGGGTGGCGGCCCATGTGCTCGACGCCGCCGGCGATCACCACGTCGTAGGCGCCGAACGCGATGCCTCCGGCGGTGGTGGTGACGGCGGTCATCGCGCCGGCGCACATCCGGTCGATGGCGTAGCCGGGGACGCTCTGCGGCAGTCCGGCCAGCAGGGCCGCCGTACGCCCGATGGTCAGGCCCTGGTCGCCGATCTGCGTGGTGGCCGCGATCGCCACCTCGTCGACCCGCTCCGGGCGGCAGGCTCGGGTTGCGCCGCAGCAGCTCACGGATGCACTTGATGACCAGGTCGTCGGCGCGCGTCTCGGCGTACTGGCCCTTGGCCTTGCCGAACGGGGTGCGCACGCCGTCGACGAAGACGACCTCTCGCAGCTGTCGGGGCACGCGGGTACTCCTGTCGGGAGACGGGTGGGAGCACCAGGCTACTGGCTGGTAACAAAGGGGGGAAGCAGCTGCGCTGTGGCCGTGGTCACCGGGCGACCTCCACGAGACGGCGGTCCAGAGGCAGAACCTCGCCGACCTTCTGACGGTCGCCGGCCGGCGCCGTGACCTCAGCCGACGGCGTCCGCATCGCCGCGATGTGCTCGGGCGTCGAGCCGCAGCAGCCACCGATCAGGTCGATGCCGGCCTTGTGCAGGGCGCGGGCGTGCTCGGCCATGTCGGCGGGCGTGGCGTCGTACTCGAAGTGGTCGCCGACCACCTGCGGCAGCCCGGCGTTGGACTGGGCGACCAGCAGCAGCCCCTCGGGACGGGCCTCGGCCAGCTGCGCCGCGATCACCGCCATCTCCTCCGGGCCGCGGCCGCAGTTGGCGCCGACGGCGTCGACCCCGGCCGCCGCGAGCGCGGTCACGGCGTCGCCGGGACGCACGCCCATCATCGTGCGCAGGTTGGTGTCGAAGGACAGCGTGGCGATGACCGGCAGGTCGGGTACGACGGACCGGGCCGCCGCGACCGCTGCCTGCACCTCGCCGAGGTCGCTCATCGTCTCGATCAGCACCACGTCGATGCCGCCGTCGACGCAGCCCGCGCAGCTGCTCCTCGAAGAGCGCCTGGGCCTCCGCGGCCGTCATCGTGCCGAGCGGCGTCGAGCAGCTCGCCGGTCGGGCCGAGGTCGCCGGCGACGAGGATGCCGTGCTCGTCGGCCACCTCGCGGGCGATCGACGCCGCGGCCCGGTTGAGCTCGTGGACGCGGTCCTCGAGGCCGTGCATCTGCAGCCGGGGCCGGGTGCCGCCGAAGGTGTTCGTGGTCAGGATCCGGGCCCCCGCAGCGGCGTAGGCCTCGTGGCAGCCGCGGATGACGTCCGGCCGGTCGACGTTCCACAGCTCGCCGGCGCCGCCGTCGTCGAGGCCGTTGTCCTGGAGCAGCGTGCCCATGCCGCCGTCGACGAGGACGGGCGACGGTGCGTCGGGGCCGCCGAGCAGCGCGCTGAGCCGGTTCATGCGGGAGCCTCCGTGGGGCCGAGGGAGTCGAGGTACGCCTGGAGCTTCTCGGGCGGCCACTCCGCCTCGAGCGCGGCGACCACGTGGTCGGCCACCTCGGTGGTGCTGCCGTCGTGCGCGGTCCAGTCGCCGCGGCGCCAGCCCGCGAGGTAGTCGTCGCTGCCGGTGTCGCCGAGCCGCATCGCGGCCTCGTCGATCGCCTCCTGGAAGCGCGGCGCCAGCGGCGACTTCGTCACGTGCTCGCCCTCGCGGGCGACGACCAGCGAGGGCAGGTCGCGCCAGTAGGTGACTTGGTACTCGCTCGTCTCGGCCACGGGCGGCAGCCTAGTGGTCGGGCCTACCTGCGCCCGCGTCGTCCACGCACAGGACGGCCCAGGGCAGCGCCTCGAGACGGCCTTCGCCGATCGGCTTGCCGCAGGCGTCGCAGAGGCCGTAGGTGCCGTCCTCGAGCTTGGCCATCGCCCGCTCGACGTCGGCCCGGGTGACCTGGAGCTTGTCGTGCACCGCGACCTGGGAGAGCCGGTCGACCGCCATCGACGTACCTTCGCCGACCCGCTTGCCGAACGAGATCGAGCCCTGGTCGTCGGGCCGCGCCTCGAGCTGTCCCATCTGGTCGTCGATCTCGGCGAGCTTGTCGCGCAGTGCCTCGGCGGTGTCCATCACCCCACTGTGCCCCAGCCAGGCGCCTCCGGTCTCGAGCGCCTGCCACGCAGGCCTCGGGCACGCACGCGCCGATCGACGGTCATAGTCGAGGGCCGTAGCGGGGTTGATGGTCTCGACAGGCTCGACCACCCGAGCGACGGGACCGAGCCAGCCGACGAGAGAGGAACCGATGACAGAGCCGGCGAGGTACGTGCACATCGTCGACGACGTGCCCGAGCTCGACGACGCTCGAGCAGGGCCCGGTGCTGATCCACTCGCTGGAGGGGTTCCTGGACGCCGGCAACGCCGCCGGCGCTCGCGACGCAGGCGCTGCTCGCGCAGTCGTCGGGTCGGGTGGTCGCCAGCTTCGACATCGACGCGTTCTACGACTACCGCGCCCGGCGCCCCCCGATGACCTTCTCCGAGAGCCGCTACGAGGACTACGAGCCGCCCCGTCTCGTCGTACGCCTCAACCACGACAGCCTCGGCACGCCGTACCTCCTGCTGCACGGGCCGGAGCCGGACACGCACTGGGAGGCCTTCGCGCTCGCGGTGCGCACGGTGATCGAGCAGTTCCGGGTGCGGCTGACCGTCGCGATGGGGGCCGTGCCGATGGCGGTGCCGCACACCCGCCCGGTGATGCTGACCAACCACGCGACCGTGCCCGACCTGCTGCTGCACGAGAACATCTGGCGGGGCCAGATCCGGGTCCCGGCCAGCGCGCAGGCGCTGCTCGAGCTGCGGCTCGGCGGCTGGGGCCACCCGGCGATGGGCTTCGTCGCGCACATCCCGCACTACGTCGCGCAGTTCGACTACCCGGCCGCGGCGGCGACGATGCTGGAGTCCGTCGAGGTGGTCACCGGTCTCCAGTGGGACCTCACCGACATCGAGGCGGCCGGCGAGGCCAAGATGGTGGAGATCGCCGCGCAGATCGAGGACTCCGCCGAGGTGCGCGACGTGGTCACCGGGCTCGAGCAGCAGTACGACGCGTTCCACCGCTCCGAGGAGGACGGCGACGCCCTGCCGCTCGCCGAGGAGCGGGACCTGCCGACGGGGGAGGAGCTCGGCGCCGAGTTCGAGCGCTTCCTGGCCGGCCTCGACCGACCCAACGACGCAGGAGAGTAGCTCCTGTGCCCAGCTCCGCCGACGAGCTCGTCGACCCTTCTCGACCTCGAGAGCATCGACGTCAACCTGTTCCGCGGCACCCAGCCGGACACCAAGCTGCAGCGGGTGTTCGGCGGCCAGGTGGCCGCCCAGTCGCTGGTCGCCGGGGCCCGCACCGTCGACCCGCCGCTGCGGGTGCACTCGCTGCACTCCTACTTCCTGCGGCCCGGCGACACCGCCGTGCCGATCGTGTACGACGTCGAGCGGATGCGCGACGGACGGTCGTTCTCGACGCGTCGGATCGTGGCCCGCCAGCACGGCCGGCCGATCTACTTCATGACCGCGAGCTTCCAGGTGCCCGAGGAGGGCTTCGACCACCAGGACGTGATGCCCGAGGTGCCCGCTCCGGGCGACTCGATCGACATGCAGGAGGTGGTCCGGCGCCGGGCGCCCGAGGACGCCGACGACTGGCTGAAGGAGTGGGCGGCCCTCGAGATGCGGGCCGTCGGCGACTCGCGCCCCGGCGGGCGGCTGCCCAACGACGAGCACCCGGCGCAGGCCCGGCTCTGGATCCGGGTCAGCGGGGCGCTCGACGACGACGAGCTGGTCCACCGTGCGGCGTTCACCTACGCCAGCGACCTGACGCTGCTGGGCTCGACGCTGGTGCCGCACGGCGTACCCATCGGCAGCCCGCACGTCCAGGCCGCCTCGCTCGACCACACCATCTGGTTCCACCGGCCGTTCCGCGCCGACGAGTGGCTGCTCTACGACCAGGTCTCCCCGTCGGCCTGCGGCGCGCGCGGCCTGGCGCTGGGCCGGGTGTTCACCGAGGACGGCCGGCTGGTCGCGACGGTGGCCCAGGAGGGCCTGATCCGGCCCCGCTGACCCCGCGAATGACAGCGGTGTCATTAGCACACTCTCGCCGAATTCGGTGACAGACACGCCGAAGTCGGGTTACGGTTGCGCCTTCTGGGGTTCGAGAGGTTTCTGGGACCCGTGTGGCTCACGGCCGTTATGGGAGGAGACCGGATGCGCCTGCCCCGACGGCTGCTCGCCATCTCGTGCGTGGTGACCGGGGTCGCTGCTGGCCGGGCTGCCGGGCACGGCGTACGCCCGTTCCATCGCCGACGGTCCGGACTTCGAGATGCCGTTCGCGTGCGGCGAGAGCTGGACGGGCTCGAGCCGCTCGAGCCACAGCCCCAGCTACTACTCGGTCGACTGGAACCGCGACCGACGACCTCGGTGCGTTGATGACGTCGGCCGCGCCCGGTGTGGTGACCAGCGTGGTCGACCTGGGCAGCCGGAGCTACGGCCGCTACGTCGTGGTCGACCACGGCAACGGCTGGAGCACGCTCTACGCGCACCTGCTCTCCCAGTGGGTCACCCAGGGGCAGAGCGTCGACCAGGGCCAGGTGATCGGCCAGCTCGGCAGCACCGGCGGCAGCACCGGACCGCACCTCCACTTCGAGGAGCGGATGAACCGGCGCGACCTCCCGACGTACTACCACCGCCTGGCCTTCACGATGGGCAGCACGCTGTCCTCCCTGAGCTGCAACGACACCGTCCTCCAGGGCGGCGACTGGAACGGCGACGGCACCGAGGAGCCCGCTCTCTTCCGGCGTGCCAAGGTCGCGAAGTTCATCCTCAGGCGCACCGGCACCACCCCGCTGCGGATCCCGTTCGGCCTGGGCACCGACCAGCCCGTGAGCGGTGACTGGAACGGCGACGGTGCGAGCGACGTCGGCGTACGTCGTCCCGGCTGGAAGGCCTTCCTGCTCCGCAACGCCGACGGCACCTCGTCGCAGATCACGCTCGGCAAGGTCAGCGACGTCGGCGTCACCGGCGACTGGGACGGGAACGGCGCAACGGAGGTCGGCGTCTGGAGCCCGGCCACGCGTGTCTTCACCCTGCGCAACGCGAACGGCACCGTGCGCACCGTTGCCCTGGGGTCGCTTGGGCGACCGGCCGGTCACGGGCGACTGGAACGGCGACCGGATCACCGACCTCGGCACCTGGAGCCCGTCGACGGGCACGTTCACGATGCGCGTCCAGACCGGCGGCCGGCCTCGTCTCCACCACCACCGCGGTGCTGGGCACGTCGACGGACCTCCCGGTCTCCGGCGACTGGGACGGCAACGGGACCAGCGACCTGGGCGTGTGGACGCCGAGCACCGCGACCTACCAGCTCCGGCCGACGCCGGCCGTCGGGCAGGCCGCCACCGTCACCCCGACCCGGATGGGTCTGCGCCGCAACTAGGCTCAGTTGTGGCCCCTCCCCGCTGATCGGCTTGGTTGTGGCCCCTGCCCCCAGCGACACGCCGTGCGGACGAGCAGCCATCGGCCACTTTCGCGCGCGCGCTCTGCCTCAGCCGCCGAACAGGTCTGTGCGGCCGTCCGCCCAGACCACGAGGCCGGTCCGACCCCGCCGTCCGCGCAGCCAGGTCAGGGCGTCCGCGTCCTGGGCGTAGGCCGCGGTGGCGTCGATGTCGGCCCAGGTCAGGTCGGGCGCCACGACGGTGACCGACGCGACGGTCGTCGGGACGGCGCCGGTGCGGCCGTGCGTGATGTGCGCGCCGCGGTGGGCCGCACCGGAGGTGGCGACCGCGCCGTTGCGCACGGGGACGACGGCGACGAGCCGCGACGGGTCCGCCGGGTCCTCGATGCCGATGCGCCAGCCGGGGGAGCCGGGGGCGGCCGTGCGGCAGACCATGTCCCCGCCGGCGGAGAGGCAGACGTCCGTGTCGGCCAGCGCCGAGAACAGCTGCGCCGCGCGCTGGATCGCCCAGCCCTTCACGACGCCGCTGGGGTCCAGGGCGAGCTCGTCCCTGCACCGTCGGTCCGTCGTACGTCGAAGGCGCCGTGCGACTCCCGACGCGCCTGCTCGCCGATCGCCAGCACCTCTGCGACCGCGGGCGGACAGTCCGCGAGGGCCACCTCGCCGCGGCCCAGGCGCGAGATCCACGAGTCCTCGCGGTAGGTGCTGAAGTCGCGGTCCACCTCGTGCAGCAGGTCCACGGCCGCCGCCCAGGCTGCGTCGGCGAGCGCGTCGTCGACGTGCCGGCCCTTCAGGGCGAGGGTCACCGGCATGCCCATGACGTGCTCGACGCGGTGCCGGACCGGCACCTGCTGGGCCGCCACGGTCACAGGTTCGCCTGGTCGAGGGCGCTCTGCAGCGACTGGATGTAGCCGACGCTGGTCACGGTCGCGCCGCTGACCATGTCGATGCTCGCGCTCTGCGCGTCCGTGGTCTCCTGGATCAGGATCGGCAGCGCGTAGCTGTTGATCTCCTCGTCCTTGCCGTTCCCGGAGGGGTACTGCAGCACGCTCACCTTGGTGATCTTGCCGCCGCTCACGGTCAGCTCGACCTGCACCGGGCCCCACTGGGTGGGGGCGACGTCGCCGGTGACCGTCGTGGCCTTCGACGAGCCGCCGGTGCTGCTCGTGCTGCCGGACGTGCTCCCGCTGCTGGCCGTGCTCCCGCCGCCGGAGACGACCGCGGGCGGGGTCGCCGTGGTGCTGACGGCCGTCGAACCGTCGTACCCGAACAGGAGCACGACCACGGACAGGGTGCTGAGGAACCAGAGAGTGATGCGCTTCATGAGGTCACCAGGCAAACGTCTCGAGATGGATGAGGTCAGGGTGCACGCCGGCGTCGAGCAGCGTCGCGCGCACGAGGGCGGTCCACCGCTCGGGGCCGCAGACGTAGACGTCGCGGTCGGCGATGTCGGGCACCCAGTAGCGCAGCGCGGTCAGGTCGTCGACGTTCCCGATGTGCGTCGCCGAGCCACGAGTCGGGCCGCCGACGGCGTCCCGGCAGGCCGAGGACCTGGAGGCCGCGGTCGCGTCCCAGGACCTCGAGCTCGCGGGCGAACAGCGGCTCGTCGGTGTAGCGCTGCAGGATGATCGCGTCACCGGGGGCGTAGTCGAGCCCCTCGGCCAGCGCCCGCAGCGGCGTGATGCCGACGCCGGCGCCGATCAGCGCGACCCTGCGGCGCGTCCTGGTCCGGGCGCTCAGCCGGCCGTAGGGACCCTCGACCAGCGCGCGGGTGCCGGGCTGCAGCGCGAAGCTCGCGGCGCTGCCGTCACCGACCGCCTGCACGGTGATCCGGAGGCTGCGGCCGTCCGGAGCGGCGGACAGCGAGTAGGGGTTGGCGCGGCTCCAGCCGGGGCCCGAAAGGAAGCGCCAGGACAGGAACTGCCCGGCCTCGACGCGCAACCGGTCCAGCCGGCGGCCGGTCACGTAGACCGACGCGACGCCGCTGCCCTCGGACACGACCGAGGTCACGACCAGCCGGTGCCGCAGGTTGCGCCAGACCGGCAGACCGACGCGCCAGACCAGGACGGCTCCGGCGGCGACGGCGTAGACGGACCACCAGAAGAAGGTCTTCGCGGGCGAGGACAGGAACTGCTGTCCGGTCCACAGCTGGTGCGGAAGCGCGAGCCCGACGCCGAGGTAGGCGTAGAGGTGGATCAGGTGCCAGGACTCGTAGCGCAGCTTCCTGCGGGCGGCCTTGACGCTGGTGACGACGACCATGACCAGCGCGACGGTGCCGCCGGTGGCGAGCAGCATGCCGGAGTAGCTGGTCACCAGGTCCCACAGCGTGGCGGGCGTGCGGCCGATCTCGCCGGCGGCGTACCCCCAGGTGATCGTGACGATGTGCGCGAGCATCAGGTTGAAGGACGTGAAGCCGACCAGCCGGTGCGTGTGCGCGAGCCGGTCCTGGCCGAAGGCGGACTCCAGGACCGGGACCCGGGCCATCAGCAGCACCTGCACGAGCAGGAGGAGCGAGGCCACCAGGCCGGAGAGTCGGCCGAGCGAGGTGAGGCCGCTGGCCCAGCCGCCGAGGTCCTGGACCCCGCCGTCTGCCACCCACCAGTACGTCACGAGAAGGAGGCCCAGCCAGAGGGCTGCGCCGGCGGCGGTCCGGACGACAGCGTCGAAGCGGGCCCTGCCGCGGGGCGGCCGCGACGTGCGGACCGGTGCGGGAGCGGCGACGCCGGGAGCTCAGCGTGGTCATGTCTCGTCCTCGCTGTCCGTGCTCGCTGTCGTCGTGCCAGGGTCGAAGCCGCCGCGGTCGCGGTCCCGCCGCCTCCGAGGCCCGGTCGGACGTCCTGCTGCTGGCCGGGCTGGTCGTCGGCGGAGGCCCCGGCCACCGGGCCGCGGTGTAGCCGACCGCACCGCCGCCGAGGAGCAGCGCGGCGGCCATGCCGGCCAGCAGCCCCTTCGTCTGCGACGGGTCCGGTGTTGGGCTCGCCGTCGGGGTCTGCGGGACGGCGCTTCCGGTGGCGGTGCCCCGACGGGCTCCCACCGGTTGCCGCTTCCGGTCTCCTCGGTCACGAGGCCTCCCGGTCATCTCGACCAGCTCTGATGAGACGAGCATGACGTCCGCGTCTGGGACGACCATGGGCCCTTGCTGTGCTCTTCCTGTGGACTCGCGGAAGCCCCCGAGCGTCCCGCCGGTCGAACCGCAGGGTCAGAGCACGTCGGGATCGAGGTCGAGCGTGGTGGTGTCGAGCGACTCCAGCAGCGCGAGCTTCGGGGCGACGGTCGGCAGCTCGAAGGCGAAGAAGTAGCGGGCCGCCGCGCGCTTGCCGTCGTAGAACCTGCCGGTCTTGCCGCCGACCGCGACGAGCTGCTCCAGCCACAGCCACGCCACCACCACGTGACCGAGCGCCTCGAGGTAGACGCTGGCGTTGGCCAGCGCCAGCGCCGGGTCGCCCTTCGCCCACAGGGCCGCCGTCACCCGCAGCACGTCGTCCCAGGCCGCGTCGAGCCGGGACGCGTACGACGCGACCTCGCCGCCGGCCGCGGTGGCGGCGCGGGTCGTGGCGCGCAGCCGCTGCCCGAGCAGGACCAGCGCGGCGCCGTCGCGCTCGACGACCTTGCGGCCGAGCAGGTCGAGCGCCTGGATGCCGTGCGTGCCCTCGTGGATCGGGTTCAGCCGGTTGTCCCGGTAGAACTGCTCGACCGGGTAGTCGCGGGTGTAGCCGTAGCCGCCGTGCACCTGGATCGCGAGGTCGTTGGCGGCCAGGCACCACTGGGACGGCCAGGACTTCGCGATCGGGGTGAGCAGGCCCAGCAGCTGCTCGGCCTCCGCTGCGACCGCCGGCGTCCGGAGCGGTCCGGGACTCGTCGACGAGGCGCGCGCAGAACAGGACCAGCGCCAGGCCGCCCTCGACGTAGGACTTCTGGGCCAGCAGCATGCGTCGTACGTCGGGGTGCTCGACCAGCGGACGGGTGGGGCCGAAGGGTCCTTGTCCTGCAGCGGCCGTCCCTGGGTGCGGCCCCGGGCGTAGTCCAGGGCGTGCAGGTAGCCGGTGTAGCCGAGGGCGACGGCGCCGGCACCGACGCTGACCCGGGCCTCGTTCATCATGTGGAACATGTAGGCCGAGGCCACGGCCCTCCTCGCCGACGAGGTGGCCGACGGCGCCCGGGGATCCCGCCCGGCGTGGTCGAGCCCCTCGCCGAAGTTGAGCAGGGTGTTCGTGGTCGCGCGGTAGCCCATCTTGTGGTTGAGCCCGACCAGCGCGACGTCGTTGCGCTCGCCGAGCGAGCCGTCGTCCGCGCACCAGGTACTTCGGCACGATGAACAGCGAGATGCCCTTGACGCCCGGCGCGGCCCCGGGTGTCCGGGCCAGCACGAGGTGCACGATGTTCTCGCCCAGCTCGTGGTCGCCGCCGGAGATCCACATCTTGGTGCCGGTGAGCCGGTAGGTGCCGTCGTCCTGGCGCACCGCGCGGGTGGTGATGTCGCCGAGCGACGACCCGGCCTGCGGCTCGGAGAGCGCCATGGTGCCGTACCAGCGGCCGGCGATCACCGGCTCGGCGAACAGCCGGACCTGCTCCGGGGTGCCGTGCGCGACCAGCAGGCTGGCGTTGCCCTCGGCGAGGAACGGGTAGGCGAACGCGCCGATGCTCGCGGCCTGGAAGTAGCTCGACGCCGGCCTGGTGCACCACGAACGGCAGCTGCATCCCGCCGAGCTCGGTGTCGAAGACGCTGCTCGGCAGCCCCGACTGCGGTGTAGGCGGCGAGCGCCCGCGGCACCTCCGGCGGCAGCACCACGGCGCCGTCGTCGCCGACGTAGGGCTCGGCGGCGTCGGCGGTCTGGTTGAGCGGCGCGAAGAAGTCTGCTGCGATCTGCTCGCTGAGGTCGAGGACCGCGTCGAACGTGCCGCGGTCGTGCTCGGCGTACCGCTCCCGACCGGTCAGCGCCTCGGCGTCGAGCCACTCGTAGAGCAGGAACTCCAGGTCCCGCCGGGACATGATGCGCGAGCTCGCCATGGTCAGATGGTCCGCTGGACCGAACCGGCCGAGCAGGTGCGGCTTGCCGTCCTGGGGCCGGGACAGCGCGAACGCGTAGCCCGTCGTCGCGGCGGGCCGACCCGAAGAGCACGTGCCGGGCAGCAGCACCGGCTTCTTGAAAGCGACCTCGACGGTGACCGCGTCGGGCAGCCGGCCGTCGAGAGCGGCGAGGCAGCGGGCCTTGCTCCACATGCCGTGCGCGATCTGGCGCGGGAAGCCGAACGCCTTGGCGGTCAGCGGGTAGAGGTGGATCGGGTTGTGGTCGCCGGACACCGCGGCGTACCGGCGGCCGAGGTCGCCGGGCAGCTTCCACGCGGCCCCGGTGGGCTCCGGGCTGCTCGAGAGCGTCGAGCGCCCCGGCTGGTCGCGCTCGTCCGGCCGGCCCGGCCCGATCCGCAGGAAGGTGCTGGTCTCCTCCCACACCAGCTCGCCGCCCGAGTGGATGGTGGTCAGCAGGTCGAAGACCCGGCCCTTGGCGTGCGGGCGCAGGTTGTCGGGACGTGCGGTCACCTGGAGCCGCTCGTCCGCGGTGATCGGCCGGTGCTGGGTGATGGTGTTCTCGAGGTGGACGGTCCCGATCGCGGGGAACGGGAACGAGCGGTCGGTCATGATCGCCATGTGCAGCCCGAAGGCCAGCAGGTGCGGGTAGGTGACCGGCAGGCTCTCCTTGAGCGTGAAGCCGCACACCTCGGAGTACGCCGCGACGTGGGCCCGGTCGACGGGTACGTCGTGCCGGGTCAGCGTCAGGTCCGGCAGCGTGTCGCCGCTCTTGCGCACGCCGGGCACCAGGTTGACGCCCGGAAGCACCGGCAGCGCCGCCCGGAGCATCATCGGCAGGGTCGAGGGGGGCCCCTCGACGACGCGCGGCTCGTTCACGCCGGTCATCTGCTCACGCCCCCAGCATCATCTGGCCGCACACGCGGACCACGTTCCCGTTGACGGCCGTGGACCCCGGGTGCGCGAACCACGCGATCGTCTCGGCGACGTCGACCGGCAGACCGCCCTGCGACAGGGCGTTCAGCCGCCGGCCGACCTCGCGGGTCGCGAAGGGCACGGCGGCGGTCATCTTGGTCTCGATGAACCCGGGGGCCACCGCGTTGACCGTGATGCCGTCCTGGAGCTCGTCGGAGAGGCTGTCGACGAGGCCGATCACGCCGGCCTTCGAAGCCGCGTAGTTCGTCTGGCCCAGGTTGCCAGCGATGCCGGCGATCGACGCGACGCCGATGATCCGGCCGTTGGCGTTGACGAGCTTCTGCTTCAGCAGCTCCGCGGTGATGCGTTCCGGAGCGGTGAGGTTCACGGCGATCGTCGGCCGCGAACGTGTCGCGCTTCATGTTCATCAGCCGCTTGTCGCGGGTGATCCCGGCGTTGTGCACGACGACGTCGACCCCGCCGAACTTCTCCTTGACGTGCCGCGCGATCCGTTGCGGCGCGTCCTTGCTGGTGATGTCGAGCGTGAGGTGGTCGCCGTCGAGCTCGTCCCATCACCGACTGGAGCTCGCTGGCGGCCTGCGGCACGTCGATCCCGAGGATCGTGGCGCCGTCGCGGTGCAGGACCCGGGCGATCTGCTCGCCGATGCCGCGGCTCGCGCCAGTGACGATCGCGACCTTGCCGGCCAGCGGGGCGGCCTGGTCCTGGACGTCCTCGGCCACGGCGGTCGCACCGTGCGAGCCGACCCGGACGACCTGGCCGGAGACGTAGGCGGACTTCGGGGACAGCAGGAACGCCAGCGTCGACGCGAGGGCTCCGTCAGCCGCCGGGACGACGTACACGAGCTGGACGGTGCCGCCCCGCCCGACCTCCTTGCCGAGCGAGCGGGTGAAGCCCTCCAGGGCGCGCTGCGCGACGCGCTCCTCCGCGGAGTTGGTGGACTCCGGGGGAGTGCCGAGCACGACGATGCGGGAGCAGGGCTCGAGGCTGCGGAGCAGGGGGGTGAAGAACTCCTGGAGGTCGGCGAGCCGGTCCGAGGAGGTGACGCCGGTGGCGTCGAAGACCAGGCCCTTGTACAACTGGTCCGCGGGGCCGTTCTCGACGGCGGCGATGCCGAGCTCGTCGAGCGTGGCGACGACGGCCTTGCCGAGCCGGCCGCCGCCGCCGACGGCCACCGTGCCGGTGACCAGCGGGGAGCCCTCGCTCCACCGGTCGAGCCGCACCGGGTTGGGCAGCCCGAGGTTCTTGGCGAGCAGCTGGCCGACCGGGGTGTGGATCAGGGACTGGTAGCGGTCACTCATCGGGTAGCTCTCTCTCCTCGTGACGTGGGCCTCAGACCGTTTGCTTCTCGGGCGGTCCGCGCCAAACTGTACCCAGCAGTAATATGACCAACGCCGTGAGGAGCACTCCATGTCACTCGGGCAGGCCCAGACCCGCCGGGTCGCCGTCGTCGGCGGCAACCGCATCCCGTTCGCCCGCTCCAACACGGTCTACGCGACCGCGTCGAACCAGGAGATGCTGACCGCCGCGATCGACGGGCTGGTCTCCCGCTACGGCCTGCAGGGCGAGCGGCTCGGTGAGGTCGTCGCGGGCGCGGTGCTCAAGCACGCCCGCGACTTCAACCTCACCCGGGAGTCGGTGCTCGGCTCGAGGCTGGCGCCCGAGACTCCCGCCTACGACATCCAGCAGGCCTGCGACACCGGCATCCAGGCGACGATCCAGGTGGCGAACAAGATCGCCCTCGGCCAGATCGAGGTCGGCATCGCCGGCGGCGCCGACACCACGTCGGACGCGCCGATCGCGGTCAACGAGAAGCTGCGCAAGATCCTGCTCGAGGCCAACCGCGCCAAGACGATCCAGGGCCGCCTGGCGGCGCTGGCCAAGGTCCGCCCCCAGTACCTCGCCCCGGCGATCCCGCAGAACAGCGAGCCGCGCACCGGCCTGTCCATGGGGGAGTCGGCCGCCCTGACCGCCGTCGAGTGGCAGATCGGCCGCGAGGAGCAGGACGAGCTCGCCGTCGCCTCGCACCAGAACCTCGCCGCGGCGTACGACCGCGGGTTCCTCGACGACCTGGTCTCGCCGTTCCAGGGCCTCGAGCGCGACCAGAACCTGCGCGCCGACTCCTCGGTCGAGAAGCTCGCGAAGCTCAAGCCGGTCTTCGGCAAGGGCGCGGCCGCCACCATGACCGCCGCGAACTCGACGCCGCTGACCGACGGCGCCTCCGCGGTCCTGCTCTGCTCCGAGGAGTACGCCGCGTCGCGCGGCTGGGAGGTGCTGGCGTACTTCACGGCCTACGAGACCGCTGCCGTGGACTACGTGCACGGCGGTGAGGGGCTGCTGATGGCTCCGGCGTACGCCATGCCGCGGATGCTGGAGCGCGAGGGCCGCAAGCTGCAGGACTTCGACTTCTACGAGGTCCACGAGGCGTTCGCGAGCCAGGTGCTGGCCACCCTCAAGGCGTGGGAGGACCCGATCTTCTGCCACGAACGGCTCGGCCTCGACGAGCCGCTGGGCGCGGTCGACCGCTCGAAGCTCAACGTCGCCGGGTCCTCGTTGGCCGCCGGTCACCCGTTCGCTGCGACGGGCGGCCGGATCGTGGCCACGCTGGCCAAGCTGCTGGCCGAGAAGGGGTCCGGGTCCGGCGTCATCTCGATCTGCGCGGCCGGCGGCCAGGGTGTCACCGCCATCCTGGAGCGGTAGCGGCCCCCCATTTGAGGGTTGTCGGCCTCGACGAGCGGCAGTACGTTGCGGCTTGCGGTGCGCCCGGGCCTTCCCAGGGATGCGAGCCGTCTCGGGTTCCGAGCGGCCGGACTGGAGCCTCTATGTGGCGTAGGAGCGTCTCGGTAGCAGTGGTGACGGGGGTCGTCTCGGTCGTGACCGCGTTGGCGTTGGCGACTCCGGGAGCCGCCGACGGTGGCCACAAGATCAGGATCTTCGACGACTGCGACCCGACGTCGTTCAACGCGGCGGTCGCTCCTGGCACGTGCACCGGGGACGGTGAGACCACGTTCGGCCAGTTCATCGCCGAGGTGACGGCCACCCAGGCCGCCGCGGACTGGAGGTTCAAGCCGTCGATGCTCCGGATCCACGAGGGGCGACCCGTGATCCTGGAGAACAGGGGTGGCGAGACGCACACGTTCACGCTGGTCCCGGCCTTCGGCGGCGGCTTCGTCGACGTGCTCAACACGCTGTCGGGCAACCCGGAGCCGGCTCCGGAGTGTGCCAGCACGGCAGCCGACGGCACCCTGGTCCCGCAGCCCCCGTCCCCGGTGAACGTGTTCGTCGCCGCGGACCAGGAGGAGACCTTCGTGACCAAGGGCATGAAGCCCGGGAAGTACATGTTCGAGTGCTGCGTGCACCCCTGGATGCGGGTGATCCTGACGATCCGCGACTAGGTACGGCGACCGCCTACTCCGATCCGAAGCGGTCCCGGTGCTCGTGCGGGATCAGCGGCTTCTCGCCGCGCGCCTTGAGCTGCTGCACGGCCCAGGTGTTGCCGTCGGGGTCGCTGAACCCGAAGAACGTGCCGCCGTCCCGCTCGTCGAACACGGTGATCTCGCCGGCCTCCACGCCGCGGCCGAGCAGCTCCTCGCGGGCGGCCGCGGCGTCGGCGACGCACAGCTGGAGGCCCCGGATCGAGCCGGGTGCCATCTCGCTGTGCGCCGGCAGGTCCCCGATGACGATGGAGCATCCCGATCCCGGGGGCGTGAGCTGCGCGACGTGCATGTGCTCGTTGCGGGTGTCGTGGTCCAGGGCGAAGCCGACCTGGTCGCGGTAGAACGCGATCGCCCTGTCGAGGTCGCTCACAGGGAGCACCACCACCTCCAGGGTCCAGTCCATGTCGTGCTCCTCGTCAGTCGGGATCGGTCTGTTGCAAGGTAGCGCTCAGCGGGCGCCGACGGCCATCGCCACGCTAGCGGCGATGAGGTGCTCCTTGACCTGCTGGGCGGACAGCTTCGCGATGGTCGGGACGCCGGGAGCGGCTTCCTTGACCAGCATCCCGACCCGGGCGAGCTGCATCCCGCCGAGGCCGCTGGCGTAGAGCGTGTTCGCCAGCAGGTGCACGTCCTCGGTGTGGAAGACACCGCTGTCGACGCCGGCCTGGATGGCGGCCGCGACGGTGGCGAGACAGGTCGAGATGCCGCGGCCGAGGCGGTACATCGCGCCCTCGCTGATCTCGTCGAGCAGCTCGGGGCCGGGGCGCCGCATCAGCGTCAGGGCGCAGTCGACGAAGGCGGGGTAGGCCAGGCCGTAGTCGACGAACGCCGCCGTGATCGCGCGCAGCCGGTCCTCGGCGGGCACGTCGTCGCGGTCCACCTCCTGCAGACGTCCCGCGAGCTCGCTCGAGGTAGCCGACCAGGGTCAGTGCGAACAGCTCCTCCTTGCCGGAGAAGTGCCGGTAGATGATGGCGCGGTTGATCCCGACCGCGTTGGCGATGTCCTCGATCTGGGCGTCGCGGACTCCCCGAGCGTCGAACAGCGCGCGCGTCGCGTCGAGGATCTCCTTCTCGCGGCAGCCGCCGCCGGGCCGCGGCCGCCGTACGTCGCCCGTCCTGCTTCGGCTCGAGGGACGGCTGCGAGGTCATGCCGTCATGCTACGGCCGTGCAACTCCGCGTTGCGGCTGGACCGGTCAGGCCCGTCGGCTCTCGCGCGGCCGTGGCGTCCGCCTCGCGCGAGTAGTTCGGGTCGGTGACGAGCCGGCTGTGCCGGGCGCCGTAGGCGAAGTACACGACGAAGCCGATGACCATCCAGACCAGGAACCGGATCCAGGTGGCGGCCGGCAGGTTCAGCATCAGGTAGACCGAGCACAGGATCGCGAGGATCGGGACGACCGGGACGCCGGGGCACCGGAACGCCCGCTCGAGGTCGGGGCGCGTGCGGCGCAGCACGAGGACGCCGATCGCCACGAGGACGAACGCGAACAGCGTGCCGATGTTGACCAGCTCGGCGAGCTCGGTGAGCGGCACGAACGTCGAGATCAGCGCGACCGCGACACCGGTGAAGACGGTGGTGCGGACCGGCGTGCCGAAGCGCGGGCTGACCTTGGCGAAGGCCGGCGGCAGCAGCCGGTCGCGGCTCATCGCGAAGAAGACGCGGCTCTGCCCCATCATCAGGATCATCATCACGGTGGTCAGGCCGACCAGCGCGCCGACCGAGATCACCGTCGCGAAGCCGGGCTGGCCGACCGATCGGAACGCCTCGGCCAGCGGCGCCTCGACCTTGATCTCGGTGTACTTCACCATGCCGGTCACCACCAGCGAGACCGCGACGTAGAGCACCGTGCAGATCGCCAGCGAGGACAGGATGCCGATCGGCATGTCGCGCTGCGGGTTCTTGGTCTCCTCGGCGGCGGTGGCGACGATGTCGAAGCCGATGTAGGCGAAGAACACCAGGGCGGCGCCGGTGAAGATGCCGCTGATGCCGAACGCGCCGGGCGCGAGGCCGAGGTCCTGCAGCAGCGACGGCGTGGGCGCGGCACCGGCCGCGGCCTCGCGAGCCGGCCGGCGGGATGAACGGCGAGTAGTTGGCCCACTTGATGAAGAAGAGCGCCGGCGATGATCACGAGCAGCACGATGGCGACCTTGATCGACGACCATCACGAAGTTGACCTGCGCGGAGATCTTGATCCCGGCGCAGATGACAGCGGTCAGGATCAGCACGATCACGGCCGCGACCAGGTTGTGGCCCTCGCCGTACGCCCAGCTCGGGATCGTGATCCCGGCCTGCTTCATCACGTCGGCGAAGTACGTCGACCAGCCGACCGCGACCGTGCTCGCGCCCAGCGCCAGCTCGAGGATCAGGTCCCAGCCGATGATCCAGGCGACCAGCTCGCCGAGGCTCGCGTAGGAGAACGTGTACGCCGACCCGGCCACCGGGACCGTGCTGGCGAACTCGGCGTAGCACAGCGCCGCGAGCGCACAGGCGATGCCGGCGAACACGAAGGACAGCGCCACCGCGGGCCCGGCCTTCGCCCCGGCGGCCTCGCCGGTGAGCACGAAGATGCCGGTGCCGATCACGACGCCGACCCCGAAGACGGTGAGCTGCAGCGGCGCCGAGCTGCTTGCGCAGCTGGTGCTCCGGCTCCTCCGTGTCCGCGATCGACTGCTCGATGGTCTTGGTGCGGAACAGGTTCATGGCACATCCCGGAGGTCGCTGGGTGATCATAGCGCAACTCCTATCTATTGACCGGGACGGTGAAGTCCAAACACCGTGCCGACCGTGTCGGCCTCCTCGGCGGTCTTGTCGTCGCGGTAGCGGAGCACCCGCGCGAACCGCAGCGCCATGCCGGCCGGGTAGCGCGTCGAGGTCTGGATGCCGTCGAAGGCGACCTCGACGACCTGCTCCGGCCGCACGGTGACGACGTGGGCCGTCCGGGACGTCTCGAGCTCCAGGAACCGCTCGGTCTGCCAGGCCAGCATCTCGTCGGTCATGCCCTTGAACGTCTTGCCGAGCATCACCCAGCCCCCCGTCTCGGGGTCGCGGGCACCGAGGTGGATGTTGGAGAGCCAGCCCTGGCGGCGGCCGCTGCCCCACTCGACGGCGAGCACGACGAGGTCGAGGGTGTGCCGCGGCTTGACCTTGACCCAGCCCGCGCCGCGGCGTCCGGCGTCGTAGGGCGCGTCCAGCGACTTCACCACGACACCCTCGTGACCGGCCGCGACCACCTCGGCGAACAGCCGGTCGCGCCTCGTCGGGGTCGGTGGTGACCGTGCGCGGCACGACGAGCGCCGGGCGGCAGCACCGCGGCCAGCCGGTCGAAGCGCTCGCGGCCGGGGGAGTCGACGAGGTCCTCGCCGTCGACGTGCAGCACGTCGAAGAAGTACGACGTCAGCGGCACCGTCGCGCGCAGGGCGGCCACGTCGACGCGGCTCGCCGTGCGCGCGCCCGTCTCCTGGAAGGGGCGCGCCCGGCCCTCGGGGGTCAGCGCGATCGCCTCACCGTCGAGCACCAGCGTCTGCGCGGGCAGGGCCGCCACGGCCTCGACGACCTCGGGGACCCGGTCGGTGATCTCCTCGAGGCTGCGGGTGTACACGTGCACCCGACCGTCGTACTTGTGCACCTGGATGCGGATGCCGTCGAGCTTGCTGTCGACCGCGACCGCGGCGCCGTCGGGGCCCGCCTTGGCCATCGCCTCGGCCACCTCGGTGGCGCTGGAGGCGAGCATCGGCCGGATCGGTCGTCCGGGCTGCAGGCCGAACTCCTCGAGCGCGGGCACGCCACCGGTCAGTGCGGCCGCGGCGACGGGGAGCGTGGAGCCGGCGAACATCGACGCGCGTCGCACGGCGGCGGCGGGGACGTCGGCGGCCAGGGCGACGGCCTCCAGCATCAGGCCGTCGAGCGCGCCCTGCCGCAGCTCGCCGGTCACCAGCCCGCGCAGGTAGGCCTGCTCGTCGGCGGTGGCCCGGCCGAAGAGCTGGTGGACGAGCTCGGTGCGGCGGGCCTGGGACCCGGCCCCGGACAGCTCGCTCATCTCCTCGAAGGCGTCGTGCACCTCGGCCACGGTGAGCGTGGCGGCGGCGGCCGGTTCCGGCAGGTCGGTCAGCCCGCGCCAGCCCAGGCCGGTGCGGCGCTGGCGGAGCACGCCGGAGAGGTAGGCCGTCGCGGTCAGCACCTCGTCGGGGCCGGCCTCGGCCAGGGCAGCGGCGAGCGCGGCGGTCTTGGCCTTGCGGGACCGGGTCGACCCGACCGCGGCGGACGCCTTCACGAGGTCTGTGAGCAGCACGTCGCTCATTGTGTCGGAACGAGCCGACACGCCCCGACTACTCTGTGGCCGTGACGGAGTCCGAGCGCGTGTGGCGTCCCTCGTGGCCGTGCGCGATGGGCACGACGCTCTCGATCCTGCGCAAGGGAAGCGCCGATCCGACGTACCGGATCGACGACGACGGGACCATCTGGCGCGGCATCCGGACGCCGGAGGGTACGGCGTCCCTGCGGCTGCGCTCGCGACCCGCGGACGGCGAGGTGCACGCGACGGCGTGGGGCGCCGGCGCCGACTGGGTCCTCGACAGCGTCCCGTCGATGCTGGGCGCCGACGACGACACCACGGGGTTCGCGCCCACCCACCCGGTGCTCGCCGACGCGCACCGCCGCAGGCCGCACTGGCGGGTGTGCCGCACCGGTCTCGTGATGGAGGCGCTGGTGCCCGCGATCATCGAGCAGAAGGTCACCGGCCAGGAGGCGCTCGGCGGCTACCGGCAGCTGGTCCACCGCTTCGGGGAGCGCGCCCCTGGGGCCGGGGCGGACCGTCGCCTGTGGGTCCAGCCGTCCGCGGAGACCGTGCGGATGATCCCGTCCTGGGAGTGGCTCCGGATGCACATCGACCCGGCCCGGTCACGCACCGTGGTGCGGGCCGCCCAGGTGGCGCCCGCGATCGAGCGGACGGCGTCCCTGCCCGCCGACGAGGCCGACCGGCGGATGCGCTCGCTGCCGGGGATCGGGGTCTGGACGAGCGCCGAGGTGCGCTTCCGGGCGCACGGCGACGCGGACGCCGTGAGCTTCGGGGACTACCACATCGCGAAGAACGTGGGCTGGGCCCTGACCGGTCACGCGGTCGACGACGACGGGCTGGCCGAGCTGCTGGAGCCGTACCGTCCCCACCGCTACCGCGTGCAGCGGCTCATCGAGCTGGCGGGGCTCGGCCGCCCCCGTCGCGGCCCCCGGATGGCCCCGCGGCGGCACCTGCCCGCGTAGCCGGGGATCGCGGCCCGTGACCCGGGGCGTCGGTAGTTCGTTTACGGTGCAGGAAACTGCATCATAGGAACGACGACGAGGCGAGGGGGAGGCATGTCGATCGGTTTCGTGGTCGCCGGGCTGTTGTCGGCGGCAGTCGGCCTCGCGGTCGTCGTCGTGTGCGTCGGCTGGTTCTTCTGGACGCGTCGTGAGCTGGACCGGCGCGACCAGGTCCTCTCCGCCGTCGCCGCCACCTCCCACGACTGGCAGTGGGAGAGCGACGCCGAGGACGTCCTCACCTACAGCAACCACGCAGTCGTGGACCTGCTCGGGTACGGCCCCGAGGAGCTCGTCGGCCGGTCCAGCTTCGACCTGGTCTTCGAGGACGACGCCGTCCCGCTCGGACCCGGCCGGACAACGGGTGGAGCGACCTGGAGCTGACCTGGCGGCACCGGGACGGGTCCCCGGTCCGGCTGCAGGGATCGGCCGTTCCCATCCGGGACCGGCGTGGTCACGTCACCGGCTACCGCGGCACCCGACGGCTGGTCTCCGACGACCTCCACCCCCGCGAGGCCGTCAAGGCCGCGCGGGAGCGCATCGGCGGTGTCCTCGAGGACCGGGCCGTGGACATCGCCCTGCAGCCGATCGTCGCCCTGAGCACCGGCCGGATCACCGGAGTCGAGGCGCTCGCCCGGTTCCACGACGGACGCAGCCCCGCGGCGTGGTTCCACGACGCGCACGTCGCCGGCCGGACCCGCGACCTGGACGAGCTCACCTTCACCGCCGCTCTGGCCGCCTTCCCGGCGCTCCCGCCCGACGTGTACCTGTCGGTGAACGCCAGCCCGGAGCTGCTCATGGACGCTGCCTTCCGCGACCGCGTGACCCGGCTGGACCTGCCCCTGGGTCGTCTGGTCATCGAGATCACCGAGCACGCCCGGGTCGCGGACTACGACCAGCTCAACGGCGCCCTCGCCGTCCTGCGTGAGCGCGGCGTGCGGTTCGCGATCGACGACACCGGCGCCGGCTACGCCTCCCTGTCCCACGTGCTCCGTCTCAACCCGGACATCATCAAGCTCGACCGCGACCTGATCACGAACCTCCACACGGACCGGGCCCGACGCTCCCTCGTGACCGCTCTCGTCCTGCTCGCGCTCGACGTCGGCGCCGCCGTCACCGGGGAAGGCGTCGAGTCGCACGGCCAGCTCGAGACGCTCGCCGACCTCGGCGTCGACCACGCCCAGGGCTACCTCCTCGCCCGGCCGACGACTGACACGGCCCGGTGGCAGGAGTGGTGGAATCGTCGCCAGCTCGCCGAGGCGCGGTGACCCTAGGCGGTCGCGATGACCTGCCCGCCGCGACGCCGCCGTTGCTCAGGGAGACGCATCAGCAGCCCGACGCGACAGGAGCGAAAACGCTCGAGCTCGTCATCGGTCGGTCGGCGGTGGAACAAGCGCTCGAAGCGAGCGGCCAGGAACTCGGGTCCGCCCACGGAACGCGGGTCGTCAGATCGTTCGCTCATCGGTCGATGCATGGAGGCACATTTCGCTGGAGGGCTGCTGGCGCCGTCGATTTTCGACACGGCGATTGTAGGAAGAGCACCCCCTAGTCCCTCAATGGTCATTTGGGACCAGGTTGGACGTTCTGGTCCGCTTCCGATCGCGGGTGACCTCGACGGCCCGGGCCGCGGCCAGCAGGCCGGTCACCCCGGTGACGGCCAGCAGCAGCGCCTGGAACGCCGTCAGGGCGGGGGTGAGCTCGTCGTTGCCGAGACCGCCGTCGAAGAACCCGGAGACCACGCTGACCAGGCAGGCGGCCGCGAGGAGCCCGGCCGCCACCGCGGCCGACCGGCGGGACGTGCGGGTGGCCAGCCAGGTCAGCAGCACCTGACCGAGGATCATCGGGACGGGAGCGGCGAGCAGCGCCTTGCCGCCCCACGCCTCGCCCCACGTGTTGACACCGCTGGCCACGGCCAGCAGCCCGCCCACGAGGTCGAGCCCGAGCAGCACGGCCATCGAAAGTCGCAGAGATCTCATGGCAGAAAGGCTCGTCCAGCCACCTTGGGGGTCACTTGGGACCGGCTTGAGGACGCAGCGAGCGCGGCAACATGTCGGAGGCCACCAGCTGCTCGCGCAGCGGCCCGACCAGCGCGTGCAGCCGGGCGGTCCGGTCGGCCCCGACGGCAGCCCAGCCCTCGAGGGCGAGTCGGTCGGTCTCGTGCTCGACCTGCTTCCGTGCCGCACGGCCTTCGTCGGTGAACGCCTCGTCGGCGTCGAGCCAGCCGCGGGCCCGCAGGCGCTCGGACGCCGCGTCGTACTCGCCGTCGGTCCAGCCACGGGTCTTGCGCAGGAAGCGGGTCGTGCCGGACCAGACGCCGCCGAGCACCGTCGCCTCCACCGGGTCGATCCCGTGCGTCTGGAGCACCGAGATGTGCCCGTCCCCACGGTGCTCGCGGACCAGCGTCGCGGCGTGCCACAGCGCGAGCAGCTCGTCCTCGGGCCACGGCAGGTCGGCGTGCGCGGCGTACAGCGGGCGCCCGTGCGGGGTGAGCGCCGCGCAGACGTCGCGGGCGATGGCCAGCGCCTCGGAGACGTCGGGGGAGCCGACCAGCCGCTCGAGGGCCGCGGCCACCCCGGACCTGCGGGCCTCGACCATCTTCGTCGGGGAGGTCGTCTCCCAGGCGGAGGGCAGCGCCGCCTCGACGAGCCACGGCGCGAAGACGTAGAACGTCGCGACCGTCAGGCCGGGCCCGGCCTCACCGAACGCCGCCGCGCGGCCGGGGAAGTAGGACAGCTCCGGGTGCAGGCCCTGGGCGACGTACGCCTCGCTGACCTCGGGGGCGAAGTAGCCCACCACGTGCAGGGTCTCCAGGTCTCCCCACGCCTTGCGGGACAGGGGCAGCAGCTCGGGATCCATGGCCTGACCCTAGGGGGAGTTCTCCGCGGAAGCCTGGACGGCTCTTGGACGGTGGCGGCAGGATGCGGGCAGGTGTTCGACGACACACGTCCAGGAAGGCACGCCATGCGCAGCACGATGCAGGAGTTCCCGTTGACGCTCGCCACGATCCTGCGCCACGGCACGGAGGTGCACGGCGACGGTCGGGTCATCACCGCGACCGCCGACGGCTCGCGCGAGCAGACGTACGCCGACCTGGGCCGCCGTGCCGCGCGGCTCGCGAACGCCCTGCGGGGGCTGGGCATCTCCGGCGACCAGCGCGTCGGCACGTTCCAGTGGAACAACGCCGAGCACCTCGAGGCCTACCTCGCCATCCCGTCGATGGGCGCGGTGCTGCACACCCTGAACATCCGGCTCTTCCCGGAGCAGCTGACCTACATCGCCAACCACGCCGAGGACAAGGTCGTCATCGTCGACGACTCGCTCGTCGACCTGCTGGCCAAGCACCTGGCCACGTTCGAGACGGTCGAGCACGTGGTCGTGGCGGGGCCGCAGGCCGCGAGCGCCAACCTCGACGCGCTGCGGGCGAGCGGCAAGCAGGTGCACCTGTACGACGACCTGCTGGACGCCGCCGAGGACACCTTCGAGTGGCCCGAGATCGACGAGCTCGACGCCGCGGCCATGTGCTACACCTCCGGCACCACCGGCAACCCGAAGGGCGTGGTCTACAGCCACCGCTCCGCCTACCTGCACTCGATGGCCGTCGGCATGGGCATCGTCGGCGGCCTCACCTGGACCGACCGGGTGCTGCCCATCGTGCCGATGTTCCACGCGAACTCCTGGGGGCTGGCCTACGCCGCGTTGATGACCGGCGCCTCGCTGGTGATGCCCGACCGCTGGCTCCAGGCCGAGCCGCTGTGCCGGTTCATGCGCGAGGCCAGGCCGACGCTGTCCGGGGCGGTCCCGACCGTCTGGAACGACGTGCTGTCCTACCTCGACCAGCACCAGGACATCGACCTGTCCGAGCACCTGCGGCTCGTGCTGTGCGGCGGCTCCGCCGTCCCGGTGGCGCTGCAGAAGGCGTTGGGCGAGCGGCACGGCATCAACATGGTCCAGGCCTGGGGGATGACCGAGACGTCACCGGTCGCGTCGGTCGGCCCGTCCGCCCGGCGGGCGTCGAGGGCGAGGACGAGTGGCGCTACCGCGGCGGCCAGGGCCGGCTGCTGCCCGGCATCGAGGGCCGGATCGTCGGCGAGTCCGGTGACGTGCTGCCCCGCGACGGGCGAGGCCGTCGGCGAGCTCGAGGTGCGCGGCGCCTGGGTCACCGGCGCCTACTACAAGGACGACGACCCCGAGAAGTTCCGCGACGGGTGGCTGCGCACCGGCGACGTCGGCAACCTCGACGAGCTCGGCTACATCCGGCTCACCGACCGCTCCAAGGACGTGATCAAGTCCGGCGGCGAGTGGATCTCCTCGGTCGACCTCGAGAACGCCCTGATGGCCCACCCGGACGTGCTCGAGGCCGCCGTCGTGGGCATCCCCGACGAGAAGTGGCAGGAGCGGCCGCTGGCGTCCGTCGTGCTCCGCGAGGGCGCGACGGTGAAGCCGGCCGAGCTGCGGGAGTTCCTCGCGGAGTCGGTGGCCAGGTGGCAGCTGCCGGACGCGTGGACGTTCATCGAGGCGGTGCCGCGGACCTCGGTCGGCAAGTTCGACAAGAAGGTCATCCGCAAGTGGTACGCCGACGGTCGAGCTGGACGTCTCGAGCGCCCGGGCTGAGTGCCTAGCCCGGCGGCCGGGCCTCGTCCTCGACCCGGTCGATGTCGACGTCGAGGCGGTGCAGCAGGCCGGCGTCCCGCTCGGTGTCGACGCGCCGGGGCAGCGCGC
>CAWBAQ010000031.1:0-39340 GCA_963786795.1 uncultured Actinomycetota bacterium
TCCTACCGGTTCGAGGAGCGTGAGGACGCGGCCCAGCGGTTCGCCGCCGCGCACGGCTTCGCGCCGGCCAACCTCGAGGTGGTGCGGCAGCTCACGCTGCCGGTCGCGGACGCGCTGCTCGACGAGGTCGACGCCGAGGTGGCCGCGCACGCCGCCGGCTACGAGGTGCGCACGTTCGTCGACGACCTGCCCGACGAGCTGCTGGAGTCCTACTGCTTCCTGGTCAACCAGCTCGCGGTCGACGCCCCGACCGGGGACCTGGAGTTCGAGGCGGAGACGTTCACGCCCGAGGCCTTCCGGCACGAGGCGGCCCGCGACCGCAAGGTCGGGCGGACCGTGCTGCGCAGCCTCGCGGTCCGCGACGGCGAGACCGTCGCGCACAGCGACCTGCTGGTCCGCCCGCACGGCACCCGGGCCGTGCAGTGGGCCACGCTCGTGCACCGCGACCACCGGGGGCACCGGCTCGGCGCCGCGGTCAAGGTCGCCAACCTGCGCCGGCTGCAGCGCGAGCGGCCGGACCTGACCGAGGTGGTCACCCAGAACGCCGAGGTCAACGCGCAGATGATCGGGATCAACGCCCGGCTCGGCTTCGAGCCGGTGGCGCTGGTGCCGGAGTTCGTCCGGCGGCTCACCTCTAGGCCGTCCGTGCGGGGCCTCAGAGCTTGCGGAGGCGGACGAAGCGGACCGAGTGGTCGGCGGACTTGCGCAGCACCAGGGTGGCGCGGCCGCGGGTCGGCTGCACGTTCTGCTTGAGGTTGGGGCCGTTGACCGCGTCCCAGATCCGGTGCGCCTCGGCGACCGCCTCGTCCTCGGTGAGGCCGCCGTAGCGCGCGAAGTACGACGCCGGGTTGCGGAACGCGGTCTCCCGCAGCCGCAGGAACCGGTCGACGTACCAGCGCCGGATGTCGGCGGTCGCCGCGTCGACGTACACCGAGAAGTCGAAGAAGTCGCTGATCGCCAGGCCGGTGCGGCCGTCGTCGCGGACCCGCGCCGGCTGGAGCACGTTGAGGCCCTCGATGATCACGATGTCGGGGCTGCGCGACGACGACCTTCTCGTCGGGGACGACGTCGTAGACCAGGTGGGAGTACGTCGGCGCCTCGACCTCGTCCTTGCCGGACTTGATGTCCATCACGAACCGCAGCAGCGCCTTGCGGTCGTAGGACTCCGGGAAGCCCTTGCGCGTCAGCAGCCCGCGGCGCTCCAGCTCGGCGTTGGGGTAGAGGAAGCCGTCGGTGGTGACCAGCGCCACCGCGGGTGCTCGGGCCAGTGCGCGAGCATCTGCTGCAGCACCCGCGCGGTCGTCGACTTGCCGACCGCGACCGAGCCGGCCAGCCCGATCACGAACGGCGTGCGCGGCGGCTGCGGCTGGTCGAGGAACGCCTCCTGCGCGCGGTGCAGGGCGCCGGCGCTCTCGGCGTACATGCTCAGCAGCCGCGACAGCGGCAGGTAGACCTGCTGCACCTCGTCGAGGTCGAGCTCGTCGCCGAGGCCGCGGACCCGGTCGATCTCCTCGGGCTGCAGCGGCTGCTCGGTGGCCGCGCCGAGCGCGGCCCAGGCGTCGCGGTCGAGCTCGACGTACGGGACCGGACTCCCGGTCGCGGGTGCGTGGCGCCTCCGTCCGTTGCCGGAAGCCATGCCGGCATTCTGGCAGGCGTGTGCCGTCCGGCCGGGCGCGCGCGCCGCCGGTAGAGTGGCCGCCATGTGTGGAATCGTCGGGTACGTCGGACCGCAGCAGGCCGAGGGCGTGGTGATCGAGGGTCTGCGCAGGCTGGAGTACCGCGGCTACGACTCCGCGGGCATCGCCCTGGTGCACGACGGCAAGATCGCCTCGGAGAAGCGGGCCGGCAAGCTGGCGAACCTCGACAAGGCGCTCGCCGACGCACCCGCTGCCCGACGTCGACCACCGGCATCGGGCACACCCGCTGGGCCACCCACGGCGCGCCCAACGACCTCAACGCCCACCCGCACCTCGGGGCCGCGCGGCCGGGTCGCGCTGGTGCACAACGGGATCATCGAGAACTTCGCCGCGCTGCGCGCCGAGCTCGAGCGGCCGGCCACGAGCTGCTCTCCGAGACCGACACCGAGATCGCCGCGCACCTGGTGGAGCCGGCGCTCGACGCAGGGCGGCACGCTGACCGAGGCGATGCAGCACGTCTGCGGCCGGCTGGACGGCGCGTTCACGCTGGTCGCGATCGACGCGCAGGACCCCGACCGGGTGGTCGCCGCCCGCCGCAACAGCCCGCTGGTCGTCGGCGTCGGCGACGGCGAGAACTTCCTGGCCTCCGACGTCGCCGCGTTCATCGAGCACACCCGCGACGCCCTCGAGCTCGGCCAGGACCAGGTCGTCACGATCACCCGCGACGGCGTCGAGGTCACCGACTTCGACGGCAAGCCCGCCGAGGCCACGGCGCTACCACGTCGACTGGGACCTCTCGGCCGCCGAGAAGGGCGGCTACGACTGGTTCATGCGCAAGGAGATCCACGAGCAGCCGCGCCGCGATCGCCGACTCGATGCTCGGCCGGCACGACGAGCGACGGCGCGCTGCAGCTCGACGAGCTGCGGATCAGCGAGGAGGAGCTGCGCGACGTCGACAAGATCATCCTGATCGGCTGCGGCACCGCGTTCTACGCCGGCATGGTCGCGAAGTACGCCATCGAGCACTGGACCCGGATCCCCTGCGAGGTCGAGCTCGCCCACGAGTTCCGCTACCGCGACCCGATCCTGACCCGCGACACCCTGGTCGTCGCGATCAGCCAGTCCGGCGAGACCGCGGACACCCTGATGGCGATCCGGCACGCCCGCGAGCAGCGCGCCAAGGTGCTGGCGATCTGCAACACCAACGGCTCGACGATCCCGCGCGAGTCCGACGCGGTGATCTACACCCACGCCGGCCCCGAGATCGGGGTCGCCTCGACCAAGGGCTTCATGACCCAGCTGGTCGCCTGCTACCTGCTCGGGCTCTACCTCGCGCAGGTCCGCGGCACCAAGTACGGCGACGAGATCGCGCGCCGTGGTGCACGAGCTCGAGCAGATGCCGCGGCACGTGCAGGCGCTGCTCGACCGGGCCGACGAGATCCACGCGCTGGCCCGCGAGCTGCTCGACCGCCAGGTCGGTGCTGTTCCTGGGCCGGCACGCCGGCTTCCCGGTCGCGCTCGAGGGGGCGCTCAAGCTCAAGGAGCTCGCCTACATCCACGCCGAGGGCTTCGCGGCCGGCGAGCTCAAGCACGGCCCGATCGCGCTGGTCGAGGACCGGCTGCCGGTGTTCTGCGTCGTGCCGCCCCAGGGCCGCGACTTCCTGCACGACAAGATGGTCAGCGGCATCCAGGAGGTCCGGGCCCGCGGTGCGCGCACGATCGTGCTGGCCGAGGAGGGCGACGAGGAGGTCACGCCGTACGCCGACGAGCTGATCCGGCTGCCCCGGGTGCCCACGCTGCTGCAGCCGATGGTGGCCGTCGTACCCCTCCAGCTGTTCGCCTGCGAGCTGGCCACCCAGATGGGCCACGACGTCGACCAGCCGCGCAACCTGGCCAAGTCCGTCACGGTCGAGTGACGCCGCCAGGTGATCCTCGGCGTCGGCATCGACGTGGTCGACATCGCGCGGTTCGGGGAGACGCTGGAGCGCACCCCGGGATGCGGGACCGGCTGTTCACGGCGGCCGAGCGGCGAGCGGTCCGCTGGCCTCGCTGGCCGCCCGGTTCGCCGCCAAGGAGGCGCTGGCCAAGGCGCTGGGCGCGCCCGACCGGGATGGGCTGGCTGGACGCCGAGATCGTCAACGAGGCGACCGGGCGACCCGCGGTTCGAGCATCCGCGGGTCGGTGCAGGCCCGCGCCGACGAGCTCGGGGTGGCGCAGCGTGCACGTCTCGCTGTCCCACGACGCCGGCATCGCGTCGGCCGTCGTGGTCCTCGAGTCCTGAGCTGACCGACGTGCGCGCTCGCCGCCGGTTCGCGACGTTCGGCGGCCAGCACCTCGCGCTGCTCGGGCTGTTCGTGGTCGGGCGCGGTCGGCGCGTGGTGCTGCTCGGCCGGTCGCAGCGCGGGACCCCGGCCGCGCGACGGTTCAGGCGCGGGTCTCGCGGTGGCGATCGCCGTGCGTCGACGGTGCCGAGCCAGGCGTTCCAGCTGACGCCCGGCGACTTCGACCTCGGCTCGTCGCTGCCGCTGCAGCTGTGCGACTTGGCCTGGATGACCGCGGTCTGGGCGCTGTGGACGCACGCCCGGTGCCGGTCGCGCTGACCTACTACTGGGGGCTGACGCTGACCGTGCAGGGCATCCTCACGCCGTCGCTGGCCGCAGGCGTTCCCGCACCCGCGGCTTCCTGGCGTTCTGGGCGCATGCACCTGCTGGTGGTGTGGGCCGCGCTCTACCTCACGCTCGGCCTCGGGCTCGGGCCGCGCTGGCGGGAGTACCGCGTCACGGTCGCCGGTCACCCTGGTCTGGGCGCGTCGTGGTCCTTCGCGCGTCGACATCGTCGCTCGGCGTCAACTACGGCTACCTCGTCCGCAAGCCCGCCTCGGCGCTCGCTGCTCGACCTGCTCGGGCCCTGGCCGGTCTACCTGCTGTCGCCACCCTGGGCTGCTGCTCGCCGTCTGGGCGCTGATGACCTGGCCGTGGACGCGAGTCGTGCACCGGTACGTCCGGGCTGGGTAGGTTGACCGGCATGCGCAGCGCACACACCGTCGAGCAGGTCCGGGAGGCCGAGGCGGGCCCTGATGGCACGGCTGCCCGAGGGCGCGCTGATGCAGCGGGCCGCGAGCCGGGCTGGCGTACGCCGTGCTCGACCTGCTCGGACCGGGCGTACGGCGCGCGGGTGCTGCTGCTCGTCGGGTCGGGCGACAACGGCGGCGACGCGCTGTACGCCGGCGCGCTGCTCGCCCGGCGCGGGGTGCAGGTCGAGGCGCTGCTGCTGAGCCCGGACAAGGCGCACGCAGCGGGTCTCGCGGCGCTGCGCGGCGCCGGCGGCCGCGTCGTGGCGGGCGGCCGTCGCGCGGCCCGACGTCGTGGTCGACGGGATCGTGGGGATCGGCGGCCGCGGCGGGCTGCGCGACGACGCCGCCGCCGTGGTGCGCGGCCTCGCGGGGGTCCCGGTCGTCGCGGTGGACATCCCGTCCGGCGTCGACGTCGACACCGGTGAGCGTCGAGGGTCCGCACGTCCCGGCCGCCGTGACCGTCACCTTCGGCACCCACAAGGTCGCGCACCTCGTCGACCCGGCGGCGCTGGCCTGCGGCGTCGTACACCTCGTGGACATCGGCCTCGACCTGCCGGCCCCGGCGGTGACGGCGCTGCAGGAGCGCCGACGTGCGCGACGCTGCTGCCGCGGCCGGCGCCGGACGCGCACAAGTACACCCGCGGCGTGGTCGGCGTCCGGGCGGGCTCGGAGCAGTACCCCGGCGCCGGCGTGCTCTGCGTCTCCGGCGCCGGCGCCGGGCTGGCGGGATGGTGCGCTACCTCGGCGGGGCCGCCGACCTGGTGCGCGCGGCGCACCCCGAGGTCGTCGTCGGCGAGGGACGGGTGCAGGCCTGGGTGATCGGCTCCGGCGGCGGCGCGGACGCCGAGCAGGCGCTGTCCGACGCGCTGGCCGACGGCGTGCCGGTGGTGGTCGACGCCGACGGGCTGACCCACGTCACGGCCCGCTCGGCGTGCCCGCGCTGCTCACCCCGCACGCCGGCGAGCTCGCCCGGATGCTCGGCGTCGAGCGCGAGCGAGGTCGAGGCCGAGCAGCTGCGGTTCGCGCGCGAGGCGGCGCAGCGGTTCGACGCGGTGGTGCTGCTCAAGGGCCGCCACACGCTGGTCGCCACGCCCGACGGGCGAGGTGCGCGCGACGACGGTCGGGCCGCCGTGGCTGGCCACCGCCGGCGCCGGCGACGTGCTCGCCGGGCTGTGCGGGTCGCTGCGTCGCCGCCGGGCTGGACCCGTTCGACGCCGGCTCGGTCGGCTCCTGGCTGCACGGCGCCGCGGCGGTCGTCGCCGGCGACGGCGGCCCGGTCACGGCGCCCCGACGTCGCGCGGGCGCTGCCGGGACCTGCTGCCGCTCGCTGCTCGCGCCCCGGAGCGGTCATGACCCTGCCCGGGATCGAGCCGCGCGCCGAGCTCGTCGTCGACCTCGACGCGATCGCGGCCAACGTCGCGAACGCTCAAGCGAGCGTGGCCGGCGGCGCGGCGATGATGACGGTGGTGAAGGCCGACGGCTACGGCCACGGGATCGTCGAGGCGGCCCGGGCCGCCCGCGCCGGGGGCGCCGACTGGCTCGGCGTCGCGGTCGCTCGAGGAGGCGCTCGCGCTGCGCGCGGCCGGTGACACCGGCCGGATGCTGGCCTGGCTGGCCGTCCCGGGCGAGGACTACGCCCGCGCCGTCGAGGCCGACGTCGACGTGACGGCGTACTCCGTCGCGCAGGTCGAGGAGATCGCCGCCGCCGCGCGGTCCGTCGGCGTCCGGGCGCGCGTCCAGCTCAAGGTCGACACCGGGCTGAGCCGGGGCGGCGCCACCGCGCGAGGACTGGCCGCGCGCTGGTGGCGGCCGCCGCCGACGCCGAGCAGACCGGCGCCATCGCAGGTCACCGGCATCTGGTCGCACTTCGCCTGCAGCGACGAGCCGGACCACCCGGCGAACGACGCGCAGGAGAAGGCGTTCGTCGCAGGCGCTCAGGTCGTCGACGCGGTCGGCATCGAGCCCGAGGTCCGGCACCTGTCGAACTCCGCGGGCGCGCTGCTGCGGCCGTGGTCGGCCTACGACCTGGTCCGCTGCGGCATCGCGTCGTACGGCCTCTCGCCCGCGCCCGACGTGCGTCACCGCCGCCGAGCTCGGGCTGGTGCCGGCGATGACGGCGCGCGCCCGGCTCGCGCATGGTCAAGCGGGTGCCCGCCGGCGCGAGCGTCTCCTACGGCCACACCTGGACCGCCGCGCGGGACACCACCGTCGGCCTGGTGCCGGTCGGGTACGGCGACGGGGTGCCGCGCCACGCCTCCTCGACGGCGCACGTCCTGGCCGGCGGGAGCGCAGCGGCTGGTGGCGGGCCGGGTCTGCATGGACCAGCTCGTGGTGGACCTCGGCGACGACCGCGGCTCGCCGGCGGGCGACGAGGTGGTGCTGTTCGGCACCGGCGCGGACGGCGCGCCGACCGCGCAGGACTGGGCCGAGGCGTGCGGCACGATCTCCTATGAGATCGTCACCAGGATCGGAGGCCGGTTCGTGCGCCGGCACGTCTCGGCGAAGGGACTGGTGGAGCTGATGCAGCACCGTCAGTGGCTCAGGCTCGCGGCTGCCGGTGCCGGCGCGACGGCGGCGGCGGTCACGGCCGGGGTGGTCGTCGAGCGCCGCGTCGTGCGGTCCCGCCGGGCCGGGTCGCCGGGCGCCGACGAGCTCGGCGCCCTGCGCAGCAAGCCGATCACGGTGCGTCCCCGACGACGGGGTGCGCCTGCACGCCGAGGTCGACGAGGTCGCGCCGTACGCCGACGAGGCCGCGAAGACCAACCGCGCAGGGGATCAAGAGGCTGCGCCGCGCGCACCCGCCCGACCCGACCATCGTGTTCGTGCACGGCTACGCGCTGAACCTCGACTGCTGGCACTTCCAGCGGGAGTACTTCCGCGGCAAGCACCGCCTGGTGTTCTTCGACCAGCGCTCGCACGGCGAGTCGGGCAGGTCCGACAAGGCGCACGCCACCATCGACCAGCTCGGCGACGACCTGAGGCGGTGCTCGACGAGCTGGTCCCGGACGGGCCCGTCGTGCTGGTCGGCCACTCGATGGGCGGCATGGCGATCATGGCGTTCGCCGAGCGCCACCCCGAGCTGTTCGCGGAGCGGGTGGCCGGTGTCGCGCTGGTGTCCACGAGCGCCGGCGGGCTCAAGACCCACCGCATCATCAGCAGGCTGATCCCGGACTCGGTCGGCTGGCAGATCGGGCCGCGGCTGATGGCCGGGCTGGCGCTGGCCCCCGAGCTCGTCGACCGGGTGCGGCGGCGCGGCTCCAACATCGGCTTCCTGGTCGCCGACCAGTTCGCGTTCGGCGGGGACGTGCCCGCCTCCTACGTCGAGTTCGTCGACAACATGCTGGCGGCGACGTCGTTCGAGGTGCTCGCCCAGTTCTTCCCGAACTTCGACACGCTCGACAAGTTCGCGGCGCTGGAGGAGTTCGCGCGCGTCCCGACGTACGTCATCAGCGGCACCAAGGACGTGCTCACCTCCATCGAGCACAGCCGCAAGATGGCCTCGCGGATCCCCGAACTCGACCCTGGTCGAGTGCCCCGGCGCCGGCCACATGGTGATCCTCGAGCAGAAGGACCGGGTCAACGCCGCCCTCGAGGAGCTGTCGCGCCCGCCGCCGAGGGCCGGGCCGGCCGAGGTCTCGTGACCGCTCCTCGTCGTCGCGACCGCCGAGGACACGCGGCCCTCGCTGTGCGGCTGGCGGCGCTGCTCCGGGCCGGCGACCTGCTGATCCTCAGCGGCGACCTCGGGGCCGGCAAGACCACGTTCACCCAGGGCCTCGGTGACGGCCTGAAGGTGCGCGGCAGCGTCACGTCGCCGACCTTCGTCATCTCCCGCGTGCACCCGTCGCTGGTCGGCGGGCCGGCGCTGGTGCACGTCGACGCCTACCGGCTCCACGGGGGTCTCGAGCTCGACGACCTCGACCTGGACACCTCGCTGGAGGACGCGGTCACCGTCGTGGAGTGGGGGACCGGTGTCGCGGAGGGACTGGCCGAGGACCGTCTCGAGATCGAGCTGCTGCGCGCCCACGGCGACACGGACGAGACCCGCACGATCCGGCTGACCGCGCTCGGCCCCGGTGGGACGGGGTCGACCTCCCCGGCGCGTAACCTCGTCTGCGTGCTGCTCGCCTTCGACACCGCCACCCCGGCAGTGACCGTGGCCCTGCACGACGGTGACGATCCCCGGTGCGAGCAGCTCGGCCTGGCGGCGCGCGTCGACCACCGTGTGCCGGGCGACGACGCGCTCACCGTCGTGCAGGGCCACGGTCACTGCAGGCGTGGCGGTGTCGAAGGCAAGCAGCACGCAGACGAGGTTACGCGCCGGGGAGGTCGACCCCGACCCAGCGGGGACCGTGCGCGGTCAGCCGGATCGTGCGCGAGTCGTCGTCGGTGTCGCCGTGGCCGCGCAGCAGCTCGATCTCGAGACGGTCCTCGGCCAGTCCCTCCGCGACACCGGTCCCCCACTCCACGACGGTGACCGCGTCCTCGAGGGAGGTGTCCAGGTCGAGGTCGTCGAGCTCGAGACCCCCGTGGAGCCGGTAGGCGTCCACATGCACCAGGGCAGGACCGTCGACGAGCGAGGGGTGCACGCGCGCGATGACGAAGGTCGGCGACGTGACGTTGCCTCTGACCTTCAGTCCCTCCCCGAGCCCCTGGGTGAAGGTCGTCTTCCCGGCGCCGAGCTCGCCGCTGAGGATCAGCAGGTCACCGGCCCGGAGCAGCCCGGCCAGCCGCACCGCGAAGGCACGCGTGTCCTCGGCGGTCGCGAGGGAGCCGGTCACGAGACCCGGCTGGCGCGTCCCTCGGCCGCCGCCGAGATCAGCTGGTCGAGGGCGGTGTTCACGCGTTCCTTCTGCTCGAGGATGACCATGTGGCCGGCGCCGGGGCACTCGACCAGGGTCGAGCTGGGGATGCGCTGGGCCATCTTGCGGCTGTGCTCGACGGAGGTGAGCACGTCCTCGGTGCCGGTGACGACGTACGTCGGGACGCGGCCGAAGGACTCCAGCGCCGCGAACTTGTCGTGCGTGTCGAAGTTCGGGAAGAACTCCGCGAGCACCTCGAACGACGTCGCCGCCAGCATGTTGTTGACGAACTCGACGTAGGAGGCGGGCACGTCCCCGCCGAACGCGAACTGGTCGGCGACCAGGAACCCGACGTTCGACCCGCGTCGCCGCACCCGGTCGACGACCTCGGGGACCAGGGCCAGTCCGGCGACCAGCCGCGGCCCGATCTGCCCGCCGATCGAGTCCGGGATCAGCTTGCTGACGATGTGATGGGTCTTGAGGCCACCGGCGGTCGTGGACACCAGGGCGACGCCGACCACCCGGGCCGCGAAGACCTCGGGGTGGCGCTCGGCGAACGCCATGATGGCCATGCCGCCCATCGAGTGGCCGACCAGCACGACGGGCCCGTCCGGGACCAGCTCGTCGAGCACGCGCCGCAGGTCGTCGCCGAGCTGGTCGATGGTGGCGTGCGCCTTGTCCGACCGCCCCGACTCGCCGTGCGAGCGCTGGTCGAAGAACACCAGGCGGTGCTTGCCCCGGAAGTACTCCCGCTGGAAGTGCCAGCAGTCGAGGTTCAGTGCGTAGCCGTGCACGAACACGACGGTGGGGTCGGCGTGCGCGCGGCGCAGCCTCTTGATCCCCTGGGGAGGTCGGTCTTCGCGGCCTCGTCGGCGTACGGCGCGATGTCGTCGACCTCGGCGTGCAGGCGCACACCGTCGTCGGTGAGCACCGTGATCGGCTTGCTGTGCAGGGCTCCGAGCTCGTCGGCGCCCGTCGACCCGGATCGACGGGACCGCACGACACGGCGCTCCACGACCACCCCGGCCGTGACCGCCGCCACCGTCGCGCCGACACCGGCGGCCGCGAGCTTGAGCCACTGACGGTGCTGCATCAGCCACCAGTCCCTTCGCCGAGACGTGCCGGCGCACGAACCGGCCTCCGATCCTGGTGACGATCTCATAGGAGATCGTGCCGCACGCCTCCGCCCAGTCCTGCGCGGTCGGCGCGCCGTCGCGGCCGTCCCCGAAGAGCACCGACCTCGTCGCCCGCGGCGAGCCGGTCGTCGCCGAGGTCCAGCACGAGCTGGTCCATGCACACCCGCCCGGCGATCGGCCGCTGGCTCCCGCCGGCCAGGACGTGCGCGGCCGAGGAGGCGTGCCGGGGCACCCCGTCGCCGTACCCCGCCGGCACCAGCCCGAGGAGCGTGTCCCGCTCCGCGGTCCAGGTGTGCCCGTAGGAGACGCTCGCGCCGGCGGGCACGTGCTTGACCATGGCGAGCCGGGTCCGCGCCGTCATCGCCGGAACCAGCCCGAGCTCGTCGGCGGTGACGACGTCGGGCGCAGGCGAGAGTCCGTAGGACGCGATGCCGCACCGGACCAGGTCGTAGGCCGACCACGGCCGCAGCAGCGCCCCCGCGGAGTTGGAGAGGTGCCGGACCTCCGGGCTCGATGCCGACCGCGTCGACGACCTCGAGCGCCGCGACGAACGCCTTCTCCTGGGCGTCGTTCGGCGGGTGGTCCGGCTCGTCGCTGCACGCGAAGTGCGACCAGATGCCGACCACCTGGATGGCTCCGACCTGCTCGGCGTCGGCGGCGGCCTCGACGAGCCGCGGCCAGTCCTCGTCCCTGGCCCCGCCACGGCTCAGGCCGGTGTCCACCTTCAGCTGGACCCGGGCACGGACGCCGAGCAGCCGAGCGGCGGCAGCGATCTCCTCGACCTCGCCCGACGGAGTACGCCGTGACGTCGACGTCGGCCTCGATCGGGCGGGTGTAGTCCTCGCCCGGGACCGCCAGCCAGGTCAGGATGCGGCCGGTGTCGCCGGCCTCGCGCAGCGCGAGCGCCTCCTCGGTGACCGCGGTGCCGAGCCAGTCGGCACCACCGGCCCGGGCCGCACGGGCCGCCTCGATGATCCCGTGGCCGTAGCCGTCCGCCTTGACGACCGTCATCATCGCCGCGCCGCCGGCCCGCTCGCTTGAGGTTCGCGACGTTGGCCGCGATCGCGTCGAGGTCGACGACGAGCTCGGCGCCGCGCCTCGATCCCGGGCAGGGTCATGACCGCTCCGGGCGCGAGCAGCGAGCGCAGCAGTCCCGGCAGGGCCCGCGCGACGTCGGGGGCCGTCACGGGCCCGCCGTCGCCCGCCACGACCGCTGCGGCTCCGTGCAGCCAGGAGCCCACCGACGCCGGCGTCGAACGGGTCGAGCCCGGCCGCGACCAGGGACCCGCACAGGCCGGCGAGCACGTCGCCCGCGCCGGCCGTCGCGAGCCACGCCGGCCCGCCCGTCGTGACGCGCACCTCTCCCGACGGAGTGGCGACCAGCGTGTGACGGCCCTTGAGCAGCACCACCGCGTCGTACCGCTGCGCCGCCGCCGCGCGCGAACCGCAGCTGCTCCGCCTCGACCTGCTCGCGCTCGACGTCGAGCATCCGCGGCGAGCTCCCCGGCGTGCGGGGTGAGCAGCGCGGGCACGCCGAGCGGTCCGGTCACGTGGGTCAGCCCGTCGGCGTCGACCACCACGGGGACGCCGTCGGCCAGCGCGTCGTTCAGCGCCTGCTCGGCGTCCGAGTCCCCGCCGGACCCGATCACCCAGGCCTGCACGCGTCCCTCGCCGACGACGACCTCGGGATGCGCCGCGCGCACCAGGTCGGCGGCCCCGCCGAGGTAGCGCACCATCCCGGCCAGCCCCGCGCCGGCGCCGGAGACGCAGAGCACGCCGGCACCGGGGTACTGCTGCGAGCCCGCCCGGACGCCGACGACGCCGCGGGTGTACTTGTGGGCGTCGGGCGCCGGCCGGGGCAGCAGGTCGCGTACGTCGTCCTCCTGCAGCGCCGTGACCCGGCGGGCCGGCAGGTCGAGGCCGAGGTCCACCAGGTGCACGACGCCACAGGCCAGCGCCGCGGGGTCGACCAGGTGCGCGACCTTGTGGGTGCCGAAGGTGACGGTGACGGCCGCGGTGACGTGCGGACCGTCGAGGGTCCCCGGTGTCGACGTCGACACCGGACGGGATGTCCACCGCGACGACCGGCACGTCGGCCAGGCCTCGCACCACGGCGGCGGCGTCCTCGCGCAGGCCGCCACGACCGCCGATCCCCACGATCCCGTCGACCACGACGTCGGGCCGCGCGACGGGACCGCCCGGGTCCACGACGCGACCGCCTGCGTCGCGCAGGGCCGCGAGACCCGCTGCGTGCACCTTGTCCGGGCTGAGCAGCAGGACCTCGACCCGCACACCGCGTCGGGCGAGCAGCACGCCGGCGTACAACGCGTCGCCGCCGTTGTCCCCCGACCCGACGAGCAGCAGCACCCGCGCGCCGTACGCCCGGTCCAGCAGGTCGAGCACGGCGTACGCCAGCCCGCTCGCGGCCCGCTGCATCAGCGCACCCTCGGGCAGCCGGGCCATCAGGGCGCCCTCGGCCTCCCGGACCTGCTCCACGGTGTGTGCGCTGCGCATGCCGGTCAACCTACCCAGCCCGACGACCGAGCCACGATCACCCACGGCCAGGTCATCAGCGCCCAGCCGGCCAGCAGCACGACCAGGGACGCGAGGACGTACACCGGCCAGGGACCGAGCAGGTCGAGCAGGGAGGCCGACGCCGGCTTGGCGACGAGGTAGCCGTAGTTGACGTCGAGGACGGTGTCGACCGCGAACACCAGCACCGCCCAGGCCAGGGTGACGCGACGGTGACGCGGTACTCCCGCCAGCGCGGCCCGAGACCGAGGCCGAGGGTGAGGTAGAGCGCCGCCCACACCACCAGGAAGTGCATGGCCCAGAACGCCAGGTAGCGCGGGTGCGGGAACGCCTGCCCCAGGGACGGCGTGATGATCCCCTGGACGGTCAGCGTCAGCCCCCAGAAGTAGGTCAGCGCCACCGGCACCCGGTCGTGCGTCCACAGCGCCCAGACCGCCGCCACCCACGCGAGGTCGCACAGCTGCAGCGGGAGCGAGGTGGCGAGGTCGAAGTCGCCGGGGGTGAGCTGGAACGCCTGGCTGGGGACCGTCACGCACGGGATCGCCACGGCGTAGACGCGACTGAACCGTCGCGCGGCCGGTGTCCCGCGCTGCCGCCGGCCCACGAGCACGACGGCGACGGCGCCCACGAGGAAGAGCCCGACCAGCAGCAGGTGCTCGCCGCCGAACGTCGCGAACCGGTCGGCCGCGCGCAGCACGTCGGTCCGCTCAGGACTCGAGGACGACGACGGCGGAGGCGATGCCGGCATCGTGCGACAGCGAGACGTGCACGCTGCGCACCCCGAGCTCGTCGGCCCGGGCGAGGACCGAGGAACGGATCTCGAACCGGGGGTCCCCGGTCGCCTCGTTGACGATCTCCGCGTCCAGCCAGCCCATCCCCGTCGGGGCGCCGAGGGCCTTCGCGAGCGCCTCCTTGGCGGCGAACCGGGCGGCCAGGGACGCAAGGGACCGCTCCCGCTCGGCCTCCGTGAACAGCCGTGCGCGCATCCCGGGGGTCCGCTCGAGCGACTCCCCGAACCGCGCGATGTCGACCACGTCGATGCCGACGCCGAGGATCACCGGGTCACGCCTACTCGACGGTGACGGACTTGGCGAGGTTGCGGGGCTGGTCGACGTCGTGGCCCATCTGGGTGGCGAGCTCGCAGGCGAACAGCTGGAGGGGCACGACGGCCACCATCGACTGCAGCAGCGTCGGCACCTTGGGCAGCCGGATCAGCTCGTCGGCGTACGGCGCGACCTCCTCGTCGCCCTCCTCGGCCAGCACGATCGTGCGGGCACCCCGGGCCCGCACCTCCTGGATGCCGCTGACCATCTTGTCGTGCAGGAAGTCGCGGCCCTGGGGCGGCACGACGCAGAACACCGGCAGCCCTTCCTCGACCAGGGCGATCGGGCCGTGCTTGAGCTCGCCCGCCGCGAAGCCCTCCGCGTGGATGTAGGCGAGCTCCTTGAGCTTCAGCGCCCCCTCGAGCGCCACCGGGTAGCCCGCGTGCCGGCCCAGGAACAGCACGGACCTGGCGGTCAGCAGCTCCCGGGCCAGGTCGTGGATCTCGTCGGCCCGGTCGAGCAGCGCCTGCACGTGTCCCGGCATCTGCTCGAGCTCGTGCACGACGGCGGCGATCTCGTCGCCGTACTTCGTGCCCCGGACCTGCGCGAGGTAGAGACCGAGCAGGTAGCACGCGACCAGCTGGGTCATGAAGCCCTTGGTGGACGCCACCCCGATCTCCGGGCCGGCGTGCGTGTAGATCACCGCGTCGGACTCGCGCGGGATCGTCGAGCCGTTGGTGTTGCAGATCGCGAGCACCTTGGCGCGCTGGGCGCGCGCGTGCCGGATGGCCATCAGGGTGTCGGCGGTCTCGCCCGACTGGCTGATCGCGACGACCAGCGTGTCGCGGGTCAGGATCGGGTCGCGGTAGCGGAACTCGTGCGAGAGCTCCACCTCGCACGGGATCCGGGTCCAGTGCTCGATGGCGTACTTCGCGACCATGCCGGCGTAGAACGCGGTGCCGCAGCCGATCAGGATGATCTTGTCGACGGCGCGGAGCTCGTCCTCGCTGATCCGCAGCTCGTCGAGCTGGAGCGCGCCGTCCTCGTCGTGCCGGCCCAGCATCGAGTCGGCGATGGCGGCGGGCTGCTCGTGGATCTCCTTGCGCATGAACCAGTCGTAGCCGCCCTTCTCGGCGGCCGAGAGGTCCCAGTCGACGTGGTAGGCCTTGGCCTCCGCCGGGTTGCCGTCGAAGTCGGTGATCTCGATGCCGTCCCGGGTGATCGTGACGACCTGGTCCTGCCCGAGCTCGAGGGCGTCGCGGGTGTGCTTGATGAAGGCGGCGACGTCGCTGGCGAGGAAGTTCTCCCCGTCGCCGACGCCGACGACGAGCGGGCTGTTGCGGCGCGCGGCGACGACCCGGTCGGGGTCCTGCGCGTCGATGGCGACGAGCGTGAACGCCCCGTGCAGCCGGGTGCAGACGTGCTGCATGGCCTCGGTCAGCGTGCCGCCCTTCTCGAGCTCGGACTCCACGAGGTGCGCGGCGATCTCGGTGTCGGTCTCCGAGAGCAGCTCGTGGCCCGACCGCTCCACCTCGGCGCGCAGCGCGGCGAAGTTCTCGATGATGCCGTTGTGCACCAGAGCGACGCGGCCTCCGGCCCCGAGGTGCGGGTGCGCGTTGTCGTCGTTGGGGGCGCCGTGGGTGGCCCACCGCGTGTGGCCGATGCCCGTGGTCGCCTCGGGCAACGGGTGGTCGGCAAGCGCCTTGTCGAGGTTCGCGAGCTTGCCGGCCCGCTTCTCCGAGGCGATCTTCCCCTCGTGGACCAGGGCGATGCCCGCCGAGTCGTAGCCGCGGTACTCCAGCCTGCGAAGACCCTCGATCACCACACCTTCGGCCTGCTGCGGTCCGACGTACCCGACGATTCCACACATGGCGGCCACTGTACCGGCGCCCTCGGTCCCGGTCGGACGGCACACGCCTGCCAGGATGGCCGGCATGGCTTCCGGCAACGACGAGGGCACGACCCGTGACCGGGAGTCCGGTCCCTACGTCGAGCTCGACCGTGACGCCTGGGCCGCGCTGGGCGCGGCGACCGAGCAGCCGCTGCTGCCCGAGGAGATCGACAAGGTCCGCGGCCTCGGCGACGAGCTCGACCTCGACGAGGTGCAGCAGGTCTACCTCCCGCTCTCGCGGCTGCTCTCGATGTACGCCGAGAGCGCGGGCAGCCTGCACCGGGCGCAGGAGGAGTTCCTCGACCAGCCGCAGCCGCCCCGCACGCCGTTCGTCATCGGGCTCGCGGGCTCCGTCGCGGTCGGCAAGTCGACCACCGCGCGGGTGCTCCAGCTGATGCTCGCGCACTGGCCCGAGCACCCGAGCGTGGCCCTGGTCACCACCGACGGGTTCCTCTACCCCAACGCCGAGCTCGAGCGCCGCGGGCTGCTGACCCGCAAGGGCTTCCCGGAGTCCTACGACCGCAGGGCGCTGCTGCGCTTCGTGATGGACATCAAGTCCGGCAAGGACGAGGTCGAGGCCCCGACGTACTCCCACCTGGTCTACGACGTCCTGCCGGACGAGAAGGTGGTGGTCCGGAGCCCCGACATCGTGATCATCGAGGGCCTCAACGTCCTCCAGCCCGCCCGGGTCCGCGACGACGGCCGCACCGGCCTCGCGCTCAGCGACTTCTTCGACTTCACCGTGTACGTCGACGCGGCCACCGCGGACATCCGCCGCTGGTACGTCGACCGGTTCCTGCGGCTGCGGGAGACGTCGTTCCAGAACCCGGCGTCGTACTTCGCGCGTTACGGCCGGCTCACCGAGGAGGAGGCCGTCGCCGAGGCGAACCGGATCTGGGACGAGGTCAACGGCCCGAACCTGAAGCAGAACGTCCAGCCGACCCGGAGCCGCGCCACCCTGGTGCTGCGCAAGGCCGCCGACCACTCGGTCCGCTTCGTCCGTCTCCGCAAGCTCTGACGACCCCGCACGCAACGGGACCGGGTCAGACCCGGCGGACGAAGTCGGGGACCAGGGCCATCGGCTCGAAACCGAGCCGGGCGTTGATGCCGATCATCTGCTCGTTGACCTCGGCGTTCTGGGTGACCACCTCGGTGACCTCCGGCCGGTCGCGCTGCAACCGTCGCAGGTTGGCGACCTTCACCGCGGCCCCGAGGCGGTGTCCCCGGTGGTCGCGGTGCACGAGCGTGGCCCACTGGACGCCGCGGGTGCCGCCGGGACGGATCAGCAGGTCGCTGTGCGCGACGGTCTGCCCGTCCTTGACGGCGAGGCTGCGCAGCACCGTGCGGCCGACCTTGCGGTCGCGCGCCGCCTCGTGCCGGAACGCCTCGGGGGTGAAGGTCTCCTCCTCGAAGTCCAGCTCGCCGGTCGGGGCGTCGACCGCGAGCTGGTTCACCAGGTAGCAGTAGGACTCGAGCAGCTCGTCCGGCAGGTCGTCGACGAAGCTGTGCACGTCGTAGCCCTCGGCGTGGGCGGCCACCTCGGCGTCGAGCTCGTCGAGCAGCGCGTCCGCGACGGGCAGCGCGAGCCGGCGCACGACCTCGATGTTCGCCGGCGCGAACCCGTGGGCGGCGGCGAACCGCAGCGCCGGCGACGACTCGCGCTCCTCGAAGCGGTAGGACGCCCCGCTCATCAGCTCGGTCCGCCCCAGCCCCGTGACGTGGTCGACCAGCCCCTCGAGCAGCTGCCCGCCGATCCCGCGACCCCGGAGCTCGGGCTCCACGCACGGGAACACGAACGCCTTGTCGAGGTTGTCGTCGAGCGACAGCCAGACGATGCCGCCGCCGACCATCCGGTCCCCGTCGAAGATCCCGACCGCGTCGCAACGCTGTCCCGGGGACGGGTCGCGCAGGGCGACGGCCATCTCGTCGTAGGTCTGGAAGGTGTTCCAGGGCCGGCCGTCCTCCATCTCGGAGCGCCAGCCGATCTCGTGGAACCGGCGCAGCTGCGCGTCGTCGTGCACGTCGATGGTGCGGGTCTGCATCAGGCCTCCAGGCGTCGGACGAACGACGGGCTGACGGCGACGACCTCGAAGCCCAGCCGCTCGTTGATCGAGACCATGAACTCGTTGGTCTCGGCGTTCTCGGTCTGCACCAGCGTGACGTCCGGGCGGTCACGCTGGATCGCTCGCAGGTTGGCGACCTTGACGGCCGCGCCGAGCCGGTGGCCGCGGTGGTCCCTGCGGACGAGCGTCGCCCACTGGAGGCCCAGGCCGGTTTCCCGGGCTGCACGGCGAGGTCGGACTGGGCGACCGCCTCGCCGTCACGGAGACCCAGCGAGTAGAACACCGTGCGTCCGATCTTGCGGTTCTGCGCCATGTTCTCGCGGGCGATCTCCGGCGTCAGCGCCGACTCCTCGAAGCTCAGGTCGCCGTGCGGGGCGTCGAGCACCAGCTGGTTGACCAGGTGGCAGTACGACGGGAGGTACTCGTCCGGCACCGCGCCGACGAACGTCTCCACCGTGTAGCCGTCGCGGCGAGCGGCTCCGTCCGCCTCGACCTCGTCGAGCAGCGCGTCGGAGACGGGCAGCGAGAGGTTCCGGGTGATCTCCGTGTTGGCGATGCGGAAGCCGAGGCCCTGGGCGAACCGGACGGCAGGCGCCTCGTCGCTCTCCGGTCCGGCGTACGAGGCGCTGGAGAGCACCTCGGTGCGACCCTCGTCGCGCACGTGCCCCACCATCGCCTCGACCAGCGCGGTGCCCGCCCCGCGTCGGCGATGGGGCGGGTCGACCATCGCGAACACCCAGCCCTTGTCGGTGTTGTCCAGCAGACCGAGGTTGATGATCCCGGCTCCCACCAGCGTGTCGCCGTCGTACACGCAGTGACCCAGCATCAGCCGGTCGCGGTTCGGCTCGCGGAGGGTGGACGTCAGCTCGTCGTAGGTCCAGTGCCCGTTCCACGGGCGACCGTCCTCCATCTCCGCGCGCCACGACACGTCGTAGAACGCGCGCATCTGCTCGTCGTCGAAAGGATCGAGGGGGCGGGTCCGCATGGGCAGGAACCTAGGCGTCCGGCCCCCCTTCCGTCACCTGCTTTACTGCCAGCGTGGTGAACGTCGGTGTGCGCGGGTGAGCAGATGACGACCGCCCGCGTGGTGCCGGTGACGACCGAGATGGACGGCGACGAGCTCGACGCCGAGGACGCCTGGCACCTGAGCCGGCGCATCGGCGTGCGGCGGCTGCTGGTCGACTCCTTCGTCCGGTTCCGCTACGCCGACGGGTTCAGCCACAGCCGTGCCCTGGCCCTGCAGGTCGCCCTGTCCGTCGTACCGTTCCTGCTCGCGCTCTCCGGGCTCGCGGCCGACATCGACCACGAGCGGCCCGCCCGGGTGCTCGCGCGGACCATCGAGCAGCTCTCCCCCGGCGGCGGCTCACGCGACGCCCTCGCGTCCGCGGTCACCACCGGACAGACCGGTGACCGGGCGGGCGAGATCGCCCTCGCCGTCGGGTTGTTCTTCTCGCTGCTGTCGATGACCACGGCGATGGCCCAGATCGAGCGCGGCACCAACCGGATCTACGGGATCACCCGGGACCGCGAGGCGAGGTACAAGTACGGCCGCGCCCTCGTCCTCACGGCGGTCCTCGCCGCGCCGGTCGGCGCCGGGTTCCTGCTGCTCGTCGCCGGCGGCTCGTTCGCGGACGCCATGCGGTCGACGTACGGCTGGTCCGAAGGCACGGCGGACGTGTGGAACTGGGTGCGCTGGCCGGTGGGCGTCGCGCTGATGGTCTTCGCCATCGCGGTGCTCCTCGACCACGCGCCGCGCCGCCGCCAGCCCGCACTGTCCTGGCTCGCCCTCGGCGCCGGCATCGCCGTCGTGCTGGCGATGGTCGCGACCGGGCTGCTCGCGGCGTACGTCCACCTCAGCGGCTCGTTCGGAGCCATCTACGGCCCGCTCGGCGGCGTGTTCGCGCTGCTGCTCTGGTCGCTGCTCAGCTCGATCGCACTGTTCGCCGGCGCGGCCGTCTGCGCGCAGCTGGAGTTCCTGCGCGCGGGCCAGCGGCACCCCGTCCACGACGACCCGGGCCGCCCGCCCGGCCAGGTGGTGCAGGATTGAGCCGGTGACCACACCGCGCCGGCTCGAGCTGCTGCACTGGAACGACGTCCACGGCCGCTACGACGCGCTGGCCAGGATGAGCGCCCGGGCGCGGGCCATCCGCGAGTCCGCCGACCACCCGGTGCTGCTCCTGGACGGCGGCGACGTCGAGGAGACCTCGGTCCGGCTCTCGGCGCTGACCTACGGCGTCGCGGGCTGGCGGATGCTCGGCGCCGCCGGGGTCGACGCCGCGGTCGTGGGCAACGGCGGCCTGCTCCGCTACGGCCCCGGAGTGCTCCCCCGCTACGCCGCGGCCCTCGGGTCGCCGCCGCTGGTGTGCGACCTCGAGCGCGACGGCGAGACGCCGGCCGGCGCGGCACCCTCGCGGATCCTCGAACGTGGCGGCCTGCGGGTCGGCGTCATCGGGACGACCGACTACTACCCGCAGTACGACGACCTCGGCCTGACCGAGCGCGGTCGGGTGACCGCCGTACGCCGCGAGGCGACGACGCTGCGCGCGCGAGGGCGTCGACGTCGTCGTGCTGCTCAGCCACGCCGGGCTCAACCACGACCGCGGCCTCAGCTGGTCGATGCGGGGGCTGGTCGACGTGATCGTCGGCGGCCACACCCACCACCTGCTGCGCACCGGCGACCGCGCCGAGGGGCTGCCCATCGCCCAGGCCGGCTGGAACGGCGAGCACCTCGGACGGATCATGATCGAGATCGACGAGGACGGCGCCCGCGTCGTCGACATGAGCGTCGAGGACGTGCCCGTGGACGCGGCCGGGGACCCGGCGGTGCTCGACGAGCTCGCCGCCTGCGAGCGGGACCTCGAGGACTGGCTCGCCGAGCCGGTCGGCCGGCTGGCCGAGCCCGCACCGCGTCGCCGAGCCCGAGAACCCGGCCGCGCTGCTGCTCCTGGAGGCGCTGCTGGACCAGGCCCCGGCCGACCTCGGCGTGCTGATCTCCGTGCACGTCCAGGACGGCCTGCCCGCCGGCCCGGTCACCCGCGGCCACGTCTGGGAGGCGACCAGCTCACCGGGGAACCTGGCCACCGCGACGCTCACCGGCGCGGAGGTGCGGCAGATGATCGCCCGCGGCCGGTCCGAGGAGTTCCGGGCCCACACCTCGCGGGTCTCGCGCGGACGGCCCTTCGGCGCGCTCCAGGTGATCGGGGCCGACCTCGCCGGCGAGCAGGTCCTCGTCCGCGGCGAGCCGCTCGAGGACGACCGCACCTACCGGGTCACCGGCTCCGACCTGGAGTTCTCGATCTACGGCCTGCTCGTGGACGCCCGCCCCGAGACCTTCGAGACCCGGCTGCCCGAGATCCTCCCCGAGCTGCTCGAGTCCTACCTCCGCTCCCGTTGACCCGGCGTCCTGGTCTCCGTCGAGCTTCTTCTGGAACTCGCCGAGCCGCTGGACGGGCCGGAAGCCCATCGCGTCGTTGACCCCGATCATGTGCGTGTTCACCTCGGCGTTGTAGGTGAACAGCCGGGTCCTGCCTGACTCGGCCGCCTGGAAGCACCGCAGGTTGTGCACCTTGGTGGCCATCCCGAGCCGGTGCCCGCGGTGCTCGGGACGCACCAGCGTGCCCCACTGGTAGACGTGCTCCGGGTCGTACGTCGGGACGACCAGCTCCGAGTAGGCCGCGAGCGAACCGTCCGGCGCGACCGCGACCGTCGTGTACTTCGTCCGGCCGGACGCCTCGAAGACCTTCTCGTCCGCGCGGATGCGCGTCGCGTCGAACACCTCCGGCTCGAAGTCCAGGTCGCCCATCGGCGCCTCGGTGATCAGCGACCCGACCAGGTCCCCGAACGCGTCGATGATGTCCTCGGGCACCGGGCCCGCGAAGTCCCGCAGCGTGTAGCCCGGGTGGTGCGGCGCCACCTCGTCGGCCAGCCGCGCGAGCAGGCCCTCGTCCACGGGCAGCTCCAGCACCCGCTTGACGTCGCCCAGGGAGAACGCGAAGCCGCGGCGGGTCAGGAAGTCGGCGTTCGGGGTGCCCGCGCCGTCCGCGGGCCCGTCGTAGGCCCAGACGGCGTCGGCGTTGAGCGTGTTCCGCCCCTGGGCCACCGCCACGGCGGTGAGGTGGTCGAGCATCGCGGAGGCGTACCCACGACCCCGGTGCCCGGGATGCGTGGCGACCTCGACCCGGGCGAGGTGCAGGTTGTCCATCTGCGGGAGCTCGACGAGGCCCGGTGCAGACGCAGACCGCCCTCGACGTACCCGCCGAACGGCTCCATCCGCTCGCCGGCCCTGTCCCCGAGGAACTCGGCGCGCATCTCCTCCAGCATCCAGGGGGACGGGTAGTCCTGCCCGAAGACGTGGGCGGCGTGGAACGACGCGTGCCAGTCGGCCATCGCCGCCGGGTCGGAGGCGTCGAGGGGGCGGATCTCCACGTCTCAGACGTCCTTCTGCATCTCCACGCAGCGCTCGACCTCGCGGTAGCCGAGCGCGTCGTTGACCGCGTTCATCGGGGCGTTCACGTCGGCGTTGCCGGTGAGCAGGAGCCGCAGGTCCGGGTACGTCGACGCGGACCTGCCGGTGGTTCGCGAGCTTGATGGCCAGGCCCAGGTGGTGGCCACGGTGCTTCCGGTCGACCAGGGTGCCGCTCTGGAAGCCGCGCCAGGTGACCCGCTCGTTGACCATCACCTCGGTCAGCGCGACCATCGTGCCGTCGGGCGCCAGGGCCGCGGCCGCCAGCTCGTGCCGGCCCGTCCGCAGGTTGCGCGCCTCGCGCTCCTCGACCCGTTTGCGGTCCCACTTCTCGGGCTCGATCTCCATCTCGCCCATCGGCGCCTCGTGGAAGAACGCCTCGTTGAGCGCGCAGTAGTCGTCGACGAGCTCGTCGGGCACGTGGTCGGCCCAGGTGACGACCCGGTAGTCGCCCTGCCGCGCGGCGGCCCGCGCCTCCAGCGCGTCCCAGGTCGGCTCGGTCTCGAACAGGTCGACGACCTTCATGCCGTCCTCGAGGCCCGCGACGTAGCCCATCGACTCGGCGAACAGCAGGCCCGGCGGAGGACGTCCCGGGGGGCGCGTAGGCCTCGGTCATCAGCAGCCGCCGGCCGTTGGCGCGGGCCGCTCTCGACGCACGCGGCGTCCAGCGCCCGCCCGAAGCCCCGGCGCTGGTGCGCGGGGTCGACGTGGATCGAGGAGTACGCCGAGTGCAGGTTGTCCAGCAGGTTCAGGTCGGTGCGTCCCGCGCCGACCATCGCGTCGCCGTCGAACGCCCCGAGCATCACGAAGCGCACGTCCTCACGGCCGCCCTGGTAGGTCAGCCACGCGGTCTCCCACGGCGGGTAGAAGTCGTAGGGACGGCTCGCCGCCTCGGCGTCCCGTCCGATCTCCCAGTGCCGATGGACCAGAGCCTCGTCGGCCGGGTCGATCTCTCGGATCTCCACGGACGAAGCCTAGGGACCCGGGTGACGTCCCGCACCCGAATTGCGTGAGCCGGTCAGGACAGCGTCAGCTGCTGGCGTACGACGTCCGCCAGCCGGTCCGCCACGACGCGCGCGTGCTCCGCCGTACCCGCCTCGACCATCACCCGCACGAGGGGCTCGGTGCCGGAGGGACGCAGCAGCACCCGGCCGCCGTCGCCGAGCTCGAACTCGGCCTCCGCCACCGCCGCAGCGAGCACCGCGTCCTCGTCGGCCCGCGACCTTGTCGACGTCGGGGACGTTGACCAGCACCTGGGGCAGCCGTGTCATCACGCCCGCCAGCTCGGCCAGCGACGTGCGCCGGTCGGCCATCCGGGCCAGCACGTGCAGCGCGGTCAGGATGCCGTCGCCGGTGGTCGCGTGGCCGCTCATGATCACGTGGCCGGACTGCTCGCCGCCGAGCGTGTAGCCGAAGGCCTTCATCGCCTCGAGGACGTAGCGGTCGCCGACCTTGGTCTGCCGCACGCCGACGCCTTCGGCGCGCATCGCCTGCACGAAGCCGAGGTTGCTCATCACCGTGGCGACGACGGTGTCGGCCTTGAGCGTGCCGGCGTCGCGCATCGCGAGGGCGAGGACCGCGAGGAGCTGGTCGCCGTCGACGACCTTGCCCTCGCGGTCGACGGCCAGGCACCGGTCGGCGTCCCCGTCGAGGGCGAAGCCCACGTCCGCGCCGTGCTCGAGCACCGCGCGCTGGAGCACGTCGAGGTGCGTGCTGCCGCAGCCGTCGTTGATGTTCAGCCCGTCGGGCTCGGCGCAGATCGCGACCACCTCGGCGCCCGCCTCGCGCAGCGCGAGCGGGCCGGCCACGGAGGCGGCGCCGTGCGCGCAGTCCAGGACCACCTTGAGGCCGGTCAGCGGCGTGTCCAGGGTCGAGACCAGGTGGGCGGCGTAGTCGGTGACCGGCCGCGTCGTAGGTCGAGACGCGGCCGACGGCCGGCACCGGTGGGCCGGCTCCACGGCTCACGCAGCCGCTTCTCGATCGCGGCCTCGACGGCGTCGTCGAGCTTCACGCCGCCCCGGGCGAGGAACTTGATGCCGTTGTCCGGCATCGGGTTGTGGCTCGCGGAGAGCACGACCCCGAGGTCGGCGCCGAGGGCCTCGGTCAGGAACGCGACACCGGGCGTGGGCAGCACGCCGAGGAGCTGGACGTCCACACCGGCGGAGAGCAGGCCGGCGACCACGGCGGCCTCGAGGAACTGGCCCGAGATCCGGGTGTCGCGGCCGACCACGGCAAGAGGCCGGTGTCCGGAGAAGACACCGGCCTCGCCGAGGACGTGTGCGGCGGCGACGGAGAGGTCGAGGCAGAGCTCGGCGGTGACCACCGAGTTCGCGAGCCCACGGACTCCGTCCGTGCCGAAGAGGCGACCCATCAGTGCAGGGAGCGCAACCGTCGGGTCAGCGCTTGCTGTACTGCGGAGCCTTGCGGGCCTTCTTGAGGCCGGCCTTCTTGCGCTCGATGACGCGGGCGTCACGCGTGAGCAGCCCGGCCTTCTTGAGCGACGGGCGGTTGGCCTCGACGTCGATCGCGTTCAGGCAGCGGGCCACGCCGAGGCGCAGCGCGCCGGCCTGACCGGTGATGCCGCCGCCGTGGATGCGGGCGATCACGTCGAAGCGGCCCTCCAGCTGGAGGTTCGCGAACGGCTCGTTCACGACCTGCTGGTGCAGCTTGTTCGGGAAGTAGGAGTCCAGGTCGCGACCGTTGACGGTCCACTTGCCGGTGCCGGGGACGATGCGCACGCGGGCGACGGCCTCCTTGCGGCGGCCGGTGGCCGCGGCGGGGGCGATGGTCGCGGGACGCTCGGGCGCGTCGGCGGACGGCGCGCTCTCGGAGCTGTAGGCGACGCCCTGCTCGTTGGCCTCGTAGGTCTCCTCGACCTCGGTGCCCTCGGTGGTGTCAGTCACGGGTTTCCTCGCTGCTTCGTTTGCTTCGTCTGGTTGCCGGTGGTGCGGAGCGTTACTGGGAGATCTGCTTGATCTCGAACGGCTGGGCCTTCTGGGCCGAGTGCGGGTGCTCCGGGCCGGCGTACACCTTCAGCTTCTTGATCAGCTGGCGGCCGAGGCGGTTCTTGGGGAGCATGCCCCACACGGCCTTCTCGATGGCGCGGCGCGGGTCCTTCTCGAGCAGCTCGCCGAACGGGGTGGACGACAGGCCGCCCGGGTAGCCGGAGTGGCGGTAGGCCATCTTCGTGGTCGCCTTGTCGCCGGAGAGGGAGACCTTGCCGGCGTTGACGATGATGACGAAGTCACCGCCGTCCATGTGCGGGGCGTAGGTCGGCTTGTGCTTGCCACGCAGCAGGGTCGCGACCTGGACGGCGAGCCGGCCGAGCCGACGTCGGTGGCGTCGATGACGTGCCACTCGCGCTGGATGTCAGCGGGCTTCGGGCTGTACGTACGCACGTTGCTAACTCTCTCGGGTTGCTGATCAGGAGAACGGGAAGCTGGAGGCGGTTCGCTGGGGCAAACCGGGCAGGCCGCACGAAGGCAGCCGCGACCGACAAGATTACCGTCGGCGGCGGCGCCCGGGTCAAAACGAGCCCCGGTTTCGCCCCGACCAGGGTTACGGGCATAGGTTGACGGGGTATCCCAGCAGGACCGAACGACCCGCTGAACCCTATCTCCCCGGCGCGCGCCCACCGCGTCCCGCGCCGGGCATCACGAGCGAGGAGCCGACGTGACCGAGAGCACGGCCACTGCTTCCAGCACCACCGACGAGAGCGACGCGGTCACTCGACGACGGGCGAGACCCTCACCATCCGCGACAACCGCACCGGCCAGTCCTACGACGTCCCGATCGTCGACGGCACCATCAAGGCCGCCGACATCGGCAAGATCAAGGCCGACGACGACGACGCCGGGCCTGGCGGTCTACGACCCGGGCTTCGTGAACACCGCCTCCTGCCGCAGCGCCGTCACCTACATCGACGGCGACAAGGGGATCCTGGAGTACCGCGGCTACCCGATCGAGCAGCTCGCGGAGAAGTCGAACTTCCTCGAGGTCTCCTACCTGCTGATCCACGGCGAGCTGCCCACCAAGGAGCAGTACGACTCGTGGGTGCACGAGATCACCTACCACACGTTCGTGCACGAGAACGTCCGCGACTTCATGGAGGGCTTCCGCTACGACGCCCACCCGATGGGCATGCTGCTGGCCTCGGTCGGCGCGCTGTCGACCTTCTACCCGGAGTCGCGCAACATCTCCGACGCCGACAACCGGCACATGCAGATCGTCCGGCTGATCGCGAAGATGCCGACGCTCGGCGCCTGGTCGTTCCGGCACGCGCAGGGCAAGCCCTACGTCTACCCGGACAACGACCTCAGCTACACCGCGAACTTCCTCGGCGATGCTGTTCAAGATGAGCGAGAAGCAAGTTCGAGGCCGACGAGCGGCTGGTCAAGGCGCTCGACGTGCTGTTCATCCTGCACGCCGACCACGAGCAGAACTGCTCCACCAACGCGGTCCGCTCCGTCGGGTCGAGCCAGGTGGACCCCTACTCCGCGACGGCCGCCGGCATCGCCGCGCTCTACGGCCCGCTGCACGGCGGCGCCAACGAGGCGGTGCTGCGGATGCTGCGCCGGATCGGCTCGGTGGACAAGATCCCCGAGTTCATCGAGGGCGTGAAGAACGGCAAGGAGCGCCTGATGGGCTTCGGCCACCGGGTCTACAAGAACTTCGACCCGCGCGCCAAGATCATCAAGAAGGCCTGCGACGACGTCTTCGAGGTCACCGGGGTCAACCCGCTCCTCGAGATCGCCCAGGAGCTGGAGAAGATCGCGCTCGAGGACGAGTACTTCGTCCAGCGCAAGCTCTACCCGAACGTCGACTTCTACAGCGGCCTGATCTACGAGGCGCTGCAGTTCCCGCCGGAGATGTTCACCGTGCTGTTCGCGATCGGCCGCACCCCGGGCTGGCTGGCCCAGTGGCTCGAGCTCGTGCAGGACAAGGAGCAGAAGATCGCCCGCCCCAAGCAGATCTACACCGGCGACCGGACCCTGGACTTCGTCCCGGCCTCCGAGCGCTGGAAGTGACCCGCAGATCTCGGCCTGATCGGCACTCCCCACGAGCAGCCTCGTGGGGAGTGCCTTCGGTGACGTGGAGCGGACGGCGTACGGCGACCTGGCCGTCGTGTTCGACCTGGGCAACGTGCTGATCCGGTGGGACCCGCACCCGGCCGTCGCGCGCGGGCGTCGGCGCCGACGAGGCGACCCGGTTCCTGGCCGCCGAGGACTTCGACTTCCTGGCCTGGAACCACCTGCTGGACGCCGGGCCCGCTGGGCCGACGCGGCGGCCGACGTGGTCGCGGACGCCACCCGCACTGGTCACCGCCACGTCGCGGCCTACCGCGACCACTTCGCCCTGAGCATCGCCGAGCCGATCGACGCCAACGTCGCGGTGCTGCGCGACCTGCACGCGGCCGGCGTACCCCTGTTCGCGCTGACCAACTGGTCCGACGAGCTGTTCCCGCACGCGCTCGAGCGCTACGACTTCCTCGCCCTGTTCGAGGACATCGTCGTGTCCGGCGCCGAGGGGCTCGCCAAGCCGGACCCGGCGATCTTCGAGCGTGCTGCGGCGAGCGGGTCGGCCGGCCCCTCGAGGAGTGCGTGTTCGTCGACGACTCGGCCGCCAACGTCGCCGCCGCGGCCAGCCGCCGGGATGGACGCGATCCGGTTCACCGACGACGTCGCCGCTGCGCCCCCAGCTGCGCGTGCCGCGGGCTGCCGGTCTAGGCCGCTCCGAGGATCGGCACCACTCCACGCCGTGGTGCGTATCACAGGGCGCGCGGGCGGCTCTTCGGTTGCATGACACCTCACCCGCTCGCCACCTGGACCCAGATGACCATCTCGCCCCAGCGGCAGGTCGTCCGCCGGCGCCGTCGCCGGATCGTCGCGCACCTGCTCGCCAGCTCCCTGACCGGCGGTTCCGACGCGGCCGGGCAGACCGGCGCCCGCGGATCCCGGCACAGCGCCCGCCGACGCACGAGCCGGTCACGCACGCCTGAGACACAGTGCCGGCTCAGCGGGCCCGGGTGACCCGGCCCTCGTCCCAGACCGGGCCGTCGGACTCGTAGACCGAGCCGTCGGCGCCGTAGACCAGGAACCGGTCGAAGCCGCGGGCGAACCAGCGGTCGTGGGTGACCGCGAGCACGGTGCCCTCGAACGCCTCGAGCCCCTCCTCCAGCGCCTCGGCCGACTCCACGTCGAGGTTGTCGGTCGGCTCGTCGAGCAGCAGCAGGGTGGCGCCGGACAGCTCGAGCAGCAGGATCTGGAACCGGGCCTGCTGGCCGCCGGACAGCGACTCGAACCGCTGCTCGGCGGCGTGCGCCAGCTCGTAGCGGTCCAGCGCCCGGGCCGCCGGCTCCCGCGGCATCCCGTCGCGGTGGTCGTCGCCGCGGTGCAGGATCTCCAGCAGGGTGCGGCCCGAGCAGCTCGGGGTGCTCGTGGGTCTGCACGAACCAGCCCGGCCGGACCCGGGCGCCGAGCCGGGCCTGCCCGGTGTGGTCGACCGGCTTCACCGGCACCTCGCCGACCGGCCGGTGCTCGACGTCGGGGTCGCTGCCGCCCGCGGCGAGCAGCCGCAGGAAGTGCGACTTGCCCGAGCCGTTCGAGCCGAGCACGGCCACCCGCTCGCCGTACCAGACCTCGAGGTCGAACGGCTTCATCAGCCCGGTCAGCTCGAGGCCCTCGCAGACCACCGCCCGCTTGCCGGTGCGGCCGCCCTTGAGCCGCATCTTCACCTGCTGCTCGCGCGGCATGCGCCTGTCGGCGGGCCGGCCTCCTCGAACTTGCGCAGCCGGGTCTGGCGCCGCCTGGTAGCGGCGAGGCCATGTCGGAGTTGTACGCCGCCTTCTTCTTGTACATCAGCACCAGCGCCTTGAGCTTGGCGTGCTCCTCGTCCCAGCGCTTGCGCAGCTCCTCGAAGCGGGCGAACCGGTCCCGCCGGGCCTCGTGGTAGGTCGCGAAGCCGCCCGGGTGCGTCCACACGGTGTTGCCGGCCGCGCCGAGCTCGACGGTGACCACCCGGGTCGCGGTGTTGTTCAGCAGCTCGCGGTCGTGGCTGATGTAGAGGATCGTCTTCTGCGACTCGTTGATCCGCTGCTCGAGCCAGGTCTTGCCGGGCACGTCGAGGAAGTTGTCCGGCTCGTCGAGCAGCAGCACCTCGTCCGGGCCCGCGGAGCAGGAACTCCAGCACCAGCCGCTTCTGCTCGCCGCCGGACAGCGTGGTGAGCTCGCGGTACTTCGCCCGCTCGTAGGGGACGCCGAGCCCGGCCGTCGTGCACACGTCCCAGACGACCTCGATGTCGTAGCCGCCGGCGTCGGCCCACTCGGCCAGCGCCTCGGCGTAGCGCATCTGGGTCTTCTCGTCGTCGGTGTCCATCAGCGCCAGCTCGCAGGCCTCGACGTGGGCCGCCGCCTCCCGGACCCGCGGCGGCGACACCGAGAGCAGCAGGTCGTGCACGGCCGTGCCGTCGAGCCGCGCGCCGACCATCTGGCGCATCACGCCGAGGCCGCCGGTGCGGGTGACCGCTCCCGCGTGCGGCGCGAGGTCGCCGGTGACGATCCGCAGCAGCGTGGTCTTGCCGGCGCCGTTGGCGCCGACCAGCGCCACCTTGGCGCCCTCGCCGACCCGGAACGAGACGTCGTCGAGCAGCACCCGCCCGTCCGGCAGCTCGTAGCGCACTCCGGCGACGTCGACGTGTCCCACGGGCGCCAGTGTCCCCGACGCGCTCCCCGGACGCGAGCCGATTAGCCGGGCCCTGCCGCGCCGCTGCGGCGTAGAGTCCGCCCATGGACAGCCGCGACGGTCGGGCCGGCACGACGTACCTGCTGGTCGACGGGGAGAACATCGACGCGACGCTCGGCACGTCGATCCTGGGCCGTCGGCCCCGACCCGAGGAGCGTCCCCGCTGGGACCGGCTCCTGCAGTTCGCCCGCGACCGCTGGGAGCCAGGACGCCGTCGGGCTGTTCTTCCTGGCCGCCAACAGCGAGCTGCCGATGTCGTTCGTGCAGGCGCTGCTCTCGATGGGCTACCGGCCGGTCCCGCTGGCCGGCGCCGCCCACGAGAAGGTCGTCGACATCGCGATCCAGCGCACCCTGGCCGCGCTCGCCGACCGCGACGACGACGTGCTGCTGGTCAGCAACGACGGCGACTTCCTCGAGGGCGTCGAGGCGCTGCTCGACGGCCGGCGCCGGGTCGGCGTCGTCGGCTTCACCGAGTTCCGCAACCACGAGTTCACGGCGCTGGTCGGGCGCGGCCTGGAGTGCATCGACCTGGAGTACGACGTCGAGGCGTTCACCGACCCGGCTGCCCCGGGTCCGGATCATCCCGATCGACGAGTTCGACCCGCTCGAGTTCCTCTGAGCTAGCCGGTCGGCGGAGCGGCCGGCCTCGAGCCGCGCCACCGGCACCCGGAACGGCGAGCAGGACACGTAGTCGAGCCCGACCTCGTCGAAGAAGTGGATCGAGTCCGGGTCGCCGCCGTGCTCGCCGCAGACGCCGAGGTGCAGGTCGGGACGGGCCGCCCGGCCCTTCTCGCGCGGCGTACCGGACCAGCGCGCCGACCCCCTCGGTGTCGAGCGACTCGAACGGCGAGACCGCCGAAGATGCCCTTCTCGAGGTAGGTCGCAGAAGAACGACGCCTCGACGTCGTCGCGGGAGAACCCCCACGTCATCTGGGTGAGGTCGTTGGTGCCGAAGGAGAAGAACTCCGCGGCCCCGGCGATCTCGTCCGGCCGCCATCACCGCGCGCGGCAGCTCGATCATCGTGCCGACCTTGAAGTCCGGGTCGCGACGCCGGTCGTCGTCCTCGATCTCGCGCGGCCACCTCGTCGATGTCCGCGCTGACCAGCTCGAGCTCCTGCACGGTCGCGACCAGCGGGATCATGATCTCCGGCTGCGGGTCGCCGCCGGCCTTGATCCGCAGCGCCGCCGCCTCGAGGATCGCCCGGGCCTGCATCGCGAACAGGCCCGGGGATCACGATGCCGAGCCGGACCCCGCGCAGCCCGAGCATCGGGTTCTCCTCGTGCAGCCGCTTCACCGCCTCGAGCAGCGTCGTGCTCCTTGGTGTCGCGCGTCGCCGCGCTCGTCGTGCGAGCGCGACCTCGACCGACAGGTCGGTGTAGTCGGGGAGGAACTCGTGCAGCGGCGGGTCGATCAGCCGGATCGTCACCGGCAGCCCGTCCATCGCCTCGAGGATCCCGACGAAGTCGTCGCGCTGCATCGGCAGCAGCTCGGCGAGCGCCTTCTCCTGCTCGTCGGCCGACTCGGCCAGGATCAGGTTCTCCACGAGCGCCTTCCGGTCGCCGAGGAACATGTGCTCGGTGCGGCACAGCCCGATGCCCTGCGCGCCGAACCGGCGGGCGCGCGCCGCGTCGTCCGGGGTGTCGGCGTTGGCCCGCACGGCGAGGCGGCGCGCTGCTGTCGGCGTGCTCCATGAGCCGCGCCACCGCCGCGACCAGCTCGTCGCCCTCCGCGGCCTCGTCGCCCTCGAAGTAGCGCACGACCAGCGAGTCGACCACCGGCACCTCGCCGGAGAACACCTCGCCGGTCGTGCCGTCGATCGAGATCGCGTCGCCCTCGGCGACCTCGACGCCGTCGCGGGTGCGCATCCTGCGGCCCTTCACGTCGATGGTCAGCGAGTCGGCGCCGCAGACGCAGGTGCGGCCCATGCCGCGGGCGACCACCGCGGCGTGCGACGTCTTGCCGCCGCGGCTGGTCAGGATGCCCCGCGCGGCGACCATCCCGCGCAGGTCGTCGGGGTTGGTCTCCCGGCGGACCAGGATCACCTCCTCGCCCCGCTCGGCCCACTCGACCGCGGTGTCGGAGTCGAAGACCGCCTTGCCGACGGCGGCACCCGGCGAGGCGTTCATGCCCTTCGCGATCAGCTCGCGGTCGGCGTCGGCGTCGAAGCGCGGGAACATCAGCTGCGCGAGCTGGGCGCCGGTGACCCGGCTGCACCGCCTCGTCCATGTCGATCAGGCCCTGGTCGACGAGCTGGCAGGCGATCCGGAAGGCCGCCTCCGCGGTGCGCTTGCCGACCCGGGTCTGCAGCATCCAGAGCTTGCCGCGCTCGATGGTGAACTCGATGTCGCACAGGTCGCGGTAGTGCTCCTCGAGCGTCTGCATGATGCCCAGCAGCTCGTCGTACGACGTCTTGTCGATCTTCTCGAGGTCGGCCAGCGGCACGGTGTTGCGGATGCCGGCGACCACGTCCTCGCCCTGCGCGTTCTGCAGGTAGTCGCCGTAGATGCCCTGCGCGCCGGACGCCGGGTCGCGGGTGAAGGCGACGCCGGTGCCGGAGTCGTCGCCGCCGTTGCCGAACACCATCGAGCAGATGTTGACGGCCGTGCCGAGGTCGCCGGGGATCCGCTCCTGGCGGCGGTAGAGCACCGCCCGCTCGGTGTTCCAGGAGTCGAAGACCGCCCGGACGGCCAGGTCCATCTGCTCGCGCGGGTCCTGCGGGAACTCGCGGCCGGTGTGCTCGTCGATGAGCTGCTTGTACGTCGCGACGAGCCCGGTCAGGTCCTCGACGCCGAGGTCGACGTCGTTCGTCGCGCCGCGCGTCGTCCTTGAGCCGGTCGAGCGCGTCGGCGAAGGCGCTCGCCTCGATGCCGAGCACGGTGCTGCCGAACATCTGCAGCAGCCGGCGGTAGGAGTCGTACGCGAAGCGCTCGTCCCCGTCGGTCATCGCCGCGAGGCCCTTGACCGACTCGTCGTTGAGCCCGACGTTGAGGACGGTCTCCATCATCCCGGGCATCGAGAACTTCGCGCCGGAGCGCACCGACACCAGCAGCGGGCCGTCCGGCTGGCCGAGCCGCCGGCCCATCTCCTGCTCGAGCGCCGCGAGGTGCTCGCTGACCTCGGCGGCCAGCCCCTCCGGCTCGCGGCCCTCCTCGAGGTAGGCGCGGCAGGCGTCGGTGCTGATCGTGAAGCCCGGCGGGACCGGCAGCCCCAGGTTCGTCATCTCGGCGAGGTTCGCGCCCTTGCCGCCGAGCAGGTCCTTCTGGTCCTTGCTGCCCTCGGAGAAGTCGTACACGTAGCTTCGTCATGGCTGAAGCCTTACCCCTCCGACCCCCGGTTCAACAAGGGCCGAGCGGGCAGCGGTCCTCAGTCCTCCGTGACGCCGGCCCAGAGGTTGACGCCGGCCTCGACCGCGTCCTCGTCGATCGCGGCGAGCTCGGCGTCGGTCAGCGGCGGGCCGTCCAGCGCGTCGAGGTTGGTGTCGAGCTGCTCCACCGAGGAGGCGCCGATCACCGCGGAGGTGACCCGCCGGTCGCGCAGCGCCCACTGCAGCGCGAGCTGGGCGAGCTTCTGCCCGCGTCCCTGGGCGATCTCGTTGAGCCGGCGCACGTGCTTGAGGGTGGCCTCGTCGAGGTGACCCTCGCCGATCGTGCTGCCGCTCGCGAGCCGCGCGGGAGTCGGCCGGGACCCCGTCGAGGTAGCGGTCGGTGAGCAGGCCCTGGGCGAGGGCGGTGAACACGATGCAGCCCATCCCCTGCTCCTCGAGCTCGTCGAGCAGGCCCTTCTCGATCCAGCGGTTGAGCATGGAGTACGAGGGCTGGTGGATCAGCAGCGGCGTGCCCAGCTCCCGGGCGATCGACGCGGCCTCCTTGGTCCTCGTCGCGGAGTACGACGAGATGCCGGCGTACAGCGCGCGACCGGACCGGACCGCGGTGTCGAGCGCCGTCATCGTCTCCTCGACCGGTGTCTCCGGGTCGAAGCGGTGGCTGTAGAAGATGTCGACGTAGTCCAGGCCGAGCCGCGCCAGCGACTGGTCGAGGGAGGACAGGACGTACTTCCGCGAGCCGCCGCCCTGGCCGTAGGGGCCCGGCCACATGTCGTAGCCGGCCTTGGTGGAGATCACCAGCTCGTCGCGGAGCCCGGCGAAGTCGGTGGCGAGGAACCGCCCGAAGTTCTCCTCCGCGCGACCGTAGGGCGGGCCGTAGTTGTTGGCCAGGTCGAAGTGCGTGACGCCGCGGTCGAAGGCGCGGCGCAGGATCGCCCGCTGGGTCTCCTCGGGACGGTCCGTGCCGAAGTTCTGCCACAGCCCGAGCGAGAGCGCAGGCAGCTTCAGCCCGCTCCGCCCCGTGTAGCGGTAGTCCATCGTGTCGTAGCGGTTCTCGGCCGGCTGGTAGTCGCTCATCTGCTCATCGTTCCACTCCGTGGGTGGTGGCTTCATCCGTCTCGCGCGGGTCGAGGGCGAGCCCTCGTCGAGCGCCGGCGACGCGAGCTCGATGACGTCGGGGGAGGATGCCTGCCGCCTGCCACCGGCGATGCTGGCGCCGTCGGGCGAGCCGACTCAGCCGGCCTTCCGCACGGCGTCGGCGACCGCGGCGCGCAGGGCGTCGCGCTCGACCCCGAAGGCCGCCATGCGTGTCGAGCACGACCCGGTCGCCGCCGCGGACCAGCCCGAGCAGCAGGTGCTCGGTGCCGATGTAGTTGTGCCCCAGGGCGATCGCCTCGCGCAGCGCGAGCTCCAGCGCCTTCTTGGACCCGCGCCCGAACCGCGGCAGCCGCTTCGCCGGGCAGCGCGCCGCCGAGGTTGCGGTCGATGCGGCGGACCACCTCGTCGAGGTCGATGCCGATCGCCTGCAGCGCCGCCGCGTCGTCGGCGTCGAGCCCGTCGACGTACAGCAGCCGGCAGCCGGTCGAGCTCGGCGCGCGAGGCCGGCGGGCGCGGCGCCCAGGCCGGCCAGCACCCGCGTCGCGAGGCAGTCCTCGTCGGCGAGCAGGGCCGCAAGCAGGTGCTCGGGCCGGGTCTCGGCCGGCCGTGGCGTCCCGCGCCAGCGAGCGACGCCTGCTCCACGACGTGACGGGCCGGCTTGGTGAACCTCTCGAACATGTCCCTCCCCTTCCTCAGCGGCGGCCGTGCTTCTTGTGCACGGCCTGCCTGCTCACGCCGAGCACGTCGGCGATCTCCTGCCAGGACCAGCCCTGGGCGCGCGCCCGGCGCACCTGGGTGTCCTCGAGGTGCTCGAGCAGCCGGCCGCAGCGCCCGCACCGCCCGCAGGCCGGTGCGCGGGTCGGCGTCGGCGGCGGCGTTGGCGAGGTCGGACGTGCTCGTCCATGGCCGTCAACCTACGTTGACACGTCCCGATCTGTCAACCTTGGTTGACGGATGGCAGGCTGGCGGGATGGCTGGCATGCGATGGGTCGTGTACGGCGCGGGAGCGGTCGGCGGGGTGCTCGGCGGACTGCTCCACGAGGCGGGTGCAGGACGTCGTGCTCGTGGCGCGCGGGGCGCACCTCGACGCCGTACGCCGGGACGGGCTGACCCTCGCGGCCCCGGAGGGCACCCGCACCGTCCGGCGTCACCGCCGGCGGACGCCCGCGAGGCGGTGCAGGCGCGCCGACGGCGTGACCGTCCTGCTGGCCGTGAAGAGCCACCAGACCCACGCGGCGGTCGAGGACCTCACCTCCGTCCTCGGCCCGACGACGCCGGTCGTCTCGGTGCAGAACGGCGTGGCCAACGAGCCGACCCTGCTGCGGTTCTTCGACGACGTGCAGGGCGTCTGCGTGATGATGCCGACCGGTCACCTCGAGCCCGGCGTCGTCGAGCAGCACTGCACGCCGGTCCCGGGCATCCTCGACGTCGGCCGGTTCCCCGGCGGGGTCGACGCCACCAGCCGCGCGGTCGCCGACGCGTTCGGACGGGCCGGGTTCGTGTCCGTCCCGCGCGAGGACGTGATGGCGTGGAAGCACCGCAAGCTGATCATGAACCTCGGCAACGCCGTGCAGGCCTGCTGCGCCCCCGGCCCGGACACCGACACGCTGCGCGGACCGGGTGAGCCGGGAGGGCGAGGCGGTCCTGGCGGCGGCCGGGATCCCCGTCGTCGGCGTCGAGGAGGACCGCGAGCGTCGCGGCGACATCCTGCGGACCGCTCCGATCGCCGGGCGCGAGCGGTCCGGCGGCTCGTCGTGGCAGAGCCTGCGGCGGGCGACCGGCAGCATCGAGACCGACTACCTCAACGGTGAGGTCGTGCGGCTCGGCCGGCGCACGGCGTGGCGACACCGGCCAACGCCCTGCTGCAGGTCACCGCCCGACGGATGGCCGCCGACGGGAGCGAGCCGGGGTCGCTCGACGCCGCCGACCTGCTGGCGCGAGCTCTCGTGGGCTGACCGGAGCGGTCAGGACGCGGCGCCGGGGCGTGGCCGCCATCCACCCGGCGGGTCCTCGCCCACCCGGCCGTCGGCCGCCTCGCGGATCAGGTCGGCGTGGCCCGTGTGGCGGCCGTACTCCTCCACGAGGTCGAGCAGCAGCCGCCGGACGCTCGCGTGCTGCCCCGCGGGGCTGGACACGTGCGCCTGCGCGTCGAGACCGGCGCCCGCGACCGCCGCCTCGAAGCGGGCGCGTGAGCGGGCCACGGCACCGTCGTACAGCGCGTAGAGGTGCTCGGGCGCGTCGTCGGCCGCGCTGGTGAAGTCCCAGTCCGGGTCGGCGTCCCAGTCGACGCCGTCCCAGGGCGGGCCGAGCGGCTCGCCGGCCAGCTTGCCCGTGGAGTAGTGCTCCTCGACGAGGGCGAGGTGCTTGAGCAGCCCGCCAAGCGTCAGCGTGGAGGCGCCGACGGTGGTGTGCAGCGCCGCGGCAGTCGAGGTCGTCGGCCTTCCAGCGGAAAGTGGCACGGAGCCGGTCGAGCGATCCGAGCAGCTGCTCGGCGTCGGTGCCGGCGAGAGGAGGCTCCCAGGGAGCGTCGTCCGGGGTCATGACGACACCGTAGGCCGCAGCGCCGACACCCGGACCGCGCTCACCTGGTGGCTCACCCGCGGCGCGTCTCCAGCACCCGGAAGCCCTTCGCGCTGGCCAGCCGCTGGGTCGGCCAGCCCTGCTCCCCCAGCCAGCGCTGGAGCGAGTCCGCGCCCAGGTTCTTGCCGACCACGAGCACGGCCCGTCCCCCCGGCGCGAGCCGCGGCAGCCAGGTCAGCAGCAGCTCGTGCAGCGCGTCCTTGCCGATCCGGATCGGCGGGTTGGACCAGATCTCGTCGTACGTCTCGTCCGCCGGGACCCGCTCCGGTGTCACGGCCGCGAACCGCTCCGTGACGCCCAGAGCCGCGGCGTTCTCGTTCGCCAGCAGCACGGCCCGCTCGTTGACGTCGACGGCGCGTACGACGGACCCGGGCACCGCTTCGGCCAGGGCGAGTCCGATCACGCCGTAGCCGCAGCCCAGGTCGAGGTAGCGCTGCGCGGCCGGCGGCTCGGTCTCGCGGAAGAGGATCGCGGTGCCGACGTCCAACCGGCCCTGGGCGAAGACACCCGAGCCCGAGGTCAGGTCGAGGGTCCGTCCCCAGACCTCGGCCCGCACCGGTGCGCGCTTGAACTCGACGGACGGGTCGGCCGAGAAGTAGTGCTCAGGCACCGGGCACCACCCGCATCCGCCGCGCGGCGTCGGCCCGCGCCGCGAGGCCGCCGGCGTCCGGGTAGCCGACCTGCTCGAGCGTCAGCCCGTGCGCCGGCACGACGGTCACGCCCGGGTCGCGCACGCCGGCGGCGAGCACGTCGGCCGCCCACGAGGCAGGCCGGCGTCCCTCGCCGACCGGGATCATCGCGCCGACCAGGGACCGCACCATGTTGTGGCAGAACGCGTCCGCGCGCACCGTCGCGACGGCCAGACCGGTCCGGTCGCGACTCCAGGACAGGTCGAGCAGCGTGCGGATCGTGGTGGCGCCCTCCCGCTTCCTGCAGAACGCCGCGAAGTCGTGCTCGCCGGTCAGCCCGCCCGCGGCCTCGTTCATCGCGTCCAGGTCGAGCGGCCGCGACCATGCGAGCACGCTGCGCCGGACCAGCGGGTCGACCAGCGACGGGGCGTCGGCGATCCGGTAGGCGTAGCGCCGCCACAGCGCCGAGAAGCGCGCGTCGAAGCCCGGGGGCGCCTCGACGGCGGCACGCACCCGCACGTCCGGCGGGAGCACGCCGTTGAGCCGCCGCAGCAGCGCGTCGGCCGGCGTGGACGGGGAACGCCCGGCCGCGGCCGCGAGCACCTCGGGAGCCACGTCGAGGTGCACGACCTGGCCGCGGGCGTGCACGCCGGTGTCGGTGCGGCCGGCGCAGGTGACCGGGACCCGTTCGGCCCGCAGCACCTGGGCCAGGGCGTCCTCGAGCAGGCCCTGCACGGTCCGCAGGCCCGGCTGGGTGGCCCAGCCGTGGAAGTCGGTGCCGTCGTAGGCGAGGTCGAGTCGGAGCCGCACCGGGTCATCCTGCCAACCGCGCGCCGTCGGCGCACATCGACACCGGGCCCGCCCTATCGTCGGGACATGAGGATCAGCATCGACCCGACGTCGGGCGTGCCGCCGTACGAGCAGCTGCGCACGCAGGTGGCCGCCCAGGCCTCGAGCGGCGAGCTCGCCGGCGGGCACCAAGCTGCCGACGGTCCGTGCACTCGCCACCGACCTGGGCGTCGCGGCGAACACGGTCGCGCGGGCCTACAAGGAGCTCGAGGCCGACGGTGTCGTGGTCACGCAGGGCCGGCGCGGGACCTTCGTGGGATCGGCGACGCTGGCCGACGGCTTCGACGACGGGCTGGTCACGGCGTACGTCGCCGCCGCCCGCCGCGCCGGCCTCACGCTCCCCGAGGCGACCGGCCTGGTGGAGCGCGCCTGGCCCCGGTGAAGCGCGAAGGCCCGCCGCCCCCGGAGGGGCGACGGGCCTTGCGGGTGAAGCTGTGCCGCTGACTAGGAGCGCGTCGACTCGTCGGCGTCGTCGGCCGGCGCC
>CAWBAQ010000032.1:0-330903 GCA_963786795.1 uncultured Actinomycetota bacterium
GCGCCCCGTTGGTTGAGGTGCAGAAGCGAGCCACGGCTCAGGCGAAGTGGTCTCGCCAGGCTCGACCGCCCGGCTCCCGGGCGGTTTACGTCTGCTGGTCCTTGAGGATCCGCTGGCTGGCGAGCTTGCCGGGCGAGCCGATGACGCAGCCGCCGGGGTGGGTGCCGGAGCCGCACTGGTAGTAGCCGTCGATCGGGGTGCGGTACTGGCTCCAGCCCGGGGCGGGGCGGAAGAAGTACATCTGCGGGGCGAGGAACTCGCCGGCGAAGATGTTGCCCTCGGTGAGGCCGGTGCACGCGCTCGATGTCGAGCGGGGGTGACGACCTCGCGGTGCAGCACCAGGTCGCCGAAGCCGGGGAAGTGCGACTCGAGGACGGCCTGGGCCTTGTCGGCGAAGTTGTCGCGCTCGGTGTCCCAGTCGCTGCCGCTTGCAGCTCGTACGGCGCGTACTGCACGAAGCACGACATGACGTGCTTGCCGGGGGGGCCATGTCGGGGTCGACGACGGACTGGATGGCGGCGTCGATGAACGGCTGGTCGGAGTACCAGCCGTACTTCGCGGCGTCGAAGGCCCGCTCGACGTACTCGATGGTCGGGCCGATGTTGAGGAAGCCGCCGTAGTGGTCGACGGTGTCGGGCAGGGCGGGGAAGACGCGGCAGGCCGTCGAGGGCGAAGTTCACCTTGGCGGAGGCGCCGCGGTACTTCGTGCGCTGCGACGTTCTCGACCAGGTCGGAGGGCAGCTCGCGCGGGTCGACCAGGTCGAGGAAGGTACGGCGGGCGTCGAGGGCGGAGACCACGACGGGGGCGCGGAGCTCGGTGCCGTCCTCGAGGGCGACGCCGACGGCGCGACCCTCGGCGGTGATCACCGACGACACCCGGGCGCCGGTGCGGATCTCGGCGCCGTACGCCTCGGCCGCGCGGGCGAGGACCTGGGTGAAGCCGCCGTTGCCGCCCTTGTGGAACGCCCACGAGCCGAGGTGTCCGTCGTGCTCGCCCATCTTGTGGAACAGCAGCACCAGCCCGGAGCCCGGTGACATCGGGCCGACCTTGGAGCCGATGATGCTCGAGGAGGCGTGGTAGCCCTTGACCGCCTCGTGCTCGAAGTAGTCCTCCAGCCAGTCCGAGGCGCTGCCGGTGAGCAGGCGTACGACGTCGTGCATCACCTTCTGCTCGACGCTGCCGAGGTGGTCGAGCAGCCACGCGACGTCGGCCTGGTCCTCGGGGTCCTTGCCGAACACGTTCGGCGGGGCGTGGTCGAAGAGCGGCTGCACGGCCTGCACGACCCGGTCGAGGTCGTGGTGGTAGCGGTCGTAGGCGTCGGCGTCGTGCCGCGAGTGCCGACGGATCTCCTGGACGTTCTCGCCGTGGTCGTCGCCCAGCAGCAGGTAGTCGCCGTCGCCGGTCGGGTGGAACGAGCTCGGCATCATCAGTGGCATGAACCCGTGCTTGACCAGGTCGAGCTCGTGGATGATCTCGGGTCGCAGCAGGCTCAGCGCGTAGGAGAACGTCGTGAACGAGAAGCCGGGGACGAGCTCCTCGGTGATCGCCGCGCCGCCGACCAGGTCGTTCTGCTCGAGCACCAGCGTGCGCAGGCCGGCCTTCGCGAGGTAGCCCGCGTTGACCAGCCCGTTGTGGCCGCCGCCGACCACGATCGCGTCGTACGCCTCCCGTTGATCGAGCCCGTCGAGATTCGTCATGATTTCGCCGTCTTCCTCGCGGGGTTGAACAGGGGCGTCTTCGCGGTGCGAGCACGCACCGTGGTGTTCGAGTGGTTCAGCGCGACCTCCAGGTGCACCTCGGTGCCCGGCGCCGCGTGCTCGGGGCGGACCCGGGCCAGGCCGATGTGTCGCTGCAGGACGGGGGAGTAGAAGAAGCTGGTGACGTAGCCGACCTGGGTGCCGCCCTCGGTGGTGGCGCGGTCGTGCAGCACCGACTCGTAGCCGAGCGGGTGCTCGTCCTTGGTCGGGAGCAGGTCGGCGTCGCGGTGCAGCTGGTTCCAGTGCTCCCAGTCCACGACGATCCCGACGCTGGTCCAGCGCGACGTCTTGTCGGTCAGCTCGCGGCGGATCGCCGCCCCGCCCACGAAGGCGCGGTCGTCGTCGGCGAGGCCGCGCAGCATCCAGCCCATGCCCAGCTCGGTGGGGGTGACCCGGTCGTGGTCGGTGAAGGCCAGCCGGCTGTTGGTCCACTCCACGTCGATCAGGGGGAGGCCGGCCTCGATGCGCAGCATCATCAGCGCCTCCTCACCGAACGGCCGGAGGCTGTGCGGGCGCCCCGCCTCGAGGATGGCGTCGAGGACGTCGATCGCGTGCTCGGCCTCGACGGTGACCTCGAAGCCGAGGTCGCCGGTGTAGCCGGTGCGCGACAGGGTGACCGGTGCCGAGCCGATCTTGGTCTGGGTCTGCCCGAAGTACGGAAGCGTGTCCGCCTCGGGCGCCAGCCCGCTCAGCACGGCGCGGGAGCGCGGGCCCTGGATCGCGAGGATGCCGTAGTCGTCCGAGACGTCCTCGATCGCGACGCGCAGCCGGCCACGCAGGTCGCTGAACCAGCCGAGGCTCGGACGCGCCGCGGTGAGCAGGAAGTCCGACTCCGAGTGCCGGAACACCACCCCGTCCTCCATGACGAAGCCGCGGTCGTCGCACCACAGCGTGTACTGCGCCTGGCCGGGCCGGCAGCGGCGTACGTCGCGGGTCAGGACTCCGGCCAGGAACCGCTCGGCGTCGGGGCCGTGGATGCGGTACTTGAACAGGGGAGAGGTGTCGAAGACGCCGACGGCGTTGCGGACCGCGAAGTACTCGTGCTTCGGCGCGTGCGTGTAGCGCAGCGCGGAGAGGTGGCCCTGCCAGTGCGTGTAGAGGCCCTGGGTGTTGAGCTGGCTCAGGCGGTCGTGGAACGGGGTGGTCTTGATCATCGGCGTCCTCCGTTCCTGGTGGTGGGGTGTGGTCTCTCGACGAACGACACCCTACTGATCCACGCGTCAGTAGCGACGCCGGAGGAGACCAACAGCGCGCCGGATGGCGCGAGGCCGACCCGGGCGAGAAGATCGGTGGTGGCGGCGAGCAACTCCTCGCGGCGCACCTCGGCGGTACGGCGGTCCTGCGCGCGGCCCCGTGAAGCAGAGGGCTCAACGGTTCGGAGGCACGGCGATGAACGACCCCCAGGGCGGCGACGCGATGACAGTCGTCCGCGAGGCGGCTCCGGTCGACGGTGACCCGGTGCGGATGTTGCCCGCAGAGGCCTACACGTCGGCCGAGGTGCTGGCCTGGGAGCGCCGGCACCTGTTCGCCGGCGGCTGGACATGCCTGGGGCGTCTCGACGAGCTGCTTCCCAGCGCCACGCAGGACGGTGGTCGCCCCGTCACGCAGCGGGCGGTCGCGGTCGGTGACGTCTCCACGCTGCTGGTGCGTGACGAGGCGGGATCCGCGCCGCGGGTGTTCGCGAACACCTGCCGGCACCGCGGCCACGAGCTGCTCCCGGACGGCGAGACCTCGCAGCGGCGCAGCATCGTCTGCCCCTACCACGCATGGGGCTACGACCTCGAGGGCTCGCTCGTCGCCGCAAAAGGGTTCCGCGACGTCGACGGGTTCGAGCTCGACGAGCACGGTCTGGTCGAGCTCCCGGTCGAGGTGTGGCAGGGCTGGGTGTTCGGGCACGCCCTGCACCCGCTCGGCAGCCCCGAGGTCCCGTCGTTCGACGAGCACCTCGGCGACGTGGCCGGTCTGCTCGCGCCGTACGACATGGGCGCGCTGGTGCTGGCCGACCGGCACGGCTACGAGGTGGCGGCGAACTGGAAGGTGATCTCCGAGAACTACCACGAGTGCTACCACTGCCCGCTGATCCACCCCGAGCTGTGCCAGCTGAGCCCGCCCGACTCCGGTGACAACTACGACCTGCCCGGCGCCTGGGTCGGCGGCTCGATGTCGCTGCGCGACGGGATGGCCACCATGTCGATGACCGGCGAGCTGGCCGCGACGCCGTTGCCGGGGGTGGATCCGCAGCGGGTGGAGTACATCCACGTCCTCCCCAACCTGCTGGTCTCCGCCCACCCCGACTACGTGATGACGCACCGGCTGGTGCCGCTCGCGCCCGGCCGCACCTGGATCGAGTGCTCGTGGTGGGTGCGCCAGGGCGACGACGGAACGGTGCCGTCTGCAGCCGGCGCCGTGGACTTCTGGGACGTCACCAACAAGCAGGACTGGGCGGCCTGCGAGTCCGTGCAGCGCGGCCTGGAGAGCCCGCACTTCCGTCCCGGCCCGTTCGCCCCCAACGAGGACGCCGTGGCGCACTTGGTGTCCGCCGTCGCGACCGGCTACCGCACGGGGCGGTGGCTGGGGTAGGGGGCGGGTTCCGCCGGGCGTACCTCGCCGGCGCGGTCAGCGGGGGGTGAACGACCGTGCCGGGTGGTGCGTACGTCCGTCACCGCGACTCTTCGTCGCGGGTCGTCGGTGCGCTGTCGTCGAGGGTGAGGGCGGCCTTGCGTCCCGTGGTGAGCAGGAGCGTGAGCAGGACGACGCCGATCGCGAGCCACACGAAGGCGAGCTCCTGGGCGGCGACCTCTGCGTTGACGACCACGAACGCCAGGATCGCGAAGCCGATGGACGGTGCGATCAGGTGCGGCCACCAGGCGCGGCTGTGGTGCCGGACCACGTAGTGCCAGACCACGGACACGTGCAGGACCAGGAAGGCGGTCAGCGCGCCGAAGTTGACCAGCGTGGAAAGCAGCGTGATGCCGTCGTCGCGGGTGGTCATGTAGAGACCGAGCACGAGGGAGACGGCGGCGACCAGCAGGGTCGCGTTCACGGGCACGCCCTTCGTCGGGTGCACCTTCGCGAGGAACGACGGCAGCTGCCGGTCCCTGGCCATCGCGTAGAGCAGGCGGGACGTGGCGGCCTGCGCGACCAGCGAGTTGGCGAAGCCCCAGGCGATGGCGGTCGCGAGCGCGGTCAGCTTCGACAGCCACACACCGCCCGCGACCTCGGCGGCGTCGTAGAACGCGGTCCCACCGGGATCACCCTCGCTGATCAGCTGGTCGGGGTCGGGCACCAGCAGAGCGGCGACCCAGGTCTGCACGATGAACAGCACGCCGGCGACAAGCAGCGCCGCCACCATCGAGCGGCCGATCGCACGCGCGGACTCCTTGTTCTCCTCGGCCAGCATCGAGATGCCGTCGAAGCCGAGGAACGACAGCACGGCGATCGAGACCGCACCGAACACCAACGACCACGAGAACGTGTCGGGGTTGTAGAGAGGCGAGAAGTCGAAGCCGCGGCCCTTGCCCTGGGCGAGCGCGACGATCCCGATGACGATGAAGATCGCCAGCACCACCAGCTCGGCGGCGAGCATGATCTTGTTGACCTTCGCGGTCATCTCGATGCCCATGTAGTTGACGACCGTGTTGAGGACGACGAAGCCGATCAGCCACAGCCACACCGGAACGGACGAGACGAGGCTGTTCATCGCGATGGCGGCGATCAGGTAGAGGAGCGCCGGGACCAGCACGTAGTCGAGCAGGATCATCCAGCCGGACAGGAACCCGACGGGTGCGGCGATCCCGCGGCCGGCGTACGTGTAGACCGAGCCGGCCATCGGGAAGGCGCGCGACATCTGGGAGTACGACAGGGCGGTGAACATCATCGCGACCATGCCGATCGCGTAGGCGAGCGCGACCATCCCGCCGGAGCCCTGGAAGACGCCGCCGAAGATGCCGAACGGCGCGATCGGGACCATGAACACCAGCCCGTAGACCAGCAGGTCGGTGAACGAGAGCGAGCGGTGCAGCTCCTGGCGGTAGCCGTACTGCTCGATGTTGGGCTCGACGTTGGGCGGCTCAGGCATCAGGTCCTCGCTTCGACTCGACGACAGACGGGACGAGCGTAGGACCAAATCGAGTCGTCGGCGAGAGTCAGATCAACAGTCGCGTCGCCCGGCATTCACTGCCGGTGGATGTCCGGACGGGAGGTGTGTGCGTGCGTGATCAACACGATGGTGGCACTGATCAGCACCAGGTTCTTGACGACGAACTCACCGTCCGCGGTGAGCAGCAACGGGTCGTGGTGACGGAACATCAAGGCCGGCAGCATCACGAAGGTCAGGAACGTCCCGCCCAGGTGCGCCGCGAGCACGGGCAGCACCAGCCGCAGCGCGAGCCCCGTGACGAGTCCGAGCCCGAGGACCACCTCGACCGCGCCCAGCGCAGGCACGACCACCTGAGGGGCTACCCACGGCAGGGTGCCGGACACCATGTGAGCGACCGGCGAGGCCCCCGTCACCTTCAGGGCGCCGAACCAGATGAACAGCACCCCCATCAGGATGCGCAGCGCCGGCAGAGAGAGCGGCCTCAGGATCTCGGCGGCCATCAGCGCACCTTGGTCGGCGAGCCGCGCATACCTGTGAGTCGCTGCTGCCCGTGTACTGATCGATGTCATCGAACCCCTCCTTTGACAGAGCTCGTCGGTATGCCCCTGACGACGAGTGGCCTTACCCCGAGGCCACGACGAAGGTACTTTCGGGCGCCTTGGAACAACCTTGCGCTCCGGGAACAGTGGACTAGCTCAGGCACGCGGTTCTAGCCTGGAGACGCTTGAAAGGAGCGTCCGATGGCTGGTCTGGGCGCGGAGCCGCACAGCGAGCTCCCTTCGGAACGAGTGGCAGGGGGCATGCTGCCGAAGGTCCTCAACTCGTTCGACATGGTGGCGATCTTCGTCTCGATCGTCTTGTTCATCACCAACGCCGCGGTGATCCAGAGCGCCGGCCCGTCGGCCTTCGGCTGGTGGGTGCTGGGCTTCCTGCTCTTCCTGATCCCCGGCGCGATCGTGACCGGCCAGCTCGGCCGGATGTTCCCCGGTGAGGGCTCGATCTACCTCTGGACGCAGAAGGCGTTCGGCTCCTTCTGGGGCTTCTTCGCGGGCTTCTGCGCCTGGTGGCCCGGCGTCCTCGTCATGGTCGCCACCGGCACCGTCGTGCTCAGCTTCCTGGGCTACGTGTTCCCGTCCTCGATCGGCGCGGCGAGCGTGCAGGTCCAGGGCCTGATCATCATCGTGTTCATCGTGCTGTCGGCGTTCCTCGCCAACCAACGGTTCCGGCTCACCCAGAACCTCGTGAACGTCATCTTCGTGCTGTACGGCCTGGCCATCCTGCTGGTGTTCGTCGCCGGACTCGCGCACGTCCTCGGTGCGGGCACGGCCGTCACCGACCCCTGGAACTGGTCGGCGTACGCGCCGTCGGCGGACTCCGGACTCAACCTGTCCAACTGGAGCTTCTTCGGCCTGGTGATCCTCGCGCTGCTCGGCGTCGAGGTGCCGCTCAACATGGGCGTCGAGATCAAGGACCCACGGTCGATCACGCGGTACCTCGTCTGGGGCTCGCTCGCGGTGATGCTCGCCTACCTGCTGGCCACCTGGGCGCTCATGGTCACCGTGCCCGCCCGACGGCTCCTCCGCGCAGGTCACCGCTCTCGCACAAGCGGTCGACATCGGGCTGGGCAGCGCGCTCGCCAAGCTGGTCGCGCTGGTCTTCGCGGCGTTCTTCCTGTTCATCACCGTGGTCTACAACTACTCGTTCGCCCGGCTGGTGTTCGTCTCCGGGCTCGACCGGCGGCTGCCCGCGGCGATGGGCCGGGTGAACAAGAACAAGGTGCCCAGCAACGCGGTGTGGGTGCAGACCGTCGTCGCAGCGTTCTTCACCCTGGTCGCGTTCGTGCTGATGCCGTCGTTCGGCGTCGGCGGAGGCAAGCCGATCGACATCCAGACCAAGGTGTACGACGTGCTGCAGGCCGCGGTGACCGTCATCTGGTGCGTGTCGATGGTGATCCTGTTCGTCGACGTCGTGATCATCATCCGGCGGTTCCTGCCCCGCTACGAGGCCACCCGGCTCGCGCACCCGGTGGTGTTCTACGTCTGCGCGCTGCTCGGCGGCCTGGCCACGCTGGTCGGGATCGTCGCCACGCTCAGCGGCTCCTGGACGCCGCTGATCCCGAACGACCAGGGGGAGATCACCATCGCCGGTGCGCACATCGCGTACGGGTCGTGGTTCTACCTGGTCGCCGGCATCGCCGTGCTGTCCCTGCTGGTCGCGACGGCGCTCTACGCGCTCGGTCGACGTACGGCGCACGCTGCCAAGACGCGCCCGCTGCCCGCCTGATCAGCCCAAACGGAGGTCCTCATGACGTCAACCCTCACGACCTTCGAGGCGACGCTCGCGCCGTGCGGTCGGCACAAGGGCGGGACCCGGTCCGTGACCGAGGACCATCTGGGGCTGTCGACCGAGGAGGTGACCTTCTCCTGCGGTTGCCGGACCAGCCGCGAGGAGTTCCACGACGGCAGCGTGCACCACATGGTGGTCAACCACCGCGGCAAGATCCTCGTGGAAGAGGAGTTCCGCGGTGAGTGACGGCGAGCTCGCCGCCGCACATGACGTGATCTTGATCGGGGGTGGTGGGGCGGGCCTGCGTGCCGCGATCGCCATCGCCGAGACGAACCCGCGGCTCGATGTGGCCGTGATGTCCAAGGTGTACCCGATGCGCAGCCACACGGTGTCCGCGGAGGGAGGCGCGGCCGGCGTCATCGCCGAGGGGGACACGCTCGAGGAGCACATCTACGACACCATCTCGGGCAGCGACTGGCTCGGGGACCAGGACGCCATCGAGATGTTCGTCGAGCAGGCGCCACGTGAGCTGCTCCAGCTCGAGCACTGGGGATGTCCGTGGAGCCGGCAGCCCGACGGACGCATCGCCGTACGCGCGTTCGGCGGCATGAAGAAGATGCGCACGTGGTTCGCGGCCGACAAGACCGGGTTCCACATGCTGCACGCGCTGTTCCAGACGTCGCTGAAGTACGACGAGGTGACCCGCTACGACGAGTGGTTCGTCACGAAGCTGCTCGTGGACGACGGCCGGGTGCACGGCGTGGTCGCGGTCGAGCTGATGACCGGCAGGGTCCAGGCCGTCACAGCCAAGGCCGTCGTGCTCTGCACCGGTGGCTGCGGCAAGGTCTTCCCGTTCACGACGAACGCCAACATCAACACCGGCGACGGCATGGCGCTGGCCTATCGCGCCGGAGCGCCGCTCAAGGACATGGAGTTCGTCCAGTACCACCCGACCGGCCTGCCGTTCACCGGCATCCTGATCACCGAGGCGGCCCGGGCCGAGGGCGGCTGGCTGCTGAACAAGGACGGCTACCGCTACCTGCAGGACTACGACCTGGGCACGCCGTCGCCGACACCGGTGCTGCGCAGCATGGAGCTCGGGCCGCGCGACCGGCTGTCCCAGGCGTTCGTGCACGAGGTCGAGAAGGGACGCACCACCGACTCGCCGTACGGACCGATCGTCCATCTCGACCTGCGTCACCTCGGCGCGAAGGTCATCGACGCCAAGCTCCCGTTCGTGCGGGAGCTGTGCCTGAAGTACGAGCGCATCGACCCGGTCACCGAGCTCGTCCCGGTCCGGCCCGTCGTGCACTACATGATGGGCGGGGTCCACACCGACATCCACGGCGCGACCCCGGTCGCCGGTCTGTACGCCGCCGGCGAGACCGCGTGCGTGAGCATCAACGGGGCCAACCGGCTCGGCTCGAACTCGCTGCCCGAGCTGCTGGTGTTCGGCGCCCGCGCAGGCCGCGCAGCAGCGGAGTACGCCGCGAGCGCCGGGCCGCCGCCGCCCTCGATCGCCGCACAGGCTGCCGACGAGGTCCGCCGCCTGGAGCACGACCTGCTCGGCCGCGAGCCGGGGACCGAACGGGTCGCCGCGATCCGGGACGAGATGCAGACGACCATGGAGGAGAGCGCCGGGATCTACCGCACCGGGCCGTTGATCGCCAAGGGCGCGGACACCCTGGCCGAGCTGCAGCAGCGGATCGGCAAGGTGGGGGTGGCCGACACCAGCAGGTCGTTCAACACCGAGCTGGTCGCCGCGCTCGAGCTGGCCAACATGCTCGACATCGCGGAGTGCATCCTGGCCTCCGGGTTGCAGCGTGAGGAGTCCCGCGGCGCCCACCAGCGCCTCGACTTCCCGGCGCGCGACGACGAGCGGTTCCTCACCCACCTGCTGGTCAACCGGGACGCCGACGGCTCGTCGCGCGTCGAGCGCCTGCCGGTGACGATCACCCGGTGGCAGCCGGGCGAGCGGGTCTACGGGAGGTAGCGATGGCAGACACCAGTGGCAGCAGTGGCAGCACGGACCGGATCGGTCTGCGGGTCGCGAGGTACCGGCCGGACCGCGACACCGAACCGCACTGGCAGGACTACGACGTCCCGCTGCGCAAGGAGTGGACGGTGCTCGACGCGCTCAACCAGGTCAAGAACGAGACCGACCCCACCCTGGCGTTCCGGTGGTCGTGCCGGATGGGGATCTGCGGCAGCTGCGGGATGAACGTCGACGGCGAGCCGCGGCTGACCTGCGGCACGTTCCTCGCCGACCACGCGCCCGGCCCGATCCGGATCGAGCCGCTCGCCAACTTCCCCGTCGTGCGCGACCTCGTGATCGACATGGACGACTTCATGCAGAAGCTGCCACGCGTCAAGCCGTGGATCATCCGTGACGAGGAGCTGTCGGTCGACGAGGGGGAGTACCTCCAGACGCCGGAGGAGCTCGACGCGTACAAGCAGTTCAGCATGTGCATCAACTGCATGCTCTGCTACGCGGCCTGCCCGGTCTACGGCCTCGACCCGGACTTCATCGGTCCCGCGGCGATCGCGCTGGCCGAGCGCTACGACCTCGACTCCCGTGACCAAGGAGCTCGCGAGCGTCTCGACGTGCTCATCGAGCACGAGGGCGTCTGGGGCTGCACCTTCGTCGGCGAGTGCACCCGGGTGTGTCCCAAGCACGTCGACCCCGCAGGCGCCATCCAGCGCTACAAGCTGAAGGCGGCCAAGGAGTCGGTGAAGGCGCTGCTGCTGCCGAGGGGTGCGCGATGACCGACGTCCGCACCTACCGTCGACCGGTCTCGACCTGGTGGTGGCTCCGGAAGCGGTCCTACTTCGTGTTCGTGATGCGCGAGCTGAGCAGCATCTTCATCGCCTGGTTCGTGGTGTTCCTGCTGCTGATGGTCGCTGCGGTCGGCCGGGGCGAGGCGGCGTACCAGGACTTCCTCGACTTCGCGGCGAACCCCGCGGTCGTGGTCCTCAACGTCGTCACCCTCGCTTTCGTGGTGCTGCACGCGGTCACCTGGTTCAGCCTCACACCCAAGGCGATGGACGTCCGGGCCGGTGGCCGGCCGGTGCCGGCCGCCGCTGTGGTCGCGTCGCAGTACGTCGGCCTCGCGGTGGTCTCCGCCTTCGTGGTCTGGCTGGTGTCGTCGATGACGAAGCGACGGGTCGAGCCGTTCGTGTGGCTGATGTTCAGCGGTGGGGGAGTGGTCGCCGCGGTGTTCCTGCCGGTCCTGGTGTTCCTGTTCGGGCTGGCCTACCCGCTCGGATGGCTGTCCGCGCCCGACTACGACCACCTGAGCGCGGTGCTCGGCAACCCGTTGACCGAGCTCGTCCTGCTCGGCCTGTTCGTGCTGATGCTCGTGCACGGCGCGCACCGGTTCCGGTACACGCTGTACGACGGCCTGCAGGTCAAGGCGCAGCGGACCGTCGCGGTGCTCTGCTACGGCGCGGCCGTGCTCGGCTCGGTGGCCGCGCTCGTCGTCCTGCTGTCCGTCGCGGCTCTAGCCTGAACGAGGGAGTGAGCCGTGGACACCAGGTGGCGCGAGAAGCAGGAGCGCAGGGCGCGCGCGCTCGCGGATGCCCTGGCCGAGGACGGCGTCGACGGGGTCGCGCTGAGCTACGTCGACAACGCCGGCGTCACGCGGGTGAAGACCGTGCCGGTGGCCGGGCTGCCGCACGCGGCGGCTTGGGGTGTCGGCATGTCGCCGGTGTTCGACGTGTTCTGCGTCGACGACAGCATCACGTCGGGCCGGCTCGCCGGTGGGCCCGAGCGGCGACCTGCGGCTGTACCCGGACCTCGACCGTCTCGTGAGCCTGGCGGCGCAGCCGGGCTGGGCGTGGGCGCCGGTGGACCGGTACACCCAGGACGGCGACGAGCATCCCGGTTGTCAGCGCAGCTTCGCGCGACGGGCCGCGGCGGAGGCGGCCGACGACGGGCTCGACATCCGGATGGGCTTCGAGGTCGAGTGGGTGGTGGGGACCGACGTGGGAGGGGAGTTCCGTCCGGCGTGCAGCGGCCCGGCGTACGGCATGACCCGGATGGTCGAGCTGTCGGACTACTGCCATGACGTGCTGACCGCGCTCGCCGCGGAGTCGGTGGACGTGCTGCAGCTGCACCCGGAGTACGCCGCGGGACAGTTCGAGCTCTCCGCCCAACCGCTCGACCCGGTGGGCGCCGCGGACCAGGTGCTGCTCGTGCGGGAGACGGTGCGGGCGGTGTCGCGCCGGCACGGCCTGGAGGCGTCGTTCGCTCCGGCCGTCGTGGCCGGGTCGGTCGGAAACGGTCAGCACCTGCACCTGTCGCTGCGTCACGGCGGGATCAACCTGCTCGACGGCGGCTACGGGCGGTACGGGATGACCGGTGAGGGTGAGTCGTTCCTCGCGGGCGTGCTGGAGGCGATGCCCGCGCTCACCGCCATCCTCGCGCCGAGCGTGAGCAGCCACCTGCGGCTGGTGCCGTCGCACTGGGCGGGTGCCTACGGCTGCTGGGGCCGGGAGAACCGCGAGGCCGCCCTCCGGCTGGTCACCGGTTCGACCGGGGAGACGCACGTCGCCGCCAACGCCGAGGTGAAGTGCGTCGACGCGAGCGCGAACCCCTACCTCGTGGTCGGCGCGATCCTGGCGGTCGGCGTCGCGTCGCTGGACAAGGGGCTGACCCTGCCCGACGAGGTCAGCGGTGACCCCGTCGCCCTCGACCCGGCGGAGCTGCAGCGACTCGGTGTCGAGCGGCTGCCGGAGACCGTGGCCGCGGCCCTTGCGCTGCCTCGACGACAGCGACCTCCTGAAGAACGCGATGGGCGACTACCTGTACGACGCCTTCACCGCCGTACGCCGCGCCGAGGAAGCGCTGTTCGCCGACTCCACACCCGAGCAGGTCGTCGCCGCGACCCGCTGGCGCTACTAGGCCACCCGTCGCATGGGAGGCATCGCCGACGAGCTCGCCGACCTGCCACTGGTCGACCAGCACTGCCACCCGGTCGTGCTCGACCAGCTGGACCGCGCGGGCTTCGAGCTGCTGCTCACGGAGGCGCACGAGCTCGGGCCCGAGGGCACCAGCCAGTTCGACTCGCAGGTCGGTCTGGCGGTACGCCGGTGGTGCGCGCCCGTGCTCGGTCTGGAGGCGCACGCGGCCCCGGACGCCTACCTGACGCGGCGCGCCGAGCTCGGCCCGCGGGAGACGGCCCGGCTGCTGCTGGGGGCCTGCGGCACCAGCGACCTGCTGGTCGACACCGGCCTGCGGCACCCCGGCCTCTGCGACCTCGCCGAGCTGGCCGACCTCTCCGGCGCCCGGGTGCACGAGGTGACCCGGGTCGAGGCCGTCGTCGAGGAGGTGGCCGCGAGCGGGGTGGACGCCGCCGGCCTCGGCAGCGCGGTCACCGACGCGCTGGCCGAGCGGGCGACCCGTTCGGTCGGCGTTCAAGACGGTCGCGGCCTACCGGGTCGGGCTCGAGCTGCCCGCGGCAGCCGCCCTCCGCACGCCGACGTACGACGCGCCGCGGACCGCTGGCTCACCGACTGCGAGCGGACCGGTCGCTACCGGTTGGACGACCCGACCCTGGTCGCGCACGCCGTGCACGCCAGCCTGCCGCTGGGCCTGCCGCTGCAGGTGCACACCGGGTACGGCGACCCCGACCTCACCCTGCACCGCGCCGACCCGTCGCTGCTGACATCGTTCCTGCGCGCGCTGCCGCCGGGGGCCGGGCCCGTCGTGCTGCTGCACTGCTACCCCTACCACCGGCAGGCCGCCTACCTCGCGAACGTGTTCCCGCAGGTGATGGTCGACGTCAGCCTCGCGGTCAACCACGTCGGCCCGCGCGGGGCCGCCGTGCTCGCCGAGACGCTCGAGCTGGCGCCGTTCGGGTCGCTGCTCTACGCCTCCGACGGGTTCGCCCTCGCCGAGCTGCACCACCTCGGCGCCGTGCTGTTCCGCCGGGCGCTCGCGCGCGTGCTCGACGAGTGGCTGGCCGACGACGCGTTGAGCGCCGACGACGCCGGCCGGTTCGCCCGCATGGTCGCAGGTGACAACGCGCGACGGATCTACCGCCTCGACCCGTCCTGAACGACGCCGGGCTCTCGACAAGCACCCGCGCCACGCTCACGATGGAGTGACCGGGCGTGGGCGCGGGTAGCCGTGCCTTCCGCCGCACGCACGAACGCGGAGAGAGACATGGGAAACATCGGGACGGAGCGCCGCGAGGTCGAGTTCGAGCCGCTTCCGGAGGTCGCGCAGCCGGAGCCGGACCGGCGTCGCGATCAGCCGGAGCCCGAGCCGGAACCGGCTCCGGCGACACAGTGACGCAGGGACGACGTCGCGCTCTGCCCGGGCGCGACCTGGTGCCGGGCCAGCTGCGCGGCTTCCGCCAGTTCGAGCTGCGCGACGACGGGCTCTACCCGCTGGTGCACACGGAGTTCGGCGCCTGGGACGGGCAGCTGGAGCGCGCCTCCTGCGGCGGGGCGGAGGGCCATGCCGCCCCGGCCGCTGACTGTCGTTGCGGTCTGTACGGCTGGTACCTCCCCGGGAGTGCGACCGTCGCGCTCGGCCGGGCCAACGCGGTGGTCGCGGTCCACGGGCGCTGCATCCTCGGTGACCGGGGCTTCCGGGCGGCCGCGGCGCACATCGACGCCGTCGTCCTGCCGGCCGCGGTCCGCTGGAACCCGCGGGCGGCCCGCCGCGCCCGCACCATGCTCGCGGCGCGCTATCCCGGCACCGTCGTGTACGACTCCACGCGGCGGATGCTGAAGCACTACCCGCCCGACGACGTCAGCGCGCCTCGGCATCCGCCCGCCCCGGGACCGCAGCCGCGGCTACCGGACGGCAACGGTGGTGCTGTGGCTCACGCTCGTGCTGCCGACGTACGCCTTGTTCGTGCTGCCCCGCGACGACGTCGCAGCCACCGTCTCGCGCTGGTGGCCGATGGTCCTCCTGCTCGCCGTCGCCTGGCAGGTCGGCATGGTGTGGCTGCTCGGGAGGCTCTGTCCCTCCAGTCCGGCAACCCGCCCGGGCGCGCGCACCAGCAGCCCTGAGGACCACCCGACCGATTCCGTCGGTCGGTCATGAAAGCCTTGCGTCCGTGACGTTGCAGATCCACCGGGCCGAGCGCACCGACCTGCTCGCGGACGGGCTCGGCGACCTGCTCGCGACGCCGCTCGGCGACCCGTTCGCCGAGGAGGTCGTGGTCGTGCCCGCGCGGGGCGTCGAGCGGTGGCTGACCCAGCGGCTGTCCCACCGGCTCGGGGTCGGCGGGCGCGGCGGCGACGGGGTCTGCGCCGGCGTCCGGTTCCTCAGCCCGCACTCGCTGGTCGCGCTGCTGCTCGGCAAGGAGCGCGACGACCCGTGGGACCCCGACCGGCTGGTCTGGCCGCTGCTGGACGTCATCGACGACATCGCTCGGCGAGGCCGTGGTGCAGCACGCTGGCCGCGCACCTCGGGCACGGCGTCGACGGGCGAGGACGGCGAGCTGCGGCGCAACCGCCGCTACTCCGTGGCGCGCCGGCTGGCCGGCCTGTTCGCGTCGTACGCCGTGCAGCGGCCGACGCTGGTCACCGACTGGCGCGAGGGCCGGGACACCGACGGCGCCGGTCGGCCGCCTCGACGGCGACCTGCGCGTGGCAGCCCGAGCTGTGGCGACGGCTGCTGCGACGCGTCGACGCGGCGCCGCCGGACGTGCGGCACGCGGAGACGCTGGCGCGGCTGCGCGCGGGCGGCGACGGGCTGGACCTGCCGCCGCGGCTGTCGCTGTTCGGGCACACCCGGCTGCCGGTCACCGAGGTCGAGCTGCTCGGCGCGCTCGGCGAGCTGCGCGACGTGCACCTCTGGCTGCCGCAGGTCTCCGCGTGCTGTGGGACGACGCTCGGCGAGCTGTCGGCGGACCGGGGCCGGTGCCGCGGGCGGAGGACCCGTCGATCCGGCCGGTCGGGCACCCGCTGCTCGGCGTCGCTGGGGCGCGACGCGCGCGAGCTGCGGCGCACGCTCGGCGCGGTGCCGACGGCTCGGATCCGAGGCGGCTCGCTCGCTCGCTCGACCGACGAGCCGGCCGTCGCTGCTCGGGCTGGCTGCAGGCACGACCTGCGCGCCAACGCCGAGCCGGACGCGGCGACGCGCGCGGCCGGGTGCTCGACCGCGGACGACCGGTCGGTGCAGGTGCACGCCTGCCACGGCGCGACCCGCCAGGTCGACGTGCTGCGCGAGGTGCTGGTCGGGCTGCTCGAGGACGACCCGACGCTCGAGCCGCGCGACATCCTGGTGATGTGCCCCGACATCGAGACGTACGCGCCGCTGATCTCGGCCGGCTTCGGGCTCGCCGACCTGCCCGGGCGCCGGACGGGCACCCCGGCGCACCGGCTGCGGGTGCGGCTGGCCGACCGGGCGCTGTCCAGCACCAACCCGCTGCTCGCCGTGGCCGCCGGGCTCGTCGAGCTGGCCGGCGGCCGGGTGACCGCCACCGAGGTGCTCGACCTGGCGGCGGCCGAGCCGGTCCGGCGCCGGTTCGGGTTCACCGACGACGACCTGGCCCAGCTGGCGACTGTGGGTCGACCAGGCCGGCGATCCGGTGGGGGCTCGACGCCGGCCACCGCGGCGGCGTACGGGCTCGGCCTGGCGCGACAACACCTGGGGGACCGGGCTCAGCCGGATCCTGCTCGGCGTGGCGATGGCGGGCGACGAGCACCGGCACCTCGGCGACGCGCTGCCCGTCGACGACGTGGCCAGCGGCGACATCGACCTGGTCGGGCGGTTCGCCGAGTACGTCGACCGGCTGCGCCGGTTCGTCGGACGCGGCCGAGGCGGCGACCACCATCGGGCAGTGGGTCGGCGCGCTGTCGAGCGGCGTCGAGCAGCTCACCGCCGTGCCGAGCGGGACGCCTGGCAGCTGGCGCAGTTCGACCGGGAGCTGGCGCGGATCAGCCGACTCGCCGGCGACGGCGAGCACCGGGACGGGCACGCCGCTGCTGCTGGCCGACGTCCGGCACCTGCTGGCGCACCGGCTCGGCGGCCGGCCGACGCGCGCCAACTTCCGCACCGGCACGCTGACGGTCTGCACGATGGTGCCGATGCGCTCGGTGCCGCACCGCGTCGTCTGCCTGCTCGGCCTCGACGACGGCGTGTTCCCGCGCAGCGGGTCGGTCGACGGCGACGACGTCCTCGCCCGCAACCCGATGACCGGCGAGCGCGACGTGCGCAGCGAGGACCGGCAGCTGTTCCTCGACGCGATCCTGGCCGCCAGCGAGACGCTGGTGATCACCTACACCGGCGCCAACGAGCACACCGGGGCCGACCGGCCGCCGGCCGTGCCGCTCGGCGAGCTGCTCGACGCGCTGGACGCAGACGGCCGTCGACGGCCCGTGCGGGAGCACGGTGCTGCGTCGGCACCCGCTGCAGCCGTTCGACGCGCGCAACCTCGTGGCCGGCGAGCTCGCCGGCACCCGGCCGTTCAGCTTCGACCGCGCCGCGCTCGCCGGGGCCGGCGGCCCGCCGGCCCGCGCGTCGCGGCGACCACGCTGCTCCCCGAGCCGCTGCCCGCGCGGCCGCAGCAGGACGTCGCGCTCGCCGACCTGCAGGCGTTCCTCGCCCACCCGGTGCGCGCGTTCCTGCGCTCCCGGCTCGACGTCACCGCCCCGCTCGAGGCCGAGGAGACGCTCGACGCGATCCCGGTCACCCTCGACGGGCTGGAGAAGTGGGAGGTCGGCGACCGGCTGCTGCGCCGAGGTGCTCGCCGGCAGGACCCGGCGGACGTCGTGCGCGCCGAGCAGCTGCGCGGCAACCTGCCGCCCGGACCGCTCGGCGGCCACGCCCTGCAGGAGATCGAGGACCACCTCAAGCGGCCTCGATCGCGCAGACCGCGCCGCTGCGCGAGGGCGACCCGCGCACCGTCGACGTGGACATCGACCTCGGCGGCGGCCGCCGGCTGACCGGCACGGTCCCGTCCGTCTACGGCAACCGGCTCGTCTCGGTCTCGCTACTCCCGCCTCGGCCGCCAAGCACCGGCTGCGCTCCTGGGTCGACCTGCTCGCGCTGAGCGTCGGCCACCCCGACGAGAACTGGACCGGCGCACGCGGTCGGCCGCCGCGGCCGGAACACCGCGCACGCGCTGCGGCCCGCTCGACCACCGGGCCGAGCAGTGGCTGCGCGACCTGGTCGACCTCTGCGACCGCGGCCTGCGCGAGCCGCTGCCGCTGCCGGTGAAGACCGCGTGCGCGTACGCCGAGGCGGCGCAGCAGTCGCAGCGCGGCGAGCACCGTGAACCCGGTCGAGGCGGCCAGGAAGCAGTGGGAGACCGACCGCTTCTCGCCGCTACGGCATCAAGGGCGAGGACGCCGACCCCTCGCACGTCCAGGTGTACGGCGAGCGCGCGCCCGTCGAGTGCCTGCTCGACGCCTCCGCGGACCGACGAGCAGTGGAACGCCGAGCCGCACCGGCTCGGCCAGCTCGCCGTCCGGCTCTGGGAGCCGCTGCTCGGCGGCGCGGAGAAGGTGGGGCCCCTGTGAGCGACGCCGCGGCCTTCGACATCCGCGACCCGCTGCCGACCGGCACGACGCTGCTCGAGGCCAGCGCCGGCACCGGCAAGACCTGGACCATCGGCGCCCTGGTCACGCGGTACGTCGCCGAGGGCGTCGCCACGCTCGAGCAGATGCTGGTCGTCACCTTCGGCCGCGCCGCGAGCCAGGAGCTGCGCGAGCGGGTCCGCGCCCAGCTCGTGGAGGCCGAGCGGGTGCTCGCCGACCCGGCGATCCGTGACCGACCCGAGCGACCTCGTCGCCGCTGCTCCTCGACGCGCCGGCCGAGGAGCTGCGAGCGGCGACGGCAGCGGCTCCGCGACGCGCTCGGCGGCTTCGACGCCGCCACCATCGCGACCACCCACCAGTTCTGCCCGATGGTGCTCGCGCAGCCTCGGCGTCGCCGGCGACACCGACTCCGCGCCCGCTGGTCGAGGACCTCGACGACCTGCTCGGGGAGGTCGTCGACGACCTCTACCTGCGCGCGTTCGCCGCCGACGAGGGCGAGCCGCCGTTCACCCACGCCGAGGCGCTGCGGCTCGCCCGGGCCGCGGTCGGCGACCCGCAGGCCCGGCTCGAGCCCGGGCCCGAGGACGTCGACGCCGGCACGGTCCCCGGCCAGCGGGTGGCGTTCGCGCGCGCGGTGCGCGAGGAGCTCGACCGCCGCAAGCGACGGCTCGGCGTGCTCAGCTACGACGACCTGCTCTCGCCAGCTCGCCGACGCGCTCGCTCGACGACGGACGCTCCCGCCCGGCGAGCGGATGCGGCAGCGCTGGCAGATCGTGCTGGTCGACGAGTTCCAGGACACCGACCCGGTGCAGTGGCAGGTGCTCGACCGCGCCTTCAGCGGCCACGCCACGATGGTGCTGATCGGCGACCCGAAGCAGGCCATCTACGCCTTCCGCGGCGGCGACGTCACGACCTACCTCGCGGCCGCCGCCACCGCGACCACCCAGCAGACGCTCGCCGTCAACTGGCGCAGCGACGCGGCGCTGCTCGACGCGCTGCAGGCGCTGCTGCGCGGCGCCGCGCTCGGCGACGAGCGGATCGTGGTCCGCGACGTCGAGGCCCACCACCCGGGCAGCCGGCTGGCCGGAGCCGGCGCGCCGTTCCGGCTGCGCGTGGTCCGCACGGCAGGACGCTCGGCGTCGGCCCGTCCGGCAAGCTGACGGTCGCGCAGGTCCGGCCGCACATCGACGACGACCTCGCCCACGACATCACGCGGCTGCTCGACGTCGGGCGCGACGTTCGACGGCGCAGCCGCTGCGAGCCGCGCGACGTCGCGGTGATCGCCTACCGCACGCCGACCTGCAGACGCGCAGCAGGCGCTCGCTCGACGTCGGCGTACCCGCCGTCGATCGCCGGCGGCGGCAGCGTCTTCGCGCACCCCGGCCGCGACCGAGTGGCTGACGCTGCTCGAGGCGCTGGAGCAGCCGCACCGCTCGCGCCCGGGTGCGCAGCGCCGCGCTGACGTCGCTTCTTCGGCCGCACCGCCGCCGAGCTCGACGCCGCGCGGCGACGACCTGACCGACGAGGTCGCCGAGACGCTGCGCGACTGGGCCGAGCTGTTCGCGCACGCGCGGCGTCGCCGCGGTGCTCGAGGCGGCCGTCACCGCCGGGCTGACCGGCCCGCGTGCTGTCGCCGGGTCGGCGGCGAGCGGCTGCTCACCGACCTGCGGCACATCGGCGAGGCGCTGCACGAGGTCGCGCACCGACGAGCGGCTCGGCCTGGTGGCCCTGCTGACCTGGCTGCGCGCGCAGGTGGCCGAGGACAAGGTCGAGGTCGCCAGCGAGCGCACCCGCCGGCTCGACAGCGACGCCGCCGCGGTGCAGCTGGTGACGATCCACGGCAGCAAGGGGCTGGAGTACCCCGTCGTCTACCTGCCCGACGCTCTGGGACCGCTTCCCGCAGGACCCGACCGTGCCGCTGTTCCACCGACGCCGACGACGGGCGCACCGCTGCCTCGACGTCGGCGTCCGGCGGTCCGCAGTGGGCCGACCACCTCGCCCGGCGCCGGACGGAGGAGGACGGCGAGTGGCTGCGGCTGCTGTACGTCGCGATGACCCGCGCCCAGTCGCAGGTCGTCGCGCTGGTGGGCGCCGGCCCCGAAGAACACCCCGGCCTCGCCGCTGCACCGGATGCTGTTCGGGCGGACGCCCGGGCGGAGTCGGTGGTGCCGCCGCGAGGTGCCTGTGCCGACGAGCGACGTGGTCGCGCGTCCTCGGCGCGTGGCGGGACGCGCGGCGGTCCGGCGCCGGAGGCGTCCCTGCCCGACCGAGCTGGCCGACGTGCGACCTGGCCTCGGACGACCGGCCGCTCGCGGTGCGCGCGTTCACCCGGCCCGTCGACACGGCCTGGCGGCGCACGTCGTACTCCTCGCTGAGCGCCGTCGGCCGCCGACGTCGTCGCAGGCGGCGTGTCGGCAGCGAGCCGGAGGAGCGGCCCAAGGACGACGAGCCGGAGCTCGCCGCGCTCGAGGCGGTGGTCGACGCCGACCGGCGCTCGACCAACGGGCGGCGTGCCGTCGCCGATGGCCGACCTGCCGGTCGGGGCGACGTTCGGCTCGCTGGTGCACGCGGTCCTCGAGCACGCCGACCCGGACGCGGCCGACTTCCGCGCCGAGCTGCTCGGCCACATCGACGAGCAGCTGGTCTGGTGGCCGGTCGAGCTCGACCCCGAGGAGCTCGCCGACGCGCTGGTGCCGGTGTGCGACACCCCGCTCGGGCCGCTCGCCGGCGGCGCGACGCTGCGCGACATCCCGCTGCGCGACCGGCTGCGCGAGATGGACTTCGAGCTGCCGCTGGCCGGCGGCGACGTGCGCGGCTACCCGGCCGCCGCGGTCACGCTCGGCGACCTGGCGCCGCTGCTGCGGCGCGCACCTGCCCGAGGGCGACCCGCTGCTGCCGTACGCCGACGCGCTGCGCCGCTCCGGCGCTGGGCGAGCAGGACGCTGCGCGGCTACCTCACCGGCTCGGTCGACGTGGTGCTGCGGGTGCCGGACGGCGCGACGAGCCGCTACCTCGTCGTCGACTACAAGACCAACTGGCTCGGCGGCTTCCCGGCGAGGGCGGGCCGCCGCTGACGTCCGACGACTACCGGCCCGCGGCGCTGGCCGCGGCGATGGGGCACTCCGACTACCCGCTGCAGGCGCTGCTGTACGCCGTCGTGCTGCACCGGTTCCTGCGCTGGCGGCAGCCCGGCTACGACCCCGAGCGTGCACCTCGGCGGGGTGCTCTACCTCTACCTCCGCGGCATGTGCGGACCGGACACCCCGGTCGTCGACGGGGAGCCGTGCGGGGTGTTCTCCTGGCGGCCGCCGGTGGCGCTGGTCGAGGCGCTCTCCGACCTGCTGGACGGTGGGCTGGCGCGTCGATGACCGAGCTGTTCGAGCCGACCGACGCGAGCACGACGCGCCGGCTGGCGCTGCGGCGCCACCGGCCTGCTGCGCGACTTCAACGCAGGCCGGGGTGCTCGCCGCCGCCGACGTGCACGTCGCCCGCGGGTCGGTGCGGCTCGGCCGGCGAGGCCGACGAGCGGGTGCTGCTCGCCGTGGCGCTGGCCACGCGCGCCGTCCGCCACGGCTCGGTGTGCGTCGACCTCGCCTCGGTCGCGCGACGTCGCCCCAGACCTGCCGTGGCCCGACGCGGAGGCCTGGCTCGCGGCGGTGCAGGCGAGTCCGCTGGTCGACGGCCGGGGTGCTGCGGCTGGAGCTCGGGCTGCTCTACCTCGACCGCTACTAGCAGCAGGAGGCCCAGCTCTGCGCCGACCTGCAGGAGCGGGTCGCCCGGCCGGCGCCCGCGTTCGACGACGCCGTGCTCGATGCCGGCGTCGAGCGGGTCTTCGCCGGTCCGACGTACGACGAGCAGCGGCAGGCGCTCGCGACGTGCCGTCCGGCAGTGGACGACGGTGCTCACCGGCGGACCCGGCACGGGCAAGACCACCACCGTCGCCGGCTGCTCGCGCTGCTCGCCGAGCAGGCCGCCGTCACGGGCGACCGCCGCTGCGGATCGCGCTGACCGCGCCGACCGGCAAGGCGGCGGCCCGGCTCCAGGAGGCGGTCGCGAAGGCCGCTGGGCGGACCTGCCGCGCCGACGACCAGGCCCGGCTCGGCGAGCTGCCAGGCGGTCACCCTGCACCGGCTGCTGGGCTCCCGCCGCGACAACGGCACCCGGTTCCGCCACCACCGCGGCAACCGGCTGCCGCACGACGTGGTCGTGGTCGACGAGTCCTCGATGGTGTCGCTGACGATGATGGCCCGGCTGGTCGAGGCGGTCCGGCCCGGACGCCGGCTGATCCTGGTCGGCGACCCCGACCAGCTGGCCTCGGTCGAGGCCGGGGCGGTGCTGTCCGACCTGGTGGCCGGGCTGTCGCAGCGCGAGGACGAGCCCGGTGGTGCACCTGGCCACGACGCACCGGTTCGGCGAGGAGATCGGCCGGCTCGCCGCCGCCGTGCGCGAGGGATCCGCCGACGACGTGCTCGACGTGCTGCGCTCCGGCGCCGACGGGGTCGAGTTCCTCGAGAGCCGAGGAGCCCGGCGTCGCTGCTGCGCTCGGGGCTGGTCGGTGCCGCGCTCGAGATCCGCTCGCACGCCGAGGCGGGACGGGCCGCGGACGCCGTGGCCGCGCTGGACCGGCACCGGCTGCTGTGCGCGCACCGCGACGGACCGTTCGGCGTGCGGCACTGGAACCGGCAGGTCGAGCACTGGCTGGCCGAGGCGACCGGGGACCCGCTCTACGACCCGATGTACGTCGGCCGGCCGCTGCTCGTGACCGCCAACGACTACGGGCTCGGCGTCTACAACGGCGACGCCGGCGTGGTCGTCCGGTCCGAGGACGGCGCCGCGTGCCGTCATCGCCGGCGTCACGCGGTCTGCGCGGCTTCGCGACCAGCCGGATGAGCGACGTCGAGACGATGTTCGCGACGACGATCCACAAGAGCCAGGGCAGCCAGGCCGGCCGAGGTGACCGTGCTGCTGCCGCCGCCGGACTCCCGGCTGCTGACCCGCGAGCTGTTCTACACCGCGGTCACCCGGGCGACGACCCAGGTGCGGGTGGTCGGCACGGAGGACGCGGTCCGGGCCGCCGTCGACCGGCGGGCCGAGCGGGCCAGCGGGCTGCGGCAACGGCTGTAGAAACGACGGCTGCGCCGCACGCATCTGCGACGGCTGCCCGACGGGAAGGTCCGGTTAAGCAGGCGGACGTAGACCCTGGCTCAGTCGCAGTTGTCGCAGACCCCGGTCGCGGGCAGGGCCATCTGGCAGGTGGGACAGATCTTGAACACCGGCTCCGCCTTCGCGGTCCGCTTCGGGGCCGCCGCCTTCCGGGTGCGGGCTGGGGTGACGGGCTGCTCCTCGGCCACCACGTCGAAGCCGAGGTCGATGAGCACCTTCGCACCACCGTCCTCCGCACCCGTGAGCTCGTCGCGGCTCGCGGGGCGTCCCGTCGCCTGCAGGTAGGCCACGCCGAGGATCGCCGTCGCGTCGTACTCCTCGCCGCGGTGCCAGAGCTTGTGGGTGTGAGCCCCGCGGACTCCGTAGCGGGCGAGGAAGTCGCGCGAGCCGAGCCGGTCACCCTCTGCGATGGCGGCCAGGACGTGCGCGCGGGTCACCAGGTTCCAGTCAGCCATTCCTCCAACGTACGACACCGTGCTGGTCCGACCTCGTCGACCGGCTCGGAGGAGAAGGTTTCTGACCCATTCCACCCGTGCATCCTCGGGAGAGCTTGGGGGGCTGGTGCCGCCAACTAATCTGGAGGAACCACGGGTTGGAGGGAGCACGAGATGGTGCAGTCCGGTTTGTTCGCCATCCTGCTGGTCGTCGGACTGACCTGGCTGGTCGTTCGCCTGGTGGCGATGACGGGGAACGGCCAGGCGCTGGACCGGCGGGAGCGAGCCGAGCTCGATCAGCTGCGCACGCTCGTCGACGACCTCAAGGAGACGGCGTGGGAGCACCGCGAGCTGGACTCGCCGCTCTCCACGATCGTCATCGACAAGATCCGGTCCTTCGAGCGGCGTCGTCGCGAGCTGGGATCGTGAGCCGGGACGCGTTCAGCCGGACCCGTCCGTCCCGCCGAGAAGGGGCACCTGCGCCCGCACCTCCCACCGGTAGGCGTGGTCCCGCCGGGTGACGGCGACCAGCGTCAGGGCGTCGACGTCGACGACCGAGCTCACCTCCGGGAGCGCCTCCCCGAACGGCGTCGCCGCCTCGGCGCCGACGGCCTCGTGGGCGTAGCCCAGGGTCATGTGCGGCCGGTACGGGTGACGGTGGAAGTCCGCGTGCCGTGCGCCGATGGTGGCCGACGTGGCACGCCGTACCCGTGCCCTGATGTCCCGCAGCCGTTCCACCGGCCCGACGGACACGACCACGGCGGTGGCGAAGGTGCGCATCGGTCCCAGGGCGAGGCGCAGAGGCCCCTGGCCGGCCATCTCGTCGGCCACGGCGGCCCGCACGTGCTCGGCGTCGGACGGCTCGAGCTGGTCGGTGAAGCCGACGTCGGCGATCGTGACGTGGCACCACTCGGGGGGTACGGCGTCCAGCCAGCGCGTGCGGCGCACGAGATCGAGCGCGTCGTCCCCGATGGCCGCGGCGATGTCGTCCGCGCGGAAGGTGAGGTACCAGTAGAGACAGGTGCGTTCGGGCGTCCACTCGGGCCGCCAGGCCCAGTGGTCCGCGAGCTCGATGGCCCGCGGCGTCGGCCTGCGGGAGGAGGTCACCCCACCATGGTGCCCCTCGTGCGCCGGTGCGGCGCACAGGGCCGGGCCGGTCCGGGGTCTCAGGCCGCCGCGGTCCAGGCGCCGGCGATCTCCCGGTAGCTGCCGATGCGGCGCGTGCGGTCGAGCGAAGGCGTGACCACGACGATCTCGTCGACCTGCGGCCAGCTCCTTCATCTCCAGCAGCCGCTCGACGACCTGCTTGGCCGCGCCGGTGGCCATCCGGGGGTCGCGCTCCTGGCGGCGGCTGAGGAACTCGGTCGACCGCGCGAACGCCACGACCTCCTCGGGACGCAGCGGCTCCCGCTTGTTGCGGGCGAGGTTCTGCATGGTCAGCGCCCAGCCGGCCTCGAACTCGAGCACCGCCTCCTCGTCCTCGCTGCCGAACGCCAGCACCGACATGGCGGAGTACGGCCGGTCGCCGTCGGGTGCAGCGGCCGGAAGTCCCGGCGGTAGTCGCGGAGGACGTCGAACGCGATGTCCGGGCTCTGGTGGTGGGCGAAGACGGCACTCAGACCGTTGACGGCGGCGAACCCGGGTCCGTAGGCGCTCGAGCCGAGCAGGAAGATCTCCGGCTTCTCGTCGACGACCGGGGCCGCGACGAGCGGGGCGTACGGGTGGCCGTCGGGGAAGCCGTCGCCGAGGAAGGCGAGCAGCTCGGCGACCTGGCCGGGGAAGTCGCGCTGCACGTCGGCGGCGACGCCGCGGCGCAGCACGTGCGCGGTCAGCGGGTCGGTGCCGGGTGCGCGGCCGAGGGCGAGGTCGATGCGGCCGGGGTACATCGCCAGCAGCGTGCGGAACATCTCCGCGACCTTGAACGGCGCGTGGTTCGGCAGCATGATCCCGGCGGCGCCGACCCGGATCCGGTCGGTGTGCGCGCCGATGTGCGCGGTCAGCAGCTCGGGGGCGCTGCACGCGAGGCTGCGCATGTTGTGGTGCTCGGAGACCCAGTAGCGCCGGTAGCCGGCGTCCTCGACGGCGCGTGCGACGTCGACCGCTCCGGCCATCGCGGCGGAGGCCGGCTCGCCGTACTCGATGCCGACGAAGTCCAGCACGGACAGGGGGAGTGACGGTCACGGTGGCTGCCTCGCGTTCGCGTGAGGGGACGGGACCACGAAAGCGGTCACCCGGCGTACGGGTGACCGCCTCGCGTCGTACGCCGGTCCGTCAGCCGCCTCTCGGCGTGTGGCCGCTCGTAGCGGCTAAAGGTGGGACCCGGGGGCATGAACCGGACCGGCAGTCGTCCCAACGGGTCGGGAGGACGTGCTATTCCCGATCCGTGGGAAGGAGGGACCGCCGCAGGCCGGAAGTTTTACCTTCCGGTCTGCGGCGGGTTCGACGTGTTTGCACGGACTCATCCCCGGTGCGTCCCGGCGGGTGGCTGCCTAGCCTCGAATCGTGCCCACTCCACCGCCTCCGAGCCGACCGCTGCTGCTGGCGGTGGACCCGGACCCGGCGCAGCTGGACCGGGTCGAGGCCGAGCTGCAACGGTCCTTCGGCGGCGACTTCCGAGTGCGGGGGGAGCTGACCGTCGAGGAGGCCGCGCGCGCACTCGAGCGCGCCCACGAGCGGCAGGACCTGGTGGCCGTGGTGCTCGTGGACGACGCGTTCGCCGACGACGGCCGTGCCGAGCTGCTGGAGCTCGCGCGCCGGCTGCACCCGGACGCGCGGCGGGCGCTGCTCGTCGAGTGGGGCGCGTGGGGGGACCGCGAGTCGGCCAAGGCGATCCTGCACGCGATGGCGGTCGGGCACATCAACTACTACGTGCTCAAGCCCTGGATCCAGCGCGACGAGCTGTTCCACCGCACGGTCGCCGAGTTCGTGCAGGAGTGGTCACGCAGCGCGGTGTCGAACCTGCGCGAGGTGGTGGTCGTGGCGGAGCCACGGTCGGCGAGGGCCTACGCCATCAGCAGCCTGCTGACCCGGAACGGGATCCCGCACGCCTTCCGCGACCGGGACTCCGACCTCGGGCGCGAGGTCCTCGAACGGACCGGTTCGGACCGCGCGGACGTGGCGGTCTGGATGCCGGCGCTGGCGGGCAAGACGCTGGTCGACCCCACGGACGCCGAGGTGGTCGAGGCGTGGGGCGTGCCGACCACCCTGGCGGAGGACGAGCGGGAGTTCGACGTGCTCGTCGTGGGCGGCGGCCCCGCCGGCCTGGCGGCAGCCGTGTACGCCTCGTCGGAGGGCCTGAGCACGCTGGTCGTCGAGCGGGAGGCCGTCGGCGGGCAGGCGGGGTCGAGCTCGTTGATCCGCAACTACCTCGGCTTCTCGCGGGGGGTCAGCGGGGCCGAGCTCGCGCAACGCGGCTACCAGCAGGCGTGGGTCTTCGGCGCGCACTTCGTGCTGACCCGCGACGTCGACCGGATCGTCCAGGAGGGTCGTCGGTTCGCCGCCCACGTGTCGGGCATCGGGACCGTGCACGCGAAGGCGGTCGTCGTCGCGACTGGCGTCTCCTACCGACGGCTCGGGGTCGAGAGCCTGGAGGCACTGAGCGGCAAGGGCGTCTACTACGGCGCCAACGTGACCGCGGCGCACGCGCTCACCGGCCTGCACGCGATCGTCGTCGGCGGCGGCAACTCCGCCGGCCAGGCCGCGCTGCACCTCGCGCGCTACTGCGAACGCGTCACGATCGTGGTCCGGTCCGAGTCGCTGACCGAGAGCATGTCGGCCTACCTCGTCGGCGCGATCGACGTCGACCCGCGGGTGGAGGTGCGTACGACGACCGAGGTGACCGCGGGTGAGGGGGACGGGCAGCTCGAACGGGTCGTCCTGCGCAACCGGTCCACCGGGGAGCAGGAGACGCTGAGGGCCGACGGGATGTTCGTGATGATCGGCGCCGAGCCGCGCACCGACTGGCTGCCGGCCGCCGTCGAGCGGGACAAGCACGGCTTCGTGCTCACCGGCGCCGACGCCGCGGGGCACGGCTGGATGATCGAGCGGAAGCCGCACCCCTACGAGACGACGGTGCCCGGTCTGTTCGCCGTCGGTGACGTGCGCTGCGGGTCGGTCAAGCGGGTGGCGTCGGCCGTCGGCGAGGGGTCGGTCGTCGTGGCGCAGCTGCACCAGTACTTCGCCACCGTGAGCCATGACTGAGCCGGCCACCTCTCTCGGCCCGGCACCGGCGGTCGCCACCGCCGCGGCCCTGGCCCTTCCGGTGGCCGGACTGCTCCTGGTGCTGTCGGCAGCCCCGGCTGGACCTGCAGTGGGAGCACCACCCGTCGCACTTCTGGCTGGTGCTCGGGACCGCGGCGGTGTCGTCGGTGCTGGCGTACGCCACCGGTGTCGCGGCGGTGCGACGCGGTGACGCGCGCGTCCTGTTCGTGTCCCTGGCGTTCCTGTCCTCGGCGGGGTTCCTGGGGCTGCACGCTCTGGCTACGCCCGGGGTCCTGCTCGACGCTCCCAACCAGGGCTTCGCGGTGGCCACCCCGGTCGGCCTGGCGCTGGGCTCGGTGATGGCCGCCTGGTCGACCGTCGACCTGACGGGGGAGCGGGCCGTCGAGGCGGTCCGGGTCGGCCGGTGGGTCCGCGTCGCGATCCTCGGGCTGATGGCCCTGTGGGCGGTGCTCTCCCTCGCGCACCTGCCGCCGCTCGCCGGGGCGGTCGCGAACGCCGAGTCGCTGTCGGTCGCGCTGGCCGTGCCGGGGATGCTGCTCTACGGGTACGCCGCGGCGAGGTACCTGCTGCTGTGGCGGCGCCGCGGCTCGACGATGCTCGTCGCGATGATGGCGGCGTTCCTGCTGCTGGCCGAGTCGCTGGCCGCCATCGCGCTGGCCCGCAACTGGCACCTGTCCTGGTGGGAGTGGCACGTCCTGATGCTCGCGGCCTTCGGGCTGGTCGCGCTCGGCGCGCAGATGTCCTGGCACGAGGAGCGGTTCGCCGACCTGTACCTGCACGACACGGTCGCCGGGAACCGGGACGTCAGCGTGCTCTTCGCGGACCTGCAGGGCTTCACGACGTACTGCGAGGCGCACCGGCCCGAGGAGGTGACCGCGATGCTCAACGCGTACTTCTCGGTGGCCGTGCCGGCCGTCGTCTCGACGCACGGCGGCGACGTCGACCGGATCATCGGGGACGCGCTGATGGTCACGTTCAACAAGCGCGGGGACCAGCACGACCACGCTGTCCGCGCGGCCGCGGCGGGACTCGCGATGCAGGAGGCGACCGCGTCGGGTCGCGGAGCGGCACGCGGGCTGGCCGAGGTTCCGGGTCGGCATCAACAGCGGTCCGGCGACGGTCAGCGTGCTCGGCACCGAGGGCGGCCGCACGCACACCGTCATCGGCGACACGGTGAACACCGCCTCGCGGATCGAGGGCAAGGCACCGGCCGGTGGGGTCGCGATCAGCGCCACGACCCGGGCCGCCCTGCCGGAGGCGGTGACGGCACCGCTCGGGAGCCTGGAGCTCAAGGGCAAGGCCGAGCCGGTGGAGACGTTCCTGCTGCTCGCCCTGTCCGGGGCCAGCGCCTGAAGCCCTGCGAGCGGCGCCTCAGGCCGCCGCTTCGGGGATCACCTCGGCGGGGAGCTCGTGCTTGCGCGCGTTGACGACGAAGACCGCGACGAGGAACGCGGCGGCGAAGAACACCGCGCCCCAGAGGAACGCGACCTGGTAGCCGTGGATGAAGGCCAGCGGGGTCAGGCGTTCCACGTCTGCAGGGTTGCGCAGGTTGTCGGCGAAGTAGGCGGTCACCGCTCCGGCGAACAGCGTGTTGAGCAGCGCCGTGCCCAGGGACCCGCCGATCTGCTGCGAGGTGTTGAGCATCGCGCTCGCCACGCCTGCGTCGTGCGGGCTCACACCGAACAGCGCGGTGCTCGATGCCGGGATGAACACCGCCGCCAGGCCGAGGCTCATCAGGATCTCGGCGAGCAGCACGTGGTTCCAGTACGCGGTGTCCTGGCCGATCGTGGTGAGCAGCATCATGCCGGCGAAGGCCATCACCAGGCCGATGATCATCAGCGGCTTGGGACCGACCCGGGGGAGCAGCTGCGCCACGACCCCCGCTGCGAGGATGATGCCGAGGCTGAACGGCAGGAAGGCGAAGCCGGACCTGAGCGGGCTCCAGCCCAGGTTGACCTGGAAGTAGTAGGTCAGGAACAGGAACATCGCGAACAGCCCGGCGCCGACCAGCAGGAAGATCAGGTAGGAGCCACCTCGGTTGCGGTCCAGCACGACGCGCAGCGGCAGCATCGGGTTGCGGCTGCGGGTCTCCCAGTAGACGAACGCGACCAGCAGCACGACGGCGATGACCAGCCACGTCACCGTGGACGGGTCGCCCCAGCCCTGCACGGCCGTCGAGCGCGGGTCCTCCGGGTTCTTCGCCCTCGCCGCCTCGGTGAACCCGTAGACCAGCGAGAACAGCCCGGTCGTCGCGAGCAGCACGCCCGGCACGTCGTAGCGGGTGTCGCCGTGCGCCTTGCTCTCGTGCACCAGCGGGATCGCGGCCAGCGCCACGAGGATCGCCACGGGGACGTTCACGCCGAGGCACCAGCGCCAGGACGTGTACTCGGTCAGCACGCCGCCGACGATCAGGCCGATCGCCGCGCCGCCGCCGGACAGTGCGCCCCAGACACCGAAGGCCTTGGCGCGCTCCTTGGGCTCGGTGAACGTCACGGTGACCAGGGACAGGGCCGCCGGCGCCATCAGGGCGGCGAACGCACCCTGCAGCCCGCGCGCGGCGAACAGCAGCTCCTGGTTGGCGGCGAGCCCGCCGAGGGCGGAGGCGCCGGCGAAGCCGAGCAGGCCGATGATGAACGTGCGCTTGCGTCCGGTGTAGTCGGCGATCCGGCCACCGAGGAGCAGGAGCGAGCCGAAGGCCAGGGTGTAGGCCGTGACGACCCACTGCCGGTCGGCGTTGCTGATGCCGAGGTCCGACTGGGCCGAGGGCAGCGCGATGTTCACGATCGAGGCGTCGAGGATGATCATCAGCTGCGCGGCCGCCAGCACCGTCAACGACCACCACCGCATCGGGTCGGGTGCCTCCGCAGGGGTGCTGCTGGACGTCGAGGTGCTGGGGCTGGCTGGCTCAGACACGAGGGCTCCCGTTTCGGTCGGCGATGAGGCTCAGCAGCGTCAACCAAGGCTGACGTGGATCTGCTTCCCACGAGAGCCGACTCTTGCGGAAGCCACCGACACTGCCGCTCGATCCGGCCCGGTCTGGACTGGACCGGGGTTCAGGCATTCATGAACATGTCGTGACAACTCGGGAGCGCGGTCACATCCCGGGGACCGGCTGTGCCTCGTGCACCTCGATCTCGCAGCCGCCGGGCATCTGCAGGTGCGGGTGGTTCTTCGCCAGCGCGAGCGCGGCCGGCATGTCCGGTGCCTCGATGATCGAGTAGCCGGCGACCTCCCGGGTGCTCGGTGACGTCGAGCCGTCGGCGGCCACGCGGGTGCCGCCGTCGAGCGGCGTGCCGAAGTCGACCATGCCGTCGCCGACGCGGGCGGCCCACGCGTTCCACTCGCCCATGACGGACTCCATCTGCTCAGGAGTGGGCGGTGCGGCTTCGGCCGGAGTCATCGGGGCGTGGTAGACGAACAGGAACTTGGTCATGGCGGTTCTCCTTGTTGTGGGTTGGGACGTGCGTGGGTGCTGCGGGAGGCGGCGCGAACCGCCTCAAGCGACCTGGGAGACGGGCGTGCGTCCGGCATACGCCGCTAGCCGGTCCAGGGCCGAGGCGTCGTCGGGCGGGGGCACCTCGTCGGCGAAGGCGCCGCGGGGACGCCCGCTCGGTACGACGCCCTCCGCCAGCACGCGCACGTAGGCGACGACCTCGTCGGAGACCCGCAGCTCCCGGCCGGCGCCCTGGGCGATGTCCCAGCCGTGCAGCAGCAGCTCGACCGGGAGCAGGCTGGCGCCGATGGCGGCCGGCATCTCCCGGCCGCCGGGGCCGGGAACGGTGCCGTCGAGGTCGACGCCACGCCAGGCGGCGATGGCGCCGTCGGCCATCACCGAGATGCGGTTCTCCAGCGATCCCTCCTCTGGGTTCACCACCGTGGCGCCGGCCATGGCGCCGAGCTGGGTGAGTGAGCCGAAGAGATGCTCGGCGACGCCGTGGCAGGTGAGGTCGGCGCAGGGCGTCTGCTTCGGTCGGTCCTCGGCGGTGAGGCGGCGCAGCATCGGCTGGAGGGCGGCGAGCACGGCGTCCGCGGCCGTGACGGGGTCGAGCCGCTCCGGTGCCCAGGCCCACTCGTCCGGGCCTGCGTCCCCGCTGAGGGTGAGCTTCTCGAGCCGCTCGAAGTAGTGGTTCCAGCCTTCGGCGTGCATCGCGGCCTGCTCGTCGGTGAGGCCCTCGTGGACCAGGGTGACCAGCGACCCGCCCTCGGTCGGCTCGACGGTGACGGTCACGGTCGACTCGTCCGGCTCCACGTCGTCGCTGCCTTCCCAGCCCCAGCCGAAGACGACCCTCCTGCCGGGCTCGACCTCGCGGAACGTCCCCGCTGCAACGTGGCCGGGTGTCACGGTCCAGCGCCAGTCGCCGCCGGCGCGCAGGTCGACGTACGCCGACACCGCCTGCCAGCGTCGCAGCCGCTCCGGCTCCGTGATCGACGACGAAAACGCGGCCCCCGGTCCGGTGGACCGAGGGCGCGCTGCGGACGTGTCTGGTGCTGCTAGGCGTCGGTGTCGGACAGGTCGAGCTCGTCGGTCCAGAACTTGTCGATCTCGGACCTGCAGCTTCCGCAGTCCCTGGGGGCGACGCGGTACATGCTGGCCGATCTTCTCCGGTCGAGGTAGCCGCGCGTCCGCGAGACGAGCTGGCGCTCGAGATGCGAGCGGGTGAGGGAACCTCGGCGTCGAGGGTCGCCTTCGGCTCGGCCACGTCGGCAGAGGGCGTCGCTCAGGCAGCGTTGTCGGAGACGGGTGCCTCGTCGGCGTGCTCGTCCACGGGGCCGACCGGGGCCTCGTCCGTCCGGGCGACCCGCTCCAGCTGGTCGAGCTGGCCGGTCAGGTAGGTGCGCATGCGCTCGACGTGCTCGCGCTCGAGCTGCTGCAGGTGGTTGACCTGCGCCTCGAGGGTCGCCTTCGCCTCGGACACGTCCGCCAGGGCGTCCCGACGGTGCTGCTCGAGCTCCTGGGTCTGCTGCGTGCGGTGCTGCTCGACCTCGTCGGAGACCCGCTGCGCCTCGGTGCGAGCCGCGGCGAGGAGCTGGTCGGCCTCCGCCCGCGCGGAGGAGGTCAGCTGGTCGGCCTCGGCCTGGCTGGCAGCGGTGAGCTGGTCGGCGTCGGCGTGCGCCGTGGCGACCATCGAGGCGGCCTCGGCCCTGGACTCGGCCATGAGCTGGTCGGCGTTGTTGGCGGCGATCTCCAGCAGCCGGGCGGCGGCCTGTGAGCCGGCGGACACGAACGGGGTCTGGGTCGGGTCATCGGTCGTGAACATGCGTCCCCCTCAGGGTGTGGGGCGGTGTCATGTCCCTGCCGTCACTACGGAGGGCTACATGTCCCGAGACACTGCCAACGGTGTGTTGTCCCGCACCGACCTCCGGTGCGATCTGGAATTCAGTGTGCAGCGGGTCACGTGCGGCGGCGACCAAATCGGAAAAAATCGGACGAACGGCCGGTCGCGGGTAGTCCGACCGGCCAGGGGACCTCCATCGGAGGTCAGGGGAGCGGGTCGACCTCGTCGTGGTCCCCGACCGTCGCGGCCAGCGCGGACAGGTGGAACTGCCCGTCGCCGAGCAGGTGGTCGAGCGCGGTGAGGTGGCTGGTGTAGCTGCCCACGCTGTACTCCGCGGTCATCGCGATGCCGCCGTGCAGCTGGATCGCCTCCTGGCCGATGTGCCGCCCGGCCCGGCTGACCTGGAGGGCCGACCGCGACGCCGCGTCGTGCACCTGGTCCGCGGAGCCCGAGGCGAGCACCATCGTCGCCCACAGCGCCACGCTGTGCGCGAGCTCCAGCGAGACGTACATGTCCGCGGCCCGGAACGTCAGCGCCTGGAAGGTCTTGAGCGGGACGCCGAACTGCTTGCGGGTCTGTGAGGTACTCCGAGGTCGCGTCCAGCGCGAACTGCATCGCGCCGACCGCCTCGCAGGCCCGCGGCGATGCGGGCCCCGTCGAGGGCCGGGCGATCGCGGCGGTCGCGTCCGCGCCGGCCTCGCCGAGCGGCACGGCGGGGGTGGCCGCGAAGGCGACCCGGGCGGCGCGGCCGCCGTCGTGGGTGGCGTAGCCGGACCGGGTCAGCCCCGACGGCGTCACCGGCGACCAGGAACAGGCCCGGTGCCGCCGGCGTCCAGCAGCGGCGCTGACCACGAGCAGGTCGGCGCGGGCGCCGTGGGGCACCGGCTCCTTGACGCCGGAGAGCGTCCAGCCGTCGCCGGAGCGGGTCGCCGTCACGGCCGACGCGGTCGACGTCCAGCGGGTGCCGGGCTCGGCGTGCGCGAAGGCGAGCACGCAGCTCGCCGGCGGCCAGCGCCCCGAGCACCTCGGCGCGCTGCTCGGCGGTGCCGGCCGCGGCGACGACGCCGCCGGCGAGCACGACCGAGGTCAGGAACGGCTCGGGTGCGAGCACCCGGCCGAGCTCCTGCGCGACGATCCCGACCTCGACCGGACCGGCGCCCATGCCGCCGTACTCCTCGGCGAAGGGCAGCCCGAGCACGCCCATCTCGGCGAGCCGCGTCCACAGCTTCTCGTCGAAGCCGGGCTCGTCGGCGACCGTGCGGCGGCGGTTCTCGAAGTCGGAGTACGACTTGCCGACCAGCCCGCGCACGGCCTCGCGCAGCGCCTGCTGCTCCTCGTCATAGGTGAAGTCCATGCCAGTCGCCTCTCAGAGTCCCAGGATCGTCTTCGCGATGATCTGCCGCTGGATCTCGTTGGACCCGCCGTAGATCGACGCCTTGCGCAGGTTGAGGTAGACCGGGGTCGCGCGCCGCGCCCAGCCGGGCAGGTCGGAGTCGTCGCCGGCGCCGGAGGCCAGCGAGGCCGGCCCGGCGAGGTCGACGACCAGCTCGCTGACCGCCTGCTGGAGCTCGGTGCCCTTGAGCTTGAGCACCGACGAGGCGGGGTGCGGCTTGCCGTCGGCGGAGTGCGCGACGACGCGGAGCGCGGTGAGCTCGAGGGCGAGCAGCTCGTTCTCGAGCTCGGCGATCCGGGCCGCGGTCAGCGGGTCGTCGAGCAGCGTGAGCCCACCGTCGACGGTCACCGAGCGGGCGTAGTCCTTGGCCTGCGCGAGCACCCGCTTGGTCGACCCGACGGGGGCGACGCCGACGCGCTCGTTGCCGAGCAGGAACTTGGCGTAGTCCCAGCCCTTGTTCTCCTCGCCGACGAGGTTCTCGGCCGGGACGCGCACGTCCTCGAACCACACCTCGTTGACCTCGTGGCCGCCGTCGATCAGCTCGATCGGCCGCACGGTGACGCCGGGGGAGGTCATGTCGATGAGCAGGAACGAGATGCCGGCCTGCTTCTTCACGTCGGGGTCGGTGCGGACCAGGCAGAAGATCCAGTCGCCGTACTGGCCGAGCGTCGTCCAGGTCTTCTGGCCGTTGACGACGTACTCGTCGCCGTCGCGGACCGCGGTGGTGCGCAGCGAGGCGAGGTCGGAGCCGGCGTCCGGCTCGGAGAAGCCCTGGCACCACCAGATGTCGAGGTTCGCGGTCTTCGGCGAGGAACCGCTCCTTCTGCTCCTGCGAGCCGAACGCCGCGATCACCGGGCCGACCATGGAGGCGTTGAAGGCGAGCGGCGGCGGGACGCAGGCGCGCTGCATCTCCTCGTGCCAGATGTGCCGGCGCAGCGGCGACCAGTCGCGGCCGCCCCACTCGACGGGCCAGTGCGGGTACGGCGAGGCCGTGCTCGTTGAGGACCCGCTGGCCCTGACGATCTGGTCCTTGGTCAGCTCGCGGCGCTCGGCGACGGCGTCGCGGATCTCCTGCGGGACCTGGGTCGTGAAGAACGTCCGCATCTCGTCGCGGAACGCGGCGTCCTCGGCGGACAGCTCCAGCTGCATCGACGTACCTTTCGTGGGTCGGCCCGCTCATCATGGCAAACGCCGCGAACAAGTGACTCATCGGTAGCCTCGGCCCGGAGCGTAGGCAGCGGCGGAGTGGGTAGGTGCCCGGGCATGGCTGACAACGCACCCCTGACAGGTACGACGGCGCTGGTGACCGGCGCGTCGAGCGGCATCGGCGAGGCCACCGCGCGGCACCTCGCCTCGCTCGGGGCGGACGTCGCCCTGGTGGCCCGGCGCCGTGACCGGATCGAGGCGCTGGCCGCAGGAGATCCGGTCGACGCAACGGCGCGCGCTGGTCATCGAGGCCGACGTCACCGACCGGGAGCAGGCGGAGGCGGCGGTGCAGCAGCACCGTCGACGAGCTCGGCCGGCTCGACATCCTCGTCAACAACGCCGGCGTGATGCTGCTCGGCCCGATCGGTGACGCGCCGGTCGAGGAGTGGGAGCGGATGGTGCAGGTCAACGTGCTCGGGCTGCTCTACTGCGCCAAGGCGGCGCTGCCGCACCTGCTGGAGGCCGCGGAGTCGGGGGAGCGAGGCACCGCCGACCTGGTGAACGTCTCGTCCGTGGCCGGGCGCGTGGCCCGACTGGGCAGCGGCGTCTACAACGCCACCAAGCACGCCGTCGGCGCGTTCAGCGAGTCGCTGCGCCAGGAGGTCACCCGCCGGCACGTCCGCGTCGGGCTGGTCGAGCCCGGGGCGGTGGCCACCGAGCTGGCGGGCCACAACCGGCCCGAGGTGCTCGAGGGCCTCAAGAAGCGGTTCAGCGACATGGAGCGGCTGGAGGCAGAGGACATCGCCGACGCGATCGGCTACATGGTGACCCGGCCGCGGCGCATGGCGATCAACGAGCTGCTGGTGCGGCCCACCGAGCAGGAGCAGTAGCGGTCCTGGGTCGGTCAGCGTCGCCTGCGCGGCGTCCCCGACGGGCAGCAGGTCGGGTCGCTTGCACCCGCCGCCGGTGGCGAACTCGTGGCGGCGGACCCGTCCCCAGACCCACGGCGCCATGTGGGTGGCGATCCAGTACGCCTCGCGCGCGACGATCCGGGCGATCCCGCTGGCGACCGTCTCGTCCGGCTCGCTGCGCCAGTCGTCGGCCTCGAGCCCGTAGGCCTCGGCGAGCGCGGCGGCGATCCGGCGGTGGCCCTCGCTGTTCGCGTGCAGCCGGTCGTCGTGCCACAGCGCCGGGTGGCCGGCGACGGGCTCCAGCGCGAAGTCGACGACGAGCGTCCCGTACGACGAACGAGCCTCCCGGACCACCTCGTTGAGGAACTCGATCCGTGGCCGGAGGGCCCGTGCGAGGGGTGCGACCCGCGACATGTCCGGCATCGTGAACGACAGGACGCGGGCGCCGGACTCGTGGAGTGCGGCGTACATCGCCAGCAGGTTGTCGCGCAGTCCGTCCCGGTCGACCCGGGGGCGCAGCAGGTCGTTGACGCCGGCCACGAGCAGCGCCACGTCGGGACGCATCGACAGGGCGCGGTCGAGCTGCGTCGCCCGGACGGCGTGCGTCGTCTGGCCGCGCACGCCGAGGTTGGCGTAGTGCAGGCCCGGCCGGTCCCGGGCCAGGTGGTGCGCGAACCGGTCGGCCCATCCGACGTACACCCCGTCGGGGCCCGGGTCCATGAGTCCCTCGACCGTGCTGTCACCGAGGGCGACGAGGCGGGGGGTCATGCGGTCAGTGTGGCGTGCTTCCCGGCCGGAGGCGGCCGGTGGGTCAACGGCGGGTCAGCCAGCGGCGCTGGGCGCGGTCCGCGGCGGGCGCCCGACGCTCGGTCTCGGACGACTGGCGCTGGGCCGGGATCGGCAGCTCGCTGTGCCGGGCGAGCCAGCACGGGCGGCACCACGCGACCGTGCGCAGGTTGACCGACCGGAAGAAGCCCTCGTCGAGGTTGACCGGGCTACGACAGGTGTCGCATGTAGTAGACCATCGAGACCCCCGTCTCATCATGGAGGAGCCCTCACTCCTCGTGACGAGACAAGGATGACCTATTTGCGGCGAAGGTCAAGCACTCCCGCCGAACGTCCCGCCCGTGTCGCTGGGTACTTGACCGGTAACCCGGACAAACCCGGACCGGTTGCGCGATGCTGGCGCCGATCCCTCCATCGGGGGAAGGTCGATCAAGGGGAGAGGCGTGGCCGGGTCCGGGGCGGAGTCGTCGTCGCGCGGGTTCACCCGCACGGCCGCGGTGACCCTTGCCGCTGGGCTGTCTCTTCCTCTTCTGGCTGGTCAGCGACCTCGTGCCACCGCGCACCGAGGTGCTCGTCAGCGACCTCGTCTTCGTGGCCGCACCGCTGTTCGGCGCCTGGAGCTGCTGGCGGGCCCACCGGCGGGACCGGGACCGGCACTCCGCCTGGTGGTGGATCGCGGTCGGCTGCCTGACCTGGGCCGCCGGCTCGGCGGTGTTCGCCTACTACGAGGTCGCGCTGGGCCGGGTCGCGCCGATCCCGTCCCTCGCCGACCTCGGCTACGTCGGCTACGCCGTCCCGGTGGCCGTCGGCCTGCTGCGGTTCCCCCGGGTCAGCGGCACCGTCTGGTCGCGCTGGCGCGCTGGCCTCGACAGCCTGGTGATCGGGGGCTGCCTGCTGGTGACCAGCGCCGTCTGGGTCCTCGACCCGATCCTGGACGCGACGACGCTGACCTTCACGCGCGTCGACGCCCTGGCCTACCCGCTCGCCGACGTCGCGGTCTCCTCGATCGTGCTCGCGCGCTGCGTCGTGCTCCCGGACATCCGGCGGATGGTCTGGGTCCCGCTCAGCCTCGGGCTGCTGGTGCTGTCGCTCGCCGACAGCGTGTACGTCGCCCGCAGCTACCTCGGACAGTTCACGCCCGGAGGGGCGCTCGACGTCGGCTGGTACGCCGCGTTCGCGCTGATCGGGCTCGCGGGGGCGGCCCCGCCCGTCGTACGGCGGCGTCGAGGACCTGGTCGCGGCCCGGCAGGCACCCGGGCTGACCCGGCAGCTGTTCCCGTCCATCGCGATCGGCCTGGCCGTCACCGCCTGCGTCCTGGAGTCCTCGGCCCTGGGGCGGCACCTGCTGTGGTGGCTGCTGCTGCCGGTCGCCTTCCTCGTCGTCGTGCGACAGCTCGTCGTGGTCGCCGACCAGGCCACCTTGACCCAGGACCTGGCGCGGGCCGTCGACCGGCGGACCGTCGAGCTCAAGCACCGCGAGCAGTGGTGGCAGGACATCGTCCGGAACCTGTCGGACGTCGTGATGGTCATCGACAGCACCGGCACGGTGCTCTACTGCAGCCCGTCGGTGGGCAACGCCCTCGGGCACTGGCCGCTGATCGAGAACGCCACCGAGCTCGAGACCCAGGTGCACGAGGACGACCACGCGCGGGCCGTGGCGACGATCACCCCGGTCGTGCTGGGCAAGCAGCGCCACGGCTTCGTCGAGTGCCGGATCCGGCGCGCCGACGGCAGCTACGGGTGGTTCGAGGTCTCCGTGGTCGGCCAGCTCTCCGAGCGGGCGCTCGAGGGGGCCATCCTCACGCTCCACGACGTCAGCGAACGCCGCGAGCTGACCGACCGGCTCACCCACCAGGCGCACCACGACTCGCTCACCGGCCTTCCGAACCGCGCGGTGCTGATGGAGCGGCTCGAGGAGGAGCTGGTACGGCGCGACCGGCAGTTCGGCCTGCTGCTCCTGGACCTCGACGACTTCAAGGTGATCAACGACCGGCACGGCCACGCCGCCGGCGACGTCGTCCTCACGGTGATCGGGCAGCGGCTCGCGGGGCTGGTGCGCAGCGGCGACACCGTGGCGCGGCTCGGCGGCGACGAGTTCGCCTACCTCGTGCACGGCACCGCCGACGACCTCCGGGCCGTCGCGGAGCGGGTCATCGAGGCGATCGAGGGGCCGGTCGCGGTGGGCGGCCGCCGTTTCCTCGTGCGCACCAGCATCGGCATCGTGATGGCGGGCGAGGGCGATGCCGAGAACGCGCAGTCCCTGCTGTCGCACGCGGACATCGCGCTCTACGAGGCCAAGGCCCGCGAGAAGCGCGGCATCGTGCTGATCGAGGGCGCGGAGCGCGACGACGCCGCCAACCAGGTGCAGCTCAAGGAGCACATCGCCCAGCCGGACCTGTCGCAGTTCTTCGTGGTCTACCAACCGATCGTGGACCTCGCCACGGGGCAGATGCGCGGCGTCGAGGCGCTGCTGCGCTGGAACCACCCGGACGTCGGACCGGTCCCGCCCGACGTGTTCATCCCGATGGCGGAACAGGGCGGCTCGATCCAGACGCTCGGCTGGTACGTCCTCGACCAGGCCTGCGCCCAGCTCGCGCGCTGGGCGGTCGAGGCACCCGGGCACCGGCTCGCGATGGGCGTGAACGCCTCGGTGCGGCAGCTCGACGAGCCCGGCTTCGCCCAGCGGCTCATCGCGCTCATCGAGTCGCACGGCGTCGCGCCCGACCAGGTCGTGCTCGAGCTCACCGAGCAGGCGCTGGCCATCGACCTCGACAGCGTGGCCGCGGTGGTCGCCGAGCTGCGGGCCGGGTCGGTCTCGGTCGCCGTCGACGACTACGGCACCGGCTACTCGTCGCTGCGCTACCTCGACCGCTTCGACGCGGACGTGGTGAAGATCGACCGCTCCTTCGTCGCGAACGTCGTGGACAGCGTGCACACGCAGAAGATCGTCCGCTCGGTGATGCACATGGCGCAGTCGCTGGACCTCCAGTCGATCGCCGAGGGCATCGAGACCGTCGAGCAGTGGCAGACCGTCCGGGAGCTCGGCTGCGAGCTCGGGCAGGGGTACCTCTTCTCCCGTCCGGTGCCGCCGGAGCAGATCGCCCGGATGCTCGGCGAGACGACCGCGCTGGAGTCGGCCTGACGCTCAGGCCAGCGAGCCGGGGTCGGCCGGCACGTCGACGGCGTGCTCGCGCAGCCACTCGAGCGGCACGACCTCCAGGGCTCGCTCGTTCGTCGAGGCCAGCACGACCGGCGCGACGGCCCCGTCCTGGTAGGCCTGCACCCACCGCGCCGCGACGACGCACCAACGATCACCCGGCACGAGGCCCGGGAACCCCCACTCCGGGCGCGGGGTGCTCAGGTCGTTGCCCACCGCTTGCTGGTGGTCGAGGAACTCGTCGGTCATCACCGCGCACACCGCGTGCAGACCGACGTCGTCCGGGCCGCAGGAGCAGGACCCGTCGCGGTAGAACCCGGTGACCGGGTCGGTGCCACAGGGCTCGAGGGGCTCGCCCAGCACGTTGCGCTCGCTCATCGGGCCAGCCTGTCACGCGCGTTTTCGTCGTTTCCGCCCGCGGCGACTCCCCTCCTCCGTATCCTCACAATTCGGACATCGAATGGGGGAGGTGCGATGACGGCGGTGAACACTGACACCGACGCGCGTGCTGTCCTGCGCTCGTTGCCCTCTGACTGGACGGTCGTCCACGACGGCACGACCCCCGGAACCCTCGACGCGGACCACGTCGTCGTGGGGCCGGGCGGCATCTTCCTGGTCTCCGTGCGGGACCGGCCGGGTCCGGCGTACGCGCTCTACCGGGCGGTCGACACGGCCGCCTGCTCCGCCGCGGCAGACGTCGTCGCCGACATGGCCGGGCCGTACGCGCGCCGCGTCCGCCCGCTGCTCTGCATCGTCGGTGACGCCGAGCTGCTCGAGCAGGCGCTCGACGTGCTGGTGTGCAGCACCGTCACGCTGGCCACTGCCCTGACCTCGGCGCCCCTCGTCCTCACCGAGGAGCAGGCCGCCGAGGCCGTGGCGCTGCTCGTCGGCGAGCCGTCGGCGGAGGAGACTGCTCCGCTCGAACCGGTTGCGGGCAGCGAGCCGTCGCGGAGCCTGTGGCCGATGCCCCGCGGGGCAAGCGCGCCCGGCTGGTCGAGCCCGACGTCGAGCCGGTCCTCGTGGCGGCAGCACCCCGCGGCAAGCGTGCGCGTGTGGTCGAGCCGGAGGAGGAGCCGGAGACCCGTGCCCGTCCCGGTGGTCGAGGACGCGCCGTCGCGCCCCTGCCGGTGTCGAGGAGCCCGAGCCCATCGAGGGCCGGCGCAGGAGCCGGCGGCCGCCGCGAGGCACCGGCCGTCCCGGAGAAGAAGCTCACCGGTCGGGCGAAGCGGGTCGCCGAGGCGATGGCGACGGCCGACGCGCAGGCCGCCAAGCTCGCCGAGCTCCAGGCCCAGAACGGCACGACCCCGACCGGCAAGCCTCAGGGCAGGAGCAGGGCCGGCAAGGTGGCCAAGCTGCTCGTGGCGGCTGCCGTCGTCGGCGTGCTCGCCCTCCAGGGGCCGCAACTCGTCGCGACCGCCGACACCTGGGGTCCCGACCTGTGGGCCCAGCTCAACGGCAAGTCCGGCTCGGCCAGTGCCTGCGCCCCGGTGTCCACCACGACCAGTGCGCCCCCGACCCGGCACGCCACCACCAAGAAGGCGAAGGCGAAGCAGAGCCGGAGCAAGTCGCGCAGCAGGAGCGGCAGCAAGGCCGAGGCCCGCAAGCAGCGTCAGCGCCAGAGGGCGGCCGCGGCCGCGCGCACCCAGGCGCTCGAGTCACCCGTCTGCTGAGCCTCTGGTAGGGCGCCCGCGCCCGGTCGCCCCGTAGCGTGCTCGTATGTCCGCACTGGTCGACCGGGTCGACGACTTCCAGCGTCGGCACCCTGTCGTCGGGTTCCCGCTCGCGGTCGTCTACAAGTTCTTCGACGACCAGGGCAACTACCTGGCCGCGACGATCACCTACTACGCGTTCATCGCGATCTTCCCGCTGCTGCTGATCGCCTCCTCGGTGCTCGGCTTCGTCCTGCAGGGCGACCCCGAGCTCCGCCAGGAGGTGTTGACGTCCGCGCTGCGCCAGTTCCCGATCGTCGGCAGCCAGCTGGGCGCCCCGAAGGGCCTGCAGGGCAGCACGTCGGCGGTGGTCGTCGGGGTGCTGGCCGCCCTGTACGGCGTGCTGGGTCTGGGCCAGGCGGCACTGCACGCCGTCAACGTCGCGTGGGCGGTGCCGCGCAACAGCCGACTCAACCCCGTCGTGAGCCGGCTCCGCAGCTTCGTGGTGATGATCATCGCGGGGATCACCGTGCTGCTGGTCGCGATGCTGTCGAGCGCCGCGAACCACCTCAGCATGTTCGGCTCCGAAGCACACTTCTGGATCCGCGTGCTGTTCCTGCTCACGTCCGTGGCGCTGAACGCCCTGGTGATCAGCGTGATGCTGCGGCTCGCCACGCCGCAGCGGGAGAAGCTGCGTGAGGTCCTGCCCGGCGGCTTCGCCATCGCGGTGATGTGGCAGCTGCTCCAGTGGCTCGGTGGCTGGTACGTCTCACGGGTGGTCGCGCGCGTCGACGACCTGAACGCCGTGTTCGCGCTGGTGCTCGGCCTCATCGGGTTGATCTACATCGCGTCCGTTGATGGCCGTCATCGGCATCGAGCTCAACGTGGTGCTGGCCCGCCGGCTGTGGCCGCGCGCGCTGCTGACGCCGTTCACCGACGACGTCGAGCTGACCGAGGCGGACCGCCGTGCCTACAAGGACTACGCGAAGGCCCAGCGGCACAAGGGGTTCCAGCGAGGTCCGGGTGAGCTTCCGCGACCGCTCCGACGACGAGGACGACGGCGACGGAGGACGGACGTAGCGCCTAGCTCAGCCCGAGGATCACCCCGTCGTCGGTGAGGTCGATGTGGTCCGACGCCGGCCGTGCCGGGAGTCCCGGCATCGTCATCACGTCGCCGCACACGAGCACGACGAACCCGGCGCCCGCGGCCAGCCGCACCTCACGGACGTGCAGCTCGTGGCCGTCGGGCGCACCGCGCAGCGTCGGGTTCGTGGAGAAGGAGTACTGCGTCTTGGCGACGCAGACCGGCAGGCCGCCGTACCCGTCCGCCTCGATGCGCTGCAGCCGCCGCCGGGCCTTGCCGTCCCAGGTGACCTCGCGGGCGCCGTAGACCCGGCTGGCGAGGGTCTCGACCTTCTCCGTCAGCGACAGGTCGTCCTCGTAGGTGAAGGAGAACTCGTAGGGCGACGGCTGCTCGAGCACCTCGAGCACCCCCTTGGCCAGCGACTCGGCGCCCACGCCGCCGTCGGAGAAGTGCGTCGCCGGGAAGGCCTTGACGCCCTCGTCCTCGACCATCGAGACGACGTGGGCGATCTCCTCGTCGGTGTCGGTGGGGAACCGGTTGACGGCCACGACGCACGGCACGCCGTACACCTCGCGGAGGTTGTGCAGGTGCCGACGCAGGTTCGCCATCCCGGCCTCGAGGGCAGCGGGGTTCTCGGCGGTCAGGTCGTCGACCGCGACGCCGCCGTGGTACTTCAGGGCGCGCACGGTCGCGACGACGACGGCGACGTCGGGACGCAGTCCGGACTTGCGGCACTTGATGTCGACGAACTTCTCGGCCCCCAGGTCGGCGCCGAAGCCGGCCTCGGTGACGACGTAGTCGGCCAGCCGCAGCGCGGCGCGGGTCGCGACCACCGACGAGCAGCCGTGCGCGATGTTGGCGAACGGGCCGCCGTGCACGAACGCCGGCGCGTGCTCGAGGGTCTGCACCAGGTTGGGGGCCAGCGCGTCGCGCAGCAGCACGGTCATCGCGCCGTGCGCCTCGAGGTCGCGGGCGGTGACCGGCTTCTTGGTGCGCGTGTAGCCGACGACGATGTCGCCGATGCGGCGCTTGAGGTCGGCCCACGACTCGGTCAGGCAGAAGATCGCCATCAGCTCGGAGGCGACGACGATGTCGAAGCCGTCCTCGCGCGGGTAGCCGTTGCCGACCCCACCCAGACCGACGACCAGCCCCCGCAGGGCGCGGTCGTTGAGGTCGACCACGCGCTTCCAGGTCACCGATCGGACGTCGATGTCGAGCTCGTTGCCGTGGTGCACGTGGTTGTCGATCAGCGCCGACAACAGGTTGTGCGCGGCGGCGATCGCCGCGAAGTCGCCGGTGAAGTGCAGGTTGATGTCGGTCATCGGCACGACCTGGGCGTAGCCGCCGCCGGCCGCACCGCCCTTCATGCCGAACACGGGTCCCATCGACGGTTCGCGCAGGCAGGCCATCGACCGGTGCCCCAGGCCGTGCAGCGCGTCGGTGAGGCCGACCGTCGTGGTCGTCTTCCCCTCGCCGGCGGGCGTGGGGGAGATCGCGGTCATCAGGATCAGCCGGCCGGTCGGGCGGTCCTCGAGCGTCGAGAGGTAGCGCAGGTCGACCTTCGCCTTGTGGTGGCCGTAGGGCACGAGGTGCTCCTCGGCGATGCCGAGCTCGGCCCGCGCCACGTCCTTGATGCGGTGCAGAGTGGCCGCGTTGGCGATCTCGATGTCGGACAGCACGTGGGGACTCCCTCCCTGGGGCGCGTCGTTGCGCCTCGGCGCAACGGTAGCCCGCCGCCACTCTTGGTAGGCTCCGGAACGGTCAGGACTGGAACTCGGGAAGGACAGCCGGCATGGGGGAACGGGGGAGCGGGAGCGCGAGGTGCGTGGCTTCCCGCCCGTGGTCTACGCACCGAGGACGGGCGGGCGCTCGGAGGTCCGGGCGCCCGACGGCGTGCTGGCGGTCCAGACGAGGTACCTCAGCGAGGACGCCGCGACGCTGGCGTTCCTGCTGCTCGCCTACCGGGACCGACCGGACCTGCGCGCCACGCTCGGCACGCAGGCCTCCCTGGACTGGGAGATCCTGCGCGCCGGCTCGTGACGTCGGGTCAGCGCACCCGGCCGTAGGACACCGAGCTGGTCCAGATGCGCTCGCGGTGCACCCGCTGGCCCGGACGCGGAGCGTGCCAGACGCTGGTTGTGCCCGGCGTAGATGCCCACGTGGTAGACGTGCCCGCCGGACCTGAAGAACACCAGGTCGCCCTTGTGCCGCTGCGAACGGCTGACGTGGCGTACGGCGCCGGCCTGCGCGCTCGACGTGCGCGGCAGGTGGCGGCCCAGCCGGGAGAACACCCACTTGGTGAAGCCGGAGCAGTCGAAGGCTCCGGGGCCGCTCGCGCCGTAGCGGTAGGGAGTGCCCGCCTTCGAGGCGGCGACATGGACCACCCGGTGGCGGGACTGCGAGGTCATCGCCTCGGCCGGCGAGACGAGGGCCAGTGGACGCCACGAGGGCGCCGACCAGGATCAAGGCATGGAGAAGTGAACGACGGATCGTCGCGGACATGGGAACCCTTCGGCGACGCCTGCGAACGATGACCTGTCGGATTCGGGACCGAAGACTGCCCGGCCACCAGTGCTGGTGGCTTCACCCCAAGACATCGCTTCGCGGAGAGCGAGATGTCGTCGTGCTGGGTCGTCCGTGCTCGCCAGTAGTGCGTTGCGTAGCTCGTGTCGTCCGGCACCCTGGCGAGCCTCGGCGTGGGCCGGACCGCCCCGCCGTCGACCGACGGGGGCTTCCTCCGCACGCGGTTGCGCCCCCGCGGAGAGGTTCGACGGTAACCCCGAACGGGGCCGAAAAGGCAAATCGGCGCGAGAGCCGGTCTATTCGGCCCCGATGGCCCGGAGCACGTCGAGACGGGCCGCCCGCCGCGCGGGGAGCACCGCCGCGAGCACTCCGGCGACCGCGGCGAGCGCGACGAAGGTCACGAGCTGCACCCACGGGATCGAGAGCACGTCGACCCCCTGGTCGGCGATGGCGCGCTGCAGCATGATCCCGAAGACCATCCCCATCACCACGCCCAGCACGGCCCCCAGCACGGCCACCACGACGGCCTCGAGCCGCACCATCAGCCGCAGCTGGCGACGGGAGAGACCGACGGCCCGGAGCAGGCCGACCTCGCGGGTCCGTTCGATGACCGAGAGGGCCAAGGTGTTGACGATGCCGAGCACGGCGATGACCACCGCGAGCCCGAGCAGGGCGTAGATGAAGTACAGGAAGATGTTGACCTGCTGCCGCGCCTCGGCCGCGAGCTCGCCGGGGTCCTTCACGGTGACCGTGGGCAGCGGCTTGATGATCTTGTCGACCTGCGTGCGCACGGCTGCCGCGTCCGCCGAGGCGGACTTGGTCACGAACAGCAGCGAGTCGAGCGGCGTCAGACCACCCTTCACGAACGCGTCGGGCGTCACGATGTAGTTGGTCGGCAGCACCCCGGAGGCGCCGAAGAGGGCGACCACCTTCAGCCGCACGGTCGCGGCCTGGAACTTCACCGGCACCGTGTCGCCGAGCTGGATGTCGCGACGCTTCGCGGACTGGTCGTTCACGGCGATCGTGCCGGGCCGCAGCGCGAGCATCGAGCCCTGCTTCACGGGCAGCGCGAGGGCCAGCCCCAGGGCCTGCGCGTCGACCGCCCCGAGGAACGCGCGGTCGCCCTTGATCTCACCGCCCGCGGTGCGGAACTCCGCGACGCTGCGCACCCCGTCGACCTTGCGGATCTCGCGCGCGACGCTCGTCGAGAACGGCGTGCCCACCACGTTGGAGACCACGAACTGCGACGTGAGGCTGCGCTTCACCGACGCGTCCACGCTCGCCGTCGCGGACTGGCCGAGGATCGACATCAGCGAGACCAGGGTCAGGCCGATCATCAGGGCGCTGGCGGTGGCCGCCGTACGCCTCGGGTTGCGCAGGGAGTTCTGCGCGGCGAGCGTGCCGACGGTGCCGAAGGTGCGGCGGTAGACCAGCTCGAAGGTCCGGGTCAGCGGCCGGCCGACCCAGGGGCTGAGCAGCGAGACGCCGACGAGGATCGCCAGCATGCCCAGGCCGATCAGGGACAGCCCGAGGTTCCCGGTCTTGGCGAAGCCGACGACCATGCCCACGACGCCGAGCACGATCAGCCCGAAGCCGACGAGGACCCGCCGGCGCAGCGAGGCCTCCGGCATCGCGACGTCGTCCCGCAGGGCCGCGACGGGCGGGATGGTCGCGGCGCGGCGCGCGGGGAGGTACGCCGCCACGACCGTGACGACCACCCCCACGGCGTACGACGCGACGACGGTGCGCACGTTGATCGGGAAGGAGGCACGGCTCAGGTCGAAACCGACCGCCCCGAAGAGCACCTGGAGGCCGCGGGCGAGGAGGTATCCCGCCAGGAGGCCGACCGTCGACCCGAACACCCCGACGACGACGGCCTCCACGAGCACCGACACGTTGACCTGCCGACGCGAGGCGCCGAGCGCCCGCAGCAGGGCCAGCTCCCGGCTGCGCTGCGCGACCAGGATCGAGAAGGTGTTGATGATCAGGAACGTCCCGACGACCAGGGAGACGCCGGCGAAGACGAGCAGGAAGGTGTTCAGGAAGCCGAGGATCTCGTCGAGGGTGGCCTTGTTCCGCTTGACGAGTGCGTCACCGGTGGTGGCGACGACGTCGCGGGGGAGCACCTTCTGGGCTGCCGCCGCGAGCTGGGTCTGCGAGACGCCCGGGGCGGCGTTCAGCGAGACCGCGGTGAACACGTTCCTGCCCTGGTAGAAGCTGTCCTGCAGGAACCCCAGGTCGAGCAGCGAGAGCGTCGCCCCGTTGAGGCCACCGGACCCGAACTCGACGAGCCCGACGACCTCGGCCTTGACCGTGGGCGGGTCGCCCGGTGTCACCAGGGTGAGCGGTGTCCCCGACGCCGTACCCCGCCTTGCGCGCCGTGTCGACGTCGAGCGCCACCTGGCCGGGTCGTGCGGGGAAGGCGCCGTCGGTGAGCGTGATGATCGGCTTGCCCGCGATCGACGTCCCGCCGGTGTAGTTGAACGCGAGGCCGGGCGGGCCGTTGCCGCCCACCACCTTGTGGTCGCGGCCGATGACGTAGACCGACTGGAGCTGGATGCTCGGGTGCACGGACTCGACCTCGGGGAGCTGGTCGAGCCGGTTCACCACCGACGCCGGGATGGTCCGGAGGTCCTGCTGCGAGCTCGAAGTTGTTGGCACCCTTGTAGGCGATCTCGACGTCGGAGGTGGAGCCCTCGATGATCCCGTCGAACGCGTCTCCCATCGCGTCGGTGAAGATGAACGAGCCGGCCACGAAGGCGACGCCGAGCACCACCGCGAACGCGCTCAGGGCCAGCCGGACCTTGCGCGCGAACAGGTTGCGCCACGTCATCTTGAGCATCGGCCACCCTCCCTGCGACGAGTCTGCCCTACGGGGTCGCACCGAGCGGCTGCGACGATGGCGGCATGCGCTGGCGTCGGGTGGCCTCCCTGCTGGTCGGCCTGCTGTGCCTGGCGGCGTGCACGTCGGCGGAGCCGTCCCCTCGGGACTACTCGGCCTGTCCGGGCGTGCACTTCGACGACGTACGCGGACCCGTTCCGTCGTACGCGCATCCACCGCTGGCCCGCTTCGCCAACGACCGCGCGATGTGCCGCGGGCTGTGGCTGGCCACCGCGGACCGGTGGTTCGTGCCGCAGGGGCTGGCGCTCGACGGGGACACCGCGTGGGTGAGCGGGTACCGCTGGCGCAAGGCGTACGGCGACCGCCCGTGCCGACTGCTGCGCGTCGACCTGCGGACCGGGCGGGTGCTCGCCGCGACCGACCGGCTGACCGGCTCGGTGGGGGACCGACGTCCGACGTTCTGCCGGCACGGCGGGGCGCTGTCCCTCGACCGGCACGGCCTCTGGCTCGCCGAGGCGGACCGGCTCTGGCTGGTCGATCCCGCACGGGTCGGGCATGCCGACCAGGTACGCCGCGTGTGGCGCACCGTCCGCCCGGTCAGAGGCTCGGCGCTCCTGGACGGGTCGGAGCGCGAGCTCGGTCTGGTGTCGTTCGCGGACCGGCGCGACGGCGTGACCCGCGTGTTCAGGTATCGCGACCTGCTGGCTCCCGGGGTCACCACCCTCGTCCCGGGCCGTTCCACCGGCGCCGCGTCCGTGGGTCCCGTGCGTACGTCGTCCGCGATCCGCCGCGTGCAGGGCGTCACGCGCGGCCCCGGAGGCACCTGGTCCACGTCGTCCGTCTCGACCTGCGGCCTGCTCGTCACCCCGAGCGGGCGACGGGTCGCCTTCGCGCCGGGGGCCGAGGACCTGGAGTTCGACCGGAACGGGGACCTGTGGGTGGTGCTCGAGTCCGGTGCCCGCAACTACCAGGCCGACGGGCGTCCGCTCGTCCCGATGCTCGCCCGCTTCGACGTCGACGCCCTCCTCGCCGGCCCCAGCGAGACCTGCGACTGGTGACGGCTTGTTGGCGGGACCCGGGAGCTGGCTCCCTTCGTTGGTCTGCGAGCCGCGCTCGGCTCGTTGGTTGAGCCGGGCTCCGCGGTCGAGCGTGGTTGAGCCCGTGCCCGCATCGCTGACCCGCGCTCCGCTCGTTGGTTGAGCCGGGCGGAGCGAAGCGGAGCCCGTGTCGAAACCACCCGCACCCGACGCGCTCGACCGCGCTCGACGCTCGCGCCGTCGAGAACCTTTCGAGATTCCCCTTGTGGACAACGCGATTCTCGCCGGTTTCTGGGCCGAAAGTGTCGGTGGTCGGGCCTAGGTTTGGTTCATGACCAGCACCGTCCACGACCCGCTCGAGGTCGACTCCGGGCTGCGGGACCTGACCCCCGCGCAGGTGCTGGACGCGGTCGCCGAGCGGCGCCGGGTCGCGGACCGGGCCGAGGCCGAGCTGCTGGCGTTGGCGGTGCACTGGGTCGACCTGCACCCGGTCACCGACCGACCGGCCGGCCGCGTCGTTCACCGCGCCGCAGGGGGTCGCCGGGATCGTGCTGGGCGAGACGGTCGTGGAGCGCGGCCCTCGCGGGTGAGGGGACGCCGGGGATCGCCGAGTACGCGGTCGAGACCCTCGCCGCCACCCTCGGTCTCTCCTACGCCGCGGGTCTGCGGCTGGTCTCCGAGGCGGTCGAGCTCTGCTACCGGCTGCCGCGGCTCTGGGACCTGGTCCAGGACGGTCGGTTGCAGGCGTGGAAGGCCCGCCGGGTCGCCGCCGAGACCACCACCCTGTCGGCCGATGCGGTCGGGTTCGTGGACCGGCACCTCGCCGTGACCGCGCGCCGCAACACCAGACCCTCGCCGGGGAAGCTGCACCGAACTGGTGCACGAGGCGATGCTGCGCTGCGACCCCGACCGGGCCGCCGGGATCGAACAGGCCGCCCTGGACGCCCGCGGCGTCTGGTTCGACCACCGGACCTCCACCGCCACCACCGACGTCACCGCCCGCCTCGACACCCTCGACGCCCTCGACCTGCAAGCCTCCGTGGCGACCTCGCCGGCGTCCTGGGCCGGCTCGGGGACGACCGCTCCGCACGATCTCCGTCAGGCCACCGCACTCGGCCTGCTCGCCCACCCGCAACGCGCCCTCGACCTCGCCGCCAGCACGGCCAGCGCCAGCGCCGGCAGCACCGCCCACGACACCGCGGCAGCGCCGGCAGCACCGACGCGCTCCGCGGTCGAGCCGGGTTGAACGGGTCGACGGGGCACCCTTTACCTGCACGTCACCACCGCCGACCTCGCCGGCACGACACCGGCGGCACCGTGGAGAAGCTCGGACCCGCCACCCTCCAGCTGCTGGCCGACTGGATCGGCCGGTTCTCGACCTGCACCATCCGGCCGGTCCTCGACCTCGCCCGCGACGATGCGGTCGACGTGCACGACCCGCCCGGCTGGATGCGGGAGACCGTGATCCTGCGCGACCGGCACTGCGTGTTCCCCGGCTGCAGCATCGACGCCCGCTCCTGCGACCTCGACCACATCGAGCCATACGTGCCACCCGACGACGGCGGACCACCCGGCCAAACCAGCCCGGCGAACCTCGCCTGCCTGTGCCGCCGGCACCACCGACTCAAGACCTTCACCGCCTGGACCTACCAGCGCCTGCCCGACGGCACGTACGAGTGGACCGACCCGTACGGCCACACCTACCGGACCACGCCCGGCTGAACGCCCTGTGGAACGAACGCGTCCCGAATCCACCACGGGTGCGACCGCCGATCCGTTCCACAGCACGCATCCCTGTCTCCGCCATGGCCATCAGCGTCGACCCACACCTGGGTGAGCTGCGGTGGCCCGACGCGACCGATCTCGTCGGGACCTGTGGCGCGCTGGTGCCGCTCGCTGGTGCCGCTCGCTGGTCGAGCACGGGATCCCTCGTGCCCGCGAGCCCGCGCGCGCCGCGGCGAGCCCGCGAGCCGGAGTGCCCCCGCGATGCGCGGGACCTGAGCCCCCGCGCAGCCTGTCCTCAGGCGGGTTCGGCGAGGTCGTCGGGCGTGAGCACCCGGAGCTCGTGGTCGTTGGCGAGATGCACGGGCCAGGTGGGCACGAGCGCCTCGTCGGCCGCGGCGAGCAGCGCGGCACCCCAGGCGCGGTCGGCCGGGGTGATGCCGCGACGCCCGGGTCGGGCGTGCAGGAACGCGACGCGCGAACCCGTCGGGAGCACCCGGTCGAGGAGGCTGGCGCAGATGGTGAGCAGGTTCCCGATCATCATCCGGTCGGGCAGCGCGGGCAGGTCGCCGACCTCGGTGATGTGCGGGACGCACCTGCCGTCCGGTGGGATGAACACGACGTACAGGCGGGGATAGCCGAAGCCCAACGGCTCCATCAGCGTGCGCCAGAGGGCGTGGAGGTCCGACTGGGTGCGTACGTCCGGCAGGTTCTCGGGCACGAGCTCGTCCATGCGCCAACTCTGCCGCGAAGCACAGGGTCGGCGTCGTCCGTCGTCCACAGGCTCCTGGTCGCGTCAGGCGGTCCCGGACGTGAGGGCGGACACCGCCTCCGCGAACAGGCGGGTGTGCAGGTCGACGTCGGCCTGCGACGTGTCGGGGCACATCAGCGCCATGTTGTGGAACGGCGTGATGAGGACACCCGCGGTTGACCATGAACAGGTGGAGGTACTCGTCGAGCTCGTCGTCTGCGGACGCGGCCGACTCGCTGCCGGTGCGCGGGGCGGGGGACGCGAACCGGTACTCCGCGCGGGCACCGAGCTGTCGCACCGTCCACGGCACCCCGGTCTCGTCGAGGGTCGCCTGTACGCCGGCCGTGAACCCGGTCGCCAGCGACACCATGTGCTCGAAGGCCGACGCGGTCAGCACGTGCTCCAGGGTGGCCCGCATCGCGGCCACGGACAGGGCGTTGCCGGCGAGCGTGCCGCCGACACCGCCGACGTCGACGAGGTCGGCCTCGGGATGGCCCGAGGCGGCCGCGGCGACCTCGCGGGTGATGCCGTAGGCGCCGCTGGGGATCCCGCCGCCGATGCTCTTGCCGATCACGAGGATGTCCGGCTCGAGGTCCCAGAGCGCGGTCGCGCCACCCGGTCCGGCGGAGAACGTGTGCGTCTCGTCGATCATCAGCAGCGCGCCGTACTTCGTGGCCAGGTCACGCAGACCGGTCAGGAAGCCCGGCTCGGGCAGCACGATGCCGATGTTCGTCAGCGCGGGTTCGGTGAGGATCGCCGCGACGTCGCCGTGCCGGAGCTGCTCCTCGACGCCGGCGAGGTCGTTGAACTCCGCGACGCGGGTCGTCTCGGAGAGGGGCGACCGGGGCGCCGACCAGGCCGGTCCGGGCGACCGCCTCACCGGACGACCCGGGGACGGCGAACGCCTCGTCGACGGAGCCGTGGTAGCAGTAGGCGAACGTCAGGATCTTGGGCCTGCCGGTGACCATCCGCGCGATCCGGATCGCCCAGCGGTTCGCGTCGGTCGCGGTCAGGGTGAACGACCACAGCGGCAGCCCGAACCGGCGCGACAGCTCGGCGCCGACCCACTCGGCGTCGGCGGTCGGCAGCATCGTGGTGATGCCGCCGAGGTCGCTGATCCGCGCGGTCACCGCGTCGATGGTCGGGCGCGGCGTGTGACCCGCCATCGCTCCGGTGTCGCCCATCGCGAAGTCGACGTACTCGTGCCCGTCGACGTCCACGACGCGGTTGCCCCAGGCGCGGTCGAGGTAGAGCGGGAAGCCGCCGCTCCACATGTTCATCCAGGTCATCGGCACCCGCCCGAACAGGTGGTCGGCCCCGGCGTACAGCTCGGCCGAGCGGGGGTGCTTGCCGGCGTACGTCGTCCGTTCCGCATCGAGCAGGGACGCGAGTCGGGCACGGTCGATCCGGACGGGAGACGTGGAGGCCATGACGGGACGCTGGCGGCTGGACGAGACCTTCGTCAAGTGCGGGCGGGGCAAGGGCTCCTTGGCGCGTGACTTAGGCTTGCCTTACCTGCTGCCCCGTCGAGGAGTCCCATGGCCGAGCCCCGCCGCCCCCGCACCGCCTTCGTCGGGAGCGTCGTGCGCACCGAACGGCTGTCCGCGTCGCTGGTCCGGGTCGTGGTCGTCGGGTCCCGCGCTCGACACCTTCGTCGCGTCGGAGTCGACCGACTCCTACGTCAAGGTCGTGTTCCTGCACCCGGACACGCCGCGGCCCCTTCCGGTCGACGAGAACGGCCGCGTCGACATGGATGCGGTCCGCGACTCCGTGGCGCCCGAGCACGCCCCGCGGCAGCGCTCCTACACGGTGCGGGCGTTCGACGACGACGACCCGGGAGCTGACCCTCGACTTCGTGGTGCACGGCGACGAAGGGCGTGGCAGGTCCGTGGGCGGCCGGCGCGCGGCCGGGCGACGAGATCGTGTTCATGGGGCCCGGCGGCGGCTACGCGCCGGATCCTTCCGCCGGCCGCCACCTGCTCGTCGGGGACGCGAGTGCCCTGCCGGCGATCGCCGTCGCCCTCGAACGGCTGCCGCGTGACGCGAGCGGGCAGGTGGTGGTGGAGGTCCACGACGAGCACGACGAGATCGCCCTGACGCCGCCGCCCGGCGTCGACGTCACGTGGGTGCACGCCGGCGACGAGCGCCCCGGCACACGCCTGGTCGAGGCAGTGCTCGGCGCTGCCGTGGACCGACGACGACGTGCACGCCTTCGTGCACGGTGAGGCGGCGGCGGTCAAGGAGCTGCGCAGGTACCTCCGCCTCGAGCGGGGCCTCGGGCTGGACCGGCTGTCGATCTCGGGCTACTGGCGCCTCGGCCTCGACGACGAGGGCTGGCGCGCGTCGAAGCGGGAGTGGAACGCCGCCATCGAGCAGTCCGAGGTCGTCGGCGCCTGAACGGGTGGCGCGTCGGAGGTGGCTCAGACGCCGGTCGCCTTCTCCAGCGCGGCCAGCTCGTCGTCGAGGTGGGTGAGCAGTCGCTGCAGGTGCGGGACGGTCCGCCGGCAGCCGGTGAGCCCGAAGCCCGAGGTTCCCGGCGTACGACGTGCAGGTGATGTTCAGACCCATGCCGTGGATCGGGATCGAGAGCGGGTACATCCCTTCCATCCGCGCACCGTTGTAGTAGAGCGGCTCCTTCGGGCCGGGCACGTTGGAGATGATCAGGTTGAACGGCGGCCGCGTGATGCCGTCCAGCTTCAGCATCGGTGCGAGCACCGCCGGTGCGAGACCGAACGCGCTCGTCGCGAGGATCTGCGCCGGCGTCATGCGTGCCGAGCGCCTCCTTGCCGCTGACCATCGAGTCGTGGATGCCCCGCAGCCGGTCGGCGGGGTCGGCCTGGTCGGTGCCCAGCTTGACCATCACGGCGCCCACTGCGTTGCCGCCGGACGCCGACGCGCTCTGGGAGCTCTTGGCCTTGAGGCCGACCGGGACCATCGCCACCAGCGACGTGTCCGGCAGGGCGCCGAGCTCGTCGAGGTACCTGCGCATCGCGCCGCTGCACATCGCCAGGACGACGTCGTTGAGCGTCGTACCGCTCGCCTTGCCGATCGCCTTCAGCCGCTCCAGCGGCCAGTCCTGGGCGGCGAACCGGCGGGAGCCGGTGATCCGCTTGTTGATGACCGTGCGGGGGGCGTACAGCGAGAGCGCGGAGGTCTCGTTGCGCATGCCGCGCCGACAGCGTCCTGACCAACGCGCCGGGGAGGCCGGCCGCCTCGGAGCCGATCGCCAGCGCCGAGCGCAGTGCGTCCAGGGGCAGGCCGAGCGTGGTGTTCTCCGACTCGCTGCGTCGTCTGCTGCGCGAGCGGCCGCGGTCGTGCTCGACGGACCAGGTCGGCGCCATGTCGCGGCGGTCCGGGTCGGTCGAGAGCACGCTCTGGATCAGCCGCATCGAGGAGACGCCGTCGATCAGGGCGTGGTGCATCTTGGAGTACATCGCGACCCGGCCGTCCCGCAGGCCCTCGATCAGGTGGATCTCCCACAGCGGCCGCTCCAGGGCGAGCCGGGTGCTGTGCAGCCGCCCGCAGAGCTCGAGCAGCTCGCGGATGCGGCCCGGCTTCGGCAGGGCGCTGTGCCGGACGTGGTACTCGATGTCGAACTGGTCGTCCTCGGTCCAGAACCACTGGCCGGCCGTGGACAGCGACCGCGTCGGCCGCTTGAGGAACAGCGGCGCCGGCTGGTCGTGGGTCAGCATCTCCTCGTACATGTCCTTGACGAAGCCGCGTCCCGCGCCCTCCGGCTTGTGGAACAGCTGGAGACCGCCCACGTGCATCGGCTGGTTGCGGTTCTCGGCGAAGAGGAAACCCGGTCGACGTCGGGTCCATCGGTGTGGGCATCCAGGGCTCTTTCGCTCGGGGGCGGCGTCGCGTGATCGTGCCCACGCGCCGCGCCCGTCAATCTACGGGCTGGTCCTTGGTGCGGTGCAGCAGCCAGTCCCGGCCGGTGTCGATCAGCGCGTACCGCACCGAGGACTCGCGGCCGTGCAGCACGAAGAGCATCCGCCGCGCGGTGCGGTCCTCGTCCTCCCACCAGCCGATGTCGGCGATCGACTTGTCGGCGTCCTCGTAGCGCAGGTGGTCGAGCTCGTGGTCGCCGACCGCGACGGCCAGCCGGTCCTGCTTCGGTGTCGGTGGGCACTCCCTTGGGCAGCGCCCACGACCGCAGCACGCCGCCCTCCTCGAGCCGCAGGTCGAAGTGGTGCCGGGGCTTGTGGTGCTCGTGCAGCACGAAGGCGGGTCGCGGTGGTCTCACCTCGCCTCTTGCCGCCATCCTGCCTGTCGGTCGCGCCTCGTAGGCTCGCACCCATGGTCGACCTGTCCTCGCTGCTCGGTGACGAGGACCTGCGCCGCCGCTACGGGACGCCGACGCTGGACCGCGCGTGGGACTACGTCCGCCGTGGCCACGTGCTGAGCGTCGAGCACGACCTCGACTCCGACGGTGACCTCGACATCCGCGGCACGGTGGCCGGGTCGACGAGCGCGCCGTACGTCGTCACCCTCAGCGTCGGCGTGGACGGTGAGGGCGTCTGGGTCTTCGGGCGGTGCAGCTGCCCGGTGGGGGAGGGCTGCAAGCACGCGGTGGCGCTGCTGATCACGGTCCGCGACGAGCAGAGCCGTACGTCGCCCGGGGCAGGGCGTCGCTGGGAGCGCCAGCTGTCCTCGCTCCTCGACGAGCTCGACGAGCGCGCCGCGAAGTCGCTGCACCCGACCGACCGGCCGCTGGCCCTCCAGGTCGACCTCAAGCCGCCGACCCGTTCGACCGGCTTCCGCGGCTGGTCCGAGGACCTGCCGAGCGCCCGCGGCACCCTGCGGATGCGGCCGATGAAGCGCGGGGCGCGCGACAACTGGGTGCGCAGCGGGATCTCGTGGACCGACGTGCCCTACCTGGACCGGCAACGGCGTGCCACCCTGCCGGCACAGGTGGTCGCGCTCAACGACCTGCTCTCCGGGCACCGGACGGCGATGCGGCAGCTCTACTTCGGCGCCGACGGCAACGTGTCGCTGGGCTCGTTCGGGCCCGACGAGGTGTCCCTGATCCGCCGGGCCGTCGAGGCGGGGATGCCGCTGCTCGCCGGGACCGGGCTGTCGCACGTGGCGCTGGCCGACCCGGTCACCCTGGAGCTCGACGTCAACGCCGCCCCCGACCGGGACGCGCAGCTGCGGCTCGGCGTCCCGCTGGACGGTGAGTGGTACGGCGCGGCCGACCTCGACGTGCTCGGCGAGGGCGGTCACGCGGTGGCGCTCTGGCTGGCCGACGGCGACGCGTGGTCGGTGACCCTGGCGGCGCTGACCGTGCCCCCGGGACCGGAGGTGCGGCGGCTGCTCAAGCGCGGCGACTCCGTCGTCGTGCCGGCGGCCGACCGCGACGACCTGGTCGCGGAGTACCTTCCCCGTCTCCAGCGGCACGTCCCGGTCGTCTCGTCCGACGGGTCGGTCGCCGTGCCCGAGCCCGCCGAGCCACGGCTCGCGCTCACCGTCACGTGGGTCGCGGCCGACGAGGTGCGCACCGAGTGGACCTGGCGCTACCGGGTCGGCTCGGACGACCGGGTCTACGAGCTGTCCGAGACCCGCGGCCTGCGCGGCGTACGCCGGCCCGAGCTGGAGCGGGCCCAGCTGGACGCGCTGACGCTCGACGAGGAGCAGGAGCACCACCTCTGCCGCGGGCACCAGCGGGGGATGGGGCTCGAGGACACCAAGGTGTTCCACGACGCGCACGCGATCCTGTTCGCCGAGCAGCTGCTGCCCGGGTCTGCGCGGGCCAGGTCGAGGTCGACGAGATCGGCGACCAGCCGGACTACCGCGAGCTGCACGGCGCGCCCGTCATCCACTTCACGACCCGCGAGGACGGCGACCCGGCCCGCACCGACTGGCTCGACCTGGAGGTCGAGGTGACCGTCGACGGCGTGCACATCGCGCTGGCCCACGTGCTCGAGGCGCTGACCAAGGGGATGGACCGGGTCATCCAGCGCAACGGCACGCACGTCCGCATCGACCGGCCCGAGTTCGCGCACCTGGCGCGGCTCGTCGAGGCGGCGGCCGAGCTGCCAGGAGCAGCCCGACGGCGGCGTGCGGGTCGGCCACCACGACCTGGGGCTGTGGGACGAGCTCGCCGAGGTGGGCATCGTCGACGCGCAGGCGGCCCAGTGGGTCCGCGCCGCGCAGGCGCTGCGCTCGCTGGACACGCTGCCCGCGGTCGACCCGGTCGGCCTCAAGGCCGAGCTGCGGTCCTACCAGCTGGCCGGCTTCCGGTGGCTGGCCTACCTCTGGCAGTCCGGGCTCGGCGGGATCCTCGCCGACGACATGGGGCTCGGCAAGACCATCCAGACGCTCGCCCTCATCGCGCACGCGCGCGACCGCGGCGCCGGGCCGTTCCTCGTCGTCGCGCCGACCAGCGTGGTCGGGCTCTGGGCGAGCGAGGCCGCGCAGTTCACGCCCGGCCTCGACGTGCGGGTGGTGACCGAGTCGCAGGCCCGGCGCGGCGAGTCGGTCGCGTCCCTGGCCGACGGGGCCGACGTCGTCGTCACGTCGTACACCCTGTTCCGGCTCGAGGCCGCGGAGTACGTCGCGCTGCCGTGGGGCGGCCTGGTCCTCGACGAGGCGCAGACCGTCAAGAACCACAACGGCAAGACCTACCAGGCGGTCCGGCGTCTCGACGTACCCTTCCGGCTCGCGCTCACCGGCACGCCGATGGAGAACCGGCTGATGGAGCTGTGGTCGCTGCTGTCGATCGTCGCGCCCGGGCTCTACCCGTGGCCGCAGCGGTTCACCGACGCCGTCGCGAACCCGGTCGAGCGGCTCGGCGACCGCGACGTGCTGGCCCGGTTCCGTCGGCGGATCCGGCCGTTCCTGCTGCGCCGCACCAAGGAGGTCGTGGCCGCCGACCTGCCCGCCAAGCAGGAGCAGGTGCTCGAGGTGTCGCTGACCCCGCGGCACCGCACCGTCTACGAGACGCACCTCCAGCGCGAGCGGCAGACGGTGCTCGGCCTGGTCGAGGACTTCGACAAGCACCGGATCGCGATCTTCCGCTCGCTGACCAAGCTGCGGCAGCTCAGCCTCGACGCCGCGCTGGTCGACGAGGCGTACGACGGGATCGGGTCGGCCAAGGTCGACGTCCTGGTGGACCACCTGCTGGAGCTGGCCGCGGAGGGGCACCGCGCGCTGGTGTTCAGCCAGTTCACGTCGTTCCTGACCCGGGTCCGCGCGCGCCTCGACCGGGAAGGGCATCACGTCGTCCTACCTCGACGGGTCCACGCGCCACCGGCCGGCGGTCGTCGAGGCCTTCCGGCAGGGCGACGACCCGGTGTTCCTGATCAGCCTCAAGGCCGGCGGCGTCGGGCTGACCTTGACCGAGGCCGACTACGTCTTCGTGATGGACCCGTGGTGGAACCCCGCCGTCGAGGCGCAGGCCGTCGACCGCACCCACCGGATCGGGCAGACCCGGCCGGTCAACGTCTACCGGCTCGTCGCGGCGAACACCATCGAGGAGAAGGTGATGGCGCTCAAGGCCCGCAAGGCCGCGCTCTTCGCCCAGGTGGTCGACGACGACGCCCTGATGTCCGCGCCCCTCGGTGCCGACGACGTGCGCGCCCTTTTCGCCGACTAGCCTCACGGCATGGACGCCTACGACATCGTTGACTGGCGGCGGCGCGTCTTCGCGCTCTACGCCGAGGTGCGCGCGAACCCGGACGCCGCCGCCGCGCACCAGCACTGGCGCCGCGTCCGCGACGAGCTCTTCGCCACGCACGCGGCCTCGCCGCTGCTGGGGGAGGTGCGGGAGTCGTTCACCGGCCTTCCGGTGCCGGACTACGACCCGGCGTGGCGGTTCGAGGTCGAAGGTCGGGTCGGCGCCGGAGAGCCGGATCGAGGTGACCAGCGGGACCGACGGGTCCGTGCCGTTCGAGCGGCTCGGCGTGGTCGAGGTTCCGGGCGTCGGGTCCGCTCGACGTGTGGCGGCTCGCGTCGTACGCCGGCGGCCTGTTCGTGCCCGTCAAGGACGCGTCGGCCGGCAAGCCCGGCGGCACCTACGGCGGCGGGCGCTACCTGCTCGACACCGTGAAGGGCGCCGACCTCGGCACGGGCGCCGGCGCGCTCGTGCTCGACTTCAACTTCGCCTACAACCCGTCGTGCGCCTACGACCCGGACTGGGCCTGCCCGCTCGCGCAGCCGGGCAACACCGTGCCCGTGGAGATCCCGGTCGGCGAGCGCGGCTGAGGCTAGAGCCGTACGACGGTCATCCCCGCCGACCCGGCCGGCTCGCTCATCGCCGCGAGGGCGGCACCCGCCTCGTCGAGCCCGATCACCCGTCCGACCAGCTCCGACGGGTCGATCCGGCCGGACGTGACCAGGCCGAGCAGGTCGCCGTACTGGTGGGCGGGCATCCCGTGAGATCCGTGGATCGACAGCTCCTGGGCGACCACGAGGTCCATCGGCAGCGGGGGAGTGCTCCGGTCACCGAGCAGCAGCCCGACCTGGACGTGCCGGCCCCGGCGGCGCAGGGACCGGACCGAGGCGACGGCGGTGACGGGCGAGCCGACCGCATCGAGCGACACATGGGCACCGCCGCCGGTCACGTCGCGGACCGCCGCGGCGGGATCGTCGTCACGCACGATGGCCTCCGCGCCGAGCTCCCGGGCCCGGGTGAGCGCGTCCTCGGAGACGTCGACCGCGACGACCCGGGCGCCGAGGGCTGCGGCGACCATGACCGCCGACAGGCCGACGCCGCCACATCCGTGCACGGCGACCCAGTCGCCCGGCCGCCACCCGACCGTGGGTGACCAGCGCGCGGTAGGACGTGGCGAGCCGGCAGCCGAGGGACGCCGCGGTGACGAAGTCCAGGCCGTCGGGCAGCCGGACCAGGTTGGTGTCCGCTGCGTGCACCGCGACCAGGTCGGCGAACGACCCCGGTCCGGTGAAGCCCGGCTGGGTCTGGTCGGGACACACGTGGGTGTCGCCGTCGAGGCAGTAGGTGCACCGGCCGCAGCCACAGACGAACGGCACCGTGACCCGGTCACCGACCGACCAGTCGCGCACGCCGGCGCCGACGACCTCGACCGTCCCCGCGAGCTCGTGGCCCGGCACGTGCGGCAGCGACACCGGGTCGTGACCGGCCCAGGCGTGCCAGTCCGAACGGCACACGCCGGTCGCCCCGACCCGGACCACCACCCCGTCCTGCGGGCAGACGGGGTCGGGCAGCTCGACGAGTCGCGGGACCTCGAGATGACGGGCGTACTGCACGGCGCGCATTGCGCCAGTCTGGCGCGGAGCCGCAAGCCCTAGGAGGCCGGTGCGCCGGTGGACTCCCGTGCCAGCAGCCGGAAGCCGACGCTGACCTTCCTCCGCGGTCCGACCGGGTCGGTCAACCGCTCGTGCAGAAGGCGGACCGCCTCTCGGGCAACGGCGTTCTTGTCGGGCGCGATGGTGCTGAGCGTCGGAGTCGAGAAGCGACCGTCCTCGATGTCGTCGATGCCGATGACCGCCACGTCCTCGGGAACGCGGACCCCGGCCAGAGCCAGCGTCCGGAGGGCGCCCAGGGCGAGCTGGTCGTTGAAGCACAGCACGGCGTCGGGCCTCTCGGCCAGCAGCGACGCCATCGCCTGCGCGCCCTCACCGCGCAGGTAGCCGCCCACCGCCCGGGTCAGCTCGACCCGGAGGGGCAGCGCTGCCGCAGCGAGGGCCTCCTCGTAGCCCTTCTGACGCACCCTCGCGACCCCTGAGCGGGCCACGGCGCCGGCCTGGTAGCCGATCGCGGCCACCCGGGTCCGACCCAGGGCGAGGAGGTGCTCGGTGGCCGCGCGGGACGCGGCGACGTTGTCGAAGGCCACGTGGTCGATGTCCGCCCCGCCGATCTTCTCCCCGAGCAGCACGATGGGGGTCTCGCCCCTGGCCCTGCTCAGCTCGGCGTGGTCCATGGCGACCGGGCTCAGGATCAGACCGTCGATCAGGTGGCTCCGGATCCCGGTGGCGAGCATGCGCTCGCGTTCACGCAGTCCGTCGGTCTGGTCGACCAGCACCGTCCAGCCGAGCTGCTCCGCCTCCTGCACGACGCACCGGGTGAGCTCGGCGAAGTACGGCATGTCGAGTGCGGGCACCGCCAGGGCGATCAGGCCCGACCGCCCCCGACGCAGCGACCGGGCGGACAGGTTCGCCCGGTAGTCCAGCTCGTCGAGGGAGGCCTGCACCTTCTCGCGCATGGCCGGTGACACGTGCACGTAACCGTTGACGACGTTGCTGACCGTCTTCACCGACACCCCGGCGTGCTCCGCGACGTCGCGCAGGCGGACGCGCATGAGCTCTCCTAGCTCCCGGAAGCAGGGACCCTGTCCCCGCCGTCACCCTAGTGCGATATCGAAGGGTTTATAACGATGTAAATGCGGGGTAAGGGGGGTGCATGCATGTGGCCGACGTCACTCTGGACGCCTCCTTCAGGGTGGGCGACGGTCGACCCCCGGCTGTTCGGCACCTTCGTCGAGCACATGGGGCGGAGCGTCTACACGGGCATCTACGAGCCGGAGCACCCCACCGCCGACGACTCACGGGTTCCGCGGCGACGTCCTGGGTCTCGTGCGGGAGCTGGGACCGACCGTCGCCCGCTACCCGGGCGGCAACTTCGTGTCCGGTTACCGGTGGGAGGACGGGGTCGGCCCGGTGGACGAACGTCCCCGCCGGCTGGATCTCGCCTGGCGCACGGTGGAGCCGAACGAGGTCGGCGTCAACGAGTTCGCCGCCGTGGTCCGAACAGGCCGGCATCGAGCCGGTCATGGCGGTGAACCTGGGCACGCGCGGGGTGCAGGCCGCCATCGAGCTCCTCGAGTACTGCAACTACCCGGCCGGGACCCAGCTGTCGGACCTCCGGCGCTCCCACGGAGCCAAGGACCCCCACGACATCAAGACGTGGTGCCTGGGCAACGAGCTGGACGGTCCCTGGCAGGTCGGGCACAAGACCGCCTACGAGTACGGCCGTCTCGCGGCAGAGACCGCCCGCGCCATGCGCATGGTGGACCCGCGCATCGAGCTGGTGGCGTGCGGCAGCTCCAACAGCGCCATGCCGACCTTCGGGTCGTGGGAGGCGACCATGCTCGCGGAGTGCTACGAGCTGGTGGACTACGTCTCGCTGCACACCTACTACGACCCGCACATCACGGACCGCGCCAGCTTCCTGGCCAGCTCCCTCGACCTCGAGTGGATGATCGAGTCGGTGGTGGCGACGGCCGACCACGTGGGTGCCCGGCTCAAGTCCCGTCGTCGGCTGAAGCTCTCGGTGGACGAGTGGAACGTCTGGCACCAGTCCCGGTTCGCGGGCCAGGACCAGCTGGCCTACGAGGAGGCGGACCCGACCCTCATCGAGGACGTGTACGACGTCACCGACGCCGTGGTCGTCGGGTCGCTCCTGATCACGCTGCTGCGACACTGCGACCGGGTAGCGATCGCCTGTCAGGCCCAGCTGGTCAACGTCATCGCGCCGATCATGACGCGTGCGGCGGGGCCGGCCTGGCGGCAGACGATCTTCCACCCGTTCGCTCAGGCCAGCCGCTTCGCCCGCGGCGAGGTGATCCGGGTCGAGCCACGGGTCCGCCGGCACTCCACCGCCGACCACGACGACGTGCCCCTGATCGACGCCGTCGCGACCTGGGACGAGGACGCCGGCGCGCTCACGGTGCTCTGCGTCAACCGCGACGAGCACGCGGACGTCCGACTCGACGCCGACGCGCGGTCGTTCCCCGGCTTGCGCCTGGTCGAGGCCACCGTGCTGAGCCACCCCGATCCCGCGACCACGAACACGGAGACCAACCCCGACGCCGTGCAGCCCCGGCCGCTCGACCGGGTCACGGTGCAGGACGGCCGTCTGACTGCCGTGCTGCCGCCGATCTCCTGGTCCGTCCTGCGGCTGCACAGCGACCGCGGTGCGGGCGAACGTGCCACGAGCTGATCCCACCCACCACCACACATTGGAGTTGTGACATGAACGCGAGACTCGGGCAACAGTCCCTGCCGGCCTCCATGAGCAGGCGTGGGTTCCTGACCCTCGGAGCGGTCGGGACGCTCGGCCTGCTCGCCGGCTGCGGTGGCGGCAAGGGCGTGGGGGACACCGGCGCCAAGGGTGTGGGCGGGTTCACCGGCACCTACAAGGGTCCTGCGATCGACCTGGCCTACTGGAACGGGTTCACCGGCGGCGACGGCCCGGCGATGACCGCGCTGGTCAAGCAGTTCAACGCGGAAGACGACAAGATCACGATCAAGCCCAACACCATCGAGTGGGCGGACTTCTACCAACGGCTGCCTGCCGCGGCCAAGGCCGGCAAGGGGCCGGACGTGGGAGCGATGCACCTCGACCAGCTGGCCAGCAACGCGGCCCGCAAGGTGATCGTCCCGCTGGACGACCTCGCGTCCGCCCTCGACCTGAAGGAGTCGGACTTCACCGGGGCGGTCTGGAAGCCCGGGATCTACGAGGGCAAGCGCTACGGCATCCCGCTGGACGTCCACTGTCTCGCGATGTACTACAACCAGGACCACTTCGACAAGGCCGGGATCACCGCGGCCCCGCAGGACGCGGCGAGCTTCGACGAGGCCTGCAAGAAGCTCCAGGCGGCCGGCTTCAAGACACCCGTTCTGGGTGCCGAACAAGTGGCCGGCCCACCTGATGTTCCTCAGCCTGCTGTGGCAGAACGGCGGCGAGCCGTACGCCGAGGACGGGTCGGCCGCGACGTACGACGACGAGGCCGGCGTCAAGGCGCATGACCTGGATGGTCGACCAGATCAAGAAGGGCTACAGCCCGCCCAACGTCGACCAGGACGCGCAGTACCTCGCGTTCAAGAACGGCAAGACCTCGATCACCTGGGACGGGATCTGGCAGATCAACGACCTCGAGGCCTCGGGGCTCAACTGGAAGATGTCAGCGCTTCCCACCATCGGCGACCAGCCGGCGTCCTGGGCGAACTCGCACCACTTCTTCCTGACCGACCAGGCAGCCCAGGACACCGACCGGGCGAACGCGGCGAAGACCTTCATCGGGTGGATGAGCAAGCAGTCGTCCGCCTGGTCCAAGGCCGGGATGGTCCCGGCTCGCAACAGCGCCCGCGCAGGAGCCGGCCTTCACCGGTTCGAAGCAGTTCATCCTCAACGACTACCTCGAGAACCTGCACTTCCTGCCGCCGGTCCCCGGCCTCGGCGACGTGCAGCCGCAGACGCTGGAGATTGCGGTGAACGAGGCGGTGCTGCAGAAGAAGTCGGTGGAGGAGGCCCTGTCGAAGTCGGCCAGCAACGCCACCAAGCTGATGGAGGCGAACCAGAAGAAGTTCGGGGCCTGAGCCGTGTCGACGACGGGGAGCCAGCCGCCGGTCGTGGACGCCGTGGGCTTTCCTCGCGCCCGTACCTCGCGCTGTTCGGGGTCTTCGTCATCGCCCCGATCTTCCTGGGGCTCTGGATCAGCCTGCACGACTGGGACTTCACGCTGCCCGGCAAGCCGTTCGTCGGCCTGGACAACTACGCGGCGCTGTTCGACTCGAGCTCGGTGGCGTTCACGCCGTTCTGGAACGCCATGCAGGCCACGACGATCTTCACGGTCATCAGCGTGCCGCTGCTGCTCGTGTTCCCGCTCGCGGTCGCCCTGGTGATGAACCAGGGGTTCCGGGGCCGCAACGCGTTCCGGACGATCTTCTTCGCGCCCTACGTGCTCGGGGTGGCCGTGGTCGGCGTCCTGTTCCGGTTCCTCCTCGACGCGAACATCGGTGTGGTCAACGCGGTGCTCGGCGCCATCGGGCTGCCCTCCGACACGCCGTGGCTCAGCTCGGTGCCCGAGGCGTGGGTGGCCCTCGTCGGCGTCACGATCTGGTGGACGCTGGGCTTCAACGCGGTGATCTTCCTCGCCGGGCTCCAGGACGTCCCCGGTGAGCTCTACGAGGCGGCCAGGGTCGACGGCGCCGGAGCCTGGGCGCAGGTTCCGGCACGTCACGCTGCCGAGCCTGCGCCCGGTGACGATGTTCGTGACCATGGTGACGATCATCGCCTCGGCCAACATGTTCGGGCAGTCGTTCATCATGACCAAGGGCGCACCGGGGCAGGAGACCCGCACGGCGATCTACTACATCGCCGAGACGGGCCTGCAGAACTTCCAGATGGGGTCGGCGGCGGCCGCGAGCTGGATGTTGACGCTGGCCCTCATGCTTTTGTCGGTCGTGGTGTTCGCGCTGTTCCGTGAGCGGGAGGGGTCACGCGTCATGAGGCCACGGGGATCCCTGCCGCGCTACATCCTGCTCGGTCTGCTGACCCTGGCCTTCGTGAGCCCGCTGCTGCTGATGGTCTCGACGTCGTTCAAGACGCGGCAGGAGTCGGCGCAGTCACCGCCGACGTGGTTCCCGCACGCGCCCACGCTCGACGCCTACCGCTCCATCCTCTCGGCCGCTGACACCCCGGTGTTCCGCTGGTTCGGCGAACTCGATGGTCGCGGCGACGCTCGAACGCGCTGATCGTCGTGGTCACCTCCGCCCTGGCGGCGTACGCGCTGGCCCGGATGGACTTCCGGGGCAAGAAGGTGGTCTTCGGGCTCATCGTCGCGACGCTGTTCGTCCCGCCGGTGATCCTGGTGATCCCCAACTACGAGATCGTCGGGCCGGCTCTTCTGGCTGGACACCCTGCTGGCGGTCATCATCCCGACGGCGGCCAACGCGTTCGGGGTGTTCTTCCTGCGCCAGTTCTTCATCTCGCTGCCGACGGAGCTGGAGGAGTCGGCCTTCCTCGACGGCGCGAACACCTGGCAGGTCTTCAGCCAGGTGGTGCTCCCGCTCTCGCGACCCGCGCTGGCCACGCTGACGCTCCTGGCGTTCCTCACCAACTGGAACGACTTCCTGTGGCCGGTCTACGTCCTGTTCAGCCCGGAGAACCAGACCCTGCAGGCCGGGCTGTCGACGCTGCAGTCGGCCAACAACGTGCGCTACGACCTGCTGATGGCCGGCGCGGTGATCGCCAGCGTCCCGGTCCTGATCCTCTACTCGCTGTCCCAGCGGTTCATCATCGAGGGAGTGTCGCGATCCGGCCTCAAGGGCTGACCGCCGCGCCCCTGCGCAGGCGGACCCTGCTGACGGGCGCGGCCGCCGGCCTGCTGGCGACCGCCTGCACACGCACCCAGCCACCACCCCGGGAAAGGACGCCGACCATCTTCGACCTGTCGCTGACCGAGCAGCACCGCTACCGGCCGTTCCACGTCGTGGCGCCGGGCTTCGTCCAGGACGAGCGCGCCCGGGCCGGTGACGTCGGCTCCGTGACCCGGAGCGACCGGTCGCCGCAGGCGCCGTTCGCGGCCGTCGAGGTGGACGTCGAACGTCCCGGTGGGGTGCTCGTCGCGGGACTCGCCACCGACACGGGGGACCGGGTGGTCGCGACCTACAACGCCTCCTCCGGCTCCGTGGCGATCGAGGTGCGCGCGGGCGGGGTCACCCGCGTCGTACGACGGACCCGCGCCGCCCTCGACGGCGCGTTCACCCTCGGCTTCGTCGTCTGCGAGAACCAGGTGACCGTCCTGGTCCGCACACCGGGCTCCGCCTGGCGGCCGCTGCTCACCGAGCGCAGCAAGGTGTCGGCGCTGGTCGACCTGCGCGATCCCGCGACCCTCGGAGCGCACACGCTACACCTGGGGCGTCCGGTCCGGGACGGCGACGCTCGGCGACGTGCGGGCGGGCCTGTTCGGCATGACCGGCCTACGGGACCCGCACCTGGTCCAGCACGCCGACGGGCGGCCGTTCGTCCGGGACGGGAAGGCCTACCTCACCTGGACCTGCGCCGGGTCTCGGCTTCTTCCCCAGGCGCACTGGGCGGTGTTCACCCTCGACCTGGCCGACCCCACCCGGCTGGAGCAGGTGGCCCAGCTCTACTCGCGGCGCGACGGACTGCTGCTCGGGGACCACGCCGGGCAGCTCGTCCGCGACGGCGACCGCTGGCTCGTCGCGACCTCCTCCTGGGGCGACTTCGACGGCACCGGGGTCCACGTGCGCCACCTGGCGACCTCCGACGACCTGCTGAGCGGCGTGCACCTGCTGGAGACCGAGCCGACCGACGCTGCCGACCACCGTCAGCTCGTGGGACCCCGGGTTCACCCGCATCGACGGGCGCTGGCTGCTGGGCTTCGTCGAGAGCCCGTCCCAGGACCCCTTCGACTTCCATCCCGCCCTGGCCGAGACCGCGTCCGCGTCCCCGTGGGACGGGGCTGAGCAGCATCGGGGCCGCCGACGACCTGCACCAGACCGAGGGACCGGTCCTGGCCCAGGTCGGGGACCAGTGGTGGTTCCTGGCCAGTGACGGCGAGCACCGGCACTACCCGGTCTTCGACCTGCGGATGCGCCGGGTCGGCCGGCTCGACGCGCCGTACCCGACCAACATCCCGCACCCGCAGCTGCTCCGCCGGCCCGACGAGCCGGCGGCGGCTGGCTGATGGTCACCTTCGACGGCACGCAGTACGCCGAGGACACCATGGGGTACGGCGGCCACGGTGACGTCGTGATCATGGCTTCGCGCGAGGCGTAGCCGCCGCGCCGGAAGTCGGCGTTTTACTTACGTGACCGCCCGGAGCCGTCTAGCCTTCGAGGACTCACCAGACGAGGACGGGGTCGCACCTGCGGCCTCTGGGAGACTCGGAGGAACCCCGTGAGGACAACTGCTGCCGCCGCGCGCCGGACCGTGCGCCGGGCCCTGCGTGCTCGTCGTCGTGCTGGTGACCTCGCTCGCCGCGATGGCGGCCACGTCCCTGGCCTACGCCGACGGCATCGACGTCTCGCACTGGCAGGGCTCGATCGACTGGTCCAAGGTCAAGGCCGCGGGCATGCAGTTCGCGTTCATGAAGGCCACCGAGTCCACGACCTACACCGACACCGCGCTGACGGCGAACTGGGCCGGCGCCGGGTCGGTCGGGCTCTACCGCGGCGCCTACCACTTCGCCCGGCCGAGCAAGCGCCGGCTCCGCGGCCAGCGCAGGCGGAGTACTTCGTCTCCCGGGTCGGCTCGTTCCAGGACGCCGGGACGCTGCCCCCGGTCCTCGACCTCGAGGCCACGCGGCGGGCTGGGCGTCACCGCCCTGCGCACCTGGACCCAGACCTGGCTGACCCGCGTCGAGCAGCTGACCGGCCGGGTCCCGATCATCTACTTCTCGCCCGCCGTTCTGGGAGCACTAACCTCGGCAACAGCACCGCCTTCACCCGCTACCCGCTGTGGATCGCGCACTACGGCGTGAGCTCGCCCCGGGTGCCCGGCGGCTGGCCGACCTGGACGTTCTGGCAGCGCACCAGCAGCGGCCGCGTGAGCGGCATCTCCGGCAACGTCGACATGAACTCGTTCAACGGCACCACCGCCCAGCTGGCCGCGCTCGCGAACACCACCGGTGGGTCCTCGGCGCCGGTGCCGCCCGGCCCGACGGTGCCGGGCGGTGAGGCCACCAGCCTGACCGCGACCGCATCGGCGACCACGGTGCCCTCGGGCACACCCGTGACCTTCGCCGGCGACCTGATCCGGTCCCTGGACGGCACCGGGCTGCCCGGCCGGCCGGTGCAGGTCTACTCGCGGCCTGCGGGCGCGACGACCTGGACCCCGGGCGGCACGGTGACCACGGACGCCGCCGGGCACTACGCCGCGGTCGTCAGCACCACGGTGGCCCGCGACTTCCAGCTGCTCTACCCGGGCGACGGGACGATGGCCGCCTCCGTGTCCCCGGTCGTGCGCGTCTCCCCGCCGGCTGCCTCACCGGTCACGATCTACCTGCACAAGAACAAGACCGCGAAGGTCCGCAAGGGCACCAAGGTGATGGTCTACGGCCACATCAAGACGGCCGCGGCGCCGGTCACCGGCAGGTACGTCAAGCTCTACAAACGCCCGCGCGCGGCGGCCGGTGGGCCTACGTACGCCGGACGCAGAGCCTGGCGCCCACCGGGTGGTACTCCACGACCGTCCAGCCGCGCCGCTCCACGACGTACAAGGCGGTGTCCTACGCCTCCTCGGCCTTCCGCGCCGGTACGTCGAACATCGTCACCGTCCGGGTCCGCTAGACCTGGCCCGTCACGGCGTGGCGGGGACGGGTTCCGCCGCGGGCGTCGCGGCGTCCGCCGGCGTCGTGCCGGACGCCGCGGGCCCGGCCGGCGTCGGTGCCGGGGCGGCCGCCTGGGGCCGACTGCGGTGTGGACTGCGGGGCCGACTGCGCGGGCCGACGGGGCGCCGGTGCCGGCGGTCCCCGGGTCGGACGTGCCCGGGGCAGTGGAGCCCGGAGCAGTGCTGCCGGGCGGGTGCCCGGGTGCCGGGTGCCTGCGCCGCCCGGGCAGTGGTGCCCGGGTCGCCGGTGCTGCCCGCGGTCGGGGAGGCGGCGTCCGTGGGCTCTGCCGGCCCGGTGGTGCCCGCCGACGGCGATGCCCCGTCGCTGCTCTCGACGGCGGTCGTCGAGTCGCCGGAGGGAGTCGCGGCCGGGTCGCCGGGGGCGAGCGGGCCCTGCTCCTTCTCGATGACCTGGAGGATCTGCTGCTCGTAGGCGGTGAGCCGGTCCCGGATCTCGCTGAGCGGCACCTCGGTGATGTGCGTGCCGAACTCCGCGATCTCCTGCCACAGGGCGGCGATCTGCTGCGTCCCGGCCTCGCTCAGCGGCCCGTCGAGGGTGAGGAACAGCTGGGTGGCCAGCGCGTAGGACAGGCAGTTGACGCAGTTGTAGTTGACCGCGGCCGAGATGTTCTGCGGGACCGCGACGTGGTTGTCCCCGGTGACCAGCACGATCTGGAAGCCCACGGACACCGCGGCGCAGTTGGTGCAGCTCGCGAAGGCGTAGGCCTCGTTGGTGTTCAGCGCCGGGGAGTCGTCGTCGATCCAGATCAGCGCGAACGCGACGTCGTACTGGATCGTGTTGTCGGTCGTGTTGACCGCCAGCGCCTGGTTGTCGCCGGCGTCGGGGGCGAGCGGCTTGTTGAACGGGAAGACCCACGACTGCGGCTCCGCGGTCGGGGTGCCCGCCGCAGGGTCCGTCGCGCCGGCCGTGGCCGGGTCCGTGCCGGCGCGCCGGGTCGGTCGCCGGGTCGGTCGGTCGGGTCGGCGGCCGGTCGCTCGTGGTCCGGTGGCCGGGTCGGTCGCCGCAGCGGCGTCCGCGGGAGGTGCCGTGTCGGCGGTGCCGGTGTCGCGGGGGACCAGGACCAGCGCGAGCTGGGGATCCTCCCGGGTGGGGCGGGCGTCGCCGTCGGCCCAGCCGGTGACGATGCTGCCCTGCTGGCCCTCGACGAGGCCGGCGGGTGCGGGGCGTACGGCGGCGGGGATGGACTGCGCGACCTGCGTGAGGGTGCCGCCCTCGTAGGGCTGGATCGGGCGGTAGGTGCCGGGGTGCGGCCACCAGGCCCAGGCGAGACCGGCGACCAGGGCGGCGGCGACGAGGCCGGCCACGCCGCGGCGCAGCGGCCTGCCCTGCGTGCGCCGCAGGGTCGAGCCGACGAGCTGGCGCAGCAGGCGGGTGATGATCACCGCGGTGGCCAGGATCGGGAACGCGACGGCGACGATCGCGATGCCGCGGGCGGCGACCTCGAGGAGGTCGGTGTCCGACCAGGCCCGCTCCGAGCAGCGTGGACTGCTTGCCGATGCCGGCCCAGGCCGTGCCGAGCAGCCGGGGGAGCGTGATGACCATCGTGAACACGGAGAACGCGAGCATCGGGACGACGACGAGCACCCAGACCGTCACGACGGCCCGGGCCCACGGCTTGAGGATGCGCGTCTCGGGGTGCTTCCAGCGCCACGGCAGCACGCCGAGCAGGGTGGGCTTGATCCGGTGGAACAGGTCGGGGACCCCGGTCACGTCGGCGAGCACGTGGTAGCCGTCGAAGCGGACGAGCGGTGTCAGCTGGCGGACCATCTGGAGGATCTGGGTCGCGATGACGAGCAGCAGGGCGTCGTACCCGGTGGCCCACCACGCCCCGGCGATGAGGACGGAGACGATCGCGTTGAAGTACAGGCCGCCGAGGTCGGTGCGCACGCGCCCGCCGCGGCCGAGCCGGTAGGAGTCGGTGACGTCGGTGTAGAACGCCGGCCAGACCAGGTAGATCCCGGCGCCCATGACGCCCGGGGGTCGCCCCGCCGCGCCGGGCCGCCGCGGCGTGGCCGAACTCGTGGAAGCCGGCCGAGAGGATCGTGACGGCGACGACGAGCAGCAGCAGGCCGGGCTTGTCGAACGCCTGGTACGTCGCGGACGCGAGGCCCTTCCGGAAGAACACCCACCAGCTCACGGCGAGGAAGGCGGCCATCACGAGGGCCACCACGACCGGGTTGAACAGGCGTGCGAACGGTGCCGTCAACCGGCGGGTCCGCTCGGGGTCGGTGACGGCGTACTTGAACCGCAGCGCCAGCAGCGGGTTGGACTTCTTCACCTCCGGCTGCGAGCCGTCCTCCTTGGCGAGCAGGCCCAACGGGCGCAGCTGCTGGTCGACGAGGCTGCGGACGTTGTCGCCGGTGACGGTGCGGCCGTACGCCGCACTGACCCGCTCGGCTACCTCGTCGTAGGACCGGCGGCCGTCGACCGTGGCCAGCACGAGGTAGAGCAGCGGGGTGAGCTGGAACGTCTGGCCGTCGTTGCGGCGGGCGAGCGCCGGCGGCTCGCGGTAGCCGGAGCCGACCATCTCGCCGATCAGCTCGACGCCGTCCGCGCGGACGGCTGCGCCCGCGACGGGACCCGACGACGAGCGGATGCCTCGTCGTGTCCCGTCGACGGGCCCGGGTGGACCGTCATCCGGTGCTACTGCGTGATGTCGGAGGCCTGGTCCGACGTCGCTTCGGCGGAACCGGTGATGTCCTGGTTGATGATCGCGTCCTGCTGGGACACCGCGATCGCGTCGCTGCCGACCGAGCCGACGTTGGCGCCGACGGCCGCGTCGATCGGGGCGGCGACGTTGGCGTTCGCCGCCACGGCACCGTTGATCGGGGCCGCCACGTCGGCGTCCGCGTCGACGTTCACGTCCACGTTGAGCAGGTTGCCGTCGAGCATGCCGCCGGCGGCGTCGCCGACGCCACCCACGGTGCCGCCGAGGCCACCCGTCGCGCCACCCACGGCGCCGCCCAGGTCGCCGGTGGCACCGCCCACGGCACCACCCGCGGCGTCGCCCACGGTGCCGGCGGTGTCGCCGACCGTGCCGCCCAGGTCGCCGGTGGCGCCTCCGGTGGCTCCGCCGACCGTGTCGCCGACGGTCCCGCCGACGGTGCCGGCAGTGTCGCCGACGGTCCCGCCCACGGTGTCGCCCGCGGTCCCGCCGACCGCGCCGGCGGTGTCACCCACGGTGCCCGTGACGCCGTCGACGGCGCCGCCGAGCGCGTCGGCGGTGCCTGCAGTGGCGGCGGCCGGGGCCGCGCCCGCAGAAGCGCCCGCCGCGGCGGCGGTGGCGTCGGCGGGAGCAGCCGTGCCGCCGGCGTCGACGACGTCGTTGCTCTGGTCCAGGGCGCTGTCCTGGACGGCGTGCGCGCTGGCGTCCGCGTCGATGCCCTGGTTGATGATGACGCCCTGGTCACTGAGCGCCTGGGCGGTCGAGTCGAGGGAGAGGATGTTGGCGCCGACGGCGGCGTCGATCGGCGCCGCTACGTTGGCGTTCGCGGCGACGGCCAGGTCGATCGGGGCGGCGGCGTCGATGGCGAGGTTGATGTCTGCGTTGAGGTCGAGGATCGAGACGACTTCCTTGTCGGGGAGCGCGGTGGCTCCCTGCGACGCGAGCTCGTCGTCGGACAGACCGAGGTCCTGTGTTTCGTCGTTCATCGCAAGCACTCCAATTCCGGCGCGGGTGAACCCCCACACTCCATCCAGTTGACCCGGCGTGTACCCGCCGCTTCCGGCGCCAAACTTCCTGCAAGGCGGCTGGGGCGCGTGGGGCGGCGGAGGGCTGTGCGCGGGCGCACCGCGCGGCTCACGGAGCGAGACGAGCGTCGACCAGCCCTCAAGTCCAGGAGCGTCCCGTCCGATGCTCCTGACGTCACGTTCGAAGGCTTGGGAGGGCTTTTCAGTGCGATCTCGCGCTCTTGCGCGCCTGGCACTCGGTTCGTGGGTAGCCGTCGGCGCGCTCGCCCTCAGCGTCCTGCTCGGACACGTGTCGGAGACCCCCGTGACGGTCCCCGTGTCGACTGTTGCCGCCTCCGTGGCACCGGCCGGGGACGCCCAGCAGCTCCTCGAGCAGGGCAGCGGCGTCGCCCCGGTCGACGAGAGCAAGCCGCACCGCCACGTGGTGGACCCGGAGACGGGTGGCCTGGTCTCGGTCGCCGGCCTCGACGGCGTCGTCCCGCAGGCGCAGGACCTCGGCCCCGTGCACCTGGACCCGGTGCCCGCGGACGCCGACCTCTCCGACCCGACGGACACCGGCTCCCTGCTGGACAGGGCGGGTGTCGTGCAGGCCGCGGTGGCAGCAGGGGACCAGCCGATCAGCGTGGGTGCGACTGCGCCGCTCGGGACACCCGGCATCCGCACGCTGGGCAGCCACGTCGTCCCGTCCTGCTCCGGGACCGGCACCGACGGCAAGCGGGTGCAGGTGCTCTACGTGCACGAGACGTCGACGCCGTCCCGTCTCGCGCAGGTGCTGCCGGTGCTGCGCAACGAGGTCGCCGAGGTCGACGACGTGTTCGCGGTCTCGGCCGCGCAGACCGGCGGCGACCGACGGGTGCGCTGGGTGCACGACGCGGACTGCCTCCCGGTCATCGCCGACGTCGCGGTTCCGGCCGGGTCCTTCGCCACCTTCAACGCCACCGTCGCCGCCCTCGAGAAGCTCGGCTACACCGACAGGCTCCGCAAGTACCTCGCGTTCGCCGACGCCAACGTGCTCTGCGGCATCGGCACCGTGTACGACGACACGAAGCTGAGGCGCAACCTGAACGACGGGTACGCCGCGTCGTACGCGCGAGTCGATGCCAACTGCTGGTCCACGTCCCACTCGGTGGCGGCGCACGAGCTGACCCACAACCTCGGCGGGGTGCAACAGGGAGCGCCGCACCGGACGGCCAACGGCCACTGCACGGACGAGTCGGACCTCATGTGCTACACCGACGCCCCCGGCGTCACGACGCAGCAGGTCTGCCCGCCGTCGCAGGAGCTCCTCCTCGACTGCAACCACGACGACTACTTCAACACCAGCCCTGCCGCCGGGTCGTTCCTGGCGAGCAGCTGGAACGTCGCGTCGTCCGGCTTCCTGGACCTCGGCCCGGACGCCCCGTCGCCGGTCCCGGCCGTCGCCTCGGCGGCGACTCCCGCGTCGGCGACCCCGGCCCCGACGACCTCCCCGCCGGCGCGGGTCAAGGTCGCCACCCGGATCGACGTGGCGACCGGACGTCGACGGGCCGCAGCAACCTTGCGGACGGCGACCGGCCAGCGCGTGACCGGGGTCGGGCTGGTGCTGCAGCGGCGGGCCGCCGGCACCGTGCGGTGGAGCTCCCTCGCACGCCCGCGGACGGACCGGGCGGGCCACGTCTCGGTGGCCGTCAACCCCAAGCGCAGAGCGGCCTGGCGCTGGGCCTTCCCGGGCGACGACGAGCACCAGGGCGCCATCGGCCGGACGTTCCGGGTGCGGCGCTGAACTAGTCGTAATAGCCACATAAATGCCCGTTTGTCCATCAAGTCGTCGGGGGTCGGTACCGATGCTCCCCCCGACACACTCGAAGCAAGCTCGGGAGGGCTTCACCGTGCGACTGCGCGCCTTCACGCACCTCACCATCGCCACCGTCGCGGCGGCCGGGGCCATCACCTTGTCACTCCACCTCGCGCAGGACGGCGCGCCCGCTCGGGCGGTCACGACGGCCTCGGCCGCGTCGGTGTCCGCAACCGTGAACCCGACGCGGTCCGCGTCCTCGACCGCGACGGCGCAGGACGCGTCCGCCGGTGAGCCGGCCCGGCGTACGACGGGAGCACGGAACGCCCTCGAGCAGCGCTCCTCGGCTCCGGCCACCGCCGTTGCGGCCACCGCGGGGACCCGAGCCGGCAGCACGCCCGTCGACGAGAGCAAGCCGCACGAGCACGTGGTCGACCCCGAGACCGGCGGACTCATCTCCGTCGCAGGCGCGGTCGGCACGGTGCCCGCCGCCCAGGACCTCGGCCCCGTGCACGCGGACCCGATGCCCGCGGGCGTCGACCTGGCCGACCCCACCGACACCGCCTCGCTCCTGGAGCGGGCCGGCGTCGTGCAGGCCGGGCTCGCGGCCGCCGACCAGCCCGTCACGACCGGCGCCTCGGCGCCGATCGGGACCCCGGGCATCGCCACGCTCGGCTCGCACGTCGCGCCGTCCTGCACCGGCACCGGCACCGACGGCAAGCGGGTGCAGGTGCTCTACGCGCACGAGCAGTCGACCCCGTCGCGCTACGCGGACGTCCTTCCCCTGCTGCGCAACGAGGTCGCCAACGTCGACGACGTGTTCGCGGTCTCCTCGGAGCAGACCGGTGGAGGTCGCCGGGTGCGCTGGGTGCACGACGCGGACTGCCTGCCCGTCGTCGTCGACGTCACCGTTCCCGACGGTGCGCTCGGTCCCGACTTCTGGGCGACGATCGACGCCCTGAAGACCGAGGGGTTCAACGACCCGAACCGCAAGTACATGGTCTTCGCCGACGCCAACCAGTTCTGCGGGATCGGGACGCTCTACAACGACCTCCGGAGGACCGACAACTACAACGACGGCTTCGCGGCGTCCTTCGCCCGGGTCGACGCCAACTGCTGGTCCGCCGCGAGCTCCGTCCCGGCGCACGAGCTGACGCACACGATCGGGGGCGTCCAGCAGGGTGCGCCGCACGCGACTCCCTACGGCCACTGCTCGGACGACGCCGACATCATGTGCTACGACGACGGATCCGGGATCCCGGTCGAGCAGGTGTGCGCCGCGGCCCAGGAGGACCTGCTCGACTGCAACCACGACGACTACTTCAGCACCGCCCCGGCGCCGGGCACGTTCCTCGCGGACAACTGGAACACCGCGAGCTCGAGCTTCCTCGACGTCGTACCCGTGCTGGCCTCGCCCCCGGACGTCACCCTCGACTCGTCAGGAGCGACCGCCGAGACCGGTGACACCGTGACGTTCACCGCGACCAGCACCCATGACGTCACCTGGGCGTGGTCGACCACCTCCGGGTGCGCCCTCACCCCCGCCTCCTCCGGCACCGCGACCCTGGTGTGTCCCTCCACCGCGACCGGGACCGTCGCGGTGACGGCCACGGCCACGGACGTCGCGACCGGCGTCAGGGGGTCGGCCACGTCGAACGTCTCGGTCACCCGCGCCGCCGCGCCGACCGTGCGGGTCACCGCGCCCGCCACGGCGATGACCGGGACCACGTTCGCGGTGAGCACGGCGGTCACCGGCAAGCCCGCCTACGGGTACGCCTGGACCGCGGGCAGCTGCACCGTCGCCACGCCCACGGCGGCCTCGACCACGGTGCAGTGCCCGGCCGGTTCCTCGGCGCAGAGCCTGCTCGTCGCGGTCACGGTCACCCAGGCCGACGGCCAGACGGTGCGGGGTACGGCGACCGTCGCGATCACGAAGCCGACGGCGACCTCGTGGAGCACCCCGCGGGTCAGCAAGGGCACGATCACCTCCACGCTCTCGGCCGGCAGCGCCACGCTGGCCGGGGCGCCGGTGACCCTCCAGGTGATGTGGTCGGGCACCACGGTGTGGACCGACGCCCAGAGCGTCGTCACCAGCTCGAAGGGCGTCGCGACCGGCACCGCGACGTACAAGCCGACCGGGACGTTCCGCTTCGTGTACGCCGGGGACGCGACCCGGGCCTCGTCGGTGTCGCCCCAGCTCCTGGTGAAGGGCACCCAGCCGTAGCGGCCGCCGGCGTCGCGATCGAGCTGCCGGCGGCCGCCCTGTTTGAAGCGGCGGCCGCTGGCAACCCTTGCGCTACGGGGCCCGCAACGGCCTGGTAGTGCCCGACTCGGGGGAGTGCTGACGGGCCGGTGGCGGGGACCCGTGGCGCCGTCGTGCTCATCCCGTTCTATGAGACACCACAGTCTTTTCGTGCACAATGTCGAGTAAGTCAGTATAGTAAGATCTGTACTGCTCGACAGGGCGGCCGCATCGGCCGCCCGCGCACCCAGGAGGGCTGATGAGCGCAGTGATCGGCTACGCACCCGGCGCGTACGACCTGTTCCACGTGGGTCATCTCAACGTGCTGCGCCACGCACGCCAGCACTGCGACGTGCTGGTCGCCGGGGTGGTCGCCGACGACATCTGCGAGCTCACCAAGGGCGTCCGGCCGTTCGTACCGCTCGAGGAGCGGCTCGAGATCGTGCGCAGCATCGGCATCGTCGACTCCGTGCACGCCGAGACCACGCCCGACAAGCTCGACGCGTGGCAGGACGTGCGGTTCCACCGCATCTTCAAGGGCGACGACTGGCGCGGCACGGCCAAGGGGCGCGCCCTCGAGGAGCGGCTCGGCGCCGTCGGGGTCGAGGTCGTCTACTTCCCCTACACGATGCACACGTCGAGCACGATGCTGCGTCGCGCCGTCCAGGCGCGCGGCCACACCCAGGTGCCCGCACCCGTTCCCGCGCTCGCCTGATGGCCGCACTCGTCCAGGTCGCCGACAGCGTCACCGTCGACGACCACGGCCTCACGCTGCCCGCCTCCGTCGGAGGCGTGGTCACCGTCGCCTTCGACGGCCGCTACGTGTGGTCCTTCCAGCCACGCCGCGACGCCCGCCCCGGTGCCTCCGGACCGGTGGTGCCCTGGCCGGTGTCGTTGCGGCCGCACCTGAACGGGCGCACCCGGCTGACCCTGGCCGAGCCCGGGACCGACCGGACGTACGTCGACCGTGAGGTCGTGCTCGGCGACGGGCCCGGAGGCAAGGATCCGGCTCGAGGACGGCTACGGGCACCCGCTCGCCGTCAACAAGGTCGGCAACCTGACCCGGGTGTTCGCCGAGACCGACGACGCCTCGCGGGCGGAGATCCTCCGGGGCACCGCGCGGGTGCTCGGCGACCTGCGCGAGCGCGGCGGCGTCGAGGCGTTCCTCAACTACGGCTGCCTGCTCGGCGCCGTGCGCGAGGGACGGATGATCGGCACCGACTGCGACGCCGACGTCTGCTACCTCAGCGAGCAGACCCATCCGGCGGACGTGATCCGCGAGTCCTACGCACTCGAGCGCGCGATGCTCGCGGCCGGCTGGCCCACCGTGCGGATGTCCGGCGGCGACTTCAAGGTGCTGCTCCGGCTGACCGACGGGCGCACCTGCTACGTCGACGTGTTCGTGGCGTTCTACTGCGAGGGCGTGTTCTACCAGCTCGGCAACCGCAGCGGCCACCTCCCGCGGGAGGCGGTGGTGCCCACCTCGACGATCCTGCTGGAGGGCGTCGAGCTGCCGGGGCCGGCCGACCCCGAGGCGATGCTCGCGTTCGTCTACGGCCCGTCGTGGCGCGTGCCGGACCCGTCCTTCCGGTTCACCGACCCGCCCGGGGGTGTCCGCCGCCTCGACGGCTGGCTGCGCGGCTACCGCGACGACCTCCCGGCGTGGAACGAGCTCTTCCGCGGCCCCCGTGGGGACGACGTGCCCGCGCGACGGTCCGAGTTCGCCCGCTGGGTGCGCCGTCGGGTCCGTCCCGGCGACACGATCGTCGAGATCGGCTCCGGCACCGGCCGGGACGCCGCCTTCTTCGCACGCCGGGGCCACCCGGTGCGGGCCTACGACGTCTCGCCGGAGGCGCGCACGCGCACGCAGCGGCGGCTGCGCAGGTCGGACCCGACGTCCGTCGTGGGCCGGCTGATGCTGGGGGAGCTGCGCACGGTCGTGGTCACCGGGGCCGAGGTGGCGACGATCCCGGGTCGGCGCCACCTCTACGCCCGGGGAGTGGTCAACTGCGTGGACGAGGAGGGGCGGCGCAACCTCTGGCGGCTGGCCCGCATGGCGCTGCTCGGCACCGACGGCCGACTGTTCCTGGAGCTCGCGACGACCGGCGACGACCCGACCGTGCCCGTCGAGCCCGCGGGCCTGGCCCGTCGGCTGGACGCCGACGGCGTGGTGGCCGAGATCGAGGCGTACGGCGGCCGCGTCGACCGCCGTGTCGACGGGCCCGGCACGGACCTCTTCGAGCAGCCCGACCCGTCCACCTGCCGGTTGCAGGTCACCTTCCCGCGCACAGGAGCGACCGCCCATGTCTGACCTCAGGGGCGCGGCCGTCCGCGCCCGTGCCACCGCCTCACGTGTCCGCGCAGCCCGGACGGCCGGCGTCCGTGCGCGGCTGCGCGACCTGGAGGCCGAGGTGCAGGAGAGCCGGCGCCTGAACCGGCGGGTGGCGGAGCTGACCGACCTGGTCGCCGAGCTGGTCGTGCCGCTCGCGCGCCGCGACGACGCCGACGTCCAGGCCGTGCTCGAGCGCTACCGCTCGATCATCTGACGTCAGCCGTCGTAGGGCACCTCGTCGCGCCAGGTGTCCTCGGGCTGGGTGACGGCGGCGTGGACGGCGTCGGCCACCCGGTCCGGGTCGAAGGGGGTGCCGGGTTCGAGCGTGCCGTTGACGGTCACGCTCACCGCCCGCGTGCCCTCGTCCCGCAGGGTCGCGTCGAGACTGCGGACCAGGTTGCGGAGCCCCGCTTTCTGCACGCCCAGGCTGGCCGCCTCGTGCCAGGGACGGTCGGCGGCCATGCTGCCGGTCGCGACGATCCGGCCGCCGCGGGGCAGGAACGGCCTGGCTGCCTGCGCCAGCGTGAGCAGCGGTGCGACGCCGAGGCGCACGTCGTCGAGGAGCTCGTCGGGGGTCAGCGACAGCGGGTCCTTCTGCCTGAACCTGCTCGGGTTGAAGTGCAGGACGTCGAGGTGCCCGGCGTGCGCGCCGAACCGCTGCACGGCGGCGGTCAGCGCGTCGGGGTCGGTGACGTCGATGGCCGACCAGCCCGTCGTGATGCCGTCCGCCTGCAAGGACTTCCCGAGCGACGCCAGCCGTTCCTCCGAGCGGGCGACGAGCGCGACGTCGTACCCCTCGCGGCCGAACCTCCTGGCCACCGACGCCCCCAGCCCGGGACCGGCACCCACCACCAGCAGCACGGGATTGCTCATGCCCAGAGACTAGGGGTGTCGTGGGCGATGATGGCGCCATGAGCCTGCGCGCCTGGGTGCTGCACGTCGACCTCGACCAGTTCATCGCGGCGGTCGAGGTGCTGCGCCGTCCCGAGCTCGCGGGGCTGCCGGTGGTGGTCGGCGGCCGCGGCGACCCGACGGAGCGCGGGGTGGTCTCCACCGCCTCCTACGAGGCGCGGGCCTTCGGCGTCGGGTCGGGGATGCCGCTGCGCACCGCGGCCCGCAAGTGCCCCGACGCCGTGTTCCTGCCGGTCGACCACGCGGCCTACGACGCGGCCTCGGCCGGGGTGATGGACACGCTGCGCGGGCTCGACGTACCCGTCGAGGTGCTGGGCTGGGACGAGGCGTTCCTGGCCGTCCGAGACCGACGACCCGCAGGCCTACGCCCACGCAGGTCCGGGCCGCCGTGCTCGAGAGCACCCGGCTGCACTGCTCGGTCGGCATCGGCGACAACAAGCTCCAGGCCAAGATCGCCACCGACTTCGGCAAGCCGCGCGGCGTCTTCACGATCACGACCGAGACGTGGTTCGAGCAGATGGGGGAGCGGCCCACCGACGCGCTGTGGGGCGTCGGTCGCAAGACCGCCGCGAAGCTGGCCGACCTGGGGATCACGACGGTCGCCGAGCTCGCGGCGACCGAGACGCAGGTGCTGGCGGACCGGCTCGGCCCGACCATGGGTCCGTGGTACCGCCGGCTCGGACGAGGGGTCGACTCGTCCCCGGTGGACCCGACGCCGTACGTCGCCCGGGGGCACGGCCGCGAGACGACGTTCCAGGAGAACCAGACCGACCGCGAGGCGGTCGCCGCCGCGGTGCGCGAGCTCGCCGCCCAGGTGACCGCCGACATCGCTGCCGAGTGCCGTCCCGCGGTCCGGGTGGGCATGAAGCTGCGCTACGCGCCCTTCGAGACCCGCACCCGGTCGCTGACCCTGCCCGGTCCCACGGCGGACGTCCGTGAGATCACCGACGCGGCCCTCGAGCTGCTGGGCCGCTTCGACGAGTCCCGGGCCGTGCGGCTGGTCGGCGTGCGGTTGGAGATGGCCCCGCCGGCGTGAGCAAGACCACCACGCCGCACCGCCTCTGCGGTTGGCGCGGCGCCCGCCCGGGACGTCACACTGGACCCGCGATGGCTCAGACTGATGGCAGCAAGGACACGAACCGGGACACCAGCCGGGACATCTACAAGACCCTCGACCTGGCCCTGAGAGTCGGTGAGGTGCTGCTGTCCTCGGGCGCCGGTGCGGCCGACGTGGGCGCCACGATGCTCAACGTGGCGCACGGGTGCGGGCTCCGTGGCGCCACCGCCGACGTGACGTTCACCGAGCTGGCGATGAGCCACCAGAGCAGCTTCGACGAGCCGGCGATGATCCAGATCCGCCAGGTCCGCCACCGGGAGATCGACTACGAGGACCTCACCCTCGTCGACCATCTCGTGCGCGACCTCGTCGCCGGTCTCATCGACCGGGACGAGGCCCGCAGCCGGCTCGCGCGGATCGTGTCGTCGGGTCATCGGCTGCCTCGCTGGGCCGTCACCCTCGGGCTGGGCGTGATGGGCGCCGGCGTCGGTCTGCTCGTGGGTGGCGACTGGAAGGTCACCGTGATCGCGTTCGTCGCCGCCGTCTGCGTCGACCTGCTGCAGCGCCGGATGTCGAGGCGCCGGCTGCCGACCTTCTACCAGCAGGTGGCGGGTGGCCTGCTGGCCACGCTGATCGCCGTCGGGACGGTCGCGGCCGGCGTCGACGTCGACCCGTCCCGCGTGGTCACCGCGGGCATCATCCTGCTGCTGGCCGGCATCAACTTCATGGGTGCGATCCAGGACGCCCTCACCGGCTTCCCGCTCACCGCGGGAGCCCGGATCCTCGAGGCCATCCTGGCCACCGCCGGTGTCATCGCCGGCGTCAGCGGCGGCCTGACCGTGGGTCGGATGCTCGGTGTGAACCTGGGCCGGCTGGACCCCGGCTTCACCTCCTACACCGACCTCCCGGTGATGGCGCTCGGAGCCGGGATCACCGCGAGCGCGTTCGCGTTCGCGGCCTACGCACCGCCCCGGTCCCTGGCGCCGATCGCGGTGATCGGCGCGCTGGCCGAGGTGGTGTTCTACACGACCTTCGACCGCGGCCTGGGCGTCGCCTGGTCGTCGGCCGTGGCGTCGGTCCTGGTCGGCATCGTCAGCTACTCGGTCGCGGCGCGCGTGCGCGTCCCGCCGTTGGTGGTCGTGGTGTCCTCCATCGTGCCGCTGCTGCCCGGCCTGTCCATCTACCGCGGGCTCTACCTGCTCTCCGAGGGCGGCAACGGCCTGATCTCCCTGATCAACGCCGCCGCGATCGCGATCGCGCTGGCCGCCGGCGTGATCTTCGGCGAGTACGTCGCACAGCCCCTCAAGCGCGAGGCGCGACGGCTCGAGGGGCGGCTCTCCGGTCCGCGGCTGGTCGGCCCGCTGCGTGCCCGGTCGGCGCGGCTGCGTCCGGTGCGCACCACCGACCCGCGCTAGCGGACCTCGAAGCCGGCCATTCCCTCGGGTGGCACGTCGTCGACGTCGACCCGTTCGACGTCGGCGTGCCGCGGACCGTGGCGCACCCAGGCCACCAGGCGGTCGACCGCGTCGGCGGCGCCCTCGAAGTGCGCCCGCACCGTGCCGTCCGGCGCGTTGGTGACCCAGCCGCGGACACCGGCGTCGCGGGCCTCCGTGCGGCACGAGTCCCGGAAGAACACGCCCTGCACCAGGCCGTGCACGACGACGCGCCTGGCGACGTCGGCGCTCACGGCCGCGCCACCAGGGCGTCGAGCGCGTCGAACCAGGTCCGCGGGTGGAGCCCGTCGTACGGCGGTCGTCGGCTCGTCACCGCGTCACGGACGGCGTCGCAGGACGTGGCCGCGAGGCGCACGAGGTCCGGTGGGTAGGCGTGCTCGACCCGGTGCGCCGCGAACTCGTCCTCGTCGTCGACCCACACCCGGCCGGTCCAGCCGCGCACGACGTCGAGGTCCAGGTCGACGGCCGTGACCGTGTCGTCGTCCCAGACCGGGACGGTGGTGATGTCGACGTACACGTCGCAGTGCGCGGTGCCGCCCGGGGCGTAGAACGTGGCGACGAACGGCGCCTCCCGGGGGACGAGCGAGACCTGCGCCTGGTCGGTGCGGAACGCGGCGCCGGGCCGGGCCATGGAGGTGCCGACCGGGGCGCCGACCCAGACCCCCAGGTCGTCCTCGCCGAGCTGCACCGCGTCGTACTCCCAGTGCGGGCGGTCCGGCCACTTGCTGGCGACGACACGCACCGGACGTGGTGGGCGGCTGCCCGGTTCGAGTGAGGACATCGGCATCTCTGGGACCCCCAAGGTGATGGCTGCACGATAACGCGACACCGGAGGCCACACTGGTGAGGTGCCTGCCGTCGACCGCGCCCTGCTGACGCTGGACGTCGACGACCTGCGGCGGTTCCTCTGGAGGGACCTTCCCGCGCAGCACACCGGGGAGCACCACGCACAGCACGAGGTCGCGTGGGAGCTCGGCGAGCTGTTCGAGCGGGCCGGGCTCGCCCGAGCAGGCCGCGCTGTGCCGCTCCACCACGACGCACGAGATCCTCTCGGTCTGGCGCTGGACCCGGTCGTTCCCCGACGTGCCGGACGCCTTCTGGGCGCCCGCGCGCGACGGACTGGGGCCGCGTCCGGGCCCTCCGCCGCGGGTCGCGCTGACGCCTGGCCAGCGCCCGCGGGCTGCTCGACGTCGTCGGGGACGGGCTCGCCGCTGACCGCCGTCGGGCAACCTGCCCATCGACACGGTGCTCGCGCTCGACGACCGCTTCCGCTGGACCGAGGAGTTCCCGTGGATGCGACCGGCGGACGAGTCCGACCTCCCGCCGCTGCGGTTCCTGCACGACCACCTGGCGGCGCAGCGGCTGCTGGTCTCCGACGGCCGGCGGCTCCGGCTGACCGACGCGGGGCCGGCAGGCACTGGCGGACACCGAGCGGCTGTGGTCCGCGGTGGTCGACCCGGCGCCGCGCTGGACCCAGGAGTTCGAGCGCGACGTGCTCGGCGTGCTGGCCGCCTCCCTGCTGCGCAGCGGGACCTTCACGCCGGGGCGGGTGGCCGAGGAGGTGACGCACGTGCTGGCGGCGAAGTGGCGGCCGGCCCGTGCGGACGGTGCGCGGCAGCGTCTTCGACGGGGTGTCGCCGGTCGTGCACGAGCTGGTACCAGCTCGGGGTGCCGCTCGGCTGGTGGGACACCGGCCGCGGACCCGCCGACCGGCACCCGAACGTGTTCGGCGCGGCGGCAGCGGCTGCGGTGTTCCGGGCGGTCCCTCGGGGCTACGGGCCCAGGCGACGCGCGGCCAGGGTGAACACCCGCTGGTAGCGGGCGCCGACCAGCCGCACGAACAGGTCGAGCAGCCTTGGCGTCGGCGCCGACGACCACCCGCGGCTTGTCGGCCAGCACGCCGTCGAGGATGATCTCGGCGGCCCGCTCCGGCGTCATCCGCGCGAGCTTGGTGTCGAAGTGCTTGGCGACGTGGGCGTGGTCGTGCGACGACGGTGACCCGGGCGTTGCGGGCGATGCGCGGTCTTGATGCCGCCCGGGTGCACGCAGGTGACCTGGACCGGGTGCTTGGCGAGGATCATCTCCTGGCGCAGCGCCTCGGTGAAGCCGCGCACCGCGAACTTCGCGGAGTTGTACGCCGTCTGGCCGGGCATGCCGAGCAGCCCGAACAGGCTGGAGACGTTGACGACGTGCCCGTCGCCGGACTCGATGAGGTGCGGGAGGAACTCCTTGGTGCCCTGCACGACGCCCCAGAAGTCGACGTCCATGATCCACTCGAAGTCCTCGTAGGAGGTCTCCTCGAAGTCGCCGTGCAGGGCGACGCCGGCGTTGTTGACGATCACGTTGACCCGGCCGAGCTCCTCGCGGACCGACGCGGCGTACGCGTGCACGCCTCCCGGTCGCGCACGTCGACCTTGTCGGTGCGGACCTCGCGGTGGGTGCTGGTCTGCACCTGCTGGGCGGTCTCGACGAGGCCGACCTCGTCCCAGTCGCGACAGCGCCAGGATCGCGCCCTGCTGGGCCGCCTGCAGGGCCAGGGCGCGGCCGATGCCGGAGCCCGCGCCGGTGATCACGACCACCTTGCCGTCGAGGGTCCTCATGCGGAGACCTTCCTGTCGGTGCGGGTGGAGGCGTCCCGGCGCGGGGTGGCCTCGTAGTTCTCGGTGTCGAACCGTGCGGTCAGCCGGCGGAACGTGTACGTCGTCCGGGGCCAGAGCGTCACGTTGCGGCCGTGCGCGTCGAGGTACCAGCTCGAGCAGCCGCCGGTGCTCCAGACGGTCCGCTTCATGCGGCGCTGCAGGTCGTCGTTCCACGCGTCCTGCGCGCGGCGGGTCGGCTCGACCGCGGCGACGCCGGCCGCGCGCATCCGGGCGAGCGCGTCGACGAGGTAGGCGACCTGCGACTCGATCATGAACACCATGCTCGAGTGCCCGAGGCCGGTGTTCGGGCCGACGACGAAGAACAGGTTCGGGAAGCCGTGCACGGTCGCGCCCTTGTAGGCCTGCATGCCGTGCTCGGCGAAGTGGTCGGCCAGGCTGACGCCGTCGCGGCCGTGGAGGTGCCGGCGCGATCGGCAGGTCGGTGGCGAGGAAGCCGGTGGCCACGATCAGCACGTCGATCTCGCGCTCGGTGCCGTCCTGCGGTGACGATGCCGCGCGGGGTGATCTTCTCGATGCGGTCGGTGACCAGGTCGACGTCGTCGCGGTCGAGCGTGGGGTACCAGTCGTTGGAGATCAGCATCCGCTTGCAGCCGATCTCGAAGTCCGGCGTCACCTTGGCCGCGCAGCTCCGGGTCGGAGATGCCTCTGCGGATGTTCAGCAGCGCAGCCTTCTTGGCCGGCGCGGCGATGCGGGAGTCCCAGACGAAGGCCGGGCACGAAGCGTCTCGCGCGCCCAGTAGATCGCCGTGCGGTAGGCCTTCTGCACGCGCGGGGACGTGCTTGAAGGCGAGCTTCTCGAGACGCGGTGTAGGCGCGGTCGCGCCGCGGGATGACGTGCGGCGCGGTGCGCTGGTAGACGTCGAGGTGCGCGACCTGCTCCGCGATCTCGGGGACGATCTGGATCGCCGAGGCGCCGGTGCCGATCACCGCGACGCGCTTGCCGGTGAGGTCGTGGTCGTGGCGCCACTGCGAGGAGTGGAACACCTCGCCGGCGAACGAGTCGATGCCGTCGATGTCGGGCAGCTTCGCGTCGGAGAGGGCGCCGGCCGCGGACACCACGCACGTCGGCGGTCGAGGCTCCGCCGAACGCCCGGACGTGCGCACGTGCCACAGCTGCTCGGCCTCGTCCCAGCGGGCCTCCTCGAGCGACGGTCTCGAAGCGGAACCGGTCGAGCACGCCGGAGCGGCTCGGCGACCCGCTGGATGTAGGCCTGGATCTCCGGCTGGGGGGAGAAGGAACGCGACCACTCGGGGTTGCGGGCGAAGGAGAAGGAGTACAGCTGCGAGGGCACGTCGCAGGCGGCGCCGGGGTAGGTGTTGTCGCGCCAGGTGCCGCCGACGTCGCTGCCGCGCTCGACGACCAGGAAGTCCCGCTCGCCGGCCTCGTCGAGCTTGATCGCCGCGCAGAGGCCGGCGAAGCCGGCTCCGATCACGAACGTGTGCACGTGGGCGGGGAGGGCGGTCGGGCCGGTCGTCCGAGGCATGCACCGAACATACCGACGGTATTGAACGAGCGTCAATAGCGGTGTTGAACGATGTTCAGTAGGGTGGGTCACATGACGACCGCCCCGACCGGACGCGTCCGGATGGACCCGGAGATCCGCCGCGAGCAGCTGCTCGAGCACGGCGTGCGGCTGCTCTCCACCCGGTCCCTGGACGAGCTGTCGATCGAGATGCTCGCCGAGGAGGCCGGCATCTCGCGCGGGCTGCTCTACCACTACTTCGGCAACAAGCAGGACTTCCACCGGGCCGTCGTGCGGAAGGCGGCCGACGACCTGATCCGGGTCACCGCGCCGGTGCGGGAGGGGGAGCCGCTCGAACGGCTGGCCCGCTCGCTGGACGCCTACGTCGGCTACGTCGAGACCAACTACGCGGGCTACGTGTCGCTGGTGCGCGGCGCGGCGAGCGGCAACGAGGACCTCCAGCGCATCTACGAGGAGGCCCGGGCCGCCCTGACCGACCGGATCTTCGACGAGGCCGACCGCCAGGCCGACGGCGGGGGCGTGCTCGACGTGCTCACCCTCGAGGACACCCCCGCGGTGCGGTTGATGGTGCGCGGCTGGAGCGCGATGGCCGAGGACGTGGTGATCTCCTGGGTCCGCGACGACCGCGGTGTCTCGCGCGACGACCTGCTGACGATGCTGGCGGCCGCCCTGCCCGGGCGTGCTCTCCGGGGCCTGCGAGCGCAGGCACGACCGGCTGACCCGCGCCCTGGCGGCTCCGGTGAGACAGGTCCAGCCGGTCGTCGCAGCGCCGACAGGTCGGCTATCGGTTGAGGGCTAACTGAAGATGCTGACACCGCCGGGGCCGACGAGCAGGCCGACGACGATCAGGATGATGCCGAACAGCAGGCTGCCGCGGATGATGGTGACGATTCCCGCGATGACGAGCACGACGGCGATGAGCCAGAGAATGAACATGTTTTGTTTCCTCCCTTCGCGGAAGTGGTTCCCCCGGCCCCGGTCCTCCAAACGCCCGGCATCCGGGCCGGCCGCTCGGATAGCGAACGGCCGCCGAGGGGCTGGAGTTGTCAACCCGACACAATATGCTGGCGGGGTGGTGTACTCGAGCGAGCACCCGGTCCTGAACGTCACCGTGGACATGGTCGTGCTGACCGTCCGGGACGGCGAGCTGTGCGCCCTCGCGGTCCGGCGTGGCGAGCCGCCCTACCAGGGCAGGTGGGCGCTGCCCGGCGGGTTCGTCGGCATCGACGAGGACCTCGAGACCGCGGCGCGGCGTGAGCTCCGCGAGGAGACCGCCGTCAGCCCCGGTTCGGTGCGGGTCGAGCAGCTCGCGACGTACGGCGCCCCGGGCCGTGACCCGCGGCACCGCACGGTCAGCGTGGCCTGGCTGGCGGTGCTGCCGCGGCCCACCACGCCGCATGCCGGCGCGGAGGCCGCTCAGGCCGCGTGGAAGCCCGCGGACTGGCTGCTCGGCCGGAGCCGGCTGGCGTTCGACCACAAGGAGATCCTGGGTGACGGCGTGGAGCGCACGCGCGCCAAGCTGGAGTACACCAACATCGCGACCGCCTTCCTCGACGCCGAGTTCACGATCGCCGAGCTGCGCGAGGTGTACGAGGTGGTGTGGGGCCATCCGCTCGACGCCGGCAACTTCCACCGCAAGGTGACCAAGACCGACGGCTTCGTCGAGCCCACCGGGCGTCGCCGGTCCGTCGGCCGCGGCCGACCGGCCGAGCTGTTCACCGTCGGCGTCGAGGAGTCCCTGCACCCGCCTCTCACCCGCCGCTCCCTCGAGTAGCGCCGGTCAGACGAACCGGCTACCTGTGGGCCAGGGACGCGGCAGCGGCGGCGGGCAACCGGACCTCGAAACGCGTGCGTCCCGGAGCCGAGTCGACGGACACCGTTCCCCCGTGCGCCTGCGCGATCGCCTGCACGAGCGACAGACCGAGGCCCGCACCGCCGGACTCCCGGGTGCGCGCTGAGTCGCCGCGGGTGAAGCGCTCGAACGCGGAGTCGGCGAGCCGGGGCGGGAGGCCGGGGCCGTTGTCGACGACGGACAGCAGGACCCGGCCGTCGTCCTCGTGCACCCCGACGGTCACCGACGTGCCCGGAGGCGTGTGGCGGCGGGCGTTGTTGAGGAGGTTCGTCAGGACCTGGTGCAGCCGCTGCTCGTCGCCAGGTGCGACGACGGGCTCGTCCGACAGGTCGAGCTGCCACCGGTGGTCCGGTGCGACGACGCGGGCGTCCCCGACGGCCTCCAGGGCCAGCCGGGTCAGGTCCACCTCGTCGCGGGCGAGTGGGCGCCCGGCGTCGAGCCGCGCCAGCAGCAGGAGGTCCTCGACCAGTGCGGACATGCGGGTGGCCGCGGCCTCGACCTTGGTCATGGCCAGGGTGAGCGTCTCCAGGTCGCCGGGACGGGTACGACGGGTCAGCTCCGCGTAGCCGTGGATGGTGGTCAGCGGCGTGCGCAGCTCGTGGGAGGCGTCGGCGACGAACTGCCGGACCTGCTGCTCGCTGCGGTGCCGCTCGTCGAGGGCATGCTCGACGTGCGCGAGCAGGGCGTTGAGGGCTGAGCCGACCTGGCCGACCTCGGTGCGCTCGTCCGTGAGCTCGTCGGGCACCCGCACCGTCGTGCCGATCTCGCCGCTGGAGAGGGGGAGCGTGGACACGGTGTGCGCGGTGCCGGCGACCTGGCGCAACGGGCGGAGCTGGCGGCGCACCAGCCACAGCCCGGCCGCCGCGGCCAGCGCGACGCCGATCAGCGCGAGCAGCACCTCCCAGCCGATCAGGCTCGCGACGGTGCTCTTGTCGTCGCGCAACGGCAGGCCGCTGACGACGAAGCCGAGCGACGACTCCGCTGCCTTGACGCGGTAGTCGCCGACGCCGGGCAGGTCGACGGTGTGGCTCTCGTCGTCCGCCGGGACCTGGCGCAGCATCGCCAGGGCGCGGGAGGAGAGCTCCTTGCGACCACCGGACGCGGTGGGCATCTCGCCGCGCTCGCCGAGCGCGTCCCAGACCGCCGTGATCGTGCCCGCGGCCTGGCCGAACCGGCCGTCGCCGCGTCCGTGGTCGCCGTCGTGGTCGGGGTCGGGGAGACTGGCACCGCCTTGGGAGGACAGTGGTGCGCGACCCTCCGCCCACGGCGCGGTGGCGCGGTCGAGGGCCTCGTCGACCTTCCCGTCGAGCTGGTCCTGCAGGGACGACTGCAGGGCCAGCGTCGTCGCCACGGAGACCAGCACGGCCACCAGCGCGACGAGCGCGACGACCGTCGCCACCAGTCGGGCGGTCAGCGAGGTGGGCAGGAAGCGGGGCGCGGTCATCGGGTCAGTCGACCGGCTTCAGCACGTAGCCGGCGCCGCGCATCGTGTGGATCATGGCCGGCCGGCCGGCGTCGATCTTCTTGCGCAGGTAGGAGATGTACAGCTCGACGACGTTGGCCTGGCCGCCGAAGTCGTAGTTCCAGACCCGGTCGAGGATCTGCGGCTTGGACAGCACCCGGCGCGGGTTGCGCATCAGGAACCGCAGCAGCTCGAACTCGGTGGCGGTCAGGTGGATCTCCTCCTCGCCGCGGAAGACCTCGTGGCTGTCCTCGTCGAGCCGCAGGTCGCCGACCGCGAGCAGGGACGACTCGCGGCGGTCGGTGGCGCCGGACCTCCGCATCAGGGCGCGCAGCCGGGCGATGACCTCCTCCAGGCTGAACGGCTTGGTGACGTAGTCGTCGCCGCCCGCCGTGAGGCCGGACACGCGGTCCTCGACGGAGTCGCGGGCGGTCAGGAACAGGACGGGTACGTCGGGGTGCTGGCTGCGCATCCGCCGCAGCACCTCCATGCCGTCGAAGTCGGGCAGCATCACGTCCAGGACGACCGCGTCGGGCCGGACGTCCTTGGCGGCGGTCACGGCCTTGCTGCCGGTGTGCGCGACGCTGGGCTCCCAGCCCTCGTAGCGCACCGCCATGCTGATCAGCTCGGCGATGTTGACCTCGTCGTCGACGACCAGGACGCGCAGCGGCGAACCGTCGGGACGGGTGAGCATGGGGGCGGAGTTGGCGAGCGGCATGCCAGAAGCATCTCCCGGCCGGGTGGGGGAACTCTAGGAGAAGTCTGTGCGCTTCCTGTGAGAGTCCCGCACGGCACCCGGTCGCGTGTCCGGGGGCCGTCGTGCGTGCGGCGCGGTCAGCCGACCGGCTGCACGGAGAGCGTGAACTGCACGCCCCCGTTGTCGTCGACCTGGGCGTCGAGGACCTTGTCGTCGAGCGTCTCGGCGGCGGTCTCCTCGAGGAAGACCCTGGCGCCGTCCTCCTCGAGGACCTGGTCGCCGGGCTGCGGCGCCTCGGTGGCGATGACGTGCAGGGCGGGGGAGTCGACCGCGTCCTGGCTGATCCGCAGACCGGCCTGCGGCGGTCTCGGACTGCTCGACGATGGTCTTGACGACGGTGCTGGCGTTCTCGGTCAGGGTGAGCACGAGGTGCTCTCCTTCTGTTGATCGCTGGCGTTCGGTCAGCCGCCCACCCTGCCAGACCGCCGGCGTTCAACGGCGGCCCGGCCCGGGCGTGTCGCAACCCGGTTGCCGCCCTCTAGACTCGCCTGCGTCATGTCTGAAGCCGGCCCGCAACGTCGTACGCCGAAGCGCCGGCCCTCGCGCCGACGGTCCGGCCGCCGACCCGACGCCCAGCGCGACTCACGCACCCGCCGGCTCGGACCGGACGAGGTGGCCCGCCGCGCGGCGCTCGTGCCCGAAGGTGACCTACCCCGACGAGCTGCCGGTCAGCCAGCGACGCGACGACATCGCGGCCGCCATCCGCGACCACCAGGTGGTGATCGTGGCGGGGGAGACCGGCTCCGGCAAGACCACCCAGCTGCCGAAGATCTGCCTCGAGCTGGGCCGCGGCGTGCACGGGATGATCGGGCACACCCAGCCGCGCCGGATCGCGGCCCGCAGCGTCGCGGAGCGGATCGCCGAGGAGATCGGCACGCCGCTGGGGGAGACGGTCGGCTACCAGGTCCGGTTCGCCGACCACTCCTCGCGCGACACCCTCGTCAAGCTGATGACCGACGGCATCCTGCTGGCCGAGCTCCAGCACGACCGCACCCTCTCGGCGTACGACACGCTGATCATCGACGAGGCGCACGAGCGCAGCCTCAACATCGACTTCATCCTCGGCTACCTCGCCCAGCTGCTGCCGAGGCGGCCGGACCTCAAGGTGGTCATCACCTCGGCGACCATCGACCCGGAGCGCTTCGCCGCGCACTTCGCCGGCCCGGACGGCACGCCCGCGCCGATCGTCGAGGTGTCCGGACGGACCTACCCCGTCGAGGTGCGCTACCGGCCGCTGGTCGAGGAGCAGTACGACGACGAGGAGGGCGAGCCGCTCGTCCGCGACCAGACCGAGGCGATCGTCGACGCGGTCCACGAGCTGGTCCGCGAGGGACCCGGCGACATCCTGGTGTTCCTGCCGGGCGAGCGGGAGATCCGCGACACCGCCGACGTGCTGACCAAGCAGTCGACCCGACCCGCGGACGCCTTCGACGTGGTGCCGCTCTACGCCCGGCTCTCGTCGGCCGAGCAGCACAAGGTCTTCGAGCGGCACGGCCGCCGCCGGGTGGTGCTCGCCACCAACGTCGCCGAGACGTCGCTGACCGTGCCGGGCATCCGGTACGTCGTCGACGCCGGCCTCGCGCGGATCTCGCGCTACTCGGTGCGCACCAAGGTCCAGCGGCTGCCGATCGAGCCGATCAGCCAGGCGTCGGCCAACCAGCGGTCCGGCCGGTGCGGCCGGGTCGAGGCCGGCATCGCGATCCGGCTCTACAGCGAGGAGGACTTCGAGTCGCGCCCGGAGTTCACCGACCCCGAGATCCTGCGCACGAACCTCGCCTCGGTGATCCTGCAGATGACCGCGCTCGGGCTCGGCGACGTCGGCCGGTTCCCGTTCGTCGACCCGCCGGACCAGCGCAACGTCAAGGCCGGCGTCCAGCTGCTCGAGGAGCTCGGGCGCTGCTCGACGTCCGACGGGGCGCGGCTCACGCAGCTCGGGCCGGCAGCTCGTCGCGCTGCCCGTCGACCCGCGGCTGGCCCGGATGGTGGTCGAGGCCGAGCGGCGCGGCTGCCTGCGCGAGGTGCTGGTGATCACCGCCGCGCTGTCCCTCCAGGACCCGCGCGAGCGGCCCGTCGAGCAGCAGGCGCAGGCCGACCAGAAGCACGCCCGCTTCAAGGACGAGACGTCGGACTTCCTGACCTGGCTGAACCTCTGGCGCTACGTGCGCACCCAGCAGCGCGAGCTGTCGTCGTCGGCGTTCCGCCGGATGTGCCGCGCGGAGTACCTCAACTACCTGCGGATCCGGGAGTGGCAGTCGCTCGAGTCGCAGCTGCGGCAGACCGCCAAGCAGCTCAAGCTCAGCGATCGGCGACCCCGCCGACGAGCCCGACGGCGACGGCATCCACCAGGCGATGCTGTCCGGGCTGCTCTCGCACATCGGGCTGCGCGACCCGGAGAAGCGCGACTACCTCGGCGCCCGCAACGCGCGGTTCTCGATCTTCCCGGGGTCCGGCCTGTTCCGGAAGCAGCCGCAGCTCGTGATGTCCGCCGAGCTCGTGGAGACCTCGAAGCTGTGGGGCCGCGTCAACGCCGCCATCAAGCCCGAGTGGGCCGAGGAGCTCGGCGCGCACCTGGTGAAGCGGACCTACTCCGAGCCGCACTGGTCCAAGAAGCGTGCGGCCGTGATGGCCTACGAACGCGTCACCCTGTACGGCGTCCCGCTGGTCGTCGCAGCGCCTGGTGTCCTTCGGGACGGTCGACCGGGCGGTGGCGCGCGAGCTGTTCATCCGGCACGCCCTGGTCTACGGCGAGTGGTCCACCCGCCAGAAGTTCATGGCCCGCAACCGCGAGCTGCTCGACGAGGTCGTCGAGCTCGAGCACCGGGCCCGCCGCCGCGACATCCTGGTCGACGAGCACACGCTGTTCGACTTCTACGACGCCCGCGTCGGGGAGGAGGTCGTGTCCGGCGCGCACTTCGACACCTGGTGGAAGCGCGCCCGCCACGACGACCCGGAGCTGCTCACGTTCGACCCGGCGATGCTGGTCAACGACACCGCCGACGAGGTCACCGAGCAGGACTACCCGGACCTGTGGCGCGAGGGCGACCTCTCGCTGCCGCTGACCTACCAGTTCGAGCCGGGCGCCGCCGCGGACGGGGTGACGGTCGACGTACCGGTGGCGACGCTGAACCAGGTCGAGCCCTCGCCGTTCACCTGGCAGGTGCCCGGCCTGCGGCACGACCTGGTCGTCGCGCTGATCCGGTCCCTGCCCAAGCAGCTGCGGGTCAGCTTCGTGCCGGCCCCCAACTTCGCGCGCGACTTCCTGGCCGCCGCGTCGCCCGGGGAGGAGTCGCTGCTCGACGCCCTGGAGCGGTTCCTGCGCGGCCTCACCGGCGTCGTCGTGCCCCGCGACGCCTGGGACTGGGCCAAGGTGCCCGAGCACCTGCGGCCGACGTTCCGGGTGGTCGACGACGACGGTGCGGTGGTCGCGCAGGGCAAGGACCTCGACGCGCTCAAGGCGCCGCTGCGGCCGAGGTTCGCAGCGGCGATGGCCGAGGCGGCGTCGGCGTCCGGCCTCGACGTCACCGGTCAGACGACGTGGACCTTCGGCACCATCGAGCGGACGTTCACGCAGACCCGCGCCGGCCACGAGGTGCGCGGGTTCCCCGCCACGGTCGACGAAGGCGCCTCGGTGGGGATGCGGGTGTTCGGCTCGGAGGCGGAGCAGGAGGCCTCGCACCGGCGCGGCCTGCGGCGGCTGCTCCTGCTGGGCCTGCCGTCGCCGGCCAAGGCGATCGCCGACGGTCTCGGCAACACCGACAAGCTGCGGCTGGCCGGCTCGCCGTACCCGTCCGTGGCCGACCTGCTCGACGACTGCGTCGCCGCGGCCGTCGACAGCCTCGTCGCCCGGCACGGCCTGGCGTGGGACGAGGCCGCGTTCGACGGCCTGCGCGACCGCCGTCGCGCCGGGGCTGTCGGAGACGACGCGGCTGGTCGTGCGACGACGTGCTGCGGGTGCTCGCCGAGTGGCGCGACGTGGACAAGGCGCTGACCGGCTCGGCCGACATGTCGATGCTGCCCGCGCTCGCGGACATGAAGGCGCAGGTGGGCCGGCTGGTGTTCCGCGGGTTCGTCTCCGACGTCGGCGCCGAGCAGCTGCGGCACCTGCCGCGCTACCTGGCCGCGGTGCGCACCCGACGCGAGCGGCTCGCCGCCGGGCTCGGCAAGGACCGGCTGCTGATGGACCAGGTCGCGCACCTGCAGGAGGCCTACCTGCACCGCGTCGACGCGCTGCCCGAGGGCCGGCCGCCGAGCGCCGGGCTGGTCAAGGTGCGCTGGATGCTCGAGGAGTACCGCGTCAGCCTCTGGGACCAGTCCCGCGGCACCGCCCAGCCCGTCTCCGACACCCGGATCCGCAAGGCCCTCGACGCCCTCTGAGCCGTCAGCCGGCTACAGCGCGTGGTGCTGCCTGGCGGCCGCGACGACGGCGTCGAACGACGCCGCGGTCGAGGGCGGCGCCCTCGCGACGCACCTCGGACGCGGGCAGCCGGAGCAGCCGGTCGAGCCGCACCTCGCTGTCGCGGTCGCTCGCGGTCCCAGGCGCCGGTGCCGACGTCCATCCAGTAGCGGCCGTACCTCGCCTCGTCCTCGGCGTCCCGGTCGTGGTCCTTGCTGGTCAGCTGCAGGCCGAGCAGGTCGTCGCCGTCGCGGCCGACCAGCAGCACCGGCCGGTCCTTGCCCTGGCGAGGGGTCGTCCTCGTAGGCGACCCACGCCCAGACCACCTCGCCGGGGTCGGGCTGTCCGTCCGGGTTCGGCTCGTACGACGTCGTCATGCGGCTCACCCTAGGCACGCCTAGGGTGTCGGCCATGACCGGGCTGCGCGTCGCGACGTACAACCTCTACCTCGGCGCCGACCTGTCGCTGCTGTTCGGCGTCGCCGACCTCGACGAGCTCGCGAAGCAGGTGCGCGTGGTCCGCGAGCAGCTCGAGGCCACCCGCTTCGAGGAGCGCGCCCGCGCGGTGGCCGCGATGCTCGGTCGCGCGAGCGGCCCGACCTCGTCGGGCTCCAGGAGGTGTCCCGCTGGACGCTGACCCCGCCGGACGGCGAGGAGCAGGTGCTCGTGGACTTCCTGCCCACGCTGCTCGACGCGCTCGAGCAGCGCGGGCGGCGCCTACGACGCGCACGCGGTCGAACCCGAACTTCGGCGGCGGGCATGCCGTTCGAGGACGGCTGGGTGGGTCTGCTCGGCTCGAACGTCACGCTGGTCCGCCGCGACGGCCCGGTCGTGGTCGACCGGCGAGGCGACCGCGCCGTACGCCACGCGGCTTCGACGTGGTCACCGGCATCGAGGGCGTCACGTTCCCGGTCGAGCGCGGCTGGGGCCGGGTCGACGTGCGCGTGGACGGGCGGCCGCTGCGGTTCGTGAACACCCACACCGAGGCCTACGACGGAGCGGTCCGCGACGCGCAGCGCGACGAGCTGCTGGCGGCCACCGCGGACGCCGAGGGGCCGGTGGTCGTGGTCGGCGACTTCAACGCGACGCCCGGGACGGTCGGCATGCCGGACGGCTGGACGGACGCCTGGACCCGGGGCGACGGGGACGGGTTCACCTGCGGGCAGGCCGCCGACCTCGCCAACGAGACGAGCACGCTGGACGAGCGGATCGACTACGTCTGGGTGCGCGGCGCCCGGGTGACCGCTGCCCGCGTCGTGGGGGACCGCGAGGGCGACCGCAGCACACCGCACCGGCTCTGGCCGTCGGACCATGCCGGCGTGGTCGCCGACCTGGAGGTCTGAGGAACCGCGTCAGTCGAGCGGTCGGCGGCGCAGCGACTTGGTCTCGCTCCGGCGCTTCTTGCCGGCCAGCCGGCGCTCCTTGGAGCCCCGCGTCGGGCGGGTCGGTCGCCGCTTCGCGGCGGGCGGAGCGCTCGCCTCGGTCAGCAGGTCGGCCAGCCGGGCCCGGGCCGCCTCGCGGTTGCGGTGCTGGGAGCGGTACTCCGACGCCGCGATGGTCAGCACCCCGTCGACCAGCCGGTGCGCGAGCCGGGCCAGCAGCCGGTCCCGCAGGCTGTCGGGCAGCACCGTGGAGCGGCCGACGTCGAAGCTCAGCTCCACCCGGGAGTCGGCGGTGTTGACCGACTGGCCGCCCGGGCCGCTGGACCGGCTGAACCGCCACTCCAGCTCGCCGGCCGGGATCTCGACCCCGCGGAAGGCCAGCGGGCCGTTCACGACGGCGCGGTCCCCGGCTGGGCGCCGCGCCGCGCGATGCAGCGCGCGGCGGCCTGCATGGCCAGGTCGGGTCCGCCGACCAGGTAGCCGGCGGCCAGCGCGTCCCCGGCACCGGTCACGTCGACGACCGGGCCCGGGGCAGGGCGGCCGGTGGTCGGACTCGTCCTCGGACACGAACGACGCTCCGCGGCCGCCGTGCTTGAGCACCAGCACGGCGCTGTCGCCGGCGCCGAACGCACCCGGGCTGGTGGCCCACTCGCCGTCGGTGGCGAACACCACGGCCGGTCGCAGCGACGCGGCACAGGTCGGAGAAGGCGTCGGCGCCGAAGTCGGCGACCATCGCCGCCGACGACAGGTCGAGCGCGATCCGGGTGCCGTGCGCCCGGGCGACGGCGGCGGTCTCGACGACCCGCTGCGGGTCGCGGCGTGCGCAGCAGCGCGTAGCCGGAGACGAACAGCCAGTCCGCGCCGTCCAGCCAGGCGCCGGAGCGGACGTCGTCCAGCCAGCTCAGGTCGCCGGGGTCGGAGGCCATCGACCGGGTGCCGCCGGTCACCAGGGAGACCACCGCGCCGGTGCGCCCGGTCGTCGTGCCCCAGACCTCGACGCCGCGGCCGGTCAGGGCCTGCTCCACCAGGTGCCCGGGGCCGGTGTCGGCCCGCGGACCGAACACCCGCGCGTCGCCCGCCGAGGGCCACCACCCAGGTCGCGACGTTGGCGGCCTGGCCGCCGGCCGCGAACGTGATCCGGGCCGGGGTGTCGTCGTCGGGCACCAGCGCGCCCGGCGTCTCGACGATCACGTCGAGCATCACGTCTCCCAGACACGCGACCAGCACGTCCCGCCTCCGCCCTTCGTTCGCCCGCCGTCGCTCGTGCAGAATCCCCCCATGACGACACGGGCGCCAGCTGCTGCGCCTCGCCGTCGCCGCCGAGGTGTCCGACGCTATTGCATCAGGCCGGGGCGTCGTCGCGTTGGAGTCCACGATCATCAGCCACGGTCTGCCGACCGCGACGAGCGCGGCGACCGCGCGGCGAGATCGAGGACGCCGTACGCCGCGGCGGAGCGGTGCCCGCGACGGTCGCCGTCGTCGACGGCACGGTCCGGGTCGGGCTCGACGACGACCAGCTGGTGCAGGTCGCCGAGGGCGCCGGACGTGGTGAAGACCAGCGTCCGCGACCTCGGGCCGGTGCTCGCGCAAGGGCTGACCGGCGCGACCACGGTCGCCGCCACGGCGTACGTCGCCCACCTCTGCCGGCATCCGGGTCTTCGCGACCGGCGGGCTCGGCGGCGTGCACCGCGGCGCCCGCGACTCCTGGGACGAGTCGGCCGACCTGGCCGCGCTGGCCGCGGCGCCGGTGACCGTGGTGTGCGCCGGGCGTGAAGTCGATCCTGGACATCGCGGCGACCCTCGAGCGGCTGGAGACGCTGTCCGTGCCGGTGCTGGGCTACCGCACCGACGCGATGCCGGGCTTCTACGTGCGCGACGCCGGGCTGCCGGTGCCGTGGCGGGTGGACTCGCCCGAGGAGGTCGCCGACGTGATGCGGGCCCGTGACGCGCTGCGCGCTGCCGCAGGGGCTGGTGGTCGCGCAGCCGGTCGCCGCCGGCCGACGAGATGGACGCCGGCGCTGCACGAGCGGACGCTGGCCGACGGGCTGGCCGAGGTCGAGCGGCGCGGCATCACCGGCAAGGACGTCACGCCGTTCCTGCTCGGCTGGTTCCACGAGCACACCGGGCGGTGCGAGCCTGGCGGCGAACGTCGCGCTGGTGCTCGCGAACGCGGAGCTCGCGGCCGCGGTGGCGGCGGCCTTCGCCGAAGGAGTAGTGCGCCGGACCGGGAGCGCCTCACGGCGCGTGGCCGCTCGTAGCGGCTTATTTCGGGACCCGGGGCTGCCACGGCCCGGCGCGCTGACCATTGTACAAGCCGGGCCGGCCGCCGGACGCGCCGGCAACGATCAGGCCAGCAGGCCGTCGAGCTCGAGCGCTGGCGGCGTGCTCGAGCTGCTCGGCGAGCGTGAGCAGCCGGGCCGCGGACAGGTCCGAGTCGTACGGCGTCGGTGGCGTGGCTGGCGCCCGACGTGGGCCCGGCCGGCCGCGACCACCCGGGCGAACGCCGCGGCGCGGTACAGCGTGTCGGCGAAGTCACCCTGGACCACGCCGCGCAGCACCAGGTCGGTGAGCCGGCGCACCTCGTCCGGGCCGGGCGGGTCGACGACCCCGGCGACCACCTCGTGCACCGGCGTGTGCGCGGCGGCCGGCGTCGAACTCGCGCGCGGCGGCCGCCGGGTCGGCGTACACCCAGGCGCGGAGCAGGTAGAGCCGCCACAGGCAGCCGGCCAGCGAGTCCGCGGGCGAGCCGGACCACAGGTCGGCCAGCGTGTCGAGGCCCTCGGTGTCGGCGAGGTGCACGACGCGCGCGACGACCTGCTCGTCGGCGGTGTCGTGGGCGCCGCGCACCAGCAGCGTGGCGCAGCGGTCGGCGGCCTCGGTGCGCAGCGGCCGGGTCGACGTCGCCGATGATGGCCTCGAAGTGGCGGCGCCGGGCAGCATCGGCCGGTGGTGGCGGGGGCGGGTCTGCTCGGACATCGTCGTCACAGGCTACGGCCCCGGCCGCTCAGCCGCGGGGCGGCGGCAGCGCGTCGGTGGCCTCGAGGACGTCCATCCCGGTGATCTGCAGCAGGTCCACGATGATCGACCGGATCTGCGCGAGCACGACGTCCGCGGACAGGTCGGCGACCCGCTCGACCTCGGCGGTGCCCTCGCCGACCCGCAGCAGCGACCGCTGCACGTCGCTGGTGGACCCGGCCATCTCGCCGGCGGCGAGCTCGTCGGCCATCTCGTCGGCGGCGTCGGCGAGGTCCTCGCAGAGCAGGACGTAGGCCCGCGGCAGCGGCTGGTGGTGGTAGGTCGCCAGCGCGATCCGCCGCACCAGCACGCGGGTGTTGCGCAGCGCACGGTCGAGCGGCTCGACGAGCTCGACCATCCGGCGCACGTGGCCGACGTGCCGGCGCCGGAACGGTGAGGACGCGAGCACCGACAGCCCCTCGTCGGCGGCGTCCTGGAGCTCGCGGATCAGCCGGTCGGTGGTGCGTGCGTCGGCGAGCACCTGCAGCCCTCGCTCCGACGTCGCCGTCCTCGGCGCTCTCGCGCCCCGGCCCGCAGCAGCTCGGCGATCCGGCGTACGACGAGGGCGGCCTGCTCGCGCGGACGCCGCAGCGGCGCCGGGGCACGACGGCCGCCGCGACCAGCGCCACCGCACCGCCGATCAGCGCGTCGAACCAGCGGGTGAGCGCGTAGCCGGGCGCGGCGGCGAACGTCACCACGACGATGCCCTGGACGGCCGCCTGGGTGACGAACAGCGTGCCGGCGTTGAGCAGCAGCGTGACCGTCATCGCCAGCGCGACCAGCACGCTGACCTGCCAGGCGCCGGTGCCGATCAGCAGCAGCAGCAGGTCGGCGAGGAACACCCCGATCGCGACACGCCGACGGTGACCTCGGCGACCCGCCGCAGCCGCTGGCCGTAGGACGTGCCGAGGCAGACCACCGCGACGATCGGGGCGAAGAACGGCCTCGGGTGGCCGAACACGTCGTGGGCGAGGTACCACGCGACGCCCGGCCGCGACCGAGCACTGGCCGATGTGCCAGGACTTGCTGCGCAGCCGGGCGCGCCGCGCCCGGAACGACACGCGGCCGCGGTCCCACATGCGGTCCGAGCGGGCTCGCGTCGCTCACGAGCAGACGCTAGCCGGTCAGGACGAGCTTGCGTGGCCGCGCGCTGCAGGGCGGCCACCATCGGCTCCTGGCCGGGCTCGTAGTTGTAGTCCTGGCCGGCCAGGACCATCTCGACCATCGCGATCCGCGAGCCGACGACGGCCATGCCCTGGGCGTCGAAGAACAGCGCGTCGGGGTCGCCGGCGACCGGGCCGTAGGTCAGCGAGGTACCAGCCGGCCGGTGCCGCCGTCGACGGGCACGTCCTGGAGGGCGCCGACCTTCGCCTGCGTGTGTCGACCGCTTCAGCCGGTCGGCGCACGGTGGCGCGCCAGGACTTCAGCACCGCGAACGCGCGCCGGGCGGTGGTCGTGTCCGGGAACTCCGCGACCAGCTCGCCCGCCGGTCGTCGGTGCTCGGTCCGGCCCGGCCGGCCGGTACGACGCGGACGGCGACCGACGGTCGGCGCCGATCGACGTCAGCGCGAAGCGCTGGCAGGTGCCGAACGAGCGCCGTGCGGCTCGCTGGTCCGCGGTGGCGCCGTCCTTCCAGCGGAACTCGTCGTTGAAGCCGGGCACCTCGGCCGCGCTGCGAGCAGCCGGCCGCCGGGGGTCCGCGGCGGCGCTCACGTTCGTGCGTGGCCGGCGTCCGACGGCTCGGGCGCCGCGCTCGGTGGTGGTCTCGGCGGGCGTGCGTCGGCGTGGCCGGCTCTCGGCGGCGCCTCGGTCGCCGGTGCCGCCGACGGTCGTCGACGACGGCGGGGCGCTCGCTCGTGGCGGTCGTCGGTCGCTGCAGCCGGCGAGGGTGAGCGCCGCGAGCGCAGGCCAGGGTCGCGAGCGGCCACGGTCGGACGTGCCAGGGCACGGGTCGAGATCACGGGTTTCCTCACTGTCACGGGGGTTGCCGCTCCAGCGTAGGGTTGGCGGCTCCGACTCGCCGACACCTGCGGTGGCGTGTCCCGATACGGTGTCCGGGGTCGTTCGACGGCCCCTGAGCCCCCATCGAACCAGGAGGACGAAGCGGTGTCCGCACGGCCCCGACGTGACCGTCGCACCCGTTTCGCGGCTCCGCTGGCTGCCGCCCTGCTCATCGGCCTGCTGCTCGCCTGGTCGCGGCGGCGTGCACCTCTCCGGCCGACCCCGCCCCGTCTCCGCAGCGACGCGCCGACCTCGGCCCCGACGTCCCCGCGACCGCCCGCCGGGCCCGGTCACCCTGCGCTTCGCGGTGTACGGCGACCCGGGCGTCGTCGCGGCCTACCGCGAGCTGGCGAGGGCCTACACCACCGAGCACCCCGACGTGACCGTCAAGGTCGAGGCCGGCGGCCGACGCCGTCACGTCCGAGGACAACGTGGACCGCGGCTTCGACGCGGGCACCCCGCCGGACCTGTTCCTGGCCCGGCAGACGGAGCCTGGCGTCGTTGGTCGCCGGCAGGTCGGGTGCAGCCCGTCGACGAGCTCCTCGAGGAGCGCGGCGTGCAGTTCGGCGACAACTACCAGCGGCTCGGGCTCGAGGCGTTCGCCGGCGACGCGGCGCTGCAGTGCATGCCCAACGACGTCTCGCCCTACGTCGTCTTCTACAACAAGCGGCTGCTCGTGCCCCGCACGCTCGCGCGTCCCGGACGAGGACACCCCGCCGAGCCCCGGAGCGGGGCTGGACGTGGGAGCAGTTCGTCGCCGCCGCCAGGGCGATGTCGCAAGGACGACGTGAAGGGCGCTCTACCTCCCGCCCCGGCTCAGCACGCTCATCCCGCTGGTCCGGTCGGCCGGCGCCGACGTCGTCGACGACGCCGCAAGGTCCCGACCACGCTGACGCTTCGCCGACGAGCGCACCCGCGCCGGCGCTCGAGGAGATCCTCTCCGTCGCCCGCGACCCGAGCCTCGCGCCCGACCGCCCGCCAGCTGGCCCGGCAGGACGCGGTCACCCGCTTCGAGAACGGCCGGCTCGGCGATGATGGTCGGCACCCGGGCCCTGGTGCCGCGGCTGCGCGAGAAGGCCGACCTGCACTTCGACGTGTTCCCGCTGCCGAGCCTCGGCCGGGCCCGCACGCTCGCGGACATCACCGGCTACTGCGTCGTCCAAGGGCACCGAGCACCTGCCGCGAGCGGCCGACTTCCTGGCCTTCGCCAGCGGCGACGACGGCCTCGAAGATCCTGGCGGCGACCGGCGCGGTGGTGCCCGCCAACCTCGCGGCCCTGCACTCGCCGCAGTTCATCGAGCCCGAGCCGGTTCCCGCGCAACGCCGAGGTCTTCGACCAGGTGATCCGGCGGGCCGACCCGATGCCGTCGGCCCCGGGCTGGCCGGACGTGGTGAGCCAGACCCAGCCGTTCCTGGACCGGATGTTCTACTCGCCCGGTGCTCGACCTGGACACGCTGCTGCCGCGGATCGACGAGGTCTCCGTCCGGCTGCTGACGCCGCCGACCCCGTCGGCGTCGCCGAGCCAGTGAGCGTCAGTCGGCTTCAGGCGCGGCCGCGGCGGCCTCGGCGCGACGTCCTCGGGCCGTCAGGATCGCGTCGGGTCAGCGGCTCGCGGGTGAGCTCGACCTGCCAGGGCCGGGCGCCGAGCTCCGCCAGGCGAGCCGCCACGGCCTCGCCGGTCCGTGGCTCGTCACCGTCCTCGGCCACCGGCGGCTCCCACATCACCCGGCGCACGTAGTCCGGGGTGAGCAGGTTCTCCACCGGGAGGCCGTGCTCGCTCGGACGAGCGCCTTGAGCGGCTCGCGGGCCGAGGCCAGCCGGGCCGCCGCGACCGGGTCACGGTCGGCCCAGGCGCGGGGCGGCGGCGGGCCGTCGTACCGCGCGGCGACCGGGGGCAGCTCCTCGTCGGGCAGGGTGCGGGCGACGCGCAGCGCCTCGACCCACTGGTGGGCGTAGCGCTCGGCGCCGCGGCCGCGGAAGCCCTCGGAGCCGCGAGCAGGGCGGCCTTGTCGCGGGGCATCGCGTTGGCGGCCTCGACGATCGCGGAGTCCGGGATGATCCGGCCGGGCGTGACGTCGCGGCGGGCGGCGATCTCGTCGCGGGTCTCCCACAGCTCGCGTACGGCGGCCAGGGCGCGGCGGCCGCGGGCCCGGTGCATGCCCGAGGTGCGGCGCCACGGGTCCACGCGCGGGGCCCGGTGGCTCGGCGCGTCGACGAGGTGCGCGAACTCCTGCCGGGCCCACTCGGCCTTGCCGGACTCCTCGAGCTCGACGCCGAGCGCCTCGCGCAGCTCGACGAGCGCCTCGACGTCGAGGGCGGCGTACTCCAGCCACGGCTCGGGCAGCGGTCGGGTCGACCAGTCGACCGCCGAGTGCTCCTTGCGCAGGCTGCGGCCCACGACCGTCTCGACCAGCGTGGCCAGCCCGACCCGGGGGTAGCCGAGCAGCCGGCCGGCGAGCTCGGTGTCGAACAGGGTCGTCGGCCGCAGGCCGACCTCGGCGAGGCAGGCGAGGTCCTGGGTGGCGGCGTGCAGGATCCACTCGGTGTCGCCGAGGGCCTCCTGGAGCGTGGTCAGGTCGTCGAAGGCGATCGGGTCGACCAGCGCGGTGCCGGAGCCCTCGCGGCGCAGCTGCACGAGGTAGGCCCGGGCGGAGTAGCGGTAGCCCGACGCGCGCTCGGCGTCGATCGCCACCGGGCCGGTGCCCGCGCGCGAACGCCGCGACCGTCTCGTCGAGCGCCTCCTCGGTGTCGACGACCGGCGGCAGGCCGTCGCGCAGCTCCAGCAGGGGAGCGGGCTCCGGCGGCTGCTCCTCCGGGTCGGGCTCGGTCTCGCCCTCGGTGTCCGACACGGCGTGGGGGTCGCGGGCTGCCCATCAGCCTCGGCCGCGCTGTCCGCGTCGGCTCGGCATCGGCGCGACGCCCTCGGGCACCGGCGGCAGTCCGGAGGCGGTGCACAGCAGCTCGCCCCACGCCTCGACGTGCGGCTCGAGGTCGAGCAGGCCGTCCCCGTCGGGGTCGACCACGGGCGTCCAGGAGGCGCGGATCTCCAGCTGGGCGCTGGGCTCCTCGTCGGCCATGCTGCCGAAGCTCTCCGAGGAGACCTTGGTGACCGTGCCCGACGGGGCGAGGTACGTCGCGCCGTGGGCGGCGAGCGCCTCGCTCAGCCAGGACCAGCCGACCTCGGCGAGCAGCGGGTCGTTGGCCATCTCGGGGTCGATCTCGGCGCGGGCGTAGGCCACGCACCGGAAGGTGCCCTCCCAGGCGTCGTTGCCGGCGGGGTCGTGCAGCAGCACGAGCCGCCCGGTGCCGACGTCCTCGCCGTCGACGGTGACGTCGGCGGACAGCGCGGAGGCGAACGGGGCGATCCGCTGCGGCGCGGGCATCTCCTCGCAGAAGACCTCCGGGCGCAGCCGAGCGGCGCGCAGCTGCGCGACGGCGAGCCGGAACTCCTCCGGGTAAGCAGAGGGGTCCACACGAGGCTCCTGACGTGCGGCCATGAGGTCAGACTAGGCCGGAACCCGGCGTGTCGAGGCCCGACACGCAGTTCGCCGCCGGCCGCGGCCCGTGCCCGGCCGCCTGGGAGGATGTCCGGCGTGCCTGCTGCCTCCTCGACCGACCCCGCGGTCCACGACTCCGCCTTCCTGCGCGCCGCCCGCGCGGAGCCGGTGCCGCACACGCCCGTGTGGTTCATGCGCCAGGCCGGCCGCTCGCTGCCGGAGTACCGCAAGCTGCGCGAGGGCGTGCGCGATGCTCGAGTCGTGCATGCGGCCCGAGCTGGTCGTGGAGATCACCCTGCAGCCGGTGCGGCGGTACGGCGTCGACGCCGCGATCTTCTTCTCCGACATCGTGCTGCCGCTCAAGGCGGTCGGCGTCGACCTCGACATCGTGCCCGGCGTCGGTCCGGTCGTGGCGCGCACCCGGTGGAGACGCTCGCCGACGTCGCGGCGATCCCGGACCTGACCCCCGAGCACGTCCCGTTCATCACCGAGTCGGTGCAGACGCTGGTCGGCGAGCTCGGGTGCGACGCCGCTGATCGGGTTCGCCGGGGCGCCGTTCACGGTGGCGTCGTACCTCGTCGAGGGCGGGCCGTCCAAGGAGCACGCGAAGACCAAGGCGATGATGTTCGGCGCCCCCGACGTGTGGGACGCGCTGATGCGCAAGATCGCGGCGATCTCCGCGGCCTACCTCGCGGTGCAGGTCGAGGCCGGCGCCTCGGCGGTCCAGCTGTTCGACTCGTGGGCCGGGGCGCTGTCGCCGGGCGACTACCGGCGCTACGTGATGCCGTACTCCGCGCAGGTGCTCGCCGCGGCCGGCGAGCTCGGCGTCCCGCGGATCCACTTCGGGGTCGGCACCGGCGAGCTGCTCGGGCTGATGGGGGAGGCCGGCGCCGACGTGGTCGGCGTCGACTGGCGGGTGCCGCTGGCCGACGGCGTACGACGGGCGGGCGGCCGGGCCGTGCAGGGCAACCTCGACCCGTCGCTGGTGTTCGCGCCGACCGAGGTGATGCTCGCGCGGGCCACCGAGATCGTCGAGGCCGGCCGCGCCGCGCCCGGGCCACATCTTCAACCTCGGCCACGGCGTGCTCCCGTCGACCGACCCCGACCAGCTCGCCCGGCTCACCGACCACGTCCACTCCCTCTGACGCCGACCCGTCAGTTGTGCAGGGGTTTTTGCGGCGTGTCGTCGCAGAGGTGACGGGTCAGCGGCGGCGGCGGTCTAGCTCTCGGCGGGAGCGGCGGGCGCCACCGGACCTGCTGCGCGTCGGCGACGCAGCAGCGCCCGTACGCCGATCCACGCCGGCACGCCGAGGACCAGGCCCGCGACCAGGAACGGCAGCACCGCACCGAGGACGGTCAGCGCGACGACCGACGACGTCGCCGAGCGCGTGCCAGCCGGCCTTCAGCCCGGCCAGGAAGCCGGCGTCCTCGAGCGCGTCCGGCGGCGGGACGTACTTGTCCGGGCGTGGAGAGGTGCAGCGTGATCGTGGACATCGAGGTCTGGTCGGCGAGGTAGGCCTGCTGCGCCTCGAGCGACTGCAGCTCGGCCTGCCGGGCGGTGATCTTCTCCTCGAAGTCGAGCAGGTCCTTCACGTCCTTGGCGTCGCGCTGGTAGCGCTGCAGGTTGTCGAGGCTGTTCTGCAGGGTCTGCACCCGCTCGTCGATGTCGATGACCTCGGTCGTGACGTCCTTGGCGGCTGACGTCCGAGGTCTTGAGCTTCCCCAGCCCCATCAGGGCCTTCTTGGCGACCGTCGAACCGGTCGACCGGCACCCGCAGCACCAGGGTCGACTGCTCGATCCGGCCCTTCCGGTCGTTGGAGGTCTGCTCGTTGTCGACGGTGCCGCCGAGCGCGGCCAGCAGGTCGTCGACCTCGCCGCGCACCTTCTCGAGGTCCTTCGATGGTGAGCGACACCTCGCCGGTCCTGATCACCGACTTGCGCCTTCACGACGGTGCGGTCGGCGCCCGGCGCCGGCCTGTCGACGCTGTCCAGGCCGCTCGACGGCGCTGCCCGGCGTCGCCGCCGGCCGGCGCGGGCGCCGCCAGGTCGCGCGCTCGACCGCCGGCGTCGGACGCGCTGTCGCCGCCACCGCTGCACGCCGTGAGCGACGCCGAGCGCCACGAGCACGCCCGCCGCCACCAGGTGCCTGACCGTCGATCTGTCCCCATGACGATACCCCGTCCGTCCGTGGCGACGGCGTACGTCGCTCGAGTGCCCCTGTGACGCAGCCCGAGCGGCTCCGGTTCCGCCCGGGTGTCGACCGTGACCAGGGCGTTTGCCAATCTGTGACCTGTGACCTCCTCCCGTCCCCCCGCCGCTGCCGCGCCGCCGCGGGTCGTCGTGGTCGGCGCGCGGCATCGCCGGGCTGGCCGCGGCGGCGGCGGTCCGGCGTACGGCGCCGGACGTCGAGGTCGTGGTGCTGGAGGCCGCTCCGAGCCGTCGGCGGCAAGCTCGCCCTGCGCCGAGGTCGGCGGCGTCACCGTCGACGTCGGCGCCGAGGCGATGCTCAACCGCCGGCCCGAGGCGGTCGCGCTGGCCCGCGCCGCCGGGCTCGGCGACCGGATCGTGCACCCGGCGACCACGACCGCGAACCTCTGGTCGCGCGGACGGCTGCGGCCGATGCCGCGCACGCTGATGGGCGTGCCCGCCGACACCCGCGCGCTGGCCGAGAGCGGCGTCCTCTCCGCCTCGGGCTGGCCCGGGTCGCGCTCGAGCGCGGGCTGCCGGCCACCCGCCTCGACGGCCAGGACGTCAGCGTCGGCTGGCTGGTCGAGGAGCGCTTCGGCCGCGAGGTCGTCGACCGGCTGGTGGAGCCGCTGCTCGGCGGGGTGTACGCCGGCCACGCCCGCGAGATCTCGGCGCGCGCCGCCGTGCCCCAGGTCGTGGCGCTGCTCGACCGGGACCGGTCGATGATGCGGGCCGCGGCCCAGGTCCTGGAGCAGACGTCCGACGTGCCGGTGTTCGCGGGCCTGGTCGGCGGCATCGGCCGGCTGCCGGAGGCCGTCGTCGCCTCGGCGGGCCTCGACGTGCGCACCGGCGCCACCGTGCGCGACCTGGCGCGCGCGGCCGACGGCGGCTGGAACCTCGTGGTCGGCTCGACCCGGGACGCCGAGGTGCTGCACGCCGACGCGGTGGTGCTCGCCACCCCGGCCGCGCGCGACCGGCCGGCTGCTCGCCGACGTGGTGCCCGACGCCGCGCTCGAGCTGGCCCGGATCGAGTACGCCTCGATGGCGATCGTCACGCTGGCCTTCCGGGCCCGCGACTTCCCCGAGACGCAGGGGTCGGGCTTCCTGGTGCCGCCGGTCGACGGCGGTCGGTCAAGGCGTCGACGTTCTCCTTCGCCAAGTGGGACTGGGTCCGCGCCGCCGGCGAGGCCGGACGGCGTGCTGGTGATGCGCTGCTCGATCGGCCGGCACCGCGAGGAGCAGCTGCTCCAGCGCACCGACGACGAGGTCGTGCAGCTGGCGCTGGAGGACCTCGCCGACGCGATCGGGCTGTCCGTGCGGCCGGTCGACACGCACGTCCAGCGGTGGGGCGGCGCGCTGCCGCAGTACGCCGTCGGTCACCTCGACCGGGTCCGCCACATCCGCTCCGTCGGTGGCCGCCGTGGGCGGGCTGGCGGTCTGCGGCGCGGCGTACGACGGGCTCGGGATCCCGGCCTGCATCGCGTCGGCGGAGGTCGCGGCCACCCAGGTCCTCGCCGGCGTTGGCGGACGCGGGAGAATGACGCCCATGACCGAGCAGAGCAAGCGCCCGCACCAGGGCAAGGCCGCCAAGGACCTCAACGACACCATCCGCTACACGATGTGGTCGGTGTTCCGGCTGCGCGACGTCCTCGGCGAGAGCGACCGCGCCAGCGAGGCCGCCGAGGTCGAGAAGCTCTTCGCCGAGCTCGGCGACGCCGACGTGACGGTCCGCGGGCTCTACGACGTCGCCGGCCTGCGCGCCGACGCCGACCTGATGGTCTGGTGGCACGCGTCGACCGCCGACGAGCTGCAGGACGCCTACCACCGCTTCCGTCGCACGGCGTTCGGCGCCCGCCTCGACCCGGTGTGGTCGCAGATGGCGCTGCACCGGCCGGCGGAGTTCAACAAGAGCCACATCCCGGCGTTCCTGGCCGACGAGGAGGCCCGCGCCTACGTCTGCGTCTACCCGTTCGTGCGCTCCTACGAGTGGTACCTCCTCGAGGACACCGAGCGCCGCCGGCTGCTCGCCGAGCACGGCATGATGGCGCGCGACTACCCCGACGTGCGCGCCAACACCGTCTCGTCGTTCGCGCTCGGCGACTACGAGTGGCTGCTGGCGTTCGAGGCCGACGACCTGGACCGGATCGTCGACCTGATGCGGCACCTGCGCGGCTCGGAGACCCGGCGCCACGTGCGCGAGGAGGTGCCGTTCTACACCGGACGCCGCCGCACGCCCGACCGAGCTGGTCACCGACCTGCCCTGACGGGTCACCCGCTAGGCCGTGGCGCCGCAGGTCGCTGGCCTACGATGCGAGGGTCGGGGTGGACGAAGGTGGGCCGCATGCGGGCATCGAGGCGTTGGCTGCTGCTGCCGCTCGGCCTGCTGCTCGCGGCCTGTGGCGACGTGCCCGCGATCGAGCTCGCCGAGCCGACGACCGCCGACTCGCAGCGCCCGTCCTCCGTGTCCTCGCGTGAGCGGCCGGACCGGGAGCTGTACGGGGCGGGAACCGTGCTGCAGAAGGGCGACGGGCCGGCCATGCTCTGCCTGGGCGGCGTGCGGACGTCGAACCCGCCCCAGTGCGAGGGGCCACCCATCGCCGGGTGGCAGTGGTCCCGGGTCGAGGGCGAGCAGCGCTCGGACGGCGTGACGTGGGGCGACTACGTGGTCGTCGGCACGTTCGACGGCAGCGCGTTCACGCCCACCCGCAGGGCCGTCACCGCGAGTCGTACGACGGACCGCGGCGTCGCCGCCCCGGAGGACACACCGCGGACGACGCCGTGCCCGGTGCCCGAGGGTGGCTGGCGGGTGCTCGACCCGGCCACCACGACGACCCGTTCGCTCGAGCGGACCCTGCGCGTGGCCTCCGGCCTCGAGGGGTTCGGTGACGCGTGGCTCGACCAGTCCGTCGTCGAGTCCCTGGACGACCGGCACCAGAACGATCCGCGCCGGCTGGTGCTGGACGTCGCGGTGACCGGCGACCGCGGGTGGCGGAGGAGAAGCTGCGGCAGACCTGGGGCGGCGCGCTGTGCGTCTCGAAGGCGCTGCACAGCCAGGAGGAGCTGCGCGCGGTGCGGGCCAGCTCGCCGACGTGCGCTGGGTCGAGACCGTCGCCGCCGGGCACGACCAGGTCGACCTGCGGGTGGTCTACGACGACGGGACGCTGCAGAGATCCCTCGACGAGAAGTACGGCGTGGGCGTGGTCGTGGTGACGTCGGGCCTCCAGCCCTACCCGCAGGACTGACGGCGGGCGCGACTACTCGGCGGGCTCCAGGGTCATGCTGATCGAGTTGATGCAGTAGCGCTGGCCGGTCGGCGTGCCGTAGCCGTCGTCGAAGACGTGGCCCAGGTGCGAGCCGCAGTTGGCGCAGCGCACCTCGACCCGCTTCATGCCCATCGAGGTGTCCTCGATGTACTCGACCCGGTCCTCGGCGAGCGGCGCGTAGAACGACGGCCAGCCGCAGTGCGAGTCGAACTTGGTCTCGGACTTGAACAGCTCGGCCTCGCACGCGCGGCAGCGGTAGACCCCGACGGTCTTGGTGTCGGTGTACTCGCCGGTGAACGCGCGCTCGGTGCCGGCCTTGCGCAGCACGGCGTACTCGTCGCGGGAGAGCTGCTCGCGCCACTCCTCGTCGGTCTTCTCCACCTCGTAGGCCATGCGCCCAGCCTACTTTCGACGCCAAGCGACCCGCGGCGGACTCGCGGGCCGGGGACGTGGCTAGAGTCGCCGCCATGGCAAGCCCCGCGACCGAGGTCGACGCCGGCGGACGCGCCGGTGCGCGTGTCCAGCCCGGACCGGGTGATCTACGAGGCGACCGAGCACACGCCCGAGGTCACCAAGCTGATGGTGGTCGAGTACTACGTCGCGGTCGGCGACGGCATCATGCGCGCGCTGCGCGACCGGCCGACCGCCCTGGAGCGCTGGCCCAAGGGCGTGCGCGAGGGCATCATGCTGAGCACCGGGTACGGCGACAAGGCCGACGCGTTCTACCAGAAGCGGGTGCCCAAGGGCGCCCCCGACTACGTCGAGACCGCGACCATCACCTTCCCGTCGGGCCGCACCGCCGACGAGGTCTGCCCGACCGAGGTCGCCGTGCCGGCGTGGGCCGCGCAGATGGGCACGCTGACCTTCCACCCCTGGCCGGTACGGCGCGACCGCGCCCGACCACCCCGACGAGCTGCGGATCGACCTCGACCCGCACGGCGCGCACCGACTTCCGCGACGCGGTCCGGGTCGCCGGCGTGGCCCGCGAGCTGCTCGACGACCTCGGCCTGGTCGGCTTCCCGAAGACCAGCGGCAACCGGGGCGTGCACGTCTACGTCCGGATCGAGCCGCGGTGGGACTTCGTCGACGTGCGGCACGCCGCCATCGCGTTCGGCCGCGAGCTGGAGCGCCGTACGCACGGGGTCACCACCAACTGGTGGAAGGAGGAGCGCGGCGACGCGATCTTCGTGGACTACAACCAGAACTCCCGGGACCGCACCATCGCCTCGGCCTACAGCCTGCGGCCCAAGCCCGGCGCGCCGGTGTCCACGCCGATGGAGTGGGACGAGCTCGCCGAGGTCGAGGACCCGGCGGCGTTCAACCTGTTCACCGTGCCGGAGCGGTTCGCCGAGCGCGGCGACGTGCACGCCGCCATCGACGACGTGCACCGGCGACCTGACGCCGCTGCTGGACCTGTTCGTCGAGCAGGGCTCGGTGGAGCTGTCCTACCCGCCGGACTACCCCAAGATGCCGGGCGAGCCGCCCCGGGTGCAGCCCAGCAAGAAGGTCGCCGCGCACTGGGACGCGGACGGAAACCCGGTCGGACCCGCCTGACCGCCCTCGAGAGGAACCACTCGGATGATGACCTCGATGAACGTGATCGCCGCAGAAGCACCCCTGAGCAGCGCCGGCAGCGCCCAACTGATCCTGGCGGCCGTGCTCGCCATCGCCACGGTGGTGCTGCTGATCGTCTGGGCGAAGTTCCACCCGCTGCTCGGACTGATCCTCGGCACGGCCGTGCTCGCCGCCGTGGCGGCGGTGCCGCCCGACGACGCGCTCGCCAGCTTCATCCTGGGGTCGGCGACGACCTTCGGCGGGGTGGGCCTGCTGATCGCGCTCGGCGCCATGCTCGGCAAGCTGCTCGCCGACTCCGGCGGAGCCAACCGCATCGTCGACACGATCGTGGACCGGGTCGGCCCGTCAGCGACTGCCGTGGGCGATGGCCGGCATCGCCGCGATCATCGGCCTGCCGATGTTCTTCGAGATCGGGGTCGTGATCCTGGTCCCGATCGTCGTGCTGGTGGCCCGCAAGACCGGGCGTCAGCCTGATGCTGGTCGGCATCCCGGCGCTGGCCGGTCTGTCGATCCTGCACGGCTCGTGCCGCCGCACCCCGGCCCGGTGACGGCGATCGAGTTCCTGAACGCCGACCTCGGGCTACACCCTGCTGTTCGGCCTGATCGTCGCGGTTCCGACCCTGATCATCTCCGGCCCGTTGCTGGCCCGCGTCATCGACAAGTGGGTGCCCGTCCACGCGACGCAGGCCACGGTCGCCGCCGTGCCCGCGGGTGGTCGGAGCGGTCCCGGCTACGGAGACGCCGACGTCGAGACGACCGGGAGCACGACGCGGAGTCCCGCGGCACCCTCGCAGGCCTCGATGACGAGCAGGGCCACCGGGCTCCCGGCGTCACGCGCTCGCCCTCCTTCACCGCCGCGATCATGAGCATCGTGCTGCCGGTGCTGCTGATGCTGGTCCGCGCGCTCGGCGAGCTGACCCTCGACGAGGACTCGAGCACCCGCAGGGTCCTGGACTTCGTCGGCGACGCCGACGGTGGCGCTCCTGGTCGGCGTGCTGGTCGCGATGTTCGCCGTCGGGCGCGCATCCGGCATGAACCGGGGCCAGGTCAACGACTCGCTCGGCTCGGGGCTGCCCGGCCGTCGCCGTCCATCATGCTGATCGTCGCAGCGGGCGGCGGCTTCAAGACGGTGCTGTCGGACTCGGGTGTCGCCCAGGTCATCGCCGACGCCGCCGAGGGACTCGCACATCTCGGTGCTGCTCCTCGGCTGGCTGATCGCGGTCGGCATCCGGCTGGCCACCGGCTCGGCGACGGTGGCCACCGTCACCGCGGCGGGCATCGTGGCGCCGCTGGCGCGCCGACCCTGGACCAGCAGCACCTCTCGCTGCTGGTGCTCGCCATCGGCGCCGGGTCGCTGTTCTTCAGCCACGTCAACGACGCCGGCTTCTGGCTGGTCAAGGAGTACTTCGGCCTCACCGTGGGGCAGACGATCAAGTCGTGGTCGGTGATGGAGACCGTCATCTCCGTGCTGGGCCTGATCTTCGTGCTGATCCTCGGTGCAATCGTGTGACCGAGTTCCCGGAGCCGCGGGGGAGCACGTCGGACAGCGCCCAGCTGTTCGCCCGCTACCTGGAGTTCTACCGCGAGACGGTGCTGCGCAAGGTCGCGTCCCTGTCCGAGGCCGACCTGCGGGTCAGCAGGCTGCCGTCGGGCTGGACGCCGCTCGAGCTGCTCGTGCACCTCGCCCACATGGAGCGCCGCTGGTTCGTGTGGGGCTTCCTCGGCGAGGAGGTCGACGACCCGTGGGGCGACGACGAAGGACGACCGATGGCACGTGCCGGCCGGCTGGTCCGTCGTACAGGCGGAGGAGATGCTGCGCGAGGTGGGGGAGCGTACGTCGACCGTGCTGAGCGACGCACACGCTCGACGAGCAGGCACCGCCGGGACCGCGGTTCGAGGGCGAGCCGGCCACCCTGGCGTGGATCTGCTTCCACGTGCTCCAGGAGTACGCCCGTCACGCCGGGCACCTCGACATCGCCGTCGAGCTCGCCGGCGGTGAGGTGGGGGAGTAGGAGCCGTCCGGCTCAGAAGCCGGTGACGCCCTCGCCGCCGTAGTGGTCGGCCTGCTCGTCGAAGTTCTCGTGCTCGAGCAGGTGCAGGATCGGGACGCCGAGCTTGCGGCGGGCCCGCGAGGTCCAGTCGACGTGGAAGAACTCGGCGATCACGTGCTTGCGGGTCAGGATGATCGCCTCGGCGGCCTGCACCTCCGCCACCTTGGCCGCGAGCGCCTCGACCGGCTCGGCGCTGACGACCTCGCCACTGACGTCGGCGCCCTGGCCCTTGAGCTTGGACACGCACCCGTCGCAGTCGGTGCGGGCCTGCTCGAGCAGCTCGCGCTGGACCTCCTGGATGTTCTCGCTGTCCATCACGAGAGCGGGCGAGGCCAGGACCTCGCTCGCCGCGATCGACCCCATCGCGGACTCCACGCGTGCGGCTGCGTCCTCGACGGGCAGCAGGACGTGGTAGCGGACCGGGTCCTCCACGTCCCCGTGCAGGCTGCGGACCTGGGCCGCGTCTTCGGCAGACAGCGGCTGCTCGACCAGCAGCACCACGTCGTACGTCGTCGGCTCGCTCATGCTCACAGCGTAGTCCTGTCGGGGCCGCTCAGCCCCCCAACACCTCGGCCAGGTCGTAGCTCACGACCTCCTCGAGCTGCTCGTAGCCGCAGGACTCCGGGTCGCGGTCCGGCCGCCAGCGCTTGAACTGGGCCGTGTGCCGGAACCGGTTGCCCTCCATGTGGTCGTAGCCGACCTCGACGACCCGCTCCGGACGCAGCGGCGTGAACGACAGGTCCTTGCCGGCGCTCCACCGGCTCTGCGTGCCCGGCACCCGGTCGGGGTTGGCGATCGCCCACTCGCTCCACTCGCCCCAGGGGTGCTCGGAGAGGTCCTCGCACACCAGCGGCTGGAGCTCCTCGATCAGCTCGGCCCGGCGGGTGGCCGTGAACGACGCGGAGACGCCGATGTGCTGGAGCTTGCCGTCGGCGTACAGCCCGAGCAGCAGCGAGCCCAGCAGCGGCTTCTCGGGCGTCGAGGTCTTGTGCTCCCGGTAGCCCGCGACGACCACGTCGGCGGTGCGCTCGTGCTTGATCTTGAGCATGGTGCGGGCGTTCGGCTGGTACGTCGCCCCGAGCGGCTTGGCCACGACGCCGTCGAGACCGGCGCCCTCGAACCGGCTGAACCACTGCTCGGCCTCGTCCGGGTCGGTGGTCGTCCGGGTGAGGTGGACCGGGGGTACGACGTCCGCCAGCGCCTCCTCGAGCCGGGCCCGGCGCACCTCGAACGGCTCGCCCATCAGCGACTCGTCGCCGAGCGCCAGCAGGTCGAACGCGACGAACCCGGCCGGCGTCGCCCCGGCCAGCATCCGCACCCGCGAGTCCGCCGGGTGGATGCGCTCCTGGAGCTTCTCGAACTCGAGCCGGTCCCCGATGGCGACGAAGATCTCGCCGTCCAGGACGCACCTCTCGGGCAGGGACGCCTTCACCGCCTCGACGACCTCGGGGAAGTAGCGGGTCAGCGGCTTGGTGTTGCGGCTGGCCAGCTCGACCTCGTCGCCGTCGCGGAAGATCAGGCACCGGAACCCGTCCCACTTGGGCTCGAAGACCAGCCCGCCGTGCTTCGCCGGGTCGGGGATGCCCTTCACGGACTTCGCGAGCATGGGCTGGACCGGAGGCATCACAGGGAGATCCACCCCTGCATCGTAGGGTCACCCCATGCCGATCCACCTGACCGAGCGGGACCCCCGCGTGCCCGCGGACCGGCTCGTCGCGGAGCTCGTGCCGCCGCCGCGCTTCGCCGACGTGAGCTTCGACAGCTACCGTCCCGACCCGGCCCAGCCGTCACAGGACCGGGCCGTCGAGATGCTCCGGGAGTTCGCGGCGACACTCGGACGAGCGGCCACGCAAGAGGCGCTTCGGGAGGAGCCGGGCCCCCGAGGGGCCCGGCGGGGTCTACCTCGACGGCGGCTACGGCGTCGGGAAGACGCACCTCCTCGCGTCCCTGTGGCACACGGCACCGGCCCCGAAGCTGTTCGCGACCTTCGTCGAGCTGACGCATCTGGTGGGGGCGCTCGGCTTCCACGACGCGGTCGCGGCCCTCTCGTCGCTACGCGCTGGTGTGCGTCGACGAGTTCGAGCTCGACGACCCGGGGGACACGGTGCTCGTCTCGACGCTTGCTGACCCGGCTCCGGGAGGCGGGTGTCAGGCTCGCGGCGACCTCGAACACGCTGCCCGGCAAGCTGGGGAGGGACGCTTCGCCACCGACGACTTCCTGCGCGAGATCCAGGGGCTGTCGGCGCACTTCGAGTCGGTGCGCATCGACGGCGAGGACTACCGGCACCGCGGCCTGCCCGAGCGCCGGCGGCCCCCGACCTCGACACGGTCAAACGGGTGGCGGAGAAGGACGGCGCCAGCTTCGACCACTTCGTCGACCTCTCGCGCCACCTCGCGCAGGTGCACCCGTCCAAGTACGGCGCGCTGCTCGACGGTGTCCGCGTCGTGTGCCTCGAGGACGTGCGCACGGTCGACGACCAGGCGGTCGCGTTGCGGCTCGTGGTGCTCGCCGACCGGATGTACGACCGCGACCTGCCGGTCGTGGCCAGCGGCGTGACGTTCGACGAGCTGTTCGCGGCTCCGCTCCTCGAGGGGGGCTACCGCAAGAAGTACTTCCGGGCGGTCAGCCGCCTCGTCGCACTGGCCCGTGAGGGCGCAGACGTGGCATAGGTTCCTCCCATGGCGAAGTCGACGACCGAGACGCTGACCCTGCCCGCCCGGACCCGTCGACCTGGCCGCCGTACGACCCGCACGGCAAGCCCGGGTTCGACGGGCAAGAAGGCCGAGGGCAAGGCCGTGCTCTACGCGCTCGGCGACGAGCTCTCGGACCTCCAGGAGCGGCTGTTCGCCGAGGGCAGGAGCGGCGGGGAGCGCCGCGTCCTGCTGGTCCTCCAGGGCATGGACACCTCCGGCAAGGGCGGCATCCTGCGGCACGCGGTCGGGCTGGTCGACCCGCAGGGCGTGCACATCAAGTCGTTCAAGGCGCCCACCGAGGAGGAGCGGCGGCACGACTTCCTCTGGCGCATCGAGCGGGAGCTCCCGGCGCCGGGCCTGATCGGCGTCTTCGACCGGTCGCACTACGAGGACGTCCTGATCGCGCGGGTCCGGTCGCTGGCTCCGACCAGGGAGATCAAGCGACGCTACGACGCGATCAACGACTTCGAGAAGCGGCTGGTCGACGTCGGGCACGACGGTCGTGAAGTGCATGCTGCACATCTCGCGCGAGGAGCAGAAGTCCCGGCTGCTGGCCCGGCTCGACGACCCCACGAAGCTCTGGAAGTTCAACCCCGGCGACATCGACGAGCGCCAGCACTGGGACGACTACACGCGTGCCTACGAGATCGCCCTCGAGCGCACCAACACCGAGCACGCGCCCTGGCTCGTCGTACCCGGCGACCGGAAGTGGTTCGGCAAGCTCGCGCGTCGCGCAGATCCTGCTCGAGACGCTGCAGGCGATGGACCTGACCTGGCCGCCGCCGGACTTCGACATCGACGAGCAGCGGGCCCGGCTCCTCGCGGAGGGCGCGTGACGATCCGCACCGTCGCGGCGACCCGGTACGTCGCGCCGCTGCGCGAGGGCGGTTCGCTGCCCGGCATCGTCGAGGCCGACGACCTCGGCACCTACGTCTGCAAGTTCCGGGGTGCCGGCCAGGGCCTCAAGGTGCTCGTCGCCGAGGTGGTCGTCGGCGAGCTGGCCCGCGCGCTCGGCCTCCGGACCCCCGAGCTCGTCGGCGTCGACCTGGCGGCCGCGATCGGGAAGTACGAGGCGGACGAGGAGGTGCAGGACCTGCTCACCGCGAGCATCGGGCTGAACCTCGGCGTCGACTTCCTGCCCGGCTCGTTCGGGTACGACGCCGGCTGCACGCCGGACCCGTCGGTCGCCGCGTCGGTGCTCTGGCTCGACGCCCTGACCGCGAACGTCGACCGGAGCTGGCGCAACCCCAACCTGCTGGTGTGGCACGGCGACCTGTGGGCGATCGACCACGGCGCCTGCCTCTACTTCCACCACGGCTGGTCGCGCGGCATCGGATCCGCCGAGCGGTTCGCGGCGCAGCCCTACGACGCGTCCGACCACGTGCTCGTCGCGCACCTGGCCGGCGTCCCCGACGCGGACTCCGTGCTCGCCCCGCAGGTGACCCGTGACCTGCTCGGCGACGTGCTCGCGCGCGTGCCCGACGAGTGGCTCGAGCCCGTCCCCGGGCGCCGAGTCGCCGGCCGACCTGCGAGCGGCCTACGTCGACTTCCTGCACGCGCGCGTGACCGGCTCGCGTTCCTGGCTCCCGGTCAGCGGTGCAGCGTGAGCACCCGGTTGCCCTTCCAGTACGTCGTGCTGCGGTGCGTGCCGCGCGTCGACCGCGAGGAGTTCGTCAACGTCGGGGTGGTCCTCTACTGCCAGGCGGCAGAGTTCCTGGCCGCCCGCTGCCACGTCGACCGCGACCGGCTCGCGGCGCTGGCTGTCGACGTGGACGCCGACGCGGTCTGCTCGGCGCTCTCCGCGGTCGAGGCGGTCTGCCGCGGCGACGCATCGGCGGGCGCGGCAGGGCAGGCCGCGATGGGCACCCGCTTCGGCTTCGTCAAGGCACCCCGCAGCACCGTCGTGCAGCCCGGCCCGGTGCACGGCGGCATCACCGCCGACCCCGCCGCCGAGCTCGGGCACCTCCTGGACCGTCTGGTCCGCTGAGCCTCAGAGGTTGATCATGTGGCCGGCGATGCCCTCGACGGCCTCCTTGACGGCCTCGGACAGCGTCGGGTGCGCGAACACGTTGCGGGCCACCTCGTCGGCGGTCAGGTCCCAGCGCTGCGCCAGGGTCAGCGCCGGCAGCAGCTCGGTCACGTCGGGGCCGATCAGGTGGGCGCCGATGATCTCGTTGTACTTCGCGTCGGCGACGATCTTCACGAAGCCGACCGCGTCACCGAGGCCCTGGGCCTTGCCGTTCGCGGAGAACGGGAACTTGGCGACCTTGACGTCGTACCCCTTCTCCTTGGCCTGCTCCTCGGAGTAGCCGAAGGAGGCGACCTGCGGCTGGCAGTACGTCGCCCGCGGGATGAAGTCGTAGGCGACCGGCATCGTCTCGGCGCCGGCGATCGTCTCGGCCGCGACGATGCCCATCGCCTCGGCGGTGTGCGCCAGCATCAGCTTGCCGGTGCAGTCGCCGATGGCGTAGACGCCGTCGACGTTCGTGCGGCCGTACTCGTCGATGTCGATCGCGCCGCGGTCGGTGAGCTTCACGCCGGCCGCCTCCAGGCCGAAGCCCTCGACGCGCGGGGCGAAACCGATCGCCTGGAGGACCTTGTCGGTCTCGATGACCTGCTGGTCGCCGCCGTCGGCGGGGGAGACCGTCACCTTGACCTTGTCGCCGGAGTCCTCGATCGACTCGACCTTGGTCTAGAGCAGCACCTTCACGCCGAGCTTCTTGTAGTGCTTGAGCAGCTCCTTGGAGACGTCGGCGTCCTCGGTCGGCACCATCCGGTCGAGGAACTCGACGATCGTCACGTCGACGCCGAAGTTCTTCATCACGTAGGCGAACTCCACGCCGATGGCGCCGGAGCCGGCGATCACGATCGAGGCCGGGCAGGTCGGCGTCGAGGATCTGCTCCTCGTACGTCACGACGCGCTCGGACAGGGACGTGCCGGGGATCAGCCGGGTGATGGCGCCGGTGGCGATGATCAGGTTGTCGTAGGTGAGCTGCTCGGTGCCGCCGTCCTTGGTCTTGACGTCCATCGACCTGTCGCCGGTCAGGGTGCCCCAGCCGTCGATCTCGGTGATCTTGTTCTTCTTCATCAAGAAGTGCACGCCCTTGACGATGCCCTCGGACACCGTCCGGCTGCGGGCGTGCGTGGGGCCGAAGTCCATCGACGCGTCGCCGGTGATCCCGAACTTGTCCTTCTCGTGGGTCAGGATGTGCGACAGCTCCGCGTTGCGCAGCAGGGCCTTGGACGGGATGCAGCCGACGTTGAGGCAGACACCGCCCCAGTACTTGTCCTCCACGACCGCGACGCTCTTGCCGAGCTGGGAGGCGCGGATGGCGGCGACGTACCCACCGGGGCCGGCACCGAGGACGACGACGTCGTAGTGAGAGCTCATGCGGCAAAGCCTAGGGGGTGTCGGGTCGGGACCACGAGGACGGTGCCGCGAGACCTCCCCCCACGTCGACTGGTCCGTTCGTGTCATGCGGCTCGTGACGGTTCTTTACTACCGTGGAACCGACGGAGGAAGTGTGAGTGCGGTGCCCGAGCTGTGCCTCTCCCGGTGCGACGTCACCGGCATCCGGCAGCTGCTGCTCATGGATGACGCAGCCGACGAGCGGGAGCGCTGGTCGGCCGTCCTGAGCGTGGTGTCCCGGCTCATCCCGAGCGACTGGCTGGGGGTCGGGGTCGCCGACGGCACGGGGTGCGTCGAGCGCGCCGTCTCCCTGCCGGAGGACGTCTTCGCGGACGAGGACCCCCAGGTGTGCGACGGCCCGTTGACGATCGGCATCGACCACCTCGTACGCCATCCCGTCGACGACGAGGACCGGCTGCTCATGCGCAGCCAGGGCATCCAGGACACCTTGCGGGCAGGCTTCCCGGTCGGCCAGGGGCGGGTCGTGCAGCTCTACCTGGACCGGACCGGCCGGACCTTCGGCGCGCGGGACGTGATGCTGCTCAGCATGCTGGAGCCCGTGCTGGCGCGGCTGCTCCGCCCGACGGTCCGCGTGGACAGGCTCAGCGAGCTGTCCGGTGCCGAGCGTCGTGTCCTGTCGCTGGTGGCCGAGGGCGGCTCGAACGGCGACGTCGCGTGCCAGCTGATGGTGAGCGAGGCGACCGTGCGCAAGCACCTCGAGCACACCTACCAGAAGCTTGGTGTCGCAAACCGTACGGCGGCCGCGGCCCTGGTGCACGTGGGCGCCGGCGGCTGATCAGCCCGCACATTTCGCGGATCGGCGAATGCGCCCTGCGAGGGCGCCGCTCCAGTCTGGGACGAGACCCACCGGACGAGGGAGCCCCATGAAGCACGCACGCCAACTGATCGCCGCGGCGCTGGCCGTGGGCCTGGTCGCTCTTGCCCCGACGCAGCAGGCGACCGCGCACAAGCGCGATCACAGGGACGAGCACAGGTCCGCCGATGCCTCCGTGGTCTCGGCCTGGAACGACATCGCGATCCAGACGTTGACGGGTGACACGACCGTCCCGGTGAAGGCCCCCATCGAGGGCTACCTCTACACGGCGTTCATGCATGCGGCGGTCTACAACGCCGTGGTAGGCATCGAGGGCCGCTACGAGCCCTACCGCTTCTGCCGGCACGCGCCTCGGCACGCCTCGTCGGAGGCTGCGGCCGTCGCCGCGGCGTACACCGTCCTCCTGAACTACTCCTCGGCCAAGAAGACGTTCCTCGACGGCGAGTACGCGAAGTCACTGGCCGACGATCCGCGACGGAAAGGCCAAGACGGACGGCATCGCGTTCGGCAAGCTCGCGGCCGCGGACGTGATCGCCCAACGCGTCGGCGACAGGCGCAACGACCCCGGCGTCCAGTTCAACCCCCCGAAGCCGGAGGCCGCCGGCGTGTGGCGTCCAACGCTCCCGAGCGCCGCGCCGTTCAGCGCCCCCTGGCTGGGATTCGTGAAGCCGCTGCTCCTGCGCAGCGGCGCGCAGTTCGACCCCGGGCCGCCGCCGTCCCTGACGTCGCGTAGGTACGCGAAGGACTTCAACGAGGTCAAGGACTACGGCTCCACCAGCCCGACGACGAAGCGCACCGCCGAGATGACCGCGACCGGTCTCTTCTACGCCGGCAACCCGATCGTCCAGCTGACCAGGGCCCTGCGGGACCAGGCGGCCAAGCGCCACCTCGACATCGTCGACTCGGCGCGCATGTTCGCTGCGGTGCACATGAGCCTCGCGGACGCCTCGATCGCGATCTGGTGGACCAAGTACCACTACGGCTCTGTGGCGTCCGATCACCGCGATCCAGCTGGCCGACACCGACGGCAACCGCCGCACCGAGACGGACGCCTCCTGGGCGCCCTTCGTCAACACGACGGGCGCGACACCGCCCGCGACACCGCCGTACCCGGACTACGTCAGCGGCTACAACGGCGTCATGGGTGCCTTCAGCCAGGCGCTGGAGGACGCACTCGGCACCCGGCACCTGGACCTGAAGCTGACCAGCACGGTCGGCCGCAGGCTCGCGGACCTACGACTCCGGCGACGCGGTTCGCCAGGACGTCATCGACGCGCGGGTCTGGCTCGGCATCCACTTCCGGTTCGCTGACACCTCGGCCGCCACGATGGGCCAGCAGGTCGCCGACTACGCGCTCGACCACAACTTCCAGCCGGTCGACGACGACTGAACGGAAGGGGTACGGCGAGGGTCGTGGGAGCCGACCTCGCCGTACCCTCGTGCCCACTCAGACCGGGACGAGCTCCACGGCGCCGACGGCGTAGCGCGCGAGGATCGTGCGCGCCACCTCGGGGTCGGCGCCCAGGGGCTCCGACACGGCGACCGCCCCGGCCTCGAGGGCCAGCTCGGTCGCACGGTCGGGCAGGAGCCCCGGAGCAAGGAACAGCGAGCCCACCGCGATGTGGCGGCGGCCCTCGGCCCGGAACTGGCGCACGGCCTCGCCCGTCGTGGGGGGCGCGGCCGAGGCGTAGGCCGCAACGGTGGGGAGCCGGTGCTTGGCGCCCCACAGCCGCGCCAGGCGGGCGACCGCCTGGTTGGCGAGGTGGTCCGAGGAGCCGGCCGCCGCGAGCACGAGCGCGTCGAGCTCGCGGACCCGGGCGTCGCTGAGCGCGGTGCGCAGGCGCCGGTCCAGCACCTCCAGGAACACGGCCTCGAGGCCGAGCACGTGCGTGGCCCGGATCTCGAGCTGCGGGTGACGGGCGGAGGCCTCGGCGACGGCCGCGGGCACGTCGACCTTCGCGTGGTAGGCCTCGGTCAGCAGCAGCGGGACGACGACGATCTCGTCGTACCCCGCCTTCACCAGCCGGTCGACGACCGTGGCGAACGACGGCTTGGCCAGCTCGAGGAAGGCGGGCTCGACGCGCAGGTCCGGACGCATGCTGCGGACCTCGGCGACGAGCGCCTTGATCGTCCGGGCGGAGCGGGGGTCGCGGCTGCCGTGGGCGAGTGCCACCAGGGCGGGTGCGGTCATGGGAGGGGCCTCCTGTCGATGACGGGGCCGACGACGCTGTCGGAGAGGGGAGCGGGGCTGCGGTGACGCCTCATTGATGGATCCCGCACTCGGTCTTGCCGGTGCCGGCCCAGCGGCCGCTGCGGGGGTCCTCGCCGGGCGCGACGCGGCGCGTGCACGGCCAGCACCCGATCGACGGGTAGCCGTCGTACTGCAGCGGGTTGACGAGCACGTTGTTCTCCGCGATGTAGCGGTCCACGTCGTCGGCCGTCCAGCGGGCCAGCGGCGAGACCTTGACCTTGCGCTTCTTCTCGTCCCAGCCGATCACCGGGGCGATCACGCGGTTGTGCGTCTCGTCGCGGCGCAGCCCGGTGGCCCACGCGTCGTACGACGAGAGGGCCTCCTCGAGCGGCTTGACCTTGCGCAGCGCGCAGCAGAGGTCGGGGTCGCGGGCGAACAGGTCCTTGCCGTACGTCGCGTCCTGCTCGGCGACCGACTGGACGGGCGTGATGCTGATGAGGTTGACCGGCAACGTCGCCTCGACCGCGTCGCGGGTGCCGATGGTCTCGACGAAGTGGTAGCCGGTGTCGAGGAACACCACGTCGACACCCGGCGCGACCCGGCCGGCGACGTGCGCGAGGACCGCGTCGCCCATCGAGGAGGTGATCGCGAACCGCTTGCCGAAGGTCGCGACCGCCCACTCGATGATCACCTCGGCGGGCGCGAGCTCGAGCTCGGCGCCGGCGTGCCGGACGAGCTGCTTGAGCTCGGCCTCGCTGCGGCCCTCCGTGTCGGTGCCCTTGAAGGCACGGGCTGCCTCGGTGGTGGCGGTACTCATCGGGGCACCTCGGTCTGGGTGGGACGGGCGATCATGCCGAGCATCTTCAGCGAGAAGACGCGCAGGCACGCGTGGCACTCCCAGGCGCCGTGCCCCTCCTCGCTGGGGCGGAGGTTCTCGTCGCCGCAGTAGGGGCAGTGGAACGGGATGCCGCGGGCGCTCATCGGACGACCTGGAGCTCACGGTGCCCGACCTCGCCGCGCAACGCGTCGTCGTCGGCGCGGCCGACCCACTGGGCGAAGGTCTCGCCCGGCGTGCGCTGGTCGAGGAACGCGGTGACGACGTTGGTGACGTAGTCGTCGAGGCCGGTGCTGGTCACCTTGTGCGCCCGCAGCTTCCTGCCGAACTGCGGGTCGAGCCCGAGCCCGCCGCCGAGGTGCACCTGGAAGCCCTCGACCTGGGCGCCGTCGGCGTCGAGCACCAGCTGGCCCTTGAGGCCGATGTCGGCGACCTGGGTGCGCGCGCAGGCGTTCGGGCAGCCGTTGAGGTTGACGGTGATCGGGGTGTCCAGGTCCGGGAAGCGCTGCTCGAGCTCGCCGATCAGGTCGGCCGCGCGCTGCTTGGTCTCGACGATCGCGAGCTTGCAGAACTCGATGCCGGTGCAGGCCATCGTGCTGCGTCGCCAGTTCGACGGCCGGGCGGACAGCCCGATCCCGTCGAGCGCGTCGACCAGGCTGTCGACCCGGTCTGCCTCGACGCCGAGCACGACGATCTTCTGGTAGGCCGTGAGCCGGGCGCCGGCGGCGCCGTACTCCTCGACCAGGTCGCCGAGCCGCGTGAGCACGGTGCCGGAGATCCGACCGACGGTCGGCGCGAGCACCGACGTAGTAGCGGCCGTCCTTCTGCTCGTGCACGCCGATGTGGTCGCCGCTCTCGGTCGGGACCGGGGAGAGGGGCAGTCGACGAGGGTCCGGTCGAGGTACTTCTCCTCGAGGACCTGGCGGAACTTCTCCACGCCCCAGTCCTGGACCAGGAACTTCAGCCGGGCCCGCGAGCGCAGCCGGCGGTAGCCGTAGTCGCGGAACACCGAGATCACGCCTTCCCACGCGTCGGCGACCTCGTCGAGCGGGATCCAGACGCCGAGCTTCTGGGCGAGCATCGGGTTGGTCGACAGCCCGCCGCCGACCCACAGGTCGAAGCCGGGGCCGTGCTCGGGGTGCACGGTGCCGACGAACGAGACGTCGTTGACCTCGGGGGCCACGTCCTGGCTGGGGTGGCCGGTCAGCGCGGTCTTGAACTTGCGCGGGAGGTTGGAGTACTCCGGGTCGCCGATGTAGCGCCGCTTGATCTCCTCGAGCGCCGGCGCTGCCGTCGATGATCTCGTCGGCGGCGACACCGGCGACCGGGGAGCCGAGGAACGCCACGCGGCGAGTCGCCGCAGGCCTCCTGGGTCTGCAGGCCGACGGACTCGAGCCGCTGCCAGATCGTCGGGACGTCCTCGATGCGGATCCAGTGGTACTGGATGTTCTGCCGGTCGGTGATGTCGGCCGTGTCGCGGCCGAAGTCGGTGGAGATGCCGCCGAGCGCCCGGAGCTGCTCGGCGCCGAGCAGGGCGCCGTCGGAGCGGACGCGCAGCATGAAGTACTCGTCGTCGAGCTCCTCCGGCTCGAGGGCACCGGTCTTGCCGCCGTCGAGGCCGGGCTTGCGCTGGGTGTAGAGGCCCCACCAGCGGAACCGGCCGCGCAGGTCGGCGCCGTCGATCGAGGAGAAGCCGCGCTTGGAGTAGATGTTCTCGATGCGGGCCCGCACGTTGAGCGGGTTGTCGTCCTTCTTGGACTGCTCGTTCTGGTTCAGCGGCTCGCGGTAGCCGAGCGCCCACTGGCCCTCACCGCGCTTGGGGCGGGTGCGACCGGAGCGGCCCGGACCGGTGGCGGGCGCGGTGGTGGCGGGGGTGCTGGGTCGATGAGGGGGGTGTCACGGAGATGCGCTCCTGTGAGAGAGAGACGCACGACGCCGACGCCTTCGACCACACTGTCGAGGGGCTCCTGGCGGCCGCGCGCCCGGCTGAGTTCAGCGCGGACGGGGTCAGGCGGGCCAGGGCAGACAGATCATGCTGCGCGTGCGACCGAGGTCCACGTGGAGTCGTCCCACGAGGTGCGTCGCCGTTGCGGAGCTGATCATGGGGGCAAGTCTCACGGCTCGGACGCCTGTCCCACAAACCCGAATCTTATGATGTGAGACGCCAGTCCATCATGTGATACGCCGGACTGGCCCCTCGCCGATCGTGCGGGCCGTCACTAGGCTGGGCGCCATGACGGAGTCACAGACCGGCCCGACCGCTGCCCAGACGTCCACCCCAGGCGCGACTCCGACCGGGAGAGCCTCGCGAAGACCGCCAGCACGGCGTACGACGCGATGCTCGAGGTGATCGCGTCCGTCGAGCCCCGTGTGGCGGAGGCCACACGTGCGGAGCTCGCGCGACCAGCGCTCCTCGCTCAAGCTGATCGCCAGCGAGAACTACGCGTCGCCGGCCGTGCTGATGACGATGGGCACCTGGTTCAGTCGACAAGTACGCCGAGGGCACGGTCGGCCACCGCTTCTACGCCGGCTGCCAGAACGTCGACACCGTCGAGGCGCTGGCCGCCGAGCACGCGCGCGAGCTGTTCGGCGCGCCGTACGCCTATGCGCAGCCGCACTCCGGCATCGACGCCAACCTGGTGGCCTTCTGGTCGATCCTGGCCCACCGCGTCGAGTCCCCGGCCCTCGAGAAGCACGCGGCGAAGAACGTCAGCGAGCTCACCGAGGAGGACTGGGAGACGCTGCGCAAGGACCTCGGCAACCAGCGGATGCTCGGCATGTCCCTGGACGCCGGCGGCCACCTGACCCACGGCTTCCGCCCGAACATCAGCGGCAAGATGTTCCACCAGCGCTCCTACGGCACCGACCCGGAGACCGGGCTGCTCGACTACGACCGCGGTCGCGCGCGGCGGCCCAGGAGTTCAAGCCGCTGGTGCTGATCGCCGGCTACTCCGCCTACCCGCGGCGGGTGAACTTCGCCAAGATGCGCGAGATCGCCGACGAGGTCGGCGCGACGCTGATGGTCGACATGGCGCACTTCGCCGGCCTGGTCGCCGGCAAGGTGTTCACCGGCGAGGAGGACCCGGTGCCCTACGCCCACGTCACCACGACCACGACGCACAAGTCGCTGCGCGGCCCGCGCGGCGGCCTGGTGCTGGCCACCGAGGAGTACGCCAGCTCGGTCGACCGCGGCTGCCCGATGGTGCTCGGCGGCCCGCTCTCGCACGTGATGGCGGCCAAGGCGGTCGCGCTCGCCGAGGCGCGTCAGCCGTCGTTCCAGACCTACGCGCAGAACATCGCCGACAACGCCAAGTCGCTGGCCGACGGCTTCATGTCGCGCGGCGCCAAGCTGGTCACGGACGGCACCGACAACCACATCGTGCTGCTCGACGTCTCGTCGTTCGGCCTCACCGGCCGGCAGGCCGAGTCGGCGCTGCTCGACGCCGGCGTCGTCACCAACCGCAACTCGGTCCCGTCCGACCCCAACGGCGCCTGGTACACCTCCGGCATCCGCTTCGGCACCCCGGCGCTGACCACCCGCGGCTTCGGCCACGACGAGTTCGACCGGGTCGCCGAGCTCGTCGTCGACGTGCTGCACGAACACCCAGCCGGGCACCAACAAGGCGGGCGCGCCGTCCAAGGCGACGTACGTCCTCGCGCGACGGCGTCGCCGACCGCGACCAAGGCCGCCTCGGCCGAGATGCTCGACAAGCACCCGCTCTACCCGGGCCTCGAGCTCAGCTAGCCGCGCCACTTTCGGGACACGTTGGTCGAGCTTGTCGAAACCATCCACAGGCAACGGATTCGCCCTGTTCGAGGCACCCGAGGTCGGAAGACCCTGGAGGCATGCCATACGCCTACATCCTCGAATGCCGTGACGGTTCCTACTACGTCGGGAGCACCTGGGACATCAGCGCCGTGTCTCTGAGCACAACCTAGGCATCGGGGCGAGTACACGTGACGCCGCCGTCCCGTCCGCCTCGTCTGGCACGCGTCCTACGACTCGATCTCCGAGGCGTACGCCGATGGAGAAGCGGGTTCAGGGGTGGCGGCGAGACAAGCGGCGGGCACTGATCGAGGGGCGTCTCGCGGACCTACCAGGGAGTCGCGGGGGCGAGATTGCGCGTGAGTGGCGCCATGGGGTTTCGACAAGCTCAACCAACGGGCGGGGTGTCGTGCGCGTGACGATCGAGGCGAGGTCGATGCCGCGGGGCAGGGTGCCGAGGGTGCCGCCGTACTCCGTGCCGAGGCGGGTGGCGCAGAAGGCGTCCGCCACGGCGGCGGGAGCGTGCTGCACGAGCAGCGCGCCCTGGAGGCAGGCCGCCATCCGGCCCGCGAGCCGGCGGGCGCCGACCTCGAGCTCGGAGGTGTCGGCCAGCGACTCCAGGACGGTGTCGATCGCGCGGTCGAGGTGCGGGTCGACGCCCCGCGCCCGGCCGACCTCGACGATCCAGGCGTTCAGCGCCTCGGGCTCGCGGGACAGCGCCCGGAGCACGTCGAGCGCGTTGACGTTGCCGGAGCCCTCCCACACCGAGTTCAGCGGCGACTCGCGGAACAGCAGCGGCAGCCCGGACTCCTCGACGTAGCCGTTGCCGCCCAGGCACTCCAGCGCCTCCGCGACCATCATCGGCGTGCGCTTGCAGACCCAGAACTTCGCCAGCGGCAGGGCGATCCGGCGCAACGCGGCCTCGTGCGGGTCGTGGGCGTCGTCGACCGCGGCGGCGAGCCGCATGCCCAGCGCCGTCGCCGCCTCGGACTCGACGGCGAGGTCGGCGATGACGTTCTGCATCAGGGGCTTGTCGGCGAGCAGGCCGCCGAACGCGGACCGGTGCGCGACGTGCCACGACGCCTCGGCCAGGGCGCGCCGCATCAGGGACGCCGAGCCGAGCACGCAGTCCAGCCGGGTCGCCGCGACCATCTCGATGATCGTGCGCACGCCGCGGCCCTCGTCACCGAGCCGCTGGGCCCAGGTGCCCCGGAACTCCAGCTCCGACGACGCGTTCGAGCGGTTCCCGAGCTTGTCCTTCAGCCGTACGACGTCCAGGCCGGTTGCGCGAGCCGTCGGGCAGGACGCGCGGGACCAGGAAGCAGCGACAGACCGTCGGCCGCCTGCGCCAGCACGAGGAACACGTCGTTCATCGGGGCGGACGTGAACCACTTGTGGCCGTCGAGGGTGTACTCGCCGTCCGCCGCCGGTCGGGGTCGCCGTCGTGACGTTGGCCCGGACGTCGGACCCGCCCTGCTTCTCGGTCATCCCCATGCCGGCGAGCGACACCGGCCTTGTCGCCGAGCGGCCGCAGGCCCGGGTCGTAGGTGGTGGACGCGAGCTTCGGGGTCCACTCCTTGGCGATCGCGTCGTCGGCGCGCAGGGCCGGCACCGCGGCGTACGTCATGGAGATCGGGCAGCCGTGCCCGGGCTCGGTCTGGGACCAGGCGAAGAACCCGGCGGCACGACGGACGTGCGCGTGCGGGTCGTCGGAGGTCCACGGCGCCGCCTGGAGGCCGAAGCCGACCCCGCGCTCCATCAGCCAGTGCCACGACGGGTGGAACCGGACCTCGTCGACCCGGTGGCCGTAGCGGTCGTAGGAGACCAGCTCCGGCTCGTTGCCGGTTGGCCAGCATGCCGTGCTCGCGGGCCTCCTCGGTGCTGGCGAGCGCGCCGACCTCCGGCGAGGTCGTCGACCGTCGCCGCGGACGCGTGCCGGGTCACCGCCTCGACCAGCGCCACGTCCGAGGTGACGGTGTTGTGGTCGACCAGTGGGGGCGCCTGGTTCGTGCTTGCCCGGATGTCAGCGGCCATGTCGATACCGTAGGGCCATGTCGGCGAAGACGGAGAGCGTCCCCCTCCTCTCGTCGGCGCGCCTGGTCGCCGCCCGCGACACCGTGTGGCGGCTCATCGTCTCGACGGTCGGCACCTGCTTCCGCAACCGGGTCACGGGGCTCGCCGCCGAGGCGGCGTTCTTCGCGCTGCTGTCGCTGCCGCCGCTGCTGTTCGGGCTCGCCGGGTCGATCGGCTACGTCTTCGACAACATCAACCCGGCCCAGGTCGAGCAGGTCCGCCGCTCGATCCTGGAGATCTCCTCGCGGGCGCTGACCCCGCAGACCGTCGACGCGATCGTCCGGCCGACGCTGAACGACGTGTTCAAGGGCGGCCGCTTCGACGTCATCTCGGTCGGCTTCATCCTGGCCCTGTGGTCCGGCTCGCGGGCGCTGAACGTGTTCGTCGACACCATCACGATCATGTACGGCCTCGGCGGCCACCGCGGCATCGTGAAGACCCGGGTGCTGTCCTTCTCGCTCTACGTCATGGGTCTGGTCACCGGCGTGGTCACGATCCCGCTGGTCGTGGCCGGGCCGCGGCTGGTGAACCGGATGGTCCCGGACCGGTTGGACTTCCTCAACGAGCTGTACTGGCCGATCGTGGTCGTGCTCTGCATCTGCTTCCTCGCGACGCTCTACCACGTGTCGGTGCCGGTCCGGACGTCCTGGCGCTACAACCTCCCCGGGGCCGCGCTGACCATGGCCATCTGGATCTTCGGGTCCTACCTGCTCCGCTGGGTGCTGACGGGTACGGCGAAGGGGTCGACCTCGATCTACGGCCCGCTGGCGGCGCCGATCGTCGTGATGCTCTGGCTCTACCTGCTGTCCATCGCCGTCCTGATCGGGGCCGCCGTCAACGCCGCGTTCGACCGGCTGTACCCCGAGAAGGAGACCGCCCGGGCGCGCATGGAGCTCGTGCGCAGGCTCCGGCTCCAGGCGATGATCCCGCGGCTGCGTCGCAACGAGGAGGAGCAGCGACGGTTCCCCGACGCGGCCGACGAGACCATGCTGCTCCAGAAGTACGACGAGTGCGATCGAGCGAGCGCTCGAGACGACGCTGCCGGACGAGAAGACCGTCCGCGTCCCGCGACGCCGGCACTGAAATGCACGTGCGGGGTGCGGGCGTCGCGCCGTACATTCCCCGTGTGCTGGAGACGATCGGCTACGAGCCCGACATGGCCGGCTGGGCTGCCGCCGCGGACGCGCATCTCGGCCGCGTCGTGCGGGTCGACCGCGGGCTGGCGTCGGTGCTCACCGAGGACGGTCCGGTGCGCACCAGCGTCGGGGGCGCGCTGCTCGGCCGGATGGCGCAAGGACCCGACCGAGGGACCGTGCACGGGGGACTGGTGCGTGGTCCGCGAGTGGGCCGACCACCGGCTGACGCTCGAACGGCTGCTGCCCCGGCGCACCGCCGTGGTGCGCGCGACCGCCGGCGAGCAGAGCCACGGCCAGGTGCTCTGCTCCAACATCGACATCGCCGCCGTGGTCGTGGCCCTGCACCCATGCCGGTGCTGTCCAAGGTCGAGCGGCTGGTGACCCTGGCCTGGGAGAGCGGCGCCCGCCCGCTCGTCGTGCTCACCAAGGCCGACGTGGTCGGTGACGCCGACCTGCTGGCGGAGGACGTGGCTGACGCCGCGCCGGGGGTGGAGGTCGTGGTGGTCAGCTCGCTGACGGGCGACGGGATCGACGCGCTGCGCGACCGGCTGGAGGGTCGGCTGACGATGGCGCTGCTCGGCGCCTCCGGGCACGGCAAGTCCTCGCTGACCAACGCCCTGGTGGGCGCCGAGGTGCTCGCCACCCGGGAGATCCGCGAGGACGGCCGGGGCAGGCACACGTCCGTACGGCGCGAGCTGGTGCCGATGCCCGGCGGGGGAGCGGTCATCGACACGCCCGGCCTGCGGGGTGTCGGGCTGATCGACGCGGAGGCCGGGCATGGCCGCGACGTTCGCCGACATCGAGGCGCTGGAGGCGCAGTGCCGCTTCAACGACTGCGCCCACGCGGGCGAGCCGGGCTGCGCGGTGGCCGCCGCGCTCGCGGACGGGACCCTGCCGGTGCGCCGGTTCGAGAGCTGGCAGCACCTGCAGCGCGAGCTGCGATGGGTCGCGTCCAGGACCGATGCCCGGCTGCGCGCCGAGCGGCTCAAGGAGTGCGCCGGCCCGCGACGCGGGGAGGCCGCCCGACGCTGACCCGGGAGGCGGCCGGCGGACCAGTAGGTTGTGGCCCCATGGGAAACGTCAGCCTGCCCACGCCGGTCGCCCTCACCGGCGGCCGCGATCTGCCTGCTCGGCGGATACCTCGTCGGCGTCCTCGCCGGTCCGGCGACACGACCAGCCGGACGACGGCCACGGTGGTCAGCTACGACAACGACTCCGGCCGGCTCTGCCTCGACCGGTGACGGGGTGCACGGACCAGGAGGCGTGCGAGCGACGGTCGACCTCTGCGGCACCTGGCGACGCGCCGGGGTCGCTCGAGCGCACCGCAGGAGGGGGACCGGTTCCGGTTCGTGACCTCCGCGGCGGCGCGACGGCGGAGCGACCCGGAGCAGGACGACCGGCGATCGTCATCTACGGCGACGTGGTGCGCTGAACGCCCTCCGCCGTGCCGTAGGTTCTGACCGTGCACGACGACATCGCCGAGGAGACCAGAGGTCGGGTCCGGCTCCCCGCGATCGTCCGGTCGCCGTTCTGGGAGCTGAGCCGGCGGGTCCTGCTGGCGGTGGCGATCCTCAGCTTCACCGTCGCGCTGGTGTACTTCGACCGCGACGGCTACGGCGACAACGCCGACCCGAACAACGAGCGTCGACCTGGTCGACGCGATCTACTACACGACCGTCACGCTGAGCACGACCGGCTACGGCGACATCGCGCCGGTCGCGCCGCACACCCGGCTGATCAACGCCTTCGTCATCACGCCGCTGCGCATCGCGTTCCTGGTGCTGCTGATCGGTACGACGCTCGAGGTGCTGGCCACCCAGGGACGCGAGATGTTCCGGATCTCCCGATGGAGGAAGACCATGGACGACCACGTCATCGTCATCGGCTACGGCACCAAGGGCCGCAGCGCCGTCGAGACCCTCGTCAACAACGGCGTCGACAAGGACCGGATCGTGGTGGTCGACCCGAGCAGCACCGCCCTCGGCGAGGCGCACGCCGACGGGCTGGCCGTCGTCACCGGCGACGCCACCCGCCGCGAGGTGCTGCGCCGGGCCGGCGTCGCGCGGGCCAGGCAGGTCATCATCACCACCGACCGCGACGACTCCACCGTGCTGGCCACGCTGAACGTCCGCCAGCTCAACCCCGACACCTACATCGTGGCCGCGGTCCGCGAGCACGACAACGTCCAGCTGGTGCGGCAGAGCGGCGCCGACTCGGTCGTCACCTCCTCCGACGCGGTCGGCCGGCTGCTCGGGCTCTCGTCGCTGAGCCCGACGCTCGGCGCGGTGATGGAGGACCTGCTGACCTACGGCGAGGGCCTCGAGGTCGCCGAGCGCGACCTGCTGGTCCAGGAGGTCGGCAAGCAGCCGCAGTCGCTGCCCGACCAGGTGATCGCGGTCGTGCGCGACGAGAAGGTGTACCGCTACTTCGACCCGGCGGTCACCCAGCTGGCCCGCGGCGACCGGCTGATCGTCGTACGCCCGGCCGAGGAGCTGCCGTGGGCGCCGCGCCCGGGCACCCACGGCGAGGCTGGTCTCCGACGAGGAGGAGTAGGTCACTCCCAGCCGGCCAACGCCTCCTCCGGCGTCGCCGTCACGGTCAGCGACCGGCTGATGCCGGTGATCGCGAGCACCCGCAGCACACGCTCGTCGTCGCAGACGATCCGCAGCGCGCCGCGCAGCCCGGCGGCCTTCTTCCCGGCGCCGACGATCACCCCGAGCCCGGTGGAGTCGATGAAGGTCACCTCCCGCAGGTCCAGCACCAGCCGCGTGCAGCCCGCCGCGAGCACGTCGCTGAGGGCCTCACGCAGTCGCGGGGCGCCGGCCAGGTCGATCTCGCCCTTGGCGGCGATGATCCCGGTCTGCCCGTCGGGGGTGCGCCGAATGTCTACCCGCACGTCACGCCTGGGGACGGACGGTGCAGGTCGAGGGAGACGCAGGGGACCTCGGGGAGGTCATGTGGAGGGAACTCTGTCTGCGACGGCATGCCGCGACCCGGCCTTCTGAGGCGTCCGGGCCGCTGCTTGACCATGGAGACTCGATGCGATGCGCCGGAGCCGTCGCCGCCCCGATGGCAGCCACTGCACGCTCTCGGCATCCGTGACGGTACGCGGGGGTCCGGACGTTGTCCATCACCCTGACCGGCTGGCCGTCGGACCGTCCGGTGAGGCTCAGGCCAGGTCGGCGAGCGCCTGCTCGGGGCTGTCGTAGACGTGGAGCAGCTCGTCGAGCCCGAGCACCCGGATCAGCTTCCGGGTCTGAGGCGTGGGGTGCACGACCGCGAAACGGGCGTCGGCGGCCGTGGCCGCGCGGTGCGACTTCACCAGGACCCCGAGACCGGTCGAGTCGATGAACGTGACCCCGGCGAAGTCGACGAGCACCTGCTTGTGGCCGTCGGCGAGGGCGCCCGCGACCGCGGTGGACAAGCTGGTCGGCGGTGGCGGCGTCGATCTCGCCGACGGCGGTGACGAGCGCGTGGTCGGAGTGGTCCTCGATGTCAACGCGCAGAAGCATGTGGTGATATCCTCGGGTCGGCGACCTCGTCGCACGGACAGTGTTCCACCTGGGACCGACTGCTTGGTCCGGGTGCCGCGGCGGAGCCGGAGCGGGTTCCGACCCTACCCGACCGCGCACGCGTGCCGACGTCGGACGGGGTGCTCGTCACCGTGCAGGGTCGAACACGTGTTCGAGTATGTGGCAGAATGCGGTCGTGGCGGCCGGTGGCATGGGTGGGCGGGGCGGGATCCCGATGGCGCGCCGTGTCCGGGCGGCCGCGTCGACGTACGACGAGTGCCCGACCCGGCACTGCTGGGTCGCGGACGCGGTCGACGGGCTGGGGGTCAAGCGGCCGGGGCTGCTGGTGGAGTGGCGGCGCACCGGACAGGCCTGGGAGGGCCGGGTGGTGTACGCCGCCCAGCTCCGCCCCGGACGCTGGGTGATGGTCGAGGAGTGGGTCGGAGCGGAGCTGCTGACGCCGCTGTGACCAGCCGACGACGGCGTGGGTCACCGCAGGGCCCCGACGCAGCGGAGCGCCCCGCCGGACCTGGGGGATTGAGGCGGGGCGCCCCTAGGAGGGGCAGCTGCGTGAACCCTCCTACGAGCGGTCTACCCGCTCGCAGGCAGGCGCACGCCCTGTCTGGACAGGTGCCGGCAGATGTTCCTGTGCACCGACGAACGGCCCCGCCTGCTCATGCGGGCGGGGCCGTTCCTCGTGGGTGTCAGCGACCGAGCGGACGCTGCGGGTTGAAGGCCCAGAGCGTGTAGGCGTCGATCCGCCGGACCAACCGGCGCAGCGAGGTCGTGGAGGTGCGGATGGGCGGAAGGGGGAGCATGGCTGTCCTTCGGGTGTCGAGTCGGTCGGGCCGTTCCAGGGTGACGGACGACTGTGTCCGTCCTGTTTCTCAACGTCACGGCCGGGTCAAAGAATGCCCACCACCGGGTAACTCCGCTCACGTCCCGCGTCGACGCGGCAACGGCGAGGCTCCGCGAGGAGGCGACCGGCACCGAAACTGGAGTACTCGATGACGGCCGCTTCCCCTTGGGCTCTTGGTCCCGCGACGGGGGACCACGAGACACGAGAGCGTCGTAAAGGTTCCCCGACGAAGAGTGGCCGAAACGTGCAGTGCCCGAGTCCTCGGCTAGACGTCCGCGTCCCGTTCCCGGGCGACGCCCCCGATGACGATGGCCAGGAGGCAGGCCGCCACGGTCCAGCCGATCACGAAGGCGACGACCCAGATCCACATGCGAACGAGTCTTCTCGATCCGCACGAGGTCGGCAAGAGTCGTTCGGGCCCACTGGTGCTGGCTACATCGAGGCAGCCGGGATCCCGACAGTTGGGGACCCGGTGCACCAGGGCCGGCTGGACTAGGGTCTGGGCATGACCTCGAAGCCGAGCAAGCCGGGGAGCGGACGAGCCTGCGGCTCGGGCCTCCGCCAGCGTCCAGAAGGCCGTCGACTCCGTGTACGACGCGCACGCGAACGAACACCTCGAGCACGTCAGGCCCGCCCTGCGCAAGGCGCTCAGGGACGTAGGCGTGAACCTCCCCGAGGAGACGATCGACACCATCGCCGGACACATCGCAGCCGGCCAGCGCGTGGACACGACAGAGCCAACGGCCGGCTGCGGTGCGGCCTGATGGCCAGCGGGTTCTTTCCGGCCGTCGAGCCGGACGCGCCGGTGTACTCCATGCTCCAGGAGCTGCTGCCGGCGGTCCTCGCCGAGGCCGAGACTCGGCAGCGACGTCGACACGCGGGTCCAAGCCGAGCTGCGGGTCGGCCTCTCGGCCGAACGGGGACATCGAGCGAAGGCGGTTCTACTGGTCGTCGCAGCACCCCGACCCGCAGTCACCCCTCGGCTTCGGTGCCCGGACGCTCCACTGTGACGGGACCGACGCCCCACGGGTGTACGCGTTCCCGTCCGAGCCCGTGCTCAGCTGGCTCGACGACGCCGACGGTCCTCTGCGCTCCGACGGCCGCCTGGCGCGCGTCGAGGTCCTGCGCTACATCCCCCTGCGGCGACTGACGTTCCGGCTGCACGACGCAGCCGGGCTTCCCCCACGCGTCATCGCCAAGGTGAAACGCACCGGCGGGCTCAACCGCGCGGCGACCTCCTTCCTGGCCGTGCAGCAGGCCGCGGGCCGGCGACGTCCCGCGGATGTGCCCAGGGTGCCGCGCCTGCTGCGGTTGGATCCTCCGCGTCACGTGCTCCACCTCGAGGAGCTGCCCGGCGAGCCCCTGGACGTCGCGGTCGCCCGGCTCGACCTCACCGAGGCGATGGAGCAGCTGGGCACGCTGCACCGTGCGCTCCAGGAGCTGGACGTCCGCGGCCTGCCCAGGCGGCGAGACGGTCGCGGACTGGCTGCTGGACGCCCGGCAGGCCGCCACCCAGATCGGCTTGTTCGTGCCGTCGGCCGCTCGACAGGCCGAGGAGGTGTACGACCTGTTGAGCCGCACCGCCCCCGAGGACGGACGTCCGCTGTTCTGCCAAGGGGACTTCCTGCCCGGCCAGGTCCTCTGCCACCCGAGCGGTTGGTCGGTGATCGACTTCGACGACAGCCACTACGCCGATCCGCTCTCCGAGGTCGCGGCGATGTACGCCGCCCTGCCCCGCGAGCTCTCCCTGCCGCCGGACCTCGCGGACCAGGCCCGAGCGCACCTACCTGGAGGCGTACGCGCGTCGAGCCGGCGAGCCGATCGACCCGGCGCGCTGGCACTGGTTCCTGGTGCTGGTCCAGCTCGTCGGCCTCGCCAAGCGGCTGATCAAGGGACGTGCCGCGCCCGGCGAGGCGACGCGGAGTCCTCGAGGCGCCTCGCCGGACCCGAGCACCACGGGCGTGGGCTGACCGGCGGTCAGCCCCGCAGCAGCGACGTCACGTCGGCGTGCCGAGCCAGCTCCGTCTCGAGGTCCGCCTGCCAGCCGGGGGAGTGCCGGCGCAGGTGCCGGTAGCAGCGGTTCACGAACTCGACATCGGCACAGACGGCCAGCAGGGCGGCGTCGACCTCGGTCCCGGTCGCGGCGACGTAGGACGACAGCAGCCCCCGGGCGACGTCGTGCGCGACCGGCGCCGGGAAGCTCCCGCAGCGCCAGGTCCACGAGGAACTCGGCCAGGTCGACCTCGGGGGCCCCGCGCTGCAGCGAGTCGAGGTCGACCAGCACCGGTCCTCGCGCCGAGGAGACGAGCTGGTCGAGGTGGAAGTCGCCGTGCAGGGTGCAGACCCGCTCGGGGTCGGCGTCGCGACGGCGTCTCGTCGCCGCGGCCACGAGCTCGGTCACCAGCGAGGCGACCGGGGGGTGGGCCAGCGCCAGCTTGGCTGCCTTCTTCCGGGCTTCGACCAGCAGACCGTCGACCGTGACACCCGGCGTCGGGTGCACGGAGGATGCGTGCAGGCCGGCCAGCAGCGCCCCGATCGTCGCGGTCGCATCGGGCAGCTGGTCCGGGGCCACGGCTCGTGCCAGCGGGCGTCCGGTGACGCCGCGGGTCCACAGCACGCCTCGTGCCGGATCCGCCGCCAGCGGTTCGGCGACCCGGAGGCGCGTGGCGTGTGCTCCGACGCGGACCACAGCGACTGCTGTCGGGCCGCGACGTCGGCGACCGTCCCGTCGGCAAGGTTCTTGGCGAAGACGGCCGGCGTGCCGACGCCGCCCTCGACCTCGAGGCGCAGCGTGGCACTCGCCTCCGGTTGGTAGCGAACGACCGTCGTGCGCAGCTCGACTCCCGGCTGCAGCCCGAGGACGTCGCGCACGGCCGCGGGCATGATGCGGGCGGCCAGCTCCGGGGCGACCAGGGCGGGCAGCGCGGCGAGCTTCGGGTCCTCGGGGAACCGCCACACGACGAGGTCGAGCTCGCCCAGGTGCACACTCGGCCCGGCGCGGCCGATCGCCCGGTCCTGCGTGCCACGCGGCCTCGCTGGCCCCGCCGGCGGGAAAGCCCTTGACGTACAGGTGCACCGGCACGGCGTGACGCGGCCTGACGAGGTACGTCGCCCAGCCGCGACACAGCGGTGACTCCGGACGGTGCGGGTGCGTGAGCCGTGCGTCGAGCAGCCGCACCGTGCTCCACCTCGCCCGGCAGCCCGAGGGCGTCGGCGTGCCGTGAGAAGACGTCGGTCATCGCCTCCTCGTCAGCGAGGTTCGGGAGCCACACCCTGGCCCTCCCATCCCGTGTTCCGGCCCGGACGACCGAGTGAGTCACCTGGTGCGGCCGCCGGCTGCCGTTCGGACGTGCTACGACCAATGTGCACTACCGGGACGGCCGCGGACTTGCCAGACTCGACATGAATTTCCGGGGAGGTTCTGGTGGTGACCGCGAGGAACGTGTGCGTTCTGGGTCTCGGATACGTCGGGCTGCCGCTGGCCTGTGCTGCCGCGGAGGCGGGACACCGGGTGATCGGCTACGACCCCGACCGCAACCGTGTCGCCGGCCTGCGCCGAGGGCGCAGCCCGGTCGAGGACGTCGAGGACCGCCTGTTGGAGAAGGTGATGGCGTCCGGACGGCTGTCGTTCACCGACGACCAGGCGGAGATCGAGGGCAGCGACACGTTCGTCATCTGTGTCCCCACGCCGCTGAAGGAGAAGACCCCGGACCTGACCATGGTCGATGCAGCCGTCGACGTGGTCGCTGCGGCGCTGCGTCCGGGCGGCCTGGTGATCCTCGAGTCGACGACGTACCCCGGCACGACGGAGGACCGGGTGGCGCCCCGGCTGGCAGAGGTCACCGGGCTGCACGCGCCGGACGACTACCACCTGGTCTTCTCGCCCGAGCGCATCGACCCGGGCAACCCCGTCTTCTCGCTGCAGAACACCCCGCGGGTCGTCGGAGGCCTCGGCGTCGCGGCCGGCGACGCCGCGACCGCGTTCTACTCGTCGTTCATCGACGAGGTGCACCGCGTGTCCGGGCCGCGTGAGGCCGAGATGGCCAAGCTGCTGGAGAACACCTACCGGCACGTGAACATCGCTCTGGTCAACGAGATGGCCATCTTCTGCGAGGAGCTCGGCATCGACCTGTGGGAGGCCATCGGCGCCGCCTCGACCAAGCCGTTCGGCTTCGCCCCGTTCACGCCGGGGCCGGGGGTCGGCGGGCACTGCATCCCGGTCGACCCGTCGTACCTCTCCTGGCGCGTCCGCCGGCTCGGCTACCCGTTCCGGTTCGTGGAGCTTGCCGCCGAGATCAACGACCGGATGCCCATGTACGTCGCGTCGCGTATCGCCGACCTGCTCAACGACGTGCACAAGGCCGTGGGCGGCTCACGCATCCTGGTGCTCGGGCTGGCCTACAAGCGGGACCTGGGCGACCTGCGGGAGTCGCCCGCCCCGGTGCTGATCCGCCGGCTGGAGAGCCGCGGGGCCCAGGTCCGTTGGCACGACCCGCACGTGCACGCGCACCAGATCGCGGACTCGGCGGCCGTCGCGGTGGAGGGCGAGCTGAGCGCCGAGGAGCTGGCCGCCGCCGATCTGGTGGTCGTGCACACCGACCACTCGGCCTACGACCCCGCCATGATCGTCCGCCACGCACGACGGGTCTTCGACACCCGCAACCTGACCGCGGACCATCCGGCACCGCACGTCTTCCGTCTCTAGGTACGCGCCCCGCACGGCGACGAGCCCGCCGTCAGGGCACGCGCGACGCCAGCCGGTCGAGATGGGCGGTCGAGACCGCAGGATGTGCTGCGACCAGGGCGAGCAGCGCGCCCACGTCGCGGCGGTCCCGGTCGGACATGACCTCGTGGTGCAGCATCAGCCCGACCGGGCCTGGCCCCGCGGCCGCGTCAGCAAGCAGCTCGCCCCGGGAGGCCCGGTCCACCGGGACCTTCTTGCGCTTGGCGAACCAGTCGACCGTGATCGGCAGCTCGAGCCAGGCCGGGGACCCCGGCCAGGCCGGCGGACAGGTCGCGCGACAGCACCGCGAAGCCGAGGTCGCGCAGCACCTCCGCCGTCCAGGGTGCGCAGCGGTTCCACGGCGGGGTGAAGACCGAAGGCAGGTCACCGAACCAGCCGCGCAGCAGGTCGCGGCCACGCGCGATGTCCTCGCGCTGCCGTTGCGGCGAGCGGTTGACGCCGAACTCGCACTTGCGCCCCTCCGGCTCGTGGTTGACGTGCGCGAACCCGTGCTGGTGGACGCGCAGGTCGTTGCGACCGCTGGCCTGCCGAGCCGATGACGAGCTCCGCCGTCCGCTCTGTCACCGCCTGCGGGATCGCCGCGAGGTCCAGCGGCAGGCCGTGGGTCTCGAAGACGTCGAGCAACGCCTCGAGGGCGGGGTCGTCCCAGCCGGCGTCGTCGTCGCGGAAGAAGAACCACACCGGCTCCGCGCGCGCGTCGAGAGCGGCGCGGAGCGGGTCCAGCCAGCCGGTCACGGTGCCGTCTCCACGTCCCGTGCCGGACGCAGGGTCCGCAGCAGCTTCGACGTGCGGGTGCGGCCGTCGAGGGACAGCGGGACGGAGAGGGGCGTCCAGGTCAGGGCGTCGCGTACGGCGTCCACGAGCGTCGGACCCGAGAGCAGGTCCGGGTCGAGGACGCGCAGCGCGCCGAGCCTCTCGAGCCTGCGCGCCCGGGCTGCCTGCTCGTCCTCACGTCCCTCGCCGTAGGGCACGACGACAGCGGGCGTCCCACAGCCGAGGATGTCCATCGTGGTGTTGTAGCCGGCCTGGCTCACGGACACGCACGAGGCGGCCATCTCGCCCTCGAGGTCGGGGAGGTAGCGCACCACCTCGAGCCCGGTCGTCTCCGCCGCCCGGCGGGTGAGCTCGTGGACGACCGGGTCGGGGAGGAACGGACCGGTCACGATCACCGTGCGCAGGCCGTCGCTCGACCGACAGACGTGGGTGCGCCTCGACGGCGGCCCGGAACAGCGGTGCGCCGACCAGCCCGCCACCAGCCGAGACGAGGACCCGCCGCTGCGGCACGGGCTCCCGGTCGCGGACGAGGGGCGGGCGCACGAACCCGGTGTAGTGCACGGGCACGCGCAGCGGGACGTTCGGATGGAAGGTCTCCTCCAGCGTGGCGAAGCGGTCGTCCGCGTGGACCAGGACCGCGTCGAAGTACTCGTTGGTGATCCGGCTTGCCCGGTCGTCGTGGCCCTGCTGGTCGCGTCGGCTGCCGACCAGGATGTCGCGCAGGCTGCACGCGACGAACGGCGCCGGCCGTGCGTCGCGCGCGGCCTCGAGGAGCGGCATCAGCTCGCCGGAGAACTTCTTGCGCCCGAACGGGAAGAGCTCGATGAGCACCACGTCGGGATGCGTGCTGTCGAAGCACTCCTGGATCATCGACCGGCGGAGCGCGACCGCCTCCTCGACGGTGAACCGCTCGTCCCGGCTGACGAGTGCGTAGTCGGCGTCCAGCCCCAGCGCCGGCAGGTGCACGATGTCTATCGCGGAGGGCTGGGGGAGCTCCGCGGGCCACGGTCCGCCGTTGAGCAGAGTGACGTCGAAGTCCTGGGCCAGGCCGTCCGCAAGGTTCACCGAGCGGACCAGGTGGCCGAGGCCGACCGAGTGCTGGCAGTAGAAGAGCAGCCGTGGTCGCGTCATCGGCCCTCCACTCCCTGCTTCTCCGCCCAGCGCAGACCCGTCACCAGGACGCTCTCCAGCTCGCCGATCGCGGCGACGTCCACCCGGCCGATCGCCCGTGCCGCCCGCTCGACGAGCAGGGCCGCCGCTGCGTACCAGAGCAGGTGCGTCGCGTGACGGCGTGCGGTCGTAGGAGGTGAGGAGGGCGTCCGCGGCGTCGTCGGCCGTGTCGGCGCCGATCTCGTCGCCCGGGCGCGGGCACCAGAGCCTGGCGAGCACTCCGCCGAGCTCGGCGGCGGCCGGTCCGGCACCCGCCTGGTCGAGGTCGACGAGGCTGACGCCGCCGTCGTGGACCAGGACGTTCTTGGGGTGCAGGTCACCGTGCAGCAGGACGCTCGGGACGGGTTCCGGTGCGGTCCGGAGGAGCGCGCGGACCAGTGCGCCGGTGAGGAGCTCGAGGTCCGGACGGGCGGCCACCACGACGTGGCCGGCGGCCTCCACCTGGTCGGGGTCCAGCCGGGTGAACCGGGCGAACCCGGCGGTCGAGCTGGGCGTGCAGCACCGACAGTGCGAGGCCGAGCGCCGTCATGGCATCGGGTACGGCGGTCCGGTCGAGCCGGTTGAGCGGCCTGCCGGGTGCGGGCGAGAACAGCGCCATGTGGTGCTCGGGCAGGTGCGCCACCACGTCCGGCAGACGAAGGACGTCGTGCTCGGCGATGCCACGGCGAACCGCGCGCAGGGTGGCGACACCGCGAGAGCCGGCTTCCGCGCCCTGCGCCTTGGCGAAGCCGACCGTCACGCCGCGCGGGTCCGCGCACCGCACGGTGGCTGCCTTCTCCGGGGTGTAGGCCATCAGCTCGCTCCGCGTCCACGGGGCACCGAAGACGTCACGGAGGGCGGGAGGGGGGCTGGTCAGCCGGTCGAGGCCCAGCAGCTTGCGGTCCTGCGGGAAGACCCAGAAGACCGTGCACAGCTCCTCGTCGAGCAGCACCGACCGGGGATCGCCGCCCTGGTCGACCGCGGCGTCGCGGGCGCGGAGGAACTGGCTGGTGGCCTTGGCCACCCCCGGGAACATCCGCGCGCTCACCAGCCGGCCGCCGAGGCGGTAGGTGGCCCGCAGGCTCACGCCCATGCGGTACTTCGCGCGGACCCTGGTGCACCCTTCGGCGTGCCCTGCTCCCCAGGCCCGGTCGAGCAGACCGCCGAGCCGGGCAGCGACCACCTCGTCGTCGAGCAGGTCGTCGCGGCGCGGCAGCACGGGGTCGTAGGCCAGCGCGACCGTTGCGTGGACCGGGCTGCTCACGACGGCTCCTCCCGACCTCGCCAGTGGTGCCATCCGTCCCGGCGGGCGAGTGGGAGCGGCTCACCCGTGCGTGCCCACTGGGCCACCGATGGTCGCTCCAGCGCGACCTGCTGCGGGTCTCCGTTCCGGTCGGTCCGCACCCACACCGTCTGCGGCCGAGACGCGTAGTCCGCCGACCACGACGTCCCGGTCCGGCGCGCGCCAGCGCACATGGTCGATCCGCCCGTCGTCGAGCTCCACGACGGCCTCACCGGCGGACGCGTCCGCCCAGCGAAGCCGCGGCGCGGTGCCGGCCCGGCGAGGCGCCAGGAGGGTGACCAGGTCCGCATCGGCAACGCCTTCCGCGCGCGACACCACGACGGGCGCGGTCCGCTTGAGGCCGTACTCGACCGAGACCCAACCCGGTTCGACGGTGGCGGGCCCACCGCCGGTCGAGCTGGAGGCTCACGGTGGGCGTCGTCACGCCTCGAACAGCCGTCCGCGCCGGTCTCGACGACCGGCGCGGTCGTCGTCCGCAAGGTGCCAGCGCAGCGCGTAGTCGTGCGGTCGGGCCGCGCGCAGCTCGTCGAAGATCAGCCAGTACTCGTCCGGCGACGAACACGACGGCCCGGCGGTGCACCGCGTCGTACGCCGGGCTGGTGACCTCGCCGTGCAGCAGCCGCAGGCCGTCGGTCGACCGCCGGTCCAGCAGGCGGCTGCTCATGCAGCGCACCCTTCGGCTTGCCGCGGCGGTAGGGCTGCTGGTCGAGGCCGTCGACGGTGACGGTGTTGTGCGCTGCGGTGCCCTTGAACCAGTGGCGCCAGTTCGGGGTGCCCTCGGCGTAGGTGAAGCGGCCGGGATCGACGACGAGCGGATGCCCGTAGGCGTAGGCCTCGACGCCCAGGGAGTCGTAGTGTCCGTGACCGCCGTCGCCGAGCGGGCCGCAGCCGAACACCAGGAAGCGCTCGTCGGCGAACGCGCTCGCCGGCCGGTCTCCCCACCCGCTGCGCTGCACGTGGTAGCCCCCGACGGGGAAGTCGGCGCAGCGCTCGGTCGGCGGGGTGCCCTCTCGACCCTGCGTCGCGACGTAACGCAGGTCGGCCGCGCCCAGGGAGTCGCCCGGCCAGCCTGCAGCAGGTCGGGGTAGCTGCCCGAGTCGCTGTCGGAGAGCGCCGGGATCTGGCCGTCCGGACGGTGCAGGTGCATCGCGAACCGGCAGGCGGCGCGCAGCCGCTCGTCGTACGCCGGCGGCACCACCCCGCCGAAGCGGAGCACGTTCACCCGCGCCGCGACGAAGGAGCGGAGCGCGATCAGGTGGTAGTGCGTCGACCGCTCGCGGTGCACCCCGTCGCTCCACACGTCGGTGAGCAGGTTGTCCTGGAGGGCCTCCCACGCGCTGGGCCGCGCGGCTGCCGTCGGGGTCGAGGACGGGCAGGCCCAGCGAGACCACCAGCAGCGCGTACAGCTCCAGGGTGCGGTGGTTGCGCTCGGGGGTGAGGTCGGTCGTGACGTGGTCCAGCTGGTCGCCATGCTGGCCAGCAGGCGTGGCCTGCAAGCTCGGGGTCGAGCCCGGGGAAGCCCGGGGCGCGGTCGAAGCCCTGCCAGGCATACAGCCAGTTCTGCAGCCGGCGCGCGGTGACGTCGGTGGGGTCGCAGCGGGGCTCCTGCTGGTCGATCCAGCTCGCCGACCAGGCTCTGCCAGGCGTCGACGTACGCCCGGTCACCGGTCACCGAGAACGCGTGGGCGAGGTCGAGGCCGAAGTAGAACTTGCTCCACTCGATGTGCCATTCCTCGTCGTCGTCGAGGCCGCCGGTCCGCCAGTCCGGCGGCAGCCCGAGGTCGAGGCGTCACGCCGGCGTAGCGGAACCGTCCGGCGAGCACGTCGGCGGCGAGCCGGAGGTCGCGGTAGCCCGCCTCGATCGGGCAGAAGACCTGACGCGGCCGCACGCGTCCGGCGGTCGGCGGCGCCACCGCGGCGCACCGTGGTCGGGCCGGACGCGTTCATCGGGAGCGCTCCGCGAGCGGTGCAGCAACGAGGCCATCCGCGCGGCGGTCGTGGCCGGCGTCGAAGCGTTCCGAGATCGTGCTGCGTCCCGCTCTGCGCGAGGCGTCGAGCCAGCTCGGGGTCCTTGATCAGTCGGTGCAGCGCGTCGGCGAGGTCGGTGGGCCGGTCGGGTTCGACGATCAGTCCGTTCATCGCCGTCGTGCACCAGCTCGGTGATGCCCGAGACGCCCGTGGTGACCACCGGGACGGCGCAGGCCATCGCCTCCATGAGCACGTTCGGGATCCCGTCGCGGTCACCGTCCTCGAGCACCCGGCAGGGCAGCGCGAACACGCTGGCCCGCTGGTACTCCTCGAACAGCCCGGCCTGCGTCAACGGGCCGAGGAAGCTCACCCGGTCCTCGAGCCCGGAGGCGGCCACCCGGGCGCGAACCTGCTGCTCGTGGTCGCCGGACTCGCCGGCGATGACGGCCTCGAAGTCCACACCCCGGCTGCGCAGCACCGCGCAGGCGTCCACGAAGGTGTCCAGGCCCTTCTTCCGGACCAGCCGCCCGACCGCGAGCAGGCGCACCCGCGGCCGGCGCGACCCGTCGCACACCCGCCCGCGACCAGAGGCTCGAAGTCGGCGTTGAGCCCGTGGTAGACGACGTGCACCGGGGTCCATGAGCCGAACGAGGCCAGGTGCGTGCGGTTGGCCTCGGTGCACGTCACGACGAACGACGCGGCGTCCATCTTGCGCCGCAGCAGGCCGGCCGGGTTGAGCTCCTCGGTGTAGATGTCCTTCGCGTGCCCGGTGAACGAGAACGGCATCCCGGTGATCGTGGAGGCCAGCCACGTGACGGTGGTCGTGCCGTGCGCGAAGTGCGCGTGCAGGCGGACGCACGTCGCCGGCGGCGTCGAGCCGGTCGGCGAGGTCGACCGCGAGCAGGAACTCCTTGAGGTAGATCTTGCGGGGCGCGTCGAGAAGCCGCGCCTGGCCCGGACCGCCTGCGCCAGTGCCCGGCCGGCGGCACGGGCCGTGCCCACGGGGTGGCGGCGGGCGGTGCGCAGCAGGGCGGGCCGGAAGGCCTCGCCGTTGGTCGCGCAGCCACGCGGAACAGCCCGGTCGCGGACAGCGAGGTCGTCTGCTGCAGGTAGTCGGGCCGGACCCGGACGCGCCGTACGACGTCGTGCTGGACGTCCTCGTCGGCCGCCTTCAGCACGTACAGGCGCAACGGCACCCCGAGGCGCTCCAGTCCGGTAGATCTCGCTGGTGATGAACACCTCGGAGAGCCGCGGGTAGCCCTTCAGCACGTAGGCCACCCGTCCCGGTGGCGCTGTCCGCGTCACGCATCGACCCGGCTCCGGCGCCGGCGTGTGCAGCCGCTCCAGATGCTCGACGAGCCGGTGGGTGCACGTCGCGAGGTCGAAGTGCTCCTCGACGTGGCGGCGGCCGGCGGTCCCCAGCTCGGCGCGCAGCCGCGGGCGCCGTCAGCGCGGTCAGCGCCTCGGCGAGCGCGGCCGGGCGTCGCCCGGCGGCACGACGAGGCCGCTGCCGGCGGCGTGCACGGTGTCACCGAGGGCGGAGACGTCGGAGGCGACCAGCGCCCGTCGACAGGCCATCGCCTCGAGAGCGACGTTGGGCAGCCCGTCGCGGTCGCCGTTGCTGTCCACGACCGACGGCACCGCGACGACGTCAGCCCAGGCGTAGTAGTCGGAGAGCTCCTCGTGCGACCTGCGGCCCGCCAGCTCCACCGTCCTGCCGAGGCCGAGGCGGTCGATCGCTTCCTCGAGCGACGCCTGCTCGACCCCAGTGCCGACGATCCGCAACATGGCGGGGACCCGCAGCCGGGCGAATGCGTCGAGCAGGGTCGGGAAGCCCTTCTTCTCGACGAGCCGGCCCACCGCCAGCACGCGGAGCCGCCCGTCGCCGTCCGAGGTGAGGGCGCGGTCCGAAGCGGGCGAGGTCGACCCCGTGCGGAAGCAGGGACACCTGCGCGCCGGGCACCGCGACGTGCTGCGCGACGTCGGTGTTGCAGGCGACGACGCCGGCGGCCGCCCTGGCGCGATCGGCCAGCTCGTCGGGGTCGACCTTGCGGGCGTCCAGCGCGTGCACGCTGAAGCTGAAACCCACGCCGAGGGCATCCGGCCGCGCGAGGCGGCGACCTCGGTGGGCTGGTGCGCGAAGTAGCCGTGCACGCCGTCGACCACCGTGTCGCCCAGGTCGTCGACGAGGGCCGCGGCCTGCTGCGTCGGCGTTGCCCGCGGGCAGCATCCGCACCAGGGGGAGGATCTCCTCGACCCCCGGTTGGGGCGTCTCCCCGTCTCCCGGCTTGGTCGCGTAGACGCGGACCAGCATGCCGGCACGCGCGAGGGCGACGAGCTCCCCGAGCGCGAACGTCTCCGACGTGCGCGGGAAGCCGCTCATCACCACCGCGAGCGCGCACGTCACGCGAGACCGCCTTCATCGAAGTTCCGGCTCTGCACCCACGCGAGCTGCGTCGGCGAGGCCCTCCTCGAGCGGCACGACGGGTGACCAGCCGAGCTGGCGGCGGGCGAGCGAGACATCCGCCGAGGTCCGGTGGACGTCCCCGCGCTGGGTCGGGTGGCGGTCGAGCGCGAGCCGGCTGCCGGCGAGCCGCTCGAGCGTCGCGATGACGTGCGACAGCGTCGCCTCCTCACCACCGCCGACGTTGTACACCTCTGCCGCGGCCTCGGCGTGGGCGCAGCGCACGGTGGCGTCGACGGCGTCGGTCACGTAGGTGAAGTCCCGCGACTGCGAGCCGTCGCCGAACAGCGGGAAGGCGGCGCCCGAGTCGAGCGCGTCACAGATGCGGCGCATGGCCATGTCGGGACGCTGCCGCGGGCCGTAGACGGTGAAGTAGCGCAGGCCGGTGATGGCCAGGCCGCGGGTGCGGTAGACGCGCGCCAGGTCCTCGCACGCGCGCTTCGTGACGCCGTACGGCGAGCGCGGCAGCGTGGGCGTCGAGTCCTCGCGGCACGGGTGGGTCTCCGCGTCGCCGTAGACCGAGGACGACGAGGACCACACGACCCGCGCGGCTCCCGCCGACCCCGCAGCCTCGAACACCCGCTGGGTGGCGACGAGGTTGTTGCTGGCGTACTGCACGAAGCTGTCGCCGAAGCTGTCCCGGACGCCGGCCTGCGCGGCCAGGTGGAACACGGCGTTCGCGCCCTGGAACGACCCCTGCCAGCCGTCGCCGACCAGGTCCCGCTCGACCAGGTCGAACGCCGGCTCCGTGCGTCAGGGCCGACAGGTTCGACAGCTTGTCCTCGCGCGGGTAGTAGTCGGTGAAGCAGTCGATGCCGGTCACCCGCCACCCGTCCGCGAGCAGGCGCTCGCAGAGATGGGAGCCGATGAAGCCGGCGGCCCCGGTGACGACCGCCCTCCGCCTGGCTCTCGTTGGTCATGAACGATCAGCCTTCCTGTCGTCGGGGACCAGCGCCTCGATGAATCCCGGGCGGGTCCGTGCTCCCTCGGTCGTTTCGTTGCTGGGTGCTCGGTGAGCCTGAGGAACGCCGAGTCCCTGGCGAGGAGCCGGTCCGGGGCGTCGTACTCGATGACCCGTCCCGCGGCCATCACCGCGACGCGGTCGGCGCTGCGGGCCAGCGCGGTCGAATGGGTGATCAGGATCGTCGTGCGCCCCTCGATCAGCCGGTTCAGCCCGGCCATCACCAGCGCCTCGCTCGCCGGCGTCCAGACCCGTGGTGGGCTCGTCCAGCACCAGCACCGGGGGATCGCGCAGCAGGACCCGCGCGATGCCGATCCGCTGTCGCTGGCCGCCGGAGAGCCCCACACCCGCCGGGGCCGAGCAGGGTGTCGAAGCCCTCGGGGAGGGCCCGGATGAACGAGAGGGCACCGGCGGCCCGGGCGACCTCCTCGACGGTCGCGAGGTCGGCGTCGGTCCCGTAGGCGATGTTGTCGCGGACGCTGCCGCTGAACAGGATGGTGTCCTGCAGCAGGACCCCGACCTGGTCGCGCACCCACCGCAGGGACCACTCCCGTGCGTCCCGGCCGTCCACGCGGACCGAACCGGCGACCGGGGTCGTAGAAGCGCGCGACGAGAGCGCCGACCGTCGACTTGCCGGCACCCGACTCACCGACGAGCGCCAGCCGGGATCCGCTCGGCACGTGCAGGGTGACACCCTCCAGCGCCGCTCGCTGCTCGGTGTAGCGGAAGTGCACGTCGTCGAGGTCGATCGTGCCCGCGGCGCGGTGGTGGGGCGTCGAGCCGTCGGTGCCCTCCGCCAGCACCATGTCGGAGGACAGGATCTCGGCGATGCGCTCGAGCCGGGCAAGGGCCCGCGCTGCCCGGCTGGCCTGCTTCGCGATGTCCTTGAGCGGCTTGTAGAGCTTGTTGGTGTACGCCACGACCACGACGAGGTCGCCCGGGGTGATGCGTCCGTCCGCGACGGACAGCACGCCGAGGCCGAGGACGAGCCCGGTCGCCACGGCCCCGAGCACGTCGACGAGCGCCCCGAACCGAGCCTCCACGCGGGAGCTCTCGACACCGACCTCCAGCCGCTCCGCGCTGCGCCGCTGGACCCGGTCGTGCTCGAACCGCTCGGTGCCGAACGCCTTGATGACCTGCATCGCCGACAGCGCCTCGGTGGCCAGCGAGGCGATCTCGCCCTCCTTGGCCCGTTGCTTGCGGGCCATCTGCCGGATCCGCTTCTGGTAGTGCATCGTCGTCCAGAGCAGCAACGGGGTCACGAGGAAGGCGACGAACGCCAGCACCGGGTCGATCCAGAACGTCACGGCGAACATGCCCACGAGCACGAGCGCCGAGGACGCCAGGGTGCCGAGCGTCTGCGAGAACAGGTCACCGACGGCGTTGACGTCGCCCGTCACCCGGGCCACGAGGTCTCCGGTCGGGCGACTCGAGTGGAACGCCAGCGACAAGCGCTGCAGGTGCTCGTAGGTGGCGGTCCGCAGGTCGTGGACGATCTGCTCACCGGACCGGTTGAGCCAGTAGTCGGAGAGGAAGGTGGCCAGGGCGTCGACGATCGCGATACCGAGCACCATGGCCACGAGTCCCAGCAGAAGTGCGATGTCCTCGCGGGTGAGCTCGAAGCCCGTGCCCCGTCCGGTCACCAGCTCGTCGATCGCGAGCTTCAGCGGCCATGGCGCTGCGAGCTGGGCGGCGGTGAGGGCGACCGTGGATGCAGCAGCGCCGGCCAGCGCACCCCAGTGACGGCGCGTGTGACTCGTCAGCAGCCGCATCGTGGGGTTGCGCGGAGGCGCTGGTGCGGGTGCCTTCTGACCTCATCGAACGCTCCGTGCCTTGCTGAGCGCGTGCAACCGGCGCGCCGCTGTGCCAGCCCCGTCGAGGTCGATCCCGGCGGCTTCGCAGGGCGCCGGGCGAGATGGTGCGATTGCGCCGGAGCAGAGGCAGTGACGTCGGCTGGGATCCGCCCCTGGATCGACGACGTCGGCGAGCCCGAGGCCCTCCAGCCGCTCGGCGCGGATGGCCTGCTCGCGACGAGGGTTGCGCCGGGGCATCAGGATCGGACGTTGCCCCGCCGCCAGCGCTTCCAAGGTGGAGTTGTAGCCGGACATGCACAAGATCGCACCCGCGCGCGAGAACCACTTGCCGCACGCGTCCAAGGGACTGACGACGCGCGCTCGATCGGAGCCCAGCTGCCCAAGCCGGGACATCGCATCGGCGCCGGCGTACGGACCGGGCGCAAAGAGGCCGACCAGGTCGGTGCGATGCGCGAGCAGCTGTGCGCCCATGTCGAAGACGGCGGCTCCGTCCCCACCGCCGCCGGCGGCGACGACCAGCAGGTTGCTCTCCGGACGGCTCGGCCCGGGTTGTTCCACCACCCAGCCGCAGTAGGAGAGCGGGAGGGTGAGCCCGTACTCCGCCTCGTGGTCGACGAAGCGCCGGCTCACCGTAGACGAGAACCTCGTCGTAGACCTCCTCGACGTCCGCCCAGCCGAGTCCTCGCATCTCCTCGCGGACGACCGACGGCTCGTCGAGGACGTCCCGCAGGCCGAGCACCAACGTGGACCCGCGTCGCCGCGCCACCTCCAGGCCGGTGCAGAGCTCTCCGGCCGTTCCGTAGGGGTGCCGGTCCACGACCACGACGTCGGGTCGCTCGTCCTCGACGAGCATCTCGAAGATGCGCTCGCGCTGACGCAGGGCGTCCTCGAAGGAGAGCTTCTCGTGGCGGTAGGACCCGTCCGTCGCCTTCAGCATCTGAGGAACGCGGTGGACGCGGACGCGCTGTCCCTGCCGCAGCCACCGCGGGCGGACGTCGAGCCCCGTGACCAGGCTGACCTGCGCCGCCGGGTCGGTGTCGAGCACCGCGCGAGCGATCAGGCTGTTGCGGCGAATGTGGCCGAGACCGTATCCGTCGTGCGAGTAGAACAGATAACGGGTAGCCACGTCCGGCACCTCTCACTGCTGCTGCACCGCCCCCGGTGACCCATCGACGAGAGGGCTGGTTGCGCCGCGACTCCGCTGTCTCTTGGGCTATCCCACGATGTTGCACGACACTGGTTCCACGGCACCATCGCCCATAGGTACTAGCACCCATGCCCTTCCTGAGAATCGGATTAACGGATGCTGAGTGACGTGCGAGAGTGACTGCCAGGAAAGACCGAAAGGGTTGGGTATGGACGCCGAGCGAGGGCCCTACCGCGACAGGCTCGAGGTGCTGGCGACCGATGGCTTGGTCGAGGGCTGTCTCGATGCCTGGGCTGCGCAGCGATCGACCGAGTCGCTCGGGCCGTGGCGTCGCGTCTACAGCAAGCTCCGGCCGCGACGGTCTCCCTGGGCCGTGCTGGTGTACGAAGCCGAGCGCGGCCCGACCGTCCAGGTCCGTCTCCTCGACGGTGCCAGTCCCACGGCGAACGGCGGCCTGGGCCCCGTCGAGATCCTGTCCTGCACGGAGGACCCGGCGCTCCCGGGGTTGCCGGCGGTGCTGGAGGCACTCGACTCACCTCGGGTCGTGCGCTACCACCCGGGGGGACGGTGCACCGTTCGCGGCAGCGTGGACGGGGGCGATCGGTACGTCAAGGTCCTCTCCGAGACCGCAGACGACCAGCCGGAGGTTCGGGCGCGGTGGGCGGCGTCGCGCGCCGGGGCGTTGTCGTTCGCAGTGGCCGAGCCGCACGGCTGGGACGCCCGGACGCTGTCGAGCTGGTACGGCGTCGTTCCCGGCGAGTCCGTGATCGCGACCTGCGCGGGGCGCGGGGGACCGAGATGGCACGTCAGGTCGGGGCGTCACTGGGGGAGCTGGCATCGGCGCCGCTGGATCCGGCCGCGAGCGTGGACGCCGCCGCCCAGCTGGCCCGCACCAAGCGCGCGATGGCGCGCGCAGCCGCCGCCGCCCCGGCACTCGCGCCCGAGTTGCGGACGGCGGGCGAAGCACTGGCGCGTGTCCACGAACGGCTGGCACGGCGCCCCTTGGTGCCCACGCACGGAGCGGCGCACCTCGGGCAGTGGCTGGTGGACGACACCGGTCGGCTGGGCCTCGTGGACTTCGACCGGTTCGCCCGGGGTGAGCCGGAGTACGACGTGGCGACGTTCGTCGTGGAAGCGTCGTCATCGGGACGAGCAGGCGACCGAGATCGAGGACGCGGTCATCAGTGGCTACCACTCCGTCGCGCCTGAGCTGGACGCTGAGCGGCTGGCGCTCTACGTCATGCACAAGCGGTTGGCCGGGTGGCCCGGACCGCGTGCGCCCTGCGTCCCGATGCCGAGGAGCGCGCGGCCCCACTGCTCGAGGAGCTGCAGTCGCCGCTGAGCCGGCTCGCCGCGCGACGTACCGGATAGTGCTTGGGAACCAGGGGCCCCGCCACCCGAAGGGATGGCGGGGCCACGCGGCGATCCCTTACCTGACGATCCGGAAGGTTCGGCTCGGGCTGCGGTCGGCGAGCACTGTGCGGTTTCCGCTCCACACCGCGACGGCCGTCCACTTCCCGGTCGTGCGCGGAGCCCGCACCGTCGCCTGCCAGACACCGGTCCGGCTCACGGTGGCTCGCACCTGCTTGGTGCTGCGACCGGGGCCGTCGAGCCTCACCACGACGGTCGTACCGCGCAGGGTCGGACCCGAGCTTGCCGCGGAACCTGGCGACCTGACCGCGCTCGATCCTGCGGGCGGGCTGGGACAGGCTCACCACGGCGCGCACGGTCACCTGCCGCGTAGCGCTGACGATCGAGTCGCTCGCGCCGCCGCTGTACACCACCCGGTAGGCCGTGGTCGCCTGGGGCTTCAGACCGGTGAAGGCGAATCGCCCGGCAGCGTCCGTGGTCTTCGTGGCCACGGTGGCGAACGCGCCGAGCGCACGCCCGCTGGTGGTCACCGACCGTGCCTGGAGCACCACCTTCTTCCCGGCCAGCGCAGCACCGTTGGGGGCCAGCACACCACTCAGGGTGGTGACGCCACCCGCGTCGAGCGCCCCGACGGTCCCTCGTTGCAGGAGGACGCCCGCTGTCGGTGCCTGAGCCGGTCCGGGAGGTGTCGCGGTCCCGCCCGCGGGGGTGCCGCCTGCGGTTGTGCCGCCCGCCGGGGTGCCGCCGGTGGTCGCGCCGGTGCCGCCGCCCGTGGTGCCGCCGCCGGTGGTCCCGCCACCGGTGGGCGGCGTGATGGTGTAGCTCCACGACTGAGCGGTGCTGTTGCCGGCAGGGTCGGTCGCGACTGCCCGCAGCGTCAGGCTGCTCTCGATCCTGATCGTCCCGCCCGTGAAGACGGCGCTGTCGGCGCCGGGCTCGGACCCGTCCAGGGTGAAGCGGATGGTCGCTGTCGGGTCGTCGGTGGTCAGCGTGACGTCCTGCGCCGAGTCGAACTCACCGCCGGCAACTGACGCGTTGAGCGTCGGTGCCGTGCCGGTGACGGTGTAGGTCTCGGTCTCCATCCTCGACGTGACGCCGTCGCCGACCGCCAGGTAGTTCAGCGTCGTGCTGCCCTCACCGATGGTGATCGGGCCGTCGTAGACCTGACCCGACGTGGCGGTGGGGATGGAACCGTCCAGCGTGAACCGGATCTGCGTGGTCCTCGCGTTCCCGGTGAGTGTCACCTGCAGCGGGTCGGCGAAGGTGCCGGTCTGCTGGCTGGCCATCACGCCGGGGCCGGCGAGCTTGCCCTGCACCGCGAACAGGTCCGTGGATCCGATCTGGTCAGGGGAGATGGGGTCGCCGTCCCCGTCGGTGACCTGGGTGACGGTGAACTCGTTGGTGCCGAAGGGGCTCCCGGTCACGGTGTGCTCGATGCTCGGGTCGCCGACATAGCCCTCGGGTGCGCCGTCGTCCCACCGCAGGAACGGTCCGACCGGCTGCGTGAGCAGCCTCTCGAAGCCGCAGGGCCCGTTCATGCAGCCGTTGTCGTCGGTGTAGAACAGTCGTCCGCCGTCGTCCGCGGTCGCCCGCACCACGCCGTACGGGTGCACGATCTCGTACGTCGCCCCCGGAACCGCGTCGTCGAGGCGCACCCGGATCCGGCCGAACGCCACCTGGTGGCCGTCCTGCACGGTCGGGCGTGTCGAAGGCCGCCTCCGCACCCAGCACCAGCCGAGCGTCGATGCCCGCGGCGGTGAAGGCCGCCTCACCGGACCACCAGAACGACTCGTCGGGGAAGTTGTCCGGGAACGAGATCCCGCGAGTCGGGTCGGGCAGCTCGCCGACGACGGGGCACAGCGGGTCGTCGAGGCAGAGCTCGAGCTCGACGGGGTCCACCCTGGGCTCGCCGGCTGCGGCCGGCAGGCCGATGTCGGTGAGCGTGGACGGGTAGCCGTGGGTCAGCTCGGTCGAGACGGCTCGCAGGTTGTGGATGACGTAGTGGAACCGCGCGATCGGTCCCGCGCTCACCCGCGTCGGGCACGGAGACGGCCGTGACCACCGTGGTCCGGGTGATCGGGAACGCCCCCGTGTACTCGCGGGTCGACCCCACCGGGTCGCCCGCTGAACTCAGGCGCGGACGGGTCCCGTCGGTCGTGTAGTAGATCGCCCCGTCAGTCGGAACGCCGTCCGTCGCGGCCGAGAGCTCGACGTCCTGCCGGCCCTCGAGCACCGCGGGCGCGACCGCGGGACCAGGTGTCGCGGTGACGACCGACAGGTCGGTGCGCACGGTGTACTCCTGGGTGTACACCTCGCTGGTCTGACCCGCGTGACGCACGACGTACTTCAGGGTCATCGCGCCGGACTCCGCCGGCAGCGTGACGGTCGCGGCAGGCTCGTCCGTCGTCGACGTGTGCACCGTCGCCGAGGTGCTGGTCAGCGGGTCGGATCCGTCGGTCGTGTACACGACCTCGGACTCGCCGGGGAACGACGGCATGATCTGGACCGGCGTGCCGACCTGGTAGAGGTCGCCAGGCAGGTCAACGGTGGCGCGAGGCTTGGCGATCCTGCCCTGCACGGTGAACAGGTCCGTCTCGATGACGTCCACGCCCGGGCCGCCGATGTCCGGACCCTCCACCCGGAAGAAGTTGTCGCCGGTGGGGCTGCCGACCACGGTGTGCTCGACGCTCGGGTCACCGACGTAGCCCGCGGGCGCGCCACCGTCCCAGCGCAGGAACGGACCGACCTGCCCGTTGAGACCGGCCTCGAAGCCGCAGGGCGTCGAGAGGCAGCCCTGGTCCTCGGTCTCGAACACCCGACCCCTGTCGTCGGCCTCGACGTCCCGTTCGCCGTACGGCGTGGTCACGTGGTAGCTGGCACCAGGAGGCAGGTCGTCGATGCGGATGCGCAGCCGGGAGAACGCGACCTGCTGACCGACGGCGACGTCGCCGGGGCCGCCGAAGGCAGCCTCCTGGCCGAGCACGAGCCGTGCCCGGATGCCGGCCGGGGTGTCGATCAGCGCATCGGCCGACCACCAGAACGACTCGTCGGGGAAGTTCTCCGGCACCGACAGCGGCTCGGCCGGACTCGGTCGCTCACCCACGACGGGGCACAGCGGGTCCTGCTAGGTCGTCGAGGCACAGCTCCAGCCGGAGCGGGTCGAGGCCTTGCCCGGGATCGCCGCCGTCCCCGAACCAGAACGGGTAGCCGGTCGCGTTGTCGATCGGGCCCACCTCGGCCAGCGGGGCCGCGGAGGCGGGAGCCGCAAGTGGCACCAGCCCCACCCCGGACAGGGCCGCAGCGAGCAGACCCGAGACCAAGCTCGACCGCACGCGTCGACGCGTGCGCGGCTGTGTGGACTCAGCGGTCAGAAAGAACGTGTTCACGTGGATGCTCCCCCGGTTCATCCGCAGCCACAGGTCGCGATTCGGCTGCGTCGTGGCCCGACTATCCCCACCCGACCTTGTTGAATCCTTGTGAAAGCGCCTGAAGCGCCTCACGAGGGAACGAACCGCCACGACCGGGGGGCAAACAGAACCCGCAGGCCATCTCGGCCCGCGGGTTCGTCAGTGGGCGGTACTGGGTCGACCAGGTAGCCCCTGAACTCGGAGCGGCTACTGCTGCTGACCCGGCGATGGCATCGCCAGCCGGGCCGTGAGCGGGTCGTCTCCGCCCTGATCCAGTCGGAAGGGCGGGTACTGGTCGGTCATCAGACCGACGTACGCCGCGACTCGCAACAGCCAGCGGTTCATGCCCGAGCACGAGGTCGAAGATCGCCTCGGGATACCGACCGGTGACCAGGAGCACCACGGCTGCGAAGACCACCAACAGCCCGATCAGCCCGCTGCCCCAGGTCCAGTAGCTCTGGTCGCTAGCCGTCGCCTCGTTGACGACGTACACGCCTCCGCCGGCGAAGAAGGCCAGCACGAGGTAGTGAGGAATCGCCAGCAGCCACCACTTCACCAGCACCAGACCCCGCGAGAGATGCTCGGGGTAGTCCACTTCGAGGTGGGCCGGGTAGTCCGGGACCTCCGCCAGCGTGAAGGGCGGGTAGCGGTCGGTGCCGAGCGCGCCGTAGGCGTAGTAGGTGACCCGCCAGCTCCAGCGCATCACTCCGACGTTGAAGTCGAAGATCCAGCGCGGATAGCGGCCCGTGAAGAGGATCGCGAAGAAGGCGATCACGCTCGTGACCAGGAAGGCGATCCACAAGAACACGAGGACCACGTAGTGCGGGATGGCCAGCAGCCACTTGAGGAGCCACAGCCAGCGGGTCAACCCTTGATCGAGGTGTGCGTCCACACGCACTGGATACGTCGACGTGCTCATGGGGTTCGCCTCCAAGCCAGGATGACGAACTGCGAGGGTCGCAGCGCGACGTCCTCCTCCGAGCGTCCACGTGGCCCATGGCTCCGTCAATGGCCCGAATGGCACCGTCGTGCCGCCCACTCGGCACCGGAGACGGAGGTGACAAACAGAGGACCCGCAGGCCGTCTGACCTGCGGGTCCCTTTGGTGGGCGATACCGGGTTTGAACCCGTATTGCGCGACCCACTCCACAGGCGTCTGAGCCGCACGAAAGCTGTCTGACCTGCTCACTTACACGTCATACTCTTGGCGTTGCGGGTCAGCGGATGCCTCGGATGGCCTGGCCGTGCTCGCGCACTGCTGCCCGGGTCACCGCGAGCGCATCAATAGGGTCGGACTTGCCGTAGCTGCGCGCCCCGTCCCGAGCACGCCCATCATCTTCGGCGTATCCACTCGCCCAACACGCTTTCGGCCAAAGCCAAGGGCGCTTCCAGTTTGGCAGGCTTCCGTCGGGTTCCCCCAGGATTGGGGATAACCGACGTGTGGACCGACGAGTACCGTCCCCTGTACCAAAGCACGCCTGTGCATAGCCTCGGGCGCAACGGTTTTCAAGAAATACGGGGTTTCTCATGTCTCGGTCTCGAACTATCGCTGCCACTTGCGCCGCGGCCACCGCTCTCGCCACGACTCTCACTGCCCTGCCAGCCTCGGCTGCGGAAACGGCCGGCATCCTTAAGGCGAGCGTCACTTCTGTGGCCCCGGCCGGCACCGCGGCCTTCACGGGCAAGTTGCCGACAAAGTTGCGCCGGTCGATCGTGCTCCAGCGAAAGAGCAGCTCTGGATGGGCCACCGTTAAGCGCGGCTCGACCAGCAAGAGGGGCAAGATCGCCATCGGCACGACCGCCCCATCGTCCGCTGGTAAGTACTTTTACCGCGTCAAGGCTTCACGTACCACGAAGTCCGGCAAGACGTACAAGGCCCTAGTGACTCCCAAGTCCGCGCTTACCGTGATTGCTCCGGCATCTTCGGCGCCTCCCACCCACCACCGCCGCCGCTGCCGCCCGCACCACCGGCGCCGCCCGCACCACCGGCGCCTCCCGGACCACCGGCGCCTCCGGCACTCGGGTCAGAGGAAAACCCCTACCCGGTCGGGGCCAGCTTCGATTCAGGTTTCTGGCGGTTCAGCCTGGCGGCCACCGACACGGACGCCGGGCCCGAAATCGCGGCCAACGACCCGACCCAGCCCCCGCCCCTGGATGGGTGGACCTACATCACCGTGCCCGTCACGTTCACGAATCTGGGATCCGCGTCACAGCCATACGAGGCGACCGACATCTTCTTTCTCGGTGCCGACGGCATCATCTACAGCGACTTCAGTGGGGGTCAGTCCTGCGGCACCGTGCCGAACGACGCTTTCCTACTCGATCCGATGATCCCGGGGGCCACGGCTACGGGTGACTTGTGCGCCGTAGTGCCAACTGATGTCATCGCTGGAGGTTTGTGGCTGGTTGCTGGCGCCTTCAACGTCGACCCGGTCTTCGTTCGAATCGGCTGACCACCCGAACCCCAGCCCAGAGCAAGAGCGCCACGGCGGCAGGTTCGCCGGGGCGCTCGTGCGATGGAGAACCGAGCAGCATCACGGCAGGTCTGCAGTAGCTGGTGGTTGTGCTGCGCTTCCACCACCCTCGAATGAGTCACTGTCGCCGACGGGAACGCGCGCTATGTACCGCGGCACCGCCCTATCGAAGCGAATCGGCTCGCAACTGAATCTACCTCGCACGGCTGCTGACGCTGGTCACTTCGCTCTAGTCATCGCCAGTGTCGGTGAAGCGATGCTGGGTCACGCCGAGGATCTCGGCTACCTCGGCGCTGTCGATCCAGTCGGCGTGCTCGTCGGGTGCCCCGTTCACGACGTGAGGGTACGACGAATGGGCGCGCCTGCCGGAAGCAGGTCGGGCGGGCATCGGTGCGGCGTGTTCTCGGCGACGCGCCCTGCTCAAGGAATTCACAGGGTGCGCACAGGAATGCTTTCACTCTTCGCCAACTCCTAGGGGCGAACCACAAGGAGACCGGGCCGTCACCCCCCTGGATGACCCGGTGAACGAGCTCCCCCGCGGCAACTCCGATCGATCGGGCGGCTCGCACGCAAAGACGGCCCCCGCCTGCTTCGGCAGGTGGGGGCCGTCGTCCGTAACCATCCGCACTGAGCGTCGTTGCCTCGATGAAGCCGCTTCTGGTCCCGCCGCTCACCCCCTCCCGGCCGGGACCGCTGAAGGCAGAGCCGCCCCCGGTACTTTGGGAGCCGGGGGCGGTTCTGTCTGGCTGGACTCCTCAGGCTTCGCGTTGTCCTGCTCTTGCCGCACTGACCATCAGCAAGCCGGCACCGAAAGAACTCGTGGACGAGGTGGCTAGAGGTCACCTAGTAGCAAATCGGTGACGCGGTGCTGATGACCCCGAGTGCTTGGGCGCACCTAGGTTGTCTGTGACCCTCAATGCCGAATGCTGCGACCTGGCACGTACATGGCACGAGGCCGGTCCCATGTCTGGAAACCGGCCTCTGACCTGCGGTATTCTGGTGGGCGATACTGGGTTTGAACCAGTGACCTCTTCCGTGTCAAGGAAGCGCGCTACCACTGCGCCAATCGCCCGTAACAACTCGAGACTCCATCGGAATGGTGTTCGAGTCATCGAGGTGGAGACGGGATTTGAACCCGTGTAGACGGATTTGCAGTCCGTTGCCTCGCCTCTCGGCCACTCCACCACGGAGGCTGCGACCATCTTCTCCGAGCGGACGACGAGGCTCGAACTCGCGACCTCAACCTTGGCAAGGTTGCGCTCTACCAACTGAGCTACGTCCGCCTGAACATCCGTTCCGAGAACCCCGAACCGGACGTGCGTGAGAACTTTATCGGACAACCCGCAGATGACAAATTCGGGGCCTGTGCTGCGTGTTCGAGGCCGTCGCACCGCGCGCGTGCCATCTAGGCTCGGGCCATGCACGCGTGGGTGAACGGTCGACTTCTCGACGATCCGCAGGCTCCTGCGATCACGGTGAGCGACCACGGGATGACCGTGGGCGACGGGGTCTTCGAGGCGGTGAAGGTGGTCGACGGGGCAGCCGTTCGCGCTGACCCGGCACCTGGCCCGGCTGGGACGGTCCGCGGCCGGCCTCGGGCTTCCCGGCGGTCGACGAGGACGCTGGTGCGCCGCGGGCGTCGCGGCGGTGCTGGAGGCCGAGCACCTGCCGCTGGGCCGGCTGCGGATCACCTACACCGGGGGAGTCGCGCCGCTGGGCTCCGGGCGCGGGGACAGCCCGCCCACCCTGGTGGTCGTCGCGGACACCCTGACCGCGCCGGCGCCGACCACGACGGTCGTCACCGTGCCCTGGCCGCGCAACGAGCGGGGCGCGCTGGCCGGGCTGAAGACGACGTCGTACGCCGAGAACGTGGTCGCGCTCGCCTACGCGCAGGAGCGAGGCGCGAGCGAGGCGGTCTTCGCCAACCTGGCCGGGCACCTCTGCGAGGGCACCGGCTCGAACGTCTTCTACGTCGTCGACGGCGAGCTGCGCACCCCGACGCTGGCGTCCGGCTGCCTGGCCGGGATCAGCCGGGCCCTGCTGCTGGAGTGGTACGGCGGCGCGTGAGGTGGACGAGCCGGTCGACGTGCTCGCCGAGGCGGACGAGATCTTCCTGGTCTCCACGACCCGGGACGTGCAGGCCGTGACGCGCTGCGACGGCCGGGAGCTGGTGGGGCCGGGGCCGGTGACGCTGGAGTGCCAGCGGGTGTGGGCTGCCAGAAGGAGGCCGAGAGCGTCGACCCCTGACGGTCACCCGGTGACGCTCAGCCGGCGGTGGCGCGCTGACGCTCGCGGTAGGCCGCGACGTGCAGCCGGTTGCCGCAGGTGCGGGCGTCGCAGTAGCGCTTGGAGCGGTTGCGGGAGAGGTCGACGAGGACCTGCTCGCAGTCCGGGGCCTCGCAGCGGCGGAGCCGCTCGCGCTCGCCGGAGGCGACGACGTGGGCGAGGGCCATGCCGCAGTCGATGGTGAGGTGCTCGGCCAGGGAGGCGCCGGGCGTGAAGTAGTGGACGTGCCAGTCGAAGCCGTCGTGGTCGGTCAGTCGCGGCGTCACGGCGGCCTGTGAGACCAGCGTGTTCACCGCAGCGGCCGCGGAGCGGTCGTCGGTCGCGTCGAACACGGCACCGATGACGCTGACGGAGGGCCCGCACGCCGCGGAGGTCGTCCTCGGTGAGCTCGCCGACGTCGCTGACGGCGTGCCGGTCCACGAAGCCGCGCAGTGCCTCGAGGTCGGGCAGCAGCTCCTCGGTCGTGCCCGAGCGTGCGCGAGGGCGCGGAGTTGACCAGGTCGACGATGCACGCGAGCGAGTGCTCGGTGTCGTGACTGAACAGCACCGGTGGCCCCCTAAGCCGATCCGCGAGGGATCTCGGTCGATGAGGCGAGTCGTTGGTCCTCCCGGCCAACCCTAGCCATGACGACCAGGGTGTGGGTCAGGCGGCCTCGGCGGCGAAGATCGCGGCGATGGTCGCGTCGACGTCGACGTGGGTGGACTCGGCGCCCGGCTCGACGGCCTTGCTCATCCGCTCGACGAAGACGCTCAGGTCGCCGGTCCGGGCCTGCACGAGCGCCTCGCCGTCGGGGGAGCAGAGCTCGATGATCACGACGGCGCGGCCGTCGGAGTCGAGGCAGGGCCAGACGTGGACGTCGCCGTCGCCGGACGGCTCGTAGAGGCCCTCGCACAGCAGGTCGCGTCCGAACGTCCACCGCACGGTGCTGGCGTCCCGTCATGAAGACGGTCGTCACGGCGTACGGGTCGCGCGGGTCGTAGTGCAGCTCGGCGTCGATCGGGGTCGACTGCCCCGGTCGGGTCGATCAGCTCCAGCGTCAGCGGCTGCGTGACGGTGAGCGGTGCCGTGTTCATCGAGTAATCCATCATCTGTGTGCCTTCCTCCCAGGTCGTCCCCTCCGGACTTGCCAAGGAGACGGTGATGGGTTGGCCGTATGACGGCAAACCAAACAGATTGATCAAAGTTTTTTTCAAATCTGCGGGTCAGCGGGGTGATCTGTCCGTTTTTGGTGGTAATTCACCAATCGTCCCGGCCGCTTTTTGCGGGGCCATCTACACAACGACGGGGACGCGGAAACGTTCCGGATCCAGTGGTGACGTGTCGGACGCCACGTCCTGGCCCGCGATGTGAGGCCCCGGACGGCATGCGCTACTCTTTCCGGCGCACGACCCCGAGCACGTCCGGGGTCGTCGAGGGGCGATTGGCGCAGTGGTAGCGCGCTTCGTTCACACCGAAGAGGTCACTGGTTCGAGCCCAGTATCGCCCACCCCAGCAGCGCGGCCGCCTCGTCCACGAGGCGGCCGTTCGTCGTTCCCGAGCGCCCCCCTCGGACCCGGGAAACCCGCAGGCGTCGCACCGGAGCGCACGGATACGATCGAGCCGTCCCGCCGGCCGTCGTACGACGGGCGGCCGCACCAGCCACCGAGGAGTCGAGTACCCGTGTCCGACATCAACGTCACCGTCCTGAACGCAGCCGAGTCCGGCGAGCGTGCGGTGACGACGGGCACCAAGGCGTGGGAGCTGTTCGCCGACGACCCGCAGGTGATCGCCGCCCGGGTCGGCGGCCAGCTGCGCGACCTGGCCCACGAGCTCGAGGACGGCGACGAGGTCGAAGGCGGTGGCGATCGACTCGGCCGACGGCCGCGACATCCTGCGGCACTCGACCGCGCACGTGATGGCCCAGGCGGTCCAGGAGCTGTTCCCCGAGGCCAAGCTGGGCATCGGCCCGCCGATCACCGACGGCTTCTACTACGACTTCGACGTGCCGACCCCGTTCGTCCCGGAGGACCTCGAGAAGATCGAGTCGCGGATGCGCAAGATCGTCAAGGAGGGCCAGAAGTTCTCCCGGCGGCCGGTCTCCGACGGCGACGCGATCAGCGAGCTGGCCGACGAGCCCTACAAGATCGAGCTGATCGGCCTCAAGGGCGGCACCTCCGACGTGGCGGAGGCCGCCGAGGGCGCCGGCGTCGAGGTGGGCGGCGCCGAGCTGACCATCTACGACAACCTCAAGCGCGACGGCTCGCTGGCGTGGAAGGACCTCTGCCGCGGCCCGCACCTGCCGACCACCAAGCGCATCCCGGCGTTCAAGCTGATGCGCTCGGCCGCGGCGTACTGGCGCGGCGACGAGAAGAACAAGCAGCTCCAGCGCATCTACGGCACCGCCTGGGAGTCCAAGGAGGCGCTCGAGGAGCACCTGCACCGCATCGAGGAGGCCGAGCGGCGCGACCACCGCAAGCTCGGCCGCGACCTCGACCTCTACTCCTTCCCCGACGAGCTCGGCTCCGGGCTGGCCGGTGTTCCACCCCAAGGGCGGGGTGATCAAGCGGGAGATGGAGGACTACGTCCGCCGGCGGCACATCGAGGAGGGCTTCGAGTACGTCGGCACCCCGCACATCTCCAAGGAGGGGCTGTTCCACACCTCCGGGCACCTGCCGTACTACGCCGACGGGATGTTCCCGCCGATGGAGATGGAGGGCGCGAACTACCGCCTCAAGGCGATGAACTGCCCGATGCACAACCTGATCTTCCGGTCGCGCGGCCGGTCCTACCGCGAGCTGCCGCTGCGGCTGTTCGAGTTCGGCGGCGTCTACCGCAACGAGAAGTCCGGCGTCGTGCACGGCCTGACCCGGGTCCGCGGCATGACCCAGGACGACTCGCACTCCTACGTCACCCAGGAGCAGGCGCCGGCCGAGATCAAGCACCTGCTCGACTTCTGCCTCGGCCTGTTCCGCGACTTCGGGCTCGACGACTACTACCTCGAGCTGTCCACCCGCGACGACTCCAAGCCGGACAAGTTCGTCGGCTCCGACGAGGAGTGGGCCGAGGCGACCGCGGTCCTGGAGAAGGTGGCGACCGAGTCCGGCCTCGAGCTGGTGCCCGACCCGGGCGGCGCGGCGTACTACGGCCCGAAGATCTCGGTGCAGGCGCGCGACGCGATCGGCCGCACCTGGCAGATGTCGACCATCCAGTACGACTTCAACCAGCCCAAGGGCTTCGAGCTGGAGTACCAGGCCGCCGACGGCACCCGCCAGCAGCCGGTGATGATCCACTCCGCGAAGTTCGGCTCGATCGAGCGGTTCATCGGCGTGCTCGTCGAGCACTACGCCGGCGCCTTCCCGCCCTGGCTCGCGCCGGTGCAGGTGCAGGCGATCCCGATCGCCGAGCGGCACAACGACTACCTCTACGAGGTGGCCGCGCAGCTCAAGGCGCAGGGGATCCGGGTCGAGGTCGACGAGTCCGACGACCGGATGCAGAAGAAGATCCGCAACGCCCAGCTCCAGAAGGTGCCGTTCATGCTGATCGCCGGCGACAACGACGTCGAGGCCGGCGCGGTCTGCTTCCGCTACCGCGACGGGCACCAGGACAACGGCGTCTCCGTCGAGGACGCCATCGCGCGGGTCGTCGAGGCCGTGCAGCGCCGGGCCCAGGTGTGACGGACGAGTCCTTCACGCAGGACGGCGTGGGGGAGGCCGACGACCTCGAGCGGCTCTGGACCCCGCACCGGATGGCCTACATCAAGGGCGAGAACAAGCCGACGGACGGGTCGTCGGGGGAGTGCCCGTTCTGCCGGATCCCGTCGCTCGACGACGAGCCGGGCTGGTCGTGCACCGCGGCGAGGCGTCGCTACGTGGTGCTGAACCTCTACCCCTACAGCCCGGGCCACCTGATGGTCTGCCCCTACCGGCACGTCGCGGACTACACCGAGCTCGACGACGCGGAGACGGCCGAGGTGGCGGCGTTCACCAAGACCGCGATGCGGACGATCCGCGAGGTCAGCGGCGCGCACGGCTTCAACATCGGGATGAACCAGGGCGCGGTCGCCGGGGCCGGCATCGCCGCGCACCTGCACCAGCACGTCGTGCCCCGCTGGGGCGGCGACCAGAACTTCATGCCGATCATCGGCCGCACCCGCACCCTGCCGCAGCTGCTCACCGACACCCGCCGGCCTGCTCGCCGAGGCCTGGAGCTGAGCCTGGTGGGCGGCCGCCGGCAGCACTATGGTTGAACGATCATCGACCTCGAGGAGCCGCACGTGACGACCATCGACCTCGACGCCCTCGCCCGGGAGCGCAACCGCATCCGCGACGCCCACCTGGTGCCCGATGGACCAGCGGCCGGCGTCGTCGGCCCGCGGGCTGCACCACACCGCGCTGCTGTGCGCCGACGTGGAGCGGACCGTGCGCTTCTACCAGGACGTGCTCGGCTTCCCGTTGACCGAGATCGTCGAGAACCGGGACTACGCCGGGTCGAGCCACTTCTTCTTCGACATCGGCAACGGCAACCTGCTGGCCTTCTTCGACCTGCCCGGGCCTGGACCTCGGGGAGTACGCCGAGGTGCTCGGCGGCCTGCACCACATGGCGATCTCGGTCGACCCGGACCGCTGGGACGCGCTGCGCGACGCGGCTCGACGAGGCCGGCGTCGACTACGAGGTGGAGAGCGGCACGTCGATCTACTTCCGCGACCCGGACGGTGCCCGGCTCGAGCTGATCGCCGACCCGCTCGGGGAGATGTACGGCCTCAAGGTCCTCTGACCCGCGAGCCGTGGTCGGGGCCGCGTCGCCGGCTTGCCGCTAGCCTGCTCTCGCCATGATGGAACGTTTCCGCGCCTTCTGGACGAAGGTCTTCTCGCCCGTCGCCCGGCTGTTCCTGCGCCTGGGCATCAGCCCCGACGCCGTGACGATCGTCGGCACCCTCGGCGTCTGCGCCGGCGCGCTGGTGTTCTTCCCGCGCGGCCAGCTGCTGGTCGGCGTGCTGGTGATCACCGCGTTCGTGTTCTCCGACCTGGTCGACGGCCACATGGCCCGGCTGAGCGGCACCTCGTCCAAGTGGGGCGCGTTCCTCGACTCGACGCTGGACCGGTTCGGCGACGCGGCGATCTTCGCCGGCCTGGCGCTGTACTACGTCGGCCCCGGCGACTCCGAGCCGCTGATGGCGCTGGCGATCTACTGCCTGGTGATGGGGTCGGTCACGTCCTACGCCCGGGCCCGCGCCGAGTCGCTCGGCATGCAGGCCAAGGGCGGCATCGCCGAGCGCGCCGACCGGCTGGTCGCGATCCTGGTGATGACCGGCCTCTCCGACCTGCTCGACCTGCCGGTCCTGATCCCGGTCACGCTGGGCGCGCTGGCGGTGGCCAGCACCGTCACCGTCGTGCAGCGGATGCTGATGGTCCGGAGCCAGGCCAAAGCGACGGTCTGATGGCGCGGGTGCCGGCCGGGCCTGCTGCGCGGGGTGTCGCGGGCCGCCGCGGCGGCCACCGACCAGGCCACCACGTTCGGCTACCTCGTCCGGCTGGCGGCTGGTCCGGCTGCTGCCCGAGCCGGCCGCGCACGCGCTGTTCCGCCGGATCGCCGACGAGATCTACCGGCGCGACGGCCGGGGCGTGCAGCGGCTGCGGGCCAACCTGGCCCGGGTCCGTCCCGACCTGGTCGGCGACGAGCTCGACGCGCTGACCCACGAGGCGCGTCCGGTCCTACCTGCGCTACTGGTGCGAGTCGTTCCGGCTGCCCGCGTGGCCGATCGAGGACGTCGTACGACGCACCCGCACCGTCGGCGAGCACCACCTGCGCGACGCCTACGCCGCCGGGCCGCGGGGTCGTCGTACCCCTGCCGCACATGGGCAACTGGGACTGGGCCGGCGCCTGGGCGTGCGCCACCGGGATGCCGCTGTTGACCGTGGCGGAGCGGCTCGAGCCGGAGCGGCTCTACGACGAGTTCGTGGCCTACCGCACCACCCTCGGCATGGAGATCCTGCCGCTGACCGGCGGGGACGCCGCGCTGCCGCGGCTCGAGGGCTGGGTGCGCGACGGGGGGCTGGTCGTGCCTGCTGGCCGACCGCGACCTGTCGCGCACCGGCGTCGAGGTGGAGCTGTGCGGGGCGCCGCGCCCGGATGCCGCGCGGGCCCGGCGCTGCTGGCCCGGCGGACCGGGGCGCCGCTGGTGCCGGTGACCCTGCACTACGTCGGCGACGACATGGCGATCACGTTCCACGCGCCGGTGCCGCACGCCGACGGCGACGAGGGCCTGGTGGCGATGATGCAGGGGGTCGCGGACGCGTTCACCGGCGGCGTTCCGCGCGCACCCGCAGGACTGGCACATGATGCAGCAGGTGTTCGCCGAGCGACCTGGGGGTGCGGTGAGGGTCGGCATCGTCTGCCCCTACTCCCTCGACGTCCCCGGGCGGCGTGCAGAACCACGTCAAGGACCTCGCCGAGGCGCTGATCGCGCTCGGGCACGACGTCTCGGTGCTGGCGCCCAGCGAGAGCGACGACCTGCCGGCGTACGTCGTCCCGGCCGGCCGGGCCGTCGCCGGTGCCCTACAACGGCGCGGTGGCGCGGATGTCGTTCGGGCCGGTCGTCGCCGCGCGGGTCCGGCGGTGGCTGCACGACGGGCGACTTCGACGTGCTGCACCTGCACGAGCCGGCGACGCCCAGCCTGTCGCTGCTCGCGCTGTGGGCCGGCCGAGTGCCCGGTGGTCGCGACCTACCACTCCTCGCACGACCGGTCCCGCGCGCTGTCCGCGTCCGCGGCGATCCTGCGGCCGTCGCTGGAGAAGATCAGCGCCCGGATCGCGGTGTCGGAGTACTCCCGCGGCACCCAGGTCAGCCACGTCGGCGGCGAGCCGGTGGTGATCCCCAACGGCCTGTACGTCGACCGGTTCGCGTGCGCCGAGCCCCGGCCGGACTGGCGCGGCGCGGAGGCGCACGCGTGGCGTTCGTGGGGCGGCTCGGCGAGCCCCGCAAGGGCTTCCCGCTGCTGGCCGAGGCGTTCGGCGTGCGTCGCGGCCGAGCGGCCCGGGCTGCGGCTGCTCGTCGTCGGCGGCGGCGACGTCGACGAGGCGCGCGAGCTGCTGCCCGGCGCCGTCCGCGACCAGGTGACGTTCCTCGGCCGCGCCTCCGACGAGGACAAGGCCGCCGCCCTGCGCACCGCCGACGTGTACGTCGCCCCGAACACCGGCGGCGAGAGCTTCGGCATCGTGCTCGTCGAGGCGATGGCGGCCGGCGCGACGGTGCTGGCCAGCGACATCCCGGCGTTCCGGCGGGTGCTCGACGAGGGCGCCAACGGCGTGCTGTTCGCCAACGAGGACGCCGGACGACCTGGCGCGCGCAGCTGGCCGCGCTGCTCGACGACCCGGCACGACGGGCGGCCCTGGACGCCGCCGCCCGGCGCGCCGTACGCCGCTACGACTGGTCGTCGGTGGCCGGGCAGATCCTGCGGGTCTACGAGACCGTCGCCGAGGGGAGCCGGCCGTGACGCACCTGGTGGCTGGTGCTCGCGGTGGCCGTCCTCCTCGTGGTCGGGCTCTGGCTGACCTGGACCGCGAACCGGCTGGACCGGATGCACCACCGCATCGACGTCGCGCGCGGCACCCTCGACGCCCAGCTGCTCCGGCGGTCCGGGGCCACCCTGGAGCTGGCCTCCTCGGAGGCGCTCGACCCGCCCAGCCGGCTGGTGCTGCTCGACGCCGCCCACCAGGCCCGCAACGCCGGGCCCGAGGAGTTCGAGTCCGCCGAGTCGGCGCTCTCGCAGGCGCTGCGGGCGGTGTTCGCCGACCCCGAGGCCGCGCAGGTCCTGCGGGACGGACCCGGCCGTCGCGCCGCTCGTCGACGAGCTGGCCCGCGACTGCGCCCGCGTCGAGCTCGCCCGCCGGTTCCACAACGACGTCGTCGTCTCGGCCCGGGCGCTGCGCTCGCGCCGCCGGGTGCGCTGGCTGCGCCTGGCGGGCCGGGCGGCCGAGCTGCGCGCCGTCGACCTGGACGACGTACCCCCGGCCGGCCTCCGCGACGGCTGATCCGGCTGGGATCCGCGGCCCGGGCGGTCGTAGGCTGGGGGCATCCACAACTCTTCGGGCGGGCTGAGCGTGCCCGCCCAGCAACGAGAAGGTCGACAGTGACGAACCAGCAACATCAACGCACCGAGCCCGACAGCACCGGCACGGGGACCGCGGGCGTCAAGCGCGGCATGGCCGAGATGCTCAAGGGCGGCGTCATCATGGACGTCGTCACCGCCGAGCAGGCCAAGATCGCCGAGGACGCCGGCGCCGTCGCCGTGATGGCGCTCGAGCGGGTGCCCGCCGACATCCGCGCGCAGGGCGGCGTCTCCCGGATGAGCGACCCGGACATGATCGAGAGCATCATCGAGGCCGTCTCCATCCCGGTGATGGCCAAGGCCCGGATCGGCCACTTCGCCGAGGCGCAGGTGCTGCAGAGCCTCGGCGTCGACTACATCGACGAGTCCGAGGTGCTCACCCCGGCCGACTACGCGAACCACATCGACAAGCTCGCGTTCACCGTGCCGTTCGTGTGCGGCGCGACCAACCTGGGCGAGGCGCTGCGCCGGATCACCGAGGGCGCGGCGATGATCCGCTCCAAGGGCGAGGCCGGCACCGGCGACGTGTCCAACGCGGTCACCCACATGCGCACGATCCGCGCCGAGCTCCGCCGCCTCCACGGCATGGAGAAGGACGAGCTGTTCGTCGCGGCCAAGGAGCTCCAGGCGCCGTACGCGCTCGTCAAGGAGGTCGCCGAGGCCGGCAAGCTCCCCGTCGTGCTGTTCACCGCCGGCGGCATCGCGACCCCTGCCGACGCCGCGATGATGATGCAGCTCGGCGCCGAGGGCGTGTTCGTCGGCTCCGGCATCTTCAAGTCCGGCAACCCCGCCCAGCGCGCCGAGGCGATCGTCAAGGCCACCACGTTCTTCGACGACCCCGACGTCGTCGCCAAGGTCTCGCGCGGCCTCGGCGAGGCGATGGTCGGCATCAACGTCGACGAGATCCCGCAGCCGCACCGGCTCGCCGAGCGCGGCTGGTAGTCACCTTGAGCGCCGAGTCCCTGGCGGAGCAGCACGTCCGCGAGTTCACCCGGGTCTGCGTGCGGGCCGGCCTGCTCACGACCGACGAGCTGCGCCGCGAGGTCCGTGAGGCGATCGTCGCCGAGCTCCCCGACCGGGCGGGTGCCGCCGACGAGCTCGCCGCCGCCTGGGTCGGGGGAGGCGCGGGAGGCGCTGCGCGTCGACCAGGGGAGCTGGCCGGAGGCGACCGACTACGAGCGGCTGCAGACCGCGTTCGACGAGCTGGCCCTGCTCGACGTCGAGGTGCTCCAGGGCGTCGAGGACCACTGGGCCGCGAAGCAGCTGCTCGACGAGCGGGCTGCGGCCGGTACGCCGCCGCGGGGCGTCGCCTGGTTCACGCCACCGGACGTCTGGCACGCCGTGGACGAGGGGATGCTCGAGGTGAACCTCTGGCACGGCACGACGGCGAACGCCGCTCCCGGTGACGGGCTGCTGGACGACGTGCTCGGCGTGCTCGAGAAGCACGGACTGACCGCGCACTTCGACGAGGGCCGCATCGAGGTCGACGCCCACTGGCACCGGAGGATCGCGCCGTGAGCGCCCCCGTGATCGGCGTCCTCGCGCTCCAGGGGGACGTGCGCGAGCACCAGGCGATGCTGCACCGGGCCGGCGCCGAGACCCTGCGCGTACGACGGCCCGAGGAGCTGGACCGCGTCGACGGCATCGTGATGCCCGGCGGCGAGTCCACGACGATGTACAAGCTCGCCCGGACCTTCGAGCTGTTCGAGCCGCTCCGCGCCGCACTGCGCGGAGGGCTCCCGGGGTTCGGCACCTGCGCCGGGATGATCATGCTGGCCGACCGCATCGAGGGCGGCACACCCGACCAGGAGACGATCGGCGGTCTCGACGTCGTGGTCCGCCGCAACGCGTTCGGCCGGCAGGTCGACTCGTTCGAGGCCGACCTCGACGTGGATTTCGGCGGCGGACCCCGCGGAACCCCTTCCGGGCGCTGTTCATCCGGGCACCGTGGGTGGAGAAGGTCGGCCACGACGTCCGCGTCGTCGCCACGGTGGCCTCCGGAGACGCGATGGGTAGGATCGTCGCGGTCCGGCAGGCGCACCTGCTCGCCACGTCGTTCCATCCCGAGATCACCGGCGACCCGCGGTTCCACCAGCTGTTCGTGGACCTGGTCACGGGAGCCGAGAGCTGAAGGAAGAGGCACCCTCGCATGTCAGGCCACTCCAAATGGGCGACCACCAAGCACAAGAAGGCGGTCATCGACGCCCGTCGCGGCAAGCAGTTCGCGAAGCTGATCAAGAACATCGAGGTCGCCGCGCGGGCCGGCGGCGGTGACCCCGCGGGCAACCCGACGCTCTACGACGCCATCCAGAAGGCCAAGAAGACCTCGGTCCCCAACGACAACATCGAGCGTGCGGTCAAGCGCGGCTCCGGTGCCGAGTCGGGCGGCGCCGACTACCAGACGATCATGTACGAGGGCTACGGCCCGAACGGCGTCGCGCTGCTGATCGAGTGCCTGACCGACAACAAGAACCGGGCCGCCATGGAGGTCCGCACGGCGATGACCCGCAACGGCGGCTCGCTGGCCGACCCCGGATCGGTCTCCTACCTGTTCAACCGCAAGGGCGTCGTCCTGGTGCCGCAGGAGCAGGAGTCCAGGAGCCGTGTCCGAGGACGACGTCCTCGAGGCGACCCTCGACGCCGGCGCCGAGGAGGTCAACGACCTCGGCGAGGCCTTCGAGGTGATCAGCGAGGCCACCGACCTGGTCGCGGTGCGCACGGCGCTCCAGGCCGCCGGCGTCGACTACGACTCGGCCGACGCGTCCTTCGTGCCCTCGATGCAGGTCGAGCTCGACCAGGACGGGGCCGGCAAGGTGTTCCGGCTCGTCGAGGCGCTCGAGGACCTGGACGACGTGCAGAACGTCTTCGCCAACTTCGACGTCAGCGACGAGGTCATGGAGGCGCTCGACGCCTGAGCCCGTCGCGAGTGTCCTACGACGGATGCGGTCCCGGCTCGGTTAGCGTGGGTCCGAACAGGTGTTCGGACGAGAGGCTCTCCATGCGCGTGCTGGGAATCGACCCCGGCCTGACCCGTTGCGGTCTGGGCGTCGTCGACGGCTCGGTGGGCCGACCGCTGCACCTGGTCGGCGGTGGGCGTCGCCCGTTCCGACCCCGCGACGGCGACCGGCGCTGCGGCTCTGCGAGATCGAGCGGGAGCGTCGAGGCCTGGATCGACGGCGCACCGGCCCGACGCGGTCGCGGTCGAGCGGGTGTTCAGCCAGCACAACGTCCGCACCGTGATGGGCACGGCCCAGGCCAGCGGGATCGCGATGGTGGTGGCCGCCCGCCGCGGCATCCCGGTCGCGCTGCACACCCCCAGCGAGGTCAAGGCCGCGGTCAGCGGCAGCGGCCGGGCCGACAAGGCCCAGGTGGGCGCCATGGTGACCCGGCTGCTGCGCCTCGACGCGGCCCCCAAGCCGGCGGACGCCGCCGACGCGCTGGCCCTGGCCATCTGCCACATCTGGCGCGGCGGCGCCCAGGCACGCATCGACGCGGCGCTCGCCGCCGCAGGAAGGACGACCCGATGATCGCTTTCGTGCACGGCACCGTGGCCGACGTGTCCCTCGGCTCGGCCGTCCTCGAGGTCGGCGGGGTCGGGCTCGAGCTGGTCTGCACGCCGAACACGCTGGCCACCCTGCGCATCGGGACGCCCGCGCGGCTGCCCACCAGCATGGTCGTCCGGGAGGAGTCGCTGACCCTGTTCGGCTTCCTCGACGACGACGAGAAGACCGTCTTCGAGCTGCTGCAGACCGCGAGCGGGGTCGGCCCGAAGCTCGCCCAGGCGATGCTCGCGGTGCACACCCCCGACGAGCTGCGTCGCGCGGTGGCCTCCGAGGACGTCAAGACGCTGACCACCGTGCCCGGCATCGGCCAGAAGGGCGCCCAGCGGATCATCCTCGAGCTCAAGGACCGGATCGGGGTCCCGGTGAGCTCCGGTCCCGCCCGGCACGCCCCGGCCGTGGCTCCCCAGGACGCGTGGCGCTCCCAGGTGCACGCCGGGCTCGTCGGGCTCGGCTGGTCGACCAAGGAGGCCGACCGGGCCGTGGAGACCGTCGCCCCCGACGTGGACGCCGTCGACGGCGCGGCACCCGACGTGGCCGGCCTGCTGCGGGCCGCCCTGCGGACGCTGAGCAAGGCGTGAGCGCCGACGAGTCCGCCCTCGAGGCGGCGCTGCAGTCGGCGGAGGCGGCGTACGTCGAGAGCCGGACCCTCGTGGACGCGGAGGCCGACGGCGACGAGCGCGCCGTCGAGGCCGCGCTGCGCCCGAAGAGCCTCGACGAGGTCATCGGCCAGGAGCGGGTCCGTGAGCAGCTGTCCCTGGTGCTGCAGGCGGCCCGCGCCCGCGAGCGCGCCCCGGACCACGTCCTGCTCTCCGGGCCGCCCGGACTCGGCAAGACGACGCTCGCGATGATCATCGCCGCCGAGATGAGCAGCCCGCTGCGGCTCACCTCCGGCCCGGCGATCACCCATGCCGGCGACCTCGCGGCCATCCTCTCCGGGCTCAACGACAACGACGTGCTGTTCGTCGACGAGATCCACCGCATGTCCCGGCCGGCCGAGGAGATGCTCTACATGGCGATGGAGGACTTCCGGGTCGACGTCGTCATCGGCAAGGGGCCCGGCGCCACCGCCATCCCGCTCGAGATCCCGCCGTTCACGCTGGTCGGTGCCACCACGCGCGCCGGGCCTGCTGCCGGGGCCGCTGCGCGACCGGTTCGGGTTCACCGCCCACCTGGAGTTCTACGAGGCGTCCGAGCTCGACCTGATCGTGCGTCGCTCCGCCGGTCTGCTCGGCGTCGAGCTGACCGACGAGGGTGCCGCCGAGATCGCCTCCCGCTCGCGCGGCACGCCGCGGATCGCCAACCGGCTGCTGCGGCGGGTCCGGGACTTCGCCCAGGTCCGCGCCGACGGTGTCGTGACGCTGGACGTCGCCCACCGGGCGCTGGACCTCTACGAGGTCGACCAGTCGGGTCTCGACCGGCTCGACCGGGCCGTGCTCGACGTGCTCTGCCGGCGCTTCGGCGGGGGACCGGTCGGCGTCTCGACCCTCGCGGTCGCCGTGGGGGAGGAGCGGGAGACGGTCGAGGAGGTCGCCGAGCCGTTCCTGGTCCGGTCCGGGCTGCTGGCCCGCACCCAGCGTGGCCGGGTCGCCACGCCCGCCGCCTGGCAGCACCTCGGCCTCGCGGTGCCGACCGGCGCTCCCTTCGGGGGCGTGGTCGAGCCGAGCCTGTTCGAGGTGGACGAGTGACCCAACCGTGACCTGACCCGGCCCTCTCGAGTCGGGTCCACGGGGCAACGCCGGTTACACTCGACCCTCGGTCGAGAGTCTCGGCCCTTTGTCGTGCCCGCATATCGCTGACGAGGTGAAGTTAGTCGTGAAAGACTTGGCGGGATTCCTGCCGTTCGTCCTGATCGCTCTGGTGTTCTGGTTCCTGATCGTGCGGCCCCAGCGTCGGCGCCAGCACGATCTCGCCTCGACCCAGTCGTCGTTGGACGTCGGCACGAACGTGATGCTCGGATCGGGCATCTTCGGGACCGTTGCTTCGTTGGACGACGAGACGATCGGGCTCGAGATCTCGCCCGGGCACCACCGTGAAGGTGGCCCGTCAGGCGGTCGTGAAGGTGCTCGGCGGGCCCGATGTGGCCCCGGGCGGCGCCGTGGGACATGAGTACGGCGATTCCCAGCACGACACCGAGAACGACCTCGGACCGACAGACCCGGAGGACGGACACCGCCCGTAGGCGATGACGTCCGGCAACAGGACGGCGGGGGACTCCCGCCGATGAGGAGCGAGTAGCAGTGGCAAGTAAGACGGCCCGTCCCGGGCGCCGGCTCATAGCGTTCGCGTTGGTCGTGGCCGCGCTGTACGGCGGCGTCGCCCTCAGCGGCGAGTGGAAGCCCAAGCTGGGGCTCGACCTCCAGGGTGGTCAGCGGATCACCCTCGAGGCCACCACCGACAACGGTGAGAAGCCCTCGGCGGCGAGCCTCGAGGAGGCGCGCGGCATCATCGACCAGCGCGTCAACGGCACCGGTGTCACCGAGGCCGAGGTCTCGACGCAGGGCGGCCGCAACATCGTGGTCGAGGTCCCGGGCCAGAACCCGCAGAACCTCGTCGACACGGTCAAGCAGACCGCGCAGCTCCGCTTCCGTCTGGTCGCGGCGGTCGGCTCGGGACAGCCGCAGCCGACGGCGTCGCCCAGCCCGTCCGCCAGCCCGTCGCCGGCGCGTCCGTCCGGCCAGCCCGTCCGCGAAGCCGTCGGGCGGGGCGAAATCCACCCCGCCCACGGCGAAGGCGTCGCCGAGCGCGACCCCCAAGGGCCGTGCCCCGTTCGGCGGCGTGCACCTCGACAAGACCAAGCCGTCGAAGTCGGCGTCCCCGTCCGCCAAGGCGAGCGCCTCCCCGCTCCGCCGTACCCTCCGCGCCGAAGGCGGACCCCAAGGGCGCGCCGGTCGACCAGCCGCTGCAGTGGATGGACAACCCGGGCGACAAGTGGCTCCAGAAGTTCGCGGCCTACACCTGCCCCACGGGCAAGGAGGCGGCCGCGCCGGTCAACGACGTCAAGTCGCAGCCGCTGGTCACCTGTGACGAGGACGGCAACAAGCTGCTGCTGTCCTCGGCCCTGATCGAGGGCACCCAGCTGAACAAGGCCGAGGCGGGCATCCCGCAGAACCAGGTCCAGTGGGTCGTCAACCTGACCTTCGACAGCACCGCCCGCAAGATCTTCGCGGACGTCACCCGGCAGATCGCCAACCAGACCAGCGCGCTCACCGGGCAGCAGAAGCAGTTCGCGATCGTGCTCGACGGCAAGGTGATCTCCGCCCCGACCGTCAACGGCGTGATCCCGAACGGCCAGGCCGAGATCAGCGGCAACTTCTCGCAGACCGAGGCGCAGACCCTGGCCAACAGCCTGAAGTACGGCGCGCTGCCGCTGAAGTTCACGGTCCCCGTGGTCACCGACGAGGGCCCGACGCTCGCGGCCGACCAGCTCTCGGCCGGCCTCATCGCGGGCGCCATCGGCCTCGGGCTCGTGCTGCTCTACTGCCTGCTCTACTACCGCGGCCTCGGCCTCGTCGTCGTGGCGTCCCTGGGGATCGCCGGGCGTGGTGACCTACGCCGTGGTCCTCGCGATGAGCCAGGCCGTCGGGTTCACGCTGACCCTGCCCGGCATCGCCGGTCTGATCGTGGCGGTGGGTATCACCGCGGACTCGTTCATCGTCTACTTCGAACGCATCCGCGACGAGATGCGCGAGCGGCAAGTCGATGCGGGTCGCGGTCGAGGCCGGCTGGGTCCGCGCCCGGGCCACCTGCCTGGCGGCCGACGCGGTCTCCCTGCTCGCGGCCGTGGTGCTCTACATCTTCTCGATCGGCGTCGTGAAGGGCTTCGCGTTCACGCTGGGCATCAGCACCGTCATCGACCTGGTGGTGTTCTTCCTGTTCACCAAGCCGATGGTCTCCTGGCTGGCCACGTTCAAGTTCTTCTACTCCGGCCACAAGCTCTCGGGCCTGTCCCCGGACCACGTCGGCACGAGCCGACCGACGGGCGCCGCGCGTCCGGCTTCCGCGGGAGGTAACGCCTGATGAGCAAGCTCACGAACATCGGCCACGCCCTCTACGAGGGCAAGGTCTCGATCGACTTCGTCGGTCGCAAGTGGCTCTGGTACTCCATCTCCGGGCTCATCGTCCTGCTCGCCGTCTACGGCCTCGTCGGCAAGGGCCTCAACCTGGGCATCGAGTTCAAGGGCGGCGTCGAGTACCAGGTCTCGATGCCGTCCGGCCAGGCCAGCCAGGACAACGTCCAGAAGATCCGCGAGGCGGTGGCCCAGGTCGCCAAGGACGACGAGCATCGAGGGTGCCGCGGCACCGATCGTGAACACGTCGGGCCCGAAGAACATCCGCATCCAGACCGAGCCGCTCGACAACGACGAGGCCAACGGCGGTCGTCGGAGGCGATCCAGAAGGCCGTCGGCGTCGGCCCCGACGCGGTCAGCCGCGACGCGATCGGCGCGACCTGGGGCGCCCAGGTGGCCGACCGGGCGCTGCTCGGGCTGGGCGTCTTCCTGGTCCTGGTGGTGCTGTTCATCTGGGCGTACTTCCGCGAGTGGAAGATGTCCGTCGCCGCCATCGTCGCCCTGGCGCACGACCTGGTCATCACGGTCGGCGTCTACGCACTGTCGGGCTTCGAGGTGACCCCGGCGACCGTGACCGGCATCCTGACCATCCTCGGCTTCTCGCTCTACGACACCGTCGTCGTGTTCGACAAGGTGCGCGAGAACACCAAGAACCTCGCGCGCACCCGCCAGACCTACGCCGAGGCCGCGAACCTCGCGGTCAACCAGACGCTGGTCCGGTCGATCAACACCTCGATCGTCGCGCTGCTGCCCGTCGGTGCGCTGCTCTACGTCGGCGTCGTCTCGCTCGGCTCGGGTGCGCTCAAGGACCTCGCGCTCGCGCTGTTCGTCGGTATGGCGGCCGGTGCGTACTCCTCGATCTTCATCGCCACCCCGCTGCTCGTCCAGCTCAAGGAGCTCGAGCCCGGGATCAAGGCAGGCGACGCGCGGGCGATGAAGCACCGCAACCGCAAGGCGGTCGACCCCTACGCCTCGGTGCCGGTGTTCTCCGAGGACATGCCCGTCCAGGACGAGCCCGAGGCCGACGACGGTGGCGCGTCCCGACGAGGGTCGCGAGAGCGTGCCGGCCGCGGCACCCTCGCGTCCGGCCCGGTACACCGCGGGGGAGCGGCCGGCGTCACGGCCGGTCTCCCCGTCCGCCTCGGCGAAGCGCGCGCAGCCCAGCCGCAAGCCACGGTCGCGACGCGGCAAGTCGTGAGCGCGGGCCGCGCCGCGGCGGCACTGGACGCCCGGCTGTCGAGCCTGATCCGCGACGTCCCGGACTTCCCGGAGCCCGGGGTCATGTTCAAGGACATCACCCCGCTGCTGGCAGACCACGACGCGTTCACCGCTGTCGTGGAGGCGCTGGCCGACGCCGGCCGCGACGCCGACGGCACGGTGGTCGTCGACAAGGTGGTCGGCATGGAGGCCCGGGGGTTCATCCTGGCCGCGCCGGTGGCGCTGGCCCTCGGCACCGGGTTCGTCCCCGTCCGCAAGGCCGGCAAGCTGCCCCGCGAGACGCACGCGGTGTCCTACGCGCTGGAGTACGGCGAGGCGACGCTCGAGCTGCACCGCGACGGCATCGCACCGGGTGACCGGGTGCTGCTCGTCGACGACGTGCTCGCGACCGGAGGGACCGCCGACGCGACCCGCCGGCTGGTCGAGCTCAGCGGTGGCACGGTGCACGCGTTCGCGGTGCTGATGGAGCTCTCGTTCCTGCACGGACGCGACGCGCTGTCCGGCGTACCCCTGCACACCCTGCAGACGGTCTGACGCCCACCCGGCGCGCACGTAGACTGGAACCCGGTCCAGGGAGACGACGAGGCAGGGAGCCGGTGTGGCGGAGAAACGCGGAGCGAGCCCGCTCACGAGCGCGCCCGACGAGTCCGCCTCCGTCGACGCAGCACCGCAGGAGCCGTCGACCCCGGCGCCCGCGGAGCAGCGACCGCTGCCCAGTGGCGGTCCGGCCGGCCGGCGGATGCGTGCCCGGCTCGCCCGGATGGCCACCAAGAGCCAGTCGGGCAACCCCGTGCTCGAGCCGCTCTACCGCGCGGTGCGCGCCAACCACCCCAAGGCCGACCTCGAGCTCCTCGAGCGCGCCTACCTGACCGCCGAGCGCATGCACGGCACGCAGATGCGCAAGAGCGGCGACCCCTACATCACCCATCCGCTCGCGGTGACGACGATCCTCGCCGACGTCGGCATGACCGAGCCCACGCTGGTCGCGGCCCTGCTGCACGACACGGTCGAGGACACGCCGTACACCCTCGACGAGCTGCGCCACGACTTCGGCGACGAGGTCGCGGTGCTCGTCGACGGCGTCACGAAGCTCGACAAGGTGAAGTACGGCGACGCCGCCCAGGCCGAGACGATCCGCAAGATGATCGTCGCGATGTCGCGCGACATCCGGGTGCTGGTGATCAAGCTCGCCGACCGGCTCCACAACATGCGCACGCTGCGCTACGTCCCGCAGGGCTCGCAGGAGCGGACCGCCCGCGAGACGCTCGACATCTACGCGCCCCTCGCGCACCGGCTCGGCATGAACACCCTCAAGTGGGAGCTCGAGGACCTCGCGTTCGCCACCCTGCACCCCAAGATGTACGACGAGATCGTGCGCCTCGTCGCGGAGCGCGCGCCGTCGCGCGACCAGTTCCTGGCCCAGGTCATCGACCAGGTGCAGAGCGACCTGCGCGACGCCAAGATCAAGGCGATGGTCACCGGCCGGCCCAAGCACTACTACTCGATCTACCAGAAGATGATCGTGCGGGGCCGCGACTTCTCCGACATCTACGACCTCGTCGGGATCCGGATCCTGGTCGAGGACGACCGGGACTGCTACGCCGCGCTGGGCGTGCTGCACAGCCGCTGGAACCCGGTCCCGGGTCGCTTCAAGGACTTCGTGGCGATGCCGAAGTTCAACATGTACCAGTCCCTGCACACGACGGTGATCGGCATCTCCGGCAAGCCCGTCGAGCTCCAGATCCGCACGTTCGCCATGCACCGGCGCGCGGAGTACGGCATCGCCGCGCACTGGAAGTACAAGGAGCACCAGCGCTCCGGCGACGACAGCAAGGCCGCCGACCTCGTTCAGCCCGGACGGCAACGCCGACATGGCCTGGGTGCGTCAGCTCCTCGACTGGCAGCACGAGACCGAGGACCCGGGCGAGTTCCTGGAGTCGCTGCGCTTCGAGATCAACTCCTCGGAGGTCTACGTCTTCACGCCTCGCGGGGACGTCATCGCCCTGCCGGCCGCCTCGACACCGGTCGACTTCGCCTACGCCATCCACACCGAGGTCGGCCACCACACCATCGGGGCGCGGGTCAACGGCCGCCTGGTCCCGCTGGAGTCCCAGCTCGACAACGGCGACGTCGTCGAGGTGTTCACCTCCAAGGCGCCGACCGCCGCGCCCAGCCGGGACTGGCTCGGTTTCGTCGCGTCGCCGCGGGCGCGCAACAAGATCCGGCAGTGGTTCACCAAGGAGCGTCGCGAGGAGGCGATCGACCAGGGCAAGGACCAGATCGCCCGGTTGATGCGCAAGGAGAACCAGCCCCTGAAGCGGCTGCTGACCCACGAGACGCTCTCGACGGTCGCGGCCGAGTTCCGGCTCGCCGACGTCTCCGCCCTCTACGCGGCGGTCGGCGAGGGCAACATCGGTGCGCAGGCCGTCGTACGCCGGGTCATCGACCTGTTCGGCGGCGAGGAGGGGGCCACCGAGGACCTCGCCGAGGGCGTCACCATCACCACCGACGCCCGGCTCAAGCGGCCCACGGGCGGCGACGCCGGCGTGATCGTCAAGGACCTCTCGGACGTCTGGGTCAAGCTCGCGAGGTGCTGCACGCCCGTGCCCGGCGACCCGATCATCGGCTTCGTGACCCGCGGTGCCGGCGTCTCGGTGCACCGGCAGGACTGCACCAACGCCAAGGGCCTGCTGTCCCAGCCCGAGCGGCTCGTCGACGTCGAGTGGGCGCCCACGGCGCAGTCGATGTTCCTGGTGAACATCCAGGTCGAGGCACTCGACCGCAACCGGCTGCTGTCGGACATCACCAAGGTGCTCTCCGACGTGCACGTCAACATCCTGGCCGCCACGCTGCAGACCACGCGCGACCGGGTCGCCAAGAGTCGCTTCACCTTCGAGATGGCCGACCCGAAGCACCTCGGGCACGTGCTCAAGGCGGTCCGGTCCGTCGACGGCGTGTTCGACGCCTACCGGGTCACCCAGTAGCCCCTGCCCCGGGTGCGGCGCGGCCCGGTGCTCAGCCGAAGTCGGCGGAGGCGCGGCGGGCCATCTCGAGGAAGGACCGGCGAGACGCGAGGTTCTCCTCGATCTCGGCGACCTTCTTCGCGTCGCCCTTCTCGCGGGCGACAGCCAGGTCGGCCTCCAGGTCGGCGCAGGCCTTCTCCAGCTTGGAGACCATGTCGTCGGCGCGGGCCGACTTCTCCGGGTCGCTGCGTGACCACTGGGCGTCCTCGACGCCGCGGATCGCCTGCTCCACCTTGCGGATGCGCGCCTCGAGGTCCTTCATCCGCTCTCGGGGCACCTTGCCGGCAGCGTCCCAGCGGTCGGCGATGTCGCGGAACGCCTCCTTGGCGGCCTTGAGGTCGGTGACCGGGACGAGCGCCTCGGCCTCGACGAGCAGGGCCTCCTTGACCTCTGCGTTGGCGGCGAACTCCGCGTCCATCTCGGCGTTGGCCCGGTCCCGGTTGCCGAAGAACGTGTCCTGCGCGCCGCGGAACCGGGCCCACAGCTGGTCGTCGACGCCCTTGGGTGCGGGGCCGGCCGCCTTCCACTTGCGCATCAGGTCGCGGTACTTGCCTGCGGTCGGGCCCCACTCGGTCGAGGAGGAGAGCGCCTCCGCCTCGACGACGAGCTTCTCCTTGACGACACGGGCCTCGTCGCGCTTCTCGTTGAGGTCGGCGAAGTGCGACTTGCGGCGCCGCGTGTACGTCGTACGCGCCGTCGAGAACCGACGCCAGAGCGAGTCGTCGACCGACTTCTCCAGGCGGGGCAGGGCCTTCCACTCGTCGAGCAGCTGACGCATCCGGTTGGCGCCGTTGCGCCAGTCGTTGCCGAGCGAGAGCTTCTCGGCCTCGTCGGCGATCCGCTCCTTGTCGCCCTTGGCCTGCTCCAGCTTGCGGTTCCGCTCCTCGCGGCGCTGCTCCCGCTGCGCGGAGATCGTGGTGGTCAGCGCCGTCCAGCCGGGAGCCGAGCCCGGCCAGGTCACCCACCGCCTGCGCGTCCTTGAGCGTGCCGCGCACCTGCTTGACCGACGCGGCCGCCTCGTCCGGCGCGAGCGTGCCGGCGGCGATCCGCTGCTCGAGCAGCTCGACCTCGAAGGCCAGGTCGTCGTAGCGGCGGACGAAGAACGTGAGCGCCTCCGCCGGGGTGGCGTCCGGCATCTGTCCGACCGGCCGCTCGCCGTCGGCGGTCCGCACGAAGACGGTCCCGTCCTCGTCGACGCGTCCCCACTCGGTGCCGTCGGACGAGGGAGCGGAGGTCTCCGCCGGGGGAGCCGGAGGGGCCGGCACACGGCCCGCGGGTGGCCGCGGGGCGGACGGGCGGGGACCGGGTGTCGGGTGCGGCTTGGGCGGGGGTCGCGCAGCCGCCGGTGCCTCGGTCGGCGCGTCGGGCGCAGCCGTCTCCGTCGGGGCCGCCACCGGCTCGTGGACCTGCTCGGGCACGCTCGGCTGCTCGTCCTGGCTGGGCGTGGTGTCCGGCGTGTCGTCCGGGGTGTTCACCGGGTTCCCCCTGTGGTCGTGGCCTGGTCCGTCGGCAGGTGCGAGCGGTCTACGACAGAAGCGTAGTCACCCCTGCCCGCGGACAAGGAGCCGCTGTCGCGTGCGTGCAGCAGGATCCAGATGACCAGGGCGGCGACGACGAGGACCGCGGCGACCGCGGCGAGCAGCACGTTGCGGCGCCGCCTCCGTCGGTCTCGCTCGACCCGCCGGAGCTGTTGACGCTGCGCGCCGGCCCTCGCCAGCTGGCTGCGCCTTCTCTTCTTGGTGACCACGGACGGGAGTCTAGGCCGGAGGCGGGACGAGGTCGTCGTACGACGCCGCGCCGGTGCTCGGTAGGCTGCACGGGCCAGACAACCCGAGCAGGACAGGAGCTCTTGGTCGTGCTCATCGCAGGCTTCCCCGCCGGACCGTGGGGCACCAACTGCTACGTGCTCGCGACCGGACCGGGGAGCGAGTGCGTGGTCGTCGACCCCGGGAAGGACGCCGCCGACGGGGTCGCGGAGGTCGTGCGCGAGCACCGCCTGAAGCCGGTGTCCGTCCTCGTCTCGCACGGCCACATCGACCACATGTGGTGCGTCGCCCCGGTCGCCGGTGCCTACGACGCGACCGCGTGGATCCACCCCCGGGACCGGCACCTGCTCTCCGACCCGATGTCGGGCCTGTCACCGGAGACCGCGGGCATGCTGCTGGGCGGGACGTACGAGTTCGCCGAGCCCGACGACGTCGCCGAGCTGACCGACCTCCAGACGCTCCAGCTCGCGGGTCTGGACTTCGTCGTGGACCACACCCCGGGGCACACCCAGGGGTCGGTGACCTTCCGGACGCCGTACGGCGAGCAGGGCATCTCCGAGCTGATGCTGTCGGGGGACCTGCTCTTCGCCGGGTCGATCGGTCGCACCGACCTGCCCGGCGGCGACCATCCGACCATGCTGCGGAGCCTGCGCGACAAGGTGCTCCCGCTGGCCGACGACATCGTGGTGCTGCCCGGTCACGGCGAGCAGACCAGCATCGGGCGCGAGCGCGCCACCAACCCGTTCCTGCTCGACCTCCTCGGTGACGCCGAGACGCCGAGCGCCCCCACCCGAGGTCTCTGACATGGCGAAGCCCACCCCGCTCAGCGGGTTCCCCGAGCTGCTGCCCGCGCAACGCTTCGTCGAGCAGGAGGTCGTCGACCGGTTGCGGCGGACGTTCGAGCTGCACGGCTTCGCAGGTCTGGAGACCCGCTCCGTCGAGCCGATGGACCAGCTGCTCCGCAAGGGGGAGACCTCCAAGGAGGTCTACGTGCTGCGTCGCCTCCAGGAGGAGGGTGAGGACCCGGGTGGACAGGGCACCGGGATGGGCCTGCACTTCGACCTCACCGTGCCGTTCGCGCGCTACGTGCTCGAGAACGCGGGCAAGCTCGAGTTCCCGTTCCGCCGCTACCAGATCCAGCGGGCGTGGCGCGGAGAGCGACCGCAGGAGGGGCGCTACCGCGAGTTCACGCAGGCCGACATCGACGTGGTGATGAAGGACGAGCTGCCGTTCCACTTCGACGTGGAGGTGGCGCGGGTGATGGCCGAGGCGCTGTCCGGTCTGCCGCTGCCTCCGTTGCGGCTGCGGGTGAACAACCGCAAGCTGATCGAGGGGTTCTACCGGGGCCTCGGCGCGAAGGACCCGGCCGGCGTGATCACGGTCGATCGACAAGCTCGACAAGATGCCGCGGGACGCCGTGCGCGACCTGCTCACCGGAGACGCCGGGCTCACCGACGAGCAGGCCGACCTCTGCCTCAGCCTGGCCGACATCGAGACGACGGACGCGTCCTTCGCCGAGCAGGTGCGCGCCCTCGGCGTGAAGGACGATCTCCTCGACACCGGGATCGCGGAGCTGTCCTCGGTCATCGACGGCTGCGCCTCGGCCAACACCGAGCAATTCCAGGTGGTCGCGAGCCTCAGCCTGGCCCGCGGGCTCGACTACTACACGGGCACGGTCTTCGAGATCTACATGGACGGCTTCGAGAACCTCAAGTCGGTCGGGGGCGGCGGCCGCTACGACGCGCTCGCCTCGGACGGCAGGACCACCTACCCGGGGGTGGGCATCTCCTTCGGCATCTCGCGGACCGTCGTACCCCTCATCAACCGCGGCGTGCTCAGCGCCGACCGGTCCGTCCCCTCGGCCGTGCTGGTCGCGCTGCCGGACGAGGACGCCCGTGAGGCCGCCGACGCGATCGCCCAGCGGCTGCGCTCCCGCGGCGTGCCCACCGAGGTGGCCGCGTCCGCGCAGAAGTTCGGCAAGCAGATCCGGTACGCCGAACGGCGTGGCGTGCCCTACGTGTGGTTCCCCGGCTCCGACGGGGCCGCCCACCAGGTCAAGGACATCCGCAGCGGCGACCAGGTCGACGCCGACCCCGACACCTGGACGCCTCCCGTCGAGGACCTGCGCCCCCGCGTGGTCTCGACCTTCCGCCCCGACCCAAGCGACTCCCACCCCACCGACAAGGAGCAACACCCGTGATCCGCACCCACGACGCAGGCAGCCTGCGCGCCGAGCACGTCGGAGCGACCGTCACCCTGGCGGGCTGGGTGGCCCGTCGCCGCGACCACGGCGGCGTGGCCTTCATCGACCTGCGCGAGGCGTCCGGCGTCGTGCAGGTGGTGATCCGCGACGAGGCGGTCGCCCACAACCTGCGCGCGGAGTACTGCCTCAAGATCACCGGCGTGGTCTCCGCCCGCCCCGAGGGCAACCAGAACCCGAACCTGCCGACCGGCGAGATCGAGGTGATCGCCGGATCCGAGGGTGGGGTCGAGGTGCTCAGCGCGGCCGCCGCGCTGCCGTTCCCCATCGACGACCACGTCGAGGTCGGGGAGGAGGTCCGGCTCGCGCACCGCTACCTCGACCTGCGGCGCTCGGGGCCGGCCGCGGCCCTGCGCCTGCGCAGCGCCGTCAACCGCGCGGCGCGCGAGGTGCTCGCCGCCCGGAGCTTCGTCGAGATCGAGACACCCACGCTGACCCGGTCCACGCCGGAGGGTGCCCGCGACTTCCTGGTGCCCGCCCGCCTGCAGCCCGGCAAGTGGTACGCGCTGCCGCAGAGCCCCCAGCTGTTCAAGCAGCTGCTGATGGTCGCCGGCATGGAGCGCTACTTCCAGATCGCCCGCTGCTACCGCGACGAGGACTTCCGCGCCGACCGACAGCCCGAGTTCACCCAGCTCGACATCGAGATGAGCTTCGTCGAGCAGGACGACGTCATCGACCTGGCCGAGGACGTGCTGAAGGACGTCTGGGCGCTGATCGGCCACGACATCGCCACCCCGATCCCGCGGATGACGTACGCCGAGGCGATGGCGCGCTACGGCAGCGACAAGCCCGACCTCCGCGTCGACCTCGAGCTCACGGAGTGCACGGAGTACTTCGCCAGCCACCCCCTTCCGGGTCTTCCAGGCGCCCTACGTCGGCGCCGTCGTGATGCCCGGGGGAGCGAGCCAGCCGCGCAAGCAGCTCGACGCCTGGCAGGAATGGGCCAAGCAGCGCGGCGCCAAGGGGCTGGCCTACGTCCTGGTCCAGGAGGACGGCGAGCTCGGTGGACCGGTCGCCAAGAACCTCAGCGACGAGGAGAAGGCCGGCCTGGCCGCGCACGTGGGGGCCAAGCCGGGGGACTGCGTGTTCTTCGCAGCCGGGCCGGTCAAGTCCTCGCGGGCCCTGCTGGGCGCCGCACGCCTGGAGATCGGCCGCCGCTGCGGCCTGATCGACGAGTCCGCGTGGAGGTTCGTGTGGATCGTGGACGCCCCGCTGTTCGAGCCCGCCGACGAGGCGACCGCCGCGGGCGACGTCGCGGTCGGCAGCGGCGCCTGGACCGCCGTGCACCACGCGTTCACCTCGCCGAAGCCGGAGTCGATGGACACCTTCGACACCGAGCCCGGGCGACGCCCTGGCCTACGCCTACGACATCGTCTGCAACGGCAACGAGATCGGCGGCGGCTCCATCCGTATCCACCGCGAGGACGTCCAGAAGCGGGTGTTCGCCGTGATGGGCCTCTCCGAGGCCGAGGCGGAGGAGAAGTTCGGCTTCCTGCTGCAGGCGTTCAAGTACGGCGCACCCCCGCACGGCGGCATCGCCTTCGGGTGGGACCGGATCTGCGCGCTGCTGGCGGGGACCGACTCGATCCGCGACGTGATCGCCTTCCCGAAGACCGGCGCGGGCTACGACCCCCTGACCGGGGCTCCCGCCCCGATCGCGCCCGACCAGCGCAAGGAGGCGGGCGTGGACGTCGTTCCCGCGCCCGAGGGAGCCGATTCCCGGCAGCCGGTCGCGTGACCGGTTCGTGACGTTTCGCTTGGTATCAAACCGTTACCTCGCCTGAACCAAACATTCACCGGGGGTCGTCTAGAGTCCACTTCGGCTCGGGGTCGTCAACCTGCCCGCCTCACAAGGCGCTGGCGGTGGCCCGGGAGCCGGCCTCGACCAGAAAGGTGACCATGGGTATCCAGCCCACGGAACTGTCGACGAGCGACGTCCACGAGGGCGACGTTCCCGTCAAGAAGACCGTGGCCGGCCGTTCGCCGACCCAGATCGCCATGGCCCGCCTCAAGGCGCGACAAGATCGCCGTCGCGTGCATCGTGATCGTCGTGGTCTTCGTGCTGCTCGCGGTGCTGGCGCCGGTGCTGACCAAGCTGTTCGGCGTCGAGCTCCACCAGGGCAACCCGGTCACCGACCTCGACCAGTTCAACTTCCCGCTCTACGGCCCGCCCGACCACGGCTTCACGTGGAAGGCCCCGCTGGGCATCGCGCCGAACACCGCGGACGACCTGCTGGCCGAGTGGTTCTACGGCGCCCGCACCTCGCTGTTCGTGGCCACCGTCGCGACGGTGGCGGCGACGTTGATCGGCGTGGTGGTCGGCCTGCTCGCCGGCTTCAGCCGCGGCTGGCTCGACCGCGTCATCAACTTCTTCATCGACGTGTTCCTGTCCCTGCCGTTCATCCTGGTGGCCCTGGCCGTCGCGCCGATCCTCGTCAGCCGCTTCGGCCAGCAGCCCGGCAAGCTCGTGTTCTGGCAGTTCGCCTCGCTGCTGCTCGTGCTGTCCCTGTTCGGCTGGATGACCCTGGCCCGCCTCGTGCGGGGTGAGGTCCTCTCCCTGCGCGAGCGCGAGTTCGTGATGGCTGCCCGGGTGATCGGGGTCCCGACGCGGCGCATCCTGTTCAAGGAGCTGCTGCCCAACCTGATCGCGCCGATCATCGTGTCGATCTCGCTCGGGCTGCCGGCCTTCGTGACCGCCGAGGCCGGACTCGCGTTCCTCGGCATCGGAGTCACCGGCTACCCCTCGTGGGGGCAGACGATCAACAAGGCCGTCAACTTCTTCAACACCTATCCGCTCTACCTCTACGCGCCGGTCCTGGGGATCCTCCTCCTCGTCATGGCGCTGAACCTCCTCGGAGACGCCGTACGCGACGCCTTCGACCCCAAGACTCGCCGGTAATCACACCGGTCCGAGAGAGCATCGAACAGCCAAGAAAGGTGGGTACACCTAGATGCGCATGAAGAAACCAGCCGTGGTTCTTGCCACAGCCGCTCTGATGACGCTCGCTGCCTGTGGTGGTGGCAGCGGGAACAGCTCAGACAACCCGACGGACAACCTGACCCAGGGAGAGGGGGGCAACGCGGGCTCGTTCAAGAACAAGGACGCCAAGGCCCCCGTCGCCGTCCCGGACGACGCTGCCCAGGGGGGCACCTTCACGGTGCTCACCAACCAGGTCCCGTCCACGCTCGACCCGACGCAGGCGTACTTCACGGACTCGACGGCGATCATGTCCGACCTGGTGCTCCGCTCGCTGACGCAGTACGCCTACGACGCGGACACCAACGACATGCAGCTGATCCCGGACATGGCGACCGACCTCGGCCGTCCCTCCGAGGACAACAAGGAGTGGACCTTCACGCTGCGTGACGGTCTGAAGTACGAGGACGGCACCGACGTCAAGGCCGAGGACGTGGCCTACGCCATCAAGCGTTCCTTCGCCATCGAGGAGCTGCCGGACGGCCCGACGTACCAGACGACGTTCTTCCTGGACGGCGACAAGTACAAGGGCCCGTTCAAGGACAAGGGCGAGTACAAGGGCGTCGAGGTCAACGGCAACGACATCACCATCAAGATGCGTCGTCCGTTCACCGACATGGACTACTACGCCTCGTTCCCGGCCTTCACCGGCATCCCGGAGGCGAAGGACAACCCGGAGACCTACGGCAAGAAGCCGCTGGCGACCGGTCCCTACAAGTTCGCGGACTACAAGCCGGGCTCCGAGCTCAAGCTGGTCAAGAACGACCAGTGGGACCCGAACACCGACGCGGGCCGCATCCAGGCCGTCGACGGGTGGGACTTCAAGTTCGGCCAGGATCACGGCCAAGCTCGAGAACGTGATCATCAACGACCAGGGCACGGCGCAGACCACGTTGACCTACGACGACGTGAGCGCGTCGTCCTACCGGTCGATCTCGTCCGACAAGGACCGCCTGGTCACCGGCACCTCGCCCTGCACGTTCATGTGGTACGTCGACATGACCAAGGTCAAGGAGCTCCCGGTCCGTCAGGCGCTCGGTTGGGCCTACCCCTACCAGGCAGCCTGGAAGGCCGGCGGCGAGATCCAGGGTCTGACCCGCGTTCCCGGCACCGCGATCCTGCCCCCGGGCACGGCCGGTCGTGTCGACTACGAGTCCCTCGAGGGCCAGGACGGCCAGACGACCGACCCGGCCAAGTCGAAGGCGCTGCTGAAGCAGGCTGGCTACGCTCCGGGCGAGTACGAGATCAAGTTCCTGTTCGCCACGGACGACGACCTGGCGGTCTCGGCGAAGAACGAGATCGTCAAGGGCCTCGAGGCCGGTGGCTTCAAGGCCACCCCGATCGCCTCGACGACCGAGACCATCCGCACCGACCGCACCGACTACAAGAGCCCGATCAACGTCCGCTCCAGCGGATGGTGCTCGGACTGGCCGACCGGTGGTTCGTGGTTCCCGGCCCAGTGGTCCGGCAGCCTCGTCGGTCTCGAGGGCATGCCGAACATCGGCCAACTTCAAGCAGGCGGACATGGATGCCCAGCAGGACAAGATCCTGGACACCATGACTCCTGAAGAGGCCGCTCCCGCCTGGGGCGAGTTCGACAAGACCATGGAGTCGAAGTACTACCCGGCGATCAACACCGGTTACTACGGTGACGCGATGATGCACGGCTCCAAGGTCGGTGGCATGGAGAACGACAACGTGCGCGGCATGCCGACGTTCTCGCTGATGTACATCACCAAGTAACACCTGGCGCTCGATCCTGAGCGTTGAGCGACCCTGATGGGGGCGGGCCCTCCACCCGCCCCCATCGGGACGCCACCACCTGCAGACCGTTACCCTCGGACCAGGTTCACACCGACTCCACACAAGAGGAGTGCTCACGGATGTTCGGCTACATCGTGCGACGCGTCGTCTCGGGGCTCCTCGTGCTCCTCGTCGTCTCCATGTCGGTCTTCGCCCTCTTCTTCTACGGGCCCGCGAACCCGGCGCTCGCCTACTGCCCCGAGACCGCGCTGCACACCGCAGCGCCTCGAGCTGATCACCAAGAGCCTCGGCCTCGACCGTCCGGTCACCGAGCAGTACGCCGAGTACATGAAGGGCATCTTCGTCGGCAACGACTTCCAGGCGGGCGCGATCACCATCAAGTGCGACGCCCCGTGCCTCGGTGTCTCGTTCAAGCTGCGCGTCAACGTCACCGACTACCTCATGGCGCGGTTCCCGGCGACGCTGTCGATCGCCCTGGGGGCATCGGTGATCTTCTTGACGGTGGGGGTCAGCAGCGGCATCTTCGCAGCCAGACGAAGAGGGACGGTGGCCGACAAGGCGGTCGTCGGCGCCAGCCTGATCATCAACGCCATCCCCTACTACCTGCTCGCGCTGCTCGCCTACCTCCTGCTGATCAGCAAGTGGGGCATCTTCCCCGAGAGCGGCTACCACCCGCTGCTCACGGAGGGACCGGTCGCCTGGTTCAAGGGCCTGTTCCTGGCCTGGCTGGTGGTCGGCATCTCGTCGTCCACGCAGTACGCCCGGTTCAGCCGCGGCTCGATGATCGAGTCGATGAACGAGGACTACGTGCGCACCGCCCGCGCCAAGGGGCTCAGCGAGCGGCACGTCACCATGAAGCACGCGTTGAGAGCGGCCATCGTCCCGGTGGTCACCATCTTCGGTCTCGAGTTCGCCTTCCTGCTCGCCGGCACGATCTTCACCGAGCGGATCTTCGACATCCAGGGGATCGGGCTGACCGCCCTGCAGGCGATCGGCACCAAGGACCTGCCGATCATCTCGGCCACCGTCCTCATCGGTGCGGCGTTCATCGTGGTCGCCAACCTGTTCGTCGACATCGTCTACAGCGTCATCGACCCGAGAGTGCGCCTGTCATGACCGAGACGTCCCAGCGCCCCGCGAACCAGCCGAGCGGCGGGTCTCCCACCGAGCCCTACCTGGTGGTCGAGGACCTCACCGTCCGCTTCCCGACCGCCGACGGGCTCGTGCAGGCCGTGACCGACATGAGCTACTCGCTCGAGCAGGGCAAGACCCTCGGCATCGTCGGCGAGTCCGGCTCCGGCAAGAGCGTGTCGTCGATGGCGATCATGGGCCTGCACGACTACAAGCGGACCCGCATGTCGGGCTCGATCCGGGTCGGCGGACGTGAGGTCATCGGCCTGTCCAGCGAGAAGATGCGCAGCATCCGCGGCGGCGACGTCTCGATGATCTTCCAGGACCCGCTCACCTCGCTGCACCCCTTCTACAGCATCGGTGCGCAGATCACCGAGGCGTACATCGCGCACAACAGCGTCTCGAAGAAGCAGGCCCGCGCCAAGGCGATCGAGATGCTCGACCGGGTCGGGATCCCGCAGCCCAAGAGCCGCGTCGACGACTTCCCGCACCAGTTCTCCGGCGGCATGCGCCAGCGCGCGATGATCGCGATGGCCCTGGTCAACGACCCCAAGCTGCTCATCGCCGACGAGCCCACGACGGCCCTCGACGTCACCGTGCAGGCCCAGATCCTCGACCTGCTCCAGGAGCTCCAGCGGGACTTCAACTCCGCGATCATCATCATCACCCACGACCTCGGCGTGGTGGCCGAGATGGCGGACGAGGTGCTGGTCATGTACGGCGGTCGCGCGGTCGAGCACGGACCGACCCGGGAGCTGCTGACCCACCCGGAGATGCCGTACACCTGGGGGCTGCTCTCCAGCGTCCCCGACGTGAGCGCCGACACCGACGCCCGGCTGATCCCGATCCCGGGGAACCCGCCCAGCCTCCTGGACCCGCCGACCGGGTGCTCGTTCCACCCCCGGTGCGCGCACAAGGACAAGGTGCCGGGCAACCTCTGCAGCACCGAGCTGCCCGACCTCACGGTGGGCAACCGGCCCGGCCACACCAAGCGCTGTCACCTGGCCAACCCCGATGCGATCTACGAGGCCGAGGTGCTCCCCGAGATCGCTCCCGACCTCGTCGAGCTGGTCACCGCCGACTCCGCCGGTGCGACGACCCAGACCGACCCCGACGACGCCGCGCCCGACGGGGTCGTTGCGCCGGAAAACCGGTGACGAGGACAATGACATCCATGACACAACCCGACGTCGACACTGCCGCCACCCACCAGGGGGACACCCGGCAGCCCATCCTCGAGGTCACCAACCTCGTGAAGCACTTCCCGATCAAGTCCGCCGGCGTGCTCCGGCGCAGCATCGGGGCGGTGCAGGCGGTGGACGGCGTCTCGTTCCAGGTGGAGCGCGGCAGCGCGCTCGGCCTGGTGGGGGAGTCGGGGTGCGGCAAGTCGACCACCGGCCGGCTCATCACCCGGCTCTACGACCCCACTCGGGGTCGATGAAGTTCGACGGCCGGGAGATCGGCAACCTGTCGAACCGGCAGATGCTGCCGCTGCGCAGCGAGATCCAGATGATCTTCCAGGACCCGTACAGCTCGCTCAACCCGCGGCACACCGTCGGCTCGATCGTCGGCACCCCGCTGCGGGTGCACAAGATGGTCCCGGAGAAGCAGGTCCTGGACCGGGTCCGTGAGCTCCTCGAGGTCGTGGGACTGAACCCCGAGCACTACAACCGCTACCCCAACGAGTTCTCCGGCGGCCAGCGCCAGCGCATCGGCATCGCCCGCGCCCTGGCGCTGCAGCCCAAGCTGCTGGTGGCCGACGAGCCGGTCTCCGCGCTCGACGTGTCGATCCAGGCCCAGGTCGTGAACCTTCTGCAGGACGTGCAGAAGGAGTTCGGCATCGCCTTCCTGTTCATCGCGCACGACCTGGCCGTGGTCCGGCACTTCTGCCCGGAGATCGCGGTCATGTACCTCGGCAAGATCGTCGAGATCGCGGACCGCGAGACGCTCTACAACCGCCCGCACATGCCCTACACGCAGGCGCTCCTGTCGGCGGTGCCCGACGTCAAGCAGGCCGCCGTCGGTGGTCGCCGCGAGCGCATCCGGCTGGCCGGCGACGTGCCCAGCCCGATCAACCCGCCGTCCGGCTGCCGCTTCCGCACCCGCTGCTGGATGGCCCAGGACATCTGCGCCAAGGTCGAGCCGCCGCTGCTCCAGATCGGCAAGACCCACAAGGTCGCCTGCCACTTCGCCGGCGAGTTCGGTTCGATGCCGACCAGCCCGATCACGCTGAGCGCGCTCGGCGTGGACGGCCAGGGCAACCCGATCCCCGGTGCGAGCGCCTCCACCGAGGACTTCACCCGCCCCGGGTACGCCGACACGTGGACCGACGTCGCGACGCACAAGAAGGAGTCGGACGCTCTCGTGGGCGCCGGCGGGATGGGCGCGGGCATGAGCGACGAGCAGCGCGGCGAGGGCGGCACCCGCCGCTGACCTCCGGCCGTCGCCCGCGGATAGGGTGGCGCGCGTGGACGGGCTGTTCGAGATCGGGAGCGGGACCGCGTCCCCGCCCGGTGGTCCCGCGGGGACGTTGGCCGGCAACGACCATGCCTCCGCGCCCCTGGCGGTGCGCATGCGACCGCGCACGCTCGACGAGCTGGTCGGCCAGCAGCACCTGCTCGTCCCCGGGCTCGCCGCTGCGTCGGCTGATCGAGGGCGACCAGCCGATGTCCCTGCTGCTGTGGGGACCGCCCGGCACCGGCAAGACCACCATCGCCTCGATCGTGAGCCAGGCGACGAACCGCCGCTTCGTCGAGGTGTCCGCGGTCGCGGCCGGCGTCAAGGAGGTCCGCGCGGCCATCGACGGTGCTCGCAACCAGCTGGCTCGCGGCGGTCCGGAGACGGTGCTGTTCGTCGACGAGGTGCACCGCTTCACCAAGGCCCAGCAGGACGCGCTCCTCCCCGGCGTCGAGAACCGCTGGGTGACGCTGGTGGCGGCCACCACCGAGAACCCCTTCTTCTCCGTCATCTCGCCGCTGCTGTCGCGCTCCCTGCTGCTGACCCTGGAGCCGCTGACCGACGACGACATCCGGGGCGTGGTCGCCGACGCTCTGACGGACGAGCGGGGTCTCGCCGGCGCGGTGGGCCTCGACGACCTGGCGCTCGACCACCTGGTCCGGCTGGCCGGCGGGGATGCCCGACGAGCGCTGACCTACCTCGAGGCCGCCGCCGGAGCGGCGGTCGCCCGCGACCTCGACGTCGTCGACCTCGAGACCACCGAGACGGCCGTGGACCGGGCGGCCGTGCGCTACGACCGGCAGGGCGACCAGCACTACGACGTGATCAGTGCCTTCATCAAGTCCGTGCGCGGCTCCGACGCCGACGCCGCGCTGCACTACCTCGCGCGGATGATGGAGGCCGGCGAGGACCCGCGCTTCATCGCCCGCCGGCTGGTGATCCTCGCCAGCGAGGACATCGGGCTCGCCGACCCCACGGCGCTGACGACGGCCGTGGCCGCCGCCCAGGCCGTCCAGCTGATCGGGATGCCCGAGGGACGGCTCAACCTCGCGCAGGCCACGATCGCGCTGGCCCTCGCCCCCAAGTCGAACGCCGTGACCACGGCCATCACGGCCGCCAGCTCCGACGTACGCGACGGGAAGATCGGCCCCGTGCCGGCGCACCTGAGGGACGCGCACTACGGAGGCTCGAAGAAGCTGGGTCACGGCCAGGGGTACGTCTACGCGCACGACGAGCCGTTCGGGATCGCCCAGCAGCAGTACGCCCCGGACGTGGTCGCCGACGCGACGTACTACCAGCCCACGTCGCTCGGTGCGGAGGCGTCGCTCAAGGACCGGTGGGACCGGGTCCGGCGGATGATCCGCGGCCAGCGCGGGTAGGGTCGTTGCCTATGAACCCCGGCCTTCGTCGTCACCCTCGCGGTTGCCGCCGTGGTGGTCGTGGTCGTCGTCGCCGTGCTCGTCTCGCGGGCGGGCCGCCGCCGCTGGCAGGCGCAGCTGGACGCGGCGCGGGCCGACGTCGAGACCCTCGGCGCCCGGTTGGACGCACTCTCCGCCTCGACCGGTCCGACGAGCGACGAGCCCGTCGCGGAGCCGCGAGAGTTCGTCATCACGAGCCTGCCGGAAGGCACGGTCGCGCGGCACGCGGCACCCGGTCGCGACCTGTCCGTCGCACGTGCCGACGGGCACTGCGCTGACGGCCGGCCGGTTCGCGTCCGTGGCGGTGGGGGAGTCGCTGGTCCGGGTGCTCTCGCTCGGGTACGGCGTGCGCCGGGCCCTCTCCGCCGAGAACCGCAACCGGATCCGGTTCGAGATGAGGCGCGAGGTCAAGCGCGCCCGCCGCCAGCGCCGCCGCGACCTCAAGGAGGCGAAGCGGCACCTCCGCCATGTGACGACCGAGTCGCAGGAGGACGCAGCATGAGCCGCACGTTCTGGTTCGCGGCCGGCGCCGGGGCCGGGGTCTACGCGATGACCAAGGCCCGCCGGGTCGTCGAGACCCTCACGCCCCGACGGCCTCGCCGACCGGCTCGCGGGCGTCTCCGTGGGCCTGCGGCTCTTCGGTGACGAGGTGCGCGCCGGGATGGCCGAGAAGGAAAACGACGTGCGGACCCGCCTCGGGGTGGGGTTACCTGGGGCACCCGGCCGGCACGCCGCCGAGCTCGACCGACCACCGCTGACCCGGCAGCTCGACGGACCATCGGCTGACGCCGTCAACGAACGACTCCACGCAACGAGAGAGGGCACCCACTGATGGACACCGCGGAGATCCGCCGCCGGTTCCTTGCGCACTTCGAGCAGGCCGGTCACCGGCCCGTGCCGTCGGCCCCGCTGCTGGTCGACGACCCGAACCTGCTGTTCGTGAACGCCGGCATGGTGCCCTTCAAGCCCTACTTCCTCGGACAGGAGGCGCCGCCCTCCCCGCGCGCGGTCAGCGTGCAGAAGTGCGTGCGCACCCCCGACATCGAGGACGTCGGCAAGACCACGCGGCACGGCACGTTCTTCGAGATGTGCGGCAACTTCTCCTTCGGGGACTACTTCAAGGAAGGCGCGATCGAGCTCGCGTGGGACCTGGTCACCAAGTCCCAGGCAGACGGTGGCTGGGGCCTCGAGGAGAGCCGGCTGTGGCCGAGCGTCTACGTCGACGACCCGGAGGCGGTCGCGCTGTGGCGCAAGGTCACCGGCCTGCCCGAGAACCGGATCGTCAAGCTGGGCAAGAAGGAGAACTACTGGTCGATGGGCGTGCCCGGTCCCGGTGGTCCCTGCTCGGAGATCCTCTACGACCGCGGGCCGGACCACGGCCCGGACGGGGAGTTCACGACCACGTCGCGCATCGAGATGCCGATCGAGCTCGAGGACCGGTACCTCGAGATCTGGAACCTCGTCTTCATGCAGGACGAGCTCAGCGCCGTCCGCAGCAAGGTCGACTTCGACATCGCAGGCTCGCTGCCGAAGAAGAACATCGACACCGGCATGGGCCTCGAGCGGGTCGCGTTCCTGCTCCAGGGCAAGGACAACATGTACGACATCGACGTGATGTTCCCGGTCATCGAGAAGGCGCAGGAGCTCTCGGGGCGGACCTACGGCAAGAACCACGACGACGACGTCCGGTTCCGGGTCGTCGCCGACCACGTGCGCAGCTCGATGATGCTGATCGGTGACGGCGTCACGCCCGGCAACGAGTCCCGGGGCTACGTGCTGCGGCGGCTGCTGCGTCGCGCCGTACGCTCCATGCGCCTGCTCGGCGTCGAGGACCGCACGCTGCCCGAGCTCCTGCCGATCAGCCGCGACGGGATGAAGGTGGCCTACCCGGAGCTCGGCGCGGACTGGGAGCGCATCTCCACGATCGCGTACGCCGAGGAGGACGCGTTCCGGCAGACGCTGCGCACCGGCACCACGATCTTCGACATGGCGGCGCAGGAGCGCGAAGACCGGCGGCGAGACGCAGCTGTCCGGGAGCAAGGCGTTCGCCCTGCACGACACCTACGGCTTCCCGATCGACCTGACCCTCGAGATGGCGTCCGAGCAGGGGCTCTCGGTGGACGAGGAGGGCTTCCGCCGGTTGATGACCGAGCAGCGCGAGCGGGCGAAGGCGGACGCCAGGGCGAAGAAGGGACAGCACGCGGACGCGCACGCCTACCGCGAGGTGGCCGACAGCATCGGCCGGGCGGTGGAGTTCACCGGCTACAACGAGGTCGTCTCCGAGGCGACCGTGCGCGGCATCATCGACAGCACCGCGGCTCTGACCTCGGAGGCCCGCGAGGGCGACGAGGTGGAGCTGGTCCTGGACCGCACCCCGTTCTACGCCGAGGGCGGCGGACAGCTCGCGGACCAGGGCGTCATCGAGCTCGGCAACGGCGCGCGCGTCCAGGTGCTGGACGTGCAGTCCCCGATCTCCGGCCTGGTCGTGCACCAGGTCAAGGTCCTCGCCGGTGAGGTTGCCCTCGGTGCGCAGGGCCAGGCGTTCGTGGACATCGAGCGCCGCAAGTCGATCAGCCGGGCGCACACCGCGACGCACATGGTGCACAAGGCGTTCCGCGAGGCGCTCGGCGACACGGCGACCCAGGCGGGCTCGGAGAACGCTCCGGGACGGTTCCGGTTCGACTTCTCCGCGACCGGCGCGGTGCCGGCCTCCGCGATGGCCGACGTCGAGGCGCGGGTCAACGACCTGGTGCTGGCCGACCTCGGTGTCCAGGCGGAGATCATGACGCAGGACGAGGCCCGCCGGTCCGGGGCGATGGCGCTGTTCGGCGAGAAGTACGGCGACCAGGTGCGCGTGGTCTCGGTCGGGGACTGGGCGCGCGAGCTCTGCGGCGGGACGCACGCGGGCCGGTCCGGCCAGCTCGGCGTGATCAAGCTGATGGGTGAGTCGTCGATCGGGTCCGGCGTACGCCGGGTCGAGGCGCTCGTCGGCGCCGACGCCTACCGGTTCCTGGCCCGCGAGCACACCCTGGTCGCGCAGCTCAGCGAGACGCTCAAGGCGCGTCCCGAGCAGCTGCCCGAGCGGGTCAACGACCTCGTGGAGCGGCTGCGCACCGCGGAGAAGGAGATCGAGCGGGTGCGCGTGCAGCAGCTGCTCGCGGCCGCCGGACAGCTCGCCGGTGCGGCCAAGGACGTCTACGGCGTCTCGTTCGTCGGCCACCGTGCCGACGGTGCGGGAGCGGGCGACGTCCGCAAGCTGGCGCTCGACATCCGTGGTCGGCTGCCGCAGGGCCGGCCGGGCGTGGTGGCGATCATCGGCTCCACCAACGGCAAGCCGGCGGTCGTGGTCGCGGTCAACGACGCCGCCCGGGCCTGGGGCATCTCCGCGAACGCGCTCGTGAAGGCGGCCGCGGGTGCGCTCGGTGGCAGCGGCGGCGGCAAGGACGACGTGGCGCAGGGCGGTGGCGCCGACGTGAGCCACGCCGACCAGGCGCTGGTCGACGTCGAGCACGAGGTCGGCCGCGCGGCCACCCAGCGCTGAGCCGGGAGCTGACACCGGCGTGAGGCACGGAGTGCGGCTCGGGATCGACGTCGGTGACGCACGCATCGGGGTCGCCCGCTCCGACCCGTCCGGGATGATGGCCACCCCGGTGGAGACGGTCCGGCGCGGGCCGGGCGACCTCGACCGGCTGCGCGCGATCAGCGCCGAGGAGGACGCCGTCGAGGTCGTGGTGGGTCTGCCCCGCTCGCTGTCCGGGGGCGAGGGCCCCGCCGCTCTCAAGGTGCGCGCCTTCGCGGCGGAGATCGCGGCGGCGGTGGCGCCGCTGACGGTGCGCCTGTGCGACGAGCGGCTGAGCACGGTGACCGCGGAGGCGGTGCTCCGCGGTCAGGGCCGGAAGGGACAAAAGCGACGCGCCGTCGTGGACCAGGCTGCGGCCGTGGTCATCCTGCAGAATGCCCTGGACACCGAGCGCAGCACGGGGGCAGCGCCGGGGGAGCTGGTCGTGGAGGGTAACGTCGGCTGATCGAGAGGCACGAACGATTCCGGACGGACGGCGGCGGGGCGCCGAGAACAGATGGGTGTGGGCCAGCAGTTGAGCGATCTGGGACTCGAACTCGGGCATGAGAAGCGGCACCGACCGCGGCGGAGCTTCGGCTGCCTGGCGGTGCTGCTCGCACTGGCCGTTCTCGTCGGAGGTGGTTACCTCGCGTACTCCTACGGCATGACGGCGATCAAGGACAGGCTCAGCGGGCCGGAGGACTACTCCGGCAGCGGCACCGGCCAGGTGCTGGTCGAGGTCAAGGACGGGGACGCCGCCACCGACATCGGACAGACGCTGCGCGAGAAGGACGTCGTGAAGTCCGTGCAGGCGTTCAACGACGCCGCGCGCGAGGATCCCGAGTCGGTCGGGCATCCAGGTCGGCTTCTACCAGCTGAAGAAGCAGATGTCCGCGGAGTCGGCGCTGGCGGTCCTCGTCGACCCGGCCAACCGGATGCGCTCGGTGGTGACCGTCCCCGAGGGCTTCACCGTCGACCAGATCGTCGCGACGCTCGCCAAGAACACCGACTTCTCGAAGAAGCAGTACGAGAAGGTGCTGGCGAACCCGCCGACATCGGGCTGCCGGCGTACGCCGAGGGCAACGCCGAGGGCTACCTCTTCCCGGCGACCTACGAGCTGCCTCCGAACGCGACGCCGAAGTCGATCCTGACGCTGATGGTGAAGCGCTGGAGCCAGGCCGCCGAGGAGGCCGACCTCGAGGGAGCGGCCCAGAAGCTGGGCTACACGCCCGCGGAGCTGATGACGGTCGCCAGCCTCGTCGAGGCCGAGTCCAACCGCGACGCCGACCGCGGCAAGGTCGCCCGGGTCATCTACAACCGGCTCGAGACCGACGCGACCGACAACCTGCTCCAGATCGACGCGACGGTGAACTACGGGATCGGTCGCAACCTGGGCGTCGGGCTGACCACCGAGGACCTGGCGGTCGACTCGCCGTACAACACCTACAAGAACGCGGGCCTCCCGCCGACGCCCGATCGAGGCACCCGGTGACGCGGCGATCGCGGCCGCGGCCCACCCGACCGACGGGCCGTGGATCTACTACGTGACGGTCAACCTGCGCACCGGCGAGACGAAGTTCACCGAGGACTACGACACCTTCTTGACGTACAAGGCCGAGTTCAAGGAGTACTGCCGTACCCAGTCCGACAACTGCTGATCCGGGCGGCCGCTGCGCGGTCCTGGGCCGCCCCATCGAGCACTCCCTGTCGCCGGTGCTGCACCGGGCGGCGTACGCCACCCTCGGTCTGGACTGGCGCTACGACGCGCACGAGGTCGACTCCGTCGGGCTGCCCGGCTTCCTGGACGGGCTCGACGGGTCGTGGCGCGGGTTGTCGCTGACCATGCCGCTGAAGCGGGCCGTGCTGCCCCTGCTCGACGAGCTCAGCGAGACCGCCCGCCGGGCCGGGGGAGCCAACACCGTCGTGCTCCACGACGGCAGGCGGTCCGGTCACAACACCGACGTCCCGGGGGTGTCGGCGGCGCTCCGGGAGCGGTACGACGGGCCGGTGGACCGGGCGCTGGTCGTCGGCGGCGGCGCCACCGCGGCGTCCGCCCTGCTCGGCCTCGTCGACCTGGGCTGCCGTGAGGTGACCCTGCTGGTCCGGGACGAGGCACGGGCCGCCGAGACGGTCGCCGCCGCGGCCCGGCACCCGCGGGCTCCCGCGCTCGACGTACGCCGGATCGGGGAACCGGTCGCGCCGGTCGACGTGCTCGTCTCGACGGTCCCCGCGGCAGCGCAGTCGACCGACGTGCTGGCCCTGGCCGAGGCCGCGACCGCCGTCTTCGACGTGATCTACGACCCCTGGCCGACCCCGCTGGCCGGTGCCGCGGTGGCGTCGGGACGGGTGCTGGTCTCCGGGCTCGACCTGCTCGTCCACCAGGCCGTGCGGCAGGTCGAGCTGATGACCGGCGCGACGAACGCGACCCCGGAGGTCAGGGGAGACGCAGAGGTGGATCGCGAGTGCCGCCGGAGGGATCAGGCAACGCGGGAGATCTTGCTGGAGGTCATGCGGGAGGCCGGCCGCCAGGCCCTCACCGCCCGCGCCTGACTCGCCGACCCGTCACCTTTACAGCACAGACCGCGGCGTGTCGTCGCAGAAGTGACGGGTCACGACGCGCGGCCGCCGTCCACAGCGTCCGCCGCGAACGCCCACCGCGCGGCCCGCGAGCCACTAGGGTCGCTCCCTGTGACCTGGTACCTCGTGCCCTCGCTCGTCGCGGCCGTGATCGGGGCGGCGGCCGGCGCGTTCCTGCCGCGGGTCATCGCCCGACTGCCGGAGCCCGAGCCGGACCCGGTGCCCGCCGTGGACGGCGCGGTCGACGGGCTGGTCCCCGCCGAGAACGAGGCGGAGTTCTCCCGGCCCGTGGACGAGCCGAAGGAGCTGTACGCCGACCTCGCACGGATCCCGGGCCTGGCCTGGAAGCTCGCGGTCGCCTGTGGCCTCGCCGCTGGGGTGGTGGGCGGTCGGCTGGGCTGGTCACCCGCCCTGCTGTTCCTGCTGTACCTCGTGCCGGTCGGCGTCGCCCTGGCCCTCATCGACTGGCGCACCCGCTACCTCCCGTCCCGCCTGATCCTGCCGTCGTACGCCGTGGTCGCGGCGCTCGCGGTCGTGGCCTCCGTGGTCGGTCGTGACTGGCCGGAGCTGCTCAGCGCCGCGATCGGCTGTGCGGCGACGTTCGCGGTGTTCTTCGTGATGTGGTTCGTCGCGCCGCGGGCGATGGCGTTCGGCGACGTGCGGCTGTCCGGGCCTGCTCGGGCTGGCCCTCGGCTGGCTGGGATACGCACAGCTGGTGCTCGGGATCCTCACCGCGTTCTTCCTGATGAGCGTCGGAGGCACCCTGCTCTCGGTCACCCGGGTGTTCCACAAGAAGCACGTGCCGTTCGGCCCGTTCCTGGTGGCCGGCGCGTTCCTGGGCGTGACGTTCCCGCTGCAGCTGCTCACGGCGTACGCCTGGGTGATCAACGGCATCACGTCAGCCGTCCTCGCGCTGCTGGACTAGCGTCCGGGCCGCCGAGGCCGCCGTGAAAGACTTGCCGGCATGCTGCGTTGGCTCACGGCGGGCGAGTCCCACGGCCCGGGACTGGTTGCCGTCCTCGAGGGGCTGCCCGCCCATGTCCAGGTCACGTCCGCCGACATCGTGGACGCGCTCGCGCGTCGCCGCCTGGGGTACGGGCGCGGGGCGAGGATGAAGTTCGAGCAGGACCAGGTCGACGTCATCGGCGGGCTGCGGCACGGCCGGACCCTCGGCAGCCCCATCGCCATCCGTGTCGGCAACACCGAGTGGCCCAAGTGGGAGAAGGTCATGTCGGCCGACCCGGTCGACGAGGCCGAGCTCGAGGCGCTCGCCCGCAACGCGGCGCTGACCCGTCCCCGGCCCGGCCACGCCGACCTGGTGGGCATGCAGAAGTACGACTTCGACGAGGCCCGACCGATCCTGGAGCGCGCCTCCGCCCGGGAGACCGCGGCGCGCGTCGCCCTGGGCGCGGTCGCCACCAAGTTCCTCGAGCAGGCCGTCGGCGCCGAGGTGGTCTCCCACGTCGTCGCGATCGGCGGCGTGCAGGCGCCCGCCGGCTCGGTGCCGGTCGCGGCCGACGTCGCGGCGCTCGACGCGGACCCGGTCCGCTGCCTCGACGCCGGACGGGAGCCTGGCCATGCAGGCCGCGATCGACCAGGCGCACACCGACGGCGACACCCTCGGCGGTGTCGTCGAGGTCGTCGTGCACGGTCTTCCACCGGGGCTCGGCTCGCACGTGCACTGGGACCGCCGCCTCGACGCGCGGCTGGCCGGCGCCCTGATGGGCATCCAGGCGATCAAGGGCGTCGAGGTCGGCGACGGCTTCGAGCTCGCGGCCACGCCCGGGTCGCTGGCCCACGACGAGATCGTCAACTCCGACGCGGGCATCCGGCGCACGTCGGGACGCTCCGGCGGCACCGAGGGCGGCATGTCGACCGGCGAGGCGTTGCGGGTGCGGGCCGCGATGAAGCCCATCGCCACCGTTCCGCGCGCCCTGCGCACGGTCGACGTCGCCACCGGCGAGGAGACGGTCGCCCACCACCAGCGCTCGGACGTGTGCGCGGTGCCGGCGGCCGGGATCGTGGCGGAAGCCATGGTCGCGCTGGTGCTGGCCGACGTGGTGCTGGAGAAGTTCGGCGGCGACTCGGTGGGGGAGACCCGCCGCAACGTCGAGGGCTACCTGTCATCGCTGAGCTTCCGGTGAGCGCCGGGACCGCCACGGGTCCCCGGGTCGTCCTGGTCGGACCGATGGGGGCCGGCAAGACCACGGTGGCGGACCTGCTCGGCGCGCGCTGGGGGCTCGCGGTCCGCGACACCGACCGCGACGTCGAGGCGTTCGCGGCCAAGCCGATCTCGGACATCTTCGTCGACGACGGCGAGGTGCACTTCCGCGAGCTCGAGCGGACCGCGGTCGGCGCGGCCCTGACGGAGCACACGGGCATCCTCGCGCTCGGCGGCGGCGCGGTCCTCGACGTGGAGACCCGCGAGGCGCTGCGCGGGCACCAGGTGGTCTTCCTCGAGGTGGGTGTCTCCGACGCGGTCAAGCGGGTCGGGCTCGGGATCACGCGACCGCTGCTGGTGGGCAACATGCGCGCCCGCATCCGCGCCCTGCTCGACGAGCGGCTGCCGGTCTACCGGGAGGTCGCCTCGATCACGGTGGCGACCGACGGACGCACCCCCGAGGACGTGGCCGACGAGGTGGCCCGCCTGGTGGAGGCCGCCGAACGTGCCGACGACAGGACGGGAGACCGGTCATGACGGGTGCGACGGACCGCAGCGTGCTGCACGTGGGCGGCGCCTCGCCGTACGACGTGGTGGTGGGCACCGGGCTGCTCGGCGAGCTGCCGGGGATGCTCGGCGAGGGGGTACGCCGCGTCGCCGTGATCCACCCGCGTGCCCTCGCCACCACCGGCGAGGCGATCCGGGAGGACCTGACCCGCCAGGGGTACGACGCACACGGCATCGAGATCCCCGACGGCGAGGAGGCGAAGCTCGCGCCGGTCGCGTCCTTCTGCTGGCAGGTGCTCGGTCAGACGGGGTTCACGCGCAGCGACGCCGTCGTCACGGTCGGCGGCGGGTCCACGACCGACATGGGCGGGTTCGTCGCGGCGACGTGGCTGCGCGGCGTCAAGGTCGTGCACCTCCCGACGACGCTGCTGGCGATGGTCGACGCGGCCGTCGGCGGCAAGACCGGGATGAACACCCAGGAGGGCAAGAACCTCGTCGGGGCCTTCCACGAGCCGGCCGGGGTGCTCTGCGACCTCGCCACCCTCGAGTCGCTGCCGCGCAACGAGCTGATCAGCGGCCTGGCCGAGGTCGTCAAGTGCGGCTTCATCGCCGACCCCGCGATCCTCGACCTGGTGGAGTCCGACCCCCTCGCCGCGAACGCAGCCGGGCTCGGCGGTGCTCCGCGAGCTGATCGAGCGGGCGATCCGGGTCAAGGTCGACGTGGTCGTCGGCGACCTCAAGGAGACCGCGGCGTCCGGTGGCGTGGGCCGCGAGGCGTTGAACTACGGCCACACGCTCGGGCACGCCATCGAGAAGGCCGAGCGCTACAACTTCCGGCACGGGGCCGCGGTCGCGCTCGGGATGACCTTCGTCGCCGAGCTGGCCCGGCTCGCCGGGCGGCTGGACGAGCCGACCGCCGATCGGCACCGGTCCGTGCTCGAGCTGGTCGGGCTGCCCACCACCTACCGGGGCGCCCAGTGGGGTCAGCTGCACGACGCCATGAAGGTGGACAAGAAGACGCGGGGCGACCAGCTGCGCTTCGTGGTCCTGGACGGCCTCGCCCGACCCTCTATCCTGACCGCGCCGGACCCTGCGCTGCTCACCGCCGCGTTCGCCGAGCTCACCCCCGACCGGCACTGAGCGAGACCAGGAGGACCGATGGCTGGATCCGCGAGCCGCGTGCTGGTGCTGAACGGCCCGAACCTCGGCCGGCTCGGCTCCCGCGAGCCGGAGGTGTACGGCGCCACCACCTACGACGACCTGGTCCGGATCTGCACCGCGGACGGGCAGGCCCTCGGGATGGCCGTCGAGGTGCGGCAGACCGACTCCGAGTCCGAGCTGGTCGGCTGGCTCCACGAGGCCGCCGACGAGTCGACCCCCGTGGTGCTCAACCCGGCCGCGTTCACGCACTACAGCTACGCGCTGCGGGACGCCTGCGCGCAGCTGACCGCGCCGCTCGTCGAGGTGCACATCACCAACCCGCACACGCGTGAGGAGTTCCGGCACACCTCGGTGGTCTCGGGGGTCGCGACCGGCGTGATCGCCGGCTTCGGGCTCGAGTCCTACCGGCTCGCGCTCCGGGCGCTGATCTCGCTCTAGGGCTCAGTTGGCGGGACGCAGCCGGGCCAGGTCGTCGCGCAGCGACCGGACCTGCGCCCAGTAGTCGATGCAGTAGTCCTCGACGGACGGCTCGTCCGTCGCAGTCGCCGGGGTCTCGTCGGGACGCACCACGCGCAGCGCCCGTTTCGTGCCAGTCGTCTCCATGCCCCGAACGGTAGGACGTGCCGCCGACAGTTCTGCGTCGCGCGCGATTTCGAGCACCCCGACGCTGTCGCTAGACTGGACCGCTGTGCCGCCGGACGGCACCCGCACACGTTGACACCAGAAGACGACACTCCCCAGAGACAGGGCACCGACACTCGCATGGCAACCACCAACGACCTCAAGAACGGCATGGTTCTCAACCTCGACGGGCAGCTGTGGTCCGTCATCTGGTTCCAGCACCACAAGCCCGGCAAGGGTGGCGCCGTCGTCCGCACGAAGCTGAAGAACATCGAGTCGGGCAAGACCGTCGACAAGACCTTCAACGCCGACGTCAAGGTCGAGGTCGCGAACGTCGACAAGCGCACCATGCAGTACCTCTACAACGACGGCACGTCCTACGTCTTCATGGACACCGACACCTACGACCAGCTCGAGGTGCCGCCGGAGATCGTCGGGGACGCCAGCAACTTCCTGCTCGAGAACCAGGACGCCATCGTCGCGACCAACGACGGCCGGGTGCTCTACATCGAGCTGCCCGCGTCGGTCGAGCTGCTCGTGGAGTACACCGAGCCCGGCCTCCAGGGCGACCGCTCCACCGGCGGCACCAAGCCGGCGAAGCTCGAGACGGGGCACCAGATCAACGTGCCGCTGTTCATCGTGACCGGCGAGAAGATCAAGGTGGACACGCGCGACAGCAGCTACCTGGGCCGCGTCAGCTCCTGATGACCGCCCGTGGCAAGGCCCGCAAGCGGGCGCTCGACGTGCTCTTCGAGTGCGAGGTCCGCGGCCTGCCCCTCGGCCAGACGCTGGACGAGCACGTCGTGGCCGCCGAGCCGCCCGTCAACGAGTACACCGTCTCGCTGATCCGCGGCATCTCCGAGCACCAGGCGCGGATCGACGAGCTGGTCTCGACGTACGCCCAGGGCTGGACGCTCGAGCGGATGCCCGCCGTGGACCGCAACGTCCTGCGGATCGGCGTCTTCGAGGTCCTGTACGTCGACGAGGTGCCCGACGCGGTCGCGGTCAGCGAGGCCATGAACCTGGTCCGCGACCTCTCGACCGACGACTCGCCGAGCTTCGTCAACGGCGTGCTCGGCAACATCGTCCGCAACAAGCCGGCGCTCTCCGCCTGAGCGGACGTCAGGAGGGGCGGACGATCTGCTGGAGCGCCCAGCGGTTGCCGTCCGGGTCGGCGAACGTGACGAACCGGCCCCATGCCTGCTCGTCGACGCCCTCGCACGCCACCCCGCGGTCGCGCAGGTAGGACAGCGCCGCGTCGGCGTCCTCGACCACGACCTGGATCATCTGCTGCGACCCGTCCGGCAGCATGTCGAGACCCTCGCCGAAGCAGATCGAGCAGGCCGAGCCGGGCGGGGTGACCTGCACGAACCGCAGCCCCTCCTGGACGGTCTGGTCGAAGTCGACGTTCCAGCCGACCTGCTCTCCGTAGAACGCGACGGAACGGTCGACGTCGGTGACGGCGAGGGGAACCAGCTCGATCTTGAAGTCCATGGCCTTCTCCTTCTTGGTCGGGGCACCCAGCCTAGGCAGCACTCAGGTCAGGTTCTGTCCGCTTTGGCGGCCCCAGGGGCGGGTCAGGACGCCGGCGTGCCGTAGACCTCGATCTCGGTCAGGTCGGTGAACTCGCAGCCCGAGAAGGCGCCGCCGGGGCAGCTCGTGGCGAAGTCCGGCGTCTGGTTCCCGAGGATCGTGAACCGGACGTAGCGGGCCGTCACCGTCCCGCCGGTCGGGGATGACGTCGTTCAGCTGGCCGCGCTCGGCCTGCGTGAACGTGTCCGGCGGCAGCCGACGTGAAGTGTCGAGCCGTCGGTCGACACCTCGATGGAGTAGGCGCCGGTCGACGCGCTCCCGCCGTCACCGCAGGTGGCCGACGGGTCGACCGCGAACGTCGACACCTTCACGGACTGCTTGAGGTCGATGACGATGTGCTTCGGCACGAAGTCGTTCGTCGCCGTGCCGGCGTCGTCACCGGTCGTGCTGCCCCAGCCGGTGGCCTGGCTGTTGTCGATGGCCTGCAACGGGCCGCACGCCGGGCTGAAGTCCGGTCCGTTGAAGTCCGTGATGGTCGCCCCGCCGCTGGAGGCGGCGTAGTCGCGGCGCAGCGAGAAGTCCTTCGTCGCGCCGCCGTTGCCGACGACGACCGAGGTGGTGGCCGGGTCGTAGCCGGCCCCGCTCGCGGTCAGCTTGGAGTAGCTGCCGACGGGCACGTCCTTGAGCGTGTAGCTGCCGTCAGCCGCCGACACCGCGGACGGGTTCGCCGTCCCGTTCCCGCCCTGGAAGGCCAGCGTCACGGTGATACCGGGAACCGGGGTCCCGGTGTCCTGGTCCGTGACCTTGCCCGAGATGGCGGCGGTGCGGATGTTCGTCGGCGGGGTGTTGAAGTCCGCGCCCGGTGCCGAGTCCCCGCCGCCGAGGCTGCCGGCGTAGTAGCCCATGCCCCGCTTGGCGAAGACCTTCCAGATCGTCGCGGTGTCGGCGCCGCCGAACGTGGTGTTGTCCGCGGTGAGGATCGCGTTGCGCTCGTCGAGGAACGACGGGTTGCTGGGCGAGAGCTCCATGGCGCGGGTCACGAGGGACTCCGTCCTGGCCGAGCCGAGGGCGTCGCGCAGGTCCCACAAGGTCTGCGACCAGATCTCGCCGTCGGCATGCACCTCCGGGCTGCCGATCACCTGGCCGTAGTCGGCGTAGGTGTAGCCGCCGGTGTGGCCGGTCGCGCCACCGGTGCAGGCCGCGCTCGTGTCGCCCACCTTGCAGTCGAGCGGCTCGGTCCGGTCCACGGCGGTGCCGGCTCCGTCGTACTGGAACAGGACGATGTCGGCCGTGCCGCGCCGGTCGGCCTGCAGGCCCCGGGCCACGAGGTAGTCCATGGCGTACCAGTCGCTCCAGGCCTCGCCCATCGCGCCGGCCTGCACATCCCCGAGGGTGGAGTTGCCGCCGGCGTCGACGACGAGGCGGTTCGACAGGCCGTGGGTGTACTCGTGGTAGACGGTGTCGGCCTCGTCGCCCACGTTGGTCGGCGAGAACGGGTCGTCGTCGGGGTACGACGCGCCGGGCTGGTGCTGGAGGTACATCTGCATCGTCGGCGCCTGGCCGTCCGGCGGCGTGTTCATGTTGGCGTTGTCGATGTGCGAGCCGTCCGGAAGGCCGTTGGCGGTGTTGGCGCCGTCGTCGGTCTGGGTGTCGACGGCGTCACCGGCGACACCGTCCCGGGTGGTGTTGCGGAGCTGGAAGTTGCCCGCCGCCTCGGTGAACCCGATCGGTCCGGCCTTCAGGTGGTCGTGCCAGTTGTTGACGTAGAAGAACACCTGGGACGCGTTCTGGGCGCGGTTGGCCTGCCACGAGAACGGGACGTTCGGGTCCCACGAGCAGGGGTAGGGGTTGTCGCAGAACGACACGTCGGGGACCGTGAACGGGCGCAGCGCGTAGTCCCAGCGGTGCCCGCTGGACGGCGCGACCTCCTCGGAGCCCTGCGCCTTGTTGTCGTCGTTGACGTCGGAGTAGGCGTGCGAGTTGTTGCCGGAGAGCTTGGTGGCGTTGGCGTCCAGCCAGCCCTTCGCCGTGTAGTCCACCGACTCCTGGTTGCCGCCCCTGGGGGCGCGGGGGAAGTACTGGTAGGCGAGACCGCCGCTGCCCTTGGTCTTGTCGCCGGGGCCGGCCTCGGAGGACAGCGAGCGACGGAACAGCAGCCCGCCGGTGTGGGCGTCGAGCACGCTCAGCGCCGGGTGAGCCGCCGACATGGTCACGGTGCTCCAGCCGAGGTGCGTGCCGGCGCGGGTCACGAACAGCACCTGGCGGGCGGTGTCGCGGGCGCCCGGGGTGGCGGACTCGCCCTGGTCCTTGCGGGCCGCGGTGATCGCCTGGTTGCCGGTGTCGAGGCGGGTGGCGGTGGTCGGGGCCGCGGCGGCACCGGAGACGGGGGAGCCGGCCAGGCTGACGAGCCGCCCCGCCCGGGTCACGGCCGCGGTCAGCCCGTTGCCGAAGACGTCGACGCCGCCGATCCTCTGGGTCCAGGACAGGTGGTGCGTCCCGCCCACGTCGACGTAGTCGCGACGCAGGTGGAAGGTCCTGAGGTCCTTGGCGGTCAGGCCGAGGGCGTCGTGGTGGGCGTCGACGTAGCCGAGGGCCACGGCGGCGGCGCTCCGGGAGCTCTTCCCGGTCAGGAAGCCGTCCAGCCGGGTGACCAGGCGGGGGGTCCCCGTCGTGCCGTCGATGTCGAGGAGCGCCTGGTCGCCCAGCGAGCCCCGCAGCCGCGCCGTCGCGGGCCGGGCGGCGGCCTCGGCCGCCTCGCGGCGCACGGCCGCCTCGGCCTTCGCGCCCCGTGCCGTGGCGGGCGTCGAAGCCGCCGCGGGCCTCGGGGTCCTGGTCCGAGCGCTGCTCGGCGCCCTGGCGGGGCCGGTCCGGGCCGGCAGCGTAGGAGCTGACGGTCGAGACGCCCGTGACGACGGCGAGCAGGCCGGCAGTCAGGACGAGTGCGGAGCGTTGACGGGCGCGCAGCTGCATGGACGAGGTCCCCTCCGAGAAGCGATGGACCTCCCTTCGCGGAGGCCACCGGCCACTCAACACGCAGAAACGACCGCTCGACAAGATGCAGCGCGCAAGTTTTTACGGTTCGCGGGCCACGCGACGGGCTAGAGACGGACGCGGAGGGCGTGCAGGCGGTCGTACGCCGGCCGGCAGGCCTCCGCGACGGCCGCGTCGTGCTCACCGAGCGAGATCTCGCGCGGCCGCCACGGCTCGAAGCCCGTGGAGCGCTGGACGGCGTCGTACCAGTACGGCGCCCACACGCCGTCGCTGCTGCGGGGACCGGGCGGCCAGCTCAGCATCCGCGGCGTGAACGGGATGTCCAGCCAGTCGCACAGCCAGCGCAGGTGGTCCTCCGGCGCCCGCAGGAAGTCCCCGGCGTCGATCACGGGCGGGGTCTCGTCCCACTGCTCGAGGAGCCGCACCTGCTGCCACAGCCCGATGTCCTCGGGCTCGCAGGCCTCGCGGGACCGGACGTAGGAGGAGACGACCTCGGCCGGGTCGCGGACCAGGAGCACGTTGCGGAAGTCGTGGGTCCAGGCCAGGTCCTGGTCCGCGGCCAGGTGGTGCGACATCTGCTTCGCGTAGTGCACGGTCACCCCGTCGGGCAGGGGACCGCGCAGACGCGCGACCACCTCGGCCGGGTCGGTCGGCTGCGAGGCGATGACACTCTCCCGGCCGGGGTGGTCGATCCCGGTGCGCACGAGGTAGGCGGCGTAGAACGGCTCGTCCACCACGACCGTGTCCTCGCGGTTCTCGAACGACCTCATCATCGCCGTCGAGACGTTGCGGGGGCCGCTCCACATGCCCACCCGCGTCTGCCGGCTCACGGCGCCGACCGTCCTGCCACGTCGGCGTCGACCAGGTCGACGTACAGGTGCTGGAGGCGTTCGACGACGGGACCGCGTGCGCCGGTGCCGATGGTGCGGCCGTCGACGGTGCGCACGGGTACGACGCCCGCGAACGTCCCGGTCACGAACGCCTCCTGGGCGCTGTAGACGTCGGTGAGGCTGAACGTCGTCTCGCGGGCGGTGATGCCGCCGTCGCGACAGATCCTCAGCACGTTGCCGCGGGTGATCCCGCCGAGACAGAAGCGGCCGTCGGACGTCCACACCTCGGGGTCGTCGGGGGTGCCCTTCACGACGAAGAAGTGCGTGCTGTTGCAGGTGGCGACGAAGCCGTGCGGGTCGAGCATCAGGGCCTCGTCGGCGCCGGCCGTGTAGGCCTGGATGCACGCGGTGATGTCGTTGAGCTTGCTGTGCGAGTTGAGCTTCGGGTCGAGCGTGTCCGGGTAGGCGCGGCGCACGTGCGTCGTGAACAGCGTGATGCCGTTCTCGACCGTCGACGGCATCGCCTCCTTGTGCTCGGCGATGATCACGACCGTCGCCGGGCCGACGGTGACCCGCGGGTCCTGGTAGGGCGTCGCCTTCACGCCCCGCGTCACCATCAGGCGGACGTGCACGCCGTCGACCATGTCGTTGGCCCGCAGCGTCTCGTAGATGGCGGCGGTGAGCTCCGCGCGCGACAGGCCGACGTCCATCAGGATCGCCTGCGCGCCCTCGTAGAGCCGGTCCAGGTGCAGCTCCAGGAAGGCCGGGTGGCCGCCGCGCACGCGCAGCCCCTCCCAGACCCCGTCGCCGAGCACGAAGCCCGAGTCGAACACCGAGACGACCGCCCGGCTCGCGGGGGAGCAGGTCCCCGTTCACCCAGATCAGGATGTCGTCGTTGCGGGAGTCGTCGTCGTAGTCGTGGGTGCCGTGGGCCATGGCCTCACCCTAGGGCGGACCGGCAGGGTGATCCCGTCCCCGAGACGCGCCGTTCCGTCGTCCGGACTGGCAGGCTGGCCTCCATGACTTCTGAGAGCGTGCAGGTGGACGTCGTGGTCGTCGGGCTCGGCCCGGGTGGGGAGTCGGCCGCCACCCAGCTGGCGAAGGCCGGCCTGAAGGTCGTCGCGGTCGAGCGCCGGCTGGTGGGCGGCGAGTGTCCCTACTACGGCTGCATCCCGAGCAAGATGATGATCCGGGCCGCCGACGTGATCGCCGAGGCCCGGCGGGTCCCGGACCTCGCGGGTGCCAGCACCGTGTCCCCGGACTGGGCGCCGGTGCACGCGCGGATCCGCGACGAGGCGACGACCGACTGGGACGACCAGATCGCGGTCGACCGGCTCGTGGACGCCGGCGCCACGCTCGTCCGCGGTGCGGCGGTCCTCACCGCGCCGCGCACGGTCGAGGTGGCGGGTACGACGTACGTCGCGAGCAAGGGTGTCCTGCTCAACACCGGCACCGATCCGGCGGCCCCGCCGATCGAGGGCCTCGCGGACACGCCGTACTGGACCAACCGCGACGCCTGTCGGCTCGAGGAGCTGCCGGCATCGCTGATCGTGGTCGGGGGCGGAGCGATCGGTGCGGAGATGGCCCAGGCCTTCTCGCGGTTCGGTGTGCGGGTGACGGTGCTCGAGGTCGCGAGCAGGATCCTCGCGCCGGAGGAGCCGGAGGCCAGCAAGCTGGTGGCCGACGTGTTCGGCCGGGAGGGCATCCAGGTGCTCGCCGGCGCGGAGATCACGTCCGTGAAGTACGCCGACGGCCAGTTCGCCGTCGAGGTCGACGGCCAGACGCTGCACGCCGAGAAGCTGCTCGTCGCGGCGGGGCGGCGGCCCAACCTCGGTGACCTGGGGCTCGACACCGTCGGTCTCGACCCGTCGGCCAGGTCGGTCGAGGTCGACCCGCGCATGCGGGCCGGGGAGGGTCTGTGGGCCATCGGCGACATCACCGGCAAGGGCGCCTTCACGCACATGTCGATGTACCAGGCGGCCGTCGCCGTGCGCGACATCCTCGGCGAGGACGGCCCCGAGGCGTCGTACCACGCCGTCCCGCGCGTCACCTTCACCGATCCCGAGGTCGGCTCGGTCGGGATGACCGAGGTGCAGGCCCGCGCCGCCGGCCTCAACGTCCGGGTGGGTACGACGGACCTCGCCTCCTCGACCCGCGGCTGGATCGCCAAGGGGGAGGGCCTCGTCAAGCTCGTCGAGGACGCCGACCGCGGCGTGCTCGTCGGGGCCACCTCCGTCGGGCCGACCGGGGGAGAGGTGCTTTCCATGCTGGTGACCGCGGTGCACGCCGAGGTACCGACCGACTCGTTGAGGTCGATGATCTACGCCTACCCGACGTTCCACCGCGCGGTCGAGGACGCGCTGTCCAGGTTGAGCTAGCCCTCCACCCCACTATGTCGTTCCATGTGCCGACTCTCGCGCGCAGGCACTTCCGTCTGCGCCGCCCCGGGTGCCGTCCGGGCCATGGACACGCGACCCGGAGAGGGGGACGCTGGAGACATCAGCACCGGCCGGGACCCCGCCGCTTCGTTCTGCGAGGTGAGCACACGACATGAGCGAGCAATCCTGGCGCGCGGGATACGTGCTCCACGACGTGAGCCTTCCCCACCAGCGCCAAGCAGCCGACGGCCCAGGCCCGGAGCATCTCCCTCTACCGGCCCGGTGGCTGGCTGGTCCTCGAGGCGGTCGGAGAGCTGGACCTGCAGTGCGTGCCGCGACTGCGGGCCCTGCTGGCTGCCGCGGGATCGCGGGTCGTCATCGACCTGACCCGGGTCACCTTCATGGACGCGAGCGGGCTCGGCGTCCTGGCGGTCGGGGGAGAGCGCGCCCGGAGACGCGGTGGGGCCGTGCGGCTCGTCGGCGCCTGCCGGCAGGTGCGTCGGATCGTGATCCTCACCCAGCTCGACGGTGTGCTGCCGATGTTCGAGACGGTGCGGGAGGCGATGACGGAGGACTGTCCGCCGCCGAGGCCGCACGTGACGCGTCACCCCGCTCGCGTGCTCAGCCCCCGGGCCCGCAGCCTCCGGTCGCGCTGAAGGCGTCGCGTCCCGGTCACGGCCGGGTGAGCAGCGTGCGGGTCCAGAGGTCGGCGACCAGGGCGGCGTACTGCTCAGGCGTCCGTCCCCGGCTGATGGTCAGCAGGTAGAACTCCGGGCTGTTCGTCGACCAGACCAGGTCGGCGACGTCGTCGTCGCTGAGGTCCTCCCGCAGCTCTCCGGTCCGGCGCAGGTCCCGGGCGAACAACCGCATGTTCGTCGCCCGGCGCTCGGACAGAGCCCGCCAGACGGCACGACAGTCGAGGTCGGTCAAGGCCGCGACGCGAAGGGCCTCCGCCAGCGGGACGCTGCGCGGCAGCAGCCTGCCGAGCGCTTCGGCGTACACCTCGATCTTGGCCGCGCGCGCCCTCCGCCGCCCGGATCGCGACCACGTAGTCGCGCTGCTCGGCCGGCACGTCCCGGCCGTCACCGAGCTCCAGGTCGTGGACGGCGAGCAGCAGCTGGGGCTTGCGGCCGACGCTGGCGTAGACCGTGTCGACCGAGACGTTCGCCCGTCGCGCGACGGCGGCGACGGCGGTGTCCGCGTAGCCGCGCTCGACGAACAGGTCGCGCGCTGCGCGCAGCACGGCCAGCCGGGTGGCGTCCGCCTGTTCGCGCCGTCGCGTAGACCGGTAGCTGCGGGTCTTGACCGGGTCGGGCACGGGACCTAGCGTAGCGGTATTCGTCCGAAGTCGGTTCGGACCAAATCATCGGAGCCCGCCATGGACGTCGAGCAGAGCACCGTGGTGCTGCACCGGGCAGGGGACGGTCCCGGCACGTGGGCGATGGGCTCGCTCTTCGAGCACCTCGTCGAGTGCCGGTCAGACCGGCGGCCTGCTCGGCATGTCCCTGGTGACCCAGCCCCCGGGTACGGCGACCCCCCTGCACCGGCACACGCAGGAGGCCGAGGCCTTGTTCCTGCTCGAGGGCCGGATCACCTACCGCGCCGGGGACGACGTGCACGAGCTCGACGACGGCACGTTCCTGTTCCTGCCGAGGTCGGTGCCGCACGCGTTCCGGGTCCGCGGCGGGCGTCCCGCGCGGTTCCTGTCGCTGACCGTCCCGGGCGGGCTGATGGGCCTGTACGACGAGGTGGGCATCCCGGCCACGGAGATGCGGCTGCCGGGTCCCGACGGGCTGCCGATGCCCGAGGAGATCGCCCGGTGGAACGAGGTCGGACCGCGCTACGGGCTCGAGGTCGTCGGGCCGCCCATCCCGGAGTAGCCGCGACACCCGGTCGCGCGGGGTCCCCGATCTCGACCTCCTGCCTCGGTACCGTCGTTCGCGTCACGACTCGCCGAGATCGGGGGGCACATGCCCGCGACACGTCGTCTGCTCCTGGTCGTTGTCGCCGCGGCCTGCGTCCTCGGGGTCGCAACCCCCGTCGACAGCAAGCGCTTCACCGGTCCCGGGCCACCGCTCGCACCACGGGGCCACGGCGCCGCGCACCGTGCTCGTGCCGCTGGCCGCACCGGCGTGGCCCGAAGCCGAAGGTGGCGTTCTACGACCGCCGGTCCCACCGCATCCACGAGGGCGACCGTTCGATCCGCGTCCGGTTCCCCGGCCTCGTCACCCAGCTGGCGACCGTGCGCGGCGGGTACGTGCTCGTCAACCAGCGCTCCGACCTGAACTCCCGCACCACCTTCCGCTTCGTGAACACGTTGGGCCGTTCGCGGATCGTCGGGCACGGCTGGTTCGCCTACCTCACGGCGGTCTCCGCCGACGGCAGGAGGATCGCGTTCTCCACGGGCGGGGCGCGCCGCACGTCCGTCGTACGCGTCTCCGACGGGAAGACCGCCTCCCGCCTCTTCCCGGGCGGCGGCGAGATCGTCGCCCTGGGCCGGGTGCGGGCGCTGGTCACGGTGGGCTCCCGCACCTGGTGGTGGACGCCGCGCACCGGTCGGGTGACGCACTACTCCGGTGACCAGGCGTACGCCGCCGACCCGACCGCCCGTCGGGTCGCGATGCTGCAGGGCGACACCTCGAGGACGTACGTCGGGTCGTTCCCCCGAGGCAGCCGGCCGCAGTGGCGGCTGCCGGACGCCGAGCGCGTCGGGCGCTTCGCCGACGACGACCGGCGGGTGCTCACCCTGGGACACCGTGCCGGCCGGCGGACCGAAGGCAGCTACACCCTGCTCCGGGTGCGCACCACCCAGCGCGGCGTCGTACGACGCACGTTCGTCGGCCGCCTCGACCCGGTGCAGGACCCGCGCTGGGAGGACCCGACGACGTTCCTGGCCCTGGTCAAGGCACGTCACCAGCGCCGGGGCACGGTCCGCGAGGCGTGGCTGCGCTGCACGGTCGGCGGGCGGTGCGAGCGCGCCAGCATGGTCTTCACGCTCGACGCGGGCGCGGGCCGGCAGTCGCCGCTGGTGCTCGCCCTGCAGCGCACCGGCTGACCCGTCTCACTCCCCGGTTCGACCGGCCACGTGAGTCGCTGCGGACGACGAGCGGCTGCTACGGTGACGCTCGATTCGACATCCTTTAACGAGCCGTCCCGTGAGGCGGAGAAGGAGGTTCGGCTGCTCGTGCCTGCCCCAGAAGCCGCAGCGATCCCCGGACGCACCGACCGGGTCGTGATGGACCCGCGGGACGTCTCCCGGGCCCTCACCCGCATCGCCCACGAGATCCTCGAACGCAACAAGGGCGCCTCCGACCTGGTGCTGCTCGGCATCCCGTCGCGCGGAGTCCCGCTCGCCCAGCGCATCGCCGCCAGGATCGCCGACGTCGAGGGCAACGCCGTCCCGGTCGGGTCGCTCGACGTGACGATGTACCGCGACGACCTGCGGATGCGCCCGGCCCGCACCCTGCTGCCCACCGAGATCCCGCACGGTGGCATCGACGGGAGGACGGTGGTCCTCGTCGACGACGTGCTGTTCTCCGGCCGGACCATCCGCGCCGCCCTCGACGCGATGGGCGACGTCGGCCGGCCCCGGGCCGTGCGCCTCGCCGTGCTGGTCGACCGGGGCCACCGCGAGCTGCCGATCCGGGCCGACTTCGTCGGCAAGAACCTGCCCACCTCCCTGGTCGAGTCCGTGCGGGTCCACCTCGCGGAGTTCGACGGGGAGGACGCGGTCACGATCTCCGGTACGCCGGGCGGGGAAACCGCCCCGACCACCCGCGACGAGAGCGAGGAGGCCCGATGAAGCGGCACCTGTTGAGCGCGGCCGACCTGACCCGCGCGGACGCCGAGCTGGTCCTGGAGACCGCCGAGGAGATGCTGTCCCTGGCGGACCGGCCGATCAAGAAGCTGCCCGCGCTGCGCGGCCGCACGGTCGTGAACCTGTTCTTCGAGGACAGCACCCGGACCCGCATCTCGTTCGAGGCGGCGGCCAAGCGGCTCTCGGCCGACGTCATCAACTTCTCCGCGAAGGGTTCGTCCCTGTCGAAGGGCGAGAGCCTCAAGGACACCTCGCTCACCCTCGAGGCGATGGGCGCCGACGCGGTCGTCGTACGCCACTGGGCCTCGCGGCGCCCCGCACCTGCTCGCCAACGCCGGCTGGTCGAAGTCGAGCGTGGTCAACGCCGGCGACGGGACGCACGAGCACCCCACGCAGGCACTGCTCGACGCGTTCACCATGTGGCGGCACCTCGGCAACCTCGACGGCCGGCGGGTGGCGATCGTGGGCGACGTGCTGCACAGCCGGGTCGCCCGCTCCAACGCCCTGCTGCTCAAGACGCTCGGGGCCGAGGTCACGCTGATCGCCCCGCCGACCCTGCTGCCCGTCGGCGTGGAGGGCTGGGACGTCGAGACGTCCTACGACCTCGACTCGGTGCTGCCCAAGGCCGACGTGGTGATGATGCTGCGGGTCCAGCGCGAGCGGATGAACGCCGCGTTCTTCCCGACCGTGCGGGAGTACAGCCGCCGCTACGGGCTCGACGGCCGCCGGATGGACACCCTCCAGGACCACACGATCGTCATGCACCCCGGCCCGATGATCCGGGGCATGGAGATCACCGCCGACGTGGCCGACTCCAACCGGTCGGTCATCGTCGAGCAGGTCACCAACGGGGTCGCGGTCCGGATGGCCGTGCTGTACCTCCTGCTCGGCGGGTCCGAACCCGCCCTCTCGACCGGTCCCACCTCGGAGGAGTCCGCGTGACGACGTACCTGATCAAGAACGCCCGGATCCTCGGCGGCGACCCGACCGACCTGCTCCTCGAGGACGGCGTGATCTCCGCGATCGGCGCGGACCTGGTCGCGACCGGGGCGACCGTCGAGGTCGTGGATGCCGAGGGCCTCGTGGCCCTGCCGGGGCTGGTCGACCTGCACACCCACCTGCGCGAGCCGGGGCGCGAGGACGCCGAGACCGTCGAGACCGGCACCCAGGCCGCTGCGCTCGGTGGCTTCACGGCCGTGCACGCGATGGCCAACACCGACCCGGTCGCGGACACCGCCGGGGTGGTCGAACAGGTCTGGCGGCTGGGCCGTGAGGCCGGGCACTGCGACGTGTTCCCGGTCGGCGCCGTCACCGTCGGCCTCGGCGGCGAACGGCTCGCCGAGCTCGGTGCCATGGCCGACTCCGCGGCCCGCGTGCGGGTGTTCTCCGACGACGGCAAGTGCGTGTCCGACGCCGTGCTGATGCGCCGGGCCCTGGAGTACGTCAAGGCCTTCGACGGCGTCATCGCCCAGCACGCGCAGGAGCCGCGGCTGACCGAGGACGCGCAGATGAACGAGGGCGAGCTGTCCGGGCGTCTCGGGCTGCGCGGCTGGCCGGCCGTCGCCGAGGAGGCGATCATCGCCCGCGACTGCCTGCTCGCGGCGCACGTCGACTCCCGGCTGCACGTCTGCCACGTCAGCACCGCCGGTTCGGTGGAGATCGTCCGCCAGGCCAAGAGCAAGGGCTGGAACGTCACGGCCGAGGTCTGCCCGCACCACCTCCTCCTGACCGACGAGCTCGCCGCCACCTACGACCCGATCTACAAGGTCAACCCGCCGCTGCGCTCGGCCGCCGACGTCGAGGCGCTGCGCGAGGGACTCGCCGACGGGACGATCGACGCCGTCGCCACCGACCACGCGCCGCACCCGCACGAGGACAAGGACTGCGAGTGGCAGGCGGCGGCCTTCGGCATGCTCGGGCTGGAGACCGCCCTGTCGATCGTGCAGCAGACGATGGTCGACACCGGCCTGCTCGACTGGGCCGGCGTCGCGGAGCGGATGTCCGCGCCGGCCGGCGCAGATCGGCCGGCTGTCCGGCCACGGCCGCCCGCTCGAGGCGGGGGAGCCCGCGAACCTCGTGCTCTACGACCCCGCCTTCTCGCAGGTGGTCGACGGCACCAACCTCGCCTCGCTCTCCCGGAACACGCCCTACGTCGGACGAGAGCTGCCCGGCCGCGTCGTGGCGACGTTCCTCCGCGGCGTCCCCACGGTCCTGGACGGGAAGCTCGCGTGAGCCAAGCCCCGACCTGGGTGCCGGTGGCGATCCTGTTCGGCCTCCTGCTCCTGGCCTACCTCGGCATGTGGCGCGGTTGGCGACGCCGCGGCCGCAAGCACGACCTGCTGCCGCTCGTCCCGGTGCCCGCCGTGGCTGACCTGCCGGAGGCGAGGCTCCAGTCGGGTGCCCGCTACTTCGGCACGACGACCAGCGGTGACTGGCTCGACCGGGTCGTGGCCCGCGGTCTCGGGGCGCGCAGCACCTGCCGTCTGTCGCTGTCCGCGGAAGGGCTCGACGTGGTCCGGCTGGCCGGCTCCTTCCGCATCCCGGCCGACGCGCTCCGCGCGGCCCGCCACGACCGGGGCATCGCCGGCAAGGTCGTGCCGCCGCACGGGGTGCTCGTGGTCACCTGGCAGCACGGGGCGCTACGAGCTGGACACCGGCTTCCGGCTGGAGCCGTCAGATCCGCAGGGGGCCAGAGCCCGCCACGGGGTCTGACAAGTCGGTCACGGAGCGGCACAACGCATGGGTGAGGTCGATCACGAAGATGGCCAAGGAGAACGCGGCATGACAGAGGCACTGCTGGTCCTGGAGGACGGGCGGACGTTCCGCGGTGAGTCGTTCGGCGCACCGGGGGAGACGTTCGGCGAGGCGGTCTTCTCGACCGGCATGTCCGGCTACCAGGAGACCCTGACCGACCCGTCCTACCACCGGCAGGTCGTGGTGATGACCGCGCCGCACGTCGGCAACACCGGCATGAACGACGACGACCCGGAGTCCGGCCGGATCTGGGTCAGCGGGTACGTCGTCCGTGACCCCGCCCGCCGCGCGTCCAGCTGGCGGTCGAAGCGCTCGCTCGACGACGAGCTGCGGGCGCAGGGCGTCGTCGGCATCTCCGGCGTCGACACCCGTGCGCTGACCCGCCACCTGCGCGAGCGCGGCGCGATGCGGGTCGGCATCTCCACCGCCGAGACCGACCCGGCCGCCCTGCTCGAGCGGGTGCTCGGCTCCGCGCAGATGGCCGGGTCCGAGCTGGCCACCGAGGTCTCGACGAGCGAGGCGTACGTCGTCCCGGCCCGCACCGTCGACGGCGGCCCGAAGCGGTTCACGGTGGCTGCGGTCGACCTCGGCATCAAGGCGAGCACGCCACGGATGATGGCCGAGCGCGGCATCGAGGTGCACGTGCTCCCCGCGACCGCCACCCTGGACGACGTACGCGCCACCGGGGCCGACGGGGTGTTCTTCTCCAACGGGCCGGGGGACCCGGCGGCGACCGAGGGCCAGGTCGAGCTGCTCAGGTCGGTGCTGGACGCGGGCATCCCGTACTTCGGCATCTGCTTCGGCAACCAGCTCTTCGGCCGGGCGCTGGGGTTCGGCACCTTCAAGCTGAAGTACGGCCACCGCGGCATCAACCAGCCGGTGATGGACCGGACCACCGGCAAGGTGGAGGTGACCGCGCACAACCACGGCTTCGCCGTCGACGCCCCGCTCGACGGCGAGACCGAGACGGCGTACGGCGCCGTCGACGGTCAGCCACGTGTGCCTCAACGACGACGTCGTCGAGGGACTGGAGCTGCGCCGCGGCGGGAGGCTGACCGCGTTCTCGGTGCAGTACCACCCCGAGGCCGCGGCCGGTCCGCACGACGCCGGCTACCTCTTCGACCGGTTCTGCGAGCTGATGGAGGGCCACCGTGCCGAAGCGTGACGACATCAAGTCCGTCCTGGTGATCGGCTCCGGCCCGATCATCATCGGGCAGGCGTGCGAGTTCGACTACTCGGGCACGCAGGCCTGCCGGGTGCTCAAGGACGAGGGCATCCGGGTGGTGCTGGTCAACAGCAACCCGGCGACGATCATGACCGACCCGGAGTTCGCCGACGCGACCTACGTCGAGCCGATCACGCCCGAGTTCGTCGAGAAGGTGATCGAGAAGGAACGACCGGACGCCCTGCTCGCCACGCTCGGCGGGCAGACCGCGCTGAACGCCGCGATGGCGCTCGACAAGGCCGGCGTGCTCGAGAAGTACGGCGTCGAGCTGATCGGCGCGAGCATCGAGGCGATCGACCGCGGCGAGAACCGCGAGTCCTTCAAGAAGATCGTCGAGGAGCTCGGCGGCGAGACCGCGCGCTCGGTCGTCTGCCACACGATGGACGACTGCCTCGCGGCGGTCGACCAGCTCGGCTACCCGATGGTGGTGCGGCCGTCGTTCACGATGGGTGGCACCGGGTCCGGGATGGCCTACGACGAGACGGACCTGCGTCGCATCGCCGGCTCCGGCCTCGCGGCCAGCCCGACCACCGAGGTGCTCCTCGAGGAGTCGATCCTCGGCTGGAAGGAGTACGAGCTCGAGGTGATGCGCGACCGGGCCGACAACGTCGTGATCATCTGCTCGATCGAGAACCTCGACCCGATGGGCGTGCACACCGGCGACTCGATCACCGTCGCGCCGGCGATGACGCTGACCGACCGCGAGTACCAGGACATGCGCGACCTCTCGATCGGGATCATCCGGTCCGTCGGCGTCGACACGGGCGGCTGCAACATCCAGTTCGCCGTCGACCCCGCGGACGGCCGGCTCATCGTGATCGAGATGAACCCGCGGGTCTCCCGGTCGAGCGCGCTGGCGTCCAAGGCCACCGGCTTCCCGATCGCGAAGATCGCCGCCAAGGTCGCGATCGGCTACACGCTCGACGAGATCCCCAACGACATCACCACCCGGGAGGACGGGCAGAGCACGCCGGCGGCGTTCGAGCCGTCGCTGGACTACGTCGTGGTGAAGGTGCCCCGATTCGCGTTCGAGAAGTTCCCGAGCGCCGACCCGACGCTCACCACCCACATGAAGTCCGTCGGCGAGGCGATGGCCATCGGCCGCAACTTCACCGAGGCGCTCCAGAAGGCGCTGCGGTCGCTGGAGGACAAGAAGGCGCCGTTCGACTGGAGCAAGGAGTGGGTCGAGCTCGACAAGGCGGTCCTGCTCGAGGAGATCCGGACCCCGCACGACGGCCGGCTCAAGAAGGTCATGGACGCGCTGCGGGCCGGGGCGACCCCGGAGGAGGTCTTCGACGCGACCGCCATCGACCCGTGGTTCGTCGACCAGCTGGCGCTGATCAACGAGGTCGCGATGGAGGTCCTCGACGCCGACGAGCTGACCCCGGCGCTGCTGCGGCGCGCGAAGCGGCACGGGTTCTCCGACGACCAGCTCGGCAAGCTGCGCGGCATGCCCGCGGACGTCGTACGCGGGGTGCGGCACGCGCTCGGCATCCGGCCGGTCTACAAGACCGTCGACACCTGTGCGGCCGAGTTCGCCGCGCGGACGCCGTACCACTACTCGTCCTACGACGAGGAGACCGAGGTGCAGCCACGCGAGCGGCCCGCGGTGATCATCCTCGGCTCCGGCCCGAACCGGATCGGGCAGGGCATCGAGTTCGACTACTCGTGCGTGCACGCGAGCATGGCGCTCGGGTCCGGCGAGGGCGGCGCCGGCTACGAGACCGTGATGGTCAACTGCAACCCCGAGACGGTGTCCACCGACTACGACACCAGCGACCGGCTGTACTTCGAGCCGCTGACGCTCGAGGACGTGCTGGAGATCGTGCACGCCGAGACGCAGGCGGGCCCGGTCGCCGGGGTCATCTGCCAGCTCGGCGGCCAGACCCCGCTCGGCCTCGCGCAGGGCCTGGAGGACGCCGGCGTGCCGATCGTGGGTACGTCGCCCGCGGCGATCCACCTCGCCGAGGAACGCGGCGCGTTCGGACGGGTGCTCGCGCGGGCGGGCCTTCCCGCCCCGAAGCACGGGATGGCCACGTCGTTCGAGGAGGCGCAGGCCATCGCGGCCGAGATCGCCTACCCCGTGCTGGTGCGTCCGTCCTACGTCCTCGGCGGTCGCGGCATGGAGATCGTCTACGACGACCAGGCGCTGGAGGGCTACATCACCCGCGCCACCGAGATCAGCCCCGAGCACCCGGTGCTCGTCGACCGGTTCATCGACGACGCGGTCGAGATCGACGTGGACGCGATCTACGACGGCAGCGACCTGTTCCTGGGCGGCGTGATGGAGCACATCGAGGAGGCCGGCATCCACTCCGGCGACTCGTCGTGCGCGCTGCCGCCGATCACCCTCGGGGCACAGGAGATCAAGCGGATCCGGGAGGCCACCCTCGCCATCGCCGAGGGCGTCGGCGTCCGCGGTCTGCTCAACGTGCAGTACGCCCTGGGCTCCGACGTGCTCTACGTCCTGGAGGCCAACCCGCGCGCGAGCCGGACCGTGCCGTTCGTGTCCAAGGCGACGGCGACGCCGCTGGCCAGTGCGGCGGCCCGGGTGATGCTGGGCGAGACGATCGCCGACCTGCGCGCGGCCGGGGTGCTGCCGGCCACCGGCGACGGGGGGGACCTGCCGTCGGACGCCCCGATCGCCGTCAAGGAGGCGGTGATGCCGTTCAACCGGTTCCGCACGCCCGACGGCGCGCAGGTCGACACCGTGCTCGGGCCGGAGATGAAGTCGACCGGCGAGGTGATGGGGTTCGACGCGGACTTCGGCACGGCCTTCGCCAAGGCCCAGACCGCCGCGTTCGGGTCGTTGCCCACCTCCGGCAAGGTGTTCGTCAGCATGGCCAACCGGGACAAGCGGTCGATGATCTTCCCGATCAAGGTGCTCGCCGACCGCGGCTTCGAGATCCTCGCGACCCAGGGGACGGCCGAGGTGCTGCGCCGCAACGGTGTCGAGGTGACCGTCGTCCGCAAGCACTTCGAGGGACCGGGTCCCAACGGCGAGCCGACGACCGTGCAGCTGATCCAGGCCGGCGAGATCGACCTGGTGATCAACACCCCGCACGGCGCGTCCGGCGGCGCGGCGCGCATCGACGGCTACGAGATCCGCACGGCCGCGGTGATGGCGAACATCCCGTGCATCACGACGGTCCAGGGTCTCGGCGCGGCGGTCCAGGGCATCGAGGCGATGCGGGCCGGTGACATCGGCGTGCGCTCCCTGCAGGACTGGGCGAAGCGGTCGGGGCGGCGGTGACGGCGTACCGCACGCTGTTCGACCACGTGCTCACCCGCGTCGACGCGGAGACCGCCCACCGGGTCGGCTTCGCGGCCCTGCGGCTCGGCACCCCCGCTCGTCGGCCGCGTGCTGCCCGGGCCCACCGGGCCCGTCGAGGCGATGGGCCTGGCCTTCCCCGGGCCGCTCGGGCTCGCGGCCGGGTTCGACAAGAACGCCGAGGGCATCGACGCCCTCGCGGCCCTCGGGTTCGGCTTCGTCGAGGTCGGCACGGTCACCGGGGAGCCGCAGCCCGGCAACCCCCGGCCGCGGCTGTTCCGGCTGCCGGCCGACCGGGCCGTGGTGAACCGGATGGGCTTCAACAACGACGGCGCCGAGGCCGTCGCCCGCCGGCTGGCGGCACGCCTCGGCATGAAGCACCGCGACGTCGTGGTCGGCGTCAACATCGGCAAGACCAAGGCCGTCCCCGACGAGGAGGCCGTCGCGGACTACGAGAAGAGCACTCGTCTGCTCGCGCCGTACGCCGACTACCTCGTCGTCAACGTCAGCTCCCCGAACACCCCGGGGCTGCGCGACCTCCAGGCCGTGGAGCGCCTGCGGCCGCTGCTGACCGCCGTCCGGCGCCAGGCGGACGCCGTCACCCGGCACGCACCTGCCGCTGCTCGTGAAGATCGCCCCGGACCTGTCCGACCAGGACGTGCTCGCCGTCGCCGACCTGGCCGTGGAGCTCGGCCTGGACGGCATCGTCGCCACCAACACCACGACCGGCCGCCAGGGTCTCGCGTCGAGCCCGGAGCAGGTCGAGGCGGCCGGTGCGGGAGGGCTCTCCGGTGCGCCGGTCAAGGCGCGGGCGCTCGAGGTGCTGCGGCTGCTGCGCGGCCGGGTCGGCCCGGGCCTGACGATCATCGCCGTCGGCGGCATCGGCGACGCGGCCGACGCCCGCGAACGGCTGGCCGCCGGCGCCACCCTGCTCCAGGCGTACACCGCGTTCGTCTACGAGGGCGCGCTGTGGCCCGCCCGGGTGCAGCGCGAGCTGGCCCGATGAGCGGCTCCGAGACCGGTCCGGTGCAGGTCGTCGGCGAGGTGCTGACCGTCAAGCGGGCGGGCGCCTACCACCACCTGACGATGGTCGCGCCCGGCGTCCCGGAGCGGTTCCGGCCGGGCACCTTCGTGACCGTCGCCGTCGGCGGCGCGCTCTCGTCCGTCGTGCTGCGCCGTGCCCTGCCGGTGCACCGGGTCCGACCGACCGGTGCCTACGGCGGCACCGTCGAGTGCGTCTTCGCGGTGGTCGACGCGGGGACGGCGTGGCTGGCCGGCGCCGCGCCGGGCACGCCGCTCGACGTCGTGGGCCCGCTGGGCCGGCCGTTCGCGCTGCCCAAGGAGCCGGTGACCTGCGTGCTGGTGGGGGAGGGCTGCGCGAGCGCACCGCTGTTCTCGCTGGCGGAGCGGCTGCGGGAGCGCGAGTGCGCCGTGCACATGCTGCTCGGCGCGCCGACCGAGTCCGCGCTGTTCGGCGCCCTCGAGGCCCGGCGCGCCACCCGCGGCGTCACCGTCGCGACCGCGGACGGCTCGGTGGGGCTGCGCGGCGGCGTCGTCGACGCGCTGCCGGACCTGCTCGTCCGCACCCAGGCCGACGTCGTCTACGCCGCCGGACCGCACGACGTGCTGCACGGCGTGGCCCGGGCGGCCGAGACCCACGGCGCGTGGAGCCAGACCGCGGTCGACGTGCCCGACGGGTGCGGCACCGGACTCTGCTGGGGCTGCGTGCTGCCGGTCGTCGGCGAGGACGGCGGCACCCGGATGGTCCGTGCCTGCACCGAGGGGCCGGTCTTCCGCGGCGACCGGGTCCGGTGGGAGGACCTCGGGGAGATCCCGTCGGACGCCCGGGGCGCGTCATGACCGCGGACACCTCGGTCGACCTCGCGGGCCTGCGGCTGCCCTCGCCGCTGATGACCGCGGCCGGCTGCGGAGGTCGTGAGCTCGCGGCGTACACCGACCTCACCGAGCTCGGTGCGGTCGTCACCCGCACGGTCACCCTCGACCCGCAGGCCGGCGCGGCGCCGCCTCGGCTGGTCGAGACGCCCAGCGGCGTGCTGAGCGCCACCGGGCACCAGAACCCAGGCCTGCAAGGGTTCCTGGCCACCGAGCTGCCCTGGCTGGCCCAGCAGGGCGTGCGCACCGTGGTGTCGATCAGCGCCTCGTCGCTGGCGGAGTACGGCGAGCTGGCCCGTCGCGTCGCGACCGCCCCCGGGGTCGCCGCCGTCGAGGTGCACCTCGGCGTGTCCGACGCCTACCAGACCGGCAAGGTCGTGCACGTCGTCCGCCGGGACCTGCCCCGCGGCGTGCCCGTGCTGGCCAAGCTGGCGGCCGGCGGCGACGTCGTCGCCCTCGCCTCGGCCGCGGCGGAGAACGGCGCCGACGCGGTCGTCGTCTCCCAGGGCTTCCCCGGCCTCGTGATCGACCCGCTGACCCTGCGCCCCGCCCTGGGGTCCGGGGTCGGGCTGCTCAGCGGTCCCGCCGTGCACGCGCTGGCCCTGCGCTGCGTCTGGGACGTGCACGCCGCCCTGCCCGGGCTCCCGGTGGTGGGGGTCGGCGGCATCGGCACCGGGTTCGACGTGCTGGCGATGCTGGCCGCCGGCGCCACGGCCGTGCAGCTCGGCACCGTGCTGCTCCGCGACCCGTCGGCCGCTACCCGCATCCGGCGGGAGCTGCTCGACGAGCTCGACCGACGAGATCTCGGCTCCGCGGCGGACGCCGCCGGGCTCGCGCACCACCTACCGGAGGGGAGCAGCCGATGACGTTCGGCAGCCGTCTGAGCCACGCCATGCAGGACCGCGGCCGCTTCTGCGCCGGCATCGACCCGCACCCGGAGCTGCTCGACGCGTGGGGACTGACCGACTCGGTCAACGGCCTGGAGAAGTTCGCGATGACCGCCGTCGAGGCGTTCGCCGGCACCGTCGGCGTGGTCAAGCCGCAGTCCGCGTTCTTCGAGCGGCACGGCTCGCGCGGGATCGCGGTGCTCGAGCGGGTGATCGCGGGCTGCCGCGAGCGTGGCTGCCTGGTGCTGCTCGACGTCAAGCGCGGCGACATCGGGTCGACGGCGCAGGCGTACGCCGACGCCTACCTCGACCGGAACTCCCCGCTGTACGTCGACGCGATCACCGTCTCGCCCTACCTCGGCGTCGGCTCGCTCGACCCGATCTTCGAGACCGCGCTGGCCAACGACTCCGGCGTGTTCGTGCTGGCGCTGACGTCGAACCCCGAGGGGGCGCAGGTGCAGCACGCCCTCACCACCGACGGCCGGTCGCTGGCCGGTCTGGTGCTCGACGCGGTCGCCACGCGGAACGCCGGCGTCGAGGAGCTCGGCTCGATCGGGGCGGTCGTCGGGCGCGACGGTCGAGCTGCCGTCCGACCTCGGCGTCGCGAACCTCGACGTCAACGGCCCGCTGCTCGTGCCGGGCATCGGCGCGCAGGGCGGCACCCTGGACGACGTACGCCGCGTCTTCGGCGACGCCGCCCGCAACGTCCTCCCGACGAGCTCGCGGGAGCTGCTCGCCGTCGGGCCCGACAAGGTCGCGCTGCACGAGGCCGCCCTCCGCGCTCTCGACACCTTCCAGGTCCTCGCACCCGCACGCCTAGCGTGGGCGGTGGGGCCGTCGCGGTGTAGAACAGTCGCTATGCCCGAGAGCAACCCCTTCTCCGTCCCCAGCGACCTGCCGTTCGCGTTCCCACCCTTCGACGTGATCCGGCACGAGCACTACCGCCCCGCCTTCGACGCCGGTGTCGCCGAGCAGCGCGCCGAGGTCGACGCGATCGCCACGCAGACCGACGAGCCGACGTTCGCGAACACCATCGAGGCGCTGGAGCGGTCCGGACAGACCTACAAGCGGATGATGCGCGTCTGGTCGAACCTCTGCGCCTCGATGTCGACGCCGCAGATGCAGGCCCTGGAGACCGAGCTGGCGCCGCTGATCGCGGAGCACACCGACGCGATCCGGCTCGACCCGCGGCTGTTCGCGCGCGTCGACGCCGTGCACGCGGCCCGCCACGACGCCGGCCTGACGCCGGAGCAGGTGCGCGTCGTCGAGCGCTACCACCGCGACTTCGTGCGCGCGGGCGCCGCGCTGCCGGAAGCCGACCGCGACACGCTGCGCGACCTCAACGTGCAGATCACCTCGCTGACCACGGAGTTCTCCAACCGGGTGCTCGCCGAGTCCAACGACCTGGCCGTGCACGTGACCGACCGCGCCGAGCTCGACGGCCTGGCCGCCAACGCCGTCGAGGCCGCCGCGAACGCCGCGACGTCCGCCGGCCTGGAGGGGTATCTCCTCACGCTCTCGCTGCCGACCATCCAGCCGGCCATCTCGTCGCTGACCGAACCGGGACGTGCGCCGCCGGCTGCACGAGGCCGCGACGTCACGCGGCACGCGCGGCGGCGACCACGACACCCGCGACCTGGTCAGCCGGATCAGCGTGCTGCGGGCGCAGCGCGCGTCCCTGCTCGGGCTTCACCGACCACGCCGCCTACATCGCCGACGACCAGACCGCCGGCAGCACCAAGGCCGTGCTCGAGATGCTCGACGAGATGGTCGAGCCCGCGATGGCGGAACCTCGAGACCGAGCTGGCCCGCATCGAGGACCTGCTGCGCGCCGACGGCGTCGAGGGGCCGGTCCGAGCCCTGGGACTGGGCCTTCTACGCGGCGAAGGACAAGGCCGAGACGTACGACGTGGACACCAACGCGGTGAAGCCCTACTTCGAGCTCGACCGGGTGCTGCACGACGGCATCTTCCACGCGGCCTCGCTGCTCTACGGGATCACCTTCGAGCAGCGGACCGACCTCCCGGTCTACGCCGAAGGGGTGCGCGTCTACGAGGTCCGGGACGGCGACGGCAGCACGCTGGGGCTGTTCGTGTGCGACTGGTTCGCGCGGCCCACCAAGCAGGGCGGCGCCTGGATGGACGAGTTCGTCGGCCAGTCGCACCTGCTGGGCACCAAGCCCGTCGTGGTGGTCTGCCTCAACGTCCCGGAGCCGCCGGCCGGCCAGCCCGCGCTGATGACCGTCGACGAGGTCCGCACGGGCTTCCACGAGTTCGGGCACGCGCTGCACGGGCTGTTCTCGGACACGGTGTACCCCCGGCTGCAGGGCACGTCGGTGCCGCGCGACTTCGTGGAGTTCCCCTCGCAGGTCAACGAGATGTGGGCGTTCTGGCCGGAGGTGCTGGCGCACTACGCCGTCCATCACGAGACCGGCGAGCCGCTCGCACAGGACGTCGTCGACCGGCTGGTCGCCTCGCAGGAGCACGGCCAGGGCTTCGAGATGGTGGCGATGCTCGGCGCGGCCCTGCTCGACCAGGAGTGGCACCGCCTCGCCGCCCGGGCAGCCGGCCGTCGATCCCGAGCAGGTCGAGGAGTTCGAGACCGAGGCGCTGACCCGGCACGGCGTACGCTCCGACCTGGTGCCGCCGCGCTACCGCACCGGCTACTTCGCGCACGTCTTCGCGGGCGGGTACGACGCGGGCTACTACTCCTACCTGTGGAGCGAGGTGCTCGACGCGGACATGGTCGACTGGTTCAAGGAGAACGGCGGCCTGACCCGGGCGAACGGTGACCGCTTCCGTGAGCAGCTGCTCTCGGTCGGCGGCACGGTCGACCCGCTCGACGCGTTCGCCGCCGTGCGCGGCCGTGGCCCGAGCACGGAGCCGCTGCTGCGGCGCCGGGGCCTGCGTGGCTGACCGCCGGGGCGGGTTCCCCGTCCGTCGTACGGCGTCCGTGCTGTCGCTGCTGCTGGTGGCGACCGGACTGGCGGGCTGCTCGGGCACGAAGTCCTACTGCTCCGCGCTGACCGAGGACAAGCGCAGCTGACCCGGCTCGCGTCGGACGTCGGCAAGCCCGGCAAGGCGGGTGGCGACGCGCTGGGGGAGACCGTGAGCGTGCTCGCCGACCTCCGGGACGAGGCACCCGACGACATCGCCGACGAGTGGCGCACCCTCGTCGGTGCGCTCCAGGGCCTCGTCGACGCGTTCGAGGAGTCCGGGGCGTCGCCCGGCGACTTCGCGGGCGGGAAGCAGCCCGAGGGGGTCACCGACGGCCAGTACCGCGCGGTCCAGCAGGCGGTCGCGGAGCTGCAGAGCACGCGGGTCCAGCAGGCGAGCAAGAGCATCGAGCAGCACGCGCAGGACGTCTGCAAGGTCGACCTCGGTCCGGGGCTCGGTGGCGTCGGGAGCTGAGACGGCCCCGCCCGAAGCCCCCGGAGCAGCCCCGGTGACGGGCGCGACACCCCGGCGCGTTGCGACCACTGCTCCACTCTGACTAGATTTCGTCCCACCACCCGCCCGACATCCACGCACAGGACCGAGGTCAGACAGTGGCTCTGCCGCGACTCACGCCGGAACAGCGTCAGGCGAACCTCGAGAAGGCGGCGGCCTCCCGACGTGAGCGGGCCGAGATCAAGAACCGGCTCAAGCACTCGGGCGCCTCGATCGTCGACGTCCTGCAGCAGGGCCAGGAGAACGAGGTCATCGGCAAGATGCGGGTCGTGGACCTGCTCCAGTCGATGCCGGGCCTGGGCAAGGTGCGCGCCCGCCAGATGATGGAGCGGCTCAGCATCTCCGAGAGCCGCCGGGTCCGCGGGCTCGGCGCCAACCAGATCGCCGCCCTGGAGCGCGAGTTCGGGTCACGAGGCTGATCGTGTGACGCAGCCACAGGGCCGGTTGACGGTCCTGGCGGGTCCGACGGCGGTCGGCAAGGGCACGGTCGCGGCGTACGTCCGCAGCCACCACCCCGAGGTCTGGATCTCGGTCTCCGTCACCACCCGCCACCCCCGCCCCGGCGAGGTGCACGGCCGGCACTACTGGTTCGTCACCGACGAGGAGTTCGACCGGCTCGTCGCCGACGACGAGCTGCTGGAGTGGGCCGTCGTGCACAAGCGGGCGCGCTACGGCACGCCGCGCAGACCGGTGGAGGAGGCGCTCGCCGCCGGACGACCGGCGCTGCTGGAGATCGACCTCCAGGGCGCGCGGCAGGTCCGGGACCGGATGCCGGAGGCGCTGTTCGTCTTCCTCAAGCCACCCTCCTGGGACGAGCTGGTCCGCCGGCTGGTCGGTCGGGGCACCGAGACCGAGGAGGAGCGGACCCGGCGGCTGGAGACGGCGCGCGAGGAGCTGGCGGCCGAGTCGGAGTTCGACGTGACGGTCGAGAACACCGAAGTTCACCAGGCTGCGGAAGAGTTGGTAACCTTGATGAAGGGCTCCTGAGAGCCCGTGAGACCCATGCCCTTCCGTGTGGGCTGTCTAACCCCTGAATCTGTGAGGCTGCACCTGTGTCGTCCGTGTCTCGAACCCTGCCTGTCGCCGAGGGCATCACCAACCCGCCCATCGACGAGCTGCTGACGAAGACCGACTCGAAGTACAAGCTGGTGCTCTACAGCGCCAAGCGGGCGCGTCAGATCAACGCCTACTACTCCCAGCTCGGCGAGGGCCTGCTGGAGTACGTCGGACCGCTCGTGGACACCCACGTGCAGGAGAAGCCGCTGTCGATCGCGCTGCGCGAGATCAACGCCGACCTGTTGACCTGCGAGGACGTGGACCCCGAGGCCGAGGGCGAAACCCCGACCGAGGGCTGAGAGCCGCCCCTCCATGGCGAGCGTCGCGGACGACAGCCGCCCTCACCCCCGGGTCGTCCTGGGCGTGAGCGGCGGCATCGCTGCGTACAAGGCCTGCGAGCTGCTCCGCCGGTTCACCGAGTCGGGGCACGACGTGACCGTCGTACCCACCGCGGCCGCGCTCGAGTTCGTCGGCGCCCCGACCTGGGCCGCGCTGTCGGGCAAGCCGGTGTCCTCCGACGTCTGGACCGACGTCCACGAGGTGCCGCACGTCCGGATCGGCCAGACGGCCGACCTGGTCGTGGTCGCGCCGGCGACCGCCGACCTGCTGGCCAAGGCCGCCCACGGGCTGGCCGACGACCTGCTCACCAACACCCTGCTCACCGCCCGCTGCCCGGTCGTGTTCGCGCCCGCGATGCACACCGAGATGTGGGAGCACCCCGCCACCCAGGAGAACGTCGCGACCCTGCGCCGCCGGGGCGCCCTGGTGATCGAGCCCGCCGAGGGCCGGCTCACGGGCGCCGACACCGGCAAGGGCCGCTTCCCGGAGCCCGGGGAGATCTTCGAGCTGGCCCGCCAGGTGCTGGCCCGCGGTGGCTCCGCCAACCTGCTCGACCTCGCCGGCCGGCACGTGCTGGTCTCCGCCGGCGGGACCCGGGAGTACCTCGACCCGGTGCGCTTCCTCGGCAACCGCTCCTCGGGTCTCCAGGGCTACGCCCTCGCCCGGGCCGCCGCCTCCCGCGGCGCCGAGGTCACCCTGGTGGCCGCCAACGTGACGCTGCCGGACCCCGCCGGCGTCAAGGTGCTGCACGTCGAGACCACCGCGCAGCTGCGCGACGCCGTGCTGGCCGCGGCCCCGACCGTCGACGCGGTGGTGATGGCCGCGGCCCCCGCCGACTACCGGCCCCGCACCGTCAGCGAGTCCAAGATCAAGAAGGCCGACGACGGCTCTGCCCCGCCGCTCGAGCTCGAGCAGAACCCCGACATCCTCGCCGAGATCTCCCACGACCGGGCCCGCCCCGGCATCGTGGTGGTCGGCTTCGCCGCCGAGACCGGGGACGCGCGCGGCTCGGTGCTCGACCTCGCCCGCGCCAAGCTGGCCCGCAAGGGCTGCGACCTGCTGGTCGTCAACGACGTGAGCGGCGGCAAGGTGTTCGGCAGCGCCGAGAACGAAGCCGTCGTGCTCGACGCCGAGGGCGGGTCGACGCCCGTCCCGCGGGGTTCCAAGGCGGCGCTGGCCCACGTGATCTGGGACCGGGTCGCGACGCGCTTCGAGACCGGCTGAGTCCTGGGTCCCGGAGCGGGTAACCTAACCGACCGATACACACCATCGACACACACGGCACACTGCCGGCAAGGGGTACGACGACGTGGCTGGACGCCTTTTCACCTCCGAGTCCGTGACCGAGGGTCACCCGGACAAGATCGCCGACCAGATCAGCGACACGGTCCTGGACGCGATGCTCACCCAGGACGCCCACAGCCGGGTCGCCGTGGAGACGATGCTCACGACCGGCCTCGTGGTCGTCGCGGGCGAGGTCACCACGACCGGGTACGTCGACGTCAAGGAGCTGGTCCGCCAGCGCATCCTGACGATCGGCTACGACTCCTCGGCCAAGGGCTTCGACGGCCACTCCTGTGGCGTGATGGTCGCGATCGGCGGTCAGTCCGGCGACATCGCCCAGGGCGTCGACACCGGCATCGAGTCCCGCGCCGAGAGCTCCGTCGACCCGATGGACAAGCAGGGCGCCGGCGACCAGGGCCTGATGTTCGGCTACGCCTGCGACGACACGCCCGAGCTGATGCCGCTGCCGATCACCATCGCGCACCGGCTCGCCGAGCGGCTGTCCGAGGTCCGCAAGGACGGGACGATGTCCTACCTGCGCCCCGACGGCAAGACCCAGGTCACCATCGAGTACGACGACGAGGACCGCCCCGTGCGCGTCGACACGGTCGTCGTCTCCTCGCAGCACGCCAAGGACATCAGCCTCGACGCGATGCTGACCCCGGACGTCCGCAAGCACGTCGTCGACCACGTGCTCGCGACCTTCGACATCCCCTCCGACGGCTACCGCCTGCTGGTCAACCCGACCGGTCGCTTCGAGGTCGGCGGCCCGATGGGTGACGCCGGCCTGACCGGGCGCAAGATCATCGTCGACACCTACGGCGGCATGGCCCGTCACGGCGGCGGCGCGTTCTCCGGCAAGGACCCGTCGAAGGTGGACCGCTCCGCGGCGTACGCCATGCGCTGGGTGGCCAAGAACATCGTCGCCGCGGGCCTGGCCCGCCGCTGCGAGGTGCAGGTCGCCTACGCGATCGGCAAGGCGCAGCCGGTCGGGTTCTACGTCGACTGCTTCGGCACCGAGGTCGTCCCCGTGGCCATCGATCCAGAAGGCGGTGCAGGAGGTCTTCGACCTGCGGCCCGCCGCGATCATCGAGGACCTCGACCTGCTGCGCCCGATCTACGCGCAGACCGCGGCCTACGGCCACTTCGGCCGCGAGCTCCCCGACTTCACGTGGGAGCGGACCGACCGGGTCGACGCCCTCAAGGCTGCCGCCGGCGTCTGAGTCCGGCCCGCCGCCGCCCGCCGGGGTGCTACCCGGCGAGGCGGCGGCGTACGGCGTCCAGCTCGGCGTCGGTCAGTCCGCAGGCGTCGCGCAGGTAGCCCGCCGCGCCGCCGTACACGGTGTCGAGGTGCTCGAGCGCGGCGGTGAGCGTCTCCGGGTGCGACCACGCGTACCGCTCGGCCCTCGCCCGGTCCTCCGGGCTCAGCGTGGCCAGGATCTCCGCGATGCCCAGCTGGGTCGCGCTGACGGCGTAGTCCGCGACGACCACGTCCCGCGGCACACCGGCGGTCTCGAGCAGCACCGCGACGAGCATGCCGGTCCGGTCCTTGCCGCCCGCGCAGTGCACGACGACCGGTCCCTCGGGCGCGTCGAGGAAGGCACGGACCGCCGCGGCGACCGGCCGGACGTTGCGGTCCAGGCTGCCGCGGTAGAGGTCCGCGAGGCCTCGCTCCACCGACGGGTCGCGCTCGGGCTCCCGGTCGACGTCGATCCAGGGCACGGACCGGTAGACGGCGTGGCCGAGCGTAGGGGTGCGCCGTGCGCCGCGGTCTCGTCCTCGGCCCGGAGGTCGATGATCCTGGCCACGCCGTAGTCGTCGAGCGCCCGGATCCCGTCCTCGTCGAGCTGGGTCAGCGAGTCGGCCCGGACCAGCACCCGTTCGCGGACCGCGCCGCCGCCCCCGACGGGCAGCCCGCCGAGGTCCCGGACGTTGGAGCAGCCACTCCACCTCAGCACGCTCATGGCGCCATCCAAGCGACATCCGGGCACCGTCCACAACCGGCGGAGAGGGGCTGCACGACGGTGGGTGGCGGCTGGGAGACTGGCGCGGTGAGCGACGAGGAGCAGGACGGGACGGGTCAGCTGGCGCTGATGCCCGAGCTCGTCCGCGCCCGGGCCCGCGCCGCCAAGGCACAGGCCGCGGGCCGCGCGAAGGCGCCGCTGCCGGTCGACCCCGCCCCCGAGCTGCCGGTCGCACGGGTGCTGGTGGACGTCCCGCTGGCGCATCTCGACCGGCCCTTCGACTACCTGGTGCCGGCCAAGATGCACGAGACGGTGACGGCCGGGACCCGGGTCAAGGTCCGTTTCGCCGGCCAGGACGTCGACGGCTTCGTCCTCGAGCGGGTCGAGCGCAGCGACCACGAGGGCAGGCTCGCGCCGCTGCGGCGCGCGGTCAGCGCCGAGCCGGTGCTGTCGCCGGCGGTCGCCCGGCTCTCCGAGCTGGTCGCCGCCCGCTACGCCGGCACCCGCTCCGACGTGCTGCGGCTGGCGGTCCCCGCGCGGCACGCCACCACCGAGAAGGCGCAGACGACGCCTGCCCCCGAGGCGCGCCCCGACGTCGCTGCGGCGGAGCGGGCCTGGTCGGCCTACGACGGGGGAGCGGCCCTGGTCCGCCGGCTCGCGGAGGCGGACACCCCCCGCGCGGTGTGGTCGGCCCTGCCCGGTGACGGCTGGCCGACTGCTCCTCGCGCAGGCCGCCGCCGCGACGTACTCCTCCGGCCGCGGCGTCCTGATCTGCGTGCCCGACCACAAGGACGTCGCCCGGCTCGACGCGGCGCTGACCGCGGTGCTCGGCGCAGGGTGCCACGTCGTGCTCACCGCCGACCTCGGGCCGGCGCAGCGCTACCGCTCGTTCCTGGCCGTGTCCCGCGGCGCCGTGCGCGTCGTGGTCGGCACCCGCGCCGCGGCGTTCGCGCCGGTGCACGACCTGGGGCTGGTCGCGCTGTGGGACGACGGCGACGACCTGTACGCCGAGCCGCGGGCGCCCTACCCGCACACCCGCGAGGTGCTGCTGACCCGCGCCCACGAGGAGTCGACCGCCGCGCTGCTCGGCGGCTTCGCCCGCACCGTCGAGGGCGAGTACCTCGTCCGCACCGGCTGGGCCGAGACGCTGTCGGCGCCGACCGGGCCGCGCTGCGCGCCGCGGCCCCCCAGGTCGCGATCACCGGCGCCAGCGACACGGAGCTCGAGCGCGACCCGCACGCCCGCACCGCCCGGCTGCCCCGCACGGCGTACGACGCGATCCGGGCCGGCCTCGAGCAGGGGCCGGTGCTGCTCCAGACCCCGCGGCAGGGCTACGCCACCGTCCTCGCCTGCGACACCTGCCGCACACCCGCCCGCTGCCCGGTCTGCACCGGCCCGCTGCGGCAGACCGCCGCGCACCGGCCGCCGTCCTGCCGCTGGTGCGGGACCGACGAGCCGGCGTGGGCCTGCGCGGTCTGCGGCGGCCGCGGGCTGCGCGCGCCGGTGCTGGGGGAGCAGCGGACCGCCGAGGAGCTCGGCCGGGCCTTCCCGCAGGTCACCGTGCGCACCTCCGGCGGCGACCGGGTGCTGGCCACGGTCGACGCGCGCCCGGCGGTCGTGGTGGCCACGCCCGGTGCCGAGCCGGTCGCGGAGGGTGGCTACGCCTGCGTCGTGCTGCTCGACACCTGGCTGATGCTCGGCCGCACCGACCTCCGCACCGGGGAGGAGTCGCTGCGCCGCTGGTTCGCGGCGGCGGCACTGGCCCGGCCCGCGGACCTGGGCGGCCGGGTGGTGGCCGTGGGGGAGCCGTCCGACCCGGCGCTGCAGGCCCTGGTCCGGTGGGACCCGGCCGGCTACGCGGGGCGTGAGCTCGAGGACCGTCAGTCCGCCCACCTGCCACCGGCCTCGCGGCTGGCGACGCTGACCGGACCCGAGGCGGACCTGGACTCCGCCCTCGCGGCGCTGGGGCTGCCCCCGGGGGCCGAGGTGCTCGGCCCGGTGCCGGTCGCGGTGACCGGCCCGCTGCCCGATGCCGAGGCGGCCCCGTCGCTGCGGGCGGTCATCCGGGTGCCCCGTGCTGCCGGGCCGGCGCTGTCGCGCACCCTCGTGGAGATGCAGGGCGTGCGCGCCGCCCGCAAGCTGCCGCCCGTCCGGGTCCAGGTCGACCCGGTGGGCCTCGAGTGACCGCCGCGACTCCGTAGACTGGGCCGTCGCCCGGTCGCACGCAGCCGTCGCGTCCACCCGTCCCGCACTCCCGAGGAGCCCGTTGTGCCCGTCCAGCCGATCCGCCTGTTCGGCGACCCGGTGCTGCGCACGCCCGGCCGTGCCGGTGACGGCCTTCGACAAGGAGCTGCGGCGGCTCGTCTCGGACCTGACCGACACGATGCTGGGGGCGCCCGGCGCCGGGCTGGCCGCCCCGCAGATCGGGGTCGGCCTGCGGGTCTTCACCTGGCACGTCGACGGCGAGCTGGGTCACCTGGTCAACCCCACGCTCGACCTGTCCGAGGAGGAGCAGCTCGGCGCCGAGGGCTGCCTCTCGATCCCGGACCTGACCTTCGACTGCAGGCGGGCGATGCGGGTGGTGGCCAAGGGCTTCGACATGCACGGCGAGCCGGTGACCATCGAGGGTCACGAGCTGCTCGCCCGGGCCATCCAGCACGAGACCGACCACCTCGACGGGGTGCTGTTCATCGACCGGCTCGACCGCGAGACCCGCAAGCTGGCGATGAAGGCGATCCGCGAGGCCGAGTGGTTCGGCGATCCGACGCCCACCGTGAAGGTCTCCCCGCACCCCACGAACGGCTTCGGCGCTCTGGCACTGCGGAGGGCCTGGTGCGTTCGCGGGGACCCCGGAGGCGGCGCTGCCGGCGCTGGAGGCGGTGGCGAAGAGCCGCCACGAGCTGGTCGCGGTCATCACCCGCCCCGACGCCCCGGCCGGTCGCGGCCGGCAAGCTGGTCGCGTCCCCGGTCGCACAGCGGGCCGAGGAGCTCGGCGTGCCCGTCCTCAAGCCCGAGCACCCGCGCGACCCGGCGTTCCAGGCCGAGCTGGCCGCGCTCGCGCCCGACTGCTGCCCGGTGGTGGCCTACGGCGCGATGCTTCCGCGGAGCGCCCTCGACATCCCGCGGCACGGCTGGGTCAACCTGCACTTCTCGGTGCTGCCCGCCTGGCGCGGTGCGGCACCCGTGCAGCACGCGCTGTGGGCCGGGGACGAGGTGACCGGCGCGACCACGTTCCGGATCGTGCCGGCGCTGGACGCGGGACCGACGTTCGGCGTGATGACCGAGCGGGTGCGCGCCCACCGACACGTCCGGCGACCTGCTGGAACGGCTCGCCGAGGGCGGCGCCGGCCTGCTCGTGAGCACGCTCGACGGCATCGAGGACGGCACGCTGGAGGCCCGCGAGCAGCCGGCCGACGGCATCACGCCTGGCCCCCAAGGTCGAGGTGGCCGACGCCGAGGTGGACTGGGACCGGCCGGCCGTGCGCGATCGACCGTCAGGTCCGGGCCTGCACGCCCGCGCCGGGCGCCTGGACGACGTACGACGGGGAGCGGCTCAAGCTCGGCCCGGTGCGGCCCGGAGCCCGAGCGCCGGCTGGAGCCGGGCGTGCTCGAGGTGGCCAAGAACGCGGTGTACGTCGGGACGGGCAGCGCACGCCGTGCGGCTCGGCGACGTCAAGCCGTTCGGGAAGAAGCAGATGGCCGCGGCCGACTGGGCCCGGGGCGCGCGGCTCGTCTCCGGCGGGCGGCTCGGGTGAGCGACCCGCGGGCCCGCCCGCAGCGCCGCCGTCCGCGCAGCGCGCCCGCCGACCCCGCCCGGGCCGCCGCCTTCGACGTGCTCGCCGCGATCCGGGAGCAGGACGCCTACACCAACCTGGTGCTGCCGCCGCTGCTCCGCTCGCGCGGGCTGACCGGGCGCGACGCGGCGTTCGCGACCGAGCTGGTGTCGGGGACCGTCCGCCGGCAGGGCACCTACGACGCCGTGATCGCCGCCAACGTCGACCGGCCGCTGGCCAAGGTCGACGCCGCCGTGCTCGACGCGCTGCGGCTCGGCACCCACCAGCTCCTCGCGATGCGGGTCCCGTCGCACGCCGCGGTCGGCACCAGCGTCGACCTGGTCCGCGCCAAGGTCGGTCAGGGTCCGTCCGGGTTCGTCAACGCCGTGCTCCGCAAGGTCTCGGCCCACGACCTGTCCGGCTGGGTGCGCCGCGTCGCCCCCGACCCCGTCGTCCGACCCGGTCGGCTTCGCGTCCGTCGCCCACTCGCACCCGCGCTGGGTCGTCTCCGCGCTGACCGAGGCGCTCGGGTCCCGCGAGGCCGAGCTCGACGACCTGCTGGCCGCCGACAACGCGCCCGCCCAAGGTCACCCTGGTGGCTCGACCCGGGCTGGCCACCGTCGACGAGCTCGTCGCCGCCGGCGGCACGGCCTCGCCGCTGTCGGCCTACGCCGTGGTCCTGGACGGTGGCGACCCGGGCGAGGTGCCGGCCGTCCGCGAAGGCCGGGCCGGCGTCCAGGACGAGGGGTCGCAGCTGGTCGCGGCCGCCCTGGCCGACGCCCCGGTCGACGGGCGCGACGACCGGTGGCTCGACCTCTGCGCCGGGCCGGGCGGCAAGTCCGCGCTGCTCGCGGCGCTGGCCGGCTCGCAGGGCGCCCGGCTGCTGGCCTCCGAGCGGCAGGAGCACCGGGCGCGGCTGGTCGCCTCCACGACGAAGCGGGCCGGGTCGCGGCCTGCTCGGCGTGGTCACGGCGGACGGCACCCGTCCGGCCGTGGGCCGACGGCGCCTTCGACCGGGTGCTGGTCGATGCCCCGTGCTCGGGGCTCGGCGCCCTGCGGCGGCGGCCCGAGTCCCGGTGGCGTCGCACCCCGGAGGACCTCGACCAGCTCGTGCCCCTGCAGCAGGCGCTGCTCACCTCGGCGCTCGACTCCGTGCGTCCCGGGGGAGTGGTGGCCTACGTGACCTGCTCGCCGGTGCTCGCGGAGACGTCCGGCGTGGTCTCCGCGGTGCTCGCCGCCCGGGACGACGTACGCCTGGAGGACGCCGGCGCCGCTGTTCCCGGCCGTGACCGACGCAGCGGGCCCGCTGCCCGGCACCGTGCAGCTGTGGCCGCACCGGCACGGCACCGACGCGATGTTCCTGGCGCTGCTGCGCAGGGCCTGAGCCCGGCCTGGCTAGGCTGCTGCGCACCATGGGTATCCAGATCTCGCCGAGCCTGCTCGCCTCCGACTTCGCCAACCTGGCCTCCGAGGCCGCGCCGGATCAGCAACGCCGACTGGCTGCACGTCGACGTGATGGACAACCACTTCGTCCCGAACCTCACGCTCGGGCTGCCCGTCGTCGAGGCCCTCGGCAAGGCGTCCTCCACCCCGATGGACTGCCACCTGATGATCGAGGACCCGGACCGCTGGGCGCCGGCGTACGTCGAGGCGGGGGCCGCCTCGGTCACCTTCCACGTCGAGGCGGCCGCCGCGCCGGTCCGGCTCGCCCGCGAGCTGCGGGCGCTCGGGCGCACGCGCGGGCATGGGCCTCAAGCCGGCCACGGCGATCGACCCCTACGAGGACCTGCTGCCCGAGCTGGACATGCTGCTGGTGATGACGGTCGAGCCGGGGTTCGGCGGCCAGTCCTTCCTGGACATGTGCCTGCCGAAGATCCGGCGTACCCGCGAGCTGGTGGCCAAGCACGGCATCGACGTCTGGCTGCAGGTCGACGGCGGGGTCTCGATGGAGACCATCGAGCGCTGCGCGGAGGCGGGCGCCGACGTGTTCGTCGCCGGCTCGGCCGTCTTCAAGGCCGACGACCCGAACGCGATGATCGAGTCGCTCCGGGCGACCGCGGCCGCCGCCTCGTAGCGCCGGGGGCGGCAGCAGACCGGGTCGCGGACCTCACATACCCCCGGTGTGCGAGGTGTGGCAGGCTGGTGGCTGAAACGAGTGAACAGCTCGCGTGCTCTGGGGTCGGTGTAATTCCGAGCCGGCGGTGAAAGTCCGCGACCCGGCTGCAGCCAGCAGCCGGTTGACCAGGTGGAACTCCTGGACCGACGGTGAAAGTCCGGATGGGAAGCGCACGCAGGACTGCCGGTGAGCCGGCACGCCTGTCTTTCTCGACGCCCCGAGTCCGCCGGCACGGACGAGAGGGCACGCGATGACCGCCAGCAGCGCCGAGCGCGCCGCGATGGTGCGCGCCCTCGAGCTGGCCCGCACGCCGGGCGTCCCCCTCGGCCCCAACCCACGGGTCGGCTGCGTGCTGCTCGACCCGGCCGGCCGAGAGGTCGCCGAGGGGTTCCACCGGGGCGCCGGCTCGCCGCACGCCGAGGTGGACGCCCTGACCCGGGCCGGTGACCGGGCCCGCGGTGCCACGGCCGTCGTGACGCTGGAGCCCTGCAACCACACCGGCCGCACCGGACCGTGCTCCCGGGCCCTCGTCGACGCCGGTGTGGTCCGCGTCGTGTTCGCGCAGGCCGACACCAACCCGGTCGCGATCGGGGGAGCCACGTTCCTGCGCGAGTCGGGCGTCGACGTCGAGGGCGGCCTGCTGGCCGAGGAGGCCCGCGCCGTCAACCGGGCCTGGACGTTCGCCGTCGAGCAGGGCCGTCCCGTTCGTCACCTGGAAGCTCGCCACCACGCTCGACGGTCGCAGCGCCGCCGCGGACGGCACGTCCCGGTGGGTCAGCTCGCGCCCGGCCCGCCGCGACACGCACCGGCTCCGGGCCCTCTCCGACGCCATCCTGGTCGGCACCGGCACCGTGCTCGTCGACGACCCCCAGCTCACCGTCCGGGACGAGGACGACGTGCCGCTGCCCCGCGACCGGCAGCTGCTGCGCGCGGTGATGGGGCTGCGCGAGGTGCCGGCCGGCCGGCGGGTGCTCGACGACGCCGCCGAGACGGTGCTGCTCCGGACCCGCGACCCGCACGAGGCGCTGGCCGGGCTGCGCGCACGCGACCGCCAGCACGTGTTCCTCGAGGGCGGTCCCACCCTCGCCGCGGCGTTCCTCGGGGCGGGCCTCGTCGACGAGGTGGTCTGCTACGTCGCGCCCATGCTGCTCGGACGCGGGCTGAGCAGCGTCGGCGACCTGGGCATCGAGACCATCGGCCACGCGTTGCACCTCGACGTGATCGACGTGACCGTGCTCGGCGAGGGACCCGAGACCAACCTCCGGCTCACGATGAGCCCCGCGAAGGAGACCATCTGATGTTCACCGGCATCGTCGAGGAGCTCGGCGTCGTGGAAGGGCTCGAGGACCAGGGCGACGCGGTCCGGTTGACGCTCCGCGCACCGCACGTCATCACCGACGCCCGGCTCGGCGACTCCATCTCCGTCAACGGCTGCTGCCTGACGGTCGCCCAGCGAGACGGCGAGACGTTCACCGCCGACGTGATGCGGGAGACGCTCGACAAGACGTCGCTCGGCGCGCTCGTGCCGGGGGCCCGCGTGAACCTCGAGCGCGCCGTCACGGCGACCACCCGGCTCGGCGGTCACATCGTGCAGGGGCACGTCGACGGCACCGGGTCCGTCGTACGCCGGGAGCCGTCCGAGCACTGGGAGCTCGTCGAGGTGTCGCTGCCACCCGGGCTGTCGCGCTACCTCGTCGACAAGGGCTCCGTCACGGTCGACGGCATCTCGCTCACCGTCGTGAGCGCCGGCGCGGAGAGCTTCACGGTCTCGCTGATCCCGGAGACCCTGGCCCGCACCACGCTCGGCTTCAAGCAGCCCGGCGACCCCGTCAACCTCGAGGTCGACGTGATCGCGAAGTACGTCGAGCGCCTGCTCACCCACGACGACACCACCAAGAAGGACAACCCATGAGCCTCGCGACCCAGCTCTACGACGCGCACCTGACGATCGCCGGGCACCCGATCACCTGGCGGGAGATCCTCGGCAACGCGTTCGGCTTCGCCTCGGCCGTCGGCGGCCTGCGACGCCGCGTCTGGGCCTGGCCGGTCGGCATCGTCGGCAACGTGCTGCTGTTCACGGTCTTCATCGCCGCGACCTTCGACGCGCACGCGCAGGTGCCGCTGTTCGGGCAGGCCGGGCGGCAGGTCTTCTTCATCATCACCAGCGTCTACGGGTGGTACCGCTGGCACGAGGTCCGCAAGGCCCGCGGCGCCGCGAGCGACCAGCCGGCGATCGTCCCGCGCTGGGCCACGGCCGGTGAGCGGGTCGGCTACCTGCTGGCGGCGGCGGCCGGCGTCCTGGTGCTCCAGTGGGTGTTCAGCGAGATCGGCGCCGGCTGGCCCGCGCCGCGCTGGTACTACTGGTGCGACGCCTGGATCTTCGTCGGGTCGATGGTCGCGACGTACGCCATGGCCCGCGGCTGGAACGACTTCTGGCTGGCCTGGATCGCGGTCGACGTCGTCGGCGTCCCGCTGCTGTGGCACTCGGGGTACTACCCGACCGCCATCCTGTTCGTCGTGTACGGCGGGCTGGTGGTCTGGGGCTTCTTCGTGTGGCTCAAGGCCTCCCGTGTCGAGGAGCCGGAGCCGCAGAAGGTCTCCGCATGAGCGCCCCCCAGGTCCGGCTCGACAGCATCGAGAAGGCCGTCGCCGACATCGCGGCGGGCAGGGCCGTCGTGGTCGTCGACGACGAGGACCGCGAGAACGAGGGCGACCTGATCTTCGCGGCCGCCAAGTCGACCCCCGAGCTGATGGCGTTCACGATCCGGTACTCCTCCGGGGTGATCTGCGTGCCCGTCACGGCGCCGACGCTCGACCGGCTCGGCATCCCGCTGATGACCCCGCACAACCGGGAGCGGATGCGCACGGCGTACACCGTCTCCGTCGACGCCCGCGACGGCGTCACCACCGGGATCTCGGCCGCCGACCGCTCGCACACCGTCCGCACGCTGATCGACTCCGCGACGGAGGCGTTCGAGGTCGTGCAGCCCGGCCACGTCTTCCCGCTGCGGTACGCCGAGGGCGGGGTGCTCGTGCGACCGGGGCACACCGAGGCCGCAGTGGACCTGGCCCGGCTCGCCGGTCTCGAGCCGGCCGGCGTGATCTCCGAGATCGTCAACGACGACGGCACCATGAAGCGCGGGCAGCAGCTCCGGGACTTCGCCGACGAGCACGGCCTGTCGATGATCTCCATCGACCAGCTGATCCACCACCGTCGCCGCTACGAGAACCACGTCGAGCGGGTCGCCCGCACCCACCTCCCGACCGAGCGCGGCGACTTCACGGCCTACGGCTACCGGATCAGCATCGACGGCTCCGAGCACCTGGCGCTCGTGCACGGCGACATCTCCGGCGACGAGCCCGTCCTGACCCGGGTGCACTCCGAGTGCCTGACCGGTGACGTGCTCGGCTCCCGGCGCTGCGACTGCGGTCCGCAGCTCGACGAGGCGCTCGAGCGCATCGTCAGCGAGGGACGCGGCGTGGTGGTCTACCTCCGGGGCCACGAGGGCCGCGGGATCGGCCTGGTCGCGAAGCTCCAGGCCTACGAGCTGCAGGAGGGCGGGCGGGACACCGTCGACGCCAACCTCGACCTCGGGCTGCCCGCCGACGCGCGGCACTACGGGGCGGCCACCCAGGTGCTCCGCGACCTCGGGGTCACGTCCGTGCGGCTGCTGACCAACAACCCGGACAAGGTCACCAACCTCGAGGCGTACGGCGTGCCCGTCGCCGAACGGGTGCCCCTGACGACCCGTCCCAACGACCACAACCTGCAGTACCTGCTGACCAAGCGCGACCGGATGGGCCACCAGCTGCCCGATCTCCAGCACCCGGCCGCCCCGACGACAGGAGCCACGACATGAGCGGAGCCGGATCACCCGACGACAAGCCCGTCGACTGTCACGACCTGCGGGTCGCGGTCGTCGCCGCCCGCTGGCACGAGCAGGTGATGGACGGGCTGCTGGCCGGCGCGCAGCGGGCCCTCGCGGACTACCAGGTGGAGGAGCCCGCCGTCGTGCGGGTGCCCGGCTCCTTCGAGCTGCCGGTCGTCGCGGGCGCGCTGGCCGAGAGCGGCTACGAGGCCGTCGTCGCCCTCGGCGTGGTGATCCGGGGCGGCACACCGCACTTCGAGTACGTCTGCGCCGCCGCCACCGACGGCCTCGCCCAGGTCGCGGTCGAGGACCGGAGCGGCCGTCGGCTTCGGCCTGCTCACCTGCGACACCGAGCAGCAGGCCCTGGACCGGGCCGGCCTCGAGGGGTCCGGCGAGGACAAGGGGTACGAGGCCACGGCGGCCGCGCTCACCACGGCCCTGACCCTGCGCCGGATCCGCCGCGGCTACGAGTCCGACGGCGCGTGAGCGCAGCAGCCCGTCCGCGTCTTGGCCGAGCCGTCCCGTGCCGGACGGGCCCGCTGCACGCCGTACCCTGAGACCGCCCCGACCCAGACCAGGAAGCCCGTGATGAAGACGTTCGAGCAGCTCTGGACCGAGCTCGCCGACAAGGCCGAGACCCGTCCCGAGGGCTCCGGCACCGTCCGTGAGCTCGACGCCGGCGTCCACGCGATCGGGAAGAAGCTGGTCGAGGAGGCCGCGGAGTCCTGGATGGCCGCCGAGCACGAGGGGCCCGAGCGGACCGCCGAGGAGATCAGCCAGCTGCTCTACCACGCGCAGGTCCTGATGCTCGCCAGCGGTCTCACCCTCGACGACGTCTACGCCCACCTCTGAGAACCTTCGAGAAAGGGGCCACCGTGCCCGACCGACTGCCTGACCGGTTGCTGAGGCTGGCGGTGCCCAACAAGGGCTCGCTCTCGCAGGCCGCCACCGACATGCTCCGCGAGGCCGGCTACAAGCAGCGCACCGACGCCAAGCGGCTCACGCTCACCGACGGGGACAACGGCGTCGAGTTCTTCTACCTGCGCCCGCGCGACATCGCGCTGTACGTCGGTGAGGGCACCCTCGACGTCGGCATCACCGGCCGGGACCTGCTGCTGGACTCCGGCGCCAAGGCCTCCGAGGTGCTGACCCTCGGCTTCGGCCGCTCGCGGTTCCACTTCGCGGCCCCGCCCGGTACGGCGTCCGGGGTCGGCGACCTGGCCGGCAAGCGGATCGCCACGTCGTACGCCGGCGTGGTGGCACGCCACCTCGAGCAGCACGGCGTGGAGGCCACCGTCACCCGGCTCGACGGCGCGGTGGAGACCAGCGTGCAGCTGGGCGTGGCCGACGTGATCGCCGACGTCGTGGAGACCGGCAGCACGCTGCGCAACGCCGGGCTCGAGGTCTTCGGGGAGCCGATCCTGGAGTCCGAGGCCGTGCTGATCACCCGCGCCGGCGTCGACGCCCCACCCGGCCTCGAGGTGTTCCGGCGGCGGCTCGAGGGCGTCCTGGTGGCCCGGTCCTACGTGATGATGGACTACGACATCCACACCGACCAGGTGGAGCAGGCGGTCGCCCTGACCCCCGGCATCGAGAGCCCGACGGTCTCCCCGTTGCATCGCGAGGGCTGGGTCGCGGTGCGGTCGATGGTCCGGCGCGACGAGGCCCAGCGCGTCATGGACGACCTGTGGGACCTCGGCGCGAGGGGCATCCTGTCGACGGACATCCATGCCTGCCGCCTCTGACCTCACCCTGCCGCAGACGTTCCGCCCGTTCGGCGTACGCATCGCCATCTACGTCGCCGCCTCCCTGCTCGTGCTGGTCGTGGTCGTGACCTGGCTGTCGTTCCCCGTCGGAGATCCAGGACCAGTTCACCTGGTCGCAGCGCTTCACGGTGGTCGGACTGGGGCTGCTGCTCTACGCCGGCGGGTACGCCCTCGCGCGCAGCCGGCTGGTCGCCCGGGAGAACGGCCTGACGGTCGTCAACGGCTACCGGACCCGACGCTACGAGTGGAACGAGATCCTCGCGGTCACGCTGGGTCCGGGGAGCCCGTGGGCGGTGCTCGACATCGCCGACGGCACGACCGTCCCGGCGATGGGCATCCAGGGCTCCGACGGTGCCCGGGCCCAGGCCCAGGTCCGCCGGCTCCGCCTGCTGGTCGAGCGGCTCACGTCCTAGTGGGCACCCGCGGCGCCTCCCGGCGTCGCTCTGACGGTCGACGCCCGCACCCGTGACCCGACGCCCCGGAGCGTGATCACCGCGGTGACCGCCAGGACCGCCACGCCCATCAGCGCGAGCGCCGACGAGACCACTCCGAGGGACAACGGTGCTCGGCCGGCGTACGTCTGCGCCATCGTGGCGGCGATCAGCAGGCCGTAGCCCACGGCGCCCAGGGCGACGACCCGCATGCGCTGCCGCTCGACGGGCTGCGAGACCAGCAGCAGGAGCGCCAGCACGGGCAGCACCTGGACCGCGTGCAGCGTGACTGCGTGCGGCACCTTCAGGGCCCCGGCCGCTCCGAACGTGTTGCCACCCTCGACGATCATCTGCACCCCGACGGCATTGCTCACCAGCATCAGCAGCAGGCCGAGACGGATGGCGAGCGCGAGGCTGGGCGGTGCGTCGAGGCTGGTGAACGACAGCACGGCGACCAGCACGGTGAGGACGACGATGACGGTCACCAGCAGACCCATCATCGAGAAGACCGTCCCGTTGAAGGCGGTGGACTCGTTGAAGTGGGAGGGGACGCCACGCCACCGTTGCATCGAGATGAGGAACACCTCGACCACCGACGCGAAGCACAGGATCATCAGGATGGTCCCGGTGACCGCTCGGCGCACCCGCAGGAGGCCGAGGATCCAGGTCAGCGTCACCAGGGTGATGCCGAAGGACAACCCGAAGACGATCGGCTTGCGCCAGGACACCGGACCCTCCCACGGTCCACCGTCGACCAGGTAGACACCGACGTGGAACAGGCCGCTCAGCGCCAGCGCGGCACCACACAGGTAGCCGATCCGCTGGTACCCCGCGACGGGGGTGAACCGGCCCACCCTGACCAGGTCCGTCCAGAGCTCTCGCATGACACCAACCCCGTCCCGACCGGTCCGGGCGTCGGCCCTCGGGGCACCCGTGCGGTCCGTCAGGCCGGGGACGACAGCGTCTGGATGGCGGTGCACCGGCTCCCGGCGTTTCGACGTTACGTCCGCGATCCCCTGCCTGGCAACGCTGACTGGCCCAGGGTGGGCCGAGGCGGTCCGGGCCTGCTGGCCTTGTCGTGCCATTGCGGTCGCGGGACCGAGGTACGACGGTGGTCGGAAGGCCGGACGTGGTGTCCCGACGCGAAGGGGAGTGGCTGATGTCCGAGGTGAGGCCCGGGCGCTGGATGGCGCAGATCGAAGGCGACTTCGTGGTGTTCCTGATCGGCGCGCGGTTCGAGAAGAAGCGGCTGCTCAGGTCGATCCTCGACCTCGGCGGGCGGCGCGGGATGCCGCACATGCTCAAGATGCTGTCCGAGGACCCGGACAGCGGGCTGCTCGGCTACGAGATGTCCACGTTCGGCGGGCTCATCGTGCAGTACTGGCGGTCCTTCGAGCACCTCGAACGGTTCGCCAACAGCCCCGACCCGCACGGCGACGTGTGGCGGAACTACTGGAAGCGGGTCGGCAAGGACACCCGCACCGGCATCTGGCACGAGACCTACCTCGTGCGGGCCGGCGAGTACGAGGCGATCTACGGCAACATGCCGCCGTTCGGGCTCGGCAAGGCCTCCAGCCTGGTGACCGTGTCCGAGGGGAGCACCGCCCGCGGCCGGCTCAAGCGACGCGTGGCGTGACCGGGATCAAGCGTGCACGGGCCCGGCTCAACCGTCGATGACACCCGGGTCGACGGAGGCGGCCAGGGCGTCGAGGGCCTGGGTGAAGCACGCCATCGGGGGCGTGACGAGGCCCGGCTCCGACCTGCCCGGTGCCGGCGACCCGGCCGGCCATCCCGGTGTTGATCTGCGGGAGCACGCCGGACCGCGTGACCGCGGCGACGTCGATGCCGGTCGGTGTCCCGCGGAACTCCAGGATCGGGATGCCGTAGGCGGGGTTCTCCCCGACCGTGATGTCGTACATCCGCTGCGTCGTGGCCAGTGCGTCCGGCACCGACCCGCCCACGAACCGCACGATCGCGGGAGCCGTGGCCATCGCCAGGCCGCCGATCCCGGCCGTCTCGGTGATCGCCGAGTCGCCGATGTCGGGGTTGGCGTCGTCGGGACCGTAGGAGCCGAGGTACAGCCCCTCGGGCGTGTTCGCCGGGGCCGTGAACCACCGGTCGCCGGTGCCCGCGGTCTGGATGCCGAAGTCCGTGCCGTTGCGGGCCATCACGGTGACCACCGTCGAGCCGGGGATGTCGGCGGCGGCGCGGGTGGTGAGCTTGCAGGCCGGCATTCCGAGGTTCAGGAAGAAGTGGTCGTTGCCCGACAGGAACCTCACCGCGGCCGCGACGTCGGCCTTCGCGAAGTCGGAGTCGATCATCGCGGGCAGCACCTCGCGGAGGAACATCAGCGTCCCGGCCCGGTTGCGGTTGTGGCCCTCGTCGCCCATCTGCACCATCTGCGCGATGATCGCCTTCACGTCGACCGGCCCGACGGTCCGCACGGCGTGCTGCAGCAGGGGACCGAGCACGTCGGTCATCCAGTGCAGCCGCTCGACGACCTCGTCGCCGTACGCGCCGTACCTCAGCACCTTGCCGAGCCCCTCGTTGAGCGAGCACCACGACTCGTTGCCCGTCGTCTCGTCGCGGAGGCAGAACACCCACATCGACGGGGTGATCACGCCGGCCATCGGCCCGACCGCGCCGCGCGAGTGGCACGGCTCCCAGGTCACGCCGTCGCCGGCGGCCAGCAGGCGGGTCGCCTCCTCGGGCGAGGACGCCAGCCCCTCGAACAGCATCGCGCCGATCAGCGCGCCTCGCATCGGCCCCGACGCGCGCTCCCAGTCGACCGGAGGTCCGGCGTGCAGGAACTCCCCGCGGCCCAGCCGCAGCGCCTCCGACGCCGGGAGTACGTCGACCAGGTGCGCCTCCGCGGCCAGCATGCGGCTCAACGCCTCGGCGTTGGCGGCGACCCGGCGGGGGTCGCCCATCACGGCCGCGAGCGAGGCCGGGTCGCCCGACGGCGGCTGCCACTGGACTGCGGAGACCTCGACGGCCTGCCGGGTCAGCGCGTCGGCCAGCAGCGAAGCGCCCGCGGTGACGACGGCCGGGGGAGTGGTCAGCCTCATGACGGGCCTCCGAGCAGGTCGAGCGCGCACCGGGCCGCGGCCGCGTTGGACAGGAACACCCAGGCCCCGGCGTCGGTGAGCCCCGCCACCTGGCCCCGCAGTCCTTGGGGGTCGTCGCGGGTGCCGATGACCGACACCACGACGGGCACGCCGGCGTCGCGGGCCGTGACCAGGGCCGGAGCCAGCTCGGTGGCGGGGTCGTCGGCGGCCCCGAGCCCGAGCACGACGTCGAGGAGCAGCACCCCGGTGGTGGGGTCGTCGACCTCGGCCAGCAGCCGCTGGACCCGCAGCGACCCGTCGATCATGGGGTGCGGTCGTCCCTGGGTGAGCCGGTCGTCGCCGAAGTCGACCATCGTGTGTCCGTCGGAGGCCAGGTCGTCGCCGAGGGCCCAGGCCGGGTCGAGCGGGATGTTCGACGCGACCCGGCCGAGCCGTCCCGACGCCAGCAGCATGGCCTCGTCGCACAGCGTGCCGCCGGCGAACAGGCCACGCAGGAAGCCGCCCGGGCGTCCGGCGGGGACGGCTCCGTCCCAGTGCTCGGGTGCTGCCCAGCTCCCGCCGGCCGCCTCCACCACGGCGGCGGCCGTCGCGGTCAGGTCCGGCTGGCCCGCGCCGAGCAGCCCGAACCGCACCGGGGTCGCCAGGGTCGCGGCGTGCTCGCGCACGGCCTCCGCCACGGCGGCGGCCGGTGGCTTGGAGACGACCACGATCAGCGACGTGTCCTCGTCCGCGTCGAGCAGGTCGAGAGCGGCCAGCGTCGACCGGCCGGCCACCTCGACGGACAGGTCCCGGCCACCGACGCCGAGGCAGTGCGACACCCCGACGCCCGCCCCGTCGAGCAGCGACATCAGGTGCTGGGCTCCGGTGCCGGACGCCGCCACGATGCCCACCGGCCCGGGACGCACGACGTTCGCGAACCCGAGGCCCACACCGCCGACGACCGCGGTGCCGCAGTCGGGTCCCATCACGAGCACGCCGGCCCGTCCGGCGTACTCCTTGAGCGCCACCTCCTGCTCCAGGGGCACGTTGTCGCTGAAGACCATGGTCAGCAGGCCGGCGTCCACCGCGTCGACCGCGTCCGCGAAGGCGTAGGTGCCCGGCGTGGAGATCAGGGCCACCGTCGCGTCGGACCGCGCCGCCGCGGACCGGACGGTGACGGGTGCCGGAGCGCTGCCGAAGCCGGACGGCGCAGGGCGTGAGGCCTCGGCCAGCGCCGGCCTCCAGCTCTGCGAGCGCGGCGTCGACCGCCGTGCCCTCGACGGCGACCAGCAGCTCGTTGGGGGAGGCGGCCGGGACGTCGAAGCCCATGCCGGCGGCCAGCTCGAGGTTGAGGTCGGTGGCCATCGCCACGATCGCCGAGGTCACGCCGTCCAGGGCGGCGACGCGGCGGCTCACCTGCATCAACGTCACCGAGTCGACGTACGTCCCTCGTCTCAGCTCGACGGTCCTCATGCGGCTCCCTCCAGGCTCGACGGTCGTGCGGTCATCACGTGTGCGACCCCGTCGGCCAGCGCCCGGCCGGAGGAGTGTCCGACCTCGAGCAGCCGCCCGAGGGCGGGACCGGTCACCCCGGTGCACGCCTCGTCGACGTACGCCGCGAGCTCCGGGGTGGCCCAGCCGTCGAGCGCGTGGTGCAGCAGTCCGCGCGACACCGCCGTCGTACGGCGCACCAGGAGCGCCTCGCGCGTCGCCGAGCGCCACTGGTCGAGCCGGGGGTCACCGACGGCGTGCGCGGCGACCAGCGCACCGGCCAGCTCGTCGTCGCCGGCGGGGGTCAGGCCGGGACCCCGCCCGACGAGGGCCATGGGGTCGAGGGCGACGGTGGCGGGGCGCCGGGCGGTGCGGCCCGTGGGACGGGGTGGCTGCCACCACCGGGCGACCCGCCACGCGGAGCCGCGGGAGGCGAGGCCGCCGGGGCTGACGGAGACGTCGCCCGAAGGCAGCACCGACGTGACGACCGCGTTGGGCAACCGCACGGCGTCCGGCGTGCACACGCAGAGCACCGGCACGTCCGGCCGCGCGGTCTCGTAGTGGCACGCTCAGCCGGGTCCGCGCCACCTCGACCAGCTCGCAGCCGCTGTCGAGCAGGCCTGCGAGCAGGGACGACGCGGCGGCGGCGTGGACGGTGCTCACGGACCCGACCCTACGCACACGTGGCCGTGCTGCGCGTCGTGGCGCGGTTCCTAGGCACCGGCCGCCGCAGTGGTGCACAGTGACTCCCGGAGGCCCACGCCGCGTGGGCTGCACTGGGCGCACCGTTCGGCCTCGGGGCCGGCACAGCGGTGCTGGAGCTGGGAGGCCGGACATGGCTCTTAGTTGGAAACTCGTCTACGACGGCAAGACCCCGCCCCCGGGTGCGGCGGTGGCTCCCGACGAGCGGCTCTCCTGGGGCCGCACGGTCGGTCTCGGTGCGCAGCACGTGGTCGCGATGTTCGGGGCGACCTTCGTCTTCCCGCTGATCATGGGGCTGAGCCCCAACCTGGCCATCATGATGAGCGGCGTCGCCACGATCTGCTTCCTGCTGATCGTCAAGAACAAGGTGCCCAGCTACCTCGGCACCTCCGCGTCGTTCGTCGGCGGCGCGGCCGCGATCTACGCGCAGGGCGGCGGGCCCCAGGACGTCACCGGCGCCATCCTGGTCGCTGGAGTGGTGCTGGGCCTGGTGGGTCTCGTCATCCACTTCCTCGGCTCCCACGTCGTCAACGCCGTGCTGCCCCCCGTCGTGACCGGCGCGGTCGTGATGCTGATCGGGTTCAACCTGGCACCGGTGGCGGCCCTGACCTACATGCCGGCCGACCCGTGGATCGCGATGTTCACGATGACCGTGGTCATCTTGATGGCGGTCGGGCTGCGTGGGTTCCTGGGCCGGATCGCGATCTTCCTCGGCCTGATCGTCGGGTACCTGATGTCCTGGCTGGCCGACCTCGTGTTCGGCAAGATCACCTCGCCGCTGCCCGGGTCCGCGGAGGCGACCACGCACCTGCGGGTCGACTGGTCGGGCGTCAAGACCGCCGACTGGTTCGGCTTCCCCCCGCACACGCCCGACGGTCTCGTCGGCAACCAGTTCCAGGCCGGCAACCTCTCCGAGGTGGGCTGGCACCTGCCGAGCTTCTCGCTCACCTTCACGCTGCTGGTGCTGCCCGCGGTGATCGCGCTGGTCGCGGAGAACGTCGGCCACGTCAAGGCGGTGGCCGAGATGACCAAGACCGACCTCGACCCGATGATGGGTCGCGCCGTCGCCGCGGACGGGGTGGGCACGGTCATCGCCAGCTCCGTGGGCGGCTCGCCCACGACGACGTACGCGGAGAACATCGGGGTGATGGCGGCGACCCGGGTCTACTCCACCGCCGCCTACTACGTGGCCGCGATCGTCGCCATCCTGCTGGGCTTCATCCCCAAGTTCGGCCAGATCGTCAGCGCCACCCCGGGTGGCGTGCTCGGCGGGATCACGCTGGTGCTCTACGGCATGATCGGCCTGCTCGGCGCCAAGATCTGGAAGGAGAACGGCGTCGACTTCGCCAAGCCGGTCAACCTCGTCCCGGTGGCCGCGGGCATCACCCTGGCGATCGGCAACGCCACCCTGAAGTTCACCGACGACTTCGAGCTCACCGGCATCGCGCTGGGCACCATCGTCGCGGTGGGCGGCTACCACCTGGCCAACCTCGTCGCGCCCAAGGACCTCGACGACGGCACCATGATGGCCGTCGGTCGCACGGGCATCCACTCCGAGGAGGGCGCGAAGCCCGAACCCGGCGAGGGCAGGCGGAAGGCGGAGGCCGGGGAATAGTCTCGGCGACGTGAAGCCCTCCGCGTTCACCTACCACCGGCCGCGCAGCCTCGACGAGACGCTCGACGTCCTCGCGTCGCTGGGCGAGCGCGGCAAGGTGCTCGCGGGCGGGCAGAGCCTCGTGCCGCTGATGTCCATGCGGCTCTCCGCACCCGAGGAGCTCGTCGACGTCAACCACGTCCCCGGGCTCGGTGGCGTCTCCGTCGACGCGGACGTCGTCCGGGTCGGCGCACTGGCGCGGCACAGCGAGGTCGAGCACGACGACCCGGCGTACGCCGCCATCCCGCTGCTGCGGCAGGCGTTGCGGCACGTCGCGCACCCCACGATCCGCAACCGGGGCACGACCGTGGGCAGCCTGGTGCACGGAGACCCGGCCGCCGAGATGCCCGCCGTGCTGCGGCTGCTCGACGGCTGGGTCACCCTGCGCAACGCGTCGGGCACGCGCGACGTGGCGGCGGCAGACTTCTTCACCGGGCCGATGGAGACGGCCCTGCGGCCCGGGGAGCTCGCGGTGTCCGCGACGTTCCGACGACCGCCGCCCGGGACGGGGACCGCCTTCGTGGAGGTCTCGCGCCGCCACGGCGACTACGCCGTCTGCGGCGTCGGTGCCGTCGTCAGCGACGGGGACGTCCTGGTGGCCCTGGTCAGCGTGGGTGCCGGGCCGGTGCTGGTCGACGTGAGCTCGGCGTACGACGGAACCGTCCTCGACCCGGACGCCGCCCGCGGCCTCGTCGACGCGGCCATCGAGCCGGAGGAGGACATCCACGCCAGCGCCGACTACCGTCGCCATCTCGCGCACGTCCTGGTGGGGCGAGCGGTCCGCGAGGCCACGGGCGGAGGTGAGCGTGGCATGACCGACGTCGACGCGACGGTCCGCGTCTCGTTCACGGTCAACGGCGCGCCGTACGACCTCGCCCTGCCCGCACGACGCCTCCTCTCGGACGCACTCCGTCACGACCTGCGGCTGACCGGCACCCACGTCGGCTGCGAGCACGGCGTCTGCGGAGCCTGCACGGTGCTGGTCGACGGGGCACCGATGCGGTCCTGCCTGCTGTTCGCGGTCTCCCTCGACGGCGCCGAGATCACCACCACCGAGGGCTGCCGCGCCCCCGACGGCGCGATGGGGCCGGTGCAGCGGGCGTTCCACGAGTGCCACGCCCTGCAGTGCGGCTTCTGCACCCCCGGCTTCGTCACCACCGTGACGGCCTACCTCCGCGACCACGCCGACCCGACACGCGAGGAGGCCCGCGAGGCGATCTCCGGAAACCTGTGCCGGTGCACGGGCTACGTCAACATCGTCGCCGCGGTCCAGCGCGCGGCCGAGCTGCTCGCCGACCCCGCCGACGGGACGCAGGGCGGCGCCGAGTGACGACCAAGATGTTCGGAGAGCGGGTGCCCCGCGTCGAGGACGCGCGGCTCGTCACCGGGGCGGGCCGGTTCCTCGACGACCTGGGTCACGACGCCCTGGAGGTGGCGTTCGTCCGCAGCCCGCACGCGCACGCGCGGGTGGTGGAGGTCGACGTGGCGGGTTGCCTCGAGATCGAGGGTCTCGTCGCGATCTACACCTACGAGGACCTGGCCGAGGACACCGCGACGCGCGTCGCGGAGCGGCTGCCGTTGCTGATCCCGCACCCGACGCTGACCCACGGCCGCACGCAGTACGCCCTGGCCAAGGACGAGGTCAACTACGTCGGCGAGGCGGTCGCCATGGTGGTCGCCAGCAACCGGTACGTCGCCGAGGACGTCGCGGACCGGATCCGGGTCGACTACGAGCCGCTGCCCGCCGTCGTCGGCGTCGAGGCGGCCCGGGCAGCGGAGCACCTGGTGCACGAAGACGTGCCCGACAACGTCGCGGCGGTGATGGTGCAGCAGACCGGTGACGTCGACGCGGCCATCGACGCCGCGCCGCACACGCTCGAGCTGGACCTGGCGATCGAGCGGAGCGCGTCGATGCCGCTGGAGGGCAAGGGCGTCCTGGCCCGCTGGGACGCCGACGACCGGTCCCTGCTGGTGCACACCTCCACGCAGACGTCGACCAGCGTGCGGCAGGCCATCGCCGCGAAGCTCGCGCTCCCGGTCGACCGGGTCGAGGTGGTGACCCCCGACGTCGGCGGCGGGTTCGGCGTGAAGATCGTGCACCCCTGGCCCGAGGAGGTGCTGGTGCCGTGGGCGGCCAAGCGGCTCGGGCAGCCGGTGAAGTGGACCGAGGACCGCCGCGAGCACTTCGTCTCCAGCGCGCACGAGCGCGGTCAGCTGCACCACGTGCGCGTCGGGTACGACGACCAGGGCCGGCTGCGCGGCCTGTCGGTGGAGTTCTGGCACGACCACGGGGCGTACATCCCCTACGGCCTGATCGTCCCCATCATCACCAGCACCCAGCTGCTCGGCCCCTACAAGCCCGGGGTCTACCGGGTCGAGTTCCGGTCGCTCTACACGAACACCGTCATCGTCACGCCGTACCGCGGTGCGGGCCGGCCCCAGGGCTGCTTCGTCATGGAACGCGTGATGGACGCGATCGCCGCCGACCTCGGCCTCGACCGGACCGTCGTACGCGAGCGCAACTTCATCCAGCCCGACGAGATGCCCTACGACCAGGGGCTGATCTTCCAGGACGGACGGCAGCTGGTCTACGACTCCGGCGACTTCCCGGCCTCCTTGGCCAAGCTCAAGGCAGCTCGTGGGCTGGGACGACTTCGCGGCCTTCCGGGAGCAGGCCGCGGCCGAGGGACGACGGGTCGGCATCGGGCTCGCGTGCTACGTCGAGGGCACCGGCGTCGGGCCCTACGAGGGCGGTCACATCCGCGTCGAGACCGACGGCAGCGTGGTCGTCTCGACCGGTCTGACGTCGCAGGGACAGGGCCACCAGACGATGCTCGCGCAGATCGTGGCCGACGAGCTCGGCGTGCCCTTCGACCGGATCACGGTCACGACCGGCGACACCCGGCGGTTCAAGTACGCCGTGGGCACCTTCGCCTCGCGCACCGCGGTGATGAGCGGCAGCGCCGTCGCCATGACCGCCCGCAAGGTCCGCGACAAGGCGCTGACGATCGCGGCCTCAGGCCCTGGAGGCGGCCGTCGAGGACCTCGAGATCGTCGACGGGCACGTCCAGGTCAAGGGCTCGCCGTCGTCGAACATCGACATCGGCGCGGTCGCGGTGCTGTCCAACCCGTTGCGCTACGCCTTCGACGAGGCCGCCGCCCGGGCCACCCAGTTCGCGGCGCCGGCCGACCCGACCAAGCCGCCCGTGGGACCGGGGGAGGAGCCCGGGCTCGAGGGCACGGACTACTACTCGCCGGCTCGCTCCACGTTCGCCAACGGCATGCACGCGGTCGTCGTCGAGACCGACCCCGACACCGCGGAGGTCAAGATCCTGCGCTACTGCGTGGTGCACGACTGCGGCACGCTGATCAACCCGATGATCGTGGAGGGACAGATCCACGGCGGGGTCGCGCAGGGCGTCGGGGGCGCGCTCTACGAACGCATGGAGTACGCCGCCGACGGCCAGCTGCTCAACGCGTCGTTCATGGACTTCCTGATGCCCTACGCCTCCGAGGTGCCCGACGTCGAGATCGACCACCTGGTCACGCCGTCCCCGCTGAACCCGCTCGGCGTGAAGGGCGCCGGGGAGGCCGGCGTCATCCCGGGGTCGGCCGCCATCGCCGCCGCCATCGAGGACGCCGAGGGCATCACGATCACCCGGATGCCGATCTCCCCGAGCGAGCTCTTCGACCTGCGCAGGAAGGACACCGCATGAAGATCATCGGCAACTCCCAGTTCGCCGCCGAGCCGTCGGTGGTCTGGCAGGCGCTCAACGACCCGGCGGTGCTGGTGCGCTGCATCCCGGGCTGTCAACGGCTCGAGGCACAGGGCGACGACGCCTACGCGATGACGGTCGCCGCAGGAGTCGGGTCCATCAAGGGCGTGTACGACGGACAGGTCCGGCTCACCGACCAGCAGCATCCCGGCTCGTTCCGGATGCACGCGCAGGGTGCCGGGGCCGCGGGCACGATCGGGGCCGACGTGCTGGTCACGCTCGAGGAGTCCGTCGACGGCGGCACCTCGGTCACCTACGACGCGGACGCCGTCGTCGGCGGGATGATCGGCGGCGTCGGCCAGCGGATGCTGGTGGGGGTCTCCAAGCGGATGGCGGCCGAGTTCTTCGGCAACGTGGAGTCGGCGCTCACCGGCGGCCTGGAGGCCGCGGGCTCCGCTGCTCCCCCCGAGGGGGCCGCTGCGTCCGCTCAGTCGTCAGCGCCGGCGGGTGCTGTGTTCACGGCACCGAGGGGGAACGTCCTGTGAGCGGCTGGTGGCGGGTCGTTCGCCCAGGGGATCGTCGTGGGGGCCGCTGCTGCACTCGTGGGGGCTCTGGTGGGCGGCTGGATCTCGAGGCGCGGGCATGGGTGACATCGGCGTGTACTCGACCGCGCGGGAGATGGTGGCGGCCGTCGCGGGCCGGGAGATCTCGGCCCGCGAGCTGCTCGACCTGCACCTCGCGCGGATCGCGGAGACCAACCCGGACGTGAACGCGGTCGTGTCGCTCGACGAGGAGCGGGCGCGCGCCGGGGCGGCGGAGGCCGACGAGCGGCAGGCCCGCGGCGACGACCTCGGCCCGCTGCACGGCCTGCCGCACGCGTTCAAGGACACCCACGAGGTCGCCGGCTGGCGGACGACGTACGGCTCGCCGCTGCGCGCGGACTACGTGCCCAGGCGCGACGACCTGGTGGCCGAGCGGATCCGTGGCGCCGGCGCCGTCACGATCGGCAAGACCAACGTGCCCGAGTGGGCGGCCGGCTCGCACACCTTCAACCCGATCTTCGGCACGACGCGCAACCCCTACGACCTGACCCGCTCGGCAGGCGGGTCGAGCGGGGGAGCGGCCGCCGCCCTGGCCAGCGGGATGGTGCCGCTCGCGGACGGCAGCGACATGGGCGGTTCGCTGCGCAACCCGGCGTCGTTCAACAACGTGGTCGGCCTGCGCCCGAGCGCGGGCCGGGTGCCGAACTGGCCGACCACGAACGCCTGGGAGCTGACCTCGGTCGGCGGCCCCATGGCGCGCACCGTCGAGGACCTCGCGCTGCTGCTGTCGGTGCTGGCCGGCCCGTCGCGTCGCGCGCCGCTGTCGTTGGAGGCGCCGGGCCGGACGTTCGCGCCTCCCCTCGACGGCGACCTGTCCGGCGTACGCGTCGCGCTGTCCCTCGACCTGGGCGGCGCCTTCGCCGTCGACCACGCGGTCGCCGACGTCATCGCCAAGCAGGCAACGGTGTTCGAGGCCGCCGGGGCCGCCGTCGAGGACGCGCACCCGGTGCTGCACAGTGCCGACGCGGCGTTCCGGACGCTGCGCGGCGTGGGTGTTCCAGTACCGCTTCCGCACCCTGCTCGAGAAACGCCCCGACGGCTTCAAGCAGTCGCTCAAGGACAACATCCTGCTGGGCGCGGACCTCACCGGTGGCGACGTCGCCAAGGCCTACCAGCAGCTCACCTCCATCCAGGACCGGATGCGGGCGTTCTTCGAGACCTACGACGTGCTGGCGCTGCCCGTCAGCCAGGTGCCGCCGTTCAGCGCGGACGTGGAGTTCCCGGCCGAGATCAACGGCGAGCAGCAGGCGACGTACCTCGACTGGATGCGGTCGGCCTACCTCATCACCGTCACCGGCTGCCCCGCGATCTCCGTCCCCGCCGGGTTCACCCCCGAGGGCTGGCCGGTCGGCATCCAGCTCGTGGGCCCGGTCCGCGGCGAGCGACGGCTGCTCGAGATCGCGCACGCGTTCGAGCAGGCCACCCGGGTCGGCGACCGGCGCCCCACGATCGGAGCCACCGCATGAGCCGAAGGATCCGGATCGGCATCGACACGGGAGGCACGTTCACCGACGTCGTCGCGGTCGACGAGGAGAGCGGCGAGCTCGTCGTGACCAAGACGCCGTCGACCCCGCGCGACCCGGCCGTCGGCTTCATGACCGGGGTGCACAAGGTGCTCGACGAGCTCGGCCTCACCGGCGACGCCGTGAGCGCGGTCAGCCACGGCACGACCGTCGCCACCAACAAGCTGCTCGAGGGCAAGGTGCAGAACCTCGGCTTCGTCACCACCGAGGGCTACGAGTTCCTGCTGGAGATCGCCCGCCAGTCCGTGCCCGACGGCTACGGCAACTCCTACTTCTGGGTGAAGCCGGACCGGATCGTGCCCGGCCCACCGGGTCAGGACCGTCGGCGGCCGGCTCTCCGTGAGAGGGGAGGAGATCCGGCCCTTCGACGAGGAGAGCGCGGTCGCTGCCGCTCGGTTCTTCCGCGACGCCGGCATCGGCAGCATCGGGGTCTGCTTCCTGCACTCCTACGTCGACGACACCCACGAGCTCGCGATGCGCGACGTGCTGGCCCGCGAGCACCCGGGTGCGACGGTCTCGATCAGCAGCGAGGTGCTGCGCGAGTACCGCGAGTACGAGCGGGCCGTCACCACCCTCGTCGACGCCGCCGTGAAGCCCGACATCCGCTCCTACGTCGCCAACATCGCCGGCCACCTCGCCAACCTGTCCGGCCAGTCGGTGCCGTTCTACGTGATGAAGTCCAACGGCGGGGTGCTGTCCGCCGACGAGGTCGTCGACCAGCCGATCACGACCGTGCTGTCCGGGCCCGCCGCGGGTGCGCTCGGCGCCGCGGTCGTCGCGGAGGCGGCCGGGTTCCCGCAGGTGGTGACCTGCGACGGCGGCGGTACGTCGACCGACGTCACCGTCGTGATCGACGGGCAGCCGGCCCTGACCACCGAGGGCACGATCGGCGCCTACCCGAGCAAGATCCCGATGATCGACGTGGTGACCGTCGGGGCGGGCGGCGGGTCGATCGCCTGGATCTCGCCCGAGGGCACGTTGAAGGTGGGGCCGCAGAGCGCGGGCGCCGACCCGGGTCCGATCTGCTACGGGCACGGCGGGACCGAGCCGACCATCACCGACGCCCACGTGCTGCTCGGCCGGATCCCGCCGCACCTGCTCGGCGGCGAGGTGCCGCTCGACGTGGGGCTGGCGGCCGACGGCATGGACGCCCTCGCCGAGAGGCTGGGGCTGACGCGGGAGCGCTGCGCGACGGGCGTGCTGGAGATCTCCGCGTGGAACCAGGCCAACGCGCTGCGCCAGGTCACCGTCAAGCGCGGCCTCGACGTCCGCGACTTCACGATGGTGACGTTCGGCGGCTCGGGGTCGCTGCTGGCGTGCCGGCTCGTCGACATCCTCGGCCTCGACGGTGTCCTGGTGCCGCTCAACCCCGGCAACCTCTCGGCGTACGGCCTGCTCACGGTCGACGTACGCAACGACTACGTCCAGACCTCCGTCGCCAGGGCCGGCGCCCTCGACGTGCACCACGTGCAGGAGGTGTACGACGGACTGGGCGGCCGGGCCGACGCCGCGCTCGCGCGCGAGGGGTTCCCGCAGGACGGAGCGGGTGTTCGTCCGCACCGCCGACCTGCGCTACTTCGGCCAGGCCTACGAGGTCCGGGTCGACGTGCCCGACGGGCCCGGTCACCGCCGAGCTCGCCGCGCAGGTCGCGGAGACCTTCCACGACGAGCACCGTGCGCTGTACGGCTACGACTTCCGCGCCGACCCGCGCCAGGAGGTCGAGTGGGTGAACCTCCGGGTCACCGGGGTCGGCCCGATCCGCAAGCCGTCCCTGCGCGAGGTGGCGGAGGGGCGGGGCGCGGATGCGGCCCGGGTCGGCACCCGGCAGGTGTTCTTCGACGACTGGGTCGAGGCAGGCTGTCTACGACCGGGCGAGGCTCGGCGCCGGCGACGTCGTGGAGGGCCCGGCCGTGCTGGAGGAGTTCTCGTCCACGGTGCCGCTGCACCCCGGCTTCACCGCCCGCGTCGACGCGCACGGCAACCTGCTGATCCGGAGGAGCGACGTCATGACCGCCGACCTGTCAGCCGGTTCGGGGGCCGGAGCACCCACGGCACCTGACAAGTCGGTGGCCGACCCGGTGCTGGTGGAGATCGTCGAGGGGTACCTCGCCTCCGTCGAGCAGGAGGTGGAGACCGCGATCGGGCGCACGTCGCGCAGCCCGATGATCCGCGACGCCCACGACTACCGGGCCGGCATCCACGACCGGCAGGCTGCGCAAGCTGACCGGCCGGTCCTACTCGGCCCTGGTGCACCCGGTGGCGCGCGACTACCCGCTCGAGACGATGCGGCCGGGCGACGTGTTCTTCCACAACGACGTCTACCTCTCCGAGGGCGGCATCGGCCACCTGCCCGACCTCTGCGTGACCGCGCCGGTCTTCCACGACAGCGGTGACGGCCCGAGGTCGTCGCGTTCGTGCAGGCGTTCGGCCACCACGACGACATCGGCGGCGCCGTGCCGGGCTCGATGCCCTCGTCGCGCCACCAGTGTCTTCGAGGAGGGCCTGATGGTCCCGCCGATCCGGCTCTGGGACGCGGGCGTGCCCAACGAGGCGGCGCTGAAGATCATGACGCGCAACAGCCGGATGCCCGAGTCGCTGGCGGCCGACCTGGACGCCGAGTGCTCGGCCTGCCTGATGGGCGCCCGCCGGATGGCCGAGCTGTTCGAGCGCTACGGCAAGGAGACCGTCGAGGCCTGCTTCGACGCGGTGCTCGACAAGACCACCGAGACGTTCCGGCGCGAGATCCTGTCGAAGATCCCGGTGGGGGAGTACGTCTGGGAGGACTACGCCGAGCACGACGGCGTCGACGAGCCGCGGCTGCACACGCAGCGGATCACGATGACCCGCACCGCGGCCGACGACCCGGACGGCGAGCGGCTGGTCCTCGACTTCCACGGCACCGCTCCGCAGGCCAAGGGGCCGATCAACCACTGCGGCGACTACGCGGACGGCAACTTCCTCAAGAAGTGGCTCGCCCCGGTGCTGCGCAACCTCGCGGACACCCCGGAGCGGATGGCCGAGCTCGACGTCAACGAGGGCGTCGTGCCGCTGATCGAGATGCGCTTCCCGCCGCCGGGCACGCTGCTCACCCCGGTGTTCCCCGCGCCGACCAACGCCCGCACCTTCGTGATCCTGCGGCTGCTCGGCGTGCTCGCCGGCGTCGTCGCCAAGGCGGTCGACGGCCGGATGCCCGCGGACCAGGAGACGATCCGCTACACCGGGGTGTACGGCGACGACCTCGACGGCGCGCCGTACCTCATGCGCGAGGTGCTCGGCGGCGGCTCCGGCGGCCGCTACTACGCCGACGGCGAGGACACCATCCACGTCGTGCCCGACTCCCGCAACCTGCCGACCGAGTTCTCCGAGTCGCGGTTCCCGTTCGTCGTCGAGCGGCTCGGCCTGGCCGTCGACAGCGGCGGCGCGGGGCGGCACCGCGGCGGGCTCGGCTACGAGAAGCACATCCGGATGCTCGCGGACGCGCACTTCATGTCGATCGCGGACCGGTCGATCCTGTCCTGCTGGGGCGTCAAGGGCGGCAAGGCCGGCCGGCCGTTCGAGGTCGTCATCGACGCCGGGCGGCCCGCACGAGCGCGAGGTCGACGCCCTGGCCGACGCCGAGCCGGTCCGCGCCGGCGAGGTCATCCGCATCCGTACGACGGGCGGGGGAGGCTGGGGCGACCCGCTGGACCGGCCCTACGACGAGGTCGCGCGCGACGTGCTCTGGGGCAAGGTGTCGCGACGAGGGTGCGCGCGACGACTACGGCGTGGTCGTCGCAGCGGGCGAGCCCGTCGTGGACGAGGCGGCCAGCGACGCGCTGCGCGAGCAGCGGAGACGCGCCCGCGGCGAGCAGCCGTTCTTCGACCGCGGACCCGGCTACGCCCGGCTCGCCGCGGGCGGAGCCACCAGCGCCGACGTCGACTGGCTCTGACCCGCGATGACCCTTGTAACGCGGGGTTATGGACGCTCCACCCACGGCACACCGCGTGCGAACCGTCCACAGGGCTCGCACAGTCGCGATCGCGGACTGCCGGTGCTGACCGTCGTCACCGGGGGCGGCCGGGGCATCGGCGCCGCCACGGCGCTGCGGCTGGCCGGCGACGGGCACGACCTGGTCCTCGGCTTCGTGCGCGACGTCGGTGCCGCCGAGACCACCGCCGAGCGGGTGCGTGCCCTGGGTGTGAGCTGTCGACCGGTCCGCTGCGACGTCACCGACGAGCACCAGGTCGACCGCCTCTTCGACGCTGCGGCCGAACGCGGCCAGGTCACCGGCGTGGTCAACAACGCCGGCTCGACGCTGCACCTCGGCGACCTGGCCGACACCCCCGTCGAGGTGATCAGGCGGGTCGTCGACGTCAACCTCGTCGGCGCCATCCTGGTCGCCCGGCGCGCGGTGCAGGTGCTGACCGAGGGCGGCGCGATCGTGAACGTCTCCTCGGGCGCGGCGACCCTGGGCTCCCCGCACGAGTACGTCCACTACGCCGCGGCCAAGGCCGGTGTCGACGCCCTGACGACGGGACTCGCCCAGGAGCTCGCCGCGCGCGGCATCCGGGTCAACGCGCGTCGCACCTGGCATCGTGCGCACGGACATCCACGCGGCAGCCGGTGACCCCGGCCGGCTCGAGCGGATCGCCGGCAAGGTCCCGCTGGGCCGGGTCGGTGAGCCGGAGGAGATCGCCGAGGCGATCGCCTGGCTGCTCGGGCGACGCTGTCCGTACGCGACCGGCGCGACGTTGAGAGTGGCAGGTGGACGATGAGGGTCCTGCTCGCCCTGGGCGGCAACGCGATGACCGGCCCCGACGGCGGCGCGCGTCCCGAGGAGCAGATCGCCGCGGCGAAGGTGGCGATGGCGCAGCGTCGCCGAGCTCGTCGCCAGCGACATCGACGTCGTCGTCACGCACGGCAACGGCCCCCAGGTCGGCAACCTCCTGGTGAAGAACGAGATCGCCGCGTCCGTCGTACCCCCGGTGCCGCTGGACTGGTGCGGCGCGCAGACCCAGGCCACGCTGGGCTTCGTGCTGATGAACGCGCTCGACGACGCGCTGCGCGAGCGGGGCGTCCGGCGGCGCAGCGCGACGCGTCGTGACCCGGACCCTGGTCGACGCGCGACGACCCCGGCTTCACCCGGCCCAGCAAGCCGATCGGCCGCTACCTGCCCGCAGGACGAGGCGGCGCTGCTGGTCGAGCACGGCGAGACCTGGGAGGACCGCGGCGAGAAGGGCTGGCGCCGGGTCGTCGCGTCGCCCGAGCCGCGCGAGATCCTCGACGCCGCCGCCGTGCACGCGCTGGTCGAGGCCGGGTTCGTGGTCGTCGCCAACGGCGGCGGCGGCATCCCGGTGGTCCGCGAGGCGCGACGGGCTGCGCGGCGTCGAGGCGGTCATCGACAAGGACCTCGGGGCCGCGCTGCTCGCCCGCACCGTCGAGGCCGACGTGCTCGTGGTCGCGACCGACGTGCCGCACGCCGTGCTGCGGTTCGGCACCCCCGAGGCCGAGCCGACATCGGCCGGGTCGACGTACGACGGCTGCGCGGGCTCGCCGCCGAGGGGCACTTCGCCAGCGGCTCGATGGGGCCCAAGGTCGAGGCGGCCTGCCGGTTCGTCGAGCAGGGCGGCACCCGCGCCGTGATCACCGACCTCGACGAACATCCTGGACGCCGTCGCCGGCGAGACCGGCACCGTCGTCGTACCCACCGAAGAAGGAGACAGCCGATGCCTGAGCCGATCGACGTACGCAAGGTCCCGATCCTGACCGTCTCCGACGCGAGCGGTCTCGCCGACCTGATCGACGACGGCGTGCTGGAGGCCGACCGGGTGCGTGGCCGTGATCGGCAAGACCGAGGGCAACGGCGGCGTCAACGACTACACGCGGATCATCGCCGACCGGGCGTTCCGCGAGGTGCTGGTGGACAAGGGGACCCGCAGCGCCGAGGAGGTCGAAGCAGGTGCCGATCGTCTGGTCCGGCGGCACCGACGGCGTGCTCAGCCCGCACGCCACGATCTTCGCCACGGTCGACCCCGACGCAGGTCGAGCAGACCGACGAGCCGCGGCTGACCGTGGGCTTCGCGATGAGCGAGGTGCTGCTGCCCGAGGACATCGGCCGCGTCGCGATGGTGACCAAGGTCGCCGACGCCGTGAGGGTCGCGATGGAGCGGGCCGGGATCACCGACGTGGCCGACGTGCACTACGTGCAGACCAAGACGCCGCTGCTGACCATCCACACGATCCGCGACGCGAAGAGCCGCGGCAAGACGGTGTGGACCGAGCACACCCACGAGTCGATGGACCTCTCCAACGGGTGCACGGCGCTCGGCATCGCGGTCGCGCTCGGCGAGATCGAGATGCCGACCGACGCCGACGTCATGCACGACCGGTCGCTGTTCTCGCGCGGTCGCGTCCTGCTCCAGCGGCGTCGAGCTCGACCAGGCGCAGGTCGTGGTGGTCGGCAACGCCCGCGGGATCGGCGGCCGCTTCCGGATCGGGCACTCGGTGATGCGCGACGCGCTCGACGCCGACGGCATCTGGGACGGCGATCAAGGACGCCGGGCTCGAGCTGCCCGACCGCCCGCACTCCAGCGACCTGCAGGGCCGGCTGGTCAACGTCTTCCTCAAGTGCGAGGTCAGCCAGGACGGCCAGGTGCACGGGCGCCGCAACGCGATGCTCGACGACTCCGACGTGCACTGGCACCGGCAGATCAAGTCCGCCGTCGGCGGGGTGACCGCCGTCGGTGACCGGCGACCCGGCCGCCTTCGTGTCGGTGTCGGCCGCCCACCAGGGCCCGGACGGCGGTGGTCCGGTCGCGGCCATCGTCGACCTCGGCGACGACCCCACCGGCTACGTCCCGCCGGCCGGCTAGCCCGCAGGTGGCCGATGCCTGCAGGTCGGCCCGGTTGTGGCCCGGTGCCGCGACGACACGCCGTACGACGATGCAGCGATCGGCCACGATCAGGCCGACCCGCGGCTACAGGGCCCGGATCCCCCAGGACGCCGAGTGCTCGTCGTCGTCGGACCCGGCGGGCCCCAGCACGACCAGACCCTCCCCGGAGTTGAACGCGTCCGCGGGCGCGGTCATCGGCTCGACGGCCAGCGACTCCCGGGCGTGCGCCGGCAGCTCGTCGCCGGTGAACACCTGCAGGTAGGAGTGCTTCGCGTCCATCCAGAGCGCGACGCCCTGGTCGGCGGACGGGTCACGCAGCAGCACCTCGACGCGGCCGGAGGCGTCGCGGTCGAGGTCGGTGAAGGCCGTGTCCAGGCTCGTCGACCGGATCGGCCGGGCCATCCGGAAGTCCAGGTCGGTGTCGCGGACGTCCTCGCGGCCGACCGGGATCAGCCGGTCGTCGGTCAGCAGCCGCGTCGACGCGGGCAGCGTCAGCTCCCAGCCGTCCACGGGCCCGGGCCCCGCCTTGAGGTAGGGATGAGCGCCCAGGGCGTACGGCGCGGGCGACTGGGCTCAGGTTCGTCGCGGTGACCGTCACGGTCAGCCCCTCGGCCGACAGGTCGTGCAGCACGTGCAGGTCGACCGTCCAGGGGTAGCCGGTCTGGCTCATCAGCCGGCAGGTCAGCGACACCGAGTGCGCCGTCATCTCCTCGACGGACCACGCCGCCCAGCGCACCAGCCCGTGGCTGGCGTTGCGACGGGACGGCTCGCTCAGCGGCAGCTGCAGGTGCGCGGCCGTCGAAGGAGTAGGCCCCGTCCGCGGATCCGGTTCGGCCACGGCGCGAGCAGCTGCCCCCGACCCGAGGTCGACTGCGCGTCCTCCTCGAAGCCGAGCACGAGCGGCCGCCCGTCGTGCTCCAGGGTGCGCAACCCGCCACCGCACTCGGTGACGACGGCCCGGTAGCCGCCCCCGCTGATCTCGAACTGTTCTCCGCTCGGCGCCACCATGACGCCCACCCTGCCAGACGCGCGGTCTCATCCGGCAGCACCGTAAACCCCGTGCGAGTTCCGTCGGGCGGGCCCTACCCTCGCCCGATGGACCTCGTGCTGCGCCCGCTGACCCGTGACGACATCCCGGCCTGGGTCGACGCTGCTGGCCGCCATCGAACGGGTGGAGCACACCGGAGAGCACTACGGCGCCGCCGACCTCGCGGAGGAGATGGACAACCCCGAGGTCGAGGTGGGCAAGGACTTCGTCGGCGCGTTCGACGGCGAGGAGCTGGTCGGCTTCTGGACCGTGCTGCCGCGCGGGGCCACCGAGGGCGCCTACAAGGTGCACGTGAACGGCTCCGTGCACCCCGACCGACGCGGAGAGGGCATCGGCACCGCCCTGGTCCGGCTCGATGCTCGACCGGGCGCGCGCCGCCGCGGCCGAGCGTCGACCCGACCTGCCGCCCGGGTCACGACGACCGGGCTCTCCGCCAACGCGGAGCAGGAGACCCTGCTGGCCGACCACGGACTGCGGGGCGAGCGCTGGAACTTCGTGATGCGGACCGGCCTCGCCGACCTCGCGGAGCGACGGCCGCTGGCCGAGGGCTACGAGATCCGGGCGTACGACGACACGATGGGCGACGCGCTGCTGGAGGCGCACAACCTGGCGTTCGACGGGTCGCACCCGAACTTCACCCCGTGGACCCCGGGCACCTGGAAGCAGTGGGTGACCGGCAGCCACACGTTCCGCCCGGCGGTCAGCTTCGTGGTCACGCCCGAGGATGACGACCGGATCGTCGGCTACGTCACCACGCACGAGTTCGAGGCGTACTTCGACGCCACCGGCAGGCGCGAGGCCTACGTCGCCAAGGTCGGTGTGCTTCCCGGCCATCGCGGCAAGGGGCTCGCCGGCGCCCTGCTCGGCCACGTCCTGGCGGCCTGCGCCGACGCGGGGTACGACGAGGCGGCGCTCGACGTGGACTCGGAGAACCCGACCGGTGCCCTCGGGGTCTACCGGCGCTGCGGGTTCGAGGTCGAGTCGCGGTGGACCAGCTACGTGCTGACCGACCCGGTCTGACCGTCCACGACCACGTCGGCGTTCGGCCGGGTGCGCTCGCGGGCGAACATCGCCTCCTCCTGGGCCCGCCACGACGAGCAGCCGCCCGCGCATCGGCTCGCCGTCGCGGGCCACCGACCGCTCCAGCCGTACGTCGGACGGGGCGTCCGCCCAGACCAGGCAGGTGACGGCGGCCCGGATCGCGGAGGACCAGGCGCCGACGCCCTCGACGACCAGCACGTCGCACGGAGGCGACGACCTGCGTTCCTCGGCGAAGGCCAGGCGCGTGCCAGTCGAAGCGGCGGTAGCGGCCCGGCTCGCCCGTGCAGCAGGGGCTCGACCACCGACGTCGCGAGGGTCGCCATCCCCGCCTCGAGGCCGGCCCAGCCGGCGTACACGTCGTCCATGTGCAGCACGCCGCACGCGGCGCGCCGCCGGCCGGTCGCGGAAGGCGCCGTCCAACGCGGCCGCCAGGGTCGACTTGCCGGAGCCGGAGGGGCCGTCGACGCACACCAGCCGGCCGGCGCCGAGCGTGGGCGGCGCGGCCAGCACGGCCGTCGCGACCGCCGCGGCCGCGGCCTCGTAGGTCACCAGGCGTGGCCGGTGCCGCGGTAGGTCGGCACGGTCTCGACGATCTCGTTGCCGCGGAGCAGGTGCGCCTCCAGCACGTGCTCGGCCACCTCGCCGGACTTCGCGTGCCGGAACCACACCAGCTCGCCGACCAGCAGGGCGGCGGCGCCGGGTCCGGCGAGCGGGGTCTGCACCTCGCCGGCGCCCTCGAGGCCGGTCAGGTGCAGGCCGGGCGGCGCCCAGGGGAGCGGGGAGCGGTCCCGCCCGGTGGGCCCGGACGCGATCAGGCCGCCGCCCGCGACGGTGGCGACGCGTCGGCGGAGGGCCGGCGCACGACCCGCAGACCGAAGTAGGCGGCGGGCAGCGGGGAGAAGGAGCGGTAGTGGTCGAAGAGCCCCGGCACCAGCAGCCCGGACCCGGCGGTCACCTCGGTCACGGCCGGGTCGGCGACCGAGGTCTCGATGGAGCCGGAGCCGCCGGCGTTCCAGAACTCGAGCTCGACGACCTCGTGCAGCGCCGACGCGATCTCCGCGCGCCGGTCGCTCGAGCTGGGCGACGGAGGCCGACTTCAGCGAGCGCACCGCGGCCGACCGGAACCGGTGCCGGGGCACCTCGTCGGGCACCCCGGCGACCTGGCCCTCGTAGGTCATCACACCGACGAGGCGGAGCCCGTCGCGGCGGCCGATCTCCTGCGCCAGCTCGACCACGTCGGCGGCGTCGTGCAGCGGGGAGCGCCGGGGCCCGACGTGGGCGGGCCCGAGCCGCAGCCCGGCGTCCACGTCGATCGCGACCCGCACCGGGGTCGCCGCCGGGACGCACCGAGTCGAGGAGGTCGAGGTGGCGCACGTCGTCGACCATCAGCGTCACGGCCTGCTGGGCCGGCCTCGGAGGCGGTCAGCGCGCGCCGAGCGCCGTCAGGTCGACGGACGGGTAGCCCATCACGATGTCGTCGCTGACGCCCTGCTCGCACAGCCAGAGCGCCTCGCGCAGCGAGTAGGCCAGCACCCCCGCGAAGCCCGGGCGCGGCTCGAGCGCCCGCCGGATGAGAGCGGGCACCCGCAGCGACTTGGTCGCCACCCGGATCGGTGTGCCCGCCGCGCGCCGCGCGAGGTCGGCGGCGTTGGCGTCGAACGAGTCGAGGTCGACGACGTAGGTCGGGGCCGGCGGCTGCTCCGGCAGCGCCGCGACGGCACCGTTGAGCCGGGCGTGCAGCCGGTGCCGCGTGACCTGCGCGGCGAGGTCGTTGCGCCTCATGCTGCCCGGGTCACTGGATGCCGTGCTTGCGCAGGATGGCCTCGATGTCGTCCATGTCCTCGTCCTGGACGGCCGGCTCGGCCTTGCGCGCGGACCGCTGCCTCGGGCAGCTCCTTCGCGTCGCCGCCCTTCACCGCAGGGTCCGTGGCCGACCCGCTTGGACGCCGACGCCCCGGGCGCGCATCGCGCCGCTGACGCCGAAGAGCACCACCGAGACCCCGGCCAGCACGATGCCGAGCCAGACGACCGGGCTGAACACCAGCCGGCACGGCCCAGTTCACGACCGAGTCGCCGATGTCCCAGAGCAGCCGCAGGGTGCCGGTCAGTCCGGCGGCCGCGGGCAGCAGGGCCCAGGCCACGCCGCGCAGGCCCGGAGGCCGGTCCGCGCCGGCGCCACAGCAGCACGCTGAGCAGCAGGCCGACCACGGTGAGCGTGAGGCCGAGGGCCTGCCAGGTCGAGGAGTCGATGCTGTCCACCCGACCAGCCTACGTCGCGCGACGGGACGGGATGATGGCGCGATGCGCGCGATCCCCGACCCCGGTTTCGCCGGCGACGACGGCGAGGCGCCCGCCCGAGGTGACGGCGGCGCTGCGCGGCCTACGACGCCGACCCCGACGCCCGCCACGACGCGACCCTGGCGGTGCTGCAGCACGCCCGCCTGCTGGTGCCGGTCGTCGCGGTGCTCGGCGAGGTCGAGCACGACGAGCGGGGCTGGCGCACGACAAGACCTCCGACATGGCGACGGTGCTGATGACCGGACGCGACGGCCGCACGGCGCTGCTGGCGTTCACGAGCACCGCGGCGCTGCGCCGGTGGGACCCCGAGGCGCGGCCGGTGCCGGTCCCGGCGAGCAGGGCGGCGGAGGCCGCCGTGCAGGACGACGCGGCAGCGATGCTGGTCGACGTCGCCGGGCCGGTGCTGTTCGTGGTGGAGACCGACGACCTGCGCGAGCTCGCGCAGGGGCACACGCTCGTCGAGGGTCAGCGACCGCTTCGGGTGGGTGAGACCGGGCCGGTGAGCTTCTCGCCGGGGCCCTCGCCCGGGGCGTCCGGCACCTCGGAGGCCTCGCGGAACGCGAGCTGCAGGCTGCGCAGGCCGTCGCGGAGCGGGGCCGCGTGGTGGTGGCCCAGGCGGGGCGCGGCCGCGACGACGAGCCCGGCGAGCGCCTCGATCAGCGTGCGGGCCTCGTCGAGGTCGCGGTGCTCGGGCAGGTCCTCGGCGAGGCCGAGGTTCACCGCGGCGGCGCTCATCAGGTGCAGGGCGGCCGTGGAGACGATCTCGAGGGCCGGCACCTCGGCGATGTCGCGGGCGGACTCGGACTCGGGGGCAGGCGTGCGTCATGGGTCCAGCGTGGCACCCGGCGCAGGATTTCCTGACCGGGTGCCCGCACGGTAGTCTGGTCGGTGACCGATCTGTTGGGTCGGCCGTCTGTGCGGCCCGGATGGAATATCCGGGACGCGCCGGAGGTTGAGCCAACGAGATCTGACAAGCGGAGACCCGTCTCCCACCCGCACGACCGCTGCTCCACCAGGTCGTCGGGTCCGGTCCCGAAGGACAGGTTCACCCGACCTGACCCTTCGTGAGGTGCTCGCGACCCGTCGTGCGCACCGACGACTGGCTTCCGCTTGCGTGGCGGAGGCCTTTTTTCATGTCTGCGTCCCGGTCACAGAGACCCACCGCCAGGCCGACCCCGGCACAGCACGACCACTGACGATCACATGGAGGACCCATCAGCACGGAGCTGCGCATCAACGACCGGATTCGGGTGCCCGAGGTCCGGCTCGTTGGCCCGAACGGCGAGACCGTCGGCATCGTCCGCATCGACGACGCCCTGCGACTCGCGCAGGAGGCCGACCTCGACCTGGTCGAGGTGGCGCCGACGGCGCGACCGCCGGTCTGCAAGCTCATGGACTACGGCAAGTTCAAGTACGAGAACGCCCAGAAGGCTCGTGAGGCACGTCGGAACCAGACGAACGTCATCATCAAGGAGATGAAGCTTCGTCCGAAGATCGACGCGCACGACTACGAGACCAAGAAGGGTCACGTCGTCCGCTTCCTCAAGGCGGGCGACAAGGTGAAGATCACGATCATGTTCCGCGGTCGTGAGCAGCACCGGCCCGAGCTCGGGTTCCGGCTGCTGCAGCGCCTGGCCGAGGACGTGACCGAGCTGGGCTTCATCGAGTCCTCGCCGAAGCAGGACGGCCGCAACATGATCATGGTGCTCGGGCCGCACAAGAAGAAGGCCGAGGCCAAGATCGAGGTGCAGGCCGCGAAGGCCGAGCGGGCCGCCGAGAAGCTGGCCGAGCGCGAGGCCGAGCACGCCGAGCGTACGGCGACCGCGCCGACCGCCCCGGAGGACAAGAAGCCGCGGCGTCGCTCGGAGAACATCGACCCACGACATGTGACCGGGCCGGCTCCCGCCGGACCGACACGACACAGCACAGACGAAGGACTGACTACTCATGCCGAAGAACAAGACGCACTCGGGCGCCAGCAAGCGCTTCCGGGTCACCGGCTCGGGCAAGATCCGCCGCCAGAAGGCCGGCCTGCGCCACAACCTGGAGCACAAGGCGTCCAAGGTGACCCGCCGCATGAGCGGCACCACCGAGGTCTCCAAGGCCGACACCGCCAAGGTGAAGAAGCTCCTCGGCCGCTGAGGCCCCTCGCAGCCCGTCCAGCCCCATCGGGTGATCGAGCCAGTCGAGATCGCCTTCCCCAGCACAAGGAGTAACAAGTGGCACGCGTCAAGCGGGCGGTCAACGCCCACAAGAAGCGCCGGGTAACCCTCGAGCGCGCCTCCGGCTACCGCGGACAGCGCTCGCGTCTCTACCGCAAGGCCAAGGAGCAGGTCACCCACTCGCTGGTCTACAGCTACCGGGACCGCAAGTCGAAGAAGGGTGACTTCCGCAAGCTCTGGATCCAGCGCATCAACGCTGCGTCCCGCGCCAACGGCCTCACCTACAACCGCCTCATCCAGGGCCTCCGCCTCGCGGGTGTCGAGGTGGACCGCAAGATCCTGGCCGACCTGGCCGTCAACGACATGCCGGCGTTCGTCGTGCTCGTCGAGACCGCCAAGGCCGCCCTGCCCGAGGACGTCAACGCTCCTCGCGCCGAGGCGTCCGCCTGACGCAGCCGCCACCGGCGTCCGGCCGTCGCATGGCCGAGCGCTCCCGCGACCTGACGCGCCGCTCCTCACCACGAGGAGCGGCCGCGTCAAGACGGCACGGAGGCTCGCCCGACGTGTCTCCCGGGCCGAGCACCGGCTGTTCCTGGCCGAGGGCGCCAAGGCCCTGACCGGAGGCGCTCGCCGTGCCCGGCTGCGTCGCGGAGGTCTTCGCGACCCCGCGACGCCACCGCCCGCGAGGCCGACGCTCCGCGACCGACGTCGTCGCGGCGGGCCTCCCGTGGCAGCTCGTCGACGACGACGCGCTGGCCTCGCTGGCCGAGACCGTGCATCCCCAAGGGGTGGTGGCGGTCTGCCGCTTCCTCGACCGGCCCCTGGCCGACGTGCTCGACGGGGCGCCTCCCCGCGGCTGGTCGCCGTCTGCGCCGACGTACGCGACCCCGGCAACGCCGGCACCGTGATCCGGTGCGCGGACGCCGCCGGCGCCGACGCCGTGGTGCTCGCCGGCCACAGCGTCGACGCCGTACAACCCCAAGACCGTGCGCGCCACCGTCGGCAGCCTGTTCCACCTGCCGCTGTCCCTGGTCGACGACCCGGCGGAGGCGGTCGCCGCCCTGCGCGGCCGCGGGCTGACCGTGCTCGCGGCGGACGGGGCCGGCGAGCTCGACCTCGACGACGCCAGCGACGACGGCCTGCTGGCCGGGCCGACCGCCTGGCTGTTCGGCAACGAGGCCTGGGGCCTGCCGGACGAGCTCGCCGCCCTGGCCGACCACCGCGTCCGGATCCCGATCCACGGCCGCGCCGAGAGCCTCAACCTCGCCACCGCCGCGGCCGTCTGCCTCTACGCCTCGGCCCGGTCCCAGCGGCGGCCCCGCTCGTCGACGCCGGCGCGGACAGAGCAGCCCAACCGACCCGAATGCGACTAACCTGAGCCCATGAACGGGGACCAGGGGCTGCTCGACGACCTGCCGGACGGCGTGGTCGTGGCCGACGCGACGGCACGGTGACCGGCGATCAACGCCGCCGCGGCCGCGGCTGCTGCGCGCTCGGCGACGGCGTCGGCAAGCACCTCGCCGACGTCGTGCTCCTCCAGGACCGCACCGGCAACAGCTGGTTCTCCTGCACCGACCCCTACGACGGCCTGTCGACCCGCACCCGGCTGAACGAGCAGGCGTGGTACCTCTCCGACGGCACCGAGCTGCTGGTCACCGCCCGCATCCTCCGCGACTCGCCCGCTCGCCGGTGCGCCAGGTCGCGGTCTGCGTGCGCTCCGCCCGGGCCCGCGAGCGGCTCGACCGGGAGCGCTCGGACCTGGTCGCCACGGTCGCCCACGAGCTGCGCTCGCCGCTGACCGGCGTCAAGGGGTTCGTCGCGACCCTGCTGTCCAAGTGGGACAAGCTCAACGACGACCAGAAGAAGATGATGCTGGAGACGGTCAACGCCGACGCCGACCGGCTGACCCGGCTGATCGCCGAGCTCCTCGACGTGGCCCGCATCGACACCGGCCGGCTCTCGCTCTACCCCCGCCCGCTGGACTTCGAGGCCGCCGTCGACCGCGTCGTCGCCTCGGTCAGCGCCGGCACCGGTCGCGAGATCGCGTTCGACGTCGACGGCGAGCTGCCCACCGTCAGCGCCGACCCCGACAAGCTCGCGCAGGTGGTCACCAACCTCGTCGACAACGCGATCCGGCACGGCGAGGGCCAGGTCACGCTGACCGCCGCGCCGATCCGCGAGGAGGCGGCGTACGACGGGGTGCTGCTGCACGTCGACGACGAGGGCGACGGGATCAGCCCGGACATCCGCAGCCGGGTCTTCACGAAGTTCTGGAAGCACGGCGCGCGGGGCGGGTCCGGGCTGGGGATGTACATCATCCACGGGCTCGTCAACGCCCACGGCGGTTCGGTCGAGATCGACGACTCGCCGGCCGGCGGCGCCCGCGTCGAGCATCCTGTGGCCCGAGCAGGACAGCCGTCCCGAGTAGTCCACGCCGGTCCCGCGCAACCCGTTCGCGACACCCGTCGCGCGGTTCCTAGACTGAGCGCTGCGCACGCACGCTCTCCAGGAAGGCAGTCCATGTCGGGCCCGAACTCCCAGTACGACCCCGTCGAGGTCACCCCGCTCAAGGCGGAGGAGGTCGAGGCGATGCGTGACGCCGCCCTGGAGGCCGTCGACGGCGGCCGCCGACCTCGACGCCCTCAAGCGGGTCCGCACGCGAGCACGCCGGCGACCGCTCGCCGCTGGCGCTGGCCAACCGGGAGATCGGCGCGCTGCCGCCGCAGGCCCGCAAGGACGCCGGCATGCGCGTCGGCAAGGCCCGCGGTGCGGTCAACCAGGCGCTCGCCGCACCGGCAGGCCGTGCTCGAGGCCGAGCACGAGCGGCGGATGCTGGCCGAGGAGACCGTCGACGTCACCCTGCCCTGGGACCGGGCACCGCGGGGCGCGCGGCACCCGCTGACGACGCTGCAGGAGCTGGTCTGCGACGTGTTCGTCGCGATGGGCTGGGAGGTCGCCGAGGGTCCCGAGCTGGAGGCCGAGTGGCTGAACTTCGACGCCCTCAACCTCGGCCCCGACCACCCCGCCCGCACCATGCAGGACACCTTCTGGCTCGAGCCGGCCGACGGCGGACTGGTGCTGCGCACGCACACCTCGCCCGTGCAGGCCCGCACCATGCTCGAGCGGGAGCCGCCCGATCTACGTGATCTGCCCCGGCCGGGTCTTCCGCACCGACGAGCTCGACGCGACGCACACGCCGGTGTTCTCCCAGGTCGAGGGGCTCGTCGTCGACAAGGGCATCACGATGGCGCACCTCAAGGGCACGCTCGACCACTTCGCCGAGTCGATGTTCGGCGCCGGGATCACGACGCGGTTCCGCCCGTCGTACTTCCCCTTCACCGAGCCCTCGGCCGAGGTGGACCTGGTCTGCTTCGTGTGCCGCGGGCAGTCCCCGGCGGTCGAGACCTGCCGCACCTGCAAGGGCGAGGGCTGGATCGAGTGGGGCGGCTGCGGCGTGGTCAACCCGCGGGTGCTCGCCGCGTGCGGCATCGACAGCGAGACCTACACGGGCTTCGCCTTCGGCATGGGGCTCGAGCGGACCCTGATGTTCCGGCACGGCGTCTCGGACATGCGCGACATGGTGGAGGGCGACGTCCGCTTCACCGCACGCCTTCGGAACGGAGATCTGAGCACATGCGCGCCCCCCTCTCGTGGATCCGCGAGTACGTCGACCTGCCGGACGACGTCTCGGCCGTGGAGCTCGCCCACCGGCTGACCGCGCTCGGGCTCAAGCTCGAGTCGCTGCAGTCGCCCGGCTCGGACCTCCGCGGCCCGATCGTCGTCGGCCGGGTGCTGTCGGTGGAGGCCGAGCCGCAGAAGAACGGCAAGACCATCAACTGGTGCCAGGTCGACTGCGGCCCCGAGCATCGGCGAGCACGGGCATCGTCTGCGGCGCACACAACTTCGGGCCCGGCGACCTCGTCGTCGTCTCGCTGCCGGGTGCGACGCTGCCGGGCGGCTTCGAGATCGCGGCCCGCAAGACCTACGGCCACGTGTCCGACGGGATGATCTGCTCCACGAAGGAGCTCGGGACCGGCGACGACCACGACGGCATCCTGGTGCTCGACCCGCGCATCGACGGGGACGTGAAGCCCGGCGACGACGCGATCGCGCTGCTCGGCCTGCGCGACGACGTGATCGAGTTCGAGATCAACCCCGACCGCGCCTACGCGCTGTCGCTGCGCGGCATCGCGCGCGAGGCGGCGATCGCCTACGACGTGCCGTTCCACGACCCCGCCCACCGCGACGTGCCCGCCCCCGACGACCACGGCTACCCGGTCCGCGTCGAGGCACCCGACGGCTGCCCCGTCTTCGTGACACGCACGGTCACCGGGTTCGACCCGACGGCCCCGACGCCCCGGCACATCGCGCGCCGGGTGCAGCTCGCCGGGCATGCGTCCGATCTCGCTGGCCGTCGACATCACCAACTTCGTGATGCTCGAGCTCGGTCAGCCGATCCACGGCTACGACGGCGACAAGCTGTCCGGCCCGATCGTCGTGCGCCGCGCCACCGAGGGCGAGACGCTGGTCACCCTGGACGACGTACGCCGCGACCCTGTCGGCCGAGGACCTGCTGATCACCGACGACAGCGGCCCGATCGGCCTCGCCGGCGTGATGGGCGGCCGGACCACCGAGCTGTCGGAGACGACCAGCCACGTGGTGATCGAGGCCGCGCACTTCGAGCCGACCACGATCTTCCGGACGCGCGGCGGCACAAGCTGCCGTCCGAGGCGTCCAAGCGCTTCGAGCGCGGCGTCGACCCGCTGCTCCCGGCGTACGCCGCCGACCGCGTCGCCCACCTGCTCGTCGAGCACGGCGGCGGCACGATCGACGACGGGGTGACGTACGTCGGAGCCCCGCCCCCGTCGCCCGCCATCACCGCCGACGTCGACCTGCCCGGCCCGCATCACCGGGATGCCGATCGACGCGGACACGACCGTGGCCAACCTCCGCACCGTCGGCTGCACGGTGACCGTCGCGGAGGACGGCAGGACGCTCACCGCGCTGCCGCCGACCTGGCGGCCCGACCTCACCGACCCCTACGACCTCGTCGAGGAGGTCGCCCGGATCGTCGGCTACACGAAGGTCCCGTCCGTGCTGCCCGTCCGCCCCGTCCGGCCGCGGGCTGACCCGCGAGCAGAAGCTCCGCCGCCGGGTCGGGTTCGCGCTGGCCGGTGCCGGCCTGGTCGAGGTGAAGACCTGGCCGTTCGTCGGGCAGCGCCGACTTCGACCGCGCTCGGCCTGCCCGAGGACGACGTGCTGCGCCGCACCATCCGGATCGCCAACCCGCTGTCCGAGGAGAGAGCCGCTGCTCACCACGACGCTGCTGCCCGGGTCTGCTCGAGACCGCGGCGCGCAACATCGGCCGCGGCATGCGGCTCGGTGGCGATCTACGAGACCGCGCCGGTGTTCTTCCCGACCGCCCGAGCGGCTCAAGGCGCCGATCCTCGGCGTCGACTGGCGCCCCGACGACGCGGACCTCGCCAAGCTGATGGCCGCCGTGCCGCGCCAGCCGCTGACGCCTGGGCGCCGTCCTCGCCGGCGAGCGGGAGGCGTCCGGCTGGTGGGGCACCGGCCGACCGTCGTCCTGGGCCGACGCGGTCGCAGGTGGTCCGCGAGGTCGCGCGCGTCCTCGGCGTCGAGGTCGAGGTCGTCCAGGCCACCCGAGCCCCCTGGCACCCGGGCCGCTGCGCGCAGCTGCGGGTCGACGGCGAGGAGATCGGCCACGCGGGCGAGCTGCACCCCGCGGTCTGCACGGCGTACGGCGTGCCCGCCGCGCACCAGCGCCGTCGAGGTGGACCTCGGACTGCTGATCTCGACAGGCGCCCGTCGCGGTGCAGTCCGAGCCGTTCTCCAGCTACCCGGTCGCCAAGGAGGACGTCGCGTTCGAGCTCGACGCCGCCGTGCCGGCCGACGACGTCGCCCGCACCATCCGGGAGGCGGCCGGTCCGCTGCTCGAGTCGGTGCGGGTCTTCGACGTCTACACCGGCCCGCCCATCGCGGCGGGGAAGAAGTCGCTGGCCTTCGCGCTGCGCTTCCGCGCCCCCGACCGGACGCTGACCGAGGCGGAGACCGCCGAGGCCCGCGACCGGGTCGTCGCGGCCGTCGTCGAGCGGTTCGGGGCCGTGCACCGCGCCTGACCGAGTTGCCTGTCTATGCAGCGACTTGTATATTCATGCACATGACGAAACGCAGGGTCGCGGTCGCCGGAGCGAGCGGGTACGCCGGAGGCGAGGTGCTGCGGCTGCTCCTGACGCATCCCGACGTCGAGATCGGAGCGGTGACGGCCGGTTCCAACGCCGGGGAGCCGCTCGGCAGCCTCCAGCCGCACCTGGTGCCGCTGGCCGACCGGGTCCTCGAGGAGACCACCCTCGACGTGCTCTCCGGGCACGACGTGGTGTTCCTGGCCCTGCCGCACGGGCAGTCCGCGCCTCTCGCCCAGGCGCTGCCCGAGGACACCGTCGTGATCGACTGCGGCGCCGACTTCCGGTTGTCCGACTCGTCGGACTGGGAGACGTTCTACGGGGGCGAGCACGCCGGCACCTGGCCCTACGGGCTCCCCGAGCTCGCCGACCAGCGCGCCCGGATCGCGGCGGCGACCCGGATCGCCGTACCCGGCTGCTACCCGACCGTGTCCACCCTCGCGCTGGCGCCCGCCGTGGCGGCGGGCATCGTCGACGTCTCCGGCATCGTGGTCGTCGCCGCCTCGGGCACCTCCGGCGCGGGCAAGGCACCCAAGCCCAGCCTGCTCGGCTCGGAGGTGATGGGCTCCGCCAGCGCGTACGGCGTCGGGGGCACCCACCGGCACACGCCGGAGATCACCCAGAACCTGCGCCTGCTCACCGACGGCGACGTCCGGGTGTCGTTCACGCCGCTGCTGGTCCCGATGCCCCGCGGCATCCTCGCGACCTGCTCCGCCCCGAGCACCGTCACCGCCGACGAGGCCTACGCGACGTACGCCGAAGGCCTTCGCCGACGAGCCCTTCGTGCACCTGCTGCGCCAGGGCCAGTGGCCGCAGACCAAGTCCGTGATCGGCTCCAACGCCGTGCACGTGCAGGTCACCGTCGACGAGACCGCCGGCCGGCTGGTCGCCGTCGCGGCCGTCGACAACCTGGCCAAGGGCACGGGCGGCGCCGCCGTGCAGTGCATGAACCTCGCGCTCGGCCTGCCCGAGACCACCGGACTCACCACGATCGGACTCGCGCCGTGAACTCCACCCCACCAAAGCACTCGCTTCGCTCCTGCTTCGTCGGGGGCCCCGATGAGCGTCACCGCCCCCCGGGGCTTCCGGGCCGCCGGCGTCACCGCCGGCCTGAAGCCGTCCGGCACGAAGGACCTCGCGCTCGTCGTCAACGACGGCCCGCAGTTCGCCTCCGCGTCGGTGTTCACCGCCAACCGGTGCAAGGCCAACCCGGTGCTGTGGAGCCAGGAGGTCGTCAAGGACGGCGTCGTGCGCGCCGTCGTGCTGAACTCCGGCGGCGCCAACTGCTACACCGGCGCCGAGGGGTTCCAGACCACGCACGCGGTCGCCGAACGGGTCGCCGGCGGCCTGGGCATCGGAGCCGTCGACGTCGTGGTCTGCTCGACCGGTCTGATCGGCCTGACCAACGACCGCGACGTGCTGGTGGCCGGGGTCGACGAGGCGCTCGGCGCGATCGGACCGGACGGCGGACGAGGACGCCGCCACCGCGATCATGACCACCGACACCGTCAGCAAGCAGGTCGTCGTCGAGGGCAGCGGCTGGAGCATCGGCGGGATGGCCAAGGGCGCCGGGATGCTCGCGCCCCAGCTGGCGACGATGCTGGTCGTGCTGACCACCGACGCGGTCGTCGACGCGGCAACGGCCGACCGTGCACTGCGCGCGGCGACCCGGGTCAGCTTCGACCGGCTCGACTCCGACGGCTGCATGTCCACCAACGACACCGTCACGCTGATGGCCAGCGGCGCCTCCGGGATCACGCCGACCGAGGAGGACTTCACCGACGCGCTCGGCCGGGCCTGCACGGACCTGGCCATGCAGCTGCTCGCCGACGCCGAGGGGGCCGACCACGACATCGCGATCACCGTGCTCAACGCGGCCTCGGAGGACGAGGCGGTCGAGGTCGGCCGCTCGATCGCCCGCAGCGCCCTGTTCAAGACCGCGGTGTTCGGCAAGGACCCCAACTGGGGCCGCGTGCTCGCCTCGATCGGTACGACGGACGCGGCGTTCGACCCGGCCGACCTCGACGTCGCGATGAACGGCGTCTGGGTCTGCCGGAAGTCCACGCCCGACGAGGACCCGACGCTGGTCGACATGGAGCAGCGCGAGGTCACCGTCACCGTCGACCTCAAGGCGGGCGACGCGCGCGCCACGGTGTGGACCAACGACCTCACGCACGCCTACGTGCACGAGAACTCCGCCTACAGCAGCTGAGAGCGACGATGACGATCCCCGAGGACCTGACGGTCGACCCGGCCTGGAAGCAGGCGACCGACAAGGCCGCCACCCTCGCGGCCGCCCTGCCGTGGCTGAAGCGGTACCACGGCAAGACGATCGTGGTGAAGTACGGCGGCAACGCGATGACCGACGACACCCTCAAGCGCGCGTTCGCCGAGGACATCGTGTTCCTGCGGATGGCCGGCTTCCGCCCGGTCGTCGTGCACGGCGGTGGTCCGCAGATCTCCTCGATGCTCGACCGGCTCGGCATCGAGAGCGAGTTCAAGGGCGGCCTGCGGGTCACCACCAAGGAGACGATGGACGTCGTCCGGATGGTGCTCGTCGGCCAGGTGCAGCGCGAGCTCGTCGGGCCTGCTCAACGAGCACGGACCGCTGGCGGTCGGCATGTCCGGCGAGGACGCCGGCCTGTTCACCGCCGAGCGGACCAACACCGTCGTGGACGGCGAGGAGGTCGACCTCGGCCTGGTCGGCGAGGTCGCCGACGTGCGGCCCGAGGCGGTCCTCGACATCGTCGACGCCGGCCGCATCCCGGTGATCTCCTCCGTGGCGCCCGACGCCGACGGCACCGTGCACAACGTCAACGCCGACACCGCGGCCGCCGCCCTGGCGGTCGCCCTGGGCGCCGAGAAGCTCCTGGTGCTCACCGACGTCGAGGGCCTCTACCGGGACTGGCCCGACAGCGACGACGTCATCGGCGAGATCAGCCCCGAGGAGCTCGAGAAGCTGCTGCCCTCGCTGGCCAGCGGCATGGTCCCCAAGATGGGCGCCTGCCTCAGTGCCGTGACCAACGGCGTCCCGCGGGCCACCGTGGTGGACGGGCGGGAGCCGCACGCCGTACTCCTCGAGATCTTCACCGACGAGGGGGTCGGCACCCAGGTGCTGCCCGGCGTCCCCACCAAGATCCGGTCCGCGCACTACACGACCTCCGTGGAGAAGTGACATGACCAGCTCCGACGACCTGCAGAAGCGGTACGCCGCGTCGCTGATGAACACCTTCGGCCCGCCCAAGCTGGTGCTGGCCAAGGGCGAGGGGCCCTACGTCTGGGACGCCGAGGGCACGCGCTACCTCGACCTCCTCGGGGGGATCGCGGTCAACGCCCTCGGCCACGCCCACCCGGCCCTCGTCGAGGCGGTCAGCACCCAGCTCCGCACGCTCGGGCACGTCTCGAACTTCTTCGCCACCGAGCCGCAGGTGATCCTCGCCGAGCGGCTGCTGGGGCTGCTCGGGGTGCCCGAGGGCGGCGGCAAGGTGTTCTTCACGAACTCCGGCGCCGAGGCCAACGAGGCGGCGTTCAAGCTGACCCGGCGCACCGGCCGCACCCACCTGGTCGCCATGGAGGGCAGCTTCCACGGGCGTACGACGGGCGCCCTCGCGCTCACCTCCAAGGCGGCCTACCGCGAGCCGTTCGAGCCGCTCCCCGGGGACGTCACGTTCGTGCCCTACGGCGACGCCGACGCGCTCGCGGCCGCCGTGACCGACGAGACCGCCGCCGTCGTGATCGAGCCGGTCCAGGGTGAGGCCGGCGTGGTCATCCCGCCGGACGGCTTCCTGGCCCGGGCACGGGAGATCGCGACGGAGCACGGCGCCCTGCTGTGGCTGGACGAGGTGCAGTCGGGCATGGGACGAGTCGGTGCCTGGTTCGCCCATGCGGCGTCCGGGATCCAGGCGGACGTCGTCACGCTGGCCAAGGGCCTGGCCGGCGGCATCCCGATCGGCGCCATGGTCGCGCTGGGGGAGAGCGGCACGCTGCTCGGCCCGGGCAACCACGGCACGACCTTCGGCGGCAACCCGGTCGCCGCCGCTGCCGCCCTCGCCGTGATCGACACGATCGAGAACGACGGCCTGCTCGACAACGCGACCAAGGTGGGCGAGCTCATCCGCGACGGACTCGTCGACCCGCGGGTCACCGAGGTCCGTGGCCGAGGTCTGTTCATCGGCCTCGACCTGGACGCCGAGGTGTCGGCCGGGGTGGTCGACCGGGCGATGGCCCACGGCGTCATCCTCAACGCCTGCACGCCCAACCGCATCCGCATCGTCCCGCCGTTGGTGCTCACCCCGGACCAGGCCCAGGAGTTCCTCGACGTGTGGCCCACCATCCTCGACGAGGCCTACGCGGCAGCAGGGGAGACCTCGACATGACGCGGCACTTCCTGCGCGACGACGACCTCTCCCCGGCCGAGCAGGCCGAGGTCCTGGCGCTGGCCAAGGCGCTGAAGGCCGACCGGCACGCCGCCCGCCCGTTCGAGGGGCCGCGCGCCGTCGGGATCATCTTCGACAAGCCGACGCTGCGCACCCAGGCGTCGTTCACGGCCGGAGTCGCCGAGCTCGGCGGCTACCCCATGCTCGTCGACGGCGGCCTCGCCCGGATCGGCACCCGCGAGTCGATCGCCGACACCGCCCGCGTCCTCGGCCGGATGGTGTCCGCGATCGTGTGGCGGACCTTCGGGCAGGAACGGCTCGAGGAGATGGCGGCCTGGTCCGGCGTCCCGGTCGTCAACGCCCTCACCGACGAGTTCCACCCCTGCCAGCTGCTCGCCGACCTGCAGACCATCGAGGAGCACAAGGGCACCCTCGCCGGGCTCACCGTCGCCTTCCTCGGCGACGCCGCCTCGAACATGTCGCACTCCTTCCTGCTGGCCTGCGCCACCGCCGGGATGCACGTGCGGGTCAGCGGGCCCCGACGGGTTCGCGCCCCGACGACGCGGTCCTCGCCCGGGCGCAGCGAGATCGCCGGTACGACGGGCGGGTCCGCGCTCCTACGTGGTCGACCCCGTCGAGGCGGTCACCGGCGCCGACGTCGTGGTCACCGACACCTGGGTGTCGATGGGCAAGGAGGAGGAGGCCGACGAGCGCAGCAAGCCGTTCCTGCCCTACGCGCTCGACGCTGCCCTGCTCGCGCACGCCGCTGCCCGACGCGATCGTGATGCACTGCCTGCCGGCCTACCGCGGCAAGGAGATCGCCGCCGAGGTGATCGACGGCCCGCAGAGCGTCGTGTGGGACGAGGCCGAGAACCGGCTGCACGCCCAGAAGGCGCTGCTCACCTGGCTCATGGAGCACCAGCCATGACCGCCGGCATCCCGATGACCAAGGGCGCTCGCCAGCAGAAGATCGTCGAGCTGCTCGGCAGCCACTACGTGCGCTCGCAGACCGAGCTGGCGGACCTGCTCGGCCAGACCGGCGTCGTGCGTCACCCAGGCCACGCTCTCGCGCGACCTCGTCGAGCTCGACGCCGTCAAGGTGCGGGTCCCGTCCGGGGCGCTGGTCTACGCCGTGCCCGCCGAGGGCGGCGACCGGACCCCGCGGGCGGTGAACGAGTCCGCCGCCTCCGAGAGCCGTCTCGCCCGGCTGCTCGGCGAGCTGCTCTCGTCGGCGGACGCCTCGGCCAACCTCGCGCTGCTCCGCACGCCCCCGGGCGCCGCCCAGTTCCTCGCCTCGGCGTTCGACCGGGCCGGCATCGAGGACATCCTCGGCACCATCGCCGGCGACGACACCGTGCTGGTGATCAGCCGACGACCCGACGGCGGGCCCGCGCTCGCCGAGCGCTTCCTGGCGCTCGCCAACGGCACCCCCACGCCCGCCGGGGGACCCCACGACACCGCAGCATCCTCCAGCCCCGAGAAGGACACTCCGTGAGCAAGGTTCTGACCTCCCTGCCCAAGGGCGAACGCGTCGGCATCGCGTTCTCCGGCGGGCTCGACACCTCCGTCGCCGTCGCGTGGATGCGCGACAAGGGCGCGATCCCGTGCACGTACACCGCCGACATCGGCCAGTACGACGAGCGCGGACATCGCCGGCGTCCCCGCCCGGGCGATGGAGTACGGCGCCGAGCTGGCCCGCTCGCTGGACTGCCGCACCCAGCTGGTCGAGGAGGGCCTGGCCGCCCTGGCCTGCGGCGCGTTCCACATCCGCTCCGGCAGCCGCGCGTACTTCAACACCACCCCGCTGGGTCGCGCGGTCACCGGCACGATGCTGGTGCGCGCGATGCACGAGGACGGCGTGGACATCTGGGGCGACGGCTCGACGTTCAAGGGCAACGACATCGAGCGGTTCTACCGCTACGGCCTGCTGGCCAACCCCGAGCTGCGCATCTACAAGCCGTGGCTGGACGCCGACTTCGTGCACGAGCTCGGTGGTCGCGCCGAGATGAGCCAGTGGCTCACCGAGCACGGCCTGCCCTACCGCGACAGCAAGGAGAAGGCGTACTCCACCGACGCCAACATCTGGGGTGCCACCCACGAGGCCAAGACCCTCGAGCACCTCGACGTCGTCGCTGGAGACCGTCGAGCCGATCATGGGCGTGAAGTTCTGGGACCCGGCCGTCGAGATCGCCACCGAGGACGTCACGATCCGCTTCGAGCAGGGCCGTCCCGGTGGCGGTCGACGGGACGACGTACGACGACCCGGTGCAGCTGGTCATGAAGGCCAACGAGGTCGGCGGACGGCACGGACTCGGCATGTCCGACCAGATCGAGAACCGCATCATCGAGGCCAAGTCGCGCGGCGTCTACGAGGCGCCCGGGCATGGCGCTGCTCTGGATCGCCTACGAGCGGCTGCTCAACGCGATCCACAACGAGGACACCATCGCCAGCTACCACAGCGAGGGCCGCCGCCTCGGCCGGCTGCTCTACGAGGGACGCTGGCTGGACCCGCAGGCGCTGATGATCCGCGAGTCGATCCAGCGCTGGATCGCCTCCCTGGTCACCGGGGAGGTCACGCTGCGGCTGCGGCGCGGGGAGGACTACACGGTCCTGCGCACCGACGGCCCGGCGTTCTCCTACCACCCGGACAAGCTCTCGATGGAGCGCACCGAGAACGCCGCGTTCGGCCCGACCGACCGGATCGGCCAGCTCACCATGCGCAACCTCGACATCGCCGACTCGCGCTCCAAGCTCGAGCTCTACGCGGCGCAGCCGCTCGACCAGGGCCAGGTCCTGGTGGAGAACGGGACGCTGTTCGGCGAGATCGAGGCCGGCGGCTTCGACCGGATCACCACGAACCCGGCCGCCGCCGGCGACATCGGCGAGCGAGGCCCTCGACCACGCCGCCATCGAGTCCGGCACCGACTAATCCCCCCTCCCGCCGACCCGTCACCTTTGCAGCAGAAATCGCGGCGTGTCGTCGCAGAAGTGACGGGTCGACCGACCTGCTAGGAAGGCACACGTGACCTCTGCACCTCACGGGACCAACACCGGCGCGCTCTGGGGCGGCCGGTTCGCCTCCGGGCCGTCCGACGCCCTGGCCGCCCTGTCCAGGTCGACCCACTTCGACTGGCGGCTGGTGCCCTACGACCTGGCCGGCTCCCGTGCGCACGCCCGCGTGCTGCACACCGCCGGCCTGCTCACCGAGGCCGACCGGGACGCGCTCGTCGCGGGCCTGGACCGGCTGGGGGAGCGGTACGCCGCCGGGGAACTGCACCCGGACGCGTCCGACGAGGACGTGCACGGCGCGCTCGAGCGGCTGCTGCTCGACGAGGTCGGCACCGAGCTGGGCGGGCGGCTGCGCGCGGGCCGTTCCCGCAACGACCAGGTCGCCACGCTCTTCAAGGCCTACCTGCGCGACCACGCCCGCGTCGTCGCGGGTCTCGTGCTCGACCTGGCCGAGGCCATCGCCGGTCAGGCCGACCAGCACCTCGGCGCGATCATGCCGGGCCGCACGCACCTCCAGCACGCCCAGCCGGTGCTGCTGTCCCACCACCTGCTGGCGCACGCGTGGCCGCTGGTCCGCGACGTCGGTCGGATCCGCGACTGGGACGCCCGGGTCGCGGTCGACTCGCCCTACGGCTCGGGCGCCCTGGCCGGCTCCAGCCTCGGGCTCGACCCGCAGGAGGTGGCCCGCGACCTGGGCTTCACCGACTCCAGCCCGAACTCCATCGACGGCACGGCGGCCCGGGACTTCGTGGCCGAGCTCGCCTTCGTCACCGCGATGATCGGCGTCGACGTCAGCCGGCAGGCCGAGGAGGTGATCCTGTGGGCGACCAAGGAGTTCGGCTTCGCCGTCCTGGACGACGCCTACTCCACCGGGTCGAGCATCATGCCGCAGAAGAAGAACCCCGACATCGCGGAGCTGGCCCGGGGCAAGGCCGGCCGCCTGGTCGGCAACCTGGCCGGCCTGCTCGCGACCCTCAAGGCGCTGCCGCTGGCCTACAACCGTGACCTGCAGGAGGACAAGGAGCCGGTCTTCGACTCCGTCGACACGCTCGAGGTGCTGCTGCCGGCCTTCACCGGCATGGTCGCGACGCTGCGCTTCGACACCGGACCGGATGGCCGAGCTGGCGCCGCAGGGCTTCTCGCTCGCCACCGACGTCGCCGAGTGGCTGGTCCGCGAGGGCGTGCCGTTCCGGGTCGCCCACGAGGTCGCCGGCGCGTGCGTACGCCGCTGCGAGGAGCTCGGTGTCGAGCTGGACGAGCTGACCGACGAGCAGCTCGCCGCGATCGACGTACACCTCACCCCGGCGGTGCGCGACGTGCTCACCGTCGAGGGCTCGGTGTCCTCACGCGACTCCCGCGGCGGCACCGCACCGGTCCGGGTCACCGAGCAGCTCGCCGAGCTCCGCGCCGCCGTCGCGGACCACCGTGCCTGGCTGGCCTGAGTCGCTGACCGGCGACGTGCTCGACGTCGCCCCGCGGCTGCTCGGCGCGGTCCTGCGGCACACCACCGAGGAGGGCGACGTCGCCGTCCGGATCACCGAGGTCGAGGCGTACGACGGAACCGGTGACCCCGGCTCGCACGCGGCGAACGGCCGGACGAACCGCAACGCCGTGATGTTCGGACCGCCGGGACGGCTCTACGTCTACTTCACCTACGGCATGCACCACTGCTGCAACGTCGTGGTCGGGACCGGAGGGCATCGCGTCCGCCGTGCTGCTGCGGGCCGGCGAGGTCGTGCGACGGCATCGAGACGGCACGGCTGCGGCGACGGGGGAGCAGCGACCGGGACCTCGCCCGAGGACCCGCCCGGCTCTGCCAGGCGCTCGGCATCGACCTCGCGCACGACGGCGTCGACCTCACCGCCGGGAGCCTCAGCCTCACCCCGGCCGCGGCACCCGCGTCGCACGTCCGCACCGGCCCACGGGTCGGGCTGCGCAAGGCCGCCGACCGGCCCTGGCGGTTCTGGGTCGACGGGCGACCCGACCGTCTCGACGTACCGGCCCGCAGCGGTCCGCAAGAGGTAGACGTTTCAACCGTCACCGCGCGCGGGCACTGTGACGGCAGGCACATCCCGGGCAGAGCAGGAGCTTCTCATGGCCTTCGCCGTACTCGACCGCAAGCACACGATCGCCCCGGCGGGCTACAACCGCTGGCTGATCCCGCCGGCCGCACTCGCGATCCACCTCTGCATCGGCCAGGCCTACGCCACCAGCGTCTACAAGACCAGCCTGGTCGACCACTTCGACACGAGCCTGACCTCGGTCGGCATCGTGTTCTCGATCGCCATCGTGATGCTCGGCCTGTCGGCCGCCGTCTTCGGCACCTGGGTCGACACCGGCGGCCCGCGCCGCGCGATGGTGGCCGCCGCCGCTGGCCTGGTCGCTCGGCTTCCTGGTCGGCGCCGCCGGCATCGCCACCGGGCAGCTCTGGCTGCTCTACCTCGGGTACGGCGTGATCGGCGGCATCGGACTCGGCATCGGCTACATCTCCCCGGTGTCCACGCTGATCAAGTGGTTCCCGGACCGGCCGGGCCTCGCCACCGGCCTGGCGATCATGGGCTTCGGCGGCGGCGCGCTCGTCGCCTCGCCGGTCGAGAGCAAGCTGCTCGCCATCTACGACAGCGGGCTTCGACCCCAAGGACGCCACGTCGGTCGCCAGCGGCTCCGCCGTCGCCTCGATGTTCGTCACGCTCGGCCTGGTCTACCTCGTCGTGATGCTGTTCGGCGCCTGGCTGATCAGGGTCCCCGCCGACGACTGGCGTCCGGAGGGCTTCGACCCGAAGACGGTCAAGGCCAAGTCGATGGTGACCACGGCGAGCGTCAGCGCCGCGAACGCCGTGAAGACGCCGCAGTTCTGGCTGCTGTGGGTGGTGCTGTTCTGCAACGTCACCGCCGGCATCGGCATCCTCGAGCAGGCCGCCCCGATGATCCAGGACTTCTTCCGCACCGGCTCGGACTCGAGCGTCGACCCGGCCGCCGCCGCGGGCTTCGTCGGGCTGCTCTCGATCTGCAACATGGCCGGCCGGTTCGTCTGGTCGTCGACGTCCGACGTCGTCGGTCGCAAGCCGATCTACATGGGCTACCTCGGCAGCGGCATGGTGCTCTACGCCCTGCTCGCGCTGGTCGGACACAGCTCGACCGGCCTGTTCGTGCTGTTCGCCGGCATCATCATCTCGTTCTACGGCGGCGGTTTCGCGACCGTCCCGGCCTACCTGCGCGACCTGTTCGGCACCTTCCAGGTCGGCGCGATCCACGGCCGTCTGCTCACCGCCTGGTCCGCGGCCGGTGTGGCCGGGCCGCTGATCATCAACGGCTTCCTCGACGCCGAGGGCACGCCCGGCAAGCTGACCTACGACGCCTACAAGCCGGCGCTGCTGACCATGGTCGGCGTGCTCGCGGTCGGCTTCGTCGCCAACCTGCTGATCCGCCAGGTCGCCGACCGGTTCCACGAGCCCGACCGCGAGGAGCCGCAGCTGACCGAGTCCTCCGGCAGCGGGGGCGGAGTCACGACGACCACCCGCACCGGCACGGGCACCACGACGGCCACGCGGCCGGTGCTGCTGGTCGTCTCGTGGGCCGTCGTCGGCCTGCCGCTCGTCTACGGCGTCTACCAGACCGTCGTGAAGGTCTCGAGCCTGTTCGGCTGACCGGCGTTCCCGGGGGAGGATGGGCGCATGCTCATCCACCCCTGGGACGAGGCCTCCCGCGACGAGTGGCAGGCCGTCCTCGCGACGGTCGACTTCGGCCAGCTCGTCACCGCCGGTCACGTCGACGGCTACCCGGTCGTCGTACCCACCCACTTCGTGTACGACGGTGACGCGACCGTGCTGCTGCACCTGGCCCGGCCCAACCCGGTCTGGGGGGCGCTCGACGAGGACCCGCACGTCGTGCTCGCCCTCGCCGGCGACTACGCCTACGTCGAGGCGGCGTGGAACGCCAACCCGGGGACCGACCCGGACCTCGGGGTGCCCACGTCCTACTACACCGGCATGCAGCTGCTCTGCCGCGCCGAGGTCGTCGACGACCCGGACGAGAAGGCCGCGATCCTCGCCGTACAGCTCGCGAACTTCGAGCCGCCCGGCTCCACCCGCGTCACCCCCGGGACCGACGTCGAGAGCGACCGCCGCCAGCTTCCCGGCATCCGCGGCCTGCGGCTGCACGTCGAGGGCGTGCGGGCGAAGATGAAGTACGGCGGCAACAAGACGCCCGAGCACCGCGCCGAGATCGCCGACCACCTCGCGGAGCGCGACGCCCCGGGCGACGCGGCGGCACGGGAGCACCTGCTGCGCCGGTCGGACGAGGCGGGTCCTAGGGTCGGAGCGTGACCGATCTGCGCGACGAGACCATCCGCCGACTGCACCGCACCGTCCTCGACCGCCAGCGCTCCGGCCGCGTCCCCGGCGTCTTCGCCGGGGTCGTCCGCGACGGCGGCCTGCTGTGGCACGAGGGCGTCGGCTCGGCCGACCTGGCCGACCCGGGACGCCGCCCGACCCGGACCACCAGTTCCTGGTCGCGTCCAACACCAAGACGTTCACGGCCGTGCTGGTGATGGCGCTGCGCGACGAGGGCCGGCTCAGCCTCGACGACACGCTCGACACGTTCGTCCCCGAGGTCACCCGGCCGGGACTGACGATCCGGCAGTGCCTCGCCCACGTCTCGGGGATGCAGCGCGAGCCGCTCGGCGACGTGTGGGAGACGCTGGTCAACCCCGACACCGCCGAGCTGGTCAGCGGGTTCAACGAGGCCGAGCGGGTGCACCGCCCGCACCACCTCTGGCACTACTCCAACCTGGTCTTCTCGATGCTCGGCGAGGTCGTCGCCCGCCTCGACGCCCGGCCCTGGGCGGAGTCGCTGCGGGCCCGGATCCTCGACCCGCTGGAGATGCGCCGCACGACGGTCGGCTTCGACGGCCGGCACGCGCAGGGGTACTACGTCCCGCCGTGGACCGACGTGCCCGTCCCGCAGCAGCAGCTCGACCTGCGCGCCCTGGACCCCTGCGGCGGGCTGGCCAGCACGGGCGCGGACCTGGCCCGCTGGTCGGCGTTCGTGGCCGACCCGGTCGCCGAGGTGCTCGCGCCCGACACGCTCGAGGAGATGTGCGAGCCGCAGGTCGTGATGGACCGCGAGCGCTGGACCGCCGCCATGGGTCTCGGCTTCTTCCTGGTCCGCTCCGGCACCCGCACGTACGTCGGCCACACCGGCGGCATGCCCGGACACATCACCGCCGTCTTCACCGACCGCGACGCGAAGACCGGCGGCATCGTGCTGACCAGCTCGGGGACGACGCCGGACATCGCCGGCTTCGCCATCACGCTCGCCGACCAGGTCACCGAGCACGACCCGGTCGAGCCGCGAGCCGTGGCGCCCGGGCACCGCCGTGCCGCCGGAGCTCGCCGACCTCGTCGGCGTCTGGTACTCCGAGGGCGCCCCGTTCACGTTCACGGTGCGCGAGGGGCGGCTCGAGGCGCGCGCCGAGGGGCTGCCGGAGCACAAGCCGTCGTCGCGGTTCGAGCAGGTCGGGCCCGACCTGTTCCGCACCGTCGCCGGGCGCGAGCACGGCGAGCTGCTCCGGGTGACCCGCGACGCCGACGGCCGGGTCACGAAGATGAACTGGGCGACGTACCTCGTCACCCGCGAGCCCCTCGCCTTCGGCGAGTGGCTCTGAGACAACCCCGTGGACGGCGGTCCCGGTCGATGAGGCAGGCTTGACCCATGAGCTCTGACCAGCACGTTCTCGACGACCTCGAGTGGCGCGGCCTGATCGCCCACTCGACCGACCTCGACGCCCTGCGCGCCGAGATGGACGCCGGGCCCGTCAGGTTCTACGTCGGCTTCGACCCGACCGCGCCGAGCCTGCACATGGGCAACCTGCTGCAGATCGTCACCGCGCGCCGGCTCCAGGACGCCGGCCACGTGCCGTTCGCCCTGGTCGGCGGGGCCACCGGCATGATCGGCGACCCCAAGGACTCCGGGGAGCGGGTGCTCAACTCCCTCGACGTGGTGAAGGGCTGGGTCGAGAAGGTCCGCGCCCAGATCGAGCCGTTCCTGTCCTTCGAGGGCGCCAACGCCGCGACGATGGTGAACAACTACGACTGGACCGCGAGCCTGTCGACGATCGACTTCCTGCGCGACATCGGCAAGCACTTCCCGGTCAACCGGATGCTGGCGCGCGACACCGTGCGCACCCGGCTCGAGAGCGGCATCTCCTACACCGAGTTCAGCTACGTGCTGCTGCAGTCGATGGACTACCTCAACCTGCACCGCGACCACGGCGTCACCCTGCAGTTCGGCGGCAGCGACCAGTGGGGCAACATCACCGGCGGCGTCGAGCTGATCCGCCGGTCCGACGGCGACCGGGTGCACGCCTTCGCGACCCCGCTGATCACCCGGGCCGACGGCACGAAGTACGGCAAGACCGAGGGCGGCGCCCTGTGGCTCGACCCGGAGATGCTGTCGCCGTACGCCTTCTACCAGTTCTGGCTCAACGTCGAGGACGAGAAGGTCGGCGAGCTGCTCCGGGTCGTTCACCCTGCTCTCGCACGAGGAGATCGAGGACCTCGAGGCGCAGACGGCGGAGAAGCCGTTCCTGCGGGCCGGGCCAGAAGGCGCTGGCCGAGCACATGACGTCGATGGTGCACGGCGGGACCGAGACCGCGGCAGATCCAGGCGGCCTCCGCGGCCCTGTTCGGTGGCGGCGACGCTGCGCGAGCTCGACGGACCGACGCTGGCCGCCGCGCTGCGGGAGGCCGGCTCCACCGAGGTCAAGGCCGCCGACGGCCATGCCGGGCATCGTCGACCTGTTCGTGGCCACGGGGCTGTCCAAGAGCAAGGGCGAGGCCCGCCGCACGGTCGGCGAGGGCGGCGCCTACCTCAACAACGAGCGCGTCGAGGACCCCGACCTCGTGCCCACCGAGGCCGACCTGCTCGGCGGCTCCTGGCTGGTGCTGCGGCGGGGCAAGAAGAACCTGGCCGGCGTGGAGGTCGTGGGGTGACCCCCGAGCGGTACGCCGACGAGGTCGAGCACCTCGCGGCCGCGACTGCTCCCCGAGCCGGTGCTACCGCTACGTCCGCCAGGGCGCCCGCGACGGCATGTCCGCGGCGAGGCCGCCGCGGCCTGGGACCGGCACCGCTTCCTCCCCCGGGTCCTGCGCGACGTCACCGACGTCGACCTGCGGACGACGGTCCTCGGCACCGCAGTTCGAGCTCGCCGTTCGCCGTCGCGCCCACCGCGATGCAGCGCGCCGTGCACCCGAGGGCGAGGCGGGCATGGCCCAGGGCGTCGCCGCCGCCGGGTCGCTCGTGGTGGTCTCGAGCAACGCCGGGTCGACCTTCGAGGCGATCGGCGCGACCGGCGCCGCCTGGTGGTCGCAGGTCTACGTCACCGCCGACCGCCCCGCCTGCCTGCCGCTGCTGCGAGCGCGCGGTCGCCGCCGGCGCCGCGCGCCGTCGTGCTCACCGCCGACACCCCGGTCGTCGGCACGAAGTACGACGGGGAGGCGAGACCGTCTGGGACCTCGTCGAGCCCGGCTGGCTCCAGACCAACTTCCCGCCCGGCTACGGCGACGCCCCGGGCGACGCCAAGGCCACCGACCTCGGTCCGCAGGACGTCGAGTGGCTGCGCAGGTGACCGGGCTCCCGGTCGTGGTCAAGGGCGTGCTGCGCCCCGACGACGCCCGGCGTGCGTCGAGGCCGGCGCGGCCGCGGTCTGGGTGTCCAACCACGGCGGTCGACAGCTCGACCAGGCGGCCGCCACCGCCGACTGCCTGGGCGCGTGGTGGCCGCGGTGGCCGACGCCTGCGAGGTGTACGTCGACGGGGGAGTGCGCACCGGCCGGCACGCCCTCGCCGCGCTCGCGCTCGGGGCGCGTGCCGTGTTCCTCGGCCGGCCACCGGTCTATGCACTGGCCGCCGACGGCCCCGCAGGCGTCACCCGGCTGCTCGACGAGCTCGGCGAGGAGCTCGCGGAGACGCTGCAGCTGGCCGGCTGCCGTGCGGTGGAGCGGGTGACGCCCGACCTGCTGAGCGGTACGTCGACCGTCACCGTCCGGACCGTCGAATGACATCGATGTGCTTCGCAGAGCCCGGCCGGCGCTCCCCGGACCCTCCTGGACGCCAAAAGCGCCTGTGACCTGCGGAAACGCGAGTGTGACCGGGGCCACGCGGACCCGATTTGACGAATCCCGAGGGGTCTACGTAATGTTCTGTCTGTCGCCAGGGAGCGGCGGGACGCAAGGCCGAGAGGCTGGGCGGCCGGCCCCGAGGCGAAACCCCTTCTGATCACCTCAACCGAGGTGGCTCGAGTGCGCGCTTCGGCGGCCTCGGATTCTACTCGGTCGCTGTGGCGCGGAGGGGGCCGGAGAGAGCGAAACCCCGATTTGACGGGGCCAGCCAACCCGGTAAGTTTTACCAGGTTGCCCCCCAGCGAGGCCGAGAGGCCGGACTGCGGTGCGCGCTTGATCCTTGAGAACTCAACAGTGTGCCAAAAGTCGACGAATTAATTTGTAACGCCAGTCGGCAGGTTGCCAGGAGCTTCGGCTCGTGGGTATCTGTCGATGATTCCTTTGGTAAGACCGTTCTCACTTCGGTGGAACACTCTTGCTGGGATACTCCAAGATAGTCGATGAAGCACGTGGCCTTCGGCTGCGTGCGAATCAACAGAATTCAACGGAGAGTTTGATCCTGGCTCAGGACGAACGCTGGCGGCGTGCTTAACACATGCAAGTCGAGCGGTAAGGCTCCTTCGGGAGTACACGAGCGGCGAACGGGTGAGTAACACGTGAGCAATCTGCCCTTCACTTCGGGATAACTCCGGGAAACCGGTGCTAATACCGAATACGACCACTTCAGGCATCTGATGGTGGTGGAAAGTTCCGGCGGTGAAGGATGAGCTCGCGGCCTATCAGCTTGTTGGTGGGGTAATGGCCCACCAAGGCAACGACGGGTAGCCGGCCTGAGAGGGTGACCGGCCACACTGGGACTGAGACACGGCCCAGACTCCTACGGGAGGCAGCAGTGGGGAATATTGGACAATGGGCGAAAGCCTGATCCAGCAACGCCGCGTGAGGGATGACGGCCTTCGGGTTGTAAACCTCTTTCAGCAGGGACGAAGCGCAAGTGACGGTACCTGCAGAAGAAGCACCGGCCAACTACGTGCCAGCAGCCGCGGTAATACGTAGGGTGCGAGCGTTGTCCGGAATTATTGGGCGTAAAGGGCTCGTAGGCGGTCTGTCGCGTCGGGAGTGAAAACTCAGGGCTTAACCCTGAGCCTGCTTCCGATACGGGCAGACTAGAGGTATGCAGGGGAGAACGGAATTCCTGGTGTAGCGGTGGAATGCGCAGATATCAGGAGGAACACCGGTGGCGAAGGCGGTTCTCTGGGCATTACCTGACGCTGAGGAGCGAAAGTGTGGGGAGCGAACAGGATTAGATACCCTGGTAGTCCACACCGTAAACGTTGGGCGCTAGGTGTGGGACTCATTCCACGAGTTCCGTGCCGCAGCTAACGCATTAAGCGCCCCGCCTGGGGAGTACGGCCGCAAGGCTAAAACTCAAAGGAATTGACGGGGGCCCGCACAAGCGGCGGAGCATGCGGATTAATTCGATGCAACGCGAAGAACCTTACCTGGGTTTGACATATGGAGAAAACTCTCAGAGATGGCAGGTCCTTACGGGCTCTATACAGGTGGTGCATGGCTGTCGTCAGCTCGTGTCGTGAGATGTTGGGTTAAGTCCCGCAACGAGCGCAACCCTCGTCTTATGTTGCCAGCACGTAATGGTGGGGACTCATAAGAGACTGCCGGGGTCAACTCGGAGGAAGGTGGGGATGACGTCAAGTCATCATGCCCCTTATGTCCAGGGCTTCACGCATGCTACAATGGCCGGTACAAAGGGCTGCGAAACCGCAAGGTGGAGCGAATCCCAAAAAGCCGGTCTCAGTTCGGATTGGGGTCTGCAACTCGACCCCATGAAGTCGGAGTCGCTAGTAATCGCAGATCAGCAACGCTGCGGTGAATACGTTCCCGGGCCTTGTACACACCGCCCGTCACGTCACGAAAGTCGGCAACACCCGAAGCCGGTGGCCCAACCCTTGTGGAGGGAGCCGTCGAAGGTGGGGCTGGCGATTGGGACGAAGTCGTAACAAGGTAGCCGTACCGGAAGGTGCGGCTGGATCACCTCCTTTCTAAGGAGCATTTGGCGGTCGGTCATCATGCCGGCTCGTCCATTGGTTTGTTTCGAGGACATGCGTTCCTCGGCAGACCAGCTCACTAGTGGAACGTCGACTATTTGGTCTGCTCGCCTGCAAGCGCTCGTCAGTACTGTCCCCGCCTCGTGCGGCGGGCGTGGAACCTCGAGCAGGAGCGAGCAGAGCGATTCAGGCACACTGTTGGGTCCTGAGGGATCGAGTAACTTCGATCTCTCCGGACCACCTTCTCCACGAACTACCGATCGGACGGACTCGTCCACACGGTCAGCGTGGGAGACAGAGGGTGGGACCGCCCGTAATTTGAGAACTACACAGTGGACGCGAGCATCTTTGTAGCAAGACAAGCTACTAAGGGCACATGGTGGATGCCTTGGCACCAAGAGCCGATGAAGGACGTAGGAGCCTGCGATAAGCCCCGGGAAGTTGGCAACCGAGCTGTGATCCGGGGATTTCCGAATGGGGAAACCCAGCTGGAGTCATGTCCAGTTACCTCTGCCTGAACACATAGGGCAGTTGGAGGGAACGTGGGGAAGTGAAACATCTCAGTACCCACAGGAAGAGAAAACAAAAGTGATTCCGAGAGTAGTGGCGAGCGAAATCGGAACAGGCCAAACCTATTGCGTGTGATAGCCGGCAGGCGTTGCGCAGTAGGGGTTGTGGGGCCGTCACGTTGGTTCTGCCGAACCAACACAGAGTAAGAAACCATCGTTGAAGTTGAAGCGGACTGGAAAGTCCCGGCGTAGAGGGTGATACCCCCGTACACGTAAGACGATGGCTCTGAGACGTCACCCCAAGTAACACGGAACCCCTGAAATTCCGTGTGAATCTGGCGGGACCACCCGTTAAGCCTAAATACTCCTTGGTGACCGATAGCGGACAAGTACCGTGAGGGAAAGGTGAAAAGTACCCCTGGCGGGGAGTGAAATAGTACCTGAAACCATGTGCCTACAATCCGTTGGAGCGAGATCTTCGATCTTGTGACAGCGTGCCTTTTGAAGAATGAGCCTGCGAGTTTGCGTTGTGTGGCGAGGTTAACCCGTGTGGGGAAGCCGTAGCGAAAGCGAGTCCGAATAGGGCGATCTGAGTCGCACGATCAAGACCCGAAGCGGAGTGATCTATCCATGGGCAGGTTGAAGCGCGGGTAAGACCGCGTGGAGGACCGAACCCACCAGGGTTGAAAACCTGGGGGATGACCTGTGGATAGGGGTGAAAGGCCAATCAAACTCCGTGATAGCTGGTTCTCCCCGAAATGCATTTAGGTGCAGCGTCGCGTGTTTCTTGCCGGAGGTAGAGCACTGGATAGTCTAGGGGGCCTACAAGCTTACCGAAATTAGCCAAACTCCGAATGCCGGTAAGTGAGAGCGCGGCAGTGAGACTGCGGGGGATAAGCTCCGTAGTCGAGAGGGAAACAGCCCAGACCATCAGCTAAGGTCCCTAAGCGATAACTAAGTGGAAAAGGATGTGGAGTCGCACAGACAACCAGGAGGTTGGCTTAGAAGCAGCCACCCTTGAAAGAGTGCGTAATAGCTCACTGGTCAAGTGATTCCGCGCCGACAATGTAGCGGGGCTCAAGTTATCCACCGAAGCTATGGCATTCACGCAATAACCCGGCCTGATTCAGTTCAGGTCCAGGTGCGTGGATGGGTAGGGGAGCGTCGTATGGCGAGCGAAGCGGCGGTGTGAACCAGTCGTGGACGCCATACGAGTGAGAATGCAGGCATGAGTAGCGAATGAAGAGTGAGAAACTCTGTCCGCCGAATGATCAAGGGTTCCAGGGTCAAGCTAATCTGCCCTGGGTAAGTCGGGACCTAAGGCGAGGCCGACAGGCGTAGTCGATGGACAACGGGTTGATATTCCCGTACCGGCAAAATAGCGCCCATGACGAACCTAGTGATGCTAAGTGCCCAAAACCTTCTGGAGTCCTTCGGGAACGATGGAGGTGGAGCGCACGACCCGAACTAGTAGTAGTCAAGCGATGGGGTGACGCAGGAAGGCAGTCCAACCGTGGCGATGGTAGACCACGGCTAAGGATGTAGGGCGAGAGGTAGGCAAATCCGCCTCTCATGTGCCTGAGATCTGATGGGGAGTCCGAATGGACGAAGTGGATGATCCTATGCTGTCGAGAAAAACCTCTAGCGAGCTATGCGCCGCCCGTACCCCAAACCGACTCAGGTGATCAGGTAGAGAATACCAAGGCGATCGAGTGAACCATGGTTAAGGAACTCGGCAAAATGCCCCCGTAACTTCGGGAGAAGGGGGGCCGGATTCGTTAGTAGCACTTGCTCTCCAGAAGCGATGATGGCCGCAGAGACCAGGCCCAAGCGACTGTTTACTAAAAACACAGGTCCGTGCTAAGTCGTAAGACGATGTATACGGACTGACTCCTGCCCGGTGCTGGAAGGTTAAGGGGACGTGTTAGTTCTTCGGAGCGAAGCGCAGAACTTAAGCCCCAGTAAACGGCGGTGGTAACTATAACCATCCTAAGGTAGCGAAATTCCTTGTCGGGTAAGTTCCGACCTGCACGAATGGAGTAACGACTTGGGCGCTGTCTCAACCATGGACTCGGCGAAATTGCACTACGAGTAAAGATGCTCGTTACGCGCGGCAGGACGGAAAGACCCCGGGACCTTTACTACAATTTGGTATTGGTGTTTGGTTCGGCTTGTGTAGGATAGGTGGGAGACTTTGAAGCGTGGACGCCAGTTCATGTGGAGTCAACGTTGAAATACCACTCTGGTCGTACTAGATATCTAACCTAGGTCCGTTATCCGGATCAGGGACAGTGCCTGATGGGTAGTTTAACTGGGGCGGTTGCCTCCTAAAATGTAACGGAGGCGCCCAAAGGTTCCCTCAGCCTGGTTGGCAATCAGGTTTCGAGTGTAAGTGCACAAGGGAGCTTGACTGTGAGACAGACATGTCGAGCAGGGACGAAAGTCGGGACTAGTGATCCGGCGCTGGCATGTGGAAGCGGCGTCGCTCAACGGATAAAAGGTACCCCGGGGATAACAGGCTGATCTTCCCCAAGAGTCCATATCGACGGGATGGTTTGGCACCTCGATGTCGGCTCGTCGCATCCTGGGGCTGGAGTAGGTCCCAAGGGTTGGGCTGTTCGCCCATTAAAGCGGCACGCGAGCTGGGTTTAGAACGTCGTGAGACAGTTCGGTCCCTATCCGCCGCGCGCGCAGGAAACTTGAGAAAGGCTGTCCCTAGTACGAGAGGACCGGGATGGACGAACCTCTGGTGTGCCAGTTGTTCCGCCAGGAGCACGGCTGGTTAGCTACGTTCGGAAGTGATAACCGCTGAAAGCATCTAAGCGGGAAGCACGTTTCAAGATGAGGTTTCCCACCGGGTTAACCGGGTAAGGCCCCCAGTAGACGACTGGGTTGATAGGCCGGAGGTCGAAGGCAGTAATGCACGGAGCCGACCGGTACTAATAGGCCGAGGGCTTGTCCCTCAAAGATGTTGCGCGTCCACTGTGTGGTTCCCGAGTTACGGTCGGGGACCTCAGTCGTCATCGGAGTCAGATCCGATGCCGGCACCAAGGTCAAGGCATAACTCCATAGAGTTTCGGCGGCCATAGCGAAAGGGAAATACCCGGCTCCATTCCGAACCCGGAAGTCAAGCCTTTCAGCGCCGATGGTACTGCAACCGGGAGGTTGTGGGAGAGTAGGACGTCGCCGGACAATTCTTTCGTAGAGGCCACCCGTCAGGGTGGCCTCTACGTGTTTCACGGACAGTTTCGAGGAGAGCAGCATGGCGGAGCAGGGTCGATCCTCCGGGTCCCGCGGCGGCAACGGACGCGGCAGCGCATCAGGCAGCGGCGGCTGCGCGAGGCGGTGCCTCGCGCGGTGGCGCCGGCGGCGCCGGTGGCGGCCGGGACCGCCGTGGCGTCCGGCGACGCCCCCCGTGGACAGGGCGCACGTCCGTCCGGCGGGCGCGCGCAGGGCGGCGGACAAGCCGTACTCGCGGTCGCGCCGCGACGACGACCGGACGAGCCGTGGTCCGGTGCGGGACCGCTCCGAGGAGCAGGCCCGCTACGACGGCCCGACGCTCGACGAGGCGATCACCGGCAAGGAGCTCGACCGCAACGTCGCCCAGCAGCTGCGCGGGCTGCCCGAGAAGCTCGCCGGCGCGTGTCGCCCGGCACCTGGTGGCCGCCGGCCTGCTGCTCGACGACGACCCCAAGACGGCCTACCAGCACACGCTGGCCGCCCGGGCCCGCGCCGCCCGCATCGCCGTGGTCCGCGAGGCCTGCGGCGAGGCGGCGTACGCCGCCGGGCGAGTACGCCGAGGCGCTCTCCGAGCTCCGCGCCGCCAAGCGGATGAACGGCTCGCAGGACTACCTCCCCGTGATGGCCGACTGCGAGCGCGCCCTCGGGCGCCCCGACCGCGCCCTGGCGCTGGCCCGCAACCCCGCGGTCGCCAACCTCGAGCCGGACCTCAAGGCCGAGATGACCATCGTCGAGGCCGGCGCCCGCCGCGACCTGGGCGAGCTCGACGCCGCCCTGCGCACCCTGGAGAACGCGCCGCTGCGCTCCAAGACCCGCGGCCGACTGGGTGGTCCGGCTGCGCTACGCCTACGCCGACACGCTGCTCGCCGCCGGCCGCACCGAGGACGCCGTCGAGTGGTTCCACCGCACCATCGCGCATCGACAGCGACGAGATCACCGACGCCGAGGAGCGCGTGATGCAGCTCGAGGGCCGTCGCGCAGGACCTGAGCCCGGCCGGATCCCGTCCACCGACGCCTCGGCCCGGCCGCTCGTCCCCAGGCTGGCCGAGCGGTCCGCTCGTCGTCGCGGGCACGCGGCCATCCTGGTCGCGGAGGTGGTCGAGATGACCGAGAAGACCGAGAGCCGTTGAGCTGGTCGGCGAGGTCGCCGACAACACGGTGGGGCTGCGGGGCCGGGTGTCCTCGGCCCCGGTCGAGCGGGAGCTGCCCAGCGGGGCGGTGATCAGCACGTTCCGGCTGTCGGTGCCGCGGGCGCGCACCGCCGATGACGTCCGGGTCGGCGCAGACCTCGGACTGGGTGGACTGCGCCGCCTGGAGCGCGCGCAGCCGGCGCAGCGTCGGCGGCTGGGAGGTCGGCGACCGGGTCGAGCTGACCGGCGCCCTGCGCCGCCGGTTCTACCGGGCCGGGGAGGGGGCCACCACCCGCCTCGAGGTGGAGGTGCTCACCGCCCGGCGGGTCCGGGCGCGCGGCGGACGGCTGAGCCGAGCAGTGCCCGGTCCGGTGCGCGTGGCTCAGGCGTCGTGCAGGTCGCGCATCACGACGCCCATCCGCGGTTTGGGGGCGAAGGACGTCGACTTCCGCGGCATCCGGACCCCGCGGGCCGCCGTCTCCATCACCTCGGGCACGGTCGGCGGGTGCACGGCGACCACGATGCCCGGCTGGCGTGCGGTGGTGTGCAGCGCCTGGTCGAGGCTGTGGTGGTAGCCGACCTGCTCCTCGGCTACGCCCCACGCCGGCAGCAGCGACGTCGTGCAGCACCGCCGCGTCCACCGGGCCGGTCCGCGGTGTCCGCAGCACCGCCCAGGCCCGGCCGTCGGAGACCACGAACGAGGCCCACGTCGCCGGCCCGTCGTCCGCGTGCGTCGTCGTGCAGGGCGGCGAACGCCGCCTCCCGGTCCGGGAAGCCGCGGAACTCGTCGCCGCGGTCGGCGGAGATCTCCGAGACGTCCGACATGGTCAGGGCGCCGACCGAGCGGTGGATGGGGCCGATCGTGCAGCGGGTGGTCGCGCCTGGTCGACGAGCAGGGCCAGCCCGTGGTCCCACGGTGAGGCGCCGTCCGGCGGCTGCCGGGTCGCGCAGCTCGGCCTGCAGCCGGAGGTACGCCGCGTAGCGGTGGTGACCGTCGGCGATCAGCGCCTGGGTGCCGGCCAGCTCGGCGCCGATCGCGTCGAGCAGTCGCGGTGTCGGTGACCGCCCAGAGCCGGTGCCCGCTGCCGTCGAGGGCGACGAAGTCCGCCATCGGGTCGCCCTGCGCGGCGTCCGCGATCAGGTCGCGCAGCCGGGTCGGTGCCCTCGTGGACCAGCAGGATCGGCTCGAGGTTGGTCTCGGTGGTGCGCATCAGCACGGTGCGGTCGTCGACCGGTGCCGGCATCACGTCCTCGTGCGGCAGGATCACCCGCTCGTCCTCGGTGCGCAGCCCGACCAGCCCGATCAGGCCGCGGACGGTGGTGCCGTCGGCGGTGTACTCGTAGAGGTAGAGCGCCGGGTTCGTCGTCCGCACGCAGGTAGCCCTTCTCGCGCCACTTGTGCAGCCGCGCCCGCACGGCCAGGTAGGGCCGCTCGAACCGCCGTGACAGAATCAGCCGGACGATGTTGCGTCGGTTCGCGGCCTCCAGGTCGCGCACGGTCTCCGCGTCGAGCACGTCGTACGGCGGCGAGATGACCGTGCCGAGGTCGCCGACGGTCTCGGGCGCGAACCGCAGCCCCCGGAACGCGCTCAGCGTGAACGGGCGGGTGGGCGTCGCTGACCATCCGCGCATCGTACGAGAGCGGGTCCGGCCCGAGGACACCGCGTCGACCGCCGTCCACCCTCGTCCGACCCGTCCGACACCAGGAGGACCCGTGCTCAAGGCCAGCGACGGCGCGCTGTGGGACGCCTACGACGTGGCGATGCTCGACCTCGACGGCGTGGTCTACATCGGCCCGGACGCCGTGCCGGGGCCGCCGAGCACCTGGCCGCCGCCCGCGGGCCGGCATGCACCTGGCCTACGTCACCAACAACGCCTCCCGCCCCCCGGCGCGGTCGCCGAGCACCTGCGCGAGCTCGGCATCGACGTCGACGACGACCGACGTGGTCACCTCGGCCCAGGCGGCCGCGCGGCTGCTGGCCGAGCGGCTGCCGGACGGCGCCGCGGTGTTCGTCATCGGGGGAGAGGGGCTCGAGGTCGCCCTCGACCGAGCGCGGCCTGCGGCCGGTGCAGGACCCGGACGAGGAGCCGGCTGCCGTGGTCTCGGGCTTCCACGGCGACCTGCGCTGGTCGACCGTGATCGCCGGGGCGATCCTGGTCCGCGACGGGCTGCCCTGGGTGGCCTCCAACACCGACCTGACGGTGCCCACGCCTCTGGGACCCGGTCCGGGCAACGGCGCCCTGGTGCGCGTGGTGGCGCAGTTCGCCGGTCGCGAGCCGGTGGTCGCCGGCAAGCCGGAGCCGCCGCTGTTCGAGGAGACGCTGCGCCGGGTCGGGCGGCGAGCGGCCGCTGGTGGTCGGCGACCGGCTGGACACCGACATCGAGGGAGCCAACCGGACCGGCTACGACAGCCTGCTCGTGATGACCGGCGTGACCGGGCTCGACGAGCTGGTCGCGGCCGGGGACGGGCTGCGTCCGACGTACGTCGCGACCGACCTCGGCGGGCTGGCGCGGACGCCACCCGGTGCCCACGTCCGGCGAGCAGGGCGTCTCGGCCGGCGGCTGGACGGCGACGGTCACCGACGACGGCCGGCTGGAGGTGGACGGGGAGGGCCGGCCCGACGACTGGTGGCGCGTGGTCGCCACCGCGGCCTGGGCGCATCTGGACGCCACGGGTGAGCCTGTCGACGTCGACGGGCTGCATCCGCCGAGTAGCGTGGTCGCCGACCCGGCGTCCGCATGACCAGACGAAAGAGAGCGCTGTGAGCGAGCACCCGTTCCCCGAGGCGGTCCGCCCCGAACCCGTCGAACCGGGGTCCACCGGCCACCCCGACGTCGACGCCGTCGTGGAGTCCCTCGGCGGGCTCGACGACCGTCCGGTGACCGAGCACGTCGCCGTCTTCGAGTCTGCGCACGACCGGCTGCGGGCCGCCCTCGCCGACGCCGGGAACGACCCGGCCGGCGCCTGAGCCGCCGCCGTCCCGAGACCGAGCCGAGCCCGTGCCGCGCCGCCTCCGCCTGGATGCCGAGCTGGTCCGTCGCGGGCTGGCCCGGTCCCGCGAGCACGCCAGCGAGCTGATCGCCGCGGGCCGGGTCAAGGTCGCCGGCGCGGTCGCCACCAAGCCGGCGACCGGCGTGAGCACGGACGTCGCCCTGGTCGTGCTGGCCGGACCCCGACCGGCCGGACTACGTCTCCCGCGGCGGGCACAAGCTGGCCGGTGCGCTGGCCGTCTTCGAGCCCCTCGGGCTCCGGGTCCGCGGCCGCCGCTGCCTCGACGCCGGCGCGTCCACCGGCGGCTTCACCGACGTGCTGCTGCGCGCCGGGGCCGCGGAGGTCGTCGCGGTCGACGTGGGGTACGGCCAGCTGGCCTGGTCCCTGCAGAGCGACGAGCGGGTCGTGGTCCACGACCGCACGAACATCCGCGAGATGACCCCGGAGCTCGTCGGCACCGTCGACCTCGTCGTCGGCGACCTGTCGTTCATCTCCCTCGACCTCGTCCTCGACGCGCTGCTGGGCGTGACCCGCGAGGACGGCGACCTCGCGTTGATGGTCAAGCCCCAGTTCGAGGTCGGCAAGGACAACGTCGGCAAGGGCGGGGTCGTGCGCGACCTGGACCTGCGGACGTCCGCCGTCGCCGGGGTGGCCGCCGCGGCGGCCCGCCGGGGGTGGGGCGCCCAGGCCGTCACCACCAGCCCGCTGCCCGGGCCCGTCGGGCAACGTCGAGTTCTTCCTCTGGCTGCGCAAGGCGCCGGCCGGCGTGGACGAGGCGCAGATCGCCGCGGAGGTACGGCGCACCGCCGACCTGGGGGCCACCGGTGAGAGGGTGGGGCCGTGACCGCCGCCGAGACGCAGGACGTACGCCGGGTGCTGGTGATCGCGCACACCGGTCGCGAGGACGCCCGCGACGTCGCAGGACAGCTCTGCCGGTCGCTGCACGCGCACGGCATCGCGCTCCGGCTGCTGGAGGACGAGGCGGACCAGCTGGCGCTGGACCTGCCCGACGTCGAGATCGTCAAGGCCACGGCGGATGCGGGGGTGGGCTGCGAGGTCGCGCTGGTGATCGGGGGCGACGGCACGATCCTGCGGGCAGCGGAGCTGTCCCACGAGTGCGGGACGCCGCTGCTGGGCGTCAACCTCGGGCACGTCGGGTTCCTCGCGGAGGCGGAGTCCGACGACGTGGAGATCGTGATCGACGCGATCGTCCACCGGCGCTACTCCTCCGAGGAGCGCCTGACGCTCGACGTCTCGGTCTACTGCGACACCCCGGCCGGCAAGGAGCTGGTCGCCTCGACCTGGGCCCTCAACGAGGCCAGCGTCGAGAAGGCCGCCCGCGAGCGGATGATCGAGGTCGTCGTCGAGGTCGACGGCCGACCGCTGTCCCGCTGGGGCTGCGACGGGGTGGTGTGCGCGACCCCGACCGGGTCGACCGCCTACAACTTCAGTGCCGGCGGCCCGATCGTCTGGCCCGGCGTCGAGGCGCTGCTGATGGTGCCGATCAGCGCCCACGCCCTGTTCGCGCGGCCGCTCGTGGTCGGCGCCGTCCTCGGTGCTCGCCGTCGAGGTGATCGCCCGCACCGACGGCTCCGGCGTGCTCTGGTGCGACGGCCGACGCACCGTCGAGCTGCCGCCCGGGGCCCGGATCGAGGTCCGCCGCGGCGCGCAACCCGGTGCGCCTGGTCCGGCTGCACGAGGCGCCGTTCACCGACCGGCTGGTCGCCAAGTTCGACCTGCCGGTCGCCGGCTGGCGCGGCGCCGCCGAGCGACGCCGCCGCGACGAGTCCAACGGCGGAGGCAGCGCACCGTGCTTGAGGAGCTGCGGATCAGCTCGCTGGGCGTGATCGACGAGTCGGTCCTCGAGCTCGGGCCCGGGCTTCACCGCGATCACGGGTGAGACCGGCGCCGGGAAGACGATGGTCGTCACCGCCCTCGGCCTGCTGCTCGGGGGCCGCGCCGACTCGGGGCCGGTCCGCACCGGGGCGAGGTCGGCCCGCGTCGAGGGGCTGGTCCGGGCCGACGTCGCACGGGCTGGCCGCCGCCGTGGACGCGGTCGGGGGTGAGGTCGAGGACGGCCAGGCTGCTGCTGGCCCGCCAGATCTCCGCCGAGGGCCGTTCTCGCGCGTTCGCCGGAGGCGCCTCGGTGCCGGTCTCCACGCTCGCCGGACTGGCCGACCCGCTCGTGGCCGTGCACGGCCAGTCCGACCAGCACCGGCTGCTGCGCCCCGCCGCCCAGCGCGACGCGCTCGACAGCTTCGCCGGCGCCGCGGCGCTGAAGCTGCGTGACCGGTTCGGCCAGGGGTACGCCGCCCTGCGCGCCACCGAGACCGAGCTGGCCGACGTCGTCGAGTCGGCCCGCGAGCGGGCCCGGGAGGCCGACCTGCTCCGGTTCGGGCTCGGCGAGGTCGAGGAGGTCGACCCGCAGCCCGGGGAGGACGCCGCCCTGGCCAGCGAGGAGAGCCGGCTCGGCTTCGCCGACACGCTGCGCACGGCGGCCGAGCAGGCCCGCGAGTGCCTGTCCGCCGAGGACGGCGGCCCGGACGCCCTGGGCGCGGTCTCCGCGGCCCGCAAGCTCCTCGACGGCGTGCGGGAGCACGACCCCGAGGCGGCCGGGCTGGCCGACCGGTTGGCCGAGATCAGCTACCTGCTCTCCGACGCGGCGGCCGACGTCGCGTCGTACGCCATCGGCGCTGGAGACCGACCCGGCCCGGCTGGCCGCCGTCTCCGAGCGCCGGGCCGCGCTGGTCGCGCTGACCCGGAAGTACGGCGACACCATCGACGACGTGCTCGCCTGGTCCGAGCACGCCGCCGGCCGGCTGCTCGAGCTGGACAACACCGACGAGCGGATCGTCGAGCTGACCGCGCCAGCGCGACCGGCTCCGCGAGGAGCTCGCCGAGGTCGGCCGACAGAGCTCACCGCGGCCCGGACCAGGGCGGCCGCGCGGCTCGGCACCGTGGTGACCGTCGAGCTCGCCTCGCTGGCGATGCCGCACGCGACGCTGACCATCGCGGTCACCCAGACCGTCGACGAGCGCGGGCTGCCGGTGGGGGACCGGACGCTGCGGTTCGGGCCCACCGGCGTCGACGACGTCGAGCTGCTGCTGGCCGCCAACCGGGGCGCCGAGCCGCGACCGCTCGGCAAGGGCGCCTCGGGCGGTGAGCTGTCCCGGGTGATGCTCGGGGTCGAGGTCGCGCTCGCGGCCACCGACCCGGTCCCGACGTTCGTGTTCGACGAGGTGGACGCCGGGGTCGGGCGGCAAGGCCGCGGTCGAGGTCGGCCGCCGGCTCGCGATGCTGGCCCGGCACGCCCAGGTCCTGGTGGTCACCCACCTGCCCCAGGTCGCGGCGTTCGCGGACCGGCACGTCGTGGTGGTCAAGAGCAGACGACGGCACGGTCACCTCCTCCGGGCTGACCGTCCTCGACGACGAGGGCCGGGTCCGCGAGCTGTCCCGGATGCTGGCCGGGCTCGAGGACTCCGACACCGCGCTGGCGCACGCCGAGGAGCTGCTGGCGGCCGCCCAGGAGTCGCGCGCCGGCTGACCGGCTGAGCCGGACGACTGCCGTCACACGCGCGGGCGCCTCCCGGGATCTGTTGCCGCTGCGTGTCAGGATGTTCGGGCCATGAAATTCCCCTCCCGCCAACCTGCCGTCGAAGGCCTGCCCGGGGTCACTGGCACCGTCCGGCTCGACCGCCGGACCGCCTCGCTCGTCCGCCGGCTCAGGGCCGGCGACGTCGCCGTCGTCGACCACCTCGACCTGGACCGGGCGACCGCCGAGGCGCTGGTCGACTGCGGCGTCGTCGCCGTCGTCAACGCCTCGTCGCTTCATCTCCGGCCGCTACCCGAACCTCGGTCCCGAGCTGCTCGCCCGCTCCGGCGTGGTGATGGTCGACGACGTCGGGCGCGGACGTGTTCACCAAGCTCCGCGACGGCAGCACGGTGCGGGTGCACGACGGGCGCGGTGCATCGTCGGCGACACCACCGTGGCCACCGGTCACGAGCTCGGCGCCGAGGAGATCGGCACGCTGATGGAGGACGCCCGCAGCGGGCTCTCCACCCAGCTGCAGAGCTTCACCCACAACACCACCGAGTTCCTGCGCCGCGAGCAGGAGCTGCTGCTGCACGGCCAGGGCGTCCCGAAGACCCGCACGGTGCATCGAGCGGCCGGCCCGTGGTCGTCGTGGTCCGCGGCTACGACTACCGCGAGGACCTGCGCGGGCTCAAGCGCTTCATCCGCGAGCAGCGCCCGGTGCTGGTCGGCGTGGACGCCGGCGCCGACGCGCTGATCGCCGCCGGCCACCGCCCCGACATCGTCGTGGTCGGCGAGGACGGGCTGGCCCAGGGCAGCACCGCCGGGGAGCGCGGCAGCACCGTCTCCGACAAGGCGCTGCGCGACGTCGCGGGAGGTCGTGCTGCACGCCGACCGCTCCGGTCGGGCGATCGGCGGCGACCGGCTCGACCGGCTCGGCGTGCGGCACCAGACCCTGTCGGCGTCCGGCACCAGCGAGGACGTCGCCCTGCTGCTCGCCGACGTGCGCGGCGCCAGCCTGATCATCGCGGTCGGCACCCACGCGACCCTCGACGAGTTCCTGGACCGGCAGCGGGCCGGGCTCGCCAGCACCTTCCTGACCCGGCTGCGGGTCGGCCCGAAGCTGGTCGACGCCAAGGGCGTGCCCGCAGCTGTACGCCGGCCGGGTCCGGATCTGGCACCTGCTGCTCGTGCTCCTCGCCGGCCTCCTCGCGCTCGGCGTGGCGATCGCCGCCACGCCCGGTGGGCGACGACTGGTGGTCGTCGATCGGCGGCGCGCTGTCCGACGTACTCGACTGGATCCAAGGACTCTTCACGTGATCTCTTTCCGCTACCACATCGTCTCGATCGTCTCGGTCTTCCTGGCGCTCGCCATCGGCGTCGCGCTGGGCGGCGGCCCGCTCAAGGGCGAGGTCGACAACACGCTCGTCGACCAGGTGAAGACCGACCGGCAGACGAAGGCCGCGCTCCAGGCGCAGATCGCCGGCCTGCGCAGCAGCAACACCTTCACCGACGAGTTCGCCGCCACCGTGGCGCCCGAGCCTGATCGGCGACACGCTCAAGGGCCGGGCGGTGACGCTCGTGGTGCTGCCCACCGCCCAGCAGTCCGACGTCGCGTCGCTCGCGGACCTCGTCGGCGTCGCCGGCGGCACGCGTCGGCGGCACCGTCCGGATCGGCGACCAGCTCGTCGACGCCGGCGACAAGCAGCTCGTCGACGAGCTCGGCAACCAGCTCGAGGGCCGGGCGACCGGACGTCGACCATCCCGGCGGACGCCAGCCCCTACGAGCGGATCGGCGCCCTGATCGCCCGCGCGATCGGCACCGACTACAACGGCGGCCTCGAGGTCGACGGGCCGGCGACCAGCATCCTCGCCGGGCCTGAGCACGACCAGCCTGATGTCGGCCGAGGGCAAGCTCAACCGCCGCGGCAGCCTGGTGCTGTTCGTGACCGGCGCCGGGCCAGGGCAGCTCCGAGGAGCAAGCAGGGCGCCGCCACCATCGTCGACACGCTGGTGCAGGCCGTGGACTCCGCCACCGACGGCGCGGTGCTGGCCGGCCCGACGCGTCGGCCCGCGCCGGCGGCCAGGTCAAGGCGGTCCGCGACGACGTCACCGCCGCCAGGAGGTCTCCACCGTCGACTCGCTCGGGCCGCACCGCCGGCCAGGTCGTGACGGTCATGGCGCTCGCCGGCCAGGCCGCCGGCCGGACCGGGCACTACGGGGCCGTGGACGCGGCCGACGGCGCGATGCCGGGCGCCCAGGGCGGGACCGACTAGCGTTCGAGACTTTGCCTCGCCGGGACCGGTTCCGGGCGCGGCTCTTTCCGGGACGGGCCAGGTCGTTGGTAGGCTAGAACCCCGTGGATGGTCGATCACTTTTCTGCTGGTCCGACCGCCTCGATTGACCCACATCCGGGACCGACCACGGGAGTTCACTTGGCCGCTTCGCAGCCGACCAAGCACGTCTTCGTCACCGGAGGCGTCGCCTCCTCCCTGGGCAAGGGGCTGACCGCCTCCTCCCTCGGCAGCCTGCTGAAGTCCCGCGGGCTGCGGGTGACGATGCAGAAGCTCGACCCCTACCTCAACGTGGACCCCGGGACGATGAACCCGTTCCAGCACGGGGAGGTGTTCGTCACCAACGACGGCGCCGAGACCGACCTGGACATCGGGCACTACGAGCGCTTCCTGGACACCGACCTCGCGGGCATCGCGAACGTCACCACCGGGCAGGTGTACTCCGAGGTGATCGCCAAGGAGCGCCGCGGCGACTACCTCGGCGACACCGTCCAGGTGATCCCGCACATCACCAACGAGATCAAGGACCGGGTCCGCGCGATGGCCGGACCCGACGTCGACGTGGTGATCACCGAGATCGGCGGCACCGTCGGCGACATCGAGTCGCTGCCGTTCCTCGAGGCCGCCCGCCAGGTGCGCCACGACGTGGGCCGCGACAACGTCTTCTTCCTGCACGTCTCGCTGGTGCCCTACATCGGCCCGTCCGGCGAGCTGAAGACCAAGCCGACCCAGCACTCCGTCGCCGCCCTGCGCTCGATCGGCCTCCAGCCGGACGCGATCGTCTGCCGGTCCGACCGGCCGATCCCGGACTCGATGAAGCGCAAGATCTCGCTGATGTGCGACGTCGACAACGAGGCGGTCGTGAACGCCCCCGACGCCCCGTCGATCTACGACATCCCCAAGGTGCTGCACAGCGAGGGCCTCGACGCGTACGTCGTACGCCGGCTGAACCTGCCGTTCCGCGACGTCGACTGGACCGTGTGGGACGAGCTGCTGCGCGTCGTGCACCACCCGGCCGAGGAGGTCACGGTCGCGCTGGTCGGCAAGTACGTCGACCTGCCGGACGCCTACCTCTCGGTCGCGGAGGCGCTGCGCGCGGGCGGCTTCGCCCACGAGGCCAAGGTCAAGCTGGTCTGGGTGCCGTCCGACGAGTGCCAGACCCGGGAGGGCGCGGCCCGCCACCTGTCCGAGGTGGACGCCGTCTGCGTGCCCGGCGGCTTCGGGATCCGCGGCATCGAGGGCAAGGTCGGCGCGCTCGAGTACGCCCGCACGCACGGCATCCCCACGCTCGGCCTGTGCCTCGGGCTCCAGTGCATGGTGATCGAGTACGCCCGGCACATGGCCGGCATCGAGGGCGCCGACTCGACGGAGTTCCACCCGGACTGCGCGGAGCCGGTCATCGCGACGATGGCCGAGCAGGAGCAGTTCGTCGAGGGCGCCGGCGACCTGGGCGGCACCATGCGCCTGGGCCTCTACCCGGCCGAGCTCAAGGACGGCTCGGTGGTGCGGGCGGCCTACGGCGAGCCCAAGGTCGAGGAGCGCCACCGGCACCGCTACGAGGTCAACAACCGCTACCGCGACCGCCTCGAGGCCGCCGGGCTGGTGTTCTCCGGCACCTCGCCCGACAACAACCTCGTGGAGTTCGTCGAGCTGCCCGCCGACGTGCACCCCTACTACGTCGCGACCCAGGCGCACCCGGAGCTCCGGTCGCGCCCGACCCGGCCGCACCCGCTGTTCTCCGGGCTGATCGAGGCCGCGATCGCGCGTCAGAAGGAGCTGCGGTTCCCGATCGACGAGTCGGTCGCTGCGCCGGCGCGAACGCGGACAGCAACGCCGACCACATGGACCCCGTGGAGCAGCCGGCGCAGAGCACCGTCTGATGGGCGCCGCGGACCAGCCCGAGTCCTGGCCGGTGCACGACGTCGAGCCGATCTGGAAGGGCGGCGCGCCCTTCTCGGTCCGGCGCGACGTCATCTCGGTCCCGGCGCACCCCGACGAGAGGTTCGGGCGGCTGGTGCTCGAGCACCCCGGCGCGGCGGTGATCCTGGCCGTCGACGAGCAGGAGCGGGTGCTGGTGCTGCACCAGTACCGCCATCCCGCGTCGATGCGGTTCGTCGAGCTGCCGGCCGGCCTGCTCGACGTCGAGGGCGAGGACCCGCTCGAGGCGGCGAGGCGCGAGCTCCGCGAGGAGGGTCTCGTGCTCGCCGAGCGCTGGACGCACCTGTTCACGACGTACTCCTCACCGGGCCTGTCCAGCGAGAAGATCGCGTACTTCCTGGCGCAGGGCCTCTCGGCGGCACCGGACCGCGGCGACTTCGAGCCGGCCCACGAGGAGGCCGACATGACCCTCGCCTGGGAGCCGGTCGACGACCTCATCGAGGGCGTCCGCGACGGTCGGATCTCCGACGGTCCGACCGCCCAGGCGCTTCTCGCCTACGCGCTCTGGCACCGCTGAGCCCGGCTGGACACGAGGTGTCGCGAAGGTCATAGACTCACGCGCGACCCCACAACGGAGTGGTGGTCCCCCAGCGGAGAGGAACCCTGGTCGATGAAGGTCGGCGTCCCGAAGGAAGTCAAGAACCACGAGTACCGCGTGGCCCTCACCCCGATCGGTGTGCACGAGCTCGTGCAGCACGGGCACGAGGTGTACGTCGAGACGGGCGCGGGCGTCGGCTCGTCGATCCCCGACCAGGAGTACGTCGCCGCGGGCGCGACGATGCTGGCCGGCGCCGACGAGGTCTGGGGCACCACCGACATGGTGCTCAAGGTCAAGGAGCCGGTGGCCGAGGAGTACGACCGGCTGCGCGAGGGGCAGGTGCTGTTCACCTACCTGCACCTGGCGGCGGACAAGGCGCTGACCGAGGAGCTCGTCGCCCGGAAGGTGACCGCGATCGCCTACGAGACGGTGCAGCTGCCGTCGGGCGCGCTGCCGCTGCTCTACCCGATGTCGGAGGTCGCCGGCTGCCTGGCGCCGCAGGTCGGGGCGCACTCGCTGATGAAGGCCGAGGGCGGCCGCGGTGTGCTGCTCGGCGGCGTGGGTGGGGTGGCCAACGCCAAGGTGGTCGTGATCGGCGCGGGTGTCTCCGGGCAGAACGCCGCCAACATCGCGCTGGGCATGGGTGCCGACGTGACCCTGCTCGACACCGACCTGGACAAGCTGCGGATGTCGTTCTGGCGCTACGACAACCGGGTGCACGGCCTGGCGTCGTCGCAGCTGACCATCCAGCAGCAGGTCATCGAGGCCGACCTGGTCATCGGTGCCGTGCTGATCCCGGGGGCGAAGGCCCCCAAGCTGGTCAGCAACGACCTGGTGGCGCAGATGAAGCCGGGCTCGGTGCTCGTCGACATCGCGGTCGACCAGGGCGGCTGCTTCGAGGACACCCACCCGACCACGCACGCCGACCCGACGTACATGGTCCACAACTCGGTGTTCTACTGCGTGGCGAACATGCCCGGTGCGGTGCCGAACACCTCGACCTACGCGCTCACGAACGCGACCCTGCCCTACGCGGTCGCGCTGGCGAACAAGGGCTGGCAGCAGGCGCTGCGGGACGACCACTCGTTGGCGCTGGGACTGAACACGCACGCCGGCTCGCTGACCAACGCCCCCGTCGCCGAGGCGCACGGGCTGGACGAGCGTCCTGCTGGAAGACGTGCTCGGCTGAGGCACCGATGACCGTGACCGCGCCGGCCGGCCCCGGAGGCAGGCAGGGGGAGGTGGTGCGCGCCGTCCGCAGCTACCTCGACCACCTGGTGGTCGAGCGCGGGCTGGCCGACAACACCCTGAAGTCCTACCGGCGCGACCTGCGGCGGTACGCCGGCTGGCTGGCCGAGCGCGGCGTGGACGGGCTCGACGGCGTCCGCGAGGAGACGGTCACGGACTTCCTGGTCGCCCTGCGCGAGGGTGACGCGGAGCATCCGCCGCTCGGCGCGGGGTCGGCGGCACGCACCGTCGTCGCGGTGCGCGGGTTCCACAAGTTCGCGGTGCGGGAGGGGCTGACGCAGGTCGACCCCTCGGCCGCCGTACGCCCGCCGGCGCCCGCGAAGCGGCTGCCCAAGGCGCTGCCGCTCGCGGACATCGAGCGGATCCTCGAGGCGGCCGGCGCGCCGGGCACGGCGCTGGCCATGCGTGACCGGGCGCTGCTCGAGGTGCTCTACGGCACGGGCGCCCGGATCTCCGAGGCGGTCGGGCTGGACCTCGACGACCTCGACCTGGCCGACCCCGAGCGACGGGGGGACCGGCGGCACGGTGCTGCTGCGCGGCAAGGGCAGCAAGGAGCGGATCGTGCCGGTCGGGTCCTACGCCCGCGAGGCGGTCGAGACCTACCTGGTGCGCGGCCGTCCCGACCTCGCGTCGACGGGGCAGGGCCTGCCGGCGGTGTTCCTGAACGCGCGCGGCGGACGGCTCTCGCGGCAGAGCGCCTGGGCGGTGCTCGCCAAGGCGGCCGAGCGGGCCGGCGTGCACGTGGAGGTGTCGCCGCACACGCTGCGGCACTCGTTCGCGACCCACCTGCTCGACGGTGGCGCCGACGTCCGCGTGGTCCAGGAGCTGCTCGGGCACGCGTCGGTGACCACCACGCAGGTCTACACGCTGGTCACCGTGGACAGCCTGCGCGAGGTGTACGCCACGGCCCATCCCCGGGCCCTCGGCTGACCCGTTTTCGGCAGGAATCTGTGCACAGAGTTGTGCACAGGCCGGCCGAAGGTGTGTACGGCGCGCCTGCCCCGTGCACACGTTGTCAACAGATGTACTGGACTCACACAGTCGTCGACCGATCCGGTTGTAGGTCGCGAGACGGAACCCATAGAGTCGCCGCGTTGCGCGCGACAAACCGATGAAGTCGACTTTTCGCGCAGCAGCTCGGCAGACAGCCAGACGAGAGGCACCCGCGTGAACGACTTCGGCTCAGCACACCCGTTCGGCGGCCAGGGACACCAGGGGAGCAGTGCCTCCGAGATCCCGCCGCTGATGCCGAACCCCAGCCGGGTCCGCGCCTCCGTCGACGGTGCACCCACCCCCGCCGCGTCCGCAGGAGGACCAGACCGCGTGAGCGACCCCATCCCGTTCCGACGTCCCATGCCTTCCGCGGGAGACGTCGAGGAGCTGCACGCCGCCGACCCGCCGGTGTCCGCCGCAGGACCTGCTGCCCGGCGCCGAGCAGCCCGTGCTGGGCCCCACCGGCCGGCCGATGCCCGTCCTGCCCGAGCCCCGCCCCATCAGCATCCACGGCAACGCCCGGGTGATCTCGATGTGCAACCAGAAGGGCGGCGTCGGCAAGACCACGACGACGATCAACCTGGGCGCCGCGCTCGCGGAGTTCGGCCGCAAGGTGCTGCTCGTCGACTTCGACCCGCAGGGCTCGCTCTCGGTCGGCCTCGGGCCTCAACCCGCACGACATGGAGCTGTCGATCTACAACCTGCTGATGCAGCGGGACGTGACCATCGACGAGGTCATCGTGCCGACCAACGTGCCCGGCATGGACCTGCTGCCCTCCAACATCGACCTGTCGGCGGCCGAGGTGCAGCTGGTGCACGAGGTCGCCCGCGAGCAGACCCTGCAGCGGGTGCTGCAGCCGGCCATCGCGGAGTACGACGTCATCCTGATCGACTGCCAGCCCTCGCTCGGCCTGCTCACCGTCAACGCGCTGACCGCGTCCGACGGCGTCGTGGTGCCGCTGGAGTGCGAGTACTTCGCGCTGCGCGGCGTCGCGCTGCTCAAGACCACGATCGACAAGGTCACCGAGCGGCTCAACCCCAAGCTCAAGATCGACGGCGTGCTCGGCACCATGTACGACGGACGCACGCTGCACGGCCGCGAGGTCATGGAGCGGCTCGTCCAGGCCTGGGGCGACACCGTCTTCCACACCGTCATCCGGCGCACCGTGAAGTTCTCCGACTCGACCGTCGCGGGCGAGCCGATCACGACGTACGCCTCGTCCTCGGCCGGCGCCGACAGCTACCGCCAGCTCGCCAAGGAGGTGCTCGCGCGTTGTCTCGACGAGTGAGCCTGCCGACGGCGGACGACCTGTTCCGCCCGACCGTCGTCCCCGACCACCCGACCCGCGGCACGCAGGACGGCGGACGCCGGGGAGGCAGGCGAGCCCGCCGAGGGGAAGTCGGCGGAGAAGCGTGCCCCAGCGGCCGGGTCCGGCACGACGAGAAGATGACGGTCTACGTCACCGCCGACGAGCTGCTCGACATCGAGCACGCCCGGCTGACGCTGCGGCGCAGCGGGCTGAGCGTCGACCGTGGCCGCCTGGTCCGTGAGGCGGTCGCGCTGGTGCTCGCCGACCTGGAGCAGAACGGCGACGACAGCGTGATCGTGCAGCGCCTGATGCAGGCATGACCGACCTTGACGGACCCGGTCGACGTACCCGCCGAGGCGGCTCCCGCCTTCGCCGTACGCCTGGACAACTTCGAGGGCCCGTTCGACCTGCTGCTGAGCCTGATCTCCAAGCACAAGCTCGACATCACCGAGGTCGCGCTGTCCAAGGTCACCGACGAGTTCATCGGCTTCATCAAGCTGGCCGGCTCCGACTGGGACCTCGAGCAGACCTCGTCGTTCCTGCTGGTCGCGGCCACCCTGCTCGACCTCAAGGCCGCCCGGCTGCTGCCGCAGGGCGACGTCGAGGACGAGGAGGACCTCGCGCTGCTCGAGGCCCGCGACCTGCTGTTCGCGCGGCTGCTGCAGTACCGCGCCTTCAAGCAGGTCGCGTCCGTGCTCGAGAGCCGGATGACCGGCGAGGAGAAGCGGTTCCCGCGGGCCGTCGGGCTCGAGGAGCGGTTCGCGACGCTGCTGCCCGAGGTGCTGATCGGGCTCGGGCTCGAGGAGTTCGCCGGGCTGGCGGCGAAGGCGATGGAGCCCAAGCCGGTGCAGGAGCTCTCGCTCGCGCACATCCACGCGCCCACCGTCAGCGTCCGCGAGCAGGCCGCCGTGGTCGTCGACCGGCTGCGCCGGCAGGGCACCATGACGTTCCGGGCGCTCTCGGGCGACTCCCCGGACACGCTGACCACGGTGGCCCGGTTCCTGGCCCTGCTGGAGCTGTTCCGCGAGGGCGTGGTCTCCTTCGACCAGGTCACGCCGCTCGGCGAGCTGACCGTGCGCTGGACCGGCGGCGAGGACGACGAGGTGGAGATCACCGACGAGTTCGACGGCGCCCCGCCCGAGCCGGCGCCGGACGAGCCGTCAGAAGTGCAACGACACGCCGACGAACCCGCTGCGGAAGTGACGGGTCGGCAGGAGAGGGACGAGCAGTGACGGAGCATGACCCCGAGCTGGGCGACACCCGCAGCGAGGCCGACGAGGTGCTGCGGTCCGGCGCCGACACGGTCGCGGCCGAGGAGCCCCAGGAGCCCGTCGACCAGGTCGGCGAGACCCTGGACGAAGCCGTCGACGAAGTCTCCGAGACCCTCGACATCCCGCTGGCCGACCTGCGGCCCGCCCTGGAGGCCGTGCTGATGGTCGCCGACCAGCCGCTGGACCACATGACGCTGGCGACGGCGGTCGGCTACCCGCCCGGCGAGGTGGCGGCCGCGCTGCAGGGCCTCGCGGAGGAGTACGCCGAGCAGGGCCGCGGCTTCGACCTGCGCAACGTCGCGGGCGGCTGGCGGTTCTACACCCGCGAGGAGTACGCCGCGGTCGTGGAGCGGTTCGTGCTCGACGGCCAGCAGGCCCGGCTCACCCAGGCGGCGCTCGAGACGCTGGCCGTGGTGGCCTACAAGCAGCCGGTCAGCCGCGCCCGGGTCTCGGCGGTCCGCGGCGTGAACGTCGACGGGGTGATGCGCACGCTGGTCTCCCGCGGCCTGGTCGAGGAGGCCGGTCACGACGCGGAGACGACCGCGATGCTCTACCGCACGACGAGCTACTTCCTGGAGCGGATCGGCGTGACGTCGCTGGAGGACCTGCCCGAGCTGGCGCCGTTCCTGCCGGAGATGGGCGACTTCGAGGACCTGGACGCGCGGCCCGACGTCGTCGAGCAGCGCGTGACCGCCACCGCATGAGCCTCGAGACCGACGACGAGGGCCTGATCCGGCTGCAGAAGCTGCTCGCCCAGTCCGGCGTGGCCAGCCGCCGCAAGTGCGAGGAGCTGATGCTCGCCGGGCTGGTCGAGGTCGACGGCGAGGTGGTCACCCGCCTCGGCACCAAGGTCGACCCGACGACCGCGGTGATCCGCGTGGACGGCAAGCGGCTGCCGCCCGGTGAGCCCGCACGTCTACCTCGTGCTGAACAAGCCCCGCGGCGTCGTCTCGACGATGTCGGACCCGGAGGGCCGCCGGGCGCTCGACGAGTTCGTCGCCGACCGGCCCGAGCGGCTGTTCCACGTCGGCCGGCTCGACACCGACACCGAGGGGCTGATCCTGCTCACCAACGACGGCGACTTCGCGCAACGCGTCGCGCACCCGTCGTACGAGCTGGACAAGACGTACGTCGCCGAGGTCGACGGCGTGGTCACGCAAGGCCACCGTCAAGCGGCTGCTCGACGGCGTCACGCTCGAGGACGGCCCGGTCGAGGTGAGCGCCTGCAAGGTGCGTCTCCAGCCCGAGCGACCGGGACCGCTCGATCGTCGAGCTGGTGATCCACGAGGGCCGCAACCGGATCGTGCGCCGGCTGCTCGACGAGGTCGGGCACCCGGTGCGCCGGCTGACCCGCACCGCGATCGGTCCCGTGCAGGTGCGCGGGCTGCGCCGCGGCGACCTGCGCGAGCTCACGCTCGACGAGCTCGGCGTGCTGCTGGACGCCGCCAAGCTCTGACCTCGCCAGTCGTTAGGGTTGCCCCCGTGGCGGTGCGTGCGGTGCGAGGAGCGACCCAGCTCGAGGACGACGTGCGCGAGCACATGCTCGAGCGGGTCGCCGAGATGGTCCTCGACGTGATGACCGCCAACGGCCTCGAGGTCGACGACTTCATCAGCGTGATCTTCACCGCCACCTCCGACCTGGTCTCGGAGTTCCCGGCCTACGCCGCGCGGCGGCTCGGGCTTCGGCGAGGTGCCGCTGATCTGCGCGCGGGAGCTGGAGATCGAGGGCTCCATGCCGCGGGTGGTGCGGATGCTCGCGCACGTCGAGACCGACCTGCCCCGCTCGGACATCACCCACGTGTACCTGCACGGTGCGGCCACCCTGCGCCGCGACCTGACCCGGGTCCGCGAGGTCCCCGATGAGTAGCACCCCGCCACGGACGCTTGAGGGTCCCGTCCTGGTCGTCGGCGCCGGCCTGCTCGGTACGTCGATCGGGCTCGCGCTGCGACGCCACGGCGTGGACGTCGCGCTGCGCGACGTGAACCCGGAGAACCTGCGGATCGCCACGACGATCGGGGCCGCCAACGTCGACGGCCGGCGACGTCGAGCCGCTGCTCGTCGTGGTCGCCGTGCCGCCGGACCACCTCGCCGAGCAGGTCGCCGACGCCCTGCGCACCACGCGCGCGACGGTCACCGACGTCGGCTCGCGTCAAGGGCGCGCCGCTGGCCGCCGTACGCTCCCTGGTGCCGGACGAGCGTCGCGCGCTACGTCGGCAGCCACCCGATGGCCGGCAGCGAGCGGTCCGGGCCGTTCGCGGCGTCGGAGTCGCTGTTCGACGGCCGTCCCTGGGCGGTCACGCCGCACGACGGCGCCGACCCGGACGCGGTCGAGGCGGTCACCGCCCTGGCCGAGGCCTGCGGCGCGACGCCGGTGACGTTCACACCCGGAGGAGCACGACCAGGCCGTGGCGCGCACCTCCCACCTGCCGCACCTGCTCGCGGCGATGGCCGCCGGCCGGCTCACCGACGCCCCGCGCGAGCACCTCGCGCTGTCCGGCCAGGGCGTCCGCGACGTCACCCGGATCGCCGCCGGCGACCCCGCGCTGTGGCAGCAGATCATCACCGCCAACACCGAAGCGCTCACGCGTGCTGCTGCGCGACGTGCGCGACGACCTCGACTCGCTGCTCGTCGCGCTGGCCGACGGCGACCGGTCCGCGCCTCGCCGAGATCCTGGACCGCGGCGTGGCCGGCACGTCCGTGATCCCCGGCCAAGCACGGCGGCCCGACCGTCGCGGAGACCACGTGTTCGTGGCCGTGCCCGACCACCCCGGTGAGCTGGCCCGGCTGCTGGCCGACGCGGGCGAGATCGGCGTCAACGTCGAGGACCTGCGGATCGACCACGACCCGGCGCGGGAGTACGGCCTGGTCGAGCTCACCGTGGCCACCGAGCCACGTCGACCACCTGCTGTCCTCGCTCGAGCGCACGGGGCTGGACGGCGCACCGGTAGACTGCCGCACTCGTCGGTGCACCCGATCGGAAGGCAGTGGCAGTGGGCGTGGTCGTGGCGATGGACGGACCCTCGGGCTCCGGGAAGTCGAGCACGTCGCGCGGCGTCGCCGTCCGGCTCGGGCTGCGCTACCTCGACACCGGCGCGATGTACCGCGCGATGACCTGGTGGATGCTCGAGCACGGCGTCGACGTCGACGACCCGTCGGCGGTCGCGGCGCGGGCCGACGCACCGGTGCTGGTCTCCGGCACCGACCCGCTGGCGCCCGACGATCACCGTGGACGGCACCGACGTCGCCGCCGCGATCCGCGAGCAGGCGGTCACGTCCGCGGTCAGCGCGGTCAGCGCCGTGCCGGAGGTCCGGTCCCGGCTGCTGCGTCGAGCAGCGCGACCTCATCGGCGACGGGGACATCGTCGTCGAGGGCCGCGACATCGGCACCGTGGTGGCGCCGGACGCGCCGGTGAAGGTCTACCTCACCGCCGACCCGGAGGCCCGGGCCGCGCGCCGCTCCGCCGAGCAGTCCGGCGCCGACGTGGCGCGCCACGCAGGCCGACCTGCTGCGCCGCGACCGGATCGACTCCGGCCGCGCCACCTCGCCGCTGGCGATGGCCGACGACGCGCACCACATCGACACCACGCCGTACACCCTCGACGAGGTCGTCGAGCCAGGTCGTCGCGCTGGTCGAGCAGTCGAGGACCGCGCGAAGGTGCCCCGCGACGGTAGCGACGTCGGTGCCCGGCGGGCGCTCGATTCGACTTCGTGCACGGCCCTCCGGTGTACTTGGAGCAGCACGCCTGGCCCCGGACCCAGGCAGAGGTACGACGCGCCGCGGCCGATCTGCGGAACAGACTCGTCGAGCATCTCGTTGAAGCGATGGCCCGCACCGGCCGCACGCTCCCGGGGCCGATCCCGGGAGTCGACGCCGACGACAGCTGCGCGAGGCCCGCGACATCGCACGAAGGAAGAACCATGACGACCGACCCTGACCACACCGACGCGCCCGCCGTGGTGCCGATCCTGGCTGTGGTGGGCCGTCCCAACGTGGGCAAGTCCACGCTGGTCAACCGGATGATCGGCCGCCGCGAGGCGGTCGTGCAGGACGTCCCGGGCGTGACCCGGGACCGGGTCTACTACGACGCCACCTGGAACGGCCGCGCGTTCACCGTCGTCGACACCGGCGGCTGGGACCCCGACGCCAAGGGCCTGGCCGAGCGGATCGCCGCGCAGGCCGAGGTCGCCGTGCAGATCGCCGACGCCACCCTGTTCGTCGTCGACGCCAACGTCGGCATCACCGACGCCGACGAGGCCGTCGTCAAGATCCTCCGCAAGTCCGGCAAGCCGGTGATCCTCGCCGCCAACAAGGTCGACGACCAGCGCGCCGAGGCCGAGGCGCACGGGCTGTGGAACCTCGGGCTCGGCGAGCCGCAGCTGGTCTCCGCGCTGCACGGCCGCGGCTCGGGCGACATGCTCGACGCGATCCTCGCCGCGCTGCCGGAGCCGCCGCCGGAGTCGTTCGGCGTCGTCGGCGGCCCGCGCCGGGTCGCCATCGTCGGCCGCCCCAACGTCGGCAAGTCCTCGCTGCTGAACAAGCTGGCCAAGGAGGACCGCGCGGTCGTCGACGACGCCGCCGGCACCACCGTCGACCCGGTCGACGAGCTGGTCGAGCTCGGCGGGCGCACCTGGCGGTTCATCGACACCGCCGGCGTCCGCAAGCGGATCAAGGAGGCCTCCGGGCACGAGTACTACGCGAGCCTGCGCACCAACACCGCCATCGAGCGGGCCGAGGTGTGCGTGATGGTCGTGGACGGCTCGCAGCCGGTCTCCGAGCAGGACCTGCGGATCATCACCGCGGTGGCCGAGGCCGGCCGCGCGCTGGTGATCGCGTTCAACAAGTGGGACCTCGTCGACGAGGAGCGCCGCTACTACCTCGACCGCGAGGTCGAGCGCGACCTGGTCCGCGTGCAGTGGGCCCCGCGCATCAACATCACCGCCAAGACCGGCTGGCACGTCGACCGGCTGGTGCCGGCGCTCGACGCGGCCCTCGCAGGGCTGGTCGACGCGGGTCGGCACCGGTGCCCTGAACTCGTTCCTCGGCCGGCTCGTCGCCGAGCACCCGCACCCGGTCCGCGGGCGGCAAGCAGCCGAAGATCCTGTTCGGCACGCAGGCCGCCACCGAGCCGCCGACGTTCGTGCTGTTCACCAGCGCCGCTGCTCGAGGCGTCCTACCTGCGCTACGTCGAGCGCCGGCTCCGCGAGGAGTTCGGCTTCGTCGGCAGCCCCGTGCACGTGCAGCAGCGCCCGCGCAAGAAGCGCGAGCGCCGCTAGCGTCAGCCGCTCGGACCCGTCGGTCTACGCCACCGGGCCCTGGGCGAGCGTGACCGTCGCGGTGTGCGAGGTCCCGTCCGCGTCGGTCCAGGTCACGTCGACCGAGTCGCCGGGGAAGTGGGCCGCGACGGCGCTCCGGAGCTCGGTGGACGTGCTGACCCGGGTCGCGCCGATCGCGGTGATCGTGTCGCCCGCGACGATCCCGGCCGTCGCGGCCGGGCGTGCCCTCGTAGACGCCCTGCACGGTGGTGCTCGTCTCGCCGAGCCCCACCCCGAGGAACGCCGGGTAGCCGTAGTCGTAGCGGGCCTTGGCGACCCCGCTCTCCAGGTCGTCGGCGATGCTCAGCACCTTGGCGATCGGCACGGCGTAGCCGACCACGTCGCTGCTGCCGCTCGACGCGGCGGTCGTCATGCCCACGACCTCGCCCTCGTCGTCGTACGTCGCGCCGCCCGAGTCGCCCGAGATCACGTCGGAGCTGATCTCGAGCAGGCCGGTGAGCCGCTCGCCGCTGACGTTGGCCTCGCTCTGCGTGGTGATCGTCTGGTCCTCGGCGAGCACGCGAGCCGGCGGCGGCGCTGAGGTAGTCGACGGTGCCGTTCGCGTCACCGACCGCCGTGACCGCGTCGCCGACGGCGACGCCGTCCGTGTCCGGGGTGACCGTGCTCAGCCCCGAGGCGCCGTCGAGCTGGAGCACCGCGACGTCGTCCTTGGCGTCGGTGCCGACGACCTCGGCGGTGTACGTCGTACCGGTGCTCATCACCTTGACCTTGATCGAGGTGGCGCCGGCGACGACGTGGTGGTTGGTGACGACCTCGCCGTCGGAGGTGAGCACCATGCCGGTGCCGGCGGCCCGGCCGCCGGCGTACTTCAGCGTGGTGGCGATCCGCACCAGGCCGGTCAGCTGGGAGCCGGAGGCCTGGGCGGTGCTGTCGGTCGAGGAGCCCTGGCTGGACTGGCCCTGACCGCGCGAACGGGTCGGCGTACGGGTCGGTCGGCACGGTGAGGCCGCCCTGGCCGCCGTCGGACCAGGACCAGTCGCCGTTGCCGGGGATCGTGGTGGTGCCGCCGGAGCCGTCGGTGGAGACGTTGCTCTGGCCCGACCTGCTCGACGCGGTCTGGTCGATGCCGCCGGAGAAGCCGTGGCCGATCGCGTACCCGGCCGCCCACGCCGCCGACGCCGGCCACCAGCGCGGTCGCGGTGACCGTGGCGAGCAGCCGCCGGCCCCGGCGCGGCCGGCGGGCGCCGCGGGAGGCCGGCCTGCGCCGAGGGCGGCGGCGGGAACGGTGCTGTGGCTGGGGGCTCGGGCTGCTGGTCGTCCATGGTTCCTCCGGGGGTCGGTTCGCGGTGATCACCAGACAACCCGGCGTTCCGGAGAGATTGCTGTGAGCGCGTCGATGCGCCCGCTTTGCGAAGCCGAAGAACTTCCTGAGGAACCCGCGCGCCGGCCTGGCGACGGCCGGATTCGGGCGGGCCGAGCCGCTGCGGTAAGGTTCCGGGCCCGCTGGTCGACGCCGGCATCCGCGGGCATCGGGCTGTAGCGCAGCTTGGTAGCGCACCTGACTGGGGGTCAGGGGGTCGCAGGTTCAAATCCTGTCAGCCCGACCGTGTGATGTCTCAGGACATCGGCGACACCCGGACCTGCAACTTGGGTCCGGGTGTTGGTCATTTTCGGGTGGGTCCTTTGGGTGCTCCGGTGGGCTGGTAGTCGCGGTGTGGGGTCGAGGGTGAGTTCGCGGAGGAGTTCGCCGGTGATCGCGTTGACGATGCGGACGTGGTGGTCCTGGACGAGCAGGACGACGTGGGTTCGGGGCTGGGGTTCGGCCGATGCCGATGTGCTGCATCTTCGCCGTTGACGCGCAAGGGGGACGCACTGCGGTCGGGTCGTAGACGGTCCCCTCGACGTGCGGGGGAACGCCCAAGGCGGCCCCTGCAGGCAGCTCGTGGTTCTGGGATGAGGGGGGCGCAGGCGGTGCCGGGGGAGAGCATGGACGCCGGCAGTGGCCGAGATCGTGGTTGGACGGGGTCGGCCCGTGTCCGTCGTCGAGCTGCGTCCTCCCGGAGTAGGTGACGATCTCGTAGGAGAAGCCCGGGGGCAGCGCGAGGAGGCCCTTGGGATCGTCAACGAGTGGCGGGAAAGGGCGCTGGCGCGGCGTGCCGGGGCCAGAGTAGCGCCGAGAGTCGCGCGCGGCCTCGGCCAGGGACGGGGCGGCGCCAGCAACAATCAAGCCGAAGCCGGCGGCGCTACCGGTCAGGAGGCTGCGACGGGGGAGGGGCAGGGGGCTCCTGCGGTAGTTGGTGGTGCCTGCAGCCCCTATTTCGGCTTTTGGCTGAAGCGGTTTCTCTGCGGAGAATCACCGTGCCGTGACTGGACGCATCGGCGGTCGCCTAGTCGCGGCTCAATGCGACGCAACGCTGCGCCTCGTCAACGTGCGCTGGCGGCGCCTACCGGCGGCGCAAAGACTCACCTCGGAACGCGCGGCTCGAGGCAGACGAGTGCGTTCCCGCCCTACTGGACCAGCAGACAGAAGGGGTGCCCAGCCAGATCGACGAGCACGTAGAGCGGTTCCCCACCGTCCTTCAAGCAGTCACAGGGCTGCCGTACTCTGGCGGATCCTCGGGCGTCGCCGCCCTCACCAAGGTCGGTGCGGACGTCTATCTGAACTCGGTGAGGGACAGGACGTTGCCGTCGGGATCGGTGAACCAGGCGATGCGATCGCCGTTCGGGGTCGTCCACACGCCGTGGGCGTCCTGCTCCATGCCGTCGTAGCGGGCGAACACGACGCCGCGGGATTCGAGCCCGCTGACGGCGTCGCGGATGTCGGTCACACGCCAGCCGAGCACGGTGTAGCCGGGGTGGGCTACCTCGGCTACGGCGGTGACCCGCAGCATCGTGCCGTGGGCGTCGAACACGCAGGCATACGGCGTTCTCGTCCACGACGGGGAGTCCGAGCGTGGCCTCGTAGAAGGACCGTGCCCTGGCCAGGTCGGTTGTCGGAGCGAAGGCGATCACGTCGCTCGTTGCCAGCACGGCGGACCCTTCAGCGTCGACGAAGGCGGGCGCTTCAGGTGTCGCAAGCGCGGCGTGAAACGCGCTCATCTCGGTATGGCAGGACGTCAGAGCCCGGGAGGCCTCGCAGTCACGCGCGTCCTGATCGCGGCGGTATGACGCGGGTGTGCATTCGTGACGCAGGGCGCTCTCCGCGCGCTGACCGAACGCAGGAGGGCCCCTGGACGTCGAAGCCGGGGCCGGGGATGTGAGAAGGACTGTGTCCAGGCGACCCGACCACCGTAGGGGGACGTCGGAACAGCCAGTCCACCGTTCTTGTCGATTCGCGCAGCCTTCTGCAGCGGTGAGGTCACTCATGAATTTCCCTCGTCTGGATCCACGAACCGCAGGCCCATGTGCGTTGCGCGATGCCTGGCACGAAGCGATATCGTCGCCGGGTGGGCGTGGGGGCGCGGGGCCGGCTGGGCGATGCCGCGGCCGCCTTCACCAGCAACGCCCGCAACCCCAACCTGCGCCGCGCCCAGCTGAGCTTCCTGGGGGCCTGGACGGCCGAGTGGGCGTTCACCGTGGCGCTGGGCATCGTGGCCTACCGCGACGGCGGCGCGACGGCCGTCGGGACTGGTGGGGCTGCTGCGCATGGTGCCGTCCGCGATCTGGCGCCGCTGCTGTCGCCCTGGCCGACCGCGGACGCCGGGAACGCGTCCTGGTCCTGGTGTCCGCTGCTGCGCGGCGTCGCGACGGCGCGCCGCCGCCGTGGTGGGCGTGGGCGGTCCGCCGGCCGCGTCTACGTGCTGGCGGTGCTGTCGACGATCGCCGCCACGCTCTTCCGCCCGGCGCACTCGGCGCTGCTGCCGTCGCTGTGCCACACCGGGCACGAGCTGGCCAGCGCCAACGTGGTCCGCGGGCTGCTCGACTCCGCCGCCACGCTGGTGGGTCCGCTGGTCGCCGCGGTGCTGCTCGAGGTCGCCGACGTGACGTGGTGTTCGCCGTCGCCGCCGCCGCCTCGCTGTGGGCTGCCGGCTTGCTGCTGCGGCTGCGGTACGACGCCCCGCCGCGCCCGTCGGCCCCGATCGGGCGCAGCCTGGTGCGGGAGGCGGTCGAGGGCATCCGCGTGGTCGCGCGGAACCGCGACCTGTCGCTCTGATCCTGGGCCTGGCGGCCGCGCAGTCCTTCACGCGGGGGGCGCTCACCGTTCTCTCCGTGGTGGTCGCCATCGAGCTGCTGGGCACCGGCGAACCCGGCGTCGGCGCCCTGACCGCGGCGGTCGGCGTGGGCGCCGTCTCGGGTCGCTCGCGGCGTCGCTGCTCGTCGGCACCCGGCGCCTGGGCGCCTGGTTCGCCGTCGGGGTCGCGCTGTGGGGACTGCCGGTCGCGCTGGTCGGCGTCGTTCCCACAGCAGGCCGCGGCGCTGGGCCTGCTGGCCTGCGTCGGGCGTCGGCAACGCGCTGATCGACCTCGCCGGGTTCACGCTGCTGGCCCGGCTGGCCCCCGACGAGGTGCTGGCCCGGGTCTTCGGGGTGCTCGAGAGCCTGGTGGCGGTGTCCATCGGGGTCGGGGCCGTCGTCGCCTCGCTGGTGGTCGACTGGTTCGGCGTGCGTCCCGCCCTGGTCGATGGTCGGTCTGCTGTGCCCGGTGCTGGCGGTGGCGTCGTGGCGGCGGCTGCGCGGGCTGGACCGCTCCGTCGGCGTGCGCGACGGGGACGTCGACGCTGCTGCGGAGGGTGCCGATGCTGCACCCGCTGCCGCTGCCCTCCGTCGAGCAGCTCGCGCGCGGACTCGAACCGGTCGACGTCGCTGCCGGTCAGGTGGTCTTCACGCAGGGCGACGTCGGCGACCGCTACTACGTGATCGAGTCGGGCGAGGCCGAGGTGGTCGGCGACGGACGGGTCGTGGCCACCCTCGGCCCGGGGGAGGGCTTCGGCGAGATCGCCCTGCTGCGGCGCACCCGCCGGACGGCCACGGTGCGGGCCGCAGCGACCTCCGGCTGCGGGCGCTGCGCTCCGACCGCTTCCTGCCCGTCGTCCTCGGCTACACGCCGAGCGCCCGCGAGGCGGGACGGTCGTCGAGGCGATGCTCGACCGCTTCACGCCCCGAGCACCGAGGAACCGCCCAGGGAGCCACAGCCGCCGGGTCGTAGGAGCGTTCCCGACGCGTTCGACTCCGCGTGGCATCCGGTGGTGGGAGCGTGAGGCATGGAATCCGGGCGGCGCTCCTGCTGATCGCCGACATCGGTGGCTACACCGAGTACATGAGCACCCACCGGATGAGCCTCGCGCACGCCGAGGTCAACACCGCGCGGCATGCTCGAGAAGGTGATCGACGCCGCCCCCGGCTTCGACCTCATCGAGATCGAGGGCGATGCGGCCTTCCTCTCCCGCCAGGCCGACGCGGCGACCGCGACGCACGGTCGACCGAGATCTCCAGGCCGCCGTCGCGATGCACCGGGCGTTCCACCTCGAGCGGCAGTACGTCGCGACGAACCTGTGCCCGTGCGCGGGGTGCAAGGAGGCCGCCAACCTCAAGCTGAAGTTCGTCGCGCACGTCGGCGAGGTCGCCACCCAGACCATCCGCCAGCGACTCAAGCTCGTCGGGATCGACGTCATCCTCGTGCACCGCCTGCTGAAGAACCCGGTCGCGTCCCCGAGTACGTGCTGCTCTCCGAGGAGCTCTACAACACCTCGAGCACCCCCATGCCCGGTCCCGCGCACGA
>CAWBAQ010000033.1:0-15361 GCA_963786795.1 uncultured Actinomycetota bacterium
GTGGCTGCCCGGGGCAAGCCCCGTGACGACCGTCGAGGTCGGGGTGGCGGGAACGTCGACGGTGCGGGTCGGTGTGGCGCCCGCGACCACCGGGGCATCGAAGACGAGGACCTGGTAGCCGGTGATGGGTGAACCTCCATTGCTGCTCGGTGCGGACCAGTTCACGGTCGCGGCCAGTGCGCCGGGTCCGGCGGTGGCGGTGCCGATGACCGGAGCGCCGGGTGCGGTGATCCTGAGGTCGACTGTCTGGTCGGTGAACTTGAGCTGCTCGACGTTGCGGACGGTGTCCGTCCCGTCGGTGCCCGTGGTGTCCGTCACGGTGGTGACTGCGCCAACCGTGGTGACGGTGTAGTTGCTGCGCGGCCCGGCGAACACGGCGGTGTCCACCGAGGCGGGCCCGGTTGCCGGGTCCGCGACGACCTGCAGCTCGCGCACCGTGACCAGGTTGCCCGGGTCGACGAGCCCGGCGAAGACGGCCTGCTGCAGGGTCATTCCGGTGGTGCCGGCGCCGAAGGTTCCGGTCACCGCCTTGTTCTCCATCAGGTCGGTGCTGCCGATCTCGCTGCCGGGGTCGGCCGGGTTGGTGCGGACGCTGATCCGGACCTGGAGGGCCCGGTCCCCGTCGATGATGTCGTCAGCTCCACGACCGGTGATCGTGTCGCTCCCACCACCGCCGAGCAGGATGTCGCCGTCGCCCCAGACGTTGCCCACCAGGGGGCAGTGGCCCGAGGCGGAGTTGGCGACCACCGTGGCCGGGTCCGTCGTCAACGAGGCGGGCGGTAAAAGGACGCCGAGGCCGGCGATCCGGTCGACGCCGCGTTGGTCGATCGCGTCGCAGCCGGTGAACCCTGCTCCGCCGATGGTGGCCGGCGCGAGGGACGTGCCCTTGATGACGTCGTCGAACTTGGAGCCCGAGTCGGCCTCCGTCTCCTGCCAGCGGTCGCGGTTGACGACCACCTGGATCGGGACTCCCACCAAGTTGTTGTTGATCTCCATGTCGTCGTCGGCGCCCACGGTGTCGTACTGGTGGAAGGCCCAGTCGAACCCACCGGCACCGGCGTTGCGGTCGATGGCCGCGTTCTGCGACATCAGGTCGTCACCGCCCTCGGCGTCGTAGTCGTTCTCGCCAGCCTGACCGACGAAGACGTCGTTGCCGGGTGCTGTCTCGGCCGGGTCGTCGAAGAACGGTGCACTGTGGTCGCCCTGGAGCAGGTCCTGCCCAGTGCCACCCTGGATCCAGTCGTCGCCACCGTCACCGAAGACGGCGTCGGCGCCCTGGCCGGCGATGATGAAGTCGTCACCGGGACCCGCGAAGGTCTCGTTGTCGTTGGCGCCGCCGTTCAGGAAGTCCTGACCGGAGCCACCGTGCACGATGTCGTCACCGATTCCGCCGTCGACTGCGTCGTTGCCCGGACCACCCTTCGGCACGTCGGCACCGGACAGGTCGGTGATGATGTCGTTGCCGTCACCGCCCAGGGCTACGTCGTCTCCGCCGTTGCCCTCGATGACGTCCTTGCCGTCGCCACCCCAGAAGGTGTCGTTGTCGTTGCCCCCGAAGACCCGGTCTGCAGCCGCGGTGCCGTTGTAGACGGACTGGCCGTTGATGCCGGGCGGGTCCACGGTGTTGGTCTGGCGGTACTGGATCGTGCCGTCAGGCTTGCGAAGCAGCAGCAGCGACTCGTCGCACTCCGTGGCCGGGTCGTCGGCAACGGTCGACCCGGACAAGGTGAACCCAGCCGGGGAGCCGGAGAGGTGACTGAGCTGGAACTTGCAGTCGGCGGTGGCGAACGCGTCGGCCTTCAGCGTGTTCGTTCCGTCGGTGTTGCGCTGGATCATCTCGGAGAACGAGTTGCCCTCGAGCTGGGTGCGGAGGTTCATACCGGGGGTGCGTGCCAGGTAGTAGAGACGGTCACCGTCCTGCAGGTTCTCCAACGTCGACTGGAAGACGTAGTTGAAGGTGCTGCCCAGCAGCCCGCCGAACAGGTTGGTGACCTCGGCCAGGCCGCCGACCCACAGGTCCACGTTCTCGAGGCCGGTGGTGGTCTCGCCATTCACGTCAGCCCAGGCGCCGGTGCCGAAGATGAAGTCTGCGGCGTCCGCCGGAACGGTGTCGGTGATGGTCGGGTTGACCAGGGCCCGCGCCGCCAGCCTCTTGCCGGCCAGGGTGTTCGCGCCGGTGATGCTCGGGTGCTTGCCGTAGGCGGCCACGAAGTTGATCAGCGACTCGGGGTGCTTGAGGTGCTGACCGAAGTCGCTCCAGCTGGTGTACGGCGCCAGCTGGCCGTCGTTGGTCTCGGCGAAGATCTGCCGACGCAGGTCGTTCAGCGGTGGGACACCCGCCTCACGAGCCCTTGTCATGTTGATCGTGGGCAGGTCGAGAGGCAGACCCAGCAGGTTGTCTCGCAGGGTCTCGGTGACGAACTCGTCGAGCTCGTTGCCGGTCTGGTCCGAGGACCCCATCACGACACTGCCTGCGGCCTGTTCCGGAGTGAGGGTCCCGGAGGCGCCGTGGAAGTACTCGGGTGGGTTGAGGAACGCGGTCAGCAGGGGGATCGAGTTGTCCACTCCCGCCGGGTGGGTGGCGTCGGGGGGCTCGAGTCGTGCGACGTCGTCGTCGAGCATCGAGTGTCCGAACCGGTAGACCGCGTGCGCGAACTCGGCGGGGATCGCCGCGTTGATGTCGGGCGAGTAGACGTGGAACGGCCGGATGGCGGGCTGGATCTTGCGGGCGAACTCCTCGAAGACGAGGTGCTGGTACTCCATCTCGGTGACGAAGCGTGCCGCCTGGAAGAGCCGCTCGCCGTAGCCGTAGCCACCCGAGCCCTTGGGTCCGTGAACCCCAACCGCCTGCCAGTCGGCCAGGGTTGCCAGACCGGCCGTGGACGTGTCGGACTCCAGGACGTTCTTGATGTAGTCGACCAGCCGGTCGTGCTCGGAGTGGAAGACCTGGTGGATCGTGCTCAGGGCGATGTTCTCGTTGCAGCGACCATCACCACAGGCGAAGTGCGCGTTCAGCATCTCGTCGTCGTACGTGCCGGCAGGCTGGTTGGCGAAGTCGGCCGACGGGGTGTCGTCGGCGTCCGCCTTGGGTGCCACCGGCGGGGTCGTCGGGTCGTTGTCGGTGTCCTGCGGCGACGGGTCGGCGTTGTGCGCGATGTCGGTCAGGAACGGCGTGTCGAAGTGCAGCGCGTTGTCCGGCACCGGGACGGGGTTGGCCAGGTCGCCCTCGACCAGTCCCGAGGTGGTGACGTACTGCGGCAGGCCGTGGGCGCCCGGAAGGTACTTCCCGTAGGGGTCGGTGGCCAGCATCGGGATGTTGGTCACGTCGGCGTCCACCAGCTTGAGCCCGAGCCGGGCGGCCGCCTGCTGCTTCACCGAGGCCCAGGTGGAGATCCCGTTCGTTCCGTCCGGGGATCCGGTGTACGTCTGGCCGGCGGGAAGGCCGCCGAGCAGCTTGCCGGTGGACACCGCTGCCGGGTTGTCCGGCCCGGGGGTGCCGGTGCCTGCGTCATACGCGCGCAGGAAGACCTGGTGCGAGGGGTGCGAGGTGTAGGTCTGGCTCTGGTCCACCCACGGGGTGTCGGTGTTGTTCGCGTTCTGCACGTCGTCCGACGTGCCGAGGGTCCCGTCGGGGCCGGGCTGGTTCTGGGCCCGGGTGAGCACCATGAACTGCTGGCTGGGTGGGAGGTCGTCGGCGTTTCCGAGGACGTGGTCCGGGCCGGCGATCAATGGGTCGTCCGCCTTCAGGGGGACGAAGACCGCGCTGCCGCTCTTCACAGTCTGGTCGACCCCGTGGTCGAAGAACTGGCCGAAGAAGGTGAACAGCGAGTTGTACGGCGGCGACAGCCCCACGTCGGTGGTGATGTTCGGGATGAACAGGGTCTGGTGAGCGGGAGTGCAGCCGGCCGGGCTCCCGGCAACGGCAGCAGTGGTGCCCGTCGCGGGGGCGGGTTCCGTCGTGCAGGGCACGGCACTGGGGTCCTTGCTCTGGGAACGGACCGGCGACCCCGCGGCGGCGATGGCGGCGGGGTTCGTGGAGGTCTGGTCGACGATCAGGTTGCTGATCACTCGTGGCTGCGAGTCGACGACGTTGCCCTGCTTCTGCGAGTAGGACGTCGGCCCGGGCTGGCCGACCGGGAGGCTCGCCGTGATCGGCTCGGCGTCGCGGAACTTGGGCGTGGTCAGTCGCGGGAAGGGCTGGTCGGCCGCTGCGAGAGTCTCGTCACCCGTCTTGAGGTTGTTGCAGGACCCGTCGACCGTGCGGAGACCGTAGGACGTCAGGACGTCGGGAACCTGCTCGGCGTCCGGAATGCCATCGCCGGGCTGGTTCAGCAGCGTGCTGCAGGGGTGGGTCGCGTCGAGCGTGGTCGCGTGCCGCTCCGCGATCTTGATCTGCTTGAGGATGAACGACAGGTCACCCGCGGTGACCACGAAGTCGCTCCCGACCGGCGCCACCGCCGCTTGCGTAGCAGGAACCGTGGCGACCTGGACGACCAGCGCGACGGGAAGCAGCAGGGCCGTTCCAGCCGCGACCAGCCGGCCGCGCACACGGAGCAGATCGTGCGCGCGTCGTCGGCTTCTTGTTGACTTGATGATCTTCACTTCTCTCTCTTTTCGCTCGCAATGTCTTCCCCCCATTCAGTCGCCACGCCCGATCGACGGCGGCGTACGCGTGTGTCCCCTGTTCAGCCCCTCAGGTCCTGCGAAGACACGAAAGCCGACGCGCATCGCCTCTAGGGCGGTCGGTCGGCTGGGATACGAGCGGTGAGCATGAGACGTCACGTCCTCATCGGGTACGTCGTCGGGCGGCGTCCCGGAGGAGCGGCCGTGTCGCCCATCCATCGGGGCAGGAGCGTCAACCGGGACGGCGCCTCGACGAACATGGCGACTCGACCCGACGGGCTCAGAAGCGGGCGACCCCCGCTGCGGTGCGGCAGGACGCAGGCCTTCACGTGATGGTGGCGAGCAGGCGGCAGGGCCTCGGCCCCGTGACGACCCGGGCTCGAGATCTCCGCGAATGCATGGTCCGCCGTAGCCACGACAGCCCGGTGCTGCCCAACGGGCCCCCCGGCGTCCGCGGAAGCCGGGGGGCCGCCCAGGATCAGCACGGCGAGTCCCGCGACGAGGGCCGCCACGAGGGCCATCGCGCGACGCCGTACGTCGGTTCCCGGTTGGATCACACGCTCACGCTCACGGCGAGCCCTTGAAGAACTCTTGAAAGATGACGGCCCGATGACGGACGGGGCTGACCGGTCGCGGCAAACGTCACAGCGGTTCGTCTGCCTGGCTTTCGCCATCAGCGCGTCAGGCCGGTTGCGGAATTGGTCCGGAAACTCCCTTTCCGCATAGCCCTCCTGGACCCTGTCTCGGTTCCGCCCGGACCAAATTCGCCGTCCGTTGCGCTTCGACGAGTCACTTCGGCGGATGATCGAAACGGTCGGATGGTCGGGGCCAGCTCAAGCAGCGGTGGGGGCCGCCACGCGGGCCAAGGGGCGGGAAAAAAGAATGAGCACGATCCTGGTCGCAGACGATGAGCAGCGTGTGCGGACGTTCTTGGCGCGCTCGCTGTCAGCCGAAGGACACGCAGTGGTGATGGCCGCCGACGGTGTGGAAGCGATGGCCCGGCTTGCGGCGGGTGGAGTCGACCTGCTGCTGCTGGACATGAGGATGCCTCGGTGCACCGGGATGCAGGTGCTCACCGCGATGGGGGAGCGTCACGACACCACGCCGGTCATCGTGCTGTCCGCGGTGACCGACGTGTCCGCTCGCGTGCAAGCGCTGGACAACGGGGCTGTCGACTTCGTCGGGAAGCCCTTCCACACGGTCGAGATGGTTGCGCGGGTCCGGCGACATCTCGTCCGCCCGTCGTCTCGAGAGCCGACGCAGCGCTATCTGAAGGCCGGGGCGATCCGTCTCGACCTCGACCGACACCGGGTGCAGACGTCGGAGGGTGAAGTAGCGCTGACCGAGCGCGAGTTCGCGCTGCTCGCGCACCTGATGCGCCGGCGCGGGGACGTCGACCGGCGTGACGAGCTCCTGCACGACATCTGGGGTCTTGATGTCGATGCCGACAGCAACGTCGTCGAAGCGTGCGTACGGCGCCTGCGGACGAAGCTTCCGGGCTTGCCGGTCGAGACAGTTCGCGGAGTCGGATACTGCTTCTACGGGGTTTGACGTGACCCCGGACCGCCGGTTGTTCCTTCCCTGGGTCGTTCTCGCTTCGACGTGCACGGCGTTGATGTGGCTGAGTCCGGGCGTCGAGACGATCCCGTACAACCTGGCTTGGATCGCGCTGGCCCTGGAGTACGGGTTCGCCCCGTGGCCGCCGGGCCTCACCGTCCTCGCCGTCGCGGCGTACACGGCTGTGAGCGGAGGCATCCTGGTCGCTCAAGCCGCCGAGGGAGCCATCGCCTGGGAGGAGACCTCCGAGATCCCCTTGATGGCGATCCTGGTGCTCCTCAGCGTGTGGCACGTGCGGCGCCGGCAGTTCGCCTGGGTCGAGCTCCGCAAGATGGCGAACCGCGACCGGACACAGGCCCAACAGCGGGAAAGGCTCAGCCGAGTGACCTCCCACGAGATGCGAACTCCGCTCACCATCGCGACGGGATACCTGGACCTGCTTCTGGACGGTGAGCCCGAGGGGGGCAACCGGGACGACCTGCTCGTCGTCCGTGACGAGCTCGGACGACTCAGCCGCGCCGGCGAAAGGCTCCTCCGGATGATCCTCCTGCGGGACGAGCCACGGCGCGAGCTGGTGCACCTAGCCGAGTTCTTCGAGCAGGTGACCGATCGTTGGTCCGCGGTGGCCGAGCGCCGTTGGGTGGTGGATTCCACTGCTGGTGAATGCTTCGTGTCGGCGGAACGCCTTCGCGCTTGTCTCGACACCCTCATCGAGAACGCGCTGCGCTACACCTCGACGGGCGAGGTCATCCGGCTGACGTCCTTCCGGCTCGCCGGGACGGTGTGTCTCGGCGTCGCCGACTCAGGTCCCGGGTTCGACGCCGACCTGGCACGGGCGATCAACAACCAGGACTTCCGCGCCCCGCAGGAGTCCGAGGCCCGCGTCAGTGGCCAGGCCGGCCTGGGTCTCGGGCTGCTTCACGAGCTGGTGGCCGCAACCGAGGGGAAGGTGCTGGCCGGCCGGTCCGCTGAGGGCGGCGCACTCGTCCTGATGACCATCCCTGAAAGGGTCGTCGGCGGCGTTCGACTGCACGCGGAATGACGATGGCTCCGATGAGGGCCGCCTCAGCCGGGCACGACCTCGCCATCGGGCAGCAGCCGCCCGATGCCCCGGGCCGCGACCTGCAGCGCGCTCACCAGCGGGGGCGGTCGGTGCGCAGCGACGGCACGACGATCCCGAGCGAGGCCACGACGCTGGGGCCGCTGCGCACCGGGACGGCCACCGAGCAGCCGCCCAGGCTCATCTCCTCGACGGTCGTGGCGTAGTCGTCGCGCCGCACCCGCGCGAGCTGCCGGCGGAGCAGGCCCGGCTGGGTGATGGTGTACGGCGTGATGCGGGTCAGGTGCTCCATCACCTGCTGCTGCACGTCGCTCGGGGCGTGCGCGAGGAGCACCTTGCCGACGCCGGTGGCGTGCATCGGCAGCCGCGAGCCGATCGTGCTGACGATCGGCACGGACGTGTTCCCGCGCAGCCGGTCGAGGTAGAGCACCTCGGTGCCGTCGCGGACCGCGAGATGCACGGTGGCCAGCGTCGCGCCGTACAGGTCGTGGAGATAGGGCGAGGCCAGCTCGCGCAGCCCGGTCTGTGCCGGCGCCAGGAGGCCGAGGTCCCACAGCCGTCGGCCGATGGCGTACTCACCGTTGCGGTCCCGGGTCAGGGCACCCCAGGCGACCAGCTCGCCGACCAGCCGGTGCGCCGTGGGAAGCGGCAGGTCGGCGCGCTCCGCGAGCGCGCTGAGGGTGAGCCGCCGGTGGTCGGCGTCGAACGCGGCGAGCAGCGCGAGCGCCCTGCTGGTGACGCTGGCGCCGGGGCGGGAGGAGTTGCCGGCCATCCGGCCAGTGTCGCACCCGGCTTCCACTGAACGGAATCCACGGATGGCGTCGACAGTCGCCGCTGGGCACACTCGGCGGCAGTCCGCCGAGGCCGCAACCGCCGGCCCTCCACCTCCCGAGAAAGGCGGTCCGGTGACCGAGCTCGAGACCCAAGCCGCGATCAGCGACGAGATCGCGGCGATCAGCAAGGCGTACGACGCCGCCGGCGACCGTCGAGACCCAGCCGCGCACCGACTATCCGCCGTACCGCTCCAGCCTGCTGCGCCACCCGACCAAGGACCTGCACCACGCCGACCCGGAGGGGGTCGAGCTGTGGGCGCCCGTGCTTCGGCGAGCGCGACATCGACCCGCTCGAGGCGGACCTGACCATCCAGCACGGCGGCGAGCCCGGTGGGGGAGCGGATGGTGGTCACCGGCCGGGTCGCTCGACGGCGAGGGCCGCCCGGTCCGCCGGCAGCTCGTCGAGATCTGGCAGGCCAACGCGGGCGGTCGCTACGTGCACAAGCGCGACCAGCACCCGGCCGCGCTGGACCCGCACTTCACCGGCGTCGGCCGCTGCCTGACCGACGACGAGGGCGCCTACCGGTTCACCACGATCAAGCCCGGGCCCTACCCCTGGCGCAACCACCGCAACGCCTGGCGGCCGGCGCACATCCACTTCTCACTGTTCGGCACGGAGTTCACCCAGCGGATGGTGACCCAGATGTACTTCCCGGGCGACCCGCTGTTCGCGCTCGACCCGATCTACCAGTCGATCGTGGACCCGGTGGCCCGCGACCGGCTGGTCGCGACGTACGACCACGACCTGACCCAGCCCGAGTGGAGCACCGGCTACCGCTGGGACATCGTGCTGACCGGCTCGCACCGCACCCCGACGGAGGACGCATGACCGCCACCCCGGGCCAGACCGTCGGCCCGTTCTTCCACTACGCGCTGCCGTACGCCGGGGACCGCGACCTGGTCGCGCCGGGTACGCCGGGCGCCGTACGCCTGCACGGCACCGTGTACGACGGAGCGGGCGCGGGGGTCCCGGACGCGCTGGTGGAGCTGTGGCAGGCCGACCCGCAGGGCCGCGTCGTGCAGCGGCAGGGCTCGCTGCGCCGCGACGGGCACACGTTCACCGGCTTCGGCCGGGCGAGCACCGACCGGACGGGGGAGTACACCTTCACCACGCTGGTGCCCGGCGGCGTCGACGGCGGGCTGCCGTTCTTCGCGCTGACGGTCTTCGCCCGCGGGCTGCTCAACCGGCTGTTCACCCGGGCCTACCTGCCGCTGGGCGCCGCCGCCACCGGACGCCCTGCTCGGCTCGGTCGCCGAGGACCGCCGCTCGACGCTGCTGTGCGAGCCCGACGAGCACGGCTTCCGCTTCGACGTGCGGCTGATGGGCGAGGGGGAGACCGTCTTCCTGCGCTATCCGGGACACTGACCGGGTGAGCGCACTCCTGTGGCCCGGCGACGACCGGGCCGGCGACCTGATGTCCGACGCCGCCGTGCTCGCGGCGATGGTGGAGGTCGAGCAGGCGTGGCTCGCGGCGCTGGTCGCCTCCGGCATCGCGCCGGCGTCGGCCAAGCACGACCTGACCGGCCTGGTCGGCGCCGACGACCTGCCCGCGCTGGCCGCGGCCGCGGCGAGACCGGCGGCACCCCGGTGCTGCCGCTGGTGGAGCTGCTGCGGGACCGGTCGGTGCCGGGGACCCGGGCGCCGCTGGCTGCACAAGGGGCTGACCAGCCAGGACGTCGTCGACACCGCGCTGGTGCTGGCCGCGCGGGACGCGGTGACCGCGGTGCGCGGCTCGCTGCTGGCGCAGGTCGACGCGCTCGTCGCGCTGGTCGAGCGGGCACCGGGACACCCCGATGGTGGCGCGGACGCTGACCCAGCACGCGGTGCCCACCACGTTCGGGCTCAAGGCCGCCGGCTGGCTGACCGGCGTCCTCGACGCCCACGACGAGCTGGCGGCGCTCGTGCGCTGCCGGTCCAGCTCGGCGGCGCCGCCGGCACCATGGCCGCGCTGGTCGAGCTCGGCGGACACCGAGGCCGCGCGGGACTGCTACGCCGCGACCGTCGAGGCGCTCGGCCTCGGCAAGGACTCGCTCTGGCACACCCGGCGCACGACGATCACCCGCATCGGCGACGCGGCCGTCCGCTGCACCGACGCCTGGGGGCGGATCGCCAACGACGTGCTCGACCCTGTCGCCGGCCGGAGGTCGGCGAGCTCTCCGAGGGCAGCGGCGGCGGCTCGTCGACGATGCCGCACAAGGCCAACCCGGTGCTCTCGACGCTGGTGCGCCGGGCAGCGCTGGCGGCACCCTCGCTCGGCCGCGACCCTGCACGTCGCCGCCGCCGAGCAGGTCGACGAGCGCGCCGACGGCGGCTGGCACGCCGAGTGGGCGACGCTGGCCACTGCTGCTGCGCCGCGACCGTCGTCGCCGGCTGCCCAGACCGCCGACCTGCTCACCGGTCTGCGGGTGCACGCCGACCGGATGGCCGCCACGCTGGCGGCCGCCCACGACGACGTCCGCGCCGAGCAGCGCAGCATGGCCGCGCTCGCCGGCCACCCACCCCACGACGAGTACCTCGGGCTCGACCACCGTCCTGGTGGACGCGGCCTGCGCCCGGGCCCGCATCGTCCGACAAGGAGCCACCGCATGACCGTCACCGCCGTCCGCCTCGGGGGACGGCCCGGACCTCCCGTTGCTGGTCCTCGGACCCTCGCTCGGCACGTCGGCCACCACCCTGTGGTCGGCCGCCGCCGAGCACCTGGCCCGACCACTTCCAGGTCGTCGCGTGGGACCTGCCCGGCCACGGCACCAACCGGTTCCCCCTGCCGGAGGACGAGCCGCTGACCGTCGCCGGCTGGCCGCCGACGTGCTCGAGCTCGTGGACAGCCTGGTCGACGAGCTTCGGTCCCCGCGCGGTTCCACTACGCCGGCGACTCGGTCGGCGGCGCGGTCGGCCTCCAGCTGCTGCTCGACGCCCCGCAGCGGGTCGCCAGCGCCACCCTGCTGTGCACCGGCGCGCGGATCGGCTCGGCCGGAGAGCTGGCAGGAGCGGGTCGACGCCGTCCGGGCCTCGGGCACGGCCGGCCTGGTCAGCGCCTCCGTCGCACCGCTGGTTCGGCCCCGGCTTCCTCGACCGCGAGCCCGAGCGCGGCTCGGCCCTGCTGCACGCGCTGCAGGACGCCGACGACGCCGGCTACGCCGCGGTCTGCGAGGCGCTCGCCGCGTTCGACGTACGCGACCGGCTGGGGGAGATCAAGGGGCCCGTGCTCGCGGTGGCCGGGTCCGCCGACGCGGTCACGCCGCCGAGCGGGCTGGCGCCAGGTCGCCGAGGGCGTCGCCGACGGGCCGGCTGGTCGTCCTCGACGGCGTCGGGCACCTGGCGCCCGCCGAGGCCCCGGAGGTCGTCGCCCGGCTGATCCGCGACCAGGCGTACGGCGCGCCCGGAGCGTGACGACCTGACGGTCGCGCAGGTGCGCGAGCAGGGGATGGCCGTGCGCCGCGAGGTGCTCGGCGCCGAGCACGTCGACCGGGCCACGGCCGCGGCCACCGACCTGACCGCGGACTTCCAGGAGTTCATCACGGAGTACGCCTGGGGCGGGATCTGGACCCGGCCCGGCCTCGACCGGCGCGCCCGCTCCCTGGTCACGCTGACCGCGCTCGTCGCCCGCGGCCACCACGAGGAGCTCGCGATGCACCTGCGGGCCGCCCGCACCAACGGCGTCAGCGTCGAGGAGATCAAGGAGCTGCTGCTGCAGACCGCGATCTACTGCGGCGTGCCCGACGCCAACACGGCCTTCCGGATCGCCCAGCGGGTGCTGGGGGAGCTGGGGAGGCCTGAGCCCGGCGGCGTCGGTCATCAGGGCCGGCCCGGGGCCGCGCCGCTGGACTCGCGCACCACGAGGTGGGTGGGCAGCACCCGCGCGGGGGTGTCCCGGGTGCCGCTGTGCGGCCTGCTGCGCGAGGCCGGCGATGGCGTGCGCCCCGGCCTCCTCGGTCCGCTCGGCCAGCGTGGTGAGCGGCGGGTGGCAGAAGTCGGAGCCGAAGACGTTGTCGAAGCCGACCACGCTGACCTGCTCGGGGACCGCGACACCTCGTGCGGACAGGCGCTTGAGCACGCCGATGGCCAGCATGTCGTTGTGGGCGACGACGGCCGTGGCCTGGTGCGCGAGCACGGCGTCGGCGGCCGCGGGTCCCGCGGCGAGGGTGGGGAGGTACGGGCCGAAACGGGTCGCGTGCAGGCCGTGCTCGCGGGCGGCCGCGCGCAGGCCGGCCCAGCGACGTGCGCCCGACCAGGACTCGGCGGGCCCGCCGAGGAACACGAACGACCGGTGCCCGTGCGAGGCGAGGTGGGCCACGATCTGCCGGGTGCCCTCGTCGTAGTCGGCGACCACGCTGGCCAGGCCGGTGCAGGCCCGGTTGACCAGCACGACGCGGTTCAGCTCCGCGGTTCGCCGGAGCACCTGGTCGGGCATCCGTGAGGCCATCAGCACGAAGCCGTCGACGGCCGGGCCGAGCCGCCGGACGAGCTGCTCCTCGTGGGCCGGGTTCTCCTGGGCGTCCGCGAGCACCAGGGTCAGCGACGCCTGGGCGGCGGCCCGCTCGGCGCCCTTGATGACGCCGGCGAAGTACGGGTTGGTGATGTCGGGGACCACCAGCGCCACGGTGTTGCTGCGCCCGGACTCCAGCGCCTGGGCGGCCGGGTTGGGCGCGTAGCCGAGCCGCTCGGCCACGGCGAGCACGTGGTCGCGGGTGCGTCGCGTTGACCCGGCCGGGGCGCGTGAACGCCCGCGAGACGGTCGACGGGGCCACTCCGGCCTCGCGCGCGACGTCGGTGATCGTCGGCCGGCGCCGGGGTCCCGCGTGGCTCGTCGGGGTCATCTGGACAGCGTATGGCAACTTTTGGCAAACGATTGCCAGTGACGATCGCCACTCCTAACGTCGCCGACGACCGAGCAGATGAGACGCTCGCCACATCCCGGAAGAGGCTCACATGGACACGACGACCGAGAGGCGCCGGACCCCCGGCAAGGCCGCGCTGGCCGCCTGGAGCGGCAGCGCGCTGGAGTACTACGACCTGGCGATCTACGGCACCGCCGCGGCGCTGGTCTTCCCGAAGATCTTCTTCCCGGAGGGCAACGACTCCGCGGCCACCATCGCCGCGTTCGCGACCTTCGGCGTGGCGTACGTCGCCCGGCCGATCGGCTCGTTCGTGATGGGCCACATCGGCGACCGGCTGGGCCGCAAGAAGGTCATGGTCGGCACCCTGCTGCTGATGGGCATCTCCACCTTCCTGGTCGGCTGCCTGCCGACGTACCCGCAGGTCGGGCTGCTCGCCCCCGCCCTCCTCGTCGCTGCTCCGGCTGCTCCAGGGCCTCTCGGCCGCGGGAGAGCAGGCCGGTGCCAACTCGATGTCCTTCGAGCACGCGCCCGACGACCGGCGCGGCTTCTTCACCAGCTTCACGCTGAGCGGCACCCAGGGCGGCCAGGTGCTCGCCCCGGCGGTGTTCCTCCCGCTGGCCGCGATCCTCCCCGAGGACCAGCTGCTCAGCTGGGGCTGGCGGGTGCCGTTCTGGGCCAGCGCGCTCGTGGTCGTCGTCGGCCTGATGATCCGGACCCGGCTCGACGAGACCCCCGCCTTCGAGTCCGACGTGCTGGAGGCCGAGGTCACCCGGCCGCCGCTGGCCGAGCTGTTCGCGCACCACTGGAAGAGCGTCCTGCGGGTCTTCTTCGCGGCGTTCATCGCGATGGTCAACACGATGTTCCAGGTGTTCGCGCTCAACTTCGCGACCTCGGACGACTACGGCATCGGGATCAGCAGCACCACGATGCTGTGGCTGGCGATCGTGGCCAACCTGGTCGCCATCGCGACCATCCCGTTCTGGGCACGACTCTCGGACCGCGTCGGCCGCAAGCCGGTCTTCGTCACCGGGCTGCTCGGCAGCGCCGTCCTGGTCACCGCCTTCCTCGGCGCGATCGCGGCCGGCAACGTGGTGCTGACCTTCGTCCTCGGTGTGCTGCTCGCCGGCGTCGTCTACTCGATGCCCAACGCCGTCTGGCCGGCCACCTACGCGGAGTACTTCCCGACCAAGGTCCGGCTCTCCGGCATGGCGATCGGCACCCAGTTCGGCTTCGCGCTCGCCGGCTTCACGCCCACCATCGCCAGCGCCCTGATGGCCGGCGACGCCGACAACTGGGTCCGGGTGGCCGCGTGGCCTCGGGTGCCTGCGTGATCTCCGCGATCGCCGTGGTGACCGGTCCGCGCGACACCCACCTGGTGCCGACCCCGCAGCTCGGCGCCCGCACCCCGCGCCCGCGCGGTCGCGGCGGCGGCATGAGCCGGCCGGTGGTCGCGGTCCTCAACGGACCCAACCTCAACCTGCTCGGGCAGCGTGAGCCTGCGCTCTACGGTCACGAGACGCTGGCCGACGTGGAGGAGTCTGTGCCGCCGCACGGCGGAGCGCCACGGCTGCGAGGTGGACCTGCGACGAGACGAACCACGAGGGCGTGCTCGTCAACTGGATGCACGAAGCTGAGGGAGAGCGCGGCCGGCATCGTGATCAACGCAGGTGCCTACACCCACACCTCGATCGCGCTGCGGGACGCGCTGGTGACCGTCGCCGGTCCCGTGGTCGAGGTCCACCTCACCAACGTGCACGCCCGTGAGGACTTCCGACAGCGGTCCTACCTCACGGGAGAAGTGGCGACGGCCGTCATCGCCGGGCTCGGTTCCGCGGGCTACGCCGCAGGAGTGGAGTACGTCGCCACCCGAGCGAGCCGGACCGGCGGTGGCGTCCGCATGAGCACCGACAGACGTCGTACCTGCTCGGGCTGGTGGGGGACGGCATCGGCGCCTCGCTGACCCCGGCGATGCAGGAGCGGGAGGGGCGGAGTCGCGGGCTCGAGGTCAGCTACCGGCTCCTCGACGCGACGAAGCGAGGGTTCGGGGTCGACGACCTGCCCGAGGTGCTCACCTGGGCGCAGCGGCTCGGCTTCGACGGCCTCAACATCACCCACCCCTTCAAGCAGGCCGTGGTCCCGCTCCTCGACGAGCTGTCCGAGGACGCCGCCGACCTCGGCGCGGTCAACACCGTGGTGTTCCGTGACGGCCGGCGCCTCGGCCGCAACACCGACTGGTCGGGCTACGGCCGCGCGTTCCGCCGGGTGCTGCCGGACGCCGTGGAGGACCGCGTGGTCCTCGTGGGCGCCGGGGGGCGGGCGTGGCGGTCGGGTACGGCCTGCTGGAGCAGGGCGCCGAGCACGTCTCGGTCCTGGACACCGACCGGGACCGGGCCGACGCCTGCGTGGTGCGGCTGGCCAAGCGTTTCGGCGACGACCGCGTCAGCGTCGC